>NZ_RKMH01000004.1 GCF_003797185.1 Gordonia oryzae
CACAAACCAGGAAAGCAAACCTGACAAAAACAAACCAAAAAACTGGCACAAAAAACTGCACACCACACCCCACAAAATAGAGCGCAATGCACAAACTCCAATGCCACAAAAAATGGCACCAAACAATCCACCAATACACTATCGAGTTCTCAAAGAACACACACCCACCAACACCACCCACACAAGAGGCAGAATCCGATGAGTTGTTCTATTTCCGAAATGTTAACCCCTTCCGGAGCAACTCTTCCAGAGTACCAGAACCTCACAGTACTCGCAACACGCTGGTCGCGGCCGATCGGTCATGGCAAACCCGGGACCTCATCCCGACACATGACTGTGCCCAGATCGAATTCTCGGGGCGGTCAACGACTACCCGGTTTCCACTCCCCTACCAAACTCCTCACGGAGCCCTCCGGGGCGGCGCCGCGGCGCGCTGACTCCGACTAAGTTACGCACCACGGCCGGAAGTTCCAAATCGGCAGGTCAGGCGCCTCGCAGTGCAACAGCTGGGACGTCATCAGGGTGGACGCAACGGCGATTCAGCGCTGTCACGTGCCACACGATTCGGTACGGACGTACCCGTCGTCCATCGGAGTGCCCCTGTAATGCGGCGCTCGGAGGGATTCGGACCGATCACCCCCGTCGGCAGACAATTCTCCCCCAAGACGAGGGATCTCGTTGCGATTGGGTCGCAGTGGGGCGCGGCGGGCGTCCCACGCGTTAGCGTATGACGACCAGCGTCCGGTTCGCCCGGATCCACTGGTCAACCGGGAGCAGTGTCGCCTCGAGACCGCGGGCCGCTCTTGGTCATCATCTCGGTCGTGCGCGCGCGACCGAACATTCACAGAGAGGTGGACACCATGCTCTGGACCATCATCAGCGCAATCGTCGTCGGTCTGATCGTCGGCGCACTCGCGCGACTACTGATGCCGGGCAAGCAGGACATCGGGGTGATCATGACCATCGTTCTCGGCATCGTCGGGTCACTGGTCGGATCGTGGCTGACCTACCAGCTTGGCTATAACAACAGCAACGGGGGCTGGGAGGTCATCCCGTTCATCGTCGGCATCGTCGTGGCAATCGTGTTGATCGCCGGCTACCTGGCGATCCGCGGGCGTGCCGTGCGGCAATAGCTCCCACACACCCGTAGGCGTACACAGCGCAGGACGTCCGACAACACAGATGACCGCGTCCGGCCGCTGAGGCCGACGCGGTCATCTGTCTTTCCCGAGGTGTTTGTCGTGGGCTGTTGCCCCACGCACAGCTACTTGAAGACGTCGAGCTTGCCGAACTTGTCGGCGAGCAGGTAGTACACCGCCAGGCGTGGATTGGACTTGCCGTCCTTCATGCCGGCCAGGACGTCGGTGATGGCCTTGTCGAGTTCGGCGTCGCTCTGGGTGAGTCCGAGCTTCTTCTTCAAGAAGTTCTCGCGGACCGTCTTGAGTTCCGCGGGGTCACTGGCCGAGACCAGCGCCGCGTCGCGATTGCGTAGCGCGAGGGCGTAGGTCGACGCCATCTTGTCGACCACCGCGGTATCGGCGTTCGGTGCGTAAGCGAGAACGGTGTCACGTGCATCGGACATCGGGAGCCTCCATTAGTTGATGTCGGACTTCTTCACGGCCGTGGGTCACGTTACGCGCGTGAGCGTCGCCGGGAGGCCGACTCCAAATGAATTCTCACCTGCGTGCTTCGCCTCGACGGTGATGCAGTACGTCGGTACCTCCGGTTGGCAATACCGGGTTGGCGAGGACATTTCTCTCCGCGTCGAATCCCGGAGCGATAGTGGTTGGCATACTTCCCTTCCCAGCTCTGCACCGTCGAGGTCAACAACACCTTTTACCGACTGTTCGACAGCGCGACCTTCGAGTCGTGCCGCGGACGTCCATGCGCGCCCACGGCCGTCGTGGCCGCTCACATCGTCAGGTGAGGTGATCGAACTCAAAGACCGACAGGGTCTCCCGATATCCGTCGGGCTCGGCCGACGCGGATAGTCGTCAGGGGGGTGATGCCGCACTCCTTCCACCCGCGGTCCAGTTCGGCGGGTCGGCCTTCGATGACGACGTCATGTCCGAGCACCTCGCGCAGCTGTTCGGCGGTGTGCCAGGCGCGCCGCATGGAGCTGCTGACGATCGAGTGCACTGCGCCGTACCGTCCACCACCGTCGGATTGCGCCAGACGTTTGGCCTGCACTCACCCCTCATCGGTGAGGTCCCGGTCGGCACCGGAATCGTCGATAAGATGAAGCGGATCGGCATGACGAATCAGCAACAGCTCCACGCAGGTCAGCTCACGCTCAGCACAGAGGTGACGTTGCGCAGGGCCGCGACCGAACGCCAGTCGATCACCGCCGTGCAGTTGCGACCACCTCCGTGCGGTTGCGACGAAGCAGCGCCAGGATCAAGGTGTTGACGACATCGTTGTCGGGGAGCACGTCGATGGCGGCCAAAATGATGTAGAGCCCGCTGGGCAACTGGATCTGGTAGTCGGCCACCGCTGTGGTCTCGTCGTATCCGTCGGACTTGCGCGAAAACTCCTCGAGTACCGACGGATCAACCGCATCTCGTGTGTTCTCCGCACCTCGAGGCCGGTGACCTGCCAGTCGATGATCACCGCACCGACGCCATCGGCGAGGCGCTCGAACACGATGTTGTCGACCCGCAGATGAAGACGTGGCCGAGCCCGAGTTGCGCGGCCTGCGCAACTCATCGAGTGAGTCCGGAGGGTTGCTGACATATCCACCGAGGGTGCAGAAACCCAGTTGGTCGGGTGCCGACAGTTGCGTCCTCGAGCACCGCGGCTCCGGCGGCCTCGGACATGCGTCGCTCCCGAATTCGTTGCAGTCGAACGTATGCGGTCGAGCGCACCGTGATCGCGGGCATGCACGAGGGCGTTGCGGGTCATTGACACGAACAGGTGATCGCCCCGGTCGCTACGCGTGACGCCGCTGCGACCCCAACGACGAGATTCGGAAACGTGGCGATGGGGTAGTCGGCGAGCAGCCTGTCGAAGGGGTAGTCGGCGACGCCATGCGCCGGCAGTTCTTTGTGATAGACGTCGAGTAGATCGCGTTCGTGGGCGCGCTGTGTCGCGGTGACGAGCGCGCCGATGAAGTAGGCGACGTCGTCGATGCCCGGTCCGTAGATGACGGCCTACCAGTCCAATGCAGCAAGCATGCCGTCGCCATCGGCGGCGTCGAAGAGGACGTTGTTGGGTCGGAAGTCGCCGTGCTGCACGGTGAACGGGATGCGAGGGAAATCACGGCAGGTGGAATCATCCGGTCCCACCGGAGGCGACTGACGGGACCGGACGAGTCAGGGGGGACGTCAGAGGAGGGTGACGGTACCCGCAGTACCGTCGACCTCGACCATCGCACCGTCGGTGATGCGTTTGGTGGCTTCGGTTGCCGAAACCACGCACGGAATCCCAAGCTCGCGGCTGACGATCGCGGCATGGGAGAACGGTGCACCCACGTCCACCACCACGGCCGCGGCCGCGACGAACAGTGGGGTCCACGACGGGTCGGTGATGGGCGCGACGAGGATGTCACCGGGCTCGAGTGCCGAAGGATCATCAGGGCTGGTGATGACGCGCGCCCGACCCCGTGCGGTGCCCCCACACGCCGGGACACCGGCGATGCTCTCGCCCGGCGCGGCGACCGTCGCTGTGTGCGACGACCGCAACGGCCATTCGGTCACCGGCGTCGGGGTGCCGTCGACGACGAACGGTGGTGTGCGGTCGAAGAGATCAAGGTAGATGCGTTCGCGCTCGATGAGCGTGTCGCGATAAGCCGCCGGGTCGGCGATGAAGCCGTCGAGTTCATCGGCGAAGACCATGAAGACCTGGCGCGCATCGTCGATGACGTTCTTCGCAGCCGCACGACGGCCCAGTTCGAGTGCGGGTAGACGCAATTCGTGAATCAGCATCGCCGCCGTGGTCCGACCGCGTTCACGCCCGCGCATCCACAGGGCCGACGCGTTGAGCACGGCCTCGAACTGTGCCGAAGCCTCGGGGTCGGCGGCCAGCATCTCACCGATCGCGGCCGCGGCCGCGTCGCGCTGCGCACCACGATCGGCCGATTTGGTCTCCGGGGCCTCCGACGCGTCAACCCCGCGCATGCGGTCGATCGTGGCCAATGCCAGGTCCGGATCGACTCCCCAGGTCGTCGCCCGGATCTCCCACTCCGAGGGTCCGCGAAAGTCCCAGTCGGCCAGGAAGCGGTCGAGTTGTTCGGTAAAGGCCACGACGGCCGGCGACTGCGATTCCTTGAGCTTGGCATAGAGTCCCCGCGTGCCGGCATCGAAGAGCGCGGCGACCTCGAGATCGCCTGCGGCGCGACTCAATTCCCACATTCGCAGGGAGGGACCGGCGGAGTCGACATTGCCGAGCCCGGCCACCAGGGTCAGCGCCTGCTCGGGCTTGCCGACCGCCTCCGCGAGTTGAGCGATGGCACCGAGTCCGACACCGCTCTTCAGGCTGGCCTCGATGTGGTGTTTGAACAATCGGCGCAGCAGGGTCTCGAAGGAGTTCATCCGCTCGACGAGCTCCGCATCGGTCATGGCGCTCAGGTCCGGTCGCGTGCGCCGGATCTCCTCCACCTCCGCCCGATCGGCGTCATAGGCGGCGAGATCCGTTGCACCCAAGACCTGTTCGGCCAGCCAGGCGCCGGCCTTGGCCTCGAACTCCGGGTTTTCGTCGAAGTCGCGCCGCTCGCTCTCGTACGAGGGGATGCCGGGCATGTCGCCGAAGTACTGCAGGTCGACGGCCTCGGCACTCATACCCGGGACACGGACCCCGAATAGGCGCATCAGCGACATGTTGATGTAGAGATAGCTACCGAACGCAGGCAAGATGTTGAAATCCACCTGGTTGTCGTAGAGATCGTGATCCCAGACGCCGCAGGCGACGAACGCGTCGCGCCAGCCCGGCTCGAGCGTGTGCTGGAATCCGAGGGACGCATTCAGCGGGGTGATCGGGTCGGGAAAAATCTCTCCGACATTAGCCCGCGAGTACAGCGGGTACAGCTTCGAGGTCTCGTCCATCAGGGGCCAGCTGTTCATCCGTGGCGTCCTTCCCTGTCGTGTGTGATCGTCATGGCGTCGGGTGTCGAGGAATCGATTCGAGGTCCATTAGCGAATCAATAGTCACATTATGGTGTGACTGACCTCACGCTGTCAATGGATTACCCGCCCGAGTTTCCCTCTGGTAGCGCGATGCATGCGATACCGCACCGGAGCAAACTAGACACTTATGTGATTCGTCAGTCACACTTACGGGATCGAGACGCGACGGACGAACGGAGATCGCGATGCGGATTCTGGTGACCAACGACGACGGCTACGACGCACCCGGGCTGAATGCCGCGGCGTCGGCCCTGATCGAGGCAGGTCACGAGGTGATCGTGGCTGCGCCGCTCACCGAACGCAGCGGAAGTGGCAGTTCGCTCGGCAGCATCGAGGACGGCGCTCACATCCCGGTGCTGTCCACGTCATTGCCGGGGCTGGGCGCAACGCCGGTTTATGCCTTCGACTGTCCGCCTGCGCTCGCCGTGGTCGCCTGCTGCGCCGGAAGCTACGGCCGGGCACCCGATCTCGTGGTCAGCGGCATCAATCCGGGCCACAACACCGGTCGGTCAATCCTGTTCTCCTCGACCGTCGGTGCCGTCCTGGCGGCTCGTGTGGCGGGCATCAGCGGACTCGCGGTCAGTTGCGGGTTCCCGCCGGCGCATCGCTTCGACACCGCCGCGACGGTGATCACCCGCCTCGTTGAGTGGATGACGGCATCGGGGGCACCGCGAATGTCGTTGAATGTCAACGTGCCCGACGTCGACTACGCCGACCTGGGCGGTATTCGGATCACCGGCCTGGCCGCCCGTAGCATGTTCAGCATCCGCATGTCGCCGACCGAGAGTGGGCTGATCCTGCATCGCGAGGAACGCTCACGGGGCTTCACCGAGGGCACCGACAGCGCCGCCGTCGCGGCGGGATTTGTGTCGGTGACCGCGCTGAGCGGTGTCGGCGACGAGAACGAAACCCTCGAGCTCGGCTCCCGACACGACGAGATCCTGGGCGCCCTCGAAAGGCTGTGAGTCAACGCCTTTCGAGGGTGCCGGCCCTGGTTTGGGTCACTCCTCGTCTGCGGCCTCGCGTTCGCGGCCCGTCGTCAGCAGCAGGTCCTGATGCAGTTCCATCCAGATGTCGTGGTAGCTGTCGTACATCGGCCGGGCGAAGGCCGCCGAATCACCCCCACGAACCTTCTTCAGGGCTGCCTCGAGCCGCCCGGCGTAGCGATACAGGCGGGGCGCAGCCGTGTCGGCGGGAGCGAGGGCGGCGGCGACGCGCTCGTGAATCCCGCACAGCTCGTCGATAACCCCGGCATCATAGGCGGCATCGGAATGATCGTTCGGCGACCCGTCGGCGGTCATCTGCCATGCGGCACAGACCTTCTTGAAGTCGGAGTTGATCGGTAGGAACTTCTCGTAGATGCCGAGGACCTGGGCCAGGACGGCATCGTCGAGGGCGGCCTCCGCGGAGCGCCGGTCGTACTCGGAGCGTCCGGCCGGGGTGATCATGGTGCCGCTCATCCGCGGAGTATCCCGACGGATCGCCCACCCGTTTTCCACGACGCGGGCGAGCGCCGTGGCACGCGTGGCGTCGTCGAGTCCGGTCATGTCACCCAGGACGGTGTCCGAGGCAAGGCCTTTGACCTTCAGGGCATGCAGGATCTCGACGACAGCGGGGTCGGTGACATTGAGAGTGCTCATACTCTTTCTCCTTGGTGTGCAGTCGATTCCGACTGTTGTACGGGTGGGGTGGCGAAGCGGGCAACGAGGGCACGTTTGTCGAGTTTTCCGGTGGCCAGCCGCGGCAGATCCGCGGTCACCTCGACGATCCGCGGAGCCTTGAAGTGGGCGATACGGTCACGGGAGTAGGCAATGATGTCGGCCGGGGCGGCGGTCCGGCCCGGACGCAGCTCGACGACGGCCTTGACCGACTCGCCGAACTCGGCGTCCGGTACGCCGATCACCCCGACGTCGGCGATCGCCGGGTGGGTCAGCAAAGCCGCCTCCACCTCGTCCGGGTAGATATTCACACCACCGGAGATGATCATGAATCCGGCGCGCCCGACGAGATAGAGGAATCCGTCGTCGTCGAGGTGCCCGATATCGCCCATCTGCTTGAGTTTGCCGCCGGCAGCGCCCGGACTGCGGTATGCCTGCTGCCAGAGCGCCTCGAAACACACTCGGCCGTCGACGCCCGCCGGCACCTCGGCACCGGAGTCGTCGACGATGTGGACGCGTGTCGCGCCCAGCGGGCGGCCCACCGAACCCGGATGTGCGCGTGCCTGTTTCGGATTGATGTAGGTGTGGCCGTATCCCTCCGAGGCGCCGTAGTACTCGTGCAAAATGTCGCCCCACCAGTCGAGGATCTGCTCCTTGACGTGCACCGGGCAGGGCGCTCCCGAGGTGAAGGCCACCCGGTGCGTCGGGGACAGCGACAGCCGCTCCCGATCGGGTAGGCGCAACAATCGGATCAGCATGGTGGGTACCCACTGGGAATGGGTCACGCCGTAGATAGAGATCGCTGCCATCGCGCCCGCCGCGTCGAAGCGCTCCATGCACACCACGGTGCCGCCGGCGGCAAGCGTGATGAGTTGGAAGGTGAAGGGCGCCGCGTGATAGTTCGGCGCCGGCGACAGCAGCACGGTGTGCTCGTCGACGCCGAGGTTGGTGACCAGACCCGAGTGACGTTGCGGCGCATCGGCCGGGTGGACGCCGAGTAACTGTTGCGCGAACCGCTTCGGCCGGCCGGTGGTGCCGCCGCTGTAGAGGACACGCGCACCGAGCAGTTCGTCGGCGACGGGGGTCTCCGGCAACCCCGCGGTCGCGGCGGCGAGGTCGGCGCATCCCTCGGGAGCGCCGTCGGCGCACAACACCAGCGGCGTCACCGGAAGCGCGGCCACGGCGGCGACGACCGTCTCGGCGAGCGCTGCACTGGTGACGATCACATCGGGGGCCGCCTCGTCGAGCAGGATGGCGAGCTCGGTGCCGGTGAGGTGCCAGTTGACCGGGGTCACGAAGAGTCCGGTACGCATGCCGGCGGCGACAACCACCGGCCAGGCGAGGTTGTTCTCCATGACGATGACCATGGTCGATCCCGGCGCCACCCCGTGTCGGCGCAGGTAATGGGCCACGCGGTTGGAGCGACGGTCAAGGTCGTCGTAGGTGAGCCGCTCCCCCGACCCGGCCATCACGTACGCCAGGTCGTCTGGGCGCTCACGCGCTGTGGTGGGTGGGTACACGTTCCTCCTGAGGCTGAGTACACGGGCGATGGCGGACGATTAGTTTGCGAACTGTTAGTCGCATTGGAGCTTGTCGCCCGCGGCGTCGACATCACATCGGTGTGTCATATTCGGTTCAGATTTGTGGTTCACACCACACCCTAGTCTATGATTTAGTGAAACTACAGTCGCAAACCACAGCCTTCTGGAGATGAGATGACCATCGCCGACCACATCGACCTGATGGACCTGGCCCCGTTTGCCGCGGGAACCGACGGCGCACTCTTTGCGCGCCTGCGCAACGACGACCCGCTGCACTGGAACGAGGAGCCAATGGGTCCGGGTTTCTGGTCGGTGACGCGTTACGCGGACATCAAGACCGTCGCCGCCGACGCCGAGACGTTCTCGGTGACCCAGGGGACCCAGATCCAGAGCCGACGCGCCGAGGGTGAGGGCGCTCGCAGCATCCATCACGTCGACCCGCCGGAGCACACGAAACTCCGCGGTATCGTCACACCGCAGGTCCGGCCGGTCAAGCTCAAAGCACTCGAGGCCGATATCACCGCCGTCATCGATCAACTGCTCGATGACGCCGCGAGCAACGACGGCATCGATTTCGTGTCGGCGGTGGCCGCGCAGCTGCCGCTGGTGATGATCGGGCGCCTGCTCGGCGCTCCCCTCGAGGATTGCCCGAACCTGCTGCGCTGGACCAATCAGATGGCCAGTGAGGACCCCGCCTACTCCGAGGGGCCGCAGACCGCCGTCCGCGCCCGGGACGAAGTGTTCGACTACTTCCGTGGTCTCGAGCGGCTGCGGCGCGAGTGCCCGGCCGACGACCTGATCAGCGTCCTGACCGCCGCCGAACTCGACGGGGTGCCGCTGAGCCGCGGATACCTCGACGCCTACTACCTGATCCTGATGGTCGCGGGGAACGAGACCACCCGGAACCTATTGTCGGGTGGGGTGACCGTGCTCGCCGAGAATCGGCAATGGTGGGACCACATGCGGGAGAACCCCAACAAGATCCGGGTCGTGGTGGAAGAGATGGTCCGATGGGTGACGCCGGTGATCTCGATGCGCCGCACCGCAACCCGCGACGTCGAGATGCACGGCAAGACCATCGCCGCCGGGGACAAGGTGGTGATGTGGTTCTGTTCGGCCAATCGCGACGAGCGGGTCTTCGACGACCCGGACACCTTTATCGGCACCCGATTCCCCAACGAGCACCTCGGTTTCGGTTGGGGTGCCCACGCGTGCCTCGGATCCAATCTGGCCAAGCTGGAAGCGAAGTTGTTCTTCACCCGGGTCATCGAGCGTGGCCTGGCGATCGACGTCCTCGATGGCCCGGACCGATTGCAGAGCAACTTCTTCCGCGGCATCAAGTCGTTGCCGGTGACGGTACGGGCGCACCGATGACCGCCTCCGTGCGCACCCGGCACGCGCCCGCCGCCGTCATCGGGCACGACGAGGTGGCGGGCTCGGCCACGGTGGACGTGGTGGACCCGTTCTCCGACCACGTGATCGGCACCACCGGGATCGCCGAGCCGGCGATCGTGGCGCAGGCCGTCGACGCGGCGGCAGACGCCTTTCCCGGGTGGTCGGCGACCCCGGCTGCCGACCGGGTCGCGGTGCTGCAGCGCGCCGCCGACCTGATCGAGAATCATGGCTCGCTGGCCGCCACCGTGACCGGCGAGATGGGCATGCCGATCAGCCTCGCGGGCGTCACGCAGCAATCGATGCCGGCATCGGTGCTCCGCGAGTTCGCTTGCGCGCTCGAGACATTCGCCTTCACCGAGGACATCGACGGCGCGCGGTTGCGCCGCGTACCGGCCGGTGTGGTCGGTGCGATCACACCGTGGAACATGCCCGTTCACCAGATCATCGCCAAGGTCGGGGCGTCACTCGCGGCCGGCTGCACCGTCGTCCTCAAACCATCGGAGGCCACGCCGTTCGACGCGCTGTTGGTGCGCGAATGCCTGCTCGCCGCCGGGCTTCCCGCCGGCGCGCTGGCCGTCGTCAACGGCACCGGTGAAAGCACCGGGGCCGCGCTCGCGAGCAACCCGGGGGTGGCGCACGTATCGTTCACTGGCAGTGTCCGGGCTGGGCGCTCGGTGGCCGCCAATGCCGCCGTCTCACTGCGCCGGGCGACACTCGAACTCGGCGGCAAATCGCCGGCCGTCGTTCTTCCCGACGCCGACCTCGACGCGGTGTTACCCCGGGTGCTGGCCTCCGGGCTGGTCAATTCCGGGCAGGCCTGCAATGCGACCACGCGCCTGGTGCTGCCGGCGAGCCGCGCCACCGAGGCCGAATCCATCATGGCCGAGGCAATCTCGGCGTTCCGACTGGGCGATCCGGCCGATCCGTCGACCACCCACGGACCACTCGCGTCCCGCGCGCACACCGAAAAGGTGCTCGCCTACATCGAGGCGGCCCGCGCTGACGGCGGGCGCATCGTTGCCGGCTTCGGCGAGAACCTGGCCCTCGGCCGGTCACGGTGCTTCGTCACGCCGGTGGTGTTCGCCGACCTCACCGCCGACGCCAAGGCCGTCCGCGAAGAGATCTTCGGCCCTGTGCTCGTCACGCAGTACTACGACGACCTCGCCGACGCGATCGCCATCGCCAACGACTCCGACTACGGCCTGTCGGCCGAGGTCTGGTCGACCCGAACCGAATTCGCCGTCGAGATCGCCGGCCATCTCGACGTCGGCCAGGTCAAGATCAACGGCGTGCGCACCCGCGAACGCCCGGCGGTGCCCTTCGGCGGCACCAAGAACTCCGGCTACGGCCGCGAACTCGGCGCCATCGGTATCGCCGAGTTCACAGAGATCAAGGCGGTGATGTCATGAGCGACCATCTCGATATCGTCAATGACCACGTCGAGGGCACCGCGGACGCTCCCGGGGGACGCACGATCGTGGTGACGGGCGCGGCGTCGGGTATCGGTGCAGCCCTGGTGCGTCGCCTGCTCGACGCCGATCCGCAGACCACGGTGATCGCACTCGATCTCCGCGAGAGCACCGACCCGCGAGCACGATCCGTCCACTGTGACCTGTCGGATCCGAGGTCGATCGACGCTGTCGCACTCCCCGACCACATCGACGCGCTGGCCAACGTCGCCGGGGTCCCCGGAACCGCATCGGCGTCGGTCGTCCTGGCGGTCAACACGTTCGGCGTACGCGCACTGACACTCCGCGTCCTGGAGCGGATGACCACCGGTGCGGTAGTGGTCAACGTCGCCTCTCTCGCCGCCCATCGCAACACCCAACCGCCCGAACGCATCACCGAGCTCCTCGCGGCCGAGAGCCGCGCGGACATCGACCGCTGGGTCGCGCAGACCGGAGTCGACGGCTCGGCGGCCTACGACACTTCCAAACGCGCACTGGTGGACTGGACCGTCGCGCTCTCCGCGGCGTTGCAGCCCCGTGGAATCCGCGCCGCCTCGGTGAGCCCCGGCCCCACCGAGACACCCATACTCGGCGACTTCGAGCAGACCATGGGAGTCGAGGCAATCAGCCGATCGGCCGGCGCGGTGGGCCGGCACGGCACCGCCGCGGAAACCGCCGCCGCCATCGACTTCCTGCTCTCCCCGGACGCCTCATGGGTCAACGGCATCGACATCCCGGTCGATGGTGGGCTCAGCGCCATCCGTGCCGCCACCGTCGAGAACCCACTGCGCCCCGTCGCCACTGACTCCCGCTCCTCCTCGCCCGTCTGAACGCACCGGACCAAAGGATCACCCCGATGACCACCACACACACCCGACACGTACTCGCACTCGATGGTTCGGCCCCCGCCGACCGTGAACTGCTGGGCGGCAAGGCCTTCAGCGTCAACCGGATGCGGGCGCTCGGCCTTCCGGTCCCACCGGCCTTCGCGCTGGCGACCCCGCTGTGCGGCAGGTATCACGATGCCGGCGGTCACCTACCCGACGACGTGTGGCACGACGCCCTGGCCGCGCTCCAACAACTCGAGCGCGATACCGGAAAGCGCTTCGGGCAGGGCCCCTTCCCGCTGTTGGTGTCGGTACGGTCCGGAGCCGCCCAGAGCATGCCGGGGATGATGGACACCGTGCTCAATCTCGGGCTGACCGAAGCGCTGGTGACCGACCTCGGCGCGGCAACCGGGGACCCGGCGTGGGCCCACGACACCTGGCAGCGTTTCTGCACCGGTTACGGCGAGATCGTGCTCGGCGACAACACCGCCCTGCCGCCGGCGGATCCCTACGACCAGCTGCGGGAGGCGATCGGGGCGGTCTTCGGGTCCTGGACCAACGACCGCGTGGCCGCCTACCGACGGCGCCATGGTCTCGGAGTAGGCGGCGGCACCGCGGTGACCGTCCAGGCGATGGTCTTCGGCAATCGGGATGACCACTCGGGTACCGGCGTGGTGTTCAGCCGCGATCCGGCCACCGGCGAGCGAAGGTTGTTCGGCGAGTGGCTGTCTCGCGCACAGGGCGAGGACGTGGTCTCCGGTGAGCGGACACCCGAGACGATCGCGCAGTTCGCCGCACACGACCCGGAGCTCTATCGGCAGCTGGCCGAGATCGCCGAGGTCCTCGAGCAGGAGAATCGCGACCTCGTCGACATCGAGTTCACCGTCGAATCCGGACGTCTCTACATGCTGCAGTGCCGTTCGGGCAAACGGTCGGCACGTGCGGCGGTGCGGATCGCGGTGGAACTGGTGCGCGAGGGTGTGATCTCCGAGGCCGAGGCGCTCCAGCGGGTCAGTGCCGAGCAGGTGCACACACTTCTCGAGGACTCCACCGTCAGCGGGGTGGCCGAACCGATCGCGCGAGGGGTCGGTGCGGGACCCGGAGCCGCGACGGGCACCGTTTACACCGACACCGATGCCGCGTGCGCGGCCGCCGCCGTCGGCGAGTCGGTGGTGTTGGTACGTCCATCGACCTCACCGGTGGACGTCCCGGCGATGTTCGAGTCCGTGGCGGTGGTCACCGAGGTTGGGGGCACCACCTCGCATGCCGCCCTCGTCTGCCGCGAGATCGGCGTGCCCTGCGTGGTCGGCTGCGGCACCGGGCTCAGCGCGGAACTCGACGGTCGCACCGTCACCGTGGACGGGACCACCGGAACGATCTACGACGGCGACACCCTCGCGGCCGGCGACGGGCAGGACGAGTACCTGACCGCGCTGGTCGGGTTCCTGCCCGATCCGCTGCCCGCCGACCATCCGCTCGCACTGCTCGCGCGACCCGCTCAGGAGGACTCAGACCGATGACATCCGAGTCAGGCAGCCCCGGCACCGACGGAATCGATGCGGTCTACACCGCCGCCGGGTTGATAGACGGGTCTGCGTCGATTGCCAAGCGCCCCAACCGACGTGGCGAGCAGACCCGGGACAAGCTGGTCAAAGCCGCGGTCGAGTGCTTCACCGAGTATGGGTACACCCGCACCAGGATCTCCGATATCACCCACCACGCCGACACCGCGCAGGGAAACTTCTACCGACACTTCACCAGCCTCGACGATATTTTCCTCGCAGCTCTACGCCCGTCACTGACCGAACTCGCCGCCGCGCGACTACGACCGGATCACGCGCACGGCGAACTCGAATCACTCATCGAGGTGAACACGACCTACCTACAGTCCTATGCACGCAACCGGCACATGCTGCGCCTTCTCCGTGAGGCGGCCGCCGCGAGCGAGAACAAGGGATTCCAGCAATTGTGGCTGAACCTGCGCGCCGACTTCGTCCGGCGCACTGAGCGGTGGCTGACGCGACTGGAGGATCAGGGGGTCATCGCGCACTGTGACAAGAGCCTGCTGGCCGAGACCCTCGGTTGCGCCACCGAACAGATGGCCTACGTGCACGTCGGCCTGCCGGTGACCGCTCCACGACGCGAACGAATCGAAGATCTCGGTCGCGCGCTGGGGGAATTGTGGTACCGCGCATTGCCACTCGCGGAGGCCGTCAGCGAGGTGCACCGGTGACGGCGGCGACCACGGGGACCGGCGAAGTGCCGGTCGAATCACGCTCGCGCACTCTGGGTATCGATGTGGAGGTGGTCGGGGTCGTCGACGAGACCACTGATGCCCGCACCATTCACTTTCGGCTGCCCGACGGAATCGAGCAACGTCCGGGACAGTTCGTCACCATCCGCATCCCCAGCGACCGGACCGGTTCGGTGGCGCGCAGCTATTCGTTGAGCACCGCACCCGGAGTCGACGACATCCCGGCGGTGACCATCAAGCGCGTCACCGACGGCTACGGTTCGAACTGGTTGTGTGACAACATCTCCGCGGGCGATGTACTGCATATCATCGCACCGTCGGGGCTGTTCACCCCGCACTCGTGGGACCACCGGCTGACGTTGTTCGCAGCGGGCAGTGGCATCACCCCGGTCATGTCGATCCTGCGATCGGCGCTGGAATTGCACACCTGTCCGGTCACCCTCTTCTACGCCAACCGCGACCGGCCGTCGACCATCTTCGCCGACGAGCTCGACCGGCTGATCGCACGCCATCCGGAGCGGCTCCGCGTGCACCATTGGCGAGAGGACTCCGACGGGCTACCGACCGCCGAGGCCGTGGCCGCGCTCTGCGCCGCTTCCCGCGGTGAGGTCGCCGGCGGAGAGGTCTTCGTGTGCGGACCCACTCCGTTCATGGATCTGGTGGAGCGCCAAGCGCTCGCAGCGGGAGTGCCACACACCGATCTGCACATCGAGCGCTATGTGTCGTTGACCGGCGACCCGTTCACGTTGTCGGTGACCGACGAGTGCTCAACACAATGCACGCTGACCATCCACATCGACGGTACTGTCTCAGAAATTGTTTGCGCCACAACGACTCCCCTGCTCGACGCGATGCTGTCGGAGGGTATCGACGCACCCTACTCGTGTCGGGAGGGTGATTGCGGGTCCTGCGTCGCCCGCCTGGTCTCGGGCACCGTCGACCACGGGAACGGCGTCGCGCTCGAACCCGAGGACATCGACGACGGCTACCTCCTGACGTGTCAGGCAACGCCTCGCTCGCTCGAGCTGGAGATCGAAATCGAGTAGTCGGCGTCAGCCGTCGTAGGCCAGACCGACACCCCATCGACCTGTAGGTGCCCGGAACTGGGTGTCGTTGCCGTGCGGAACACGGCGCGGTGTCTGGGCGATCACACCGGCAGCGAACTGTATCGGTGTCGTGCTGAACCGTGGGTGAGGCGGTGACGAGCGGCCGTCGACATCGGGGGTCGTGGACGATTGGCACCTGGGTCCTACGAATGGGGGGATCCTCGCGCGCGACACGGCACTTGATGGTGAGGATCCGTAGCCTCGCTACCAGCGCATGAGGCAAGCCCGGTCATGATGCAGCCCGAATAGAACCAGACGGGCCCTCGAGGAGCCGGATCGCCGAGCGGTGGCGGACGCGGGTTACACCCGGATGAGAGGTGCGGGATGGGCGCAGAGCGTGCAGACGACATGCGCGGCCACGTCGACTTCGACACGGCCGTCAACGAGGCCTGGGCCCGATACCGTCATCTGCTCGCGGCCCTTCTGTCCGACCTCGACGACGGCCAGGAACTCGTCGTCCAACAGAGCCTCGAGATCCCCGAAGGATCCCACGGCGTACTGAGCTTCTCTGCCCGCGACGACCGTATCGTATGCACGATCGTCGAGGACGATCTGCATCCGCACCCCGACGTGATGCGCGGGAACATCGCCGATCTCACACTCCTCGGCTGGGATCGCAACGACGGTGACGGATCATTCACCTCGCAAGCCGATCGAGCACAGGTCGACGCTCTCGCCGCGCTGACCACCACCACACTGATCGAGGTTTGGGGTGTCGGACATCCGGCCTTCCTGACCGGTGACGCACCTGCCCGACACGAGCCGGCGCTCGAGGTGATCGCTCTGCCCGCGCGGCACAGTGACCTGCGGGCCATGGTGGTCGAGGCGCTCGGGACCATGTCGGGGCATCCGGTGATGGTCGACGACGACGGTGACATTCCATTGCCGACCGGCGAGGTGAAGTCGTGGCTGCGGATTCTGCGCGAGCGCCCGACATTGGAGTTCTTCGGCATCGTCGTCGATCGCGTCGCCGATCTGCCTGCGGCCTACCGCTTCGTGGCAACCGAGACCCTGCCCTACACCGGGATCAAACTCGTCGTGCACGACACCTGCGTCGTCGCCGTCCTGACGGTCGAGGCCACCGCGTTCGCACGCCACAACGTCGCGGCTGGTATCGGCCAGTGGTTGCAATTCGTCGACGAGGTGCGCCCGAAGATCGTCTCGGCGCTCACCGACGACGCATGCGGACCAGGTCTCTGAAGCGAGTCCCCGCCTACCGCGCCCACCCCAGCGCATCGGCCCACGTGAGCGCAGCGGTCTTGGTGTATGCGCCGAGTGGGTAGTCACCACCGTGCGGGTTCTTCCCGGTGATCGAGACGCTACCGCGGACGGGGATCCGCTCACCCTGGCGTCCTCCGAGAGATGGGTCATGGCGATCACCTGCCGGCCGATCATGCGGGCGTCCCTCTGATTCGTGGGTCCGGCGGTACCGGGCACTGTGCCCGCGCCCGTCGTGGACGTGAGACTCGGGGACTCGGGGGACGCCTGCGCACGTGATGACCTGGAAAGGGGCGGCCACACCCCGGGCGAGGTCTCCGATCAATAGCGCACTCAGCAACGGTGCTCGTCGACGCACTGCAACGCGTCCCCCTCACGCATCGGCTGCGGGCCGTGGCTCGCTGCACACCCAACATCCCCACCGTCGGTGAGGTTGGTTGACCGCATCCACCGTGAGCCTGGTTGGCCACGACCATCGAGGCGGGTTGATGCAGATGAGGAACCCACATCCGCCGGCCGGGGTGACTGTGCCCCCCGTGATCCGGCACCCTGGTTGCTGTGCCGGATGACCTGCTGATAGCGCGCAATCCCGAGGAGGGCACGTCGCTGCCCTATCTCGTGCGTTTGCCCTTGGGCCCCGACGGGATTGTGTTGAAGACCCGGGAGACCTGGCCACGTACCACCAAGGTGTACTGCCAGCGCGTCGGCGAGTGGCCGGAGGACCCCGAGATCGTCGAGTGCCTGGCGGTACGGTCGATCAGCCGTCGTGGCGCGGCCATCGACCTGGTGCTCGAACGCGGACGGGAGAATCGCTCGCAGTTCGTACTGACCCGCGCTCGCGGGCGCGAGATGGTGTTCTGGCAATCACGACGCACCGCCAAACAGGCCCGACCAAACGTGACGGTCCCCACCGCGCGAGCGCACGGTCGCATTGTCGACATCGTGGTCGACACCCGAGAACGCTACGGCTACAAATTTTCCGCACAGCAGGCGCACACGAGCAAGCGTGGTCTCCCAGTCGGCGACTATGCGGTCTTCGACGGCGAGGACCTGGTGGCGACCGCCGAACGCAAGAGCATCGAGGACCTCGCGTCGAGCCTGTTGTCCGGCAAGATGACCTACGTCATGGCCGATCTCGCCGCACAGCCGCGTGGCGCGGTGATCGTCGACTCCGGGTACTCGAAACTCTTCAAACTCGAACACGCACCGGCCTCCTCAGTGGCCGATGCCGTCGCCGAGGCCCAAGCCAGGTTTCCGACGGTGCCGATCGTGTTCTGTGAGACACGCGCTCTCGCACAGGAATGGCTGTACCGCTGGTTCGGCGCCTGCCTGGCCGAGTGGGATCTCGACCGGGCGGGAAAGAGCTCGCCGACACAGCTCAGCGGCGGCATGGTGGGCATGCCGACCGACCCGGATGGCCTATGACCACTCTCCCCCGGAGCAGGTGATCGATGAGCCCTGGCTCCACCGTGTGAATGATTGCGATGCTCGCGGTGGCCCCGAGCATCCCGCCTCCAACTCGCTCCGCGCGAGGGGACGGTGCAGAAATGGCCTTGCTTCCTACGCTATGCCGATCGCCCTGGTCGGAGTGTGCATCGTGGGATTCGGCGTCGGCGACGGTATCGTCGCCGCGTGCTCCGTCATGATACTTCCCACGATGGCGTTCCTGCGCTGCAAGAACCTCCGATGATCTATTGACCCTCGCGTCGCAGACCGATCGACGTGGGCAGTCGGCGGCGGCCTCGGTTCGTTCGCGGTAGCACCTCCGCCAAGACCGCGATCGCTGATGCATTCGATGTACGGTCTCACTCCCCGTGGATCGGGCAGTACCCCGAAGCAGTTGCACATGCGCGCCACTCAATGGCCATCGCGTACATTGACTGCCAGCCACGCTGGCCCGGCACGCGGGTCGATCGATCGAGGGGGAATTGGGTGAACAGTCCGAATCCGCCCTACGGGCAACCCAGTCCGTACGGGCAACCACCGCCGGGGCAACCCCCGTACGGGCAGCCAGGGTACGGGGCGCCAGGGTACGGGGCGCCGCAACCCGGAAGTCAACTGCCCGGTCAACCCCAGTACGCGCAACCACCGAGCCCCGGTCAACCCCAGTACGCGCAACCACCGAGCCCCGGTCAACCCCAGTACGGGCCGCTACCCCAGCATCCGGGTTCACTGCAGAAGAATCCGGCCCCGGACGCCTATCACCCCGGAGGCGGGCAAGGCGCGCCGCCGGTGCAAGCAGGTCAGCAGCAGGGCGTCACCATCGACGCGAAATTCTTCCCGCTCATGTGGTTGCTGTTCTTCATCAAGCCGAAGATCGCCGTCGACGGCCAGGAACGCCCCGGCACGTGGGGCCGCAACGAGATCCCGCTGCCGCCTGGAGCGCATCACGTGCACGTCCATGTTCCGTACCTTCTGCCACCGCGTATCGGGCCTGCCGATCTCCCGGTGCTCGTGGCGCCGGGCCAGGGCGTCGAACTGGAGTATCGGGCGCCGGTGTGGGCATACTCCCGCGGGTCGCTGGGGCCCGCGCCACAGCAGTACAACGGTGTCGGTCTGGCCATCGCTGTGTCGGTCATCCCGATCGTGTTGATCGTGCTGATCGTCATCCTGAACGTGGCGATCGCGACGAGCTGATCGCACTCGCGTCAAGCGCATCGCATACGAACAACCCCGCCCGGTATCGGGCGGGGTTGTTCGTATGTCGCACTGGTCAGGGCGCAGCGCGCTGGCTCACTGCCACGTCCAGAGCCACCGGCGCGAACGCGGGTCGTAGCGGCGGACGCGGCGGCGGCGCTGGACCGGGGCGGGGTGGTTGTTGCGACTGGGTGCGGCCATGTGTGGCTCCTTTTGGTTGGCACCTCCGAGATCCGCTGTGTGCGTTTCTCTCTGACGGGTTCTACGATGCACGGTCAGACTTGGCAGACGATGCCTGTCGCCTTCGGAGTTGCTGCTTCCCTTGAAATATGGGGTGAGTCACCGCAATCGGGGTGCTTGCGAGGAGCTGCTCGGATCTTGACGACATCTTGGCGCCGGTATACCTGTTGCTGTGTTGCAGAGCCGGGTAGACCAAAGAGGTGAGCTTGTTCGAGCTACTGCCCTCTCTGAAAGGTGTTCTGGTGTCCCGATCCTTCGATCCCGCACTCTGGCCGGTCGTGATTCATTCGTCGGGGACCGATCTTTTCATCGGTGGGACCGCCCTGCGCGCCGAATCACTGCGTCACACAACAGGATTCTTCATCGATGCCGCAGGCGAACCGCGCTGCCCGACGACCGATGAGTGCCACCCCGCATCCTTGATGGACTCAGCACGCCGGGTTCTAGTCACCAGGATCATCGCAGCGCACGTCACGGGTGGACGCGCGCTGGTGCGTGTCGATGCTGCACTGCCGCAGACCACCGCGATCGCCGATGTGGCGTTCGTCGGTGTCGGGCTGACCGGAGCGGCCATGGCCGACATCACCGTGGTCGATACCACCGGGCATCGGCGGACGGTGCATGCCGAGTTGCCTGCCGGGGCCATCGCCACCGCGACACTGGTGATCGCATTGCGTCCGGTCGCCGATCGGGCCGTCGCCGATCAGGCCGTCGTTGGTACCCACGGCCCGCGCGCCGCCTCACCCTCGAGCTGCATGGAGTCGCCGGGAGGCAGACGGTAGACGCTTCGCCCCCTTTCCCGGACTCGTCGCCTAGCCTCGGGCACATGAGTGTCCTGGTAACGACGCCCACGGCGGCAGCCACGCGGCGCCGGGAAAATCGTCGTCCGCCCTGCCTTGACGCGGCGGTGGTCGCCACGGTCATCGCCTTGCTTCTTGCGGCGGCGGTGTACGGCATCGCGGGGCGCACGTCGTGGGGGTCAGCTCGTCAACCAGTACGTCCTCGACGCGAGCCGGCGCGCATCCGCCGTGGCCCACGTGCCGCACGCCGCAGTCACCTCATGCGTGGTGGTGGTGATCACGGCGGCACCGACGTGGCTGCAGCCCATCATCGGTGCGACGTGGGCCTCGGTCATCGGATTCGGACTGATCGCCGACGGTCGGCACCGACCCAGTGATGTAGTGATGTCGGTGCTTGTCGTCGTCTGTCTCGGCGCCTTGCTGCCCGATCCGTGGGCCGACTCCCCGCCACCTCGGGCTCGTTCCTGATGCGTTGCCTGGCAATTCTCGTCACCGTCAGCGCCAGGGGCAGCGCTGTGCGGATTGCTCGCCGTGTGTGAACGACGCGAGGGAGATTTCCGCGAGCCGTCCAGTGTTCACCGAGGCAGTCACTGCTCGACGCCGTCGGCGTCGGCTCGGGGCTCACCGGTGATCTCTCGACCATCCGGGATCCAGCTGACCCGGCGGTGCATCGATCAGGCCGTGTGCGACGGCGAGTTCACCGCGGCCGACATTGCGCAAACAGTGGGAGTCACTCTGCGGCCCTGGAATCGGGCATGCGCGGAGTCCGCAACATCGGCGAGCCAATAGTCCGCGGACAGCGCCTCGCCGTACTCTCGACGACCTGCGTATCAGGAGCCGGACGAACGTCGGCGACATCGCGGCGAAGTCCGGATTCAGCGCTCACGCGCAGTTGTGCACCACGGTGCGACGGCGACGCGGTATCTCTCACCGATCGGATTGAGGCGCAGCGAGATCGCGCGTCCCTCGTCGGCCTAACGGTGCCATTGACTAATGGCACGGTTGGTGCTGTCATGTATGCATGACCGTGGCACCGCTCACCTCCTCCACCGATTCGGGTCCCGACGAGGTCTCGGCGCGTCTCCTCGCTTCGGCTGCGCGCCTATCCCGCAACGCTATGACCGAGATCGACTGGGACGCCCCTATGGACCCGACCAAATACGGCTGTAGTCCCGAATGGTCGACGCTCTATGGAACTCCGTACTGGCAGGAGATGACCGAAGAACAGCGAATCCGACTGACTCGGCACGAGTTCGCCTCGATCATGTCGATCGGGATCTGGTTCGAGATGATGCTGCAGGCGGTGGTGATCCGCGACCAATATCTCACCGACTACCATCGCCCCGAATTCCAGTTCGCGCTCACCGAGATCGCCGACGAATGCCGCCACTCGATCATGTTCGCCAAGGCGACCGAGAAAATGGTCGGTACGTCCTACACGCCGCATCCACGGCTCGGTCGGTTCGGCAAGTTCTTCATGGCGACGGTCAAGGACGAGGTGGCCTACGCGGGCATCCTCGTGGCCGAGGAGATCCTCGACGTGTTCCAGCGTGGTTGCATGCGTGACGAGCGCGTGCTGCCGTTCATTCGCACCGTCAACGAGATCCACGTGCTCGAGGAGTCGCGGCACATGAAATTCGCCCGCGAGGAAGTCCGTGAGTCGGTGCGCGACCTCGGCTACATCAAGCGGCAGTGGAGTGCCGTCTACCTCGCCACCGCTGCGTCCTACATCTTCACCAGCCTCGTCCGCCCCCAGGCCTACATTGACGCCGGGCTCGACCATCACCGCGCAATCAGCGAAATGCGGCGCAACCACCACTTCCAGTCCATGGTGCGCACCGGCTGTGCGCATCTCATGGAGTTCCTCGACGAGGTGGGACTCCTCACCCCAGCCGCAGCGCGGATCTATCGTAAGGTGCACATGCTCTGAGAGGTCTGACGCGGTGCCCTCATCAGGCAGGGCGCACCGACGAATTCTTCAACTCACGCAACGCAGTCCGAAGTCCGCGACGCTTTCCCGTCACCGGGTCGACACCAAATTGTGTGCGGATGCCCTCGCGGAAGGCAAAACGCAACTCCGAGGCGGTCTCGGGAGCGTCGTCGGCGGTTGCCTTGAGAAATGCGTTGGGCACCGACAGCTTCAGGATCGTCCGGAACGTCTGCGCGTACTGATGCACGATGCTGCCGGTGGTGTAGGGCAGGTCGTATGTGTCGCACAGTTCCCGCACCCGCACTCCGATCTCCTCATAACGATTGCTCGGCAGGTCGGGGAACATGTGGTGCTCGATCTGGTGACTGAGATTGCCGCTCATGAAGCGCATGATCGGTCCGGCCCGGAAGTTGGCTGATCCCAACATCTGTCGCAGATACCACCGCGGCTGATCCTCTTCCTCGTACTCGGCGACGGTGAACTTCTCGGCACCGTCGGGGAAATGACCGCAGAAGATCACCATGTACGCCCAATAGTTCCGGATGAAGTTGGCGGTCAGGTTCGCGGTGAGCGTGGTGCGCCAGTAGGGGCCCGACAGCGCCGGGAAGATCAGGTAGTCCTTGGCGGCCTGCTTTCCGATCTTGCGGCCGATGATGCGCAAATCCTTGGCGGCCTGCCGATAGGTCTTCTCCTTCTTGCGCAGCTTCTCGGTCTCGAGATGGTGCAGCGCGACACCGTATTCGAAGAACGTTCCCAGCGTCAGGTTGATGAACGGGTTACCGAGATTCCACCATTCCCACGGTTGATCGCGGGTCACGCGCAGGATGCCGTAACCCACGTCGTCGTCCATCCCGACGATGTTCGTGTACTTGTGGTGCACGAAGTTGTGCGAATGCTTCCACTGCACGCTTGGGCACGCGGTGTCCCACTCCCACGACGACGAGTGAATCTCGGGATCGTTCATCCAGTCCCATTGACCGTGCATCACGTTGTGGCCGAGTTCCATGTTCTCGACGATCTTGGCGAGCCCGAGCATGCCCGCTCCCAAGAACCAGGCTGGACGCCGATTGCTGAACATCAGTACCACTCGGCCACCGGCGGCGAGGGATCGTTGAATGGTGATGACGCGCTTGATGTAACGAGCGTCATCAGCCCCGCGCGATTCTTCGATGTCGCGTCGGATGGCGTCGAGTTCGGCGCCGAGCGCCTCGACGTCGGCCTCGGTCAGATGGGCATAGGTGTCGATGTCGGTGATCGCCATGAGCATCGTCCTCCCGATGATCGGACTGGTGTGCGGCGACGTGAGCCGCAGGATGGGATGCGGCCGCGGGCTGGACCGGCATCAGTGGTTTCTTCTACAGGTCGAGCGTGCATTCCCCGGATACTGCGCTGATACACGTCTGGATACGTTCGCCCTCGCGACGTTCTTCTCCGGTGCGCAGGTCACGCGCGTACCCCTGGGCCAGCGGGACCACACAGGTTTGGCAGATGCCCATCCGACAGCCAAAGGGCATCTGGATTCCGAGATCCTCACCGGCCTCAAGGAGTGTGGTCGCCCCGTCGAGCTCCGCGGTCCTCTGGGACTTGGTGAAGGTAACGGTGCCGCCCTCGCCGCCGACGTCGGTCCGCGCGATGGCGAACCGCTCGATGTGCAGTTGATCGCGGAGGTCGGCCGCCGAATACGCCGACTCGATGTCGTCGAGGAAGGCGACCGGCCCGCATGCCCAGCACGACCGCTCCCGCCAATCGGGGACCTGCGCGTCGATATCGTCGATGGAGAACTTGCCGTCCGACCGAGTCAGTTGCAGCGCAAGCGAATACGTCGGAACCTGCTCGTCGAGGGACTCGAGTTCGTCGAGGAAGATCACCTCGTCGCGGGTGGGCGCGGAGTGCACGTGGACGGTGTCAGGGATCGCGCCGCGTGCACTCATCGAGCGCAGCATGCCCATGACCGGGGTGATCCCGCTGCCCGCGGTGAGGAACAGAATCGACTCGGGCAGCGGCTCGGGAAGGTGAAAATCGCCTTTGGGGGCGGCAAGGCGAATCACCGTCCCTGGGGCGACACCGTCGACGAGGTGCGTCGACAGGAAGCCGTCGGGGTTTGCCTTGACGGTGATAGAGATGGTGTCGTCGGTGTTCTCGCCGAACGATGTCAGCGAGTACGAGCGCCAGTGCCAGCGACCATCGACCTGCAGGCCGATCCCGACGTACTGACCGGCCTTGTAGTCCGCGGGGAATCCCCAGCCCGTCTTGATGACGACCGTCGCCGAGACGTCGGTCTCCTTACGAACCTTGATGATGCGTCCGCGCAGCTCGCGCGCCGACCACAGCGGATTGATCAGGTGCAGGTAGTCATCGGGCAACAGTGGCGTGGTGGCCCGTGCGACGAGTCCGCGCACGACGTTGGCCTGCGGACTTCTCGCGTTGACCCCCGCGGCTGGACGTTTGCTCCAGCGGAGAAGATTCATCGGCCTCCCTCGGTCACAGTGTGCACGACTGTACACCCACAGAGTGGCCTACATCACCGCGTTCACGGCTTCCTGGTCAGCGGTGAATGTGGACGTCGAGAAGATGCGCACCCCAGCCCGGCAGCATGACGAAGATGTACTCGTCGGGGTCGGCACTACGGTGATGGTCGGTACCGGTGAGCAGATCGGTGAGGGTGGCCGTGGACCCGGCGAGCTGCGGCCACGGGGTCTGCACACGACCGGCAGCCGCGGCGTCGTCGAGGTTGACCACGATCAGGTGGCGACAACCGCCGTCCGAGGCGTCACGCGCATCGGTCCACGCCCAGGCCACCAGTCCCCCGGTAGACCGGTCTGACCAGCCGTGAACGTGCAGTGGGTCGAAAGTACCTGTGCTCATCGGACTTTCACTGATCGCATCCAGAAGGATGCGATAGAAGTCGCGGAGGTCGGGGTCCACGGGTTCGGCAGGTTCGCGCCGCAGTTGGACCGGTAGGCGGATGGTCCGACCGTCGGCCTGGCCGTCGTGGACGAGGCGGGCGCCCGGCTGGGTCAGTGCGGTCAGCGCCGCCGTCCGGTGGCGGTGACCGAACACCGATTGCGCGCGCGGCTCGTCGTGATTCTCGACGAAGCGCACCTTACCTGCGGGGTCCGGATCGTGGTGGATGAGGCGCGCGACCTCGTGCGGATGACGCTCGAGGGCGTCGGTGAACGCCTTGTCGTAGCAGTGGTCGAAGCCCTGGACTCGTAGCAACTGTTCTGTGCCCCAATAGGACTCGGCGACGAATAGGAAGCCGGGGTGCTGCTCGCGGACCGCGGGGATGACCCGCGTCCAGTAGTCCTGCCCCGGTGCCGGACCGACCCGATTGCCCCAGGTCCGGGCGAAGATATCGGTGGTCATGAGCATCGCCATGTCACAACGCGCGCCGTCGCAACGCTCGGCTATCCCGCGTAATTCGTCGATCGCGGCGTCCACGGTATCCACGTGGAAGGCATTGAGCTGCAGAACATCGCGCCACGGTGGAAAGTGAGGATCACGGCCATTGGCCAGCACCCGTCCGCCGACCCCGATGAACTCGGTCGGGCGGGCAGCGAGTTCCTCGGCCGAGCCCGCGACGAAGCGTTCGGGGTGCGTGGTGACCCACGGGTGATCCGTCGCGAGATGGTTGGGGACGTAGTCGAGGATCAGTCCGATCCCTCGGGCGGCGAGCGCCTCGCGGGCGGTGGCCAGCCCGTCGCACCCGCCCAGGTGCTCGTCGACGACATAGTCGCGGATGCAGTAGGGCGAGCCGACGACGTCGTCGGAGGTGTAGTCGGGCAATGCGGCACGAAAGGTGTCGACGAGCGGGCCGTCGGCCAGCGCAATCTGCACACCGGCGGGACTGCGCTGCCACACGCCCATGAGCCAGACGGCGTCGACGGGTCCGACGGCGATGCTGTCCCACACGTCCTCGGGCACCGTGCCGAGGGTGACCGGGTGCCCGAGCTGCCGACCGATCCGCTCCAACCACGGCCAGGTGTTGATCTCGTAGAGGACCGGGTGGGGCTGCACAGCGTTACTGTGCCAGATCTCTGGCCGTCAGCCACCTCGACGGTCGGGTTCGGTGCTCGACCACATGCGTCTTGTACACGAGGCGTTACGCCCGGAGATGCAGCAGTACTTTGTCGAGCAGAACTTCGATAGTCGGCACCGTAGGCGAGACACCCGCATACTGCTTTTCGAATGCGCCAGAGGCGCTTCCGCCGAGCTCCTCGGCACCGAGCGTGACATCGGCCGGCCAGGCTACGAGTATCTTGTCCACTGGAACGCCCCGATTGAGAATCCCCCCGGCCGTTTCACGTCCGTATCGGCGGACCCGACTGCACCCGCCCGTACGTCACGGTGTTGCTGAACGAGTCGTGGATGCGCTTGGGCGCACTCGTGGCGAATGCGTTGCGCGCCTTGAACAAATATGCGATGCAGGGTGGGTTCGTCGAACGACGGTCTTACTGATAATCCTTCCCGACCCCGGTCGTGCAGGTGGCGGGTGTCATGCGTGCCCGCTACTGCGGGCTTTCGCGCGCTGCAAACCGTGCAAGACTCTGTGTCAACTGTTCAGCCGTAATGCCGTTACGCATGACATAGATCGGGATCGACTTTTGTTTGATTGAAGGTTCGAAGTTGCCGCCAACTTCGCGCTGAATCGTATATCCCTGGCTTGGGTAGAGGTAAATCTCTCCTGCACCCTGTGGGAACAGTGAAACCCTACCTATTCCGGCAAGGGGGATATGTAGCCGCCTGCGAAAATATTGAACGGTGACACCTTTGGCGGATATCTCAATGGCAGGTCTCCGCACGTAGTTGATATCCATCAGGATAGATCCGACAAAAGAGATCAGTGATATGAAAATGCAAGCTACTCCCGTTAGTGGGCTGCGGATACTGGGCGAAATTTGCGCCCACGACGGAGCGGCCAGGGCACCTATCGCAATCCATGCGTAGACGAAAGCGCACAGATGCGCGATGAGCTTCAACCCTTGCCACCACCTGCTACCTCGGGCCACAGAAAAGTAGGTCGATGTCTCCGCGGTATCGGGACGTCCGGTGGCCAGAAGTAGGAGTGCAGCACCAATCAATTGCAGCGAAACTATCGGAATCAACGCCTCGGGCTCGCCTCTGACCAGCGCCACGACGATACCGACAATGCCGGCGACGATGAATAGGGCTGCTACTGCCATTCCTGCCGCGGCTACGCGTGGCGCACGCCGATCAAATTCGACGATCTCCTCGTGCGAGGGCAGATCCATATTGCTTCCTTACTTCCACAGCCACTGGATGGCAGATGTCGTAGCGGTCAACGCGACAATGCCAAGTCCCGCACCGACGAGTGCACCGACAGGTCCACCCACTGCGGCCCCGACCAGAGCCCCCGTGGCAATTCCCGCTCCGAGTCCGGCGGTCTCGAAGACAACCGCTTTGGGCACCGACATCCCATTGTCCATCTCGGAGCGGATTTGCGCGCCCAGCGCCGATGGTTGCGCTTCGGGGCTGGCGTAGAGGGCCCATGCGGGTGGCGGCGGTGAGTTGATCGGTGGACACTTGGGCTGGATCGTTGCCGGTGGTGGGATCGGTCACGCGGGCGACCGGGGTGCCGTCATCGGTAACGACTGAGGTGTGACGGCCAAGCGCTACCGGTCTTCTCTTGGTCGACATCGCCGCTCTCGGCGGCCGTGCACTGTGGCGGCTCGGCGCAGACGGCACATCGCGAGGGGTAATCCGGGACGTTGACGCCCGGTTCAGGGATGCACGTTCGCGACAGCCACACGCGATCCCGCCAACAACAGGCCGCGGCGCATTTCCGCAACCTGACTTTGGCATCAAACTGAGCAGGACTGCTCCGTGGTGGGCGAAGGGGGACTTGAACCCCCACGTCCCGAAGGACACTGGCACCTGAAGCCAGCGCGTCTGCCATTCCGCCACTCGCCCGTGGCCGCCGAGTTCTCGGCGGGCATGACCGTGAATCGATGGGCTCGATCAACGGCCTGGACGACGATAGCACGCACGGCACCGCAAGTGAAAAACGACAACTTTGATCCGCCGGACAAACCGCGTCACTGGCTACCCGTCACCGCGGGGGTGGACGTCCAAGCACAGGTCAGGGATGATTTCAGCGGTAGGAGCACGCCGCTGACGGTGGTGATGCGTATGTTGCAGACGATACAGCAGTTGCTTCATGGCAGCCTGGGCCGTCAGTATCGGTATCATCTGTGAAGGCCACACGCACGGCGACACGCCACACAAGCGCCGAAGGGAGGTCGACGGTGGGGATTTTGCAACGCATCGAGCGCAAGCTCGAAGGTGCTGTTGATGACGGATTCGCGCGTGTTTTCGGCGGCGAGGTCGCCCCGCAGGAGATCGAGAACGGCCTGCAGCGAGAAGCCGAGGAATCGTTGGAGAATCTCGGTGACGGTACAATCCTGGCCGCGAACAGCTACACGTTGCTCTTCAGTCCGACCGACCACGACCAGATCTCGGTTGAGTACGAGCTGAACCGCAAGCGGTTCTCCAAACACCTGGAGAACTTCATCAAAGACAACGGGTGGCAGACATACGGTCAGGTCGTCGTCGAATTCGACCAGTCTCCGTCCCTGCACACGGGTATGTTCCGTGCGCGCGGCTCGGTCAACCCGGACGCGCAGCCGCGACCGGTGCGCGACGGAGGCCTACCCGGACCACAGTCACCGCCAGATCCACATCCACACGATGCGGCCAAACAAGTAGGAGCCCCAGAGATGACGCAGAACCCCGGATACGACCAGCGCAGGGCACCGGAACCTGCGTACGACCAGGGCTACGGCCAGCAAGGCGGCTACGACTACCAACAGGGCTACGGCCAGCCCGCCCATGAGAACGGCTATGGCCAACAAGGCTATGGCCAGCAGGGCTACGACCAGGGTTACGGCCAACAGGGCTACGACCACGGCTATGCGCAGCCCGGCCAAGGTTACGAGCAGGGCGGATACAGCCAGCAAGGCTACGAGCAGAGTTACGGCCAACAGGGCTACGACCAGGGTTACGGCCAGCAAGGCGGCTACGACTACCAACAGGGCTACGGCCAACAGGCCTACGACCAGGGCGGCTATGGCCAGCAGGGCGGCTACGACTACCAGCAGGGCTACGGCCGTCAGGCAGCCGGTTACGCGCCGACCGCGATCACGCTGATCCTCGAAGACGGCAGCAACCGCACCTTTGCGCTCCGCGAGGGCTCCAACGTCATCGGCCGCGGCCAAGATGCGCAGTTCCGCCTCCCCGACACCGGCGTCTCTCGTCGGCATCTGGAGATCCGATGGGACGGCAGCACCGCGATGCTCACCGACCTGAACTCCACCAACGGCACCACCGTCAACGACGTCCAGGTCAACAGCTGGGAACTCGCCGACGGTGACCGCATTCGCGTTGGTCATTCCGACATCACCGTCCGCTTCCAGTAAGGCCATCGAGGCTCTACCGCACGACGCGCCTCCACCGTGGCGGCGACGGCCGGACGTACGCAGGCACGACTCCCGTTGATGCGAAACTGACACATCTGAATGACGGGCCCAGGGAGTTGAGCCCATAAGATGCACCTCGGGTCTTCATGCATCCCGGACCCGCACGGGTGGGGATTTTCCATATCGTCGGAGACCGACTCATTCGATCGACGACCGTTGAGATGCGCTGGAGGTGGATGACGACATGCAGGGCTTGGTGCTGCAGCTGACCCGGTTGGGTTTCCTGCTGCTGCTCTGGCTGTTTGTCTATGCCGTGATCCGCACCGTGCGCGCCGACATCGTCACCGCCTCGGGATCATCCCGGCTGCCGCGCTTTCGTGGCACGGCCGAGAAGGGACGGGCGAAGCCGAGCGCGAAGGGGTCCGCGCGGTATCTGGTGGTGACCGCGGGTGCGCTCGCGAACACGCGCATCACGCTGGGAACGCAGCCGGTACTCCTCGGACGGGCCGACGATTCGACGTTGGTGCTCACCGATGACTACGCCTCCGAGCGGCACGCACGACTGTCCCGCCGCGGGGATGACTGGTACGTCGAGGACCTCGGATCCACCAACGGCACCTACCTCGACCGCTCCAAGGTGACCACAGCGGTGAAGGTCCCGTTGTCCACGCCGATCCGCATCGGCAAGACCGTGATCGAGCTGCGCCCGTGACACTCGTACTGCGCTACATCGCGCGTAGTGACCAGGGACTGGTCCGATCGAACAACGAGGACTCGGCGTACGCCGGTCCGCGGTTGCTCGCGCTCGCCGACGGCATGGGCGGTCACGCGGCAGGTGAGGTCGCCAGCCGACTGGTCATCGAATCCATGCGCACCCTCGACGAGGACGACGCCACCGGAGACCTGCTCGATGCCCTCAATCGCGCCACGCAGGCGGGCAACCACGCGATCGCCGCGCAGGTCGAGGCGAAACCCGAGCTTGACGGCATGGGCACGACCCTCACCGCGATCCTGTTCGCCGGCTCCCGAATCGGCCTGTGCCACATCGGCGATTCCCGCGGATACCTCTACCGAGACGGTGCGCTCACCCAGATCACCCGCGACGACACCTTCGTTCAAACGCTCGTCGACGAGGGCCGCATCACCCCCGAACAGGCCCACACCCATCCGCAGCGATCACTGATCATGCGGGCGATGACCGGTACTGAGGTCGAGCCGACCTTGACGGTGCGCGAGGCCCGTGCCGGCGATCGGTATCTGCTGTGCAGCGACGGGCTCTCCGACGTCGTCAGCGAGGAAACCCTCGCCGAGACCCTCGGTTCGATCAGCGACTACAAGGATTGCGCCGACCGGCTTATCGAACTCGCCCTGCGCGGTGGCGGACCGGATAACGTGACCGTCGTGCTCGCCGACGTCGTCGACACCGACTATGGCGAATCACGGCCCATCGTCGGCGGCGCCGCGGGCACCGGTGAGGACGCCTACACCCCGGACCCGAAAACCGCGGCCGGCCGTGCGGCGGCGCTACGCCCAACGCTCGAGGCGCCGCAGCAGCCGACGATCCTGCCCGACGACGAGCCGGTACAGACCGGACACAAGGGCCGATGGTTCACCATCGGGTTCATCATCCTGGTGATCGTGGCCATCCTCGCGGGCTTCCTCGGTTTACGCTACTACCTGCACCGCACCTACTACATCGGCTATCAGGACTCGAAAGTCGTTGTCTACCAAGGCTCTCCCGACGCCGTTCTGTTCTACTCGGTGAGCAACCTGGTACAGAAGGGCTGCATCGTCGACGCCGACAAGGAGTCCGCGCACATCACCTTCGTGCCGGCGGACACCGCCGACTGCACCGCACTCAACGTCGCCGACCTGCAGCCGTTCTCGCAGTCGGCCGTCCGCGAACACCGGATCGCCGGAAAACCGCTCAACGACATCCTCGGCACCACCAGCGAGCTCGAATTGCTGCCGCTGTGCAAGGCGCCGATACCCGGCGTCAACGACCAGTCGATACCGTCGGAATCACCCGCGCCCACCCCACCGTCATCCAGCCCGGCTCCCGCACCGGCGACGCCGGTGCCCGCGACCTTCGGGCCCGGCGGTGCCCACATTGCCCCGGTCACCGAGGCGCCCGCGCCCCCTACCTCGGGTGCCGCGATCAGCTCGGCGCCCGGCAGCTCCGCACCCGCCGGTTCGGCTCCCTCCGACTCGGCGGGATCGTCGACGTCGCCCTCGGCTGACCAGCCCGGAACGAACTGCCGGGAACCGTAGATGACGCAAGCCACCGCTCCGAACCACGCACGGCCCACCCAACCCGACCACACCGGACGCAACGCCGAATTGGCGCTGCTGGTGTGTGCCATCGGGGTGGTCACCGTCTCTCTGCTCATCGTGCAGAGCGCCCAGGATCAGTCGCTGACGCGAGACCTCGCGAAGTACGTTGCCGCCTACATCGTGTTGTTCGCGATCGGCCATCTGGTGGTGCGCCGCTTCGCCCCGCACGCCGATCCCGTGTTCTTGCCGGTGGTAGCGATGCTCAATGGCCTGGGCCTCGTTCTCATCCACCGGCTCGACCTGGGGTCGGGCAACACCGGGGAGTCGATCAATCCGACGACCAAGACCGACAACGCCGACCAACAGTTGCTGTGGGCGTTCCTCGGGATGGCCGTCTTCGCCGCCATCCTGATCCTCATCCGTGATCACCGCACCCTGTCGCGCTATGCGTACACGCTGGGTCTGGGCGGGCTGATCTTTTTGGCGATCCCGGCGATCCTGCCCGCGTCATTGTCGGAGATCAACGGCTCCAAGAACTGGATTCGCACGCCGCTGTTCAACATCCAGCCCGGTGAGTTCTCGAAGATCCTGCTGATCATTTTCACCGCGGCCCTGCTGGTCTCCAAACGCGACCTGTTCACCACCGCGGGCAAGCACTTCCTGGGCATGGATCTACCCCGCGCCCGCGACCTCGGTCCGCTGCTGATCGCATGGGTCGTCGCGATCGGCATCTTCGCCCTCGAGAACGATCTCGGGGGCCCACTGCTGATCTTCACCACGATCCTGGCGATGCTCTACGTGGCCACCGAACGGGTGGGCTGGGTGGTCATCGGCTTGACCATGTTCGCCGTTGGTGCGATCCTCGCCTACCAGCTGTTTCCACATCTGCAGGTGCGCGTGTCGGTGTGGCTCGATCCGTTCGCCGACTTCTACAACACCGGTTATCAGGTGGGTCAGAGTCTGTTCGGCCTGGCCACCGGCGGTTTGTTCGGCACCGGACTGGGCTCGGGGCGACCCAATGCGGTGCCGTTCGCCAACACCGACTTCATCATCGCGACGATCGGTGAAGAGCTCGGGCTCGTGGGTCTGGCCGCGGTGCTCATGCTCTACATGATCTTCGTCGTGCGCGGCCTGCGGACCGCGGTGACCGTCCGCGACAGCTTCGGCAAACTGCTGGCCACCGGGTTGTCGGTGACCATGGCGGTGCAGGTCTTCGTCGTTGTGGGCGGCGTCACCAAGCTGATCCCGCTCACGGGTCTGACCACCCCGTTCATCTCCTACGGTGGCTCATCTCTCCTCGCGAACTATGTGTTGGTGGCGTTGCTGATCCGTGTGTCCAACGCTGCGCGCGAACCGGATCCGACAAAGCGCCGACCGACGCCCAAGCCCGTCGAGTCGCTGCCTACGCAGGCGGTGAAGCGCACGTGAACACTCCGATCCGCCGGGTGTCGGTGGCCGTCATCGCGTTGATCGTCGTCCTGCTCGCCAACGCCACCTACGTGCAAGTGATCAAGGCCGGCAAGCTGCGCTCCGACCCGCGCAACGACCGGGTGCTGCTCGATGAGTACTCCCGGCAGCGCGGCTCGATCATCGCCGGCGGCGAGGTCATTGCGATGTCGCAGGCCACCGACAGCCGCTACAAGTATCTGCGCCGCTACCCGGTGAACCCGCGTGCCTTCGCGCCGATCACCGGCTACTACTCGATCCAGTATGGGTCGGCGGGCCTCGAGCAGTACGAGAACTCAATCCTCTCCGGCAATGACGACCGCCTGTTCGGCCAGCGGTTCACCGACATGTTCTCCGGTCGGGATCCACGCGGCGGCAACGTCGTCACGACGATCGACCCGCGGTTACAGCAGATCGCCTACGACCAGCTGAACTCCGGGGCCACCTGCGACGGACCGTGCGTCGGCGCGGTCGTCGCGATGGACCCGAGTACCGGCAAGATCCTCGCGATGGCCTCGTCGCCCAGCTACGACCCGAATCTGCTGAGCAGCCACGACCAGAACGTGCGGGAGGCAGCGTGGGGTGCCGACACCGGCGCGGACAAACGCCTGCAGAACCGGGCGACCGACGAGATATATCCGCCCGGATCTACCTTCAAGATCATCACATCGTCGGCGGCGCTGCGGGACGGACTCGGCGCGTCGACGCAGCTGACCGCGGCGTCGACCTTTCAGCTGCCCGACAGCACCGCGAAGCTGCCCAACTACGGCGACGAGACCTGCCCGGGCGGTAGCGGCACCGTCAGCCTCGCCGATGCGGTGAAGTACTCGTGCAACACCGCCTTCGCCGACCTCGTGCTCAACAAGATGCCCAACGCCACCGACACGCTCAAGGAAACCGCTCGGCTCTACGGCCTCGATACGCCGGCGCCGAACATTCCGATGCCGGTGGCGCGGTCGACGGTTGGCACGATCCCCGACCGCGCATCGCTCGCGCTCAGTGCGATCGGACAGAAGGACGTCGCACTGTCGGCCCTGCAGAATGCCATGGTTGCCGCGACCGTCGCCAACGCCGGTGTGCGTATGCAGCCGTATCTGGTGGACAAGCTGCAGTCGGCGGACCTGCGCACCCTGTATACGACGCCACCGACCACCATCAACTCGCCGATCACCTCGGAGCAGGCGGCTAGCCTGACATCGATGATGGTCGGGGTGGAGAATGCGTCACACCCGTCCGGCGGGCCGGTGCAGATCGCGTCGAAGACAGGGACCGCCGAGCACGGCGACGAGAACTCCGCCACTCCGTATTCCTGGTACATCGCGTTCGGGCCGTCGACGGATGCGAAAATCGCCGTCGCAGTGGTGGTGGAGAATGGAAAGTTCGGTGTGCAATCGGTCGGTAACACCGTGGCCGGACCCATCGGCCGGGCAGTGATCAATGCTTATGTAGGAGGTGGACGATGACGTTGCAGAACGGCACCATCATCGCCGACCGCTATCGGCTGATGCGTCTCATCGCCACCGGCGGTATGGGGCAGGTCTGGGAAGCGCTCGACACCCGGCTGGGTCGCCGGGTTGCGGTCAAGGTGCTCAAGGCGGAGTACTCCGACGATCCCGAGTTCGCGGCACGATTCCGCACCGAGGCGCAGACCACCGCGAAGCTCAACAACCCGGGCATCGCTAACGTCTTCGACTACGGCGAGACCGGTGACCGCGGCGGCGGCACTCTGGCGTACTTGGTCATGGAACTCGTCGACGGCGAGCCCCTGAACTCGGTGATCTCGCGGATGGGTCGGCTGTCGGTGGCCAACACCCTCGACATGCTCGAGCAAACCGGCCGCGCGTTGCAGGCCGCACACAGCCAGGGGCTGGTGCACCGCGACGTCAAACCCGGCAACATCCTGATCACGCCAACCGGGCAGGTCAAGATCACTGATTTCGGTATCGCCAAGGCCGTCGACGCCGCGCCGGTCACGCAGACCGGCATGGTGATGGGCACGGCCCAGTACATCTCGCCCGAGCAGGCCACCGGCGACGACGCGACCGCGGCGTCGGACGTGTATTCGCTCGGTGTCGTCGGCTACGAGGCGCTCGTCGGGCGGCGGCCGTTCCTGGGTGACGGCGCGATCACCGTCGCGATGAAGCACATTCGCGAGACCCCCCCGCCCCTGCCGGATACCATCCCGCCGAACGTGCGTGAACTGATCGACATCACCATGTCGAAGGATCCCATGCAGCGCTACCCCAACGGCGGAGCGTTCGCCGACGCCGTCGCCTCCGTACGCGCCGGACGTCGGCCGCTGCGGCCCGGCGTCGCAGGGGCCGCAGCTACCGGTGGTGTTGTCGGCGCCGGAACCCCAATGGCGGCCACCAGGGCCAACGCCACTCGCGCGATGACCGACTCGGCCCCGCCGCCGACCTCCGCGCGTCCGCCCACCACCTCCGCCGCTGCTGCCACCGGTCAGGGCGGGAGCGGTTGGACAACCGGGCAGAAGGTGCTCGCCGGTGTCGCGTCGGCACTGCTCGTCGGGGCGATCGCGCTGATCGGGTACTACCTGGCCAGCGCCGACGACAGCCCACCCGCACCGGCGCCATCGTCGACGACCACCACTCAGACCGAAACGGTCACCACCACCGACGACCAGACGACAACCGAGGACACCACGACCACACGGTCGCGGCCGCCGACCAGGACTACCACCACCGAGGACACCAGCACGCCGGAGGCCACGACCCCCGAGGAGACGACGCCGCAGACCACCGATCCGGGCGCGACCACGCGGTCGTGCAACATCGGGCCGATCCAGGTGCCGTGCTGATGCCATGATGTCGACCCCGCACCACCTCTCCGACCGCTACGAGCTGGGTGAGACGCTCGGCTTCGGCGGCATGTCCGAGGTTCACTACGCACGTGATCTCCTGCTGAATCGGGACGTCGCGGTGAAGGTTCTGCGCGCTGATCTGGCCCGGGATCCGTCGTTCTATCTGCGCTTTCGCCGGGAGGCCCAGAACGCCGCCAAACTCAATCACCCCACAATCGTGCAGGTCTTCGACACCGGTGAGGCCGAGACCGACGAGGGGCCGCTGCCCTTCATCGTGATGGAGTATGTGGATGGTGAGACGCTGCGAGATGTATTGCGGCGCAACGGTCCTGTCGCACCGCGGCAGGCCATGACGTGGATGGCCGACGTGGCCGCGGCGATGGATTTCTCCCACCGTAACGGCATCGTGCACCGAGACATGAAGCCGGCGAACGTAATGATCGACTCGTCGGGTGCGGTCAAGGTGATGGACTTCGGTATCGCCCGTGCGATGAACGACTCGACGTCGACGATGACCCAGACCAGTGCGGTGATGGGCACCGCGCAGTACCTTTCGCCCGAGCAGGCGCGGGGGATCAAGGTCGATCCGCGCAGTGATATCTACTCGATGGGCTGCGTGCTGTTCGAACTCATCACCGGCGAGCCGCCGTTTACCGGTGATTCGCCGGTCGCCGTCGCCCATCAGCATGTGCACGAGGATCCGCGCTGGCCGTCGGCGGTGCGCCCGGACATCCCGCCGGAGCTCGACTCCATCGTCATGAAGTCGATGAGCAAGAACAAGGAGAACCGCTACCAGTCGGCGGCCGAACTGCGGTCGGATCTGATCAAGGTCCTCGCCGGCGGAAAGCCGTCGGCGCCGCTGCTGATGAGCGAGGAAGACCGGACTGCCTGGCTCGATACCGGCTCGGGTCCACGTCGCGCGTTGCGTACCGACACCAGTGGCCAGCCCGCCGCCGCGGGCAAGGACTCCGACACCCCGACCCGACACCGTCCCCCATGGCTGATCGCCGGCGCGGTGGCGGCCGCGGTGCTCCTGTTCGTCGGGATGCTGGTGTGGTGGTCGCCGTGGTCGTCCGGCTCGGCGCGCAAGGTTGCCGTACCCGCGGTGGCCGGACTGTCGGCTACCGACGCGCGCAGCACGCTGGAGAAGGCGGGTTTCGAGGTCAAACAACTCGACGAGTCGAGCGAAACCGTCGACGCCGGTAAGGCGACCCGCTCGGCGCCGGGCGAGAACGTCCCGACACCCGAGGGGTCGACGGTCACCTTGTTCATCTCCAGCGGGCGGGAGCGCCAGCGCATCCCCGACGTACGCAACAAGACCCAGGCTGACGCCATCGTTGAGCTGCAGAACGCCGGGTTCTCCAATATTAAAGTGCAGCAGGTCGATTCGGTGTCGGTCAAGGTCGGTCACGTGGTGGACACCAACCCGGCCGTTGGCACCGACACACCCGTGCGAGACCCGTTGATCATCCGGATCAGCACCGGCCCCAAGGACGTCACGGTGCCCAATCTGGTCGGTCAGTTCGAGTCGGCTGCGCGGGCCCAACTCGCCCAGCTCGGCCTGAAGGTGGACGTCGTCGAGGGCGACTCGGATCTGCCGCAGGGTCAGGTCGTCAGCTCCAGCCCGTCGGCGGGAGACTCCATCAAGCAGGGCGCCACGGTGCAGCTGACCATTTCGCGCGGCAACATGATCGTGGTGCCTGATCTGACCGGTCAGACCGCCGACCAGGCATTCGCGACGCTACAGCGGTCGGGGTGGAATGGCGCATTGACCCAGACACCGCGCAATGTACCGCTCGGCAGCCCCGACGATGGGAAGATTCTCTCGCAGAGCCCCGGGGACGGATCGAAGCTGGCCAAGAACGGGGCGATCAACGTCGTCGTCGGGCGCGCGAGCCTGCTCCCCGGCTGAACACAACGGGCTCATCGGGACCGGCGGCTCGGGTGCCGGCGGCTCAGGACTGGGCGGTCAGCGCCGGACCGATCGCCTCGGCCATCTCCTGTTCGAGAGCGGCGACACTCGACTGGTCGACGTCGATGCCGCAGACGTCCAACCAGTTGGCCAGCATCCGGTGGCCACCTTGGGTGAGCACACTCTCGGGATGGAACTGCACGCCGTGGATCGGCAGCTCCCGATGTTGCATTCCCATCACGATGCCCGACTCGGTGCGGCCGGTGACCACGAGCTCGTCAGGAATCGTCTCGGCCAGCACCGTCAGTGAGTGATAGCGGGTCGCGGTGAACGGATCCGGGAGCCCACGCAGCACCCCGATCTGATCGTGATGGACGAGCGAGGTCTTGCCGTGCAGCAGCTCCGGCGCGCGATCGACGGTGCCACCGAACGCCGCACCGATGGCTTGGTGACCAAGACACACTCCGAGCAGGGGTACACCGTCGGCGGCGGCAACCCCGACCAGCGGCAACGTCGCTCCGGCGCGCTGCGGCGTCCCCGGCCCGGGCGAGAGCAGCACGCCGGCAAAGCCGGACCCATCGGGACCGCGCAGCGCAGCACGCAGCGACTCGTCGGTGAACTCGCCGTCGGGTGTCGTCAGCCTGCGATCATCGTTGCGCCACACCGTTGCCTCGACACCGAGCTGGCCCAGGTACTGGACCAGGTTGTAGACGAAGCTGTCGTAGTTGTCGATGACGAGGATGCGGGCCGCGTGGTTCGTGGAACCGGTCGCCTCCGGTACTGCGCTGGTCATCGTGTCAGGTTACCTGGGCACTCGCGGGTCGCTCGTGACGGCGACCTGGTGCGATACCGTAGAGGTGATGCGCTGGGCGTGTCGCGGCCAACACACCGCGTCACGACACCTCCGCCGAACGCGAAACGGAAAGATGCAAGGGGTCATCGCCCGCCGATGTGACCCGCTCGCTGCACAACAGAGGAAGTCATGCCGAAGTCAAAAGTCCGGAAGAAGACCGACTACACCATCAACCCGGCGAGCCGCACGCCGGTCAAGGTGAAGGCCGGTCCCTCCAGCTCTATCTACGTCGGCGTGATGCTCGGCCTCATGCTGCTGGGTCTGGCGTGGCTGATCGTCTACTACCTCGCTGCCGGCGAGACCACCTACGGCGGCCCCGGTCAGGCGCTGCACTGGATGAACAACCTGGGCGCGTGGAACTTCCTGATCGGCTTCTCGATGATGGTCGTGGGCCTGCTGATGACCATGAAGTGGCACTGAGGTTGGCCGTCGATGCCGGTCAGGGCCACGCGCATGGTTATCCACAGGTGGAAATTACATGTGTGTAAGTCATCCCCACTGTGAGTAAGTCCTGTGGATAACCCCGCAGACCTGTCCACGAGGCAGTGGGCGACGCCCCGACCCGCGGCCGCCGCACTCCTGGCCGCAGGAGTCGTGCTGTTGCTGTGCGCGGTAGTCGTCGCATCCGATGCCGTGGGTTCGGTGATTATCGGTGTCGCCGGGTTGATGCTGCTCGGGTTCGGGGCGTATGCATCGCTGATCCGGCCGCGTCTTGAACTGTCGGCCGGCCCACAACTGACGATCCGGCGCATCGGCGGCGCCGTGACACTGACGCCCGCCGACGTCGAGCGCGTCCGACTGCTCACGATGCGCCGCATCGGACGCCGATCCGGTCAACTCGAGATCGACTACATCCCGGCGGGCACCGAAAGCAGCGAGGAGTCGATGCTGGTGGTGTTCAGCCGGTGGGATCTCGGCGCCGATTTACTCGAGGTGTCCGAAGCGCTCCATCACGCCGGGTTCCCGGTGACGGACTCGCGTCGCTGAGCACCTGTGCTCTGGTTGTCGCTGAGCACCTGTGCTCTGGTTGTCGCTGAAACGTACTGTGGTCGGTGTCGAGCGCGGCTCAATGAACGTAGACGAGGATCGGCCCGGTGTAGGTCACCGCTACGACGACGCTGATGGCCACCGCCGCGATGAGCAAGGCACTGGCGGCCACCCAGCCGGCAAGGGTGGCGTTGCGGTCGGTACGCAGGAACTGCGGCAGGAGCCGTGGCACCCAGATGAGTGCGGCGGTGGCCGCCGCGCCGAACATCAGGCCTCCGACATGTGCGGCGAGGGATATGCCGGGGATCGAGAACGACATCACGAGGTTGATGGCGATGATCGTCAGCACCGGCGCCGGTGAGACACGCATGCGCAGGACGACGATGAGCATGGCGCCCATCAGCCCGTAGATGGCTCCCGACGCACCGGCCGAGCGGGCCTCGTTGGATTGAGCGATCATCACCGCTGCGCTGCCACCGAGCAACGCAGTCATGTAGACCATCACGAAACCTCCGATACCGAGGGCGGTTTCAAGTTCGCGGCCGAGGATGTAGAGCGAGATCATGTTCAGCGCAAGGTGTAGCAGGCTGTAGTGCAAGAATCCCGCAGTGAGCAAGCGCCAGTACTGGCCGTCAAAGACGTTGCCACGCACCAACTCTCCGTGTAGAAGTGGCCCGGAAACTTCTACGTTGAAGGAGTGTGCGGCGTAAACGGTGTAGGCAAAGATGACGACGTTGATCGCGATCAGCGTATAGGTGGCCAGCGGGCGGCGAGCGCGTACGGGTCGCGTGACCAGCGACCGGATTCCCCGGTCGCCGAAGTCGGGACGGCGGATGTTCTGGCGGCCGGAGCCCCGCGCGCCGTCGCCGCGCACGCAGTCATGGCAATGGTGGCCGACCGCGGCCGGGTGCAGACAGCCTGGACAGGCCTGCCGCCCGCACCGCGTGCAGGACAGCGCGGTGGGGCGGTCGGGATGCCGGTAACACACCGCCGGCGGACCGACGGGGCCGATGGTCAGTTGACCTCGATCTTTTCGATGCGGACCTCATCGAGCGGACGGTCGCTGCGATCGGTGGAGGTGGTCGCGATCGCGTCGACGACCTGCTGCGACGCGGGATCGGTCACCTCACCGAAGATGGTGTGGCGACGGTTGAGGTGCGGGGTGGGGCCGACGGTGATGAAGAACTGTGACCCGTTGGTGCCCGGTCCGGCGTTGGCCATGGCGAGCAGGTAGGGGCGGTCGAACTGGAGCTCCGGGTGGAACTCGTCCTTGAACTTGTAGCCGGGGCCACCGCGGCCGGTGCCGGTCGGATCGCCGCCCTGGATCATGAAGCCCTCGATGACGCGGTGGAACACCGAGCCGTCGTAGAACGGACCGGAGTCGCCTCCGGAGGCGTTCGTCTCGCTGTAGTCCTTGGTGCCAGCGGCGAGTCCGACGAAGTTGGCGACGGTCTCGGGCGCATGGTTGCCGAAGAGATCGACCTTGATGTCGCCGCGGGTGGTGTGGATGGTCACGGTCTGCGTTGATGTGCTCACCACTCCATCCAACCAAATCGGCGGCGACAACCGAACGGCTCCGTCGGGAACATCGCCGCGACCTCAGCGGCAAGGGCGCATGTTCGGCCCCCGACCACGCAAGTAGCACCGGCAAAGCCGACCTGGCACGCTGTGGGTCATGCCGAACAAGTATCTCCTGCTGATCGCCGTTGCCTCGGCGGCGGCAATGTCGGCCGTCGCAGCGGTGTTCGTCGTACGACGTTCCCGTACCGAACTGCCGCCGGTCTCGCCAACGGTGCCCCGTGTCGACAATCTCGGCTCCGCCGACGGCATCGTCAACCAGGGCACCGCCGGGGGTGACGTGGCTCTCTAGATCCCGGCCGTCGGTGTCCCCGTAAGTCGGACAACCGTGGCCGCCGCGGGACGCACCTTGCACCATCCACCGGGTCCGGAAGGTAATTTGGACCGGTGACCTCCGACGAGAACAGGCTGGGCGGGGACCCCCGTCGCGGCGACGCGCCCGACGGAGTGCCGCCCGTCCCTCGTGACAACGCTCCCGAGGCGGGCACCGGCACGGCGTCGGCGCCCTGGGAGCGTCCGCCGACCGCGCCGGTCAGCGGGCGCAACCCCAACCTGACAGCCGGCGACGTGAGTTCGGACTCGGGCGACGGACCCAGGCTGCCGGGCGCACCGTCGAACCCACGCGTACCGATCTCCGGCACCGGTCCTGGGCTCCGACCGCCCTCAGCCCCCCCTATCGGCCCGATCGCGCCCGGCGCAGCCTCCTCTCGTGGCGGGCTGGGCACCGGATCCGGTGCCCAGCCCCCACAACCGGGTCTGCCAGTGCGTCCTCCCGGTATGTCCTCGACGGGTCAGGGTCCCCGACCGGCCCCGCCGAACCCCGGAGCGGCCGGTGGCCCGGGTGCTCCGGGCGGTCCTCCCCCCACCGGCGCACCCAGAATCACCGGTCCCGGACCGCGTCCAGGCTGGCGCGGAGGACCACCTCCCGGCGCACGCACGGGCCCGGGCACCCGGATGCCGCCGCCCCCGGCACGCCGTCGCCCCGATGCACCGATACCCCCGGGCCCACGGCCTCCGAGCCCCCCATCCGGGCCGGACGGTCCGCCGCGCGGCAGCACTCCACAAACCGGCCGACCACAGGGCCACGGACAACAGGGAACTCCGTCCCGCGGTGGCGTGCCATCCGGCGCTTCTGGAGTCGACGCCGACGAAACGGTCCGGTCCGACGAACAGTCCTCGGGTGTACCCCGTGCCTATTCGGCCGTAGACGCCACACCCAACATCGCCACACCAGCCGAAACCCCACCCGTTGGGGTTCCACCCAGGTCTGGCGACAAGAGTTCCCCACCCTCCGGCGCCGCACCGGCGCCGGAGGCATCATCGGAGTCCAAGGAAGCGCCCGTGAGCGGACAGAGTGCCACCGCAGCCCGGTTGTCGTCGCGGTCAACGACCACGACCAGCACACTCGCCATCTGGGCGATGGTGCTATCGGTCATCGGCTGCACCTCGCCGATCGGGCTGTACCTGGGGTACCGAGCGCGCAACCAGATCCGGCGCACCCGGGAATACGGCGAACCGTTCGCCACCGTCGCGATCATCGTTGGCTGGGCGTACATGCTTGCGCTGATAGTGGCGATAGCGGCGTACATCATCGTGCTCGTCCTGCGGTAAAGGTGCCCGCGATGACGCTGTTCGGGTCGCGCGCCGCCTTGCGTGACCATTGTTCGCGTATCATTCGACGAATGAAGCGTCCACTTCTGATCCTGTTCGGGTTCACCGTGCTCGCGGCCGGGTTGCTCGCGTCTCCTACGCCCCGGGCAGCCGCCGCTTCGCCGTGTGCCGACGTCGAGGTCGTGTTTGCGCGCGGGACCGCGGAGACGGCTCCACCCGTCGGCATCACCGGCCTGTCCTTCGAACAGGCCCTGCGCAATCAGCTACCAGGTAAGTCGGTCAACGTCTACGGCGTGAACTATCCGGCCGGTAGCAACTTCGACAACCGGATTGCCTTCGTCGAGGGTGTGGTCAAAGGCATCAACGACACCCAGCGCCGCGTCAAGTACCTGGCCGCGCAATGCCCGGGCTCACACATCGTGGTCGGTGGGTACTCGCAGGGTGCTGTGGTCGCGTCCTACGCGTTGAGCAACAAGATCCAGCTCGACCCGCGGTACCGGCAGTACCAAGACCGGGTGCCGCAACCGCTGGCCGACAACGCCGCCTCACACGTGACGGCCGCGATACTGTTCGCGCCGCCGTCGGCGAACTGGATCAAGCAGGTCGGTGCGCCCCCGATGAACGTCGGACCTCTCTACGTGGGCAAGACCAAGCGCTACTGCATCCCCGGCGACGTCGTCTGTGACGGTGCCCCGGTCGGGCAGCCCAACGGTCTGCATGTGCTGTACGCCGTCAACGGCATGACTGTCGATGCCGCCCAGTACGTGAAAGCTCGCCTGTAGTAGCACTCACCTCAACCGGCCGTACGTCCTGTGTAGGGACATTCGGCCGGTTGTGTGGTTCGTACACGGCGATACGGCCAGCCACTCGCCTGCCCGCGCGAGCGGTGTTCACCGACGAGCCTGGCGTTGACCGCTCGACGAATCGCCGGATGCAGCCGGTACTTCGTCGATCGCGATCCACAGTCGATTCGGCGGTGCCCGGATCCTGCGAGCGGCCCTGCAAGTTGGGCGTATTCGCCTATCTCGCCTCCCGCACCGATCCGGCGGCCATCGAGGTGGACGAACCCGTGACCGGGCTGCTGCCGCATCGTTGAAACATCTCGATTTCTTTGTGGCACAACCGCATCAGCACCGTTTCAGGTCTATCGAGCCAGGCTGCGCGCGACGAACGAGGACGTACGGCATTCGCAGCGCTGCATTCGCCGATCGAGAGGTGCCTTGCACCGGGCCGATTCCGCCCGGACCCCGAGCCATGCCTACTACGACGCCACAGACCCTTCCGCGATCTGGCCCGCCTGGCTCTGGGCGGATCACACCTGGGTCACGTGTGTGGTACTCACCGACATGATGCCGGCCGTGGTGCGCACCACCTCGTGTGCGACGGTCTGACACGACCGTTGGCCAACTACTGCACCGATGCCGAGCGCGCGGCCCGGTCAGCGGCTGGCAGGGGACCGGTGCGGGACTTGTGCGAGTGTGTCAACCGCGCATGCGGCTCGAAGATGAAGCGAGTGGAGCCTAGGAGATTCGAACTCCTGACATCTGCCTTGCAAAGGCAGCGCTCTACCAACTGAGCTAAGGCCCCGGGTTCGGGTGGTGGGCCTAGGAGGACTTGAACCTCCGACCTCTTCGTTATCAGCGAAGCGCTCTAACCGCCTGAGCTATAGGCCCCTGAACCGAGGACTGAGATTACCCGACGGGGTGGCGAGAAACCAAAACGGTGTCCGCCGTCGTCCGTGAGCTGGGCAGATGGGCCTCGGCACCCGCACTGGTTGGTACTGGTCGGGTCTAGTCGAGGTCGGCCAGAGTGATCTCAAGACCGCCGACGAGGTCGGCGACGAGGTTGTAGATGTAAGAGCCGATGGTGCCCAGCGCCGTGATCAGCACGGCGTTGACTGCGCCTAGTAGAGCTGCGTAGAAGAACACGCTGCCTGCGCCGATGATGTCGTTTTGCGACGTCGAGCCGCCGGTGGTCACCGACGTGCCGAAGGAGCTGTTCACCTGCTCCCAGACACCCATCCCGTCGAGCACCAGATACAGCACGGCGACGGCGATCATCCAGATGACGAAGCCGACGATCGAGAGCACGCCGACCACCTTGAAGGTCGCCCACGGGTCGAGTCGACGGATCTGCACGGCAGCGCGCAGCCCACGACCAGTCGAACCGACGTGGGCCGGCGCCGAGCGTTCCGCGGAGCCGGTCACCTTCGCAGGGTCGACCGCCGCGGCCCGAGCGGCCTCGGTGTTGGTGTGGTGGATCTGGTCGAGATCGGGTAGCTCCGCCTCCACAGACGGATCCCGAGCGATGGTGCGCGTGGGGGTCTCGGTGAAGCGACCACGCGGTGCCTCGGCTGTTGCGGTGGATGCCCCGGTCGGCGAATCAAGCTTCGTCACCGGCGCCTGCTGACCACTCGTGCCCGCCACAGGGGTGTCGCCACCGGTCACCACACCGCGCGGAGGAGGCCCACCGGGACGACCCCCGACGGGGATCTGCTCGGTGGTCCCCGCATCGGGCACGGGAACCTGCGCGCTTGCGGTGGTCTCGGGTCCGGCCACTGCGCCTGGGCCGCGCTGCCACGGAGGAACCAGCCCGCCACCCCGGGGCGGACCCGACTGGGCTGCCGGGCCACCGGACGCGGTCGGCGGCGTGGACGAGGTCTGGTTGTCCGGGTCGTTCGGTTGGCTCACTGGTGTCATTTCCTCCGATTGCGCACGTTGGGTCCACCCTAACGGTTGTGGCCGTCACACAAGACGAGCCACGACGCTGCAATAGCGTCGTGGCTCGTGCGTATGTCCGGAATGCCGATCAGATCAGGCGGTCGTTTCCGGGTCCAGCTCGTCGGCGTTGCGGGCGATGGCCAGCAGCGTGGTCCCCTCGTCGAGGTTCATCAGGCGCACACCCTTGGTCTGCCGTCCGGCCTTGCGGACCTGACGGGCCGCGGTGCGGATGACACCGCCCCCGGAGGTGATCGCGTAAAGCTCGGAGTCGTCATCGACGATGAGCGCGCCGATCAACGTGCCGCGGCGCTTATCGTGCTGGATGGTCAGCACGCCCTTACCGCCACGCCCCTGCACCGGGTAGTCCTCCATTCCGGTGCGCTTGGCGTAACCGCCAGAGGTCGCCACCAGCAGGTAGGTCCCCTCGCGGACGACATTCAGCGACAACAACTCGTCATCGGCGTTGAACCGCATGCCCTGCACACCGGAGGTCTGCCGGCCCATCGGGCGCAGCGCCTCGTCGTCGGCGTGGAAGCGGATCGACTGCCCCTTACGGCTGACGAGCAACAGATCATCCTCAGCACTGCACAATTGAGCGCCGACGAGCTCGTCCTCGCCGCGCAGGTTGATCGCGGCGATTCCGCCGGACCGGTTGGAGTCGAAGTCCTCAAGCTTGGACTTCTTCACCAGTCCGTTGCGGGTCGCGAGCACGAGATACGGTGCATCGGTGTAGGTCTTGATCTGAATGACCTGGGCGATGCGCTCCTCCGGTTGGAAAGCAAGGAGATTCGCGACATGCTGTCCACGTGCGGTGCGGTTGGCCTCGGGGAGCTCGTAGGCCTTGGCGCGGTAGACGCGACCCTTGGTGGTGAAGAACAGGATCCAGTCATGCGTCGAGCAGACGAAGAAGTGCGCGACGATGTCGTCCTGCTTGAGCCCTGCCCCCTGCACACCCTTTCCGCCGCGTCGCTGACTGCGATAGAGGTCGGTTTTGGTGCGCTTGGCGTAACCGGTCTCGGTGATGGTGACGACGACGTCCTCGCGGGCGATCAGATCCTCGTCGGCTACGTCACCGTCGGCGGCGATGATCTGGGTTCGTCGATTGTCGCCGAACTTCTCGACAACCTCCCGGAGCTCGTCACGCACGATCGCACGCTGACGCTCGGGCTTGTCGAGAATGTCCTTGTAGTCGGCGATCTCGCGCTCGATCTCGTCCAACTCGTCGATGATCTTCTGCCGCTCCAACGCCGAGAGTCGACGCAGCTGCATGGCGAGGATGGCATCGGCCTGGATCTCGTCGATCTCCAGTAGATCCATCAACCCGGTGCGGGCTTCGTCGGTGTTGGCCGAGGCACGGATCAGTGCGATCACTTCATCAAGGGCGTCAAGGGCTTTCACCAGACCACGCAGGATGTGCGCGCGCTCCTCGGCCTTACGCAACAGGTAGCGGGTACGCCGCACGATGACGTCGATCTGGTGGGCGACGTAATAGCGAATCATCTGATCGAGACGTAGGGTGCGGGGCACCCCGTCGACGATCGAGAGCATGTTGGCACCGAAGCTGGTCTGCAGCTGGCTGTGCTTGTACAGATTGTTCAGAACGACCTTGGCCACCGCATCACGACGCAGGGTGACCACGATCCGCAGGCCGACACGATCGGAGGAATGATCTTCGATCTTGCTGATGCCCTTGAGTTTTCCCTCGTTCACCTGCTCGGCGATCGATTGGATCATGTTGTCCGGGTTGACCTGATAGGGCAACTCGGTGATCACGATCTGCGTGGCGCCGCCCTTGGCCTCCTCGATCGCGGTCACCCCACGCATACGGATCGACCCGCGACCGGTGGTGTAGGCGTCCTTGATCCCCTGACCACCGACGATGAGGCCGGCCGTCGGGAAATCCGGGCCCTTGATCCGCTCCATGCAGGCGTCGAGGGTGGACTCGTCGTCGGCCTCGTGGTTCTCCAGCGCCCAGAAGATCGCCTCGGCCACCTCGGTGAGGTTGTGCGGCGGGATGTTGGTGGCCATACCGACGGCGATACCGCCAGATCCGTTGATCAGCAGATTCGGGATCCGCGCGGGCAAGACCGTGGGTTCGTTGGTCTTGCCGTCATAGTTGGGTGTGAAATCGACGGTGTCCTTGTCGATGTCGCGCAACATCTCCATCGCCAGCGGAGTGAGGCGGGCCTCGGTGTAGCGCATGGCCGCCGGGCCGTCGTTGCCGCGGGACCCGAAGTTTCCCTGCCCGTCGATCAGCGGGTAGCGCATCGACCACGGCTGGGCCAGGCGTACCAATGCGTCGTAGATCGCCGAGTCGCCGTGCGGATGGTAGTTGCCCATCGTCTCGGCAACTGGTTTTGCCGATTTCACATAGCTGCGATCGGGGCGGAAGCCGGCGTCGAAGGAGGCGTAGAGCAATCGGCGGTGCACGGGTTTGAGGCCGTCGCGGACCTCGGGAAGTGCGCGGCCGACGATCACGCTCATCGCGTAATCGATGTAGCTGTTCTGCATCTCCTGGCCGAGATCGACCGGTTCGACGCGATCGCCTTCCCCGCCGGCAGGCGGGAGGGTGGTGTCAGTCATGAAAAATCCTCACAGATGTGGTGTCCGGTCAGGCTTGGTGCGTGACGTCAGACATCAAGGAAGCGAACGTCTTTCGCGTTACGGGCGATGAAGCTTCGGCGCGCGACGACGTCTTCACCCATCAGCACCGAGAACAGTTCGTCGGCCGCAGCGGCGTCGTCAAGAGTGACCTGGCGAAGTGTGCGGGTGGCCGGATCCATAGTGGTTTCCCACAACTCGCTGGGGTTCATCTCACCAAGGCCCTTGTAGCGTTGGATGCCGTCGTCGGTGTTGATCTTCTTACCGGCCTCGAGGCCGTTCTTGATCATGGCGTCGCGCTCACGGTCGGTGTAGGCGTACTCGGCCTCGGCGCCCTTCTGCCACTTGAGTTTGTAGAGCGGCGGCTGGGCGAGATAGACATGCCCGTGTTCGATCAGCGGGCGCATGAAACGGAACAGCAGGGTCAAGAGCAAGGTGGAGATGTGCTGCCCGTCGACGTCCGCGTCGGCCATCAACACGATCTTGTGATAGCGCAGCTTGGCCAGGTCGAATTCGTCGTGAATGCCGGTACCGAAAGCCGTGATGATCGACTGGACCTCGGCGTTCTTGAGGACGCGGTCGATGCGGGCCTTCTCGACGTTGATGATCTTGCCACGCAACGGCAGAATCGCCTGATACATCGAGTCGCGCCCGGTCTTGGCCGAGCCGCCAGCCGAGTCACCCTCCACGAGATAGATCTCGCACTTGGACGGGTCGTTGCTGCGGCAGTCGGCGAGCTTGCCAGGCAGTCCTCCGATATCGGTGGCGCTCTTGCGCCGCACCAGGTCTCGTGCCTTGCGAGCCGCCATCCGCGCATGAGCGGAGTCGACTGCTTTGTTGATGACGATCTTGGCCTCGGCCGGATTGGCCTCGAACCAGTGCTCGAGATGCTCACCGGAAGCCTTCTGGACGAAGCTCTTGACCTCGGTGTTGCCGAGCTTGGTCTTTGTCTGACCCTCGAACTGTGGGTCGGAGACCTTGACCGAGATCACCGCCGCCAGACCCTCGCGAATGTCATCGCCGGTGAGGTTGGAATCCTTCTCCTTGAGTAACTTCTTGTCCCGCGCATAGGAATTCACCACGCGCGTCAGTGCCGCACGAAAGCCCTCCTCGTGCGTACCTCCCTCGTGGGTGTTGATGGTGTTGGCGAAGGTATGCACCGACTCGGAATATCCGTCGTTCCACTGCATCGCGATCTCAACCTCGTGGCCGGTGCCCTTGCCGGTGAAACCGATGACCGACTTGTGGATCGGATGCTTGGTGCGGTTGAGGTGCTTGATGTAATCGACCAGACCGTCCGGATAGTGATAGGTCCGGGTCTTGGATTTTGCTGCGGCAGCGGCCTTTTCCTCGTCGGACTTCACCTGCTCGGCGGCTTCGGTGGCGCCGTGTTCACCCTCGGCGCTCGGGTCCCCGGGCGCCTCGACGGCCTTGGGTCGCCGGTCGGTGAGGGTGATGGTGAGTCCCTTGTTGAGGAAGGCCATCTCCTGTAGTCGGCGCGCAACCGTCTCGGCGTTGAACGAGGTCGTCTCGGTGAATATCGACGCGTCCGGCCAGAACCGCACCGCGGTACCGGTCTTGCGAGTGGGCTTACCCTTGACCAGGCCATCCGGCTTGGACTCAGTGAAGGTTTCCGACCAGTGGAACCCGTCGACGTCGATCTCGACCTCGACCTTGGTCGACAATGCGTTCACGACGGAAATACCGACGCCGTGCAGACCACCGGAGACCGCATAAGCGTCCGAGTCGAACTTGCCACCGGCGTGCAGCTGGGTCAGGACGACCTCGACGGTGGGTTTACCGGTTGCGTGCATGCCGACCGGGATGCCACGACCGTCATCGACCACCTCGACGCCACCATCCTCGAGCAGCGTGACGTCGACCTTACTGGCGAATCCGGCCATCGCCTCGTCGACGGAGTTGTCGACAACCTCCCAGATCAGGTGATGTAGACCACGTTCACCCGTGGAGCCGATATACATGCCGGGACGTTTACGCACCGCCTCGAGGCCTTCGAGGATGCTGATCGATTCCGCACCGTATTCGGACGGCTTCTTCCGGGGCTTCTTCGATTCCGAACCACCGGTCTTGTCACTGCTGTCGGCCACGAGGTGCGTCCGCTCCTGTTCTCATCGATTTCGACCCGACGATCATGAGATGATCAGCACACAACTGCCAGCACGACATGCTGTGGTCGGACGCAATCGTCCGCTGTCACCGCTGCCATGACCGGCGGCTGATCCCCCTGTCGGGACAACTCCCTGTTCATTGTACTGTCTCAGCCAGTCAGAAACCCACATCTGGTGCCGCTGATTTGCACACAGACCGATTTTTTCCGATACCTACCGGTCCGGGCGTGGTCTGAGGACGAAATCTGGCTCAGAGTCGACGTGACGCGGGAAACTGTCGGTGGGGTGGAGTAGCACGTCACGCTACGCTCCCACCGCTTCACCGAGTCATCCGTAGGTGTCGCGGGGTCCGCGGCCTCGCACGTGTCGCTCCCCCTTGCGCCACGACGGGCCCTTGGGTCCGGTGATCTTCAGCGACGTGACCATTCCGTCGCCGATCGCGGTTGCGATCTTGGCGAGGATCTGTGACTGCACGTACCGCAGTTGCGTCGCCCAGGCCGTGGATTCGGCCTGGATGTATAAGACGTTGTCGCGCAACGATGTCGGTGTGGCATGGGCGGAGATGTCGGAGCCGACGATCTGCTCCCACATGCCAAACAACGTGCCCTCGGCGATGCGCGGTTGCCATCCGCGTTCGCGGGCCAGGCCACCGACGAGCCGCCCGAAAGGCTGCGGATCCCGTGCGTCCGGACCGGAACCCGACCACCGCCGACGGCCACCCTGACGCACACCCAACCGCCGTCGCGGTGGTGACGCGCGACCCTGACCGACCGACTTGCCGGCGGCACGGGCCGAGGCCCTCGCCTCTTCCAACGCGCGACGCGCACGCTCGTAGCCGGTAAGTCCGTCCGGGAGCGCCGCCGAGCCAGGCGCCGGAGGTGCCGTGGCGGGCGTTGGCGTCTCAGGTGCTCCTGCGTCCGGCCAGTCGGTCATAGCCTCAGTCTCCCCGGCAGGTCCGACACACTCGTCTCCGACTCCTCAGGATGTGCGACATCAGATTCGGCAACATCGCGTTTTGAGCCCTCGGCATCTGAGGTCCCGGCATCTGAGGTCCCGGCTGCCGACACGACCACCGAATACCGGACGCCCTCCTCCTCGATCATGTTCACCGCGATCGACCGACCCCCGACTCCCATGGGAACATCCTCGGCGACTGCGGCAGTGATGATCAACTGTTCCGCACCTTCGGTGAACTCGACGAGTTTGCGCCGTCGGGCGGCGTCGAGTTCGGCGAATACGTCGTCGAGCATGATGACTGGTTCTACGCCGTCAGCTCTGGCCAGTTCCACCGATCCCAATCGCAGAGCGAGCGCGAGCGACCACGATTCTCCGTGGCTGGCAAAGCCTTTCGCCACATCGGAACCGAGAACGAGATCGACGTCGTCGCGATGCGGTCCCACCAGCGACAACCCTCGTTCGATTTCTTTGCCACGGATCTCGCCGAGGCGGGTCAGCAGCGCTGCCTCGATGACCTGGGCATCGGCGGATTCTCCTGCGGCAGGAACGATATCGTCGCCGACACTGGGCCGATACCGCAGCGTCGCCGGTCGCGAGTGCGGGGCGATCGCCGCATACGATCCGGCGAAATGTGGTTCGAGATCACCGAGAACGTCGATCCGTGCGGCGGTCACTTGCCCACCAAGAGCGGCGAGTTGGGCATCCCAGACGTCGAGCGTCGAGATCACCGAAGCGGCGTCGGATCCACCGCGCCGCATAGCAGCGCCGGCTGTCTTCAACAGCGCCGAACGTTGTCGCAACACCTTGTCGTAGTCTGAGCGTGCCGCGACGAATCGTGGACCGCGTTGTGCGACAAGCTCATCGACGAAGCGACGCCGGTCACCCGGATCGCCACGTACCAGGAGGAGATCCTCAGGGGCGAAAAGCACCACGCGCAGAACGCCCACGAGATCGCGCGGCCTACGCTGCGGTGCGGTGTTGAGCCACGCCTTATTGGATCCTTCGGCATTGATCTGCAGCGACGCCGTCAATTCCCGGCCGGCGTTCTCGACGGTGGCGGTCACCAGCGCAGACGTCGACGACGAACGCACCAGCGGCGCGTCGGTGCTGACCCGGTGGGAGCGCAAAGTGGCCAGATAGTACAGTGCCTCGACCAGATTGGTTTTGCCGAAACCGTTGCGGCCGGTGATGATGACCGGTCCGGGCGCCAACTCTACGTCGACCCGCGGCCACGAGCGAAAGTCACGCAGATGCAGTTCGCGGACGAACACGGCTTAGCCCGCCGAGGTGTCCGGCGGCGAGCCGGTCTCCCCCACCGAGCGGCCCGTGGTGTCACGAACAGCGTGCCCGCCGAACTGATTTCGCAGTGCCGAGACAGCTTTGAGTGCCGGTGACCCGTCCTGGCGGGAGGCGAACCGCGCGAATAACGCAGCGGAGATGACGTTGGCCGGGACCGAGTGCCGGATGGCCTCCTCGACGGTCCAACGGCCCTCGCCCGAATCCGTGGTGTAATCCGAGATCTGCGCCAGCCCCGGATCTTCCTGCAGCGCTCGCACCAGCAGATCAAGCAGCCACGAGCGGATCACTGTGCCATGGGTCCAGGCCCGCAGGGTGCCCTCGACGTCAGTGATCAGGGGTTCGGCCGAGAGTAGCTCGTAACCCTCGCCATAGGCGTGCATCAGCCCATACTCGATACCGTTGTGCACCATCTTCGCGTAATGACCGGCACCCACCGGCCCGGCGTGCACGAAGCCGTCGGCGCGTTCACCCTCGGGACGCAGTGCGTCGAAGATGGGCATGACCCGTGCGACATCGGCGTCGGCACCGCCGGCCATCAGACCGTAGCCGTTATCCAAGCCCCACACCCCGCCGGAAACACCACAGTCAATATATCCAATACCCTTGTCTTGTAACATCTTTGCGTGCTCAAAGTCGTCGGTGTAACGCGAATTGCCACCGTCGATGACGATGTCGCCCGGCGACAACTCCTCGGCCAGCGAGGCCACGGTGGTGCGCGTCGGATCGCCGGAGGGCACCATTACCCAGATCGCGCGGGGCGCATCGAGCGCTCTGACGAGATCGGTAAGAGTCCTGACGTCGGAGACCTCGGGTCGCGGGTCGTAGCCGATCACCTCATGCCCGGCAGCGACGATACGGGTGCGCATATTGGCACCCATTTTCCCCAGACCGACAAGTCCCAGCTGCATCGCGATCCTCTCGAAGGTGGTGGTGGCGATCCGCTTCTAGTGTGGAAACCGTTGTGTAGGAACGTCGTGAGGGCTAAATCGTCCGCCGAAGAGGCGTATCGGCTCAGCCCGGCAAGCGGACCGGCATGAGCAGATAACTGAAGGCACTGTCGGGAGCGACGAAGGCACCGGACTCGTCGGCGACCGGCTCATCTCCCCTCGATACCCGCAGCACCGCCGGGCGACTGGGTGTGGTGAACCCGAAATCGACCGACTTGGCGTTGATCGCCGACAACCCGTCCTGCAGGTAGCCAGGGTTGAACGCGATCGTCAACGGCTCACCACGGAACTCGACCGGGAGCTCTTCCTCTGCCTTACCCGCCTCGTCGCCGCCTGCGGTGAGTAGCACCGATCCCTCGGTGAATTCCATCCGCACCTGAGCTCCGCGCTCGGCCACCAGCGCCACACGCTTGATCGCCTCGATCAAGGGAGCGCTCTCCACGGTTGCGACCGCGGTGTGAGCCGCCGGCAGTAGCTGACGGAACTTGGGGAACTCGGCATCGAGCAGGCGCGTCGTGGTCTGCTTGGACTCGCCGAGAACGCCCAGGATGCCTTCGGAGCCGATGGCATCGCCGGACCCGAACGCGAGTCGGACGACTCCGGTACCCTCGGCGCCTGCTGTCTTCGCGCTCTCCGACAACGTCTTGGCGGGCACCAGGACCGCTCCACTGACGTCGGGCTGGGCCGGATCCCACTCGAGTTCACGAACGGCCAACCGGAAACGGTCTGTGGCGGCGAGGACGACGGTGTTGCCCTCAATCTCGACGCGCACACCGGTCAGCATTGGGAGCGTGTCGTCACGGCCAGCGGCGATTGCGACCTGAGATACGGCCTCGGCAAAACGGTCAGCCGGAATGGAACCGGTGACTGTGGGCACGTCGGGTAACTGCGGATAGTCCTCTACGGGCATCGTCGGCAGCGAGAACTTCGCGCTGCCACAGGCGATGGCTACCCGGGATCCATCGAGCGTGACATCAACGGGCTTGTTGGGCAGAGCCCTGGTGATGTCGGCGAGCAGGCGTCCCGAGACCAGAACCTTGCCCGGCTCAGCGATCTCGGCGGCGATCGATTCCTGCGCGGAAACCTCGTAGTCGAAACCGGAGATCGTCAGGCCGGCATTGGCGTCGGATCCGGTCTGGTCAGGAGCCTCGAGCACGACACAGCCGAGCACCGGCACCGGCGGACGGGACGGCAGGCTTCGGGCAACCCAGGCGACGGAATCGGAGAACTCGTCGCGCGCGACACGAAACTTCATAACTGGGGATGCGCCCTTCTCTCGTCTGCCTTGGTTGCTGTGGGGTCGGTGTGCGGGACGGCATGGATCCGCTGAAGCGACGTGTGGGGACGCGCTCGGTGCGAATCGGGAATTCCCACTCTAGAACGCCAACGCGCGCGGGTGAGCGGTTGGGGTCAAGTCGCCACGCCGCGAATCAGCGATCTCCACCTCGAACCTGGAGTGGGTGTGTACACAGATCCTTCTTCAGAAGAGATGTATTGAAAGAGAAATCAACAATAGTCATAGGAGCTGTGGATCCTGTGGAGATCGCCGTGTTTGTGCAGGCCATGTGCCTGATCGGGGTGTGCACTGTGGTGGGATGAGCCGTGGAGGTGTGGCGCGGTTGATGTGGATGACGAGTGTTGTTCGATTCCTGTCCACCGTCGATGCACATGTTTGCTCGCCCGATCCCAAGCTCCATCCACAGGGCGGCCGGCACGGATTTCCCGCGTCGCAAGACCGGGATCGGTGAGTGAGGACGGCGCGTGGGAACCACAGAAGGCTCGGGTGCGAGTTGAGAGTTGATGTCGGCGAAGGTGTCGATGCGACGCGGCCGTTGAGGCGGGTCGGTGAGGCGTGCCTGGGCGACCGGTCAGCGGTCGGCGCGTTGTTTGATGCGCGCGGTGAGTTCCTGCACATGGTCGTAGACCTTGCGCCGCTCGGCCATCTCTTTGCGGATCTTGCGTTCGGCGTACATGACCGTGGTGTGGTCGCGGTCGAAGGTCTCACCGATCTTGGGCAAGGAGAGGTCGGTGAGCTCGCGGCACAGGTACATCGAGATCTGGCGCGCCTGGGCGATCGCTCGGGCCTTGCCTGGCCCGCGGAGTTCGTCGACGGAGATGTCGAAGTACTCGGCGGTGATGGCGAGGATGCCGGCGGCGCTGATCTCGATGCTGCCGGAGTTGGGCAGCAACGCTTGCAGCACGACGTCGGCCAGGGATTTGTCGAGCTCGGTGTTGTTCAGCGACGCGAATGCGGTGACCCGGATGAGAGCACCCTCGAGCTCGCGGATGTTGCGTTCGATCTTGGAGGCGATGAGCTCGAGGACGTCGTCGGGCACCACGATGTTGTCCATCTGCGCCTTTTTGCGCAGGATCGCGATCCGGGTTTCCAGATCCGGCGGCTGAACGTCGGTGATCAGGCCCCACTCAAATCGAGTGCGAAGCCGATCCTCAAGTGTCGCAAGCTGTTTCGGTGGACGGTCGGAGGAGATGACGATCTGCTTGCTGGTGTTGTGCAGGGTGTTGAAGGTGTGGAAGAACTCTTCCTGGATACCTTCCTTGCCGATCAGGAACTGGATGTCGTCGACGAGGAGGACGTCGACATCGCGATAGCGGCGTTTGAACGCCACACGCCGATCATCACGCAGGGAGTTGATGAAGTCGTTGGTGAATTCTTCGGTGGAGACGTACTTGACTCGCATGCCCGGGAAGAGACGCTGGGCGTAGTGGCCGGCGGCATGGAGGAGGTGGGTCTTGCCCAGTCCGGATTCGCCCCAGATGAACAACGGGTTGTAGGCGCGCGCGGGTGCTTCGGCCACCGCGACGGCCGAGGCGTGCGCGAATCTGTTCGACGCACCGATCACGAAGGTGTCGAAGGTGTACTTCGGGTTGAGACTGACCGGAGTTCCCGATGCCGACGAGGTGGAAGTGGTGGGTCGCTCGGCGAAATACGACGACCACTCGGCGCCGGGGGTCGCGCTCGGCGCGCGCGGACCGGAGGGATTGGTTGCGCCGGAGTAGTCGGAGCCGGTTGGCGTGGAATGGCGGAACGAATCGGACGGTGTTGGGTGCTCTCGACCGGCGAAACCTTGTCCCGGTAACTGTCCCGACCCGTCTGACGATGGGCGACCGGCCGCTGACGGATCGATCGGCCGCCCGGGCCCTGATTCGTCGAATGCGATGGGAGACAAGGGAACCGGATCGATAGTCGCCGGGTCGGTTGTGTCTTCGAGAGGAGTGGGCGTGGTTGTTCGCACGCCGAGGTCCACGGCTTGACCGAGATGACGGCTCAACGTGGTGCGGATCGTATCGCGTAGATTGCGTTCGATCTGCTCCTGGACCAGTGGCGTCGGCACCGCGAGCAGTGCGAACCCCTCTGCCAGCGTCAGTGGTTGAACGAGGGACAGCCAGGCCTTCTGCTGTCGGCTGAGAGGCTCATGATGGGCGGCGTCGTCGTTGAGTTCGGCGACAACCTGCTTCCAGACTTCGCCGAAGGAGTCGCGATCCGATGTCACACTGACCCTCCTGCTCGACGCCTGTTTACCATCGACGCCTGCTCTTCATCACTGCGGCGAAGGATGGCGGCGTGCCCTACCTGCTCCCGCCTCCGACGAAACTACCAGCATCGGCGAGGGGTCGGTCGGGGGTGGACGGACTCAACCTTGGCGGTCTCGGGCGGACTTGTCCACACACTTATCCACATCTGTGAATAAAAGGATATGGAGGATCACCTGCTGTGGGTCGCGGTCACCGCATACCGTCGACCAAATACGTCACCAAACGTTCCTCGCGTCACCGCAATTGTGCGGCGTGAGAGCAAGGTAACGCGCGAAACCGTAACAGACCTGATCGGCCCCGACAAAGGATGTGAGCCGTCGATCCTCCGATCGGGTGAACGCGCCGGGCTGGCCTGCACGATCGATGCTCGTTTGATTTGGCCGGGTTGACTCCCGTACTCTCGACTGGTCATCCAGGTTGCGGATTTGCGGTGGATCGCGTCCTCAGCAGCGTCGTCGGGCACTCGGCGTCGGTGCGGGGGGCGCCACCACTCCGGCACTAGTCCGGCACCGCGTCAGGATAAGCAGAGACCACCACAGGATGTGGGAACGCGAGTTTTCGGCGTGCCCATCTCACCGAGCACAAGGAGTTACCGTGGCTAAGGGAAAGCGGACTTTCCAGCCCAACAATCGTCGTCGCGCACGCGTGCACGGCTTCCGGCTGCGTATGCGCACCCGTGCGGGTCGCGCCATTGTCAATAGCCGTCGCAGCAAGGGCCGCGCGAAGCTCACGGCCTGATCTCGACTTGCGCTGCCGGTCGTGACCACAAGTCCGGCCGGCGTCGTGTTGTGTGATGATGTCGGCCCAACATGGGATCTCTCGTGGATCTGACTTCTCCCGCACGCTGAAACGCGGTGTGCGGGTTTCGACGCGTGATCTTGTGGTCAGCATCGCCGTGGTGCCCTTGGTTTGGCCGGACCCGTCCGGACGTCGTGCCCAGGTGGCTATGTCTGGCGGTCCCTGGCTGGGGCTGATTGTCAGTAGGTCCGTCGGCCCGGCAGTGGTTCGTCATCGCGTGGCGCGTCGTTTGCGCGCCGCGTTCCGTGAGGTCAGTGGGCGGGTTCCGGCCGCGGAGAGCTTTGTAGTGGTCCGTGCTCTCCCAGGCGCGGCACATCGTTCTAGTGATGAGCTGGCCGATCAACTGCGAGAAGTGATGGGTCGTAAGCGTGTTCGCGAGCTTGCGGTGCGTTCCGCACGGATCGATGCCGTCGCTGGCGGGGTGTCGGCATGACCGGTGTCGAGACCTTCCCCTACTCCCCCTCGCCCACCGTCATCGAGGACTCGCGGCTAACGCGGGTCAGGCGCCGGATCCATATGTTCCCGCGACGCGGACTGATCTTTGTCATCGAGCTGTATCGCACCTGGGTGTCGCCGATGCGGCTGCCGACCTGTCGGTTCGAGCCGACCTGCTCTGCATACGCGGTCGAGGCGTTGACTCAACACGGGTTTTTCCATGGCGGTGCGCTTGCGGTGATCCGGCTGCTCAAGTGCGGACCGTGGCACAAGCCCGGCTATGACCCTGTCCCCGATCGTGGATTCCGCCATCCGCGGGTCCGCTCGCAGGGCACGCGGGGTGATAGCGCTGCGAGCAATACCGCTTACGAAGACCTTTCTCAATCGGACGCGGCGGAAACGTCGTATCGCATCGCCGACGACGGCGTACGCGCATCTATGGAAGTGAGGGATAGCTGACCCGTGCTGAACTTCATCTATTGGCCGGTATCCGCGATCATGTGGTTCTGGCACTGGCTGTTCGACTTCATTACGCCGGACTCTCCCGGCGGTAACGGTGTCGCCTGGGCATTGTCTGTGGTGTTCCTGGTGTTCACCCTGCGCGCGATTCTCTACAAGCCCTTCGTGAAGCAAATCCGCACCACGAAGAAGATGCAGGAAATCAACCCACAGCTGCAGGCGATCCGGAAGAAGTACGCCAAGGACCGGGTCAAGATGACCGAGGAGATGCAGAAGCTGCAGAAGGAGCACGGTTTCAATCCGCTGCTCGGCTGCCTCCCGATGCTGCTGCAGGTTCCGGTGTTCATCGGCCTGTTCCACGTGCTGCGATCGTTTAACCGCACTGCACACGGTATGGGTCAGCTCGGCATGTCTCCCGAGGAGACGCGATCTGTAGGCAACTACATCTTCAACGTCGATCAGGTGCAGAACTTCCTCGACGCTCGCCTGTTCGGGGTGCCGCTGTCGTCATTCATCACCGAACCGAAGACAGAGTGGGCGGCGTTCGTCCAGCCGGGGCAGCCGATTGACTTCACGCGAGTTGACATCGCCATCGTCGTCATCCCGATGATGATCATTGCGTCTATTGCGACCCATATGAACTCCCGTGCGTCGGTCGCGCGTCAGCCCCAGGCTGCTCTCGAGAATCCGCAAACCCGGATGATGAACATGCTCGCGCTGTACATCTTTCCGCTCGGCATCTTGGTCACGGGCGCATTCTTTCCCGTCGCGATCCTGTTGTACTGGATGAGCAACAACCTCTGGACCTACGGGCAGCAGCACCTCGTGTTCGGTCGCATTGCCAGGGAAGAAGAAGAGGCCAGACTCGCCAAGCAGGAGAAGTTGAAGGCGAATGCTCCTAAACCAGGCGCCAAACCCGATCGCACCAAGAGACTCGGTGACGGTCAGGGGTCGGGGAATGGGGCGGACCTCGAGAAGGCCGACGGTGCGGGTGAGGCCTCCGATGGTTCGGCGGAGGGCACCTCGAACGCATCGCTGATGGATCGACTAGCCAAGGGGCTCGGGATCGGCGGAGCCGGAACAGTGAAGCGGAGTGCCATCAAGGCGAGTGTGTCGACGGGCCCGGGATCGGCGGTGGATGCCTCGTCATCCTTTGCCGCCACTGAGTCCGAGTCCAATGAGGCGGGTGCCGGCTCCTCGTCACAGGCAACCGGGTCCACACCCGCCAAGCCGAAGCCAGGGCAGAAGCCCGCCGCGCAGACTCCCGGAGCGTCGGGTTCGAGCTCGAAGAATCAGGGGACGAAGAATCAGGGGACGAAGAAGGGCGGGAAGCGAGGCGGCCGCAAGGGCGGCCGGCGCTGAACCGTTGCAGTATTGCCCCATCGCGGGCCGGGTCATACCGGCGACCGCCCCAGACATCGTAAGTACTAGTAAGAAGGTGGAACCGAGATGACAGCCGAGACCGCGACGCACGGTGAGTCAGATGTGAGAAAACCCGCAGTAGGTGATTCTTTCGAGACCGAGTCTTCTACGACCGATTCGCCTGTGACAGCACTCGATGTCGCTGGGTCCGGATCGACGGGATCTGGTGTCGCCGAGTTGGAAGGGCCGAACGGTGATGACTCGGTACAGGTGGGTGCTGACGAGGAGCGCGCTGAGGACGAGGGAGACCGCCTCTTCGAAGAGGGCGAGATCGCTGGTGATTATCTCGAGCAGCTCCTTGACGTCTTGGACTTTGACGGCGACATTGATTTGGATGTCGACGGCGACCGCGCGGTGGTGAGCATCGATGGCGGTGACGATCTGTCGAAGCTTGTCGGTGGCAAGGGCGAGGTTCTCGACGCGCTACAGGAGCTGACCCGGCTCGCGGTTCAGCAGGTGACCGGTGACCGCAGCCGGCTGATGCTCGATATCGCACGGTGGCGCGCCGACCGTCGGGATCGTCTCGCGCGTCTGGGCACGGAGGTGGCCGAGCGAGTCCGCGATGGTGGCGGGCGTGAAGCGCTGGATCCGATGACCCCGTTCGAACGCAAGATTGTGCACGATGCCGTAGCGGCTGTAGATGGTGTCATCAGCGAGAGTGAGGGCGTCGAGCCCAGGCGAAAGGTCGTCGTCATCAAAGTCGACTGACATTGGGTCGCGGTACGACACGCTCGGTGCCACGAAGCCGACCACCATTTCGGTAGTTGCGAAGTCCCGGTTAGCGCCGGGACTTCGCCATTTGCGGCCTACTAATGACATGGATGTCATTTCTACCGAGCGCGTGTGTTTCACGTGGAAGTGTCGGCGTGGGGACTACGAATGGAAGGATCACGTTTCACGTGAAACATGACGGCGACGGTGCGCCCGGTGATGGAGTGGACCCCTCCCCTCCCCCAGCGGCCCATGCGGTATTCGAGGGCCGGGTGGAACTTGCGATGCGCTATCGCGAGATTCTCGCGACCGACGGCATTACGCGTGGCCTGATCGGTCCGCGGGAAGTCCCGCGTCTGTGGGATCGACATATTGTCAATTGCGGCGTACTGGGTGAGGCTATCGCCGGAGGAGAGTACGTCATCGACATTGGTAGCGGCGCCGGTCTACCAGGCATCCCACTCGCGCTGGCGCGACCAGACTTGCGCATCACGCTCGTTGAGCCTCTGTTGCGTCGATCAACGTTTCTGGAAGAGGTCGTGACTCTCCTTGGGCTGGATGTCACAGTCGTCCGGGGTCGCGCCGAGGAGCGATCAGTGCGCGCGGAGGTCGGCGTTGCCGACGTGGTGACCTCGCGTGCTGTTGCGCCTCTGGATCGGTTGGCCTTATGGTCTGCTCCGTTGATCAGAACCGGCGGACGACTGGTAGCGATCAAGGGATCGTCTGCGTCCGACGAGATCGATCGGGATCGGTTGGCTGTATCGCGTCGTGGTCTGATCGATCTTGAGGTGCGGCGGTGCGGTGTCGGCGTGATCGACCCGCCGACGACGGTTGTCGTAGGCGTTCGAAATGATCGTGTCAGCGGGTCTCAGTCGTCCAAGAAGAAGCGGGTTAATCGGCGTAGCCGATCGGACCCTCGTGGGTCAGGGAGGTAGTTGGTGCGCATCGGTCGCAGGGCGCAGAATAGAAGAGCATCATCAAGTGGCTCGGAGGTCGTTGGTGATGGCGCCCCATCTGTCGGTCGAAGGAGTCCTCGCGTGGTCCAGCAAGATCGCAACGTTTCACGTGAAACCGTACTTACCGGCAAGAGTGGATCCGACCCTCGCGCTACCTCTCCCACTACTTCGACGGCCTTGGAGGCATCGTTGGACGACACACCCATTGCCGCCGCGGCCGCCCGAGCCAGCCAGGTCCTGACACCCGGTGCGGCTGGACGACTACCCCGGCCGCGGGATGCTCGCGTCCTGACGGTTGCGAACCAGAAGGGTGGCGTCGGTAAAACGACGACAGCCGTCAATCTTGCAGCGGGACTGGCCGTCCACGGCCTCCGCGTTCTCGTCGTCGATCTCGACCCTCAGGGCAATGCCAGTACCGCGCTCGGAATCGATCATCGCGCGCCCGACATTGCCTCGGTATATGAACTGCTCCTCGGAGAGGTCGGGGTCCGCGAGGCGATCAAACAAAGTCCCAGCAACGAGAACCTCTACTGTGTCCCCGCAACACTCGACCTTGCCGGTGCCGAGATCGAGTTGGTGTCGCTCGTCGCGCGTGAGAACCGCCTTCGGAACGCGTTGAACGATGACGCAATGGCGGACTTCGGCTTCGACTACGTCTTCATCGACTGCCCACCGTCGCTCGGTCTACTGACCGTCAACGCGATGGTCGCGGCGCGCGAGGTGCTCATCCCCATCCAGTGCGAGTATTACGCGCTGGAAGGTGTCGGGCAGCTACTCCGCAATATCGAGTTGGTCCAGGCACATCTCAACAAAGAGCTCCATGTGTCCACGATCCTCCTCACCATGTACGACGGGCGCACGAAGCTTGCCGACCAGGTAGCCGAGGAAGTGCGCCGACACTTCGGCGAGAAGGTCTTGTCCACGATCATCCCTCGAAGCGTGAAGGTCTCCGAGGCACCCGGATATGGCATGACGATCATCGAGTACGACCCGGGTTCACGTGGGTCAATGAGCTACCTCGATGCTGCCCGGGAACTCGCGATGCGCGCTGACACGGCGCCCGTGCCCTGATAGCGCCCGATACCGAATATCGCCCGAGGGTGTCAGCCCGCCTTGCCTGAGAGGAATGCAGTGAGTCAGAAAGAAACCGCACACCGACGAGGTGGACTCGGCCGCGGTTTGGCGGCATTGATCCCCACCGGTCCCACCGAGGAGGACCTGACCACTCCGAGGCTTGGAGCTGCCGCTGCAGACGTCGTGATCGGCACCGGAAATGGTGGCGGTTCGGTAGCGTCGTCGGCCGGCGCGCCGAGCTCAAAGATCGCTGCGGCTACAGCCAACGCTGCCGGTGAGCGAGGTGCATCCACTCCCCCGGCCGTGATCGGCACACCCGATGAGGTCGGCGCAGTCTACCGGGAGATCCCACCAACGCTCATTCAGCCGAATCCGAATCAGCCGCGGACCGTCTTCGACGAGGATGCGCTGAATGAGCTGATTCATTCGATCCGCGAGTTCGGTCTCATGCAGCCAATCGTGGTTCGCAAGTTGCCCGCCCCCACCGCGGAGGGTGTCCAGTTTCAGATCGTCATGGGCGAACGTCGGTGGCGAGCAAGTCAAGAGGCCGGCCTCGAGGCGATCCCGGCGATTGTGCGAGAGACGCCCGACGGTGACATGCTCCGCGATGCACTCCTGGAGAACATTCACCGTGCGCAGCTGAATCCGCTCGAGGAGGCGGCCGCGTACCAACAACTCCTTGAAGAGTTTGACGTGACACATGAGGAGTTGGCCGCGCGGCTCGGGCGATCGCGCCCGGTGATCACCAACATGATCAGGTTGCTCAAGCTACCCATTCCGGTCCAGCGACGCGTCGCGGCCGGGGTTCTGTCCGCAGGACACGCTCGCGCGCTGTTGTCTCTCGAGACCGGAAGCGATGCTCAGGAGGCGTTGGCGGCGCGTATCGTCGCGGAAGGAATGTCGGTCCGTGCGACCGAAGAAGCGGTCACTCTCGAAAACCATGACGGCGGATCGACGACCCCCTTGCCGACCGCCAAGCGCAAACCGATGCAGATGCCCGGCCTCCACGACCTTGCCGAACGACTGTCGGATCGTCTAGAAACTCGCGTCACGGTCAGTCTGGGTAAGCGGAAAGGCAAGATCGTCGTCGAGTTCGGTTCGGTGGATGACCTCCAGCGAATCGTTGGAGTGATCGATCCGGGTAAGTGACTTTTGCCGAAGATTTTCCACTACCTTCCACCCGCGGGAGCAACGTCACTGTGACGAAACAATGCGAGAGCGCATCGGCTGGAACCGAATACCGTTATGGCACAAGCATTTCCGGTGTGGCGGCGTCTTCCGACGGCGGTGTGGCGATGGGATGGATGAGCTGACATGGAACCGGTGGTCTCGCGGCTGACTCTCGAGTCGTTCGAGTCACTACCTCCGCATGCGCGTCGGTGTGTCTTCTGGGAGGTCGAGCCAAGCATGGCTGGCCCGCTGGATCGGCCCGAGTCTGCGGAGGCTACCGAGGTGGTCAGTCGCGGCGTTGCACGCGCTCCGTTCGAGAGCGAGTTCGACAAGGAGGCGTGGATCTCTTCGGTGCTCTTGGAGTGGGGTGCATGCGGTCAGCTCGCCACCGATCCGGCAACCGGAGTCATCGTCGGCACGGCGTTCTATGCACCGCCCGGACGTGTCCCACGATCTCGGTTGTTCCCGACATCGCCGGTCAGCGCCGACGCCCTCCTCCTCACTTCCATCCAAGTCGAGCCCGGTTATGAGGAGGTGGCCACTCCCCTACTCGATGCCGTGCTGGTCGACCTCATGCGTCGCGGTGTCCGCGCGGTTGAGGCATTCGGATTGGTTCGTGGCGGAGGGCCGGACGGTGGGGGTTCCGGCACGGCGCGTCGTAACCCGACACCTGACGCGACTCCGGGGATGCGCGACATCAGTGAGTGGTCGGACGAGGAGATCGTCAGCGTCGCACGCGAAATCCTGGACAACCCACAGCCAGATCTGTGCACTCGATGCCTGCTCGACGCTGCATTCCTGAAAGCATCAGGATTTGATGTCATTGCATCTCACTCCCGCTTCCCCCGGCTGCGGTTGGAGCTCGATGAAGGCCTCGGGTGGAAGTCGGAGGTCGAGGGGGCTCTGGAGAAGCTGGTGGTGATGGCGTCGATTGACATGATGGGTCGGGAACGAACCCTCGCCCCGGTGGGACGCCGACTCTAGAGCCTCGCCGAAAAGCCAAGTAGCGCGACGCTTTGCGCGAATCGGATCAGGAGATTTCTTCGGCAGCAAGAAGATCGGCGAAGGTGTATGTCCCTGTGGGCCGATCGTCATCGCCGAGCAGATAGAGTCGCTTGACGGCGACGAGGATGGCCTCCGCGATGACGTTGCGGTAGTCGGCGCCCTCGAGAACCCGAGCGTCTTCGGGGTTGGTGATGTAGCCGACGTCGAGGATGATGACCGGCATCCTGGTGAGCCGCAACAGTTCCCACGTGCGTTCGTGAGTGCGGCAGTCCGTCAACGGGGTCCGCGCGGCAACCTCGCGTTGGACGAAGCCGGCCAAGTTGCGACCGATGGTCGAGAACGACCCGTGGCTGTTGCCGAAGTAGAAGGCCGCCACGCCGTTCGCCGCCGAATTCGGATAATGCCCGACCCGCAGGGAGATCATGACATCGGCGTCGATCATGTTCGCGACCCGGGCGCGCTCCTCGTCGGTGGGCCGACCCCGACCATCATGTGACAAGAAGGTCTCCATGCCGGCCGCCGACATCCGGCCTTCGAGGCGGGCAGCGAGATCCCACAGGAGGCGACTTTCCGTGTCGGCGAGATCACCGGTCGAAAGGTCATGTAGCCCACCGGATCCGGGATCGATGACGATGCGCTTGCCAGATAATTGCGGGCCGGAACGACGAACGTGCTCTTCTTCGCGGATGGCGAGAGGCGAGCCACCGGTCACTCGGGTACCGAGCCGTTCGAGAGAGCGCAGAGTGGCGGGCCCGCAGATTCCGTCGGCGAAGAGCCCGTATTCGCTCTGATAGAGGCAGACAGCGTTGTGGGTTGTCTCGCCGAAGACGCCGTCGACCAGCGCGGTGTAGTAGCCGAGGTTCTGTAGGCGGTTCTGTAGCTGTGCGACGTCGTCGCCGACCATCGGCGCCGAGAAGCGGAACGCGAGCACACGTGCACCGAGTTGATAGGAGGCCTCGCGCAATGCGCGGTAGGTCGCGGGTCCGACGATTCCGTCGACGATGAGGCCCCGCTGCTGCTGGAAGGCCCGCACTGCCTGGTCGGTGTCGGCGTCGAAAGTGTCGCCCGGCGTGTCAGCCTCGGCGGCGTGTCGGCCGCGAGTTGTGCTGAGAAGACCCTGTCCGGCGAGGATCGAACGGATCTCGGCGACTGCCGAGCCTTGATCACCCAGTCGGAATTGCGGCATCTTCAGACTCCTTGGTCGCGACGAACAATCAGTGTCCGCGCGGATCGCGATTCGACGCCGGTACTCCCGGAAACGCACTCGGCAGAATCACGAGCATTCTTTCAGGTCGACCGATGTGGGCCAAACTCGAGCAGGTCACAATGTTGCGACAGGCACCGTCACCAGCCTGAATGTTGCTGACCGTGCCTGTCGCTATACCATCGCCAACGATGTCAGGCGTTGGTGCCGACCACCGAATCGAGCTCGCGTAGCAGTGCGGCCTTGCCCTTGGCGCCGACGATGGTCTTGGTGGGCTGTCCGTTCTCGAACAGGATCAACGTCGGGATCGACATGATCTGGAAATCACGTGCGGTCGCCGGGTTCGCGTCGACGTCGAGTTTCGCTACGGTCAGCTTGTCGCTGTGTGCGTCGGCGATCTCCTCGAGAACCGGTGCGACCATGCGGCATGGACCGCACCAGGTGGCCCAGAAGTCGACAAGTACCGGTTTGTCGGAGCCGAGTACGGCGTCGGAGAACGTGTCGTCGGTGACGGCGACGGTGTGTGCTCCCATGATGATTTCCTCCTGTGATGAGTCGGGGTTGTGAATGCCGCTTGGGTTCGGCGCGACTGGGTCAGCTGTGTGCGTCGACGACCATGAGGTCGGCCTCGACCTGGGTGGTGTCGATGTCGCCCTGTTCGGCCAACCACCGCTCGGCGTCGATCGCCGCCGCGCATCCGCTGCCCGCCGCGGTGATGGCCTGCCGATAGGTGTGGTCGACGAGATCGCCCGCGGCGAAGACACCGGGCAGCGACGTATAGGTGGTCCGGCCCTGGACCTGGACGTATCCGTCGGAATCGAGGTCGACCTGGCCGCGGACGAGTTCGCTCCGCGGGTCGTGACCGATGGCGACGAACATGCCGGTCACATCCACCGTCCGCGTGTCGCCACTGCGGGTGTCTATCAATTCCAGACCCGTGACCGACCCGTCACCGATGACGGATCTGACCGCGGCGTTGGTGACGAACCGGATCTTGTCGTTGTTGCGGGCACGATCGAGCATGATGCGCGAGGCCCGGAATTCCTCCCGGCGGTGGATCAGGGTTACCGAACGCGCGAATTTCGTGAGGAACGTGGCCTCTTCCATCGCCGAGTCACCGCCGCCGATGACCGCGATGTCCTGGTCCTTGAAGAAGAAGCCGTCGCAAGTCGCGCAGGCCGAGACGCCGCGGCCGAGCAACTCTTGCTCACCGTCGATACCGAGGTAGCGCGCGGCGGCACCCATCGCGAGGATGACCGCGCGGGCGCGGTGGGTCTCACCGGACGCCACGACCTCCTTGATCACGCCGTTGAGCCGGAGTTCGTCGACGTCCTCCATGCGCAGGTCGGCGCCGAAGCGGATTGCCTGCTCCCGCATCTCGTCCATAAGTGCCGGACCCTGGATGCCGTTCTGGAATCCCGGGAAGTTCTCCACCTCGGTGGTCGTCATCAGAGCGCCGCCGAACTGTGTCCCCTCGAAGACGAGCGGGGCGAGTTCGGCGCGAGCCGCGTAAACCGCCGCGGTGTAACCGGCAGGCCCGGATCCGACGATGATCAGCTCGTGGATCTGCTGGTTGTCTGACTGGGTCAATTCGTCCTCCGCGTCATCGACGTATCGGCCGGTGAGCCGTACGTACCTGGCATTCAACACAAGGGTATGCGGACATGTTCCCCGACGCGTCGGCCCCACGACGAGCGATCGGATGATTCGGCTGCATGGTGGACGAACGATATACCCGAGCGTTCTCGCCGGGGTCATCCCCCGATGATCGTGCGCGAGATCGTGGCCGGGTTGCCGGAATCACATTCGGGGCCGACCACGAGCGCCAGGAACCGCCCGGCCGTCCCGGTGGCAAGCAGAATCACGACCTGGCGGACGCCGTTGACCGTCACCGGTCCCGACCCCAGAATCGGTGTCGCGGCAGAGACACCGTTGGCAGCGGTGCACCGGCGTAATGCAGCGGTGGAGGTGAACGGTGCACCGTCGGTCCGGCCGAGCACGGACAGCACTGTTGCGGCACCCGGTGTAGTGACGGTGCGCGCAACAGACGAACTCATGGGGATGCCATCGGCCTGCACACGGTTCGCAGCGCCGGTCTGGGCCGAGTGGTTGACCAGGACGACACCCACGATGACGGCAATGAGGACGGCTGCGGCCACCGAGAGCAGAGCCACTGCCTGCGGGGCAGAGCGCAGCTGCCGACGGCGTCGAAATTGTGTGACCACCGTGTCGGAACTCTCGTCGTCCCGACCGCCGTCGCCACTTCCGTCGGCACCCCTGCCGCTGCCGACCTCCGCGGCGATTCGGGCGAGCGTTTGCTGCGTGCGCGCGTCAACCCACTCGGGCACTGGCCGCTCGGACACGGGGAGATCGCGCAGATCGACACGCAGATCCTTCAATGCCGCGAGAACCTTCCGAGCTCCGGGGTCGTCGGCAAGTCGGGAACGGATGTGCATGGCGAGGGTGGGTTCGAGTATGCCGGCATCGAGATCGGTCAGCTGATCCACGGAATACGGTGGTTCCGGAAGGCTCGGTGACTCTTCAGAGCGCTGGTACTCGTCGGTCATCCGCGCTCCCCTCGTGTCAAGTCGCTGTACCCGGTGGGAACCCGGTCGTTATGGGACCCACGAGTAGTTGGACGCAGCAGGACCTCCAGGAGTTCCATGACGTTCGAGCCGGTGTTCACGCCCGGCCTCGCTCCGACCCGTCCCGCACCGACTCGTGACGGAGATGACCCAGCAGAGCGGCCAGGCGTAGCCGTCCGCGCGAACTCCGACTCTTGATCGTGCCCTCGGGCACGCCGAGCAATTGCGCAGCCTCCGAGATGGAGTAGCCCTCGACGTCGAGTGCGAGGACCGCCGCGCGCTGACCCGCCGGCAATTCGTCGAGCGCTCGAGAGATCGTCTCGGTCAGGTCGACGCGCTGATAGTCGTCGGTGTGGTCGACGAGAATCGCGGAGTCAAACTCCGGTAGTGGCACCGTGCGGCGAGCCGCGTTGCGCCGCAGTCGATCCAGCGAAGCGTTGACCACGATGCGATGCAACCAGCTCGATACACGTGCCTCGGCGCGAAAGGAGCCTGCGGTTCGGTGAGCCGAAAACAGTGCCTCCTGCAGGGCGTCGGCGGCATCGTCGGGGTCTCGTGTGGTGCGCAGGGCGACATTCCACAGGTAGGTGTGGTGTCGGGTGATGAGTGTGGTGAATGCGGTGGGATCGCCATGGGTGTGCGCGGCGAGCAGTTGCTCGTCGCTGCGTGTATCGCCCTGTGGCGAGTGGGTCCCCCCGGACATGGGATCGAGAGTAGTGGGCCGGGCCGGGGGTCGGATAGTCGTGGTGCGGTGCCTGTGGACAACCGCGTCGACGGTCGGCAGACCTGGATCAATCGCGTGTCCGCGAGCCACGCGACCGAGGGCCGCAGGGGAGGCGGTGGTCGATGTCATCGAGTGGACTCCCTTGATGTATTCCCTCCGGAAGTGCTTGCGGCGTAACCCAACCGGTCGCCGACATACTCGTGCAGGTCGCGCTGTCGAACGTGCGCGGGGCTCAGCCGGGATCGCTACCCGGCCGGTGTTGTCCATTGGATTGTTGATGCACCGTGATGACCATGAATTGCCTCGACATCGGCAATCCTGTCCACGCCGCGGGCGAGCGGTGTTCGCCGGCCACCCAAGGGGTTCGCTTGCGTCGGTGCATTCGACGCTCTCGGCGACCACACCGGTGCCGCCCACCTGGAATCCGTCTACGTCACGGTAGAGAATGAACGTGGGCATGGTGTGCTCCCCGGAGCGGTTATCAAGTCCGTCGCCCCGGGGGTGCCTTCCGAGGAAGATCGGATATCAGAAAGGCGCGATTTGCTACCGCATTGCAGAGCCGTGACCAAGATCTCCACGCCGATCCCGGTCCTGGAGTCACCGTGAGACATCCAGGACATGCCCTCCGGACGCTCCCGGAAATCCTTGAGCGCCAGCCTTCCATACCGTTCGCGGCTACAGTCAGGAGGTGCCCCACACCCGACTGCGACTCCTCGACGATGTCGAAGTACGACGGCTGGGTGCCGAGGAATTCACCTATTCGGAAGTCGGCGAGACGACCGGGGTGATGCCCACCGGCTATCGGCACGTCCACTTGCGGACGCAATTGGGCAGCGGCCGTAATCATTTCGAAGTAGCGCGCGAGGCCATGCTGTCCTGGCAGATCCAACTGCGCGCGAATATTGCGGTCGCCACGTCGCATCCCACCATCACCGATAATGCGGTGGCCATATTGGGACTACGGATCGGGAGGGTGAATGCCGTGCGGGCACCTGTCGCGATCGTCGCAGTGGAGTCGGACGAGACCATGGCCGGGTTTACATACGGGACGCTGCCCGGGCATCCGGAAATGGGTGAGGAACGATTCGAACTGCGTCTGATGTCTGACGAGTCGGTTCAGTTGTCGATCACCGCCTTTTCGAGGCCGGCCACCCTCTTGACCAGGTTCTGCCGACCCGTGGCCGCCGCACTCCAGGATGCGATCACCCGGAGATACGGCCGCGCATTACAGGCGTGAGGAGTATCCATCGAAGGAGAAGACCCGATACCCCGACGTCAGTCGACGTCGTGAATCAGGTACCGGGTCTGTTCATTGATCGTGGGATTAGGGAGCAGGTCAGTGTGCCGCGTCGTAAGCGTCGAGGATTTCCTTCGGGAGTCGGCCACGCAGCGGCACCTCGTAGCCCGCTTCCTGCGCCCACTCGCGAATCACCTTGGTGGACGGGCGTGCTGAACTCGACGACGATTCCGCGCTCGCCGCGGGGGTACTGACCTTTGGCGCGGTCGACTGTTTACGGCCACCAACCCGGGTCGATACCTCGAGCAGTCTGGCGACCGGAACACGACCGTTTTCGATCTTGTCGAGATTCGCCGACGACACATCGATCTGGTATTCGACGCCCGACCACGACCAAGAAATGGTGTGAGCATCGTCGATATCGAGCTCACGGCCGTCGAGGTCATCTATGAACGACACTACTTGTCTTTTAGCCACGCGACGAGAATAACGCACGCTGTGGGCCCCACGTCGCATATGTGTGCACCGGCTGCGCGGAGGGACGCCGACGGCGCTCGACGGCAACCCTCGCTCGACGCCACCAGCAGCGTCAGATGGGGCATCTCGGCTCGGTGGTGCGACATCTACGACTCGTGCGGGATATTTCAATCAGCTTGCAGTCCAACAGTTATCGACACTCCTGAAACACCCGCGGCGAATCGAGTGCGATTGCCGGCCTCGGTCAGCGAGAGAGAATCGCCGACTCTGTGGTGCCCACCGAATCGCCGGTGGAACGGAAATTCGGATCTGCGATCAGTCGGCGATGTCGAATACCGCATTCACCTTGGTGGGCGTGAGGCGGACGACAAGCTCGCCGGGTACCGCGTTACGCCTGCCGTACGCGTCGGCGAGATCCGGCCCCATATATCGGGCAGCGATACGTGTTGCGGTATCGAGGAGATCGGCGGGATCCTCACCGATCTGCGCGGTGCCTTGAACCTGAACGAAGGAGAAGGGCGGGCGCTCGTCGTCGACGAGCACTGTGAGTCGCCGGTCACGGCTGAGCGCTCGCCCTTTTGCGGTGTCTGCCCCGGTATTGAACACGAGGACACCGTCATCCACGATGAACCAGATGGGCGTGACGAGCGCTTGTCCGGACGCGGAGACGAATGCCACCTTTCCGGTACGCGTGCCCTCGGTGAGAAATGCAACTACCCGGTCGTCGAGTTCGGTGTGTGCCATCACCCCATCATGGCCGACCGCGCGAGGAAATTCTGCGCCGATAGTCCGGCGAGGGAAAGGAAGATGACACCGAACCCTCTCACCGCATGAGCTGATCGTAGGTGGCAGCGAACATATCGACACAGACGTCGAGCATGACGTCGAGGTCGGTGGGTGCAGCACCGATATCCACCGGATCGGGCGCGACATTCGTGAAATACCAATCAACGAGCAATTGCGTGACCGCGCCGACGAGTCCGACCGCGGCAAGATGTTGTGCCGACGACACCTCGCGCTCCCCCATCGCCAGCACGAGAATGAGATTCGCCCAGTCATGGATGGCGCGCAGGCGAGTCGACTCCACCGCCGGATCCACCCCCACAACCTCGACGAGCATCACGCGTGCGCGGCGCGGATCACCGGTCAGCGTTGCGAGGAACGCCCCGAGGGTGTCGCGGGCTGCTGCGCGGACCGCGTCGGGCGCGACACCTGCCGGGTGGAGGACATACCCCGCGGCGGCACCCACGGTTGCGGTTCGGGTGACCTCGACGCAGCGCTCGTATACGGCGATCAGCAACGCGGGACGGTCGGCGAACGACTCGTAGAAGTAGCGCTGGGTCAGACCGGCCTCATCGCAGAGCCGTTTGACCGTCACCGCGGGATAGCCGAGCTCCCCGAACAGCTGGAGGCCGGCGTCGATGAAGGCGCGTCTCCGGCGGGCGCGCCGCTCGTCGGCCTCCGCGCCTCCGTACCGGCGTCCCTCCGCGGACTCGGGCTCCAGGGAACGGCGCTGCTCTCGGGACGGCGGCAAGGTGCTCCCCTTTCGGTGTGTGCGATCCAACGGGAACCGTGGACAACCCGTCATCTGACACGCTAGCGTGTCACACGCAGCATCTGACACGATCCTGTGTCAGATTATTCGACAATCACCGGAGAACGACACCGTGCTCGACCTACTTCCCGACCCGATGCGTGAACCGACAGTGCTCGCGATACCGTTCTTCCTGGCGCTGCTGGTGCTGGAATGGTGCGCGGCCTGGAAACTCGAGGAACGGGCGACCGATGCCGAGGACACTGTTCCTGCCGTCGAACGCCGGCCAGCGGTCGGTGCCTACGACAAGCGGGACGCTCGGGCCAGCATCTCGATGGGACTGGTGTCGATAGTCACGAGCGCGGTGTGGAAGCTCGCTGGGCTGGTGGTCTACACGGCGATCTTCGCTTACCTCGCGCCGTGGCAGCTACCGATCGGTTCCTGGTACGTGTGGGTGATCGGATTCGTCGCCGTCGACGTCCTCTACTACTGGAATCACCGCATCTCCCACCGGGTCCGGTTGGTATGGGCGACACATCAGGCCCATCACTCGAGCGAGTACTTCAACTTCGCAACCGCGTTGCGGCAGAAGTGGAATATCAGTGCCGCGCTGGTGATGTGGCTACCGCTGCCGTTCCTGGGTATCCCGCCTGCGGTGGTGTTCGCCAGCTATGGCGTGAATCTGGTGTACCAGTTCTGGATTCACACCGAACACATCGACCGCATGTGGCGGCTCATCGAATTCGTCTTCAACACCCCGTCACATCATCGGGTGCATCACGGCAGCGACCCAGAGTACCTCGACCGCAACTATGCCGGCGTGTTCATCCTGTGGGATCGGATGTTCGGATCGTTTCGCGCCGAGGCGCATCGGCCACACTATGGGCTGACCACACCTGTTGGAACCTACAATATCTGGACACTGCAGACGCACGAGTACGTCTCCATCGTCGGTGATGTGCGGGCGGCCGAGGGCTGGCGTGCCAAGCTCGGCTATATCTTCGGTCCCCCCGGGTGGAGCCCGACGACCGGGGATGCCTCCTCGGCGCCCGACGGGGTCAGCTCGTCGCGTTGATCGTGGAGATCTGCACCTGGTAGCTGCTCCCCGTGCCGGGCAGCGAAGTGATCCACACCAGCAGATACCGCGACTGCGCGGCACTGGCGATCGACAGTGTGGTGTCGGGTTGATCAACGGTCTGCTGTGCGAGTGGGGTTGTCTGGGCCAGGGTGGCATCGGCGCTCTGCGCGCCGCGCAGCGAAACCGCGAATCCCGGTGTGGTGGTGGTGATCGAGACGGACTTGACCGATCGCGGTGATCCGAGATCCAGCATCAGGCCGAGCCCCTGTTTGAGGTTGCCAAAGTCGGCGGTGCGGTAAGTGTCGCTGCGCCAACCGGTTCCGGCTCCGGTGATCACGTTGCGGGCCAGCTCAGGATTGTCACCGGGCTGTCCCGAATAGTCGACAAGGGTCGCCGAGCGCAGCGCGATCGGTACGCCTCCGCCGGATGCCGGTGCAGGCGCCGAGGTGGTCGACGACAGGAATGTGTTGATGTCTGTCTGCTCGTCACCGCCGCCGAAGACACCGGTGAGCCACACCACCAGGGCGATCACGACGAACAGCACGAGCAGGGCCACCCCGACCAGCAGTGCGACAGTCCGGTTGCTGCGCGCGGGCTCGTCAGAACCCCTCCGACCAGACGGGCCGATCGACACCGGCGGCTCGTCGGAGTCACCGAGCGCGGGGATCATGTCCGTCTTGAGGTCGACGACGGTGGCCTGATCTAGAACGTGCTGAACCGTTGCGGCAGTGCGGATTCCACGACTTCCCGCCAACGCGCGGGCGGCGACGGCGGAGATTTCGAACGGTACCTCTGGTTCCACCTCGCGCGGTTCGATGGGGCCCTCGCCGTCGGCGGCGGGTGAGGCGATTGCCAGTCCGCCGACCGGGGTGGTCGTGGTGAGGCTGGTCACCAGCTCAGAACCGGTGGAGCCGTCGAGCGGCCACCGTTGCAGCAGCAGCGCGTAGAGCACCGCTCCGAGTCCGCGCACATCGGAGGTGGCATCGTCGCCGGCGAGGGTACCGGGGAAGGCGAGCACCGCGTTGCCCTCGGCGGAGATGCGAACGCGATCCGGGTGATCGATGGACAGGGCGCCGCCGGAGCGATGTGCGGCCTCAGCGGCGGCTGCCAGCGCGCGGACCGCACGTGCGGCACCGATCGGTGACGGATGCGTGGCCGCGACCTCCGACAGCGAGGAACCTTGAACCCATTCGGCCACAACGATGCCGCCCGATGAGCCGCGGACCACGTCGAGCACGCGGGCGACGCCCGCCGAGCTGATCTGGCCAAGACGCAACGTTCGGGTGAGCACGGCCTGCGGTCCGGTGTCGCCGGATTTGCTCGGCGCTGCCTTGTCCGGTGGGGGTGCGAGCTGTTCGGCGTCGACGAAGGTCAGTCCGACCTCGCGGTCGAGGTTGATGTCCTGGGCCTTCCAGAACTGCAGACCCCGTGTGCCACCGTGATGTTCGAGCAGGCGGTACCGACCGCCGGCGACCGCTGCGCCCGGCACGAGGCGGGGTCCGCGACGTCGCGCCGGACGGATGGGCTCGGCGCGGTCGGGATCGACCGGGGTGGCGGGCGCCGCGTTGGACAGCTGACCGCCGTCTGAGCCACTGACCGAATACGTTTGTGCGGCCGGTCTTTCCGGAGATGTGGCGGTATCGGACGCGGTGGCGACGCCGCGTTCGGTCGATCCGATCGGAGATTCCGGTGTGGCGTCGATTCCGCTCTCGTTCACGCGGCGAACTCCTCTCCTCCGATAGCGCATGTCCGGGGGTCGTTGGGGCGGGGTCCACGGCGCCGCACCGGCGCCGCCCGCGGCGCCACCGGTGTGCACCGCATACGACTGCCACGTCGCGGAACCGCGATCGAACCGTCGAACGACCTGTACCTGACCAGAGTACGGTAGCGATTCGTCGCTGGTGACCCGCGGAAACTGAACCGTGATCGTTGCCGATGGTTGCTGTTGCGGTTCGCCGGTCGGAGCAACGACCGGGATGAACCGACCGACCACGCGTCGCACCGACATCAGAACGGAGACCACGTCGGGAAGACCGGCCGCCGCCAGGCCCGCATAGATCACGCCGAGCACCACGATTGCGGTGAGCAGAAGGTAGGCGATCGACCCGATCTTGCCGTGCTGTGTCGCCAGGTGCAGGCCCGAGATCTCGGCGATCAACCACACCGCGAAAGCGCTGCCGACGGAGACCGCAAGCGTCACCACTGTCGTGCGGGTGACGTTGGTCAGTTCGGCGTCACGTGGATCGCGGGCATCGGCGCGCAATCGGCTGCGCAACAGATAGTGACCGACGACCGCGCCGACGAGATAGCCGAGACCGTTGGACAGGGCCAGCCAGCGCACCACGAGGTCGGGATCGGAGAACAACACCGGGCCGAGATAGGAGGCGGCGATCTTCACGACGGTGATCCCAAGGACCATGAAGGTCGGCGTCCACGCATCCTCACGGGCGTAGAACACGCGCAACTGCACCAGCGTCATCGCATAGGGGATCAGGGTGAAGGCACCCCAGGCGAGCGTCGACCCCAGCTGCGTGGCCACGTGCGCATCGAAGCGGCCGAGGTTGAATACCGAGACGCCGATGGCCGGGCCGAAGAAGGTCATGTAGGCGACGACGGGCACCAACGCGACCATGGTGAGCCGGGTGGCCAGCGACATGTCGTCGACGACGGCCTTGGTGTCGTCGCCGGCGGCATTGCGCGAGAGCCGCGGCATGATCGCGGTCAGAATCGTCACGCCGAGCACGCCGTAGGGCAGCTGCAACAGCTGCCAGTGCGTGACGTAGACGCTGATACCGGTTTCGGTGGCGGCCGACGCGATGCGATAGGTGACGATGAGACCGACCTGCAGGATCGCGACGTAGGAGACGATCGCCAGTGCCATGTTCCCGAACGTGCGCAACCGTGCGTCGAGCCCCCACTCGACGCGTAGCCGGATACCGGCACGACGCAGGTAGGGCAACAGCACCAGCGCCTGCAACACGACGCCCATCGCGCAGCCGATGCCGAGAACCAGCAACTGCGGGTCGGTCATCCGGAACGGGTTGAGCGTCAATTGGCCGGGCATCAGCCAATACCCGATGAGTGCGCTGATCTGGACGACGTTGTTGAGGACGGGCGCCCACGCTCCGGGCTTGAAATAGCCGCGCAGATTCAGGATCGCGGTGAACAATGCGGTCAGCCCGTAGAAGAGAATCTCGATGAGCAGGAAGTAGGCCAGTCCGGTCGCCAGCGGACGCTGTGTGGCGTTGTCGATGTTGAGGCTGGTCAGCACGGGTGCCGCGGCGACTGCGGCGACAGTGCCGATACCCAGCACGACGACGGTCAGCGTGAAGATCTTGTTGATGAACGACGCACCGCCGTCGGGATCCTCGGCTTCGGCGCGGGCCAGCAGCGGGATGACGATGGCGGTGAGGACCGCGCCGAGCAGGATCTCGGCGATCATGTTCGGTAGGACGTCGGCAGCCTGGAAGGCCGATGCCACCGAGCCGCCGAGCAGGGCCAGGATGAGCACTGTCCGGACGAATCCGGTGATGCGGCTGGCCAGGGTGGCGATCGCGATGGACCCGCTGGTCCGCAGGACGCTCGAATCGGAGTCGCGTGCGAGTCCGGTGCCGGACTCGTCGGACGAGGTGTCCTCCGGTCGGGTTTCGTCGGACCGGGGGTTGCGGTCGAGCGTCGGGGTCGGGGTGCGACGCGGGGCCCGCGCGGGTGGCGCGGTGCCGCCGTGCGCGGCGCTGCTTGTGCCCCCATGTCGGGTCTCGGGAGCGACCGGTTCGCTCGACAGCGGCGGGGCGTCGGCGAGCGGGCCGGCCAACGGTGGTGGTCCCGACCGGGTGGGACTCTGACGGGCCGGTCCGTCGGTCGGTCGGGGCTGGCTCTGGCTGGGCCGGCCCTGCCGGGACCCAGTCCGGCGGGGCGGGGTTCGACGGTCGGGAATCTGTCGTTCCGGAGCCGGTGTAGGGGGAATGCGGCGAGGTGCGGCGCGACGTGGTGGTTGGCCCGGTCCGCGCTCGCTCATTCGCCTGCCTTGTCGGTCATCTCGGTGGGGTGCTGCTGTGCTCTGCCGGGGTCGTCGGATTCGCCGCCGGTTCCGGCTCGTAGGGCTTCGGACCGGGAGCCGGACCGTCGGTGGATCCGTGGTCGGCGTGGTGGTCACCCGGGTCCTCAGACCCGTGACCGCCTGGCGAGGTCCGGACCGCACCGGCATCGTCGGCCCGCTCGGAATCCGGTGGCCACGAGTACCCCGCGTCGTCCGACCACGCACCCGAATGAACTTCTTCGATGTGCAGAGTACGTCGTCGTTGCTGATAGCTTGCCGCGGCGAGCAATCGCTCCTGCTCGTCGGGCTCGGGGCGGTCGGCGTCGGCCGGGTCGGGTTCGCCGCGGAAACGGTGCCAGAGTCGCCGTGCGGTCAGCAGCACCAGGGCGGCACCGGCGATGATCGTGATGATGAACAACGCCTTGCCGTAGGCGTTGGAGTGCACCGAGAGCCGGATGTCGGAGCCCATCGTCAGGCCGGTGACCGTCGCGATCGAGATGGTGACGGTGATCGCCTCGGAGGTATGGGCCCGCGTCGGCAGTTGCAACTGGCGCGTGCCGCGTGCCGGGATCTCGATCGTTCCGACATCGCCGATGTCGAGGTCTCCGGGCGCGCTGGTCCTGATGTCCACCCGAATGGGCAACGCCAGATCGTTGCGAACCACCAGGAGCAGTGGGCTGCGTTCGGAGGCGAGCGTGTAGCGACCGCCCGGGTCGAGGATCGTCACCGCGGCCCGCATGCGATCCAGCGTCGAGGTGACCGCACGGATCGTCTGTGCCCGGGTGTCGGCCAGACGGGTGCGCGTCGCAGCGCCGGCTCGGGCGGGAACGGTCAGCGAGCGCAGGATGTCCTCGCGTAGTGGCGCCAGGTATCGCTCCGGGGTGGTCTCCACGTCGGCCGAACTCACCAGCGAGCCCTGCAGCTGGTAGCTGAGGTCGGCCTGCTCACGCATCACGGTCGCCGTCTGCTCCGGCAGGGGCACCGAGACCGATGTCACCGGTCCCACACCGGGCAGCGGGGCCAGCCGGGCGTCGGTGCGCGCCGCGTCCGCTGTGTCGACGACGCTGGTCAGCGGGGTGGGGGTGGCTACCCGGGCACCCAACAGCACCTCGGCGGTGGAGATGAGCGCATTGGCGTCGTCGGTGGTCGGCGACCAGTACAGGGACGGAAGAACCACCTGCGAGCGACCGGTCGTCGGCTGCTCCGCCGTCGGGGCGACGGAGCCTTGCTCGGAGTCTCCGCGCGAGTTATCGGGAGTGTCGATCGCGGCGAAGGCCAGCGCGCCGATGCCTGCCTGACGTCTGCTCAGGGGCGACTCCGCAGCGAGGTCGACCATTTGGTCGGCAGGTGTGATCGCCGGTGTCGACGGGTCGGTTCCGAGAGCCGCGAGTGCGGCGGTCACCGGCTCGTCGTAGGACTGCGCGACCAGTGGTCCGACGCGGTAGGCGCCAGTGCTTTGCGGTTGCGTGGTCGACAGATTGCCCGCGGAGGTCAGCATGAGGGTGTGCTTGGTGTCCTCAAGCAGTGATGCGCCCGCCTGGTTGATCGCGCCTAGGGACGGAATAGTTAGTCCTCGAACGCTTTTGACGTCGAGAATGGAGTCGACGACGTCGGCGGGTGAGTCCAGTGCGGCCGCGGTCAGGCCCGAATTGCCGATCTCGGCGAGTGCTGCGAGGTCCGCCCCGGCAAAGGGCAAGGCCACCACGCACAGTCGTGAGGCGACGTCGTGGAGCTGGTCGAGCCAGGTGGTTGCCGCGTCTTGACCGGTGCCCGGCACGGTCGACGACGTCGGGTCGGACGGATCGGAGGAGACCACATAGCCCAGTGACATCGCGCGCACCGTGACGAGCAGATTCGGGTCGATGGCCAGGCACATGCTGCGTGCGAGGTCCGAGGTCGGACCGGACTGTGCACCCGGTCCGGGGATTGCGGCCGACGGTGCGTCTGAGTTGGGCGCCGACGGCGGTGCGGCGTCAGCGACCGCCCGCAGCGGCGCGAGCACCGAATCCAACCGACCACCCGGCGACAAGGAGCGGGCCATGTCTTCGCTGATCAGCCGCACCGGTTCGGTGCTCCCGCCGAGGGTGCCCGGAGCGAGCTGCGGGGGCGCGGCGATCGGCCACAACAGGGTGAATCGCGACGGGCTGGAGGTGTCGGCGGACACCGAGCCGTCGGTACCGAGACCGGGAGTCACCGACGATGCGTCGCTGCCCGGATCGGTGTAGGAGGCCGCCCGACTCCGGTCCGGCGGCAATGACAACACCGGCAGCAGCGTGCGCGATCCGGCGACCTGGGCAACTCCGCCGTAATCGGGTAGGCCGTTGACGTTCAGTTGCAGCGGATACACCCCTCGCTGCGAGATCTCCAGACCACCTGGACCCGACAACGGCACCGTCATCGAAAAGCTCGCCTGCGCTCCCGGACTCAGGGTGTCCGAGGACAGATCGGTGAAGTCGGTGGCCGCAGCGATCGGTGGGTGGTCACCGGCCAGCGCGGACCGCAACTGTGCGGCATCGGTCAGTGCATCGCCCCGCTCGAGCCGGATACCCAGATCACGCAGCGTGCGGCTACTGGTGTTGATCACATGTCCGGAGATCGCCACCGTGGAAGCCGAACTGCTGGTGACCATCGACGGCGTCATCGAATCGATGATGATCTGGGCAAACCGATCCGGTGGTGCGGTGGCGTCGTTGCCGGGCGCCGGGGCGGCCGACCCCACCGCGGCCGGGGCCGCCGACAACATCGTCAGCACCGCCACCGCGACGACCGTGCAGAAGCGAGCCCACCATGCGAGCCCCGACGAGCGTTTAGCCATCACCCGCCGCGGGGCGGCGGTGACGCCTCCGGCGCCGACGCGAGGGCGCCGCTGGAGGCGGCTCGTTTCGGCGCTGGTTGCGGGCGGCTGCGGCTCTCTCATAGGCGTTGGGTTCTGTGCGACTGCTCTCGGCCTCGGACTGGGCCAACCGCTGGGGGTCGGCGGCGAGGTCGGCGATGACACCGCGGGCCATACGGGCCAGTCGTCGCTCGTCAGAGTACGTCAGTCGACGGGGTAGTTCGTGCAGCGGCACCCACGCCACCTCGCTGACCTCGTAGTCCGCATCGGAGAGCTCGCCGCCGACACTGCGCAACAGGTAGTGGTGCACGGTCTTGTGGATGCGTCGACCCTCGCTGACGAACCAATAGTCGATCTTGCCCAGCGGCGCGACCACCAGGCCCTGGATGCCGGTCTCCTCGGCCACCTCGCGGACCGCGGTTTGCTCGGCGGTCTCCCCGCTCTCGATGTGGCCCTTCGGTAGCGACCACATCATGCGCCCACGTCGGTCCACGCGGCCGATCAAGGCCGCCGACAGTTTGTCAACCGGTAGATCGAGATCGGAGATCACCAGCCCACCCGCCGACGTCTCCCGGACAGTGCGCAAACGCTCCGAGCGCTCCGGACGACGATTGCCGCGCCTGCGTCGACCCGGCGCAGGCGCCGCCGCGTCCTTGGTGAGGCCGGTCTTGGTGATGTGGGCCGACATCACGGCCATATCCGACGGCTTCGGCGCGCTCACTCGCGTGCCCTTGCCGGTCGGCGTGGCGGCGGCAACCGACGCCGGCGACGGGTGTCGGGGACCCCCGGACGTGGGCGCGTGCACCCCTGATCCGTGGCCTCCCGTGCCGTGCGCGCCGGTCCCATTGACCGCGGTTCCGTTCCTCGGAGCCGCCGACCCTTTTACCGGGCCGGGTGTGGCGGTTCCGTTCTTGCCTGTGCGGCTGTTGCCCGGGCCCTTGTTGTCGGCGCTCGTGGTGGTGTGGTTTCTGGTGCCTGCTGCCCGATCGGCAAGATCTGCCGGAGACGGCCGTCTCGGGCGGGGCGTGGGATGTTCGGCACTGGTCGGCGGCGTTTCCGGTCGCGGATGAAACTCGGTATCCAACCGCGATTCCGCAGTACCCCGGCGCTTCCGGCGACCCCGGCGACCCCGCCGCCGGCCCTGTCCAGCGACACCATGCGCCTCACCCGACCCGGCCCCTGCGGCCTGACGCCGACCCATGTTGACGTCGGCGGGGACGTCTGTGGGGTCGGTTGACGGGTCGGTGGGCACGCCCTCGATGCTAGCTGCTGGTCATCGGCCGTTTGCCCACATGGTGCCGGTGACAGCGCAGACAGGTCCATCCGGCCCGCTCGCTTCGCTCCCGGCGCCGGTACCCATCCGGCCCGCTCGCTTCGCTCCCGGCGCCGGTACCCATCCGGCCCGCTCGCTTCGCTCCCGGCGCCGGTAGGCTGTCGTGCCGTGACCGAGCAGCCCCAGCCCGCGACCACCGCCGAGCGCCGCACCCGGCTCCTCGCCGCGGCGGCGGTGTCGCTGCGCGGGCTCTCCGACATCACCGACCCGCTGGGCGCACTGTTCGCCGACGCCGGTCACGAGCTGTATCTCGTCGGCGGCTCGGTGCGCGACGCCGTCCTCGGCCGCCTGGGCACCGACCTCGACTTCACCACTGACGCCCGACCCGAGAAAGTTCAGGAACTGTTGTCCGGCTGGGCGGACACCATCTGGGACACCGGTATCGAGTTCGGCACGATCAGCGCGCGCCGCAAAGACCTGATCCTCGAGATCACCACCTACCGCGCCGAGAAGTACGACGGCGTCGGTCGCAACCCCGAGGTCACCTTCGGCGAGTCCATCGATGACGACCTCGTGCGCCGCGACTTCACGATCAATGCGATGGCCGTGCGTATCGGCCGCGGGGGCGCCGAGGAATTCCACGACCCCCTCGACGGATTGTCGGCCGCACTCGCCGGGATCATCGACACCCCCGCGACCCCGCAGGAGTCCTTCGGCGACGACCCGCTGCGCATGCTGCGTGCGGTGCGTTTCGTTTCCCAGCTCGGTTTCGGTGTCGCACCCCGCGTCTCCGCCGCGATCACCGATATGGCCGAACAGATCGATCGCATCACCCCCGAACGTGTCCGAGTCGAACTCGACAAGATGATCACCGGTGCACATCCCCTCGAGGCCATCGAGCTGATGGTCGGCACCGGACTGGCCGAGCGTGTTCTTCCCGAGGTGCCGGGGATGCGTCTGACCATCGACGAGCATCACCAGCACAAAGACGTCTACCAGCACTCGCTGACAGTCCTGCGTCAGGCCATCGACCTCGAGGACGGCGATCCCGATCTGGTCCTGCGCTGGGCGGCGCTGCTACACGACATCGGCAAACCAGCTACCCGACGCCACGAATCGGGCGGCGGCGTGAGCTTTCACCACCATGAGGTGGTCGGCGCCAAGATGGTCCGAAAACGTATGCGCGCGTTAAAGTATCCGAAGGCCGTCGTCGAAGACGTAGCGTCGTTGGTGTTCCTGCACCTGCGCTTTCACGGTTACGGCGACGGCGCCTGGACCGATTCCGCTGTCCGCCGCTACATCACTGACGCCGGGCCGCTGCTGGATCGTCTGCACAAACTCGTGCGCGCCGACTGCACCACCCGCAACAAGCGACGGGCCCGACGCCTGCAACAGAACTACGACGACCTCGAACGCCGCATCGACGGACTGCGCGCCGCCGAGGATCTCGCCCGTGTCCGGCCCGACCTCGATGGCAACGCGATCATGGAGCTGCTGGGTCTGCCCCCGGGGCCGCTGGTCGGGGAGGCGTGGCGATACCTCAAGGAGTTGCGCCTCGACCGCGGGCCACTGGCACGTGATGAGGCGGAGGAGGCACTTCGTGAATGGTGGGCCGCGCACGTCGCCGACCGCTGATCACCACACACCGCCGTTCGCGGCGACGTTCTCCGAGGAGGCCGTCGGATTCCGCACGGCCGTGACGTCGAGGTTCGCCTGGTGACGGTGTCCCACAAGAACGTCGGTCGCCTTCGTAGACCCGTCTACTCGTTCCCACCTTGCTTGCCGTGGCCGGTGCGGCATCGCACCTGCGTCGGCTCTGCGCGCACAGCACTGCGCGTCACGCTCACGCGAGTACACGGCGGTGATCAGTACCCCATGATCCGCAGGGCGTCGGCGAGTTGGTCGAGGTCCTCGCGGCGCACATCGAGGTGAGGGCTGATCCGCAGCACCCCCTGGTCCCCGGCCAGCGGTGCGCGCCACGATTCGGCGGCGGTGACCAGGATTCCGAGCTCGTTGAACAACCGATCGCGAGCAGCCCGGAGGTCGGCGTCCTGCCACCCCGGCGGCGGTGCGAGGGTCACCAGCGCCGACGGCTCGTCGACGGGTTCGCACACCACCCAGCTGCCGATCCCGTCGAGGCGTTCGCGGGTCGCGCGGCCGATCGCCGCGAGCTCGCGGAAGACTCGTTGCTGGCCGATCCGTTGTAGCTCGGCCACCGCGACACCCAGCCCCAACCGGCCCGCGAGGAACGCCTCCGAACTTTCGATCTCGACGGTTCGCAACGAGTCCCGGCGCACCGCGAGAAAGCCAACCCCGCGCGGCCCGGTCAGCCACTTGCGGCTGGTGCCGTAGACGATGTCGGCGCCGGTGACGGTCGGGACGTGGCCCACCGACTGCGCCATGTCGACGACGACGGGCACCTGTGCCGCATGGGCGATCTCGACGATTCGCGCCACCGGCTGCACCACCCCCGACATCGACCCGATGTGGCAGATGTGGATGAAGTCGGGCTGCTCGAACTGCAGCATGTTCTCGAGCGCATCGAGGTCGATGTGCCCGTCGAGGTCGTCGGGCAGTGGCCGCACCGCATAACCGCGACGTTCGAACTCGACAAGGTTGGGCCCGAACTCGTTCTTGGCGACCCACACCGTGGTCGAGACCGGCAGGCTCCACCCGTTGAGCAGTGCCCGCAATGCCGCCCGCGCACTCTCGCGAAAGGTGATCTCCTCGGCGGTGTGTCCGATCAGTGACGCGAGATCCCTTGTGTCTCTGGCAAATTCTTCGGCTTGATCATCTGCGGCCACATAGGACCCACGCTCGGCCTCACGCCACAGGTGCGCCGAGATGGTCCCGATGACGGCGTTGGACGACCGACCCGCCGATGCCGAATCGAGATGGGAGATCGCCGGCGACAATCGCGCCCGGTGGAACTGCTCGCCGAGAACGCTGACGTACATACCCGTTGAACCTACCGTGTGGGTACTAGCCGCGACCATCGACCGTCGAGGGAACCGTGCCGCCGGCCCGTGCGTCCAATACCCCATGGATCCTGTCCTGGAGTACGTGTTCGGCAATGGCGACTCCGAGCCCACGCACTGGCACACCCGCGCCGACACCGATAGCGACGCCGACGGTGCGCTCGACGCGATCGCGCTCGACTTCGACGGCGACGGTCGTTGCGACGATCTGCTCATCGACACCGACGCCGACGGCATCGCCGACCTCGCGGCCCTCGACCTTGACGACGACGCCACCGTGGAGCATCACTATCGCGACTCGGGAAACGGGATCTGGGGTGTCGCCGTCGCGACACGGGAGGCGCCGCCCGCGCCGCACACCCCCGGCACTCGCACCCCGGCCACCCCCGTGCCTGCGGGTCCCGCTCCCACCGGCACCCGGGTCCAGGCGCACGACCTCGACGGCGACGGCATCCCCGACATCGAGATCTTCCTCGACGCAGGGGCGATCCGAAGGCTCTACGTCGACACCAATTCCGACGGTCGCCCCGACCAGGTGCTCATCGACTCCGACGGCGACGGAACCGCCGACGCCGCCTATGCCGAGGGGGAGCTGGGTTTCGGCAGGTGATCGTCGGGGACCGGCGCCGGTGAGTAGTAGTGGCGAGCGGGATGCACGCCGCGGACGACCACCACTCCGACGAGATAGAGCGCGCACCCGATCAGCACGAGCGGCAGCGAGCGGCCGTCCGGGGAGATGGTCACCGCGGCGATCACCATCGCGATGACGTAGGCGAGGTTGAACAAGGCGTCCTGCACGGAGAAGACCTGTCCGCGCACGGAGTCGGAGATGTCTACTTGCATGGCGACGTCGCCGCACAACTTGGTGGTCTGTCCGACCAATCCGAGTACGACGGCGGCCACACAGAAGCCGGGGATCGTGAACGTCAGCAGCAGCACCTGGGCCAGCGCGCCGAGCAGCAGCATGAGCATGAGCGTGGCGCGTCGGCCGTAGCGGTCGACGAGGATGGGTGTGGTCACCGCGGCGGCGAAGGCGCCGGTCGCCACGCATCCGAGGACCAGGCTGATCCGGCTCAGTCCGTCACCGCCGCCGTGCACATGCCGGGCGAAGACAAACAACATCAGGGTGTTCAGACCGAAAGCCAACCGGTGTAACCCGATCGCCGACAGCGCTGCCGACGCCGGACGGCATCCGGCGATCGCCCGCGCGCCGTGTAGGAAGCCGCCGGCCACCGCGTGCGCAGCCGAGTGCCCCATGTCATCGGGGCGGTCGGGTCCGAGCTGACGGGCCGGAAAACCATGTGCGATAAGGCCGGCGACGAGCGCAAGCACCCCACCGATCAGCGTCGTCTCCGCGCTACCGACGTTGTCGTTGCCGACGAGGGCGCGCATTCCGAGCGCGAGACCCGCACCGACCGACAACATCGCCCCGCCGAGTGTGGTGAACAGCGCGTTGGTCGCGACGATGACTTCGCGATGCGCCACGTGCGGCAGCGCCGCCGACAGCCCCGACGCCACGAAACGGCTGGCCCCGGTGACCGCGAGGGCGCTGATCAGCACCAGGGTGTCGGAACTGCCGGTACTGATCGCGATCGCGACCATCACGATCAGCAGGGCGCGCAGGACGTTGGCCCACAGCAGGACATTGCGCCGATCCCACCGGTCCAGCAGCGCTCCGGCAAACGGACCGATCACCGAATAGGGCACCAAAAGCACCGCAAAACCGAGCGCCGCGGCGAGCGGATCGGCATGGCGTTCGGGATTGAACAGTACGCCACCGATGAGCGCGGCCTGGAAGACACCATCGGTGAATTGACTGGTCAGCCGCACGGCGAGTAGCCGGCCCAGACCGGCTGAGTGGCTCAGCGAACGGGTAAAGATCCTCCACGAGGACGCACCTTTGGGCACCGTGGAATTCACGTACCCACATTACCGACCGAGTCGATGTCTCATGCGATGATGGTGGTCGTGGACGGCGGTGACAGCGCAGACGATCTCACCCCCGACCGGCCCGAGCGCGGCGTCGGCGGTGACGGCGGAGCCGCGGATGCGGCACGAGACATCGAGTCGGCCAACAGCATTCGGGCCGGCACACTCTTGCTCGCGTCCAGCGAACTGCTCGAGCCGACTTTTGCGCGCACCGTGATCTATGTGATCGAGCACAATGACGCGGGCAGTCTCGGAGTGGTCCTCAACCGGGTGAGCCAGACCGCGGTCCACAACGTGATGCCGACGTGGACCGATCTGGCTGCACAACCGCGTGCGCTGTTCGTCGGCGGCCCGGTCAAACCGGATTCGGCTCTATGTCTCGGCGTTGTCCGGCACGGTGCCGACATCTCCGGGATTGACCAGATCCGGCCGGTCAGTGGCCGCGTCGCCCTCATCGACCTCGACGCCGATCCCGAGCTGATCGGGCCGGTACTCGAGGGCCTTCGCATCTTTGCCGGATACGCCGGCTGGGGGATCGGTCAGCTCGACGCGGAGATGGTCCAGGACAGCTGGATGTTGGCCTCGGCGCTCCCGCGCGACATCCTTGCCCCGTCGACTACCGACATCTGGTCCGACGTACTGCGCCGCCAACCATGGCCGTTGCCGCTGTTGGCCACTCACCCTGGCGACGTCATGGGGAACTGAGCGCCGACCCCCGGTGGGGCGATCCCAACGGACCGGTGACACGCCTCATAGGTCTTGCTAGGCTCTCGACCGGTCACATCTCACGGGGGGACGGCGATGCGGGTACGGGAAATTCAGATGCGGGGAATCGTCGTTGCGGCGGTCATCGCGATTGTCGCGCTGCTGACCGGCCCGACTCTGGGAGCGGCCGGGACGGCGCACGCGGCCACCGGTCCCGACGGCGGAGCTCCGGCCGAGCGGTGGCTCGCCTCGCATGACGGTCGGCAGCCCTACGCCGACGTCAACACCCAGTGGGATGTCCCTATCCGCATGAGTGACGGCACCATCCTGCGCGCCAACGTCTACCGCCCGGCCAACGCGGCCCGGATACCGACGACGGCCAAGACGCCGGTCATCGTGACCATGACGCCTTACACCAAACTGGTCTCCGCGATCACCGCGGCCGCGTTGGCCAACCCGGTGCTGGCGCCGCTGGCCGTCCAGGTGGCCTCGGCGATCAACCTGTCGGGCACCCCGATCGATGGCATCAACGACGTCGCGCACTTGATCCGTGATCAGGGACTGCGCACCTTCTCCGTCGACTTCGATCTCGTGCGTAGCGGCTATACGGTGGTGGTCGTCGACGTCCGCGGAACTGGCTTCTCCCAAGGGGATTGGGACGTCTTCCAACAACGGGAGCAGCAGGACTCCGTCGAGGTCATCGACTGGGCTGCCAGGCAGAAATGGTCCGACGGCAAGGTCGGCATGTCCGGCGTCTCGTACTCGGCGATCAACCAGATCCAGGCAGCCAACAAACGTCCCGAAGCCCTCAAGGCGATCTTCCCGGTCGAACCAGGCGGCGACCTGATCCGCGACATCGTCGCACCGGGCGGCGCGCTCGGCGTCGGATTCCTGCCGCTGTGGCTAACCCTGGTCAATTCCACCAAGCTGGTCCCCAACGTCGCCTCGATGCTCAACGGCACCTTCGACTGGACGTGGCTGGCCGACCGTGTGCGAGACCCGTTCACCTTCTTCCCGCAACTCATCCAGGCGCTGACCGTGCCGAACATCGCGTCGATCCCACCCCAGCTACGCGATCTGCTGAGCCCGGATTCCGGTCCGCGTACGGCGTGGCAGGACCACGCCGACACGATCACCACCCCGACGCTCATCTACGGCGGATGGTTCGATCTGTTCACCAACTCCGAGGTCGCGATGTACAACAAGATCCCGCTCGCGCCCGGACGTAAGCAGTTGATCATGGGCGACGGTTACCATCTCACGATCGGCGGTGGGCAGGGCCGGCCGGGTACGCCACCGCGTCTCGACGTGCTGCAGAAGGCGTGGTTCGACAAGTGGCTCAAGGGAATCGACAACGGGATCGACCGCTACGGCCCGGTGAACCTCAAGCAGGTCGGGGACCGGTGGATCACCGCCTCCCAATTCCCCCGCGCGGGCATGACCCGTCAGCGCCTCTACCTGGGTGATCGGCGCTCGGGCACCGCCCCGTATGCACTGGGCGACGGCAGTCTGGGCAGCGGCGTCCCGGCGACCCGCTCCCGGATGACCGTGGCGCCGGGCCTGGCGACGCTGTGTTCGCGCGACTCGGCACAGCAGATGGCCGGCCTGACCGCGATCTTCCCCGACTGCGCCGACGACGCACGGATCTCCGAACGCAACGCGCTGAGTTTCACCAGCGCGCCGATGACCACCACCCGCAGCGTCAGCGGCTACAGCAACGTGCATCTGAACACCGTGCTCGACGCCCCGGACGGTTACTGGACCGCGACACTCAACGACGTCGCCCCGGACGGCACGTCCAAGGTCATCAGCTCCGGGCAGGTGGTCGCGTCGCTGCGCGAATATGACCGTAGCCGTTCGCAGTTCGCGCCCAACGGGGATGTGATCGAGCCCTTCTACACGCTCAGCCTCGACACCCGCCAGCCCGTGACGCCGGGTAGGCCGCTCAGCGTCGACATCGGACTCCTGCCGACGGAGGCACTGATCGGCAAGGGCCACCGGCTGCGGATCGACGTGTTCGCGATGAACCTGCCTCGCGGGCTCCCGCTGCGGCCGCTGCTCAACGATTCTGGGCTTCGGCCCCAGCACATCGAGCTGGATCCGAGTAGCCCCAGCTTCGTGAACCTGCCCCTGTCGGCACCCCTGTGAGAAACCCCCTGGACGGTTCATCGTTACGGTGACGTGGTGCAGACCTTCGCCGACTGGCTCACCGGGGTCATCGAGTCGGTGCCCTCCTGGGCGGTCTATCTGATCGCGGCGGGCATCGTCTACCTCGAGACGGCCCTGCTGATTGCCGGTCTGGTGATGCCGAGCGAGGCGGTGCTGCTCGCGGCCGGCGTCGCGGCAGCGGTCGGCTCCACCAACATCGCTTGGCTGGTGGTCATCGTGGTGCTGTGCGCGGTCGCCGGGGATGCGACCGGATATTGGTTGGGCCGGCTCGGTGGGCAGCGGCTCAAGGAGTCGGGGCTCGGGCGCCGAATCGGCGAGCAACGCTGGCACAACGCCCAGCAGCGTCTGGAACGATCCGGTCTGCTCGTCGTCGGTACCGGCCGCTGGGTCGGGTACGTGCGGACGATCGTGCCGAGGGTGGCGGGTATCAGTCGGATGAGTGTCGTGCGGTTCGGTATCGCTGATGCGATCGGCGCACTGACGTGGGCGTCGGCGGTGTTGCTGGCCGGCTATTTTGCCGGCGCGGTGCTCGGTGCGACGATCCTGCTCTACGCCGTGATCGCCCTCGGCGGTGTGGTCGCGGTCTTCTACGGTGTCAGCTGGACGGTGCGCCGCTGGCATCGCGGTGACATCGGCTAAAGCTGTTCCCCGGAGGAAGGGCGAATACAGCCTCCACCGATCCGGCGGGAGACGCGTGGAATCCGGGTCGGTGGCCCTCTCCGGTGTAAGCTGTATTCGTACGCGACGCTCTCAGCCCGGTTCCGACTCGGATTCGGCGGCGCCGAGGGCGGCGGCCGCGCGGCCGTAACGGGTGGCCAACCACGAGCACATGATCAGTTGAATTTGGTGAAAGATCATGAGCGGCAACACGATCAGGCCCACCACGGACCCGCTGAACAACACCGTCGCCATCGGCAGACCGGTCGCGAGGCTTTTCTTGGTGCCGCAGAACTGGACGGCGATGGCATCCTCGCGATGGAAGCCGAGCCGTCGTGGCAGCCATCCGGTCAGCCACAGCATGAAAGCGACGAGCACGATCGCGACGACTGCCATTGCCACCACCTGCCACACCCCGACGATCGACCAGATGCCGTTGCGCACACCCTCGCTGAACGCGGCGTAGACCACGAGCACGATCGACCCGCGATCCACGTACTTCGTCGGCTCGGCGAATCGCTTCAGGATCGGCGTCACTAATGGTCGGCACAGCTGGCCGAGGATGAACGGCACCAGGATCTCCAGCAGGATCTCGAGGACCTGCGAGCCGGTGATGTGCACACCGTTGGTGCTCGACATGAGCACCACGACCAGCACCGGGGTGAGGACGACGCCGAGCAGGTTCGACGCCGACGCACTCACGATCGCGCCCGCGACGTTGCCCCGGGCCATCGAGGTGAACGCGATCGACGACTGCACCGTCGACGGCACCAGGCACAGATACAGCAACCCCGACGTGAGGTCGTCACCGATCACCGGCCGCAGCAGCGGTTGCAGCGCGAGCCCGATCAGCGGGAACACCACGAAGGTGAAGGCCAGGATGATCAGGTGCAGGCGCCAGTGCGTCAGTCCCTCGAGTGCCTGCCGGGGGTGAAGCCGGGCGCCGTAGAGGAAGAACAGGAAGCCGATGGCGACCACGACGACCCAGTCGAGGACGTCGGCGAATTCGCCACGGGCGGGCAGGACGGCCGCGACGACGACCGCTGTGAGGATCGCGAGGATGAACCCGTCGATCGGCGAGCGGCTCAGCAGGGAGCGCATGCGAATCGCTCAGCGCTGGGCGGTGTCGGCGGCCGGTTCGGACGCGCATACTCCGCGCAGCGTGCACGATGCACAGCTCGATTCGCCACACTCGCCGGCCGGGCCCCGCGCGTCGGATCTCGCCGAACCCGCGGCGGGGGCGGCGTGGTCATGGGAGCCGGCATCGGCCGAGCAGCACGAACAGCCCGAGTCGTCGTCGGGGTCGACCGCCCAGCGTGCCGCGCGCACGCCGTAACCACTGACCGCGCCGACCACCAACAGCGCGGCCAACAGGGCACCGACGGCGAACAGGAACGACCACGTGCCGCCGACACCGAGCGTCAGCAGGCCGCCGGCGATCAGGATCGCCGCAGCGCCGAGGGTGCCGGGGGCGGCCACCTTGTTGGCCAGCGCGAAGGCTTCGTCGGAGACCAGTGTCTCCGGTGCGCGGACGCCGAGCCACCGGTTGCGTTGCAGCGTGCCGCGCAGACCGGCGACCCCGACCACGACCCACACGAGGGCCAGGACGAACACGCAGACGGCGGCGACGACGGACAGAACGCTCACCCGACCACCATACGAGCTGGGGCAGGCAGGGGCGAAACTAGCCCGCGGACTCCGGATGCGAGTGGGACGAGTGCCGCTGCAGTGTGCCTCGGGCCACCATTTACGCTGGTGGGGTGACTTCAGCGGATACCTCGACCTCACCGGCCCAGGGCACCCATCGCTACACAGCTGAATTGGCGGGACAGATCGAGCAGCGCTGGCAGCGGAACTGGTCCGACCGGCACGCCTTCGAGGCGCCGAACCCGGTCGGACCGCTCGCCGGTGATCTCAGCGCCTTCGGTGGCGGCGCTCCCGACTCGCCGGAGAAGGTCTTCGTCCAGGACATGTTCCCGTATCCCTCGGGTGCGGGTCTGCACGTCGGACACCCCTTGGGGTTCATCGCCAGCGACGTGTTCGCCCGGTATCAGCGGATGATTGGCCGCAACGTCCTGCACACGATGGGTTTCGACTCCTTCGGCCTGCCCGCCGAGCAGTACGCGGTGCAGACCGGTACCCATCCGCGTACCACCACCGAGGCCAACATCGAGCGCTACCTCGGGCAGATCCGTCGGCTCGGGCTCGGTCATGACGAACGGCGACGCGTGGCCACTACCGACGTGGACTTCTATCGCTGGACGCAGTGGATCTTTCTGCAGATCTACAACGCCTTCTACGACGCCGAGCAGCGCAAGGCGCGGCCGGTCTCCGAGCTGATCGCCGAATTCGATTCAGGTGCACGTACTCTCGATGGTGGCGGCAAGTTCAACGGACGTGTGTGGGCTGATTTGTCACCGGTGGAGCGCAACGAGGTCGTCGACTCTTATCGACTGGTCTATCAAAGTGATTCGCTGGTCAACTGGTGCCCCGGGCTGGGTACGGTGCTCGCCAACGAGGAGGTCACCGCCGACGGCCGCAGCGACCGCGGCAACTTCCCGGTGTTCCGTAAGCACTTGCGGCAGTGGATGATGCGAATCACCGCCTACTCCGATCGCCTGCTCGACGACCTCGACGACCTGGATTGGCCGGAGAAGGTCAAGACCATGCAGCGCAACTGGATCGGGCGTTCGCGGGGCGCGCAGGTCCGCTTTGCCGCGGGCGGTACGACGATCGAGGTTTTCACCACCCGGCCCGACACGTTGTTCGGCGCTACCTACATGGTGCTCTCGCCCGAGCATCCGCTGGTCGATGAGCTCACCGCCGATGCCTGGCCCGCCGGCACCGATCCCCGATGGACCGGTGGCGGTGCCGGCACCCCGGCCGCCGCGATCACGGCCTACCGCACCGCGATCGCCGCCAAGTCCGATCTCGAGCGGCAGGAGAACAAGGAGAAGACCGGCGTCTTCACCGGCACCTACGCCACCAATCCCGTGGACGGGCGCGAGATCCCGGTGTTCATCGCCGATTACGTGCTGATGGGCTACGGTACCGGGGCGATCATGGCGGTGCCCGCTCACGACGGTCGTGACTATGAGTTCGCCACCGTCTTCGGCCTGCCCATCCTGGAGGTCATCGGATCCGAGCAGGGGGTGGCCACCGAGCCGTTCGTCGGCGATGGGCCGCTGGTCAATTCCGGTTTCCTCGACGGCTTGCGCGTCGAGGCGGCCAAGGCCGCGATCATCGCGTGGCTCGAGGAGCGCGGCGCCGGCGCCGGCACCATCCAGTACAAGCTGCGCGACTGGCTCTTCGCCCGCCAGCGGTATTGGGGCGAACCGTTCCCGATCGTCTACGACGCAGCCGGTCAGGCCCACGCGTTGCCGGAATCGATGCTGCCGGTGGAACTCCCGGAAGTCGACGACTACGCGCCGGTGTCCTTCGACCCGGAGGACGCCGGATCCGAGCCGTCGCCGCCGCTGGCCAAGGCGACCGAGTGGATGACCGTCGAACTCGATCTCGGTGACGGTCTGCAGACCTACACCCGCGACGCCAACGTGATGCCGCAGTGGGCGGGCAGCTCGTGGTATCAGCTGCGCTACATTGATCCCACCAACGACGAGTCGTTGTGCGCCAAGGAGAACGAGGCCTACTGGATGGGCCCGCGACCGGCTTTGCACGGGCCGAACGATCCCGGCGGCCTCGACCTCTACATCGGTGGCGTCGAGCATGCCGTGCTGCACCTGCTGTACTCGCGCTTCTGGCACAAGGTCCTCTTCGACCTCGGTTATGTGACCAGCCGCGAGCCGTACCGAAAGCTGTTCAATCAGGGCATGATCCAGGCCTACGCTTACACCGACTCGCGCGGCATCTACGTGCCCGCCGAGGAGGTGACCGAGCGTGACGGGAAGTTCTTCTACAACGGCGACGAGGTCTCCCAGGAATACGGGAAGATGGGGAAGTCGCTGAAGAATTCGGTGACCCCCGATGACATCGCCGCCGACTACGGCGCCGACACCCTGCGTCTCTACGAGATGTACATGGGGCCGCTCGACCAGTCTCGCCCGTGGGCCACCAAAGATGTTGTGGGACTTCAGCGATTCCTGCAGCGGGTGTGGCGTCTGGTGGTCGACGAGGAGACCGGCGCGGTGCGGGTCACCGACGCCGAGCTCGATGACGTGACGAAGCGGTTGCTGCACACGACGATCGCCGAGGTGCGAGAGGAGTTCGCCGGGCTGCGCTTCAACATCGCGGTGGCGGCGCTGATCAAACTCACCAATCACCTCACCAAGCAGTTTGAGGGTGGTGCCCCGCGCGCCGCCGTGGAGCCGCTGGTCACCATGCTCGCCCCGCTGGCACCGCACATCGCCGAGGAACTCTGGCACCGGCTGGGCCACGGTGAATTGTTGGTGCGGGGGCCCTTCCCGGAGGCCGACCCGCGGTGGCTCGTCGCCGACTCCGTCGAGATCGCCGTGCAGGTGAAGGGAAAGGTCAAGAGCCGCATCACCGTTGCCGCCGATGCCGACGAGGCGACGCTGCGTGAGGTGGCGCTGGCCGATGAGAAGATCCTCGCCCTCCTCGACGGGGAGCCCCGTAAGGTGATCATCGTGCCCGGGCGGTTGGTCAACATCGTTCCATGAGCCGAGTCTCGGATGATCTCGGGCAGGAGCCGAGTCAGGCGTGCGAGGGCATCGTCGTTGCGTCGGTAGGGTGACCACTGGCCGATAGTGGTGCAGTGCGGGAGATCATGAGCGACGCGGGCCTGCCGCGCGCGCCACCGCATGGGCGGCGACAACCCCCGTCGGCTGCCGACGAAGTCATCAACATCCGGGTCCGCTCTCATGGCATTGCCTGAGGTGACCGCCGCCAAATAGCGGGTATGGCATGCGATGGTCGCCGCGTACGGACTGGAGCCCATCCCGTGCGCGGACGTGTCGTCTCCTCTTGGCAATGCGACGATGTGGTGTTGGGCTGGGACTTCGACGTGATTGCCGATACCTACCTCCGAGATCCGGCCGCTACCTCCAAGATCCGGTGGCCCGGATTCCATGACGAGATCGAGACCGACGTGATGGGCACCAGGATTTTCGTGCAACTCCGGGAGCGGAGACTCCAGGAGTACCTCGGTGTGCTCAGGCGGCACCCGCACCATGAGGCCACCGCGGGAGTTCGCGGCCAACGCCCTCGTGGCGGTGAGGAGCAAAGCGACAGCACCGAACATCGGCTTCGCGTCCACACGTGGTCTCACCGCGGAGCGACGCGCGGATCCGAAAGGCGAGTCCACCGTGGTAGGTCAACCCTCGAGGGTAGAAATCGCCTTGCGGGAACATGGGCTGGACAGCAACTTACCTATGAGTAAGATAGCCCGCATGGCGATCAACCTGGAGCTCCCGAAGAAGTACGATTCGGCGGTCGAGCAGGCCCACCTCGCGGCCGAGCACATCTTCCGACCGGTCTCGCGCAAATACGACAAGGCCGAGCACGAATACCCCAAGGAACTCGACGACCTGGGTGCACTCGCCAAGAAGGCGCGCGAGGCGGCCAAGCAGTCGGACAAGTCGGGTGACACCGATGCCGATGCGGGCACCGTCAACGGTGCCAACATCCGCGGTGTGCTGCACGGCGTCGAGATGGGGTGGGGTGACGTCGCCCTGATGCTATCCATCCCGTATCAGGGCCTGGGCAACGCGGCGATCTCCGCGGTCGCCACGCCGGAACAGCTCGAGAAGTTCTCCGGTGTCTGGGCGGCAATGGCGATCACCGAACCGAGCTTCGGCTCCGACTCGGCGGCGGTATCGACGACGGCCACACGTGACGGAGACGATTACGTCATCAACGGCGAGAAGATCTTCGTGACCGCCGGATCCCGTGCCGACCACGTCGTGGTCTGGGCCACCGTCGACAAGAGTGCCGGTCGCGCCGCGATCAAGAGCTTCGTCGTGCCCCTCGACGCCGACGGCGTGAGCGTGGTGCGTCTCGAGCACAAGCTGGGCATCAAGGCCTCCGACACCGCGGTCCTGCGGTTCGAGAACGCGCGTGTGCCCGCCGAAAACCTGCTCGGCTCACCGGAAGTGGAGACCAAGAAGGCCTTCGCCGGGGTCATGCAGACCTTCGACAACACCCGCCCGGTGGTCGCCGCGATGGCCGTGGGACTCGGCCGGGCCGCGCTCGAAGAACTGCGCAGCCTGCTCGGCGACGCCGGCCACACCATCGACTACGATGCCCCCGCGGCCACCCAGCATGCCGCGGTCGCCGAGTTCATCCGGCTCGAATCCGATTGGGAGGCTTCCTGGTTGCTCGCGGTCCGGGCGGCCTGGATGGCCGACAACAAGGAGCCCAACTCCACCGAGGCGTCGATGTCGAAGGCCAAGGCGGGCCGCACCGTCACCGACATCACCAACAAGGCGGTGGAACTCGGTGCGACCGCGGCATTTTCGGAGACCATGCTGCTCGAGAAGTGGGCGCGCGACGCCAAGATCCTCGACATCTTCGAGGGCACACAGCAGATCCAGCAGCTGATCATCGCCCGCCGAATCCTCGGGAAGTCCAGCGCCGACCTCAAATAACCGTCGAGTCCATCGGTTACCGCGGTCGATGACCGGAAAGCTCAGCGCAGCAGACGTGTCCGCAGCCGATCCTCGCGGGCCAGGCGCGCGGAGTCGCGTTCCCGCCGTGCTGCCATGACCGCCGCGAGGACGTCCTCCGTCGGCGCCTGCGGCGGGGGAGCGGGCGCGACGAATGGCGCGATCGCGAAGATCAGACGCTCGGCGAGAGCTGAGCGCGCCGCCGGACTGTAGGCCTCGCGACGAGTGAGGAACTGCCGTACCGACACCGCCAACGGGTCCGGGAGAGCGGCGATGTCGGCAGCCCTCGCCCACGGGACCAGGGCCGGCGGCATCGGAATCGGTTCGGGCAGTGAGATCGTGAAGCGTTCGCGGATCACGTAGGTGCCTGCGACGAGATCGCCGATGCGCTTGTTGCGGCGGTTCACCGCCGCGCAGATCATTGCCGGGACGCCGAAGAACGTGTAGATCTCGACCACGCCGATCATCGCCCGGGTCAGGGCGTGGCGGAATCGGATCGGCCCGGCGTCGTCGCGGACGGTCCGTAGCCCGAGTATCACGTGCCCAAGGGTTTTCCCACGCGTCAGTGTCTCCCACGTCGTCGGCACCGTGGCGAATGCGATCACCGTCGACACCGTGAGGCAGGCGCCGAACAACGCGTCGTCGACGTCATAGGCCAGCTTGAACGACAGATAGACGCCGAGGATCAACACAAGGTAACCGAGGATCAGATCGATCACCCCGGACAGAATGCGCAGCCCGAACGAGGCGGCCGGCAAGTCGAGGGCGACCGCCTCACCCGACACCTGATCGTCGCGTCCGACGCCGACCGTGCCGAGGCCGCCCCGACCCCAGGTGACCGGCGGATACGGCCGCACCGAATAGGGCATCTGCTGCGGATACATGCGCCACACTCTAGGGCACCACGCCGGCTGCGGTGTCGATCAACCGGTTCACACGGGTACTCCACGATGGCTCGGCGTTCTAAGCTGTCCAGGTGGATCTCGATGCCTACGTGAGTGACAAGCGGCCGACCTGGGAGCGGCTCGAGCAGCTCACCAAGCGCCGCCGGCTCTCCGGGGCGGAGGCCGACGAACTGATCGACACCTACCAGCGGGTCGCCACGCACCTCTCGGTCATCCGGTCCACCGCTCCCGACGCGTCCCTCGTCGGGTACCTCTCTGCGTTGTTGGCCAAGGCGCGGACCCGATCTGCGGGTGTCAAGGAAAGCAGTTGGACGATCGTCGGTCGCTACTTCGGACGGACGTTCCCCGCGGCGTTGTATGCGACGCGCTGGTGGTGGCTCAGTGTCTTGATCGTGTCGTTCGTCGGAATGTTCGCGATGACCTGGTGGTTCCTGGATCATCCCAGCACCGAGACCGCGTTCGGCAGTCCGGCCGAGATCCAACGACTCGTCGACAACGATTTCGCGAACTATTACACCGAGAACGCCGCGACGTCGTTCGCGCTGCGGGTGTGGACTAACAACTTCTGGCTCGCCGCCACCTGTATCGCGTTCGGTGTCTTCGGTTTTCCGATCGTGATGGTGGTGTGGAGCAACATCCTCAACGTCGCGGTCACCGCCTCGATCATGATCCGCCACGGTCGCGCCGACGTGTTCTTCGGTTTGATCACCCCGCACGGACTACTGGAGATGACCTGCCTGTTCGTCTCCGCCGGAGTAGGTCTACGGGTCTTCTGGTCGTGGATTGCGCCCGGCGCGAGAACACGAATGCAGTCGCTGGCCGAGCAGGGGCGCGCGGCGATCGGTGTTGCGTTGGGACTGGTTGTCCTGCTGCTGATCACCGGGCTCATCGAGGCATTCGTGACACCGTCGGGGCTGCCCACGTGGGCACGTGTCGGGATCGGCGTGTTCGTCTGGGTGGGATTCTTCGTCTACGTGTTCACCGCCGGCCGGTGGGCCTACAACGACGGAGAGCGCGGCGATATCCCCGATCCGGACCGCGGCGACGCAGTGCCCGTAGCGGCCTGAGCGCAAGTGCCCTGAGCTGAAGTGCCCCCCGACCTGAAGAGTCGTGGCCGGGGATGGCGTGGGCCAGTCCCGGCCCTACCGCGTGCGTGAGGGCTGCTGGCGGCTGACGGCACCGGCCGAGTGCGGCGCGTGGCAACGGGTTTGGTCCGGGTCGAGTGTTGGTCGGGTGGAACAACCGGGTGCCTAGACCGACGCTGTCGTGGGGTGCACCTCGTTGACTCGCTTCGTCCAAGTCGCGAATCAGTCCCCCGTGTTTCCGCCGTCCCGGTTACTTTTCGAGGCCCGGCGTGTGCTGTTGGCGGGTTGGTGTCGGTAGCTGCTGCTTGGCGCCTGCGGGGGCCTCAGCGACGGCCCGGTGGTCGTTGCGGGGGCGGTCGCTGATGGCGAGCAGGGCAGCGACACTGGGCCGGGTGGCCTCGGTGTCGGTGGTGATGGTGGTGTCGTCCTCGGCGCCGCGGGCCAGCAGGGCTGCGGTTTCGCGGGCGCTTTGGCGGCGTTGTTCCATCATGGCGCGCATGCCCTCGACGGTGTCGTAGCCGTAGTCTCCGAGCATTTGCGGAGTGGGGTTGAGCATGAGGCTCCAGCTTGGTTCGCGGCCGTCGAGAGCCATGCGTTCGACGCGGGCGTCGTTGGCGGCGCGGTCGGCAGCTTCGCGGAGTTCGCGTTGCGGGGTGGTCCCGGACGCCACGCGATGATCGTGTGTAGGACGCGAGTAGCGATGGTTCTCAACCAGATTGGGTTTCCTGACCGCCACGAGGGTAGCGAACGGGCCGGGTTGGGGAGCGCGCCGACTGGTTCAGAGCAGACCGCGCGACTTGAGGGTGAGGTAGTGATCGGCGAGCGCCGCCGGCAGGTCTGCCGGGTCTGCATCGACCACATCGACGCCCAGGCGCGACACGGCCGATCCGGTGCGTCCGCGTAGCGCCAGGGTGCGGGCGGCAGCGGCGGCGTCGTAGATCTCTGCTGCGTCATCGCGCCGACCTGCCATTGCGGCGAGCTGCGGGTCACGGACTGATCCGATCACCACGCGGTACCGCTGGGTCAGCACCGACAGTGGTGCCAGCATCGACTCCTCGATGGCGGCCGGTTCCAGGGGCGTCAACAATACGAGTAGTGCCCGTTGCCGGGTCAATGCGCTCACCTCGGCGGCCAGCAGTGGCCAATCCGCCTCCAGTAGAGCGGGTTCCAACGTTGTCATCGCGTTGACCAGGTCGCCGAGCACGGTGGTGCGGGAGGCGCCGACCACGCGCCGGTGGACGACGCGATCACCGGCGATCAGATCGACGCGATCACCGGCATGCGCCGCGAGGGCGGCCAGCAGCAGGGCCGCGTCCATTGCCGCATCGAGACGCGGAGAATCTCCGATGCGGCCCGCCGAGGTGCGCGAGGTGTCCAGCACGATCACGATGTGGCGGTCCTTCTCGGGCTGCCAGGTTCGCACCACCGTCGACCGGCGCCGAGCGGTGGCGCGCCAGTCGATGCTGCGCACGTCGTCGCCGTCGACGTAATCACGCAGCGAGTCGAATTCGGTGCCCTGCCCACGAATCCGCACTGCCGAGCGGCCGTCGAGCTGACGGAGCCGGGCGAGTCGGGACGGCAACAACTTTCGGGAGTCGAACGGTGGAAGGGCACGGATGGACCCGGGTACGATATGGCCCGATTGCCGCCCGGCCAGTCCGAGCGGTCCCATTCGCCGTACCGTCACCCGATGCGTGAGCCGATCTCCCCGGCGGGTGGGCCGCAGCGCGGTCACCAGTTGTTGCTGCTCGCCGGGAGCCAGCGACACCGCGTGCACCACGTTCGCCGCGCCTGCCGACGGCTGCCACGAATCGTTGATCCGCGCGTGGAATCGGCGGGCGGTCACGTTGTACGCCATCAGAACTGAGCTCCCGGACTCGCCGAGGCGGATAGGCGCCGACGGAAGCCGGTAGAGCCGCAGGGTTCTGGTGGATCCGGCGGCGACAACATCGACGACCATGAGAATCACGCATCCCAGAACCCATAGCAGGGCCACCCAATAGCGTGGGTAGGCGATCACCGGGATTGCACCCGCTACCACGAGCGCGAAGAAGCGGCCGGTGAGCACCATCAGCGCGGCACGGGAACCGAGGCGATGGCTGCGTCGAGGACCGCCGCCACCGACACGCCTTCGAGCTCCGCCTCCGGTCGTAGCGACAGACGATGTGCCAGCGTCGATTGGGCCAGCGCCTTGACGTCATCTGGTGTGACGAAGTCCCGTCCGCCCAGCCATGCCCACGCCCGGCTGGTGGACAACAGTGCGGTGGCGCCGCGCGGGCTGACCCCGAGTGCAAGTGACGGTGAGTTCCGGGTGGCCCGGGCGAGGTCGACGATGTACGCCGCCACCTGCGGGGCCACCGCAACGTGCCGCACGGCATCGGCGGCCGCGACGATGTCGGCGCCGGAGGCCACCGGTTGCAGCCCGGCCGCGCCGAGATCCTTCGGGTCGAATCCGGCGGCATGTCGTGCGAGCACCGTTATTTCATCGTCACGTGGTGGGACGGGAAGGGTCACCTTGAGCAAAAAGCGATCGAGCTGCGCTTCGGGCAGCGGATAGGTGCCCTCGTACTCGACGGGATTCTGGGTCGCGGCCACCAGAAACGGGTCGGGAAGCGGGCGGGGCACACCGTCGACCGAGACCTGCCGCTCCTCCATCGCCTCCAGCAGCGACGCTTGTGTCTTCGGTGGAGTTCGATTGATCTCATCTGCCAGAAGGAGATTGGTGAACACCGGTCCGGGACGGAAGCTGAACTCGGAGGTAGCGTTGTCGAAGATCAGCGAGCCGGTGACGTCACCGGGCATCAGATCTGGGGTGAACTGCACGCGCTTGGTGTCGACCGATAGCGCTGCCGCGACCGAACGCACCAGCAACGTCTTCGCCACGCCCGGAACACCTTCGAGAAGGATGTGGCCACGGCATAGCAGTGCGATGAGGATGCCGGCGACGGCCGGATCCTGACCGACGACGGCTTTGGCGACCTCGCCGCGCACCGCGCTCAACGCGGCACGCAGATCACGCGTAGGCGTGTAGGCGGGGGAGTACGTGGAAGCGGCGTGTGTCTCGGGATTCATGGTCTGCGGAGGACTTCCTTGTCGAGGGCGGTCAGGGCGTCGGTGAACCGAACCAGGTCGGGATCGGTAGTGGGCAGCGGGCCGGCGAGTAGAGCGCTCACCTGCGCCGGGTCCCGGCCGGTGACGTCGGCGACGGCGGAGATGATCGCAGCCAGCGCGGGATCGGTCGATGACGTGTGGAGATCCGGTGCGCCGAGAGTGTCGAGAGCACGGCCGGGGTCGTACGGCAGCCCTAGATACCCGGCGATCCCGGCGATGGTGTGCACACGCAGCACGGCCGCCGCCCGGTCGGCGGCGCCGGCCCGCCGGTACATGCGGCCTCGGGACCGGGTGGTCTCGATGGCTTTGACGACGGCGGGTAACGGCTCGGTCGCCAGCGGACCGAAGCGTCGTCCCCGCCAGAGGATCAGGACAAGCACGGCGAAGAACGCCAGCAGGAACATCGGCCCGACGGCCCGTGGGAACACCGATGCAGAGCTGCCGGTGTTCGAATCCTGATCCGACACCTTGTCATCGCGTTGCGGGACGTACCAGAGAACACGATCGGTGGTGGCCATGGTGCGTATCGCGACGCCGGAGTTGTCGTAGCGCGCCAGATTCTGGTTGAGGGTCATCGGGGCGGTCATCGCCACCACCGAAAGCCCACCCGGCTCGGCGGCCACAGTGACCAGGTTGGCGCCGCTGCCCTGTCCGCGTGAGAAGCACTGGGTGACCCCGGTCGCCGTATTCACTGCCCCGACAAAGCCGGTACTCGGATCGGAGGTGACCACGTCGGTGGGGGAGATGCCCTCGAGGGTGCAGTTGGCCTTGCTCACCGGGAGAAGGCTTGCGCCGTAGGCGGTGCTGACCTGCGAGGTGAAGGCAGCAAGCAACGGGTACGTCGGATTGATCAGGACCACCCGATGCGCCGAGCGCACCCGATCGTAGACGGCTTCGGCGACATCGGCGGAGATCACCGCCTGGCCGCTGATGACCACGGTGGTGTCGGCACCGGGGGCCGACGTCGCACGCAGGCTGTCGAGACCGCGGACGACCGAGACGTTCACGCCGTGGTCGTCGATGATGGACGCGAGCGCGCTCGTTCCGTCGGAGCCACGGTTGCCGGGATCGAGCGGGGTGGTGTTCGACGAGCGGCTCCCGGCTGCGGAAACCAGGGCGAGCACCGCGAGTACAAGGACCACCGCGACGACGACACCGCCGACCACCCACCACACCCAACGGCCCGATCGTGTCCGTCTGGTTTCGGCAGCGCCCAGGCTCGAATACGGCGTCCCGCCGGTCTTCTCGAGTGTCGGCGTGGGGTTCGGCGCGCTCATCGTGGCACCGCATAGGCTTCTTCGGCGCCGACTCCGCTCTCCGCGGACGGTCGTGCCGAACGCAGCTCGGCGTCGAGGGCCAGCAGTCGCCGCGCCTCCTCGGCGGTCGCCGATGCCTGGCCGTAGGCGACGCGGTCGAACAGGTCGGCGGCCGCGCCCAGATCGGCTGCATGGTCGGCGAACACCGGGCGCAGTCGGGTCACAACCTCGTGCGCAGTCAACGACGGCAGGTCATCGAGCACGGTGCGCTCGATGCAGCGTCGGGTCAGAGCGCGCATGGCGTAGACGACGGCACCGTTCGTGTCTCCTTCTGCGAGCAACGATTCGGACCGGGCGCGCAAGGTGCGCGCCGATGACGGATCGTCGGACAGGACACTGCGGTCGACCTCGGCAGCGGCGGTCCGCGGGGTGCGGTGCATGAATCTGATGCCGTAGATCAGCAGGGCAACCACCACGACTGCCGCGATGATCGCGATGATGCCCGGTACGGTCTTGCCCGCACCCACCACGTCGAGCAGGCGATCAGTGATCCAGCGCCCGATGTCGTCGAAGAGCCGGTCGGCGGCGCTGGGTCCTGAACCCCGCGAATCCGACCACGCATCGCGGGCCCACTGGCGAGCCTCGTCGTTGCCCGGCGTCAAGCCGTCGGCCAGCACGGTCAGCGCGGCGCCCACGGCGTACCCCCTCCGGACAAGGACTGGTTCAGTTCGATATCGAAGCCCTCCGTGCGGATTCGGGCATCGACATGCATCAGTGCCGTTGCCACCGCGATCAGCGTCTGTATGAGTGCTGCGACGAGCGTCGCCGCCACGATGGCGATTACACCGCCGAGCACTCCACCGCTGAGGCCGGTCACCGCATCGACGACCTGCGACAGCACGAACTCGATGACCACGGTGATGAGGTTCAGCAGCAGGACCACAGCAAAGTAGCGGCCGAACGATCGCCGGGTCAGTGTGACCGAACGCGCCAGGGCCGCAACGGGACCCAGACCCTCGACGGCAGCCGCGGGCACCGTCAGCGACATCCGGATGTAGAGCCACGAGTACGCGAGCACCAGCACCGCGGTGACGATCAGCACGGCGACGAACGTGGCGACGCCCACCGAATCGAGACCGAGTTCGATCACAACGACGGCAGGAGTGAGGCAGACAAGCGTCACCAGCCCGAGAAGTGCTGTGCCGCCGAGGATTCGCCAAATGGATCCGCGCATGAATCGCCACGATTCGACCCACCCCGAGCGGGCACCCACGACATCACGCGCGACCGGGTAGGCCACCAGCCCGGCGAGCATCCATCGCCCGACCCACGCGGCGTCGGACACCGCATCGGGCCCGCCGGCCAGCCATGCTCGTACATCGAAGAGTCCCGCGTCGCTCACCAACCGAACAACGACCAGGACCAGCAGGCCGCCAACCGTGGCGACCGCACTGACCACCGCCGACCACCCGAAGTAGACGCGCGGATTACCGAAGACCGCCGCGAACGTCCCGCTGATCAGATCACCGACGTTCAGCGGACGCAGCGCGATGATGCCCGGCTTGTGCGTCGGCGGGGGACCCACGTGGCGTGGCACATACCGGGGATTCTGCGGGGCGACGACACCCGGCTGCCCGCCGACCGCAGTCCCCCACTGGGGGCCGGTGATCGGCGGAGGCGGTGGTGTCGGCGTCCACTGGTCGACCGCTCCGAATGGCGCGGGCCACTCGTAGCCCGCTCGCTCCGCTCCCGGCGCCGGTGGATCGTAGCCCGCTCGCTCCGCTCCCGGCGCCGGTGGATCGTAGCCCGCTCGCTCCGCTCCCGGCGCCACCCACCCCGAGTGCCCTGAGCCGTCTCCCGGTGGCTGGCTCATGGGGCTCCCTCGACGAACCGATGATCGCGTCCGCGCCGTTGTCGGACACACAAGTGTGAACCTATCAAATTCGCGATGTTCGATGCCGTGCGGACAGCTGTGGGTATCAGTTGTCCGGATGACAGAAGAACCCATTCGGGCGTTGCCCGCCGCTGCTATCGTCGAACGAGAACACGTTCTAATTTCTGGAAACAGAGGGGATACTCGATGAGCGTCGAGCAGGACAGCAATGCGCAGGACTCCGACAGGGCGCACGCCCAGATCGCCGAGGTCGTCGAGAAATACATCGACTTCCTGACCAACGGCACGGCCGAACAGATCGCCGACCTCTACGCCCCCGACGCGACCGTCGAGGACCCGATCGGTGCCGACGTTCGCAACACCCGCGAGCAACTCGTCGAGTTCTACTCGATCATCACGAACATGGACGAGCGCACCGCCACGCTCAAGTGGAAGAAGATCGCCGGCGACACCGCGGTCTTCGAGTTCACCCTCGTCACCGGCACCTCCGGCATGCGCTTCGAGATCACCCCGGTCGACATCATGGTCTTCGATGCGGACGGCAAGATCGCCTCGATGCGAGCGGTGTGGCAACCCGGCGATCTCGTCCAGCTCTGAGCCGCAGTCACCTATCGGCGGTCATCGGCCCGTCGGCCGCAGCACGATCTCGGCGGGATGGGCATCAGCAGGCGTCTGGATGGCATGCACGACGGCCGACGCGACGGTCTCCGGCTTGAGGAACTGACCAGGGTCGTACTCCTTGCCCTCGATCGCGATCAGGTCGCGCTGCATGCGGGTGTCGATCCGACCGGGGAAGACCGAGGTGACCCGCAATGACGGTTCCTCGAGGCGTAGCGCGTCGGCGAGCGCGCGCAACCCGAACTTGCTCGCCGCGTAGGCGGCCCAGCCCGGATTGGCGCGCAGGCCCGCACCCGAGTTGATGAAGACGATGTGCCCGCCCGATGCACGCAGCGCCGGGAGCAAGACGCGGGTCAGCTCAGCCGCCGCGATGAGATTGACCTCGAGAAGGTGACGCCATTCGTCGACGGGAGTCTCCCCGACCGGCAACAGACTGCTCCCGACACCCGCGTTGTGCACGAGCACATCCAGCGACGAGATGGTCCGCGCGGCGGCCTCCACCGCCTTGTGATCAGTCAGCTCGACCGCAAACGTCGATGCTCGGTGACTGGTCGGCCCGCTCGCTTCGCTCCCGGCGCCGGGTGAATGCGGCCCGCTCGCTTCGCTCCCGGCGCCGTGTGAATGCGGCCCGCTCGCTTCGCTCCCGGCGCCGGGTGAATGCGGCCCGCTCGCTTCGCTCCCGGCGCCGTCGAGCTGAGCGGCAAGGGCGTCGAGTTCAGCCGACGGACGCCCGCCCAGCAGCAGATCATGGGTCGGGGCGAGTTGACGGGCGATGGCGGCGCCGAGGCCACGACTGGCCCCGGTGATCAATGCGGTGGGCATGAGCCGAGCTTAGAACCGGGCGTCGCATTGTTCGCCGATCCTCATCCGGCGCCGAGGAGCACGACGGGGCAGAATCTCCGCATGGCGCGCAACGGTTTCACCCCCACCCAGCTCGCGGCGCGTGCCGCATACCTGTTGCGTGGCAACGACCTGGGCACGATGACCAGCGCCGCCCCTCGTCTGTACCCGCACATGTGGAGTTGGGATGCGGCGTTCGTCACCGTGGGACTGGCGCCGCTGTCGGTGGAACGCGCGGTCATCGAGATGGACACGTTGCTCTCGGCGCAGTGGTCCAACGGGATGATCCCGCACATCGTGTTCGCCAATGGCCGCGACGGCTACTTCCCCGGACCCCAACGCTGGGAGTGCGCGCGCCTGGCCGAGTGTGCGCCCGACTACCCCGACACCTCCGGGATCACCCAGCCGCCCGTGCACGCGATCGCCGTGCAACGCATTCTGGACCACTCGCGCCGCCACGGTCGGACCACCCGCTCGATGGCCAACGAGTTCATCGACCGGCGGTGGGGCGCCCTGGTGCGCTGGCACCGCTGGCTCGCGCACGCCCGCGACCCCCACGGTCGTGGACGCATCACGATCTATCACGGGTGGGAGTCCGGGATGGACAATTCCCCGCGCTGGGACAAGCCCTACGCGGGCGTCATCCCCGGCGACGATCTCCCCCCGTACCAGCGCGCCGACCTCGATCATGTCACCGACCTGTCGATGCGACCCTCCGATGACGAGTACGACCGCTATATCTGGCTGGTCGAGGAGATGAAGCGCGCCAATTACGACGACGAGTTGCTCCCCAAGGTGATGAGCTTTGCCGTGGAGGACGTCTTCGTCAGCGCCATCTTCTCGCTCGCCTGCGACGTGCTGGCGACCATCGGCGAGGAGTACTCCAAACCGCGGTCCGACGTTCGGGACCTGCGAGCCTGGGCCGATCGCTACCGAACCGGAGTGGCCGCGGCGGCAAATGAACGAAATGGCGCAGCAAGGGATTTCGACCTTCGCGCCGACAGGTGGATCACCACCGAGACGATCGCGCAGTTCGCGCCGCTGCTGTGCGGCGGGTTGTCGCGCGAGCAGGAGCGCGCACTGCTCCGACTGTTCGACGGGCCGCGGTTCTGCGGACATCCCGACCTGCGTTACGCCGTACCGCCGTCGACATCGCCGATCTCTGCGGACTTCCGGTCGCGCGAATACTGGCGCGGACCGGTCTGGCCGGTGATGACGTGGTTGTTCAGTTGGGCGTTCGCGCGTCGGGGCTGGCCCGAACGGTCGGCGCGACTGCGCGAGGAAGGTCTGCGTCAGGCCACTGACGGCGCCTTCGCCGAGTATTACGAACCCTTCACCGGCGAGCCGCTCGGCAGCATGCAGCAGAGTTGGACCGCCGCGTCGGTGTTGGATTGGTTGGACTGACACACCAAGCGACACATGACGACCGCCCCGCATGTCGAGGGCGCGACATCGCAGTAGGTGTCGCTCCCTCGTGCTGGCACCGGTCTTGCGTGACGCATACCCGCGGCATTCCGCGGCTCGCGCTACCGACGACGACACCACCGGTCATGTCCGCGGCGGGCACTTCGCCGCGACCCGACCCAGTTCGTCAAGAACCCTGCGCACTGAAATCTCATGCCGCGCAAACCCTTGCGGCGCAGCACCACCAGAGTTCACCGCCCGTTCGCTCAGAACCGACCGCCGACCCCGATCCGCCCGGAACTCGACGATCCGCCGAACGACCCGGGACTACGCCCACCACTGGTGTAGCCGCCCCCGAATCCACCAGTACCGAATCCACCACCACCGAAACCGCCGCCGCGCATTGTCCCGCGCAGGAAGCTGTCGACCAGGATGCCACCGAGAACCGCTCCGGCCGTAGATGATTCATGCGCTCGCGGTTGCTGACCCTGCTGCCAGCCGACCACGTCTGCCTGCGCGGCCATCAGCGCCTGATCGGCCAGCGCGCCCGCTCGCCGAGCCACATCGGCGGCCGCGAAGGGATCAGTGGCGCCGACGTGCTGCGCGTCGGCCAGCAATCGCTCGGCCTCGGAGAGGCGGGTCCGCGCGACCGACTGCACCGCACCGCGTCGGGTACCGATGAAGTCGCGTGCCGCCGACACCTTCGCCTGCGCCGATGTCAATGCCGCACCGAGCATCTCGGACCGCCGGGTGCGTTCGGCAGCCGCCCCGCGTGCGGCGTCGAGAGCCTTGTCCAGCGCGGAGTCGGCGTCGACGAGGGAGGTGAACACACCGAGCGGGTCGGCATCGAATCCGCTGCGCGCGGCCTGCACGGCCGAGGTCGCCCTCGCGACCGCCGACGCCAGCTCCGGCCCGCCGTCGGCACCGAGCTGTGCGGCCTCGGCCAGCTCTCCCTCGACCTCGGTGATCAGCGCGGGCATCCGGGAGTGTGCGGCGGCGATGTTGCCCTCGGCGTTGTCGATGGCGTCGAGCAGGTGGGTCGCCTGGGTGATCGCGCCCTCCGCGGCGCGGATGTCGGCGACCGCCGGGCCCTGTTCTCCAGCCGGCCGGGAGATCGCCTCGCGCCCCTGATCGGCGCTCCGCTCGGCGAATCCGATCTCCTGACGCGCCAGCTCCACGTTGTGCAGGATCGAGGCACACTGTTGCGCACCGTGACGGGAGACGAGAGCGTCGAGCTGCCGAGCCGAGGCGTCGGCACGGGTATGCAGATCGACCAGCCGCCGGGTGATCTCGTCAAACCGGGCGTCGGCGTTGATCAGCAGGTTACGCATCTCGTCGAACGCCGCCACCTGCTCGTCGAGGGCGTCGTCGGCGTCGGTGCAGGCGGTGATGATCTGCAGAAGCATCGCCCGTTGCTCGTCGGGGGTCTCGGGGATGTTGTCGTCGAGACGCTGGCGCACCGTGAACGACGCCGCCAGCGCCTTACGTGCTTGCGCCACCGCAGCGGTGAACGGAGCGGTCTGCGCCTCACCGAATTCGCCGACCGCAAGCCGCAATTCCTCCTCGCTGGTGCGGATCGCGTTGTCGGTGTCGGTGAGTACCTCCCGCGACCACGGGTCGAGCACGTCGAGCGGTTGCGCGGCCAGCTGGTCGACCGTCAGTTCCTGCTCCCGCATCGTCGCGAGCCCGCTGTCGAGGGCGCGGCGCTTGCGTCGACGGGAGTAAACCCACATCCCACCCGCACCGACGACGGCGACACCGGCTACCGACCCGGCGACGATCAGTCCGGTGTGCGACGGGGTGAGGACATCGGAGAGACCGTCGACGGCTGCCACGCCGGCACCTGGGTAGTTGCCCTTCTTGAGGGCGGGAACGATGTCGCCGGTGGCGATGTCCGACAGGTTCGACTGGGTCACCCCGTCGACCGAGCCGATCGTGCCGAACCAGTAGGCGCGGTCCTCGGTGGCGACGGCGAGCAGTACCTCATGGTTGTCGAGCCCGCTGAGTTCGGCGGTCTTGCGGCCCCAATCCTCGGGGTTCCGGCCGTCGAAATTCTTGACGTAGACCACCCATAGTTGGACGCTGTGATCGTTGTACAGATTGTCGGTCGCCGTCTGGATCTGGGCGCGCTGATCGACCGATAGCACGCCGGCCGGGTCGGAGATCGGCTCGGGTAGCCGGCTAGGTGGCTCGGCGTGGGCTGCGCCCGTCCCGAGCAGAAGCGGTCCGAACAGAACGGCGGCGACAAACGCCACCGCCGCGAGTCCGAGGTTGGCCGGCGAGACTCGCCCCGTCGATCGCATGGCGTGCCGGGTCTGCCCCGGCGATCCCGAACACAGCATGTCACTCAATCTAGGCCATCAGTGCGCGGGTGTCGGCGAGGTGCGGTGCGTCGGCAGCGACCGGCTTGCCCGAATTGCGGCCCGTGGCCGGTGGCGGGTCGTCGGGATTGCCGGGGTCGGCGACGCCGGGCTTGCGCGCGGCGCACTTCGGTGCCAGCCTTGCTTCGCAAGGTGCGCTTGTTCGCTGAGGCTCCTTCGCGGAAACAGGCCAGCGACCCCGAACGTCGAGAGACGCCAAGGGTCAGGACAGATTCATTCGGATCAAGGGTGAGTCCCGATTGGCTCCCGTCGTCGTACGGGTGACGCCGCGAAGTGCCAAAGGTCTGACGAGGAGACGTAGGAGGTGGGGCACATGAGTGACGGCCCGTCTATATCCGGTACCCGGCGCTGACGCGGGTACCACCCCCCATGATCAACTGACTCTTCCGGCTGCTGGCCGGTCCGTCGTCGTGCTCGCATACCCGCGCGACCGGTCCGACGCGGCCGTTCACCGCTGTGCCGTCGGGTAGCTGACGCCGAGGAGCGCCTTGTGCCTCCGGCGCTATCCGCCAACAGCACTGTTCGCGAAAGGCTTTCAGACATGACCACAGTTCTGCGTCGGGGTGCGCCGCCGACCGCCGGGCGGCCCGAACGGGTACGTCCGCGCGCCTGGCCCGCCGACATCCTGGTTCTCGTCGGGGCCGCGGCCCTGATCTGGTGCATCATCACCCTGGCTCACGCCATGGGCGCGCCAGCCGATTTGGCCGGCGCCCCGTCGTCGATCGACACCGATCCCGCGAAACTTCCCTATTACGCGGCACGTTCGCTTCTTCGGATGTTCATCGGCCTGGGGTTGTCGATCGTTTTCACCCTCGTGTACGCCACGCTGGCAGCCCGATCGCGGCGGGCACGGACGGTGCTGTTGCCGATTCTCGATATCCTGCAATCGGTTCCGATCCTCGGCTTTCTGTCGGTGACCGTGACGTTCTTCGTCGCCCTGTTCCCCGGATCGGAACTCGGGCTGGAGTGCGCGTCGATCTTCGCGATCTTCACCTCGATGGCCTGGAACATCACGTTCGCCTTCTACCAGTCGCTCGTCAGCCAGCCCCGCGATCTCACCGAGGCCGCGGTGAATCTGAGACTGACGCGCTGGCAACGATTCTGGCGGCTCGACGTACCCAGCGGTCTGATCCCGATGGTGTGGAACGCGATGATGAGCTTCGGTGGTGCGTGGTTCTTCCTCACCGCGTCGGAGGCGGTCACCGTCGGCGGCAACTCTTACGCACTGCCGGGGATCGGCGCCTATGTCGCCTCGGCATCGGATGCCGGTCAGCTGTCCCGGATCTGGTGGGCGATTCTGACGATGGTGATCGTCGTCGTCGTCCTCAACGCGGTGTTCTGGAGCCCGCTGACCGCCTGGGTCGAGCGGTTCCGCATCGAGAACTCGGCATCGGGCGTGGAACCCAAGTCGGTGATGCTCTCGCTGCTGCGCCGATCCAATGCCGGCCGGGCCGCGGGCATCGTGTTCGCGCCGGTGTCCGCGTTCCTCGATCGGGTCTGCGGATTCCTCGGTGGCCGTACGCAACCGGTGACCACGACCACCGTGACCCGCCGCCGCACCGGTGACGTCATCTTCGTCGTCGCGGTGCTCGCGGTCCTGGTCTACACGACGTGGCGGGTGGTCGAATCGATCGCGGCCTGGGCTGACCTCAGCACCGTCGGCAGTGTATTCGCCATGGGCCTGGCGACCATGGCGCGCGTGGTGGTGCTGATGATCGTCGCCAGCGCGATCTGGGTGCCGATCGGTGTGATCATCGGACTCAACCCGAGGCTGACCCGGATGCTGCAGCCGGTGGTGCAGGTGTGCGCCAGCTTCCCGGCAAACTTCCTTTTCCCGATGGTGATGGCCGTGTTCATCGCCTGGCACATTCCGCTGAACATCGGCGGCATCGTCCTGATGGCCCTCGGCACGCAGTGGTACATCCTGTTCAACGTGATCGCCGGGGCGGGCGCGATCCCCAACGACCTGCTCGAGGCGTCCCGCGACATGCGGCTGCCGCGGATGTTGCGTTGGCGATATGTGTTGCTGCCGGGCATCTTTGCCAGTTTCGTCACCGGCGGCATCACCGCGGCCGGCGGGGCGTGGAACGCCTCCATCGTCGCCGAATTCGTCAGTTACAACGGCACCGACCACCATGCCTACGGGCTGGGCAACTACATCGCCGAACAGACCGCGTCGTCGGCGCCGGGACATACCGCACTGCTGTTGCTGGGCATCGTCGTGATGTGCCTTTTCGTCGTCGCCACCAACGCCGCCTTCTGGCGCCGGCTCTATGCCCTTGCCGAGCGCCGCTACTCACTGTGAAACTGCTTGCGAAAGAGGAATTCCCATGACCGTCACCATCACCGACGAGCAGACCCGAGGTGCCACCGTGCCCGCACCCCTGATCGAGATCAGCGGATTGACCAAGAGCTTCGACGGCCCGCGCGGCGACGTGCTGACCGTGCTCGACGGCATCAACCTCCGTATCGAACCGGGTGAGATCGTCGCCCTGCTCGGACGTTCCGGCTCGGGTAAGTCGACGCTGCTGCGCATCATCGCCGGGCTGATCCCGGCCAGCACCGGATCGGTGCTCGCCAATGGCAAGGAGTTGTCGGGCGCCAACGCGTCGACGGCCATGGTTTTCCAGTCGTTCGCACTGATGCCATGGCTGACGGTGCAGGCCAACGTCGAGCTGGGGCTGGCCGCGCTCGGTGTGAGTCCCGACGAGCGGCGCCGGCGGGCCTTGGCCGCCATCGACACCATTGGACTCGACGGCTTCGAATCAGCCTATCCGCGTGAGCTTTCCGGTGGCATGCGGCAACGCGTCGGATTCGCGCGGGCGTTGGTACTGCAGCCCGACCTGTTGCTGATGGACGAGCCGTTCTCCGCCCTCGACGTGCTGACCGCGGAGAACCTGCGCAACGAGTTGATCGATCTGTGGACCGGATCGGACTTCCCGACCAAGAGCATCTGCATCGTGACCCACAACATCGAGGAGGCGGTGCTGCTCGCCGACCGCGTCGTCGTCCTCGGTTCCAAGCCCGGCCGCATTATTCACGAGGCACGAGTCCCGATGCCCCGACCCCGGGATCGGGAGTCGCCGCAGTTCGTGTCGTTGGTCGACGAGCTGTACGGGGTGCTCACCGGGCGGTTCGACCCCAACGGGTCGGTACCGGTGACCGAGCTGAATGCCGTTGCCGTCGAGGCGACCCCGGTGAGCCGGCCGCTGCCCGCCGCGTCGGTCGGCGGGATCGCCGGCCTCATCGAGATCCTCGTCGCGCAAGGTGGTGACGCCGATCTGCCTGACCTCGCCACCACCCTCAACTTCGAGATCGACGACCTCCTCCCGCTGGTCGACGCCGCGGTGCTTCTCGGCCTGATGGAGGCCCGGGACGGTGACCTGCACATCACCGAGGTCGGTACGCGCTTCGACGGCGCCAGCATCCAGGACAGCAAGGAGATCTTCGCCACCCAGGCCAGTACGGGGGCGCCGTTGGTACGCACCATCATCCGCGCCCTGCGCAGCAGTTCCGACGGCAAATTGCGGGCCGGGTTCTTCCTCGACCTGCTCAGCCGCGGCTTCGGTACCGCCGACGCAGAACGTCAGTTCGCGATCGCCGTGGACTGGGGACGATACGGGGAGATGTTCGACTACGACTCGGACTCCGACCAGGTCTCGCTCGATCCGGCGTTCAAGGGGTGAGCCGTGGCGGCCGAAGCATGAGCCCAGCGCTCGGCGTCATGACGTGGCGTCGAGCGCGGTGTCGCGGTGGTATCGGCGCGAAGCCGGCCGTGCGGCGCTGGTAGTCGGCGTACTCCGGGTATTTGCCCAGCGTGGTCGACTCGGTGAACCTCGCCGATCCGACGAACAACAGGGTTAGGAGCGTGGCGCCGAGGAGGGGTTGGCTGCCGCACCGAGCCCGCTGCCGACGCGCCGAACGCGACGATCACCCACCACTGCGCCGGGTAGACCACCGGGGTGATCGACCAGATCCGGTCCACCTACGAAGTGTCGCCGCTGATCAGTGACGATCCATAGCACTGACATGGGTGTCAGCTCATCCGCGCCAGCGGCACAGTGCCTCGACGGGGGTCATGTCGTAGTCGGGGCCGGTGATGCCCACGGTCAGCAGCGTCACGCCTTCGGCGCTGATGGCGTCGGCGTCGCGGAGCAGGGCATCGACGTCATCCTTGTACTGCACGCCCGCGGACCGCTCGATGCTCTCCGGGTCGCGGCCGGCGGCGGCGCAGTGCTCGGCGAGCACGCTCGACTTGTGGCGGTAGGTCTCAACGTCGTTGAAGCCGTGCCACGCGTCGCCGTACTGGGCGACGAGGGGAAGCGTCTTACGCTCGCCGCTACCGCCGATCAGCACCGGGATGTGCCGGGTGGGCGCCGGATTCAGCTCCTTTAGCCGTGAGTCGATACGAGGCAACGCCTCGGCGAGGTCGGCGAGTCGTGAACCTGCGGTACCGAACTGGTAGCCGTACTCGTCGTAGTCCTTCTGGAACCAGCCGGCGCCGATGCCGAGGATCAACCGGCCGCCGGAGATGTGGTCGACGGTGCGTGCCATGTCGGCGAGCAGTTCGGGGTTGCGGTAGGAGTTGCAGGTGACCAGCGCGCCGATCTCCACGCGTTCGGTCTGTTCGGCCCAGGCGCCGAGCATCGTCCAGCACTCGAAATGGGCGCCGTCGGGATCACCATAGAGCGGGTAGAAGTGATCCCAGTTGAAGATGACGTCGACGCCGGCATCCTCGGCGCGCAGAACCGCGTCGCGAATGAGTGAGTAGTCGGGAGCGTGCTGGGGCTGGATCTGGACACCGATGCGAATGGGGAATGCCATGGGTCCCATCTTGCCCTCACGGGCCGGGTATGCGCACCCCCGTTGGTCCGCGGTGGACTTCGTCGTGCTGAGGACCATTACTTGCCGTTGCGGCAAGAAGCGTCGATGATCGGGTGCGGTCGTGCCAGAGTCGAGGTATGGGCACTCCAGACGGCAATCCCGACAGCGCGGCCGAATGGGATGCGCGATATCGCGCTACCGACAGATTATGGACGAGCGAGGTCAATCCCGCGCTCCCGATCGAGGTTTCGGACCTGACGTCCGGTACCGCGCTTGAGGTGGGATCCGGTGAGGGAGCAGACGCCCGGTGGCTCGCCGATCACGGATGGCAGGTCACCGCGCTCGACATCTCCCCGGTTGCCATAGATCGGGCGAGGGACACCGACGCCCGTCCAGCGATCACCTGGTTGCAGGCCGATCTCGTCGCCGACGATGTCCCTGGCCGTGACTTTGCACTGGTTACCGCCCACTACTTCCCGATCGCGGCAGTTGACGTCGCGGTGGCGCGCAAGCTCATCGATGCGGTCGGACCGGGCGGAACGTTGCTTGTGGTGGCACATGCCCCCGAGGGTGTGCGGGCCCATGGCTTCGACCCGGCCGACTACATCCAGCCCGGCGACATCGCCGAGATGCTGGGCGAGGGTTGGCAGGTGATCACGCACGAGACGCGCGAACGGGGGCGTCCCGCCGGCGGGGGTCACCACATCCACGATGTGGTGCTGCGGGCGCGGCGCATGTAGATCGGTAGCTCTGGCCGTGAGCGTCGAGGACGCGCGCGATCGGTGATCGCTTCGGTCAATGCCTTGGGTGTCAATGCCTCGGGGTGAGCACCCGACGTTGATCCGCGCGAATCCGTTGCCCGTCTGTAGTAGGTCACGGAATCGATTGCGGGCGTGGGCAACTGCTGATCTGGCATGCCCCAACTCGTAGGGTGGTGGCCTCCAAGACGGTGCGCTCGGTGTGTAGCGCGACAGCGATGTCCTCGGCTGTCCGGATGCTGGTGTTCGCGTGCAGTGCCGCGGGTGTCGACTTGCGGCGGGCGATGTCAGGTTGGGCGTGGGCTCTGCTGAAAAGTGCAACGGCGCCAATTCAGTTTGGCGTGAGATGACGTGACGCCACACCAATACTTCGTTGCTATGGCGTCCGTAGACGGACGGCCTTTGGTCTGTGGAGCAGCAGATCGAGTTCATGGGGTGGCCGAAGGGACAATCAGCTGTCCGACGGCAAGTGAACGATGCGAGGCTGAGCGGATCGAAGGGGCCTTACCCAGGTTCACCCGCTGTTCTCCGGGTAAATCGCGGTGCAACAGCTTTGTACCTGCACATGATGACCGCGAGTAACAGGCCCAAGTATTAGACATCCGATATGATGTACGTCATCCGCAATTCTGACCAGGATCGGAGATTACCAGTGCCTAGGGCAGTGAGAGCGACGCTATGGTTTGGCACGTACCTCGCCGTCGTCGTGGCGCCGCTTGTATTTGCCACCATCGGCATCGTCGAGGAACAGCGCGGATTTTGGAGAGAGTTTTCAGTCAGCCTAGGGTTTGTGGGCTTGTCGATGATGGGACTGCAATATGTCCTGGTTGCCCGCATCCAGACCCTTGCCAAGCCTTTTGGCGAGGATGCGCTGGTTCACTTCCATCGGTACATGGGAGAAGTTGGTACCGTCCTCATTCTGGCGCATCCAATATTGCTCGTGGTAGCGGTAAATGTCGACTACATGAACCGCATCAATCCATTCACCGCGCCTTGGGCGGGCCGTTTCGGCACACTCGCAGCTCTCTTCATAGTTGTTGTCATCGTTACTTCGCTATGGCGACGCGCGTTACGTATTTCATACGAGACATGGCAGCTGCTGCATCTCATCATATCCACCGCCGCAGTAGCCGCAGCAATCGTCCATGTCGAGCTGATCGGGCACTACATCAATCAACCCTGGAAGCGTGCCTTATGGGTTGCTATGTCTCTGGGGTTCCTAGCGATATTTGTTTGGGTACGGGTTGTGAGGCCGATCGCCCGAACCCGCAGACCATGGCGGATTGCCTCCATTACTGCACAGCCTGGGGACGTTGCAGAAGTGGCATTGAAGCCAATGGGCCACGCCGGATTCACCTTCGCTCCGGGGCAGTTTGGTTGGCTGTCAGTTGACAGATCGGCATTCTCCGTAACGCAGCACCCGTTCTCGTTTTCATCAAACGCGGATAACCCTTCAGAAATTACCATGAGTATTAAGAGGTTGGGCGACTTCACGTCTACGATCCACACCGCGGAGCCGGGGTCCATCGCGTATCTCGACGGGCCTCACGGCGTCTTCTCTCCTGACTTTTATGAGGGTCAGGCCTACGTATTCTTGGCCGGCGGGGTAGGGATAGGGCCAATTATGAGCATTCTACGAACTTTCGCTGCGCGTAATGAAGCCACGCGCTGCTATCTCTTCTACGGTGCCAAGAGCGTACGCGAGGCTACATATTATCCAGAAATCTGTGAACTCGCAGACCGTCTGGATTTGAAGGTTGTTGTGACCGTTTCAGAGCCTGGGGAGGATGATGCGGCTGACGTCGAGTACGGGTTTGTGGACATGAAGAAACTGGACGCTCATCTTCCTCATGATAAACGAAACACGTTTCAGTACTTCATCTGTGGGCCGGGTGCTATGCAAAACTCGATAGAGAATGCGCTCGGTAAGCTCGGCATACCGGCTGACCGGGTTCACACTGAGAAATTCAACTTCGTCTGACGATGTCAGTCCGAATATTCGGATCGAAAGTAGGAATGCATGAGACACAGGTACACCCAGTTCGCCGCAGCAGTCGTCTGTGGTTCAGTGCTGATTGTGTGCATACTGTTCGCGATCGTTCAAAGCTGACAATAATTCGACAGTCGCTCACAGGATCCCCGCAGTCGTGTCGCTGATTCTTGGTGGTACGTGTCGTTGGCGGCGGGCTCCGTTGAGGCCGTTCTGAAATCAGAGGCGTTCAGTTTTTCTGCGAGTTGGCCGCGGAGTGAATGAGCGACGGCAAGTTGTCGTGGGTGAGGTTGCGGAATCCGACGGCGATGCCTCACAGCTGCTCGAGGGGGCCGTTGCCGCTGGGGGTCGCGGAGTCCGGGCACCTCCGATGGGGAGTTGCCGGCCGCGAGGATCGACAGCTCATCGTCCATGTGCCCAGACTGTCGGCCCGGTCGGACGGTCACCGGCTCCCGCGCCCGGTCAATCCGAGCAGCTTCGCGGCGTTGTCCTTGAGGATCAATTCCGCGGCCTCGGGAGCGATCGGCAGTTCGGCGAACTCCTTGAGCCACCGCTCCGGTGTGATGAGGGGATAGTCGGTCCCGAACAGGGTTCGGTCGCGCATCATTGCCGACGCTGCCCGCACCAGTTCGTCGGGGAAGCGCTTCGGTGCCCAGCCCGACAGTTCCAGGTAGATGTTGGACTTGTGCACCGCCATGGAGATCGCCTCGGCCTGCCACGGCACCGAGGGGTGCGCGAGAATGATGTTGAGCTGCGGGAAGTCAGCGGCCACGTCGTCGAGCAGGATCGGGTTGCTGTAGCGCAGTTTGATGCCCCGCCCGCCGGGCAGACCGGCCCCGATCCCGTTCTGCCCGGTGTGGAACAGCGCGGGCACGCCGAGCTGCTGCAGTGCGGCCCACAATGGCCGGAACCGTTCGTCGTCGGGGGAGAAGCCTTGCACGCTCGGGTGGAACTTGAACCCGGCCACGCCGTGATCCTCGACCAGCGAGACGGCCTGCTCGATGGCAGCCTCCCCGCGCAGCGGGTCGACGGACCCGAACGGAATCATGATGTCGGCGTGCTCGTGGGCGCGCGCAGCGATCTCCTCGCTCGACAGCGGCGGGTGGCCGGACGCTGTTCCGGCGTCGACGGTGAACACCACCGCGGCAATGCCGAGCTCCCGGTAGGTCGCGGCGATGTCGTCGATGCTCGGCGTCCGTCCCTGCGGCCCACGGAAGTACGCGGCCGAGGCATCCATCAGCTCCTGATCGAGGCTGAGGTGCCCGTGATCGTCGATCTCGATGTGGACATGCATGTCGATCGCCGAGATGGCGTCGAGGTCGATCTCGGTGGGATCGAAGCGGCTCATGCGCGGCTCACCTCGCGCTCGGCGGCCAATGCGACGAACGCATCGAGTGAGGTGGGAACGGCGAGGGCGTCGACGCTGGCGACCTCGGCCAGCGGCCGTCCCTGCAGAATCTTCTTCACGGGTAACTCCAGTTTCTTGCCGGTACGGTTACGGGGCACGGTCGGCACAGCACGGATGGTGTCGGGGACGTGGCGTGGGGACAGTTGATTGCGCAGCGCGGTGACGACGCGCGGGCGCAGTTCCTCGACCGACTGCTGCGGCTCGACCTCGAGGAACAGGATCAGCTCGCCGTTGTCCCCCTGACCGTCGAGGTGCACGACCAGGCTGTCGGCGACACCGTCGATTTCCTCGACCACCCGGTAGAACTCTGCCGTTCCCAGCCGCACGCCGCCGCGATTGAGGGTCGCGTCGCTGCGGCCGGCCACGTGGCAGGACCCGTTCTCCTCGAACTGGATCCAGTCCCCGTGCCGCCAGACCCCCGGGTAGGTGTCGAAGTAGGTCTCGCGCAGCCGGGTACCGTCGTCGTCGCCCCAGAACCCGACCGGCATCGAGGGTATCGGCTCGGTGATCACCAGTTCGCCGAGCGCTCCGACGACGGGCTCACCGTGCTCGTTGAAGGCGTACGCGGCGACCCCGAGCGCCGGCCCGGAGATCCGCCCAGCCCACACCGGCAGCAGGGGATCGCCCTGCACGATGCCCGAGCAGATATCGGTACCTCCACTGCCCACGTTGATCGCCGCGTCGGGGAACTGTTCGTGCAGCCACTGGTAGCCCTCGGGCGGGAGCGGTGCCCCCGCCGATGCGACGGTGCGCAGGTGCAGCCCGTGCGTGCGGCCGGGTTCGAGTCCGGCGCGCCGGGAAGCCATCACAAAGCCGGGCGCCGCGCCCATAATGGTGGTCCCGGTCTCCCGCGCGAGGTCCCACTGCCAACCGGGCGCCGGATGGACGGGGTTGCCGTCGATCGTGACGATGGTGGCGCCGAACAGCAGGGTCGAAACCAGGGCGTTCCACATCATCCATGCAGTGGTGCTGTACCACAGCAGTGTGTCGTCGGCGGTCACGTCCCATGACAGGCCGTGGTTCTTGAAGTGCTCCAGCAGGATTCCGCCGTGGCCGTGCACGATCGCCTTGGGGAGGCCGGTGGTGCCGGAGGAGAAGAGCACCGCGAGCGGGTGATCGAAAGCGACGCGCTCGAACGTCGGCTCCGCGGCGGTGGCTCCCGCCAGCGCCGCGCTCCACGGCAGCGCCCGGGGGATGGTGAACGGGCCGTACTCGATGTCGATCACCGCCCGGACGGACGGTAGCGCCGCCGCGATCGCCGCGACCTCGTCACGGCGATCGATCCGCTTTTCGCCATACACGTATCCGCCCGCGGCGATCAGTACTGCCGGCTCGATCTGGCCGAACCGCTCGATCACGCTGCGCGCCCCGAACTCCGACGCGCACGAGGCCCACGTGGCGCCGAGGCCGGCGGTCGCGAGGTAGCCGACGATGGTCTCCGGCACGTTCGGCAGGTAGCCCACGACCCGGTCCCCGACTCCGACGCCCTGATCACGCAGCACCTGCTGCAGCCGCGCCACCTGCCCGCGCAGCTCACCGTAGGTCAAGGAGACGGGCTCGCGCGTCTGAGAATAGGCGCGGACGGCGACCTTCTCGGCCGGGTGGCGCAGGACGTGCTCGGCGTAGTTGAGTCGCAGGTCGGGGAACCAGCGGGCGAACGGCATCGTCCGCTCGGCCAGCACCGTCTCCGGCGATCCGTCGGCGGTCACCGCGAAGTAGTCGACGATGCTGCGCCAGAACGCGTCGATGTCGGTGACGGACCACCGCCACAGGGCGGCGCGATCGGCGAGATGTAGACCGCGGGACTGGTTCAGCCAGTCGAGGTACCGGCCTATCACGGTGGTTCGGCCGGCGTCGGGCGCGGGCTCGCTGATCAGTTGTCCCTGCTCGATCACGGGATGCTCCTCGCGGTGAACGGTCGGTGGTGGGGGCCGCTCACAGTGCGGATTCCTTGGTGGAGCCGAGCAGCAGCATGCAGATCGCCGCGACCGCCGATCCTGAGGCCATGGCGATGGAGACGCCCTGAAGTCCGATCCCGCTTTGGAACAGGAAGCCCGCGATGACGGGGCCGAGCGCGGCGCCGCCGCGGCCGACGCCAATGACGAATCCGGTGCCGCCGGCGCGGACCGACGTCGGGAACGAGTGCGCGATCAGCGCATAGAGGGCGCAGACCACCGAGTTGGTGCAGAACCCGACGGCTGCCGCTACCAGGCTCAAACCGGCGATCGAGTTCTGCCCGGTGCCGAAGTAGATCACTGCGACCACGGACGCGACCATGCCGATCATCGCGAGATTGCGGGTATTCATGCGGACCGACAGGACGCTCAGCAGCAGGCCTCCGAGCAGGCCGCCGACGTTCGCCCAGACGAGGACCCCGGCCGCGGTGGACGGGGAGTTGCCCATGTCGACGACGATTTTCGGGATCCACTTGAGGATGAAGTAGAACGTCATGATGTGCGCGAAGTACGCCACGGTCAGCAGGATCGTGACCCGCGCCAGCTTGCCTGTGAACAGCTGCTTCACCGAGGCCTTCGGCTCGTCGGCCGAGATCGGCGGCAGCAGCGGAACGGTCCGGTGCCCGAGCCTGGTCAGTGTCGTGTTGATCGCGTCCAGGGCATCGCCGCGGCGGCGCTGCAGGACGAAACCGACTGACTCCGGCACGAAGAACCACACCAGAGGGATCGACACCACGGCGACGATCGCTCCCAGCCAGAACACCGATCGCCACGATCCGGTCTGTTCGAGTAGCACCGCGGCCACCGAGCCGCCGAGTACGGCGCCGGCCGGATACCCCACCGCCATGATGCCGATGGCCCGGGTCTTCGATCGGGTGTTGGAGAACTCGGCGACGATCGCATTGGTGCAGGCCAGCATTCCGCCGATGCCGAGTCCGGTGAACAGCCGGAAGACCGAGAGGGTCGTCACGTCACCGGACGTCGTGGCCAGCGCCATCCCGACGACCATCACCGCCAGGCATGCGAGGGTGACCGGCCTCCGGCCGAAGCGATCGGCCAGGTTGCCGATCACGATCGAACCGGCCGCCATGCCGATCAACTCCATCGACAGCACGATGCCGAGTGCTGCCTTCGTCACCCCCCACTCGGATGCGATACCGGGGGAGGCGAAGCTGATCGAGAGCACGTCGTAGCCGTCGAGGGCGTTGAGTAGGACACAGATCGCCACGATCAGGATCTGGGGCCGCCGCATGCGCGAATCGGCGAGCACGACGCGTGGATCGGAGACATCGCTGGGTTGCGCTGCCACCTGCTGAGGTTCGGACATAGGACTACTACCTGTTCTGTGCTGTCGGGGCGGTGATGATGAGTGCGTCCAGAGCGATGGCCGCGGTGGCCCCCTGTTCCCCGGGCCGCACCACGACGGGGTTCAGGTCGATCTCGGTGATCTCCTCGGCGGCGAGCATGACTGAGCCGAGGGTGGCGACCAGCTGGGCGACCGCGTCGACATCGCACGGTGCCGATCCGCGAAAGCCGGTCAGCAGCGGGGCTCCGCGCAGCTGGAGCAGCTCGGCGGCGACCTCGTCCGCCGACAGGTCGGCGGCGATCAGCCGCACGTCGCGGTTCAGCTCTGCGGTGACTCCGCCGAATCCGATCAGCAGCACCGGCCCCCACCCGGGTTCGCGGCGCCCGCCGATGATCAGCTCGATACCCTGGGCACCCATCGTCTCGATGAGAACGCCGTCAAGGCAGATGCTCGGGTCGTAGGCACCCACATTGGCGTGCAGCCGATCCCAGGCGTCGCGGACCGCAGCGGGATCGTCCAGGCCGAGCAGCACGCCGCCGGCGTCGGATTTGTGCGACAGCGCCGCGGACTGCGCCTTGGCGACCACGGGGTAGCCGACGCGCTCGGCGAGCCGTACCGCCTCGTCCGCATTCGCGGCGAATCCGCCTTCGGGGAACGGGATGCCAAAGGACGCGAGGTACTCCTTTGCCCGGTACTCCGCGATCACCGGGCCCGGACTCGGCAGCGCGGCGCTCGCAGCGGCCGCAGCCTTGGGCGGACGAACGGCGCCTGTGGCGGCGTCGGTAAGCCGGGCGAGGGCGCGGAGCACGCGCTCGGGGGAGGGGAAGTAGCTGACGCCGAGCTCCCGGAGCGCGGCCACCGTCGCATCGTCGACCGGGGCGCCCTCGTCCATGCCGGCCACGATCACCGGCTTGGTCGGGGGAGCGGCGCGCAGAGCTGCCAACACGGGCGGGATCTTGATCGCGGTGGTGCGTTCGTCGGTCTGGATGAGATTCACGATGACCGACCCGAACCGAGGGTCTGCGAGCGTCGCATCGATGACGCGCCGGTAGATCTCGGGATCGACCAGTCCCTGAGCGGTGATATCGAGGGGATTACTCAGCGCCACGAAGTCCGGCACCGCGTCGCGCAACGAGGGGAAACCGGCATCGTCGACCGCTGGAAGCGGCAAGCCGACGCGCTCGGCGAGGTCGAGCGTGAGTGCTTTGAACGCTCCCGATTCGCCGATCACAGCCGGACCTTCAGGCAGGGCAGGGGCGCTGCGCAGCGCGATCTCGCCGACATCGGCCAGTTCTTCGAGTGTGTCGACGCGGATGACGCCTGCCCGGTGCACCAGCGTGGCCATGACCGCATGATCACCCGCCATCGCGCCGGTGTGGGTGGCGGCGGATTCCCGGGCCGCGTCCGACGTGCCGGGGTGCAGCAGCACGAGGGTTTTTCCGGCCCGGCGCGCTGCGGCTGCGGCGGCGAGGAAGCGCTGCGGGTCGCGGAACTGCTCGACGAGCATCAGGACAACGTGGGTCTGATCATCGGCGACGAGGTGTTCGACGAAGTCCTCGACCCCGGTGGCGGCCTCGTTTCCGGTGGAGACCGACAGAGAGATCGGAATGTCGCGGGCCGACACCACGACCCCGAGGACCGCGGCCATCGCGCCGGACTGGGAGACGATGCCGAGTGCGCGTTCTCGGGCGGTGGTGGGAGCGATCGTGGATTCGACGAAGGTCAATGCCGCGGCGGCGTTGTGGTTGACCAGCCCGAGGCAGTTGGGGCCGAGCACCAGCATGCCGGATTGCGATGCGATGGCGGAGAGTTCGTTCTGTGCCGCGCGGCCGGCCTCGCCCCCTTCGGCGAACCCGGCGGAGAAGATCACCACCGCGCCGGTCCTGCGGGCGGCCAGGGCGCGCACCGCGTCGAGTACGGCAGCACCCGGGACCGCGAGGATCGCGCAATCGATGCCCTCGGGTAGCTCGTCGATCGAGGCCACCGCCTGGCGGTCGCCGATCAGAGGACGACGGGGATTGACGAGGTGGATCGCACCGGGGAACCCGCCGCGTTCGAGGTTGTCGAGAACCGAGGCGCCGAGGGCGCCCGGTGTGGTGGAGGCGCCGACGATCGCCACCGATTGCGGCGCGAGCAGTCGATCGAGACGGTGCGCGGGCGCGAGGACTGTATTCATGAGGTCACCTTGGGTGTGCGAGCGCAAGCGCGGGGCTGGGATGGGACGTGCTCATGGCAGGTCCGCGGCGTGTTTGAGGGAGAGCAGTTCTAGCAGGGCCCTGTCCCGGCGCCGCCGGATCGGGGCGTCGTCGAGGCCGAGCTCGTCGTCGACGCCCGCACAGATCCGGTCCACCAGCGCAGGGCTCAGTTCGGGGGCGCCCAGGTCCTCCCACCACTCCACCATCGGCGGCCCGAGGTGTTCGAGGACATGCCGGATGCCCTGACCGCCGCCGGAGATGTGCTGGGTGGCGAACGGTCCGAGCAGGCTCCATCGCAGTCCGGGGCCCCAGGCGATCGCGGTATCGATGTCGGCGACCGTGGCCGCGCCGATGTCTACCAGGTGGTAGGCCTCGCGCCAGAGTGCGGCCTGCAGGCGGTTGACGATGTGGCCGGGGATCTCGGCGCCGACCCGGATGGTGCGTTTGCCGATGCCGCCGAAGAAGGCCTCGGCCTGATCAAGTGCGGTCGCCGACGTGTGGGTGCCACCGACGAGCTCCACCAACGGAACGAGGTGCGGTGGGTTGAACGGATGGGCCACCAGCACGCGGTCAGGGTGGGTCAGTCCCTCTGCGATCCGGCTGATCAGCAGACCCGACGACGAGGTGGTGAGCAGGACCTCGGGGGCGGTGTGCCGATCGAGCACGTCGAAGATCTCCCGCTTGACCGCCAGCCGCTCCGGCCCCGCCTCGATCACCAGGTCGGCGGTGGAGGCGGCCTCGGCGAGGTCGGTGCCGAACGTCAACCGTTCGGTCGACGCCGCGTCGTCGCGGCCGAGTTCGCCGAGGTAGTCGGTGACCCGGACGCGTGCGCCGGCGTGGACGGCCTCGTCGGGCTCGGCGATCACGACCGACACGCCCCGGGCGAGGAGATCGGCGGCCCAGCTGGTGCCGATGGCACCTGCGCCGACGATCAGGACGGTCCCGACGTTGTGGGTGCTCACCGGGGTGTCCCGTTGGTCGACGGGCGTTGGTTGCGGGTCAGGAACGACTGCATCCGCGCCTTCGCCTCATCGGTGCCCTGTGCGACACCCGCCATCAGGGACTCGATCAGGTAGCCCTCGCGTTGCCCGGCTTCCGCGATGTGGGGGAGTGCCTGCAGCACCGCGAACGTGCTCACCGGCGCGATCTTCGCGGCGGAGTGTGCGAGTTCGAGTGCGGTGTCGAAGCCGGCGCCGTCGTCGACGACGTACTGCGATAGGCCGATCCGTTCGCCGGTCACCGCGTCGTACCGGCGACCGGTCAGCATCATGTCGATCATCCGGTCCACCCCGATCAGGCGGGGGAGACGGACCGAGGCGCCGCCGCCGACGAAGATGCCGTGCTGACCCTCGGGCAGCGCGTAGAACGTGCTCATTTCGGCGACGCGGACATGCGCGGACGAGGCCAGCTCGAGTCCGCCGCCGATCACCGCGCCCTTGAGGACGGCGAACACCGGGACCGTGGCCTCGCGGATCGCTCCCAGCGCGCGGTGCCACATCCGTGAGTGCTGTACCCCCTCGAAGGTGTTGCGTTCGTCGAGTTGGGAGAGGTCGAGGCCGGCGCAGAAGTGCTCCCCCTCAGAGCACAGCACTACTGCGCGGATCTCGGAGGTGAGGGCGCTGAAGAACGACTCCAGCGTCAGGACGGTCGCATCGTCGAGGGCGTTGCGCTTCTGCGGGCGTGTGATCTCGACGATCGCCACGGCGTCGTCCCGCCAGGTGGTGACGGTGTCGCTCAGACGTTCCGGCGCGGTCTGCATCATCAGGTTTCCTTATTGCCGCAAGGGTTGGGTGATACATCACAAGGGGAGGGGGATGTGATGTGGGTATCGAAAAACTATCAGGAAACCTGATTAGTGCGCAAGGGTCTTCTTCGGGGTTCCCTGCGAAGGGCGACGCCCGATGGCGTGTACGTTCGGGAGCGGGAAAGCACTGCCCCGTTCCGCTGAAGCATCCGAGATTCGGGAGGTCTCATCCATGTCGCAGGGCCCGACGGGAGTCTCGGACATCCCGACTGCCGACGCTCCGGAACCGTTGCTCATGTACCTCTGCAAACGGCTCGAGCAGGTCATCCGGCATCGCCTCGATTACGTACTGCGCCCGTGGGGGGCGACGGCGGTGCAGTACACCGCGTTGACCGTGCTGGCCAACAGGCCAGACAACACCGTGACCTCGGCAGTGTTGGCGCGTCGCAGTTTCGTCACCGCGCAGTCGATGCACGACATGGTGCGTGCGATGGAGCGCAGCGGATGGATCGAGCGCACGCGCGACGATTCGCATCGCCGGCAGAAGCTCATCAGACTCACCGAGAGTGGTCGGCAGATGCTCGCCGAGGTAGCGCCGCTGACGGCGGAAATCGAGCGGACCATGCTCGGTGAGTTCGACGATGCGGCGCGTGTGCAGTTCCGGACGATGCTCAACAGCTCGTACCGCGCGCTCGCCGGCGCCTCCTGAACACGGCCCTCACCGCCTTGGCGAAAGTGCATCTTCGCTGAGCTTTGCCTGATCAATGACGCCGAGGCGCTCCGAAGGCTTTGACTGCTCTGGCCGCCGGAATCCGACTGCGCGAAGCGGCCCGCGCTTGATGCCCGGGGTGCTCGCGGCCGTCTCTGGTCCAGCGGCCGGGCGAAGCGGATATGTGTCACGAAGTTCCGCAATGGTTTTCGGTTACAGAGGCTGGTGAGTGGCAAGCGCCTCGACCACCGTGGGGAAGGCGTGTCGACCGGCGGTGGGAACTGCCTTCGATGCCTGAGCGTAGAGGTAGTATTCGCCTATACGTTCGATTGACCACGCGCCGGGGAGGAGGGTCCGACTGATGCGCATCGATGGCGGGACGAGGCGAGAGGCGTCGATTCTGCACGCCGATCTGGACTCCTTCTATGCCTCCGTCGAACAGCGTGACGACCCGGCTCTGCGAGGTCGACCGGTGCTCGTCGGTAATGGGGTGGTGTTGGCCGCCAGCTATGAGGCGAAGGCGCGCGGTGTCCGCACGCCGATGCCCGGCCGGGAGGCGCGAGCACTGTGTCCCGATGCGGTCGAGGTGCGTCCACGGTTCGAGGCGTACATGGAGGCGAGTCGGTCGGTCTTCGAGATATTCCGCGACACAACACCTCTCGTCGAGGGGATCTCCGTGGATGAGGCATTTCTCGATGTGGCCGGCCTCCGGCGTCTCGTCGGTGATCCGGTCGCCATCGCCGAGATGCTGCGGTCCCGCGTACGCACCGAGGTGGGTCTGCCGATCACGGTCGGCCTCGCGCGTACGAAGTTCCTCGCGAAGGTGGCAAGCGCCGTCGGCAAGCCCGACGGGCTCCTCGAGGTCAAGCCGGGTACCGAACTGGCATTTCTGCACCCGCTTCCGGTCCGCCGACTCTGGGGTGTCGGCCCCGTGACGGAGGCCAAACTCGCCGACGCGGGGGTTACGACTGTCGGCGACATGGCGCGTCTCGGCCAGAAGGCGTTGTGCCAGATCGTCGGTCCCGGCGCCGGCCGCCACCTGTTCGCGCTGTCGCTCGCCCAGGACCCGCGGCGTGTCCAGACCGGCAAGCGGCGCAGCTCGATCGGCTCACAGCGGGCCCTCGGCCGCAGGCCCCGGCCCGAGGCCGAGATCGAGGCGTCGATCATCGCCATCGTCGACCGGCTCGGCAAGCGACTGCGCGGCGCCGATCGTGTCTGCCGAACCATAGTGCTGCGCTTGCGTTTCGACGATTACTCCCGCGCCACGCGCTCACGCACCCTGCCCGAGGCCACCGACCGCACCCAGGTACTGATGGGTTGTGCCCGGGCGTTGTTCGACGACGCCCTGCCCCTCATCCGGGAACGCGGGTGCACACTGATCGGGCTGTCGCTGGCCAACCTCGACGACTCCGACTCGCTGCAGATGACCCTGCCCTTCGACGACGATCATCAGCCGGAACTCGACGCCACGATGGACGAACTCCGTAACCGCTTCGGCCGGGACTCCGTCACCCGAGCAGTGCTCGTCGGGCGCGATCATGGCGCCGACGCCCCGATGCTGCCCGACTGAACCTGAGGACACGGTGCGCACAATGCGCATAACACGACTTACGAGCACAACAGTGACTGTGATCCGCATTACCCACAGACTCCTCGTGTAGCCGACGACACGCAGAGTCGTCGGGAAGCACGGCAGAAAGTTCAGGCAATGTTGGTAGCACTCGGGGTGGCGATGGTCGCCACCTTCATGTTCCTCATCATCACCAAACGCGCGACACCCGTTGTCGCACTGATCCTGGTTCCCGTCGCCTTCGGCCTTTTCGCCGGCGCGGGCCTCGGGATCAGCGACATGATCAAGGACGGCATCAAGGAGCTCGCACCCACCGCGGCGATGCTGTTCTTCGCGATCATCTTCTTCGGCATCATGATCGACGTCGGTCTGTTCGACCCGATCATCGGCGTCATCGTCCGCATGGTGCGCAACGATCCGGCCCGGCTCGTCGTCGGGACCGCCGTCCTCGCAGCCGTGGTGTCACTCGACGGTGACGGATCGACCACATTCATCATCACCACCGCGGCACTCTTGCCGCTGTACCTGAAACTCGGTGTCTCCCCGGTGGTTTTGACTGTTGTCGCCGGTCTTGCCAACGGCACCATGAACATTCTCCCGTGGGGCGGGCCGACAGCGCGCGCGGCCAGCGCGCTCAAGATCGACACCAATGACGTCTTTCTCCCGATGGTGCCCGCACTCGCGATCGGCATGCTTGTCGTCCTCGCCTTCGCCTACCACCTCGGCGTGCTCGAGCGTCGTCGCATCGGCCGCATGGAGATCAAGGAGTCGATGCTGGCCCCGAGCGATGAACTCGTCCTCGCCGGCGCAGGCGGTGGCAGTGGAACCGATACGCCCACCGGTCGTCGCCGCCTCTTCGGTCGCGGAAATGGTGGTGGTGCGACCGGATCGGGCTTCGGGTCGGCGGGCGCCGGCGGCGACGTGCCCGCCCGCCCCCACGACGATGCAGCCCACGACGATGCAGCCCACGACGACTCCGACGCCACGGCCTCCTTCACCGGCGTGCTCGACCCGAACCGGAAGTCGCTGCGGCCCAAACTGTTCTGGATCAACGCCGCACTCACCTTGGTGCTACTGGCGATCCTCGGCATGGACGTCGTCGCCATCCCCGTGCTGTTCATGATCTTCGCCGGAATCGCTCTCGCGGTGAACTTCGCGCACATCAAGGATCAGCAGGAGGCCATCACCCGGCACAGCTCGAGCATCGTCTCGGTGGTCGCGATGGTGCTCGCTGCTGCGGTGTTGACCGGAGTGTTCAGCGGAACCGGCATGGTCGATGCGATGGCGCACTGGATGGCCGACGGCATCCCGACCTGGATGGGTCCGCACATGGCCGTGGTCATCGGCGTGCTGTCGATCCCGTTGACCTTCCTGATGTCCAACGACGCCTTCTATTTCGGTGTGCTGCCGGTGCTCTCGGAGACCGCGACCCGTTACGGCATCGACCCCTCCGAGATGGCGCGGGCGTCAATCACCGGTCAGCCGTTCCACATGCAGAGCCCGCTGGTACCGGCGATCCTGTTGCTCGTCGCACTGGCCGGGGTCGGCCTCGCCGATCATCACGCGAAGGTACTGTGGCGAGCTGCGGTGGTCTCGCTGGTGATGCTGGGCGTCGGCTGCCTGTTCGGCGCCATCCCCTTCTGAGCCCCGTTCGGCGCTTCCCGCCACCGGCTGATCCCACCCACGCCTAGGCTGACCGTATGCGATTGCGAACGCAGGTACTGCTCCTGCAACTCGCCGTCATCGCGGTCAGCCTCGGCGTGGGTTTCGGCGTGGTGGTCTACGGATCCGACGACCGGGTCCGCGACGAGTACGCCCAACGGGCATTGGCGATCGCCCAGACGATGGCCGACGATCCCGACGTCGTCGCCTCCGTCGCGGCACATCAGGGCACCGACCTCGACCGAGCCGAACTCGTGAACTCGTCCCTGCGTCGCCAGGCAACCGCCGTGGCCCGCAGCACCGGTGCGCTCTTTGTGGTCATCGCCAATGCCGACGGAATCCGATTGGCGCACCCCGACATCGACGAGATCGGCGTGCACCTCTCCACCGATCCGTCCCGGGCTCTGTCCGGTCAGATCGACATCACCACTGATCGGGGAACGCTCGGCGACTCGGTCCGGGCAAAGGTCCCCATTCTCCAGCCCGGACTGACCCATCCGATCGGCCTGGTCAGCGTCGGCGTCTCGACGCAGAAACTCACCCGCGACACCCGCCGCGACATCCTCGCCACCGGGCTCATCGCGCTCGTGGCCCTCGCCGTCGGCGCAGTGGGGTCGGTGCTGCTGGCCCGCCGATGGCGGCGCCTGACCCTCGGTCTGGAGCCCGACGACCTCGCCGAACTCGTGCGTGAGCAACGGGCGGTGCTGCACTCGCTCGATGACGGTGTCCTGGCTGTCGACAGCGCGAACGTGCTGCGGGTCGCCAACGACCGCGCCCGCCGACTGCTCGAGGTGTCCGCGCCGGTCGGCACTTCCGTCGACGCTCTCGGTCTCACGCCGCGGGTGCGTGGTGTGGTCGAAACGCCGACGCCCGAGCCGGTGGCCGCCACCGTCGGGGATCGGATCGTGCTGGTGTCGTCGCATCGGGTCACTGCCGACGGACGTGACCTGGGCATGGTGCTGTCGGTGGTGGATCGCACCGATGTCGAGGAACTGAGCCGCGAGGTCGACGCCGTCCGCGCGATGAGCGTGGCCCTGCGCGCGCAACGCCACGAGACCGCCAATCGCATGCACGTGCTCGCGGGGCTACTGCGGCACGACAACGTAGACGAGGCTCGCGCCTTTCTCGACGACCTCACCGGACCGCACGCTCGCACCGTCGACGGAATCGAAAATGTCGACGAACCGCATCTGCGGGCGTTCCTCGAGGCCAAGGCCAGTCATGCGCGCGAGCGGGGTGTCACGCTGCGTCTCGGCCCCCAGACGTGGGTGGCGGGTGCTCTCGCCGATGCGGTTACAGTGACCGCGGTAGTGGGCAACCTCGTCGACAACGCCATCGACGCTGCGGCCGGCCGAGCCGACGCCGAGGTGGAGGTGGAATTGCTGACCGATCCGGGCGCAGTCGACGACGGTGCGACGCACGCGACACTGTTGGTGACAGTGTCGGATTCGGGACCCGGCATCGCCTTCGAGAACCCGGCGGAGATCTTCACCGAGGGCGTCACCACCAAGACCGACCCCGCCGTGCCCGGCGGCCGGGGGATGGGCTTGTCGATCGTCGGGCAACTCGCGCGGCGAATCGGCGGTGAGGTGACCATCGCCGAGCGGGGCGGAACCGGCTGCGGCGGTGCGGTATTCGTGGCCCGGCTACCGGGCGTGATCGAGGAGGGAGGCTGGTCGTGACCGACCAGGCGCCGCGCACCGACGGCTACGGGGTGCTGATCGTCGACGATGACTTCCGGGTTGCCGCGCTGCATTCCGCGATCGTCACGGCGGTCCGCGGATTCCGTGTGGTCGCCCGCGCCGGGACGCTGGCGCAGGCGCGTACGGCGCTCGCCGAGCGCCCCGACATCGAGCTGGTGTTGCTCGATGTCTACCTGCCCGACGGTTCCGGAATCGACCTACTTGCCGAATTGCATTGTGACTGTTTCATCGTCGGCGCCGAGACCGACGCGCGGGCGGTGCGTGCGGCTACCCGTGGGGGCGCGTTGGCCTACCTGATCAAACCCTTCGCCGATACCGAGTTGGCGCGCCGTCTAGCCGGTTACGCGCACTATCGGCGTGTGCTCGAAGCGCCCCGAGTCAGTCAGGACCAGGTCGATGCGGCGTTGTCCGGCTTGCGGTTCGGCACGGTGCCCGCCGAGCGGCCCGCGGGCGCGTCTCCCACCGAGCAGCGGATCCTCGAGTTGTTCGACGACACCGGCAAGGGGTTGTTCGCCGACCAGGTCTCCGATGCCATCGGCATCTCGGCGGCCACCGCCCGCCGGCACCTCGCGGCGCTGGTGTCGGCGGGACGGCTGGTCATGTCACTGCAATACGGCGGCACCGGACGCCCACGGCAGGAGTATCGCAGGCCGCGCACGTGAGGTGGTCGTCGTGCGCAAGCACTTCGATGGCTTCGACGCGCCGCGGGCACGCGGCAGGTGAGATCGCACTGTCCTCGATGTGTAGTAGCCCGGTCATGGCGGCAGTGCCCGTACGGTAGTCCCACAAGTTTCTTGTGCACATCAACAATCCCCCTGTGTCACCGGCATTCGCGACGTAAGTACAGATGATTGAAGATTGAATATCGCAAACCCTCGGCAATCACGCAGACGCGGGCATCCGACGACCCGGCTCCTTGCCGTGCGCGGGACCGCTACAGTTGTCAGCCATGACGACGCACGTGGATGCCACCAGCCCGGATCTGATCACCGTGGACGTGCCGACGCACTGGTACAACCTCGCAGCCGAACTCGACGAGCCGATTCCGCCGCATCTGCACCCGGGCACCAAGGAGCCGGTCGGCCCAGAGGATCTCGCCGCACTCTTTCCGGCCGGGTTGATCGCTCAAGAGGTGTCGACCGAGCCCTACATCGAGATCCCCGAGCCGGTCCGGGAGATCTACCGGATGTGGCGGCCGTCGCCACTGATTCGCGCGCGACGCTTCGAGGAGTCGCTGAACACCGGTGCGCGGATCTACGTCAAGTACGAGGGTGTCAGCCCGGTCGGCAGTCACAAGACCAATTCGGCTGTCGCGCAGGCCTACTACAACTCTGTGGACGGAGTGCGCAAGCTGACGACAGAAACCGGTGCAGGCCAGTGGGGTAGCGCGCTGGCCTTCGCCGGAGCGCAGTTCGGCATTGACGTCGAGGTGTGGCAGGTGCGTGCGTCCTACGATTCCAAGCCGTACCGCGGATATCTGATGCGGACCTATGGCGGGACGGTGCACCCGAGTCCGTCCGACCTCACCGAAGCCGGCCGCGCGATGCTCGCCAAGGACCCGAACACCACCGGGAGCCTGGGCATGGCCGTCAGTGAGGCCGTCGAGATCGCCGCGACCCACGACGACACCCGGTACGCGCTCGGCAGCGTCCTCAATCACGTTGTGCTCCATCAGAGTGTCATCGGCCAGGAGGCCGTCGAGCAGCTCGCCGGCGTCGAGCCCGGTGGTGCCGACGTCGTCTTCGGTTGCGCTGGCGGCGGATCGAACCTCGCCGGGCTCTCGTTCCCGTTCCTGCGGGAGAAGCTGGCCGGACGGTCGAATCCGCGGATCGTCGCCGCTGAACCCGCCGCCTGCCCGTCGATCACGCAGGGTGAGTACCGGTACGACCACGGTGACGTCGCCGGACTAACTCCGCTGCTCAAAATGCACACGCTCGGAATGGATTTCGTTCCGGACCCGATCCACGCCGGTGGCCTGCGCTACCACGGCATGGCGCCCGCGCTGAGCCACACCGTCGAACTCGGGCTCGTGCAGGGCGTCGCGATCGCCCAGCGCAAGGCCTTCGAGGCCGGAGTCACGTTCGCGCGCACCCAGGGCATCGTGCCCGCGCCGGAGTCGACGCACGCCATTGCCGCAGCCGCGGCTCACGTCGCCGACGATCCGACCGAGCAGGTCGTCGTCATTGGATTGTCCGGCCACGGTCAGCTCGATCTGCCTGCCTACGCGGAGTTCCTCGACGGCACGATGGCCTGAGTGGCCCTCGACCGGTCTCACGTGTGACACGCACCGCTGGAGTCGATCTCGCGGCCGCACCGCGATCGACGGCGGTTGCGGTGATCGACTGGTCGGCCGACGTCGTGCGACTAGTCGAGCTGGTGACACCCGCCGACGATGCAACCATCCGGACCCTGGTGGCCGGGTCGGCGCGGGTGGGGATCGATTCGCCGTTCGGGTGGCCCGAGGAGTTCGTCGAGTTCGTCGTCGCCCACCGCCGCGGCGCGACGCCGACCGGCAGCGGACTCGATGCCATCGAACGCCGACGTCGGTTGGCATTTCGGCGCACCGACCGGTATCTCGTCGAGCACGGACTGGGGCGGCCACTCAGCGTCTCCGCCGATCAGATCGCCCACGTCGCGTTCCGCTGTGCCGGGCTGCTGGCCGACCTCGACGTCGTTGACCGTGTGGATGGCTGGGCAGTGGAGGCGTATCCGGCAGGCGCTCTGCGACACTGGGGCCTGCGTTCCCGCGGCTACAAGCGGGCGGGCAACCGGGAGTCGCTGGCCGGTCTCGTGTCGGCGCTGCAGGACGCGGCCGGATGGCTCGATCTCGGCGATCACCACGCGCTCATGTGCGGTGACGACAACGCCTTCGACGCCGTCGTCACCGCACTCATCGCCCGTGCCGCGCAACTGGGGCACACTCGTCTACCGGACGACGCCGACCGATCGGTGGCGCTGCGAGAGGGCTGGATTCATATTCCCGAATGCTCGTTGGAGGCACTGCGCTCGTCGGGGTGAACTGGAACCAGTACGGTTGCGTGACCCCCGTACGCCGGGGAGTATCCGGCCTCGACCGCGGGTGCGCCCCGATCCCGTGCGCACTCGACGGCACCGGCGATCAGTGGGTGCGCACGAGGCCGGTCCTGCGGTATCCCGTGGTGTCCGCGCGAAGGGTGATCGCAACCCAGCCGACCACCTCGTCATCGAGGTAGGCGACACCCGGCGGGCGCTCGGCGGCACCGAGCCGCCGGACGTGGGGTGCATGCTCTCGCTTCGCCAGGTGCGGGCTTAGTCGTTGAGGATTCGATAGCTCAGGCACCGGCAGGCGTTGGCTTCGGGACGCTTCAGTCCGACCAGGGTGGCGACGTGCGTCTCCGGAGGTGCCTGCACGGCCATGACAACCAGCCTCACCCACTCGGCGTGCAGGTGCAATGGACAGCACTCAAGCGCTTGTATATTTCTGAATCTGAATCTAACATCAGAAAAGTCGAGCCGAACTCGCGCGCCCACTCCCCTCACCTGAAAGAGGCCTCACATGGCGATGATGACCAGGGACTCCTACGTCGCGTCCCTCGACGACGGGCGCCGAATCTTCGCCGAGGGAGAGCAGGTCAAAGATCTCTCGCGGCATCCGCAATTCACCACCGCCATCCAACTCGTGGGCCAGGGTTACGCCGATCACTACCGGCCGGACGATGATGCCAGTGGTCCGTACTTCGACATCCCGCGCAGCCCTGCCCAACTCAAGGAGTTGCTCTCGGACCTGCTGCACTGGGACATGGTCACCGTCACCACCAGCCAGGGCCTACTCGCGCTGCTGACCGCGGCTGCCCGCATGCGCGCCGATCACCCGGAGGCGTCCGCACGCATCGAGGGCTATTTCGATTACTGCCGACGCAACGACCTGCGCTGCGTGCAGGCCATCACCGATGCCAAGGGCGACCGTCGGCTGCCGCCGGGAGCGCAGGAGGATCCCGACGTCTACACGCGGATCGTCGAGCGTCGCTCCGACGGGGTCATCATCCGTGGCGCCAAACTGCATATCTCGTCGGCGGCGGTCTGCCACGAACTCGTCGTCATGCCCACCAAGAACATGAAACCAGGGGAAGAGGATTACGCGATCGCATGCGCGGTGCCGGTCAACGCGCCCGGCGTGCGCATCGTCAACACCAGCTACGCGCCCCGTGAGCGCCAAGGCGATTTCCCAGTCAGCGCGAAACACAATATGCCCGAGGGCTTCATCATCTTCGACGACGTCTTCGTCCCCGCTGAGCGGGTCTTTCTCGACGGCCAGGTCGGCCATTCGGCGACCTTCGCCCACGCCCTCGGACTGTGGGAGCGTCTCGGTGGAACCGCCCATATGTCGGAGTTCGCCGATCAACTCGTCGGGCTGGCGCAGCTGATCGCCGAGGCCAACGGCACCGAACGCATCAACCACATTCGGGAGAAGATCGCCGAAATGGTCATCTACGCCACCATGATCCGGTCCGGCCTCGAGGCGGCGATTGCCAATGCCGAGGAGAGCCCGGAGGGCTGGTACTTCCCGAGCGAGCTCTACACCAATGCCGCCAAGCATTACGCCGCAGCCGATTACAGCCTCATGGTGCGTCACCTCCATGACATCGGCGGCGGCTCGATTCTCACCGCACCGTCGACCGCCGACCTCGACAATGACGAGGTAGGCCCGCTGATCAAGAAGTACATGCGCACCAAGGACGGCATCGACGGCGATTACCGCACCAGACTGTTCCACGCCATCCGTGACTTCACCGCCGACGCCTACGGTGGCTGGCAGCTGGTGACGATGCTGCAGTCCGGCGGCGGGCTGTACGCGCAACGCCTGGTGGCTCGCAAACACTACGACATGGACAAGGCCAAGCGCTCGGCTCTGGAGCTCGCGGGATTGGCATGACGCACCACGGGATTCCCACGGGACTCGACGCCTTCGCCCGATATCTGCGGCGTCGCCTGGCAAGCCTGACCGGTGAGTTCTGTGGCGCGGCAGCCGATCCTGCTCACTCCGAATCCGGAGGCGACAGAATCGCGGCGGTCGAAGAGCTGCGTGCGGGTCACGAGCAGGTGGTGGCGCGAATGCGCCGACTGCAGGGGGCGCTGTTCGACGCGGGTGTTGCATGGCCCGGCGGGCCGGTCGAGCACGGCGGGCTCGGGCTGTCCGCGGCACACGACGAGGTCTTGGAGAACGTACTCGACGAGCTCGGATTCCCCTCCCGAGAGGCACTTTTCGTCGGACTGAATATCGTCGCGCCGGCCCTGCTCGCGCACGCGCCCGCGCACGTGCGCGACTCCGTGCTGCCTGCGCTGTTCCGGGGCGATTTGATCGGCTGCCAGTTGTTCAGCGAGCCCGGCGCCGGGTCGGATCTCGCGTCGGTGAGCACCCGTGGGGTGCGCGACGGCGACGACTGGGTGATCACCGGTCAGAAGGTGTGGACCTCGATGGGCCATCTCGCCGATGTCGGTGAGGCCCTGGTGCGCACCGATCCCGAGGCGCCCAAACATGCTGGCCTGACCATGTTCCTACTCGACATGCACGCCCCGGGGATCACGGTGCGCCCGATCCGGCAGATGACCGGTGGTGCGGCGTTCAACGAGGTCTTTCTCGATGGCGTCCGGGTCGCCGACGGTCGTCGGATCGGGGGGATCGGTGAGGGCTGGGCGGTGGCGTCGACGAGTTTGGGTAGCGAGCGGTCGACGATGAGCGGACCCGGCGGCCCGCTGACGCCGGTCGTGATGGCGCGGCTCGTCGAACTGGTACGCCGCCTCGGTGCCGAGGCGGATCCGGTCCATCGGCCGCAGATCGCGCGTACCGTGACCGCTGTGACTGCCATGCGTGCTGCGGCCGGGCTCAGCCCTGGATCGTGGAGCCACCGGATGGCGCCGGTCAGCGGTTCGGTGCTCAAGTTGCTGATGGTCCGCGCCGCCGACGAGATCGCTTGCCTGGCAACCCAAGTGCTCGGGGAGCGGGCATTCGTCGACAACGGTGACCCGGACACCTTCGCGTGGTCGGAGTTCGTCCTCGGCGTTCCCGCCCTACACCTGGCCGGTGGTACCGACGAGATCCAGCTCTCGGTGATCGCCCACCGCGGACTCGGGCTGCCCCGCAGATGATTTCCGGCACGACTGTGCCACACCACCCACGAAGGAGTGTCGAGATGGAGTCGTTCATCACCCACCGCAAGGGCAGGACGCCTCGCCAGGTTCACCGCGACGTCGAGGACCTCAAGGACGACGAGCTCGGCCGCTACGGGTTTACCGGGCGAACCGCACACCTGTACCGCCGCCACGACCCGACGCAGTACCGTGCCATCGGAGATCTCGCCGGGGTGGACCGCGCGACAACGGATCTGACGCCGACCGATCAGATCGATCCGGCCGGTGAGCCGCTGCTCATGTTCCACAACGCCGATTGTCGAATCTCGTTGTCGCGTCGAGAGACCCCGGCGCCCTTCTACACCCGCAACGTCGATGGTGACGAGTTGATCTTCGTCCACAAGGGCACCGGTCATTTCGAGACCGAGTTCGGGCGACTGGCCTACCGGCCGGGCGACTGGGTCTACCTGCCGAAGGGCACCACCTTCCGGCAGATCCCCGACGATCGCTGCCACTTCCTGATCATCGAGGCCACCGAGGAGTACCGGGTCCCCGAGGCCGGTGTGCTGGGACGGTTCTTCCCGTTCGACCCGTCGTTGGCGGTCGTGCCCGAGGCGGAGGTGTTCGCTGACGATGGGCGCGAGGAGTACGAGGTGCGCTTCCGGCAGCATGAGGGCGCCACGTCGCTCTTCTACCCGTTCAACCCGCTCGACGTCGAAGGCTGGCGCGGAGACAACTTCGCGTTCACATTCAACATCGAGGACTACGACGTGATTACGTCAGAGACGGTGCATCTGCCACCGACGGTGCATCTGTTCATGCAGGCCACCGGCGTGTACGTGATGAATTTCCTGCCCCGTCCCGTCGAAGGTCGTCCGGGTACCGAACGGCTGCCGTGGTATCACCGCAACACCGACTTCGACGAAATTGCGTTCTACCACGGCGGCAGCGTGTTCGGCATCGACATGCCGCCCGGGCTGATTTCGCATGCACCACAAGGAATCCACCACGGGATTCCCGAGCGTGCGCGCGAACGAGCCCGCCGCCGATTCGAGGTCGACCAACGCGTCGAATGGCAGGTCATCGCGATCGACACGCGTCGTCGACTCATCGCCACCCCGGTGATGACGGCCGCAGCTGCCGCCGAGATCGCCGCGGAGGCGAAGGTATGAGCACCACGTGTTCGGCGGCGCGCAATGTCGACTACGACCGCATCCCCTATCTGGTTGTCTTCGACGACACCTCGGCCTACCGGGACACCTACGGCGGTGTCACCGAGAGCGTGGTGCTCGAGAGCTATCTGCTGCAGCCCAAAGGAATCAGCTCGGACACCGTGATCGTGTTCATGCACCCCATCGGTGGTGGAGCCTATCTACCGATGACCAATGCTCTCGCTCGCGCCGGCCACCACGTCATCTACTGCAACAGTCGCTACCGGGGTGTCGACAGCGCGTTGATCATGGAGAAGGTCGTCCAGGATCTCGGCGCCTGCCTGAGAGATGCCCGTGATCGGCTCGGCTATCGCACTGTGGTTCTCGCCGGGTGGAGTGGCGGCGGCGCGTTGTCGTTGTACTACCAGCAGCAGGCGCAACATGCGACGATCACCGCCACCCCTGCCGGTGATCCGCCCGATCTCACGCAGCTCGATCTTCCTGCGGCGGACGGGATGATGCTGCTCGCCGCGCATGTCAGCAGGCACGGGACGCTCACCGAATGGATGGACCCGTCGATCCTCGACGAGACCGATCCCGACAATCGTGATCCCGAACTCGATCTCTACAACCCGAACAACCCGAATCAGCCGCCGTACACCGACGAATTCCTCGCCCGATATCGAGCGGCCCAGATCGACCGGAACCGCCGCATCACGGCGTGGGTGCGTGAGCAACTCGACGATCTGCGGACCAGGGGAGAACCGTTGCTGGAGCGGGGATTCGTCGTGCACGGCACCATGGCCGACCCGCGGTGGCTCGATCTCACCCAGGACCCCAACGATCGTCGACCGGGTTGCTACCTCGGCGACCCGAGGATCGTCAACATGGGTCCAGTGGGCCTGGCGCGCTTCACTACCTTACGGAGTTGGTTGTCGCAGTGGAGTTTCGACGACGCAAACGGCGATGGGCCACGGTGTGCCGCCGATCTCGCCGTGCCCACGCTGGTGCTCGGCAACAGCGCCGACAATGCGTGCACGCCGAGCCACACCCAACGGCTCTACGACGCTGTCGGCCACCCGGACAAGCAGATGCACACCATAGTCGGTGCCACTCATTACTATTCCGGTCGCGCTCAGTTGCCGTACCTGAAGGCGGCGGTCGACACCATCACCGGGTGGCTGGGTGAGCGGTCATGGACGAGGCTCTGAACAGCACCGGTCCGGCCGGCACCACACCCGGTATCTCGCCGGACGAGGTGCGTGCCGCCCTGCGCGACTACTTCGCGACCCGACCCGGTCTCGACGAGGTACGCCGCACCCGGGATGGTCGGCAGCCCAGCGGATTCGACGAGAGCAGCTGGCGAACGCTCGCCACGGACGTCGGGCTGTGCAGCTTGGGTATGTCGCCGCGGTGGGGTGGTCTGGGATTGGGCCTGGACTGCTTGGTGGCCGCTGTCGAGGAGTGTGGAGCCGCCCTGTATCCCGGACCGGCGCGAGCCGCCGTCCTCGCGGCTTGGGCGCTGGGTGAGGGGGCCCTGGTGGAGGGTGGACAGGGTGACCTCGCCGATGCCGACGACGTCACCGAGACCATCAAGGGGCTGCTCGCCGGAATGGTTGTCCCTGGGTCCACTCTCGACGCCCAAGTCGCAGAGCCACAATGCTTCCCGCTCTGGCGTGCCGGCGCGACGACCGGTGTGCTCTCGGCGGTGTCGCACGGTGTTGTTGCCGGGCTCACGGTCACCGAGGTGCGCACCGACGACGGCATTGCCGCCGCGCTGGTGATACTCGACGACTCCGTTGACCGGAGGTCCCGAACCACCGTCGACTTCGCACTACCGCGCACCGATGTGATCGTCACCGGTGCGCCGACCCTGCTCCTCACCGAGCCGGGCGATGACACTGCGCTGCAACGAATCCGCGATGCGTCGACGCTCATGCGTGCCGCCGAGCAGGTTGGCGGCGCCGCGGGGTGTGTGTCGTCGATGGTCGAATATGCTGGAGTCCGAGAGCAATTCGGCCACCCGATCGGCAGCTATCAGGCCATTGCGCACCGGTGCGCTCGGACTGCGGTCGACGTGGCCGGTGCCCGCGGATTGGTGACCGCGGGCGCCGCGGCGCTGGACCGTACGACATTTGCCGACCCCGATACCGCGGTACACCTCGCGTCATTGGCTCATGCTTCGGCCGGCGAGGCCTATCTGGCGGCCTCGAGTTCGCTTATCCAGGTCAGTGGTGGTATCGGATTCACCTGGGAACACCATGCGCACCTCCACTTTCGGCACGCTCGAACGCTCGCGGCGGCGGGCGGAACCCCGGCGGAATACTACGACCGTGCGGTGGTGGACGGCTGCCTGGATTTGGTGACTTCAGGAGTGGGAGGCAACGAAGCCGTGAATCCAATCGAGATGGCGAGCGGGTAGGCCGGATGCTCCCAGACGGGCGTTGCGCCCGAGGAGAAGTGGCGAGTCGTCGGGAAGATGGAGGACGTCGGCGGTGGTGATCGAGGCGTACTGCACCCGCCGGGTGCGGTCTCGCCGGAGGTTCTCGTAGCGGGCGCGCGCGGCGTCGAGGTCGATGCCCGCGGCAAGTTGGTCGGCGAGGACGATCGCATCCTCGATGGACTGGTTGGCGCCCTGACCGTGGTGCGGGACGAGGGCGTGTGCGGCGTCGCCGAGCAGGGTGATGCGGCCGTGGTTCCATCGCGTGAGCGGCGGCCGGTGGAACAACGCCCACCGATCCCCGACAGGGGCCGCCTCAACCATCTCCGTCACCGCCGGATGCCAGTCCGAGAAGCGCCGCATCCGTTGATGATCAGTGGCCGGCGCGGTCCAGGCAGGGTAAGGCCACGGTGCCGGGCCCCGTTCGACGAGCAGGAAGTTGTGGGCACCGGACCCGATCGGGTAGTGCAGCAGGTGGCCGCCCGGTCCTATCCAGAACTGAATGGCGTCGGGGTCGGGTAGTAACCCCAGGTGCGACGGGTTGACGATGCCACGAAAGCCGGAGCAGCCCGAGTAGAGAGCGTCATCGTAACCGAGCACGAGTCGTCGAACGGTCGAGCGGGCACCGTCGGCACCGATGACGAGATCGGCTGCGGCGGTGGTTCCGTCGTGGAAGGTCAGAACTGCCTCGGTACCGCTGTCGTCGATGCCGGTGAGCGTGCGGCCCAGATGCAGGGTGTCGGGACCCACAGCCGTCGACAGGATGGACTGCAGATCGGCCCGGTGCACGCCGGCGTAGGGCGCACCATAACGGCGGCGGTACTCCTCGCCGCCGTAGTGCCGGCCGATGATCTCGCCGGTGCGGCCGTCGCGGAAGATCAATTCGGGAATCTCGGCCCATACCTTGGCGAACCGGTCACCGAGTTCGAGCTGACCCTCATAGAAGCGCGTCGCGTTCGCCGACAGCGCGACGGCTGCACCGACCTCCCTTAGTTCCTCGGTGCGTTCGTAGATCTCACAGGCGATGCCATGGCGACGAAGCGCAAGTGACAGCGTCAGGCCGCCGATTCCTGCGCCGATGATCGCGATGCGTGGGCTGCGCACGTTTCACTCCTCCGCCTCGGCTACCGCCGAGCAGAGGACACCTTCGGTTGCAGTGGCACCGTCGCCGCCTCGACAAAGCTCGCAGCGAGTGTGGCGGGCGAGGACAGTTGCGCTTCGTGGCTACCGGGGGTCCGCAGCATCGGTGAGCCCTCGGGGAGGCGCGCGGCGAAGCGTTCCCAGCCGTATTCGCCTGGGGGCAGCGCCAAGTCGTCATCGGCGAGCAGATACACCGAGGGAAGTGCGAGCCGAGCCCAGTCCTCGAGGTCGAGCGAGTCATTCATGGTGTGGAACGGCTGACGTTCGAGGAGCGGGTGGATGACTCGCTGGACCTCGGCACTGACGTCCTGCATGAACGCTGCTGCGACGACCTCGAAGGGGAACATCACCGAGTTGTCCCGCGATGACTGGGCCGAGGCCCGGAACATGTCACCGTAGGCGGGAGGGCAGAGGTCGATCAGCGATTCGCCCGTGAGGGGAACGAAAGCGCTCCAGTAGACGAGGCGCTCGATCCGATCGGCGATCGCGGCGGCCGCGCCGGACACGGGGAATCCACCCCAGCTGTGTCCCACGAGAACGATATCGTGCAAGTCCCTATCGCATACATAATCAACAAGCGCTGCAACGGAATCCGATAGCCGAACCTCTGCCCGCTCGTCTTCGGTACCGAGTCCCGGCAATGTTGGCGTATAGACGGTGTGCCCCTGTTCGCGCAGGATCTCGGCGACGGGTCGCCATGACCATCCGCCGTGGCAAGCACCGTGAACGAGGACGAATGTGAACATATGCCACCTCTCAGCTGTGATCCATCCCATACCTCTGCCACGCTAGGTTTGCCATCCATGTAATACAAGGACGAAAGATCGGAGCATTCATACAATGTGACGATCAATGCCCGAGATGGCTTCGGCGGCAGAGCCTGTGGAAGCCGCGGATCACGATTCCTCACTGGAGGGCGGTCACGCCGACTCCTGCCACCTCGCCGATGGTGTCCTGGCCTTCGTGGGCGGCAATGGAGTCTCGTTCGATGACGACAACACTCGGCGACACACGCTTGGGTGTGTCTCCCAATTCCCTTTGCGGGTCTTGGCGGCCCGATTGCGCCCTGGCCGCGTTGTCGTCGGTCGCGATAGCTGCCGCTATCGCTTCCTCCTCCGCCTTGCCAGAATGCAATCGTTCGCGCCAATCCCTCGCAGAAGAATTGGGCGACACACCCTAGTCACGACGGTCATTGTCCCCCGGCCCCACCGTGCACCCAACCACGATGAGTAGCCCAGTGATCGGCCATCCCCTACACCCCACACCTCTCCCCTGCCCGCGAGCGTTTCCTACGCCGGCAACCGATCGTGCCGACCATCTCGCTGCCGTCGACCGGACGCGGCGTGCTTCGTGATAGTGCGAGAGTGGCCGTCAAGTCGCGCGTGGTGAGTTCGGTTCTCCTGATGGACGATTCGTGCCACGAAAGCTTCGAGAGGTGACAATGAGCTGCTGAGAGCCATCGACTTCAGAACAGAACCAGGGGGATGAGCGACGGCCACCACGGTGGCACCCCCTCTGGGCATGCGGGCGAGAGTTCCGGGTAGCTGTTGTATTGACTGAACGAGAAAGTCACGAAGAGCCAGACACTCACTAGTAGAGCGAGCGTCATCGACACGAGGTACACGGGGTTGCTTACCCTCATGAGCGCCCCCGAGATGACGAAAAGCGTTACCAGGCCGATCATGTAGGAAACGGGGGCATACATGGTCAGTCCAATGGTCGAGACCAAGGGAAATTGATTGATATCGCACGTCGACCACAGCTGTGCAAGGAGGTATACGCCCCCCAGCATCGCGCCGAAAGCTCCGACGAATGGGGTCAGGGTCGTGCGGAGGATCGGTAACTTGCGGGGCGCCGGGCTCGACTCCGATGCGCCAGTCTGATCCGTGGGCAAACCTGAATTGTGCCGATCCGGCACGCCAGGGTTGTCCCCGGAAGGGCCGTCCCCGGAAGTATTGTCGTCCGAATCCATGTTGGCCCCTTCGCCGTCAACACAAGAGCCTACCGCGCTGCCTTGAGGTGAGGGCCCCGGTGCGCGGCGCTGATACGCGGCGACATTCGGCCCCAACCACGCCACCCGATCACCGCGCCCGACGCCCTGTACCGACAGCGATGCGGCCAGCCGATCGGCGGCCGCGTCGAGGTCGCTCCACGTGAGGTGGCGATAGGGGTCGACGACGGCGATGTCGTCGGCGTGCTCGCGGGCGCGCCGACGGACCGCGGCATCGATGCTGTCGTGGATGTTGGCCTGTGCGGTCATGGCGAAACCTCCGGGGGTGCTGAATCTGAAACTGAGTCTAGATTTAGAATCAGTTGCGCGTTCGGTTACGGTCAGATCAGCCGGTCCCGTAATCTCCAATCCGGATTCACGCGCGGCGTGACCACCGGCACGAACGGACACAGAGAGAGCGGCATGGCGACCAAACGCAAGGGCGAGCGCACCGAGGGGGCGCTGCTCGACGCCGCCCGCGAGGTGTTTGCCGAACAGGGCTACTTCAACGCCAAGATCGCCGACATCACGCGCGCGGCGGGCCGTTCGCCGGGATCGTTCTACAACTACTACGAGAACAAGGCGCAGCTACTCGACGCCCTCCTCGACCAGTTCACCGGTGAGGTCATGGAGCAGTCGATGGCCGCGATGTCCGACGACCCTTACCAGAGTGTGCGCGGTGCGGTCACCGCCTACTGGACGACGTCGCGCCAGCATCTGCCGGAGATGATCGGGCTGACGCAGATGGCGATGACCGACGAGAGGTATGCGCAGCGTGCGCGCGAGATGCGCGCGATCGGGATGCGTGGGGTCATGACGCATCTCAAGCGTGCCCGCAAGGCGGGTCATCTGGCCGGCATCGACCTGCCGACGATGGCCTCGGCGATCATCTCGATGCTCGAATCCTTTTGCTGGACATGGCTGGCAGGCAACGGTGACCTGGGTGTCGAGCCGCCCGACGACGACACGGCGATCACCACGATGACTGCGCTATGGTACGGCGCGATGTACGGTCCGACGGACTGACATCAGGCCGGATCGCGGGCGTCAGGCCAGATGGCGTGCCGCATGAGGCACCGCGTCGCGGGGGGTCTTGCCGTGGAATCCGTCACCGACTGCGCGCAGCTTCCACTCCCCGTTCTCTCGAGAGATGACCGCCATGGTCACCCCGGTGAACGCCATCCCGCCGGCAAGGGTGAACCGGGCCAATTCGGCGCCCGTGGTCTCGTCGACGAGGCGGCAGTACGCGTTGTCGACCTCCTGGAAGGTCTGCCCCTGATACGAGGTGACCGCGAAGACGAGATTGTCGATGGCCGGGTGAATCGCGGTCAGATCGACGTTGATCACCTCGTCGTCGCCCTCGCCCTGACCGGTCAGATTATCGCCGGAGTGCTCGATCGAGTTGTCGTCGCTGCGCAGGCTGCCGTAGTAGACGATGTCGGCGACCTGCCCGCGGGTGAACATGAGCACCGAGGCGTCGAGGTCGATGTCGCGTTGACGACCGCCGAAGAACCCGCCGCGCCTGATCGGGTCCCATCCGAGACCCATCCGGATGCGGGTGAGCGCGACGCCACCGTCCTTGCGCAGCGACACCTTCTGGCCCTTGGACAGATCCACGCGGCGATTCTTTGTCAGGCTGACCTCGCCGGACGCGCCGGGCGGTGCCGGTGCCGGGCGAGTCGGCGGCGCTGGAGGTGGCGGGGCGGATCCCAGCGGCGCGGAACTCTGCGGAGTCAATCCCCTTGGTGGCGAGGCATATCCGGATGCCGACGCGGGTGGCGGAGGTGTGGTCACCGGGGCAGCGTGGGTGACGGCCGGTGCATCGTCGACCGCGACACCGTGATCGCGCACGAGGTCGGCGAAACCGCCCGCATAGCCCTGACCGACCGCGCGGACCTTCCAGCCGGCGCCGCGCCGGTACAGCTCGAGCGCCACCACCACAGACTCGGAGGAGAGCCCGTTGATCGTGTAGGTGAACAGTTCGGTGCCGCGGGCGTCGGTCACGTGGGCGACGGGAGCCCCGAGTCGCCCAAAGCTCGACGACGCGTCGTCGAGGGTGATCACCGCGCGTACGGCGTGGATGTCGGTGGGCACCGCGTCGGTCCGCACCCGCAGCACCGGCCGGTTCGACCGATTCTGCAGGTCCACGCCCGGCCCGGTGGGCTGGTTGTAGAACACGAAGTCGGCGTCGCTGCGCACGCTCATCGCGTCGGTCACCAGCAGGGCCGACAGATCGGCGGGAGCACACACGCCGATGGAGACGAGGACATCGCTTCCCGGCAGCGGCGCATTCTGGCCCTTGGTCAGTACGGTCATGTCCCCATCCTGGCATCCGCGCCGACACGGGCGAGGAACCATTCGACGATCTGCTCCCCGCCCAGCGCCCCGGGATCGGCGGTGATGGTCAGATCGGGGCGCGTCCAACCGATCTGGTCGAGTTCGCCGTGGCACGGTCGGACGGCCGCGTCGGCGTAGGTGAGCAGGTCGATGTCGAGCCGACCGTCGCCGGCGGCGTAGACCTCGTTCGCGGTGGCCAGCGTGCCGTCGTCGACGAGCCGCTCGCGGACGTGGGCCAGGGCCGCAGACTTGGTGACCTCTCGCGGCAGCGCATAGATCTTGCGGCCCTGCTGCGAGACCGTCCACCCTCGGGTCGCGCACCACGCGCGCCAGTCGTCGAGGAAGCCCGCGGGCTGGGCGTCGAGGTCGACGATGATGTAGCAGAACAAATCGTCGGCGGTGCGCAGCGAGCGCACCCAGCCGTCGTCGATGCGGGCCGCCAGCCCGGCCGTCACCTCGGCCAGCGGTGCCGACGTGGCGGCAACACGTCGCTCGATCCGGGCCCGCCACGCCGCGTCGTCGGCGCCATCGCACAGCACACGACCACCGCTGGAGACGACCGCATGGCGAAACGGACTGCCGGGCAATGTGATCCGCCCGAACTGCGCCGGGGTTCGGGTCGTCACCGGGACCACGGGCACCAGCTCGGTGAGCCGCGACAGCAGGCCGTGCGCCCGGCGGGTCATGTAGGAGAGCGGCGCGTCCTGATAGATCTCCACGCACACCGGATCGACGTCGGCAAACTGGCGCTCGCCCATCGCCGTTCGGGAGTAGATCATGGTGCGATCGAGATCGGTGGCCACCAGCCCGGTGGCGACCGGACCTCCGGCGAACTGTCCCAGGGCAGCAGATCCGCTCACGCATCCTCCTTGACGAGCCCGACGCAGGAGTAGGCCAGATCGGAGCGCACCTCGACGGGAACCCCGCGTTCGGCGGCGAGCATCCGAATGTGGTGGTGTTCGGGCAGATCCGGCTCGCGGACGAGAACCATCCACGGCACGCGCCGCAGGAGCACGCGGGTGGTCTCGCCGACACCGGGTTTGACGAAGTTCACCGACGACACCCCGTACTCGTCGCGTAGGCGCTCCATCGACGCCCAACCGGACCACCGCGGCTCTCGATCACTGTCGAGGATGCGCTCGATACTTCTCCGGACGTCGGGCTGCACCTCGGCGAAACGCTCGGACACGGTGTCCAGGAACAGGTTCGACACGTCGAACTCCCGGAGGTGTTCGTAGAACTTGGCGCCGTGGAACTCCGCGGGGCCGATGTGGTCGGCGTTGAGCACCGTGCGCGACACCAATCCCGACACCGTCGAGTTCAGGCACGCCGAGGCGATGAGGAAATCGTCGCGGGTGCCGTAGGTGCGGGTACACGACCCGGGATCGGCGAGGACGGCGAGCTCGTCGGCCAGCCGCGCGCCGCCGGCACGGGCGTAGGCGTTGAGGGCGTCGGTGAGTTCGCGTTGGATTGCGCCCTTGCCGGTCCACCCGTCGACGAAGACCACCGACTCGGGTCGGTGCCGTGCGGTGATGTGGTCGAGGGCGACGGTGTCGATGCCGCGGTCCCGCACGATCGAGATCGTGTAGTGCGGCACGTCGACTCCGTGCGCGAAACGTATCCACCGCCGCATCAGGATGCCGACGGGCGTGCCCGCGCGCGCCAGTGACACCAGCGTGGGCTGCCGGTCACGTTCGGCGACAACGAGTTCACTGACCACTGCGGTGGCGTGTGCGAGTCGGGCAGCGGAATCCCGCAGAGCCGTATGGAACAGCTCCTGGTACTGCGCGCCCGGCTGGTACTCGATCGGCAGCGACTCGGCGTAGTGGGCGGCACCGGACTGGATGCGACGCTCACGCTCGGCCAGCTCTCCTTCGAGCGCCACGTGTGAGAGGTCCTTCAGCAGCCAGGTGACCTCGTCGGGGCCGTATGACCCGAATGCCGGTCCGCGTAACGGCGGTGGTGCCGGTGTGGTCATCGGGGCCCCTTGCCGGTCGGGAGGATCGCCAGGCACACGTCGTGGCCCGCGGCGGTCACCACGTCGAGAAGCCCGCCCGGCGCGCGCAGCAGGTCGGTGTCGGCGGGGGCGTCGATGACCATCGCCACTGATGCACCCGGCACCAGGTTGTAAACGAAACGGGGTGTCCCCGGGTCGGATTCGGGCGCGGTGAAGGTGAACCCGCGGCGCAACGGATAACCGTCGATGTCGCGGACGTGCGCCGGCGAGCGGGTGGTCGTCTGATATCGCGTCGGGATACCGCGCCGGTCGAGGTCCTCGGCCAGACACAGTGGCAGGTACATGAGCTCCTCGTGACCGACGACCACCACCTCGAGCGCCGGGTCGAGGTGGTCGGCCACTGCCGCGGCGGCGTCGGCGACCGCATGAGCGAAAGCCTCGGAATCGCTGTGCGCAAACCCATGTCGGCCACCGTCGGGTACGCCCGACGGCCACCGCAGAGCGATCTCGGTGACGCGGCCACGTCGGTCATCGACCGGGTTGAGCGGGTCGGCAACGCTGTCCCACACGGCGTCGACGAGCCCCTCGGGCAGCTCGATGCTGCCGTCGGCGAGTGCGACGTGATCGATCCGGACACCGAGTTCGGCTGCGACACGCGCAGATTCGGTGCGATGGGCATCGGTGCGCATGTCCACCAGGGAGGCCACCACATACCGGTCGCGCGGCGTGATCCGCTGTAGCGCGGTGATCGCGCGCAAGGCGGTCGAGCCGGTGGAGATCTCGTCGTCGACGAGTACCACCGGTGCCGCCGGGTCGAGCGCCAACAACTCGGGTGAATGTGGTTGCAGGAGATGGGTGGTGGCGTGCGAGTGGCCCTCCTCGAAGGTCCCCGATACGGGAACACCATCGATGTGGCGCCGCGTGGAGTGCAGATACAGCCGCGCCGAACACCGGTGAGCCACACAATGACCGAGGCCGGTCGCGGTCTCGGCGAACCCGAGTACCGTGGCACGCGCCGCGAGGTCGGCACCGAGCAGGTCGATCACGGCGTCGCCGAGGGCGTCGGCGGCACCACGCACCCGGGCGGGCGGGGTGGGGATGTGCTTGCCCAGCACCGTCGACACCAACAGGTGTGCCCGACGGCGGTTGCGCCGCAGCCCGAGGATCACCAGATCGTCGGTGCCGGTCATCGACACCCCGAACTGCTCGGTCACCCAGTCCGCGGGCCGCTCGGCGGTGCTGACGTGGCTCGATGAACTCACGCGGCGTCCATCGCGGTGAGCAGGTCGACGAAGTTGATGCCGGGGGCGGTGACGCCGAATGCGGCGGCCCGGTCCATCACCCGCTCGGCCCACTTGCGGTGCGGTTTCATCTCATTCATCTTGTTGCGGTACGCCGATGCGGCCACCCCGCCGGTCGTGCCGGCCAGGATGTCGACGGCGTCGTGGTACTCCTCGTGGGTGACCACGCTCAACGCGTGCACCGGTGCGACGTGTGCGGGGTGGATGACGGTCTTGCCGTGCATGCCGTTGGCGCGGTCGAGAGCGATCTCGCGGAGGAGACCGTCGATGTCGCGGCTGACGAGCTGCTGGCGGAACCACACCGCGTCGTGATCGCGGAACGGGGTGGTGCGCAGTTGCGGGGCGAAAAGTCGCTCGTGATCGGCGAAGTATTCCCACACCGGCCCGGTGATGACGTGACCGGTCCCGTCCGCGCGGCCGAGGATGTTGACCACGCAGGCGATCGCGTCGGCGGCCACCCGTACGTCGTAGATCGTCAGGTCCCGGTCGCGGCGGATGCCGAACAACCCGCACATGTCGGTGGCGCCGATCCGCACCGCCAGCACCTGATCGCGGTGATCATCGAGAGCTGTTGCGATGGTGGCCAATTCGTCATCACGCGACTCGCGGTGCACCAGTGCCGCCGATTCGAGCACCGGCATCGCCCACAGGTGACCGCCGAGGCGTCGCGCGGACCGATTGATCTCCTGCAACGCCGTATCCGCTTCGCCGGCACTGAATTTCGGGATGACGAACCCGGAGAGCGCCCCGGCGGAGTCGAGCTTGGAGGTGATGGAGGAGATCTGGGAGACCTCGCGGACCCGCACGAACAACAACATCTGCCCGGCCGCGGACCCGTCGAGTTGGTGCAGGGCGGCGACGGTCGCGTCGATCGCCTCGTCGGAATGCTCGTCGGCGACGGCGTCCTCGAGGTCGATGACCATGGAGATGACGCCCTCACGATGACGTCGTGCGATGACCTCGGCCAGATCGGGGCGGGTGGCCGGAACGTAGAGCGTCGCGCCCAGGGCGACGGCGGTGCGGTGCGTCGACCACTGGGCCGTGATCGGCTCGGGCCGACGCAGGAACAGCCGGTCGAGGACGTCGGGAGCGAGCTGGTGAAAGTGCCTCGGTCCGGTGAATTCGGTCGAGTCGGCGACTTCATGCGTCGAGTCGACACCCCGCGGCGCGGTCGTGGTCATCGTGCGGCCACCTGTCCTCTCATGCGGTCGACGATCTCGACGATGCGGTGGTCCACGGCACGTAGCTGTGTCAGATACGACCAGTAATCGGGGTGAACTCGGTCGAGCACCCCCCGCGCCCTCGAGATCCGGTCGGCCTGAGCATCGAGCACCGAGCCCCATTCGTCAACCAGAGCATTGTTGACCGCGAAGTGTTGTGCGTCTCGTAGCCGGAACCGCACCCGCGCCTCGGTGGCCGCCGGATCGGCGCGCACCTCACGCAACAGTCGTAGCCGGTCACCGACGGCGGCGACGGCCGCCTCGGCGGCGCTGAGATCGTCGCGGGCGGCTTCCGCATCGTCAATGGCCTGGTCGGGCGTAGTACGCAAAGCGGTCCGGGCTGCGTCGAGGTGGGCGTCGGCGGCCCGTAGGTGCTCGCGGATGATGGCATCGGAGTCTTGCAGATCCTGCGAACAGTCCGCACTGAACTCGCGTCTCAGGGCCGAGAGTTGATCGGGGATCTGAGACCGACGGGTCTCGATCGCACTGCGTCGGGTGTCGACCGACCGGATGACGCGCAGGGCGCGGTCGGCGGCGCCAGGAGCGTCCGACAATGCCGACCCGACGCGTTCGGCGGCGGCGAGCACCGCCGTCGCCGCCGACTTCCGGGTGCGGATGCCCTCGGCGTTGCCCAACGAGACCGTCGCGTCGCGCAACGCGTCGGCAGCGAGGGAGACGGTACTCAGCCCGAGGAGTCCGGGCGGGGCCTCATCGAGTGCGGTCGCTGCCGCGGTCGCCGCGACCCGCGCGCGTTGCTCAAGCACCCCCAGTTCGGTAACCGAATGCCGGGCACGGTCGAGTTCGGCGGCGTGGGTTTGCGCGAAGCGGCTCATCTCCTCGGTCATCGCTTCCAGCGCGTCGGTGCAGCGTGTGAGCTCCTCGACGCCCGGGCGCGGTCGTTCTGACGCGCCCGCCGCTGCCGAGAGGCGGAGATACTCGGCTGTCACTTCGGCGTAGCGTTCGCGGACCGAGATCCACTGATCTCGGACGCGGGATCGGGGATCGAGATCGTGTGCGGTCTGCGCAGCGGAGTCGATGTCGGAGAGTGCGGATTCGGAGGCGAGGAACGCCGACGTCATTCGATTTGTGTACGCGCCGAGATCGGCTTGTGCGCGTGAGCTGGCCCCGAACCATCTCCTCGCAAACTTCCTGGGCACGCCACCGATGCTATCGACTAGGTTCTTCGACAGGCGTGTCGTATCGGACGAACGGCACAATCGCGAAGGGGTGGCGTATGCAGCTCGTACAGCGTTCCAAACGGGTGGTGGAGGCCCGGCTCAACAACTCGGCGGTCCGGGCATTGTCGGGGTCGATGGTCGCCTATGAGGGTCAGGTCAACTTCAAGTCCGCCGGCTTCGGCGGTGGCGACGGGCTCCTCGCCGGGATGAAGCAACGTGCGACCGGTGAGGGACTGTCGTTGATGGAGGCCTCCGGCAGTGGCGTGGTGTACTTCGCCCACAACGCCGCCGAGACCACCATCATCGAGATGAACGGTGAGACACTACAGGTCGAATCCCAACAGTTGATGGTGCTGAACGGGAATCTGCAGACCAACGTCACCTTCGCCGGGGTGCGCGGCGCGACAGCGGGTCAGGGGCTGTTCACCACAACCGTCACCGGCCACGGTCAGATCGCCTTGCTCTCGCAGGGTGGCCCACTGATCCATCTTGAGGTGAGCCCGCAGTATCCGCTGGTGGTGGACCCCGACGCCTTCGTCTGTGCGCGCGGCGCATTGAGCCAGTCCTTCGTCACCGATGTCAGCTGGCGCAGCGCGCTGGGACAGGGCGGCGGAGAGGCGTTCTCCCTGCGCTGGGACGGTACCGGCGTGGTCTCCATCCAACCGGCCGAGCGATAGGGGCGCGCCGACATGTTCGAAAAGGTCAATAGCAAGGTGGTCTCTGTCGACATCAGTCGCAGCGGGCCGGTCGTCGCGCGGCGCGGGGCGATGCTCTTCTACAGCGGTAACGTCTTTTTCCAACCGCACCAGGTCGCCGGTGCCCCCGGCGGGATGGGTGGCATGGGCGCAGTTGCGGGCATGGCCGGGCGGATGATGTCCGGCGAGTACGAGTCGACGATGATCGCCCAGGGACAAGGCGTGGTGCACTACGGCTTTCGCGGGATCGAGGTCCAGATCATCGACGTCGGCGCCGTCGGCGGGATGATCCGCGTGGAGGCCTCGCGCACACTCGCCTACACCTCAAATCTGCAGGCGGCCATCGTGTCGGTGACCTCGCAGGGTGGCGGCGGTGGTGGCGGTGGACTGCTGCGCTCGATGCGGTCGGCGGCCGCCGGCGCGATGACCGGGCAGGGTATGTTCACCACCCAGCTGTCGGGACCCGGGCAGGTCGTGATCCTCGGCCACGGAGGGGTTTTCGAGCTTCCCGTGTCACCGGACCGGCCGCCGGTGACCGTCGACCCTCAGGCCTATGTCGGGGCGGCAGGACAGGTCAACACCACCCTGCGATCCACCGTCAGTTGGCGCAATGTCGGCCGAACCGGTGGTGAGGCGATGCAACTGGAGTGCGCCGGGCACGGCGTCGTCTACGTACAGGCTTCGGAGGAGAAGTTGTGAGCCAGCTCAACACCATCTGGAATCCGGCGACCCTGCCGACCGACGACAACATCGCCGACAACGACTACTCGTTCTGTATCGACCTCAACCAGCCGTGGTTCATGTCCAAGGGCGCGATGATCGCCTATTACGGGCAGATGAACTTCACGGCACTGACCCACGGGCTCTCTGGGCAGCTGTTGCACATGGTGGCCCAACAGTTCTCGGCTCCGCTGCACCTGGGCGACTATGTGGTGGCCGAGGGACAGGGCAAGCTCATCATCGGCGACCGCGGCTACAACATCAACGCCTACGACCTCGACGACGGTAACCTCACCATCCGGGCCGCCAATCTCCTTGCGTTCCAACCACAGTTGTCGCTGCAGCAGTCGATCGTGCCAGGCTTCCTGACGCTCATCGGCACCGGGAAGTTCCTCGCGTCGTCCAACGGGCCGGTGATGTTCGCCGAACCGCCGGTGCGCGTCGACCCCGAAGCCCTCGTCGGATGGGCTGATTGCCCATCGCCGAGCCATCACTTCGACGAGGCGTGGGTGAACTCCTTCATCGCCGCCGCAGGCCGGCGCTTCGGCATCAATTCCGGCGAGGAGCGCCAGTTCGACTTCACCGGCAGCGGAACGGTTCTCATCCAGTCCAGTGAGAAGGTCCGCGACGACACCTCCATCGTGCGGACCATCCAGGGCCACCTGCCCGGCCTCTCGGTGCCCGGACTGCAGCAGATCAATCAGGAGATCACCCAGCAGTTGGGGCAGCAGCAGTAGGACAGAGGTAGAACATCGACGCGGCACGAACTCGCGGGCGCCCCGTGCGGCGTGCCCACGAGCCCGTGCCGCGTCAATGTTTCTCTGGTGGTGTATCGGTGTCGGTCGAGCTCAGATCTCGATGTGATCCTTGGCGTCGGCGGGCTCGTTGCGGCGCCGGACGACGCTGGAGATGAAGGCCGCCACGATCAGCACGACGCCGACGAGGCCGGTGACGACCTCGGGAACGTGGGTGCCGATCGAGTAGAACAGGATCAGGGCGAGAGCGCCGATGGCCCAGTGCGCTCCATGCTCGAGGTAGACGTACTCGCTCAGCGTGCCCTTGCGGACCAGATAGACGGTCAGCGAGCGGACGAACATTGCGCCGATCAGGCCGAGGCCCAGCGCGATGATGATCGGGTCCGCGGTGATCGCGAACGCGCCGATGACGCCGTCGAAGGAGAACGACGCGTCGAGCACCTCGAGGTAGAGGAACAGGAAGAAACCGGCCTTGCCGGTGGCCTTGGCGAGATCACTCGGCCCAGAACGGCGGCGTACCTCGGCGTCGGCAACACCCGCGGCGTCGTCCACTCCGGGCGTGCGTTGCGCTTGTGCGCGTTCGTCATCGGACTCGTCGGGATCATCGTCGTCGGTGTTGAACAGCTCACCGAGACCGTTCACGGCGAGGTAGGTGATCATGCCGAGGATACCGGCGAACAGAACCGTCGACCGCTCCTGATCGGGTGCGATGAACTCGGCGGTGATGATGAGCAGGATCGCCGCGACGACAACTTCGAGCTGATCGAGCTTGCCGATCTTCTCCAGCGGCCGTTCGATCCAGCTGAGCCAGGTGATCTCCTTCTCCTCGAAGATGAAGCCCAAGAACAACATCAGCAGGAACATGCCGCCGAACGCCGCGATCTGCGGGTGGGCGTCGGTGATGTAGGTTTCGTAGCTTGGCGAGCCGTCGGGGAAGTACGCGGCCCCGTCGGCCGGCGGGTTCAGCGCCAAGCGCATCGCCTCGACCGGGTTCAGCCCCGAGGCCAGCCACACGATGACGAGCGGGAACACCAGTCGCATACCGAACACGGCGATGATCACGCCGATGGTGAGGAAGATTTTCTGCCAGAACTCGCTCATCCGTCGCAGCACGGTGGCGTTGATGACGGCGTTGTCGAAGGACAGCGAGACTTCGAGGATGCCGAGGATGAGGGTCAGGAACAGGGCCGTCGTGCCGCCGTAGAAGAAGGCGGCGATCAGCGAGAGGACGGTGATGACGATGGAGAGACCGAATATTCGGAGTACCACGGGATGTGGCCTTTCTACATGTGGACGAGCACCAGGAGTCGGGACGACATGTGCAGTTCCGGTGTGTGTACGACGAATGCCGCACCCGGCGTTGTGAGCGGGTGCGGCATTCGCGCGATGTGTCGGTTTCTCAGACGTTGACGCCGTAGTCGCGTGCGATGCCCGCGAGTCCGGAGGCATAGCCCTGGCCGACGGCGCGGAACTTCCATTCCGCACCGTTGCGGTAGAGCTCGCCGAACACCATGGCGGTTTCGGTGGAGGCGTCCTCGGACAAGTCGTAGCGGGCGATCTCCGCGCCGCCGGCACGGTTGACGACGCGAATGTAGGCGTTGCGGACCTGGCCGAACGACTGGCTGCGAGCGTCGGCGTCATAGATCGAGACTGGGAAGACGATGCTGTCGATCTCCGGCGGGACACCTGCCAGATCGACGTTGATGACCTCGTCGTCGCCGTCGCCCTCACCGGTCAGGTTGTCGCCGGTGTGCTCGATCGAGCCGTCGGGCGAGCGCAGGTTGTTGAAGAAGACGAAGTGCTGATCGGAGAGCACCTTCTTGTTGGCGCCCAGCCCGATGGCACTGGCGTCGAGGTCGAAATCGGTACCGGTGGTGGTACGGGCATCCCAGCCGAGACCTACGGCGACCGCGGTCAGACCGGGGGCCTCCTTGGTCAGCGAGACGTTCCCACCCTTGCTCAGGCTCACGCCCATGTCCGTATGCCTTTCTTTCGTTGTAACAGCCATCCGCCACTGTACGGGCGATGCCACACACCTTATGCGAAGAATTTGGCATCGGACAGGGATGCGTCAGCCGACCGAACGAACTGTGGATGACAAGGAGACTGCGTCGGGCGATGCGAGGCGAGGCGAAGGCGAGGCGATGGCCGGACGGCAATCGTTGCTCACCCCAACAGCTTCTTCTGCACTTTCCCCAGCGCGTTGCGCGGCAACGACTCCACCCGGCGGATCTCGCGCGGACGCTTGTGCGCCGAGAGCTCGGCGCTCACGAACGCGATGAGGTCCTCGTCGCCGCCGGAACCGTGGCCACCGGAACCGTCGCTGCCTGAGCCCTCGATGGCCCGCTCACCGACGATGTAGGCGACGATCCGCTGCCCCAGATCGTCATCGGGGACGCCGATGACGGCCACTTCGGCGACCGACGGGTGGGCGAGCAGGACGGTCTCGATCTCTCCCGCGCCGATCCGGTATCCGCCGGACTTGATCAGATCGGTGGCGCGGCGCCCGACGATGCGATGCATTCCGTCCCCGTCGATGACGGCGACATCGCCGGTGGCGAACCAGCCGTCGTCAAGCCATGATTCGGCGGTCGCCTCGGGCCGATTGAGGTATCCCGACGCCAGCATGGGGCCGCGGACGTGCAGGTCGCCGACGGACTCGCCGTCGTGCGGCAGCACGGCGTCGCCCTCGACCAGCCGGGTCTGCACACCGTCGAGCGGGAGTCCGACCCAGCCTGGTCGGCGTTCACCGTCGGTGCGGGTGCTGACGGTGATCATGGTTTCGGTCATGCCGTAGCGTTCGACAATCGCGTGGCCGGTGGCCGCGCAGATCCGGTCGAACACCGGCACGGGTAGGGGCGCGCTCCCCGACACCAGCAGCCGCGCGCCCGCGAGATGGCGGGCCGATTCGGGCTGGGCGCCGATCCTCGTCCACACCGTCGGAACGCCGAAGAACATCGACGCACCGGAGTCGGCGGCGCGGGCGTAATGGTCGGGAGTCGGCGTGACGGTGTGGATCAGCCGGCCGCCGCGCCGCAACGGTCCCAGCACCCCCAGGATCAGTCCGTGCACGTGGAACAGCGGAAGGCCATGTGCGAGTGTGTCTTCCGACGTCCATGCCCATGCGTTGGCGAGGGCGTCGAGGCCCGCCGCGATCGCGCGACGGGTGATCGGGACGCCCTTGGGTAAGCCGGTGGTGCCCGAGGTGTAGAGGATCAGTGCAGTCGAGTCGGCGGGTGGTTCGGGATGGGAATGCCACGACTTGGCGTAGCGGCGGACCGGGATGGCGGGCAGCGATGTGTCGGCGGGGGCCTCCCCCAACCATGCCTGGGCGCCGGAATCCTGCAGGATGTGGTCGAGTTCTCGGCGCCCCGAATCCGGAGGCACCGGCACGATCGCGACGCCGGCGATCAGGCCGCCGACGACGGCGAGGATCGTCGAGGCACTTGGGCGCGCGAGGACGGCGAGCGTATGTGCCCCGCGAATACGTTCGGCCACCGCGGTCGCGGCGCCGGCGAGGTCCTCGCGTGACAGACGGTCGTCACCAATGACGACGGCATCGGGCAGGTCGGGGGCGTGGGGAACCAGCGACGGCAGCAGCACGGGTCCATGCTGCCACCCGCCCGTGTTCTGCGAGCCGACTCACCCCGCGGCGTGGAGGATTTCCCGCGGATGCACCCACCCGTCGCTCATCAGCCGCAGCAGCAGCTGTGCCTTGTTGCCGATGGGCTTGTCGGCGTCGGCGTACCGCTGGGTCACCCGGCGATAGTGTTCTCGCACGGTGCTTTCTGCGATGTGATGGCGCTTGGCCGTCTCGGGCATCGTCGCGCCCAGCGCGTAGGTGGTGAGGATTTGCCGTTCGCGATCGGTCAGGCGGACGCGGACCGACTGGTGGGGAAGACGATCGGCGACGCTGGTGAGGAACGCCGCGAACTCCGCCGGGACGCGCCCGGTGTTCGCGAGATCGATACCGCGCGGATCGTCGGCGCGCACGCCGAGTCCGACGACGATCGCGTTGCGCAGTCGCAGATGTTGGCGGACCTCCACTAGTCGACGCGTCGAGCGGACAATGATCACGGTTCCGGACTCGTCGGCGGGCCGCCCGGAGAGGGAGTGGTCGGCGTCGGGGCGCAAAATCCCGGCCCGATGGCCCCAGGACTCGACGAGGGTGCACAGCGCGGTGTCGAGGATGTCGTCCTCGGCGGCGACGGCAACGAACAGGGGCGCAGTCCCTGTGACGGTGGCGTCGGAGTCGGGAACGACGGTCGGGACGGGGTGATCTGAGCGGGTGTGCGGCATGTAGTCAACGATGTTCGGACTGCGAGGACAGGTCACCATTTCGTGCGACACAAATGGTCGGGATTCAGGTGACGGCGGCTACCAAGCGATGATCGTCATGCGTGATTACGCATGAACGGCGTTAACGAGGCACAATCAAGGCCATGTCGGAGGGCTTACGTGTTCTGGTGGCCTCCCCGTTGGGCGAAGTGGTCGCGGCGCCGTTGCGGTCGCGCTTTGCCGGCTGGACGGTGGAGGTGGCCACTGATGATTCCGAGTTCGATCGCCGCGTTGACGGCCGGGTGCGGTTCGATGTGGTGACCGCCGACTTGGTGTGGAACCGGCCGGAGACCGAGTGGGTGTTCGACGGTCTTGACGCGATCGAGTCACTGCGTAATCACGATCGGCTGGCACCGGTCCTGCTGACCGCGCAGGGCCACAGCATGGAGACCGACCTCATCGAGGAGGCGCGTCGCCGCGAAGAGGTGGTAGGGGTGGTCGCCAAATCCGACGGCTTCGCCGCGTTCGCCGACGCCATCAGCGTGGCCGCGCTGGGGCGCCGGATTCCACAGACCCCTTCGCTCAATCGTCGACCCAGCCTTTACGAGCTGTTCACCGGGCGCCGCGGGCAGACCGCAGGCCGGATGGCGGGGGCCATCGCCGCCGGTCACGTCTCCGATACCGCGACGCTGGCGCGGGTGGCCAAGGTGTCACCCAACACCGCCAACAAGATCACCAGTCACTACATCGGACCGATGATCATCCAGCGCGGCGAGCACGACGAGGAACTGCCGATGACCCAGGCATCGGTGTATCGCTGGTGCGGACTACACGCCCGCTACCTGATCAGCTGGTGTCGCCGCAACGGTCACGCCGACGTGCTGGCGGCGTGACCGGCAGCCCGGGTCAGGCCGCAAGCGCGCTGTCGACTGCGAAACGGTAACGGCCCGAGGGTAGTTCGCCTCCACACACGATGGTGCGCGCCGCGAAGGCCCCGACCACCCCGGCCAGGCTCGCTGCGGTGCCCAACTGTGGCCATGACGGAATGGTTCGGCCCACCTCGGTGAGTGCCTTCGCTAGTCTCGGCGCCACGTCGTGACCGACAATGGCGCCGGCCAGCCGCACCCGATTGGCCGGATCACGCAGAGTATCGGTATCGAGGTCGGTGATCTCCCCGGCGCTCCCGTGAAAGAGCGGATACCCAGGGTCCAGGTCGTAGCGTTCGACGTCGAGGATCACGTTGTCGCCGTCGTCGGTGACCATGATCAGTGGTAGCCCGGTCCGGCGAGTGTGCACGCGCAGCGCGACCTTCATGGCCAGGTCGTCCATCTCCTCGATGACGACGTCGACCGGCCGGCCGTCGGGTGACCGCAAGAAGTCCGTCGCCATCGCAGGGCCGAAGCCCTGTGTCCAGGTGGTGACGTCCGAGTAGGGATCGGCCTCGAGGAGGCGGCGGGCGGCCAGAGTCGTCTTTTCGACGCCGAGATCGCACACCGATCCCGACAGCCGGTTCAGGTTGGTCGGCCCGAGGGTGTCGGGGTCGGCGAGATGGAATCGGCGGGCGCCGGTCAGCCCCGCGACCCCGACGACGGAGGCGCCGACGCTCAGGCCCGCCACCGCCAATCGTGCGGCCGACCAGGCGTTCTGCTCTTCGTCAGTGATGAGGAAGCGATTGCGTGCGGTGCGCAGTCGGTGAAAGACCGGGTCGATGGGTGTGCGCACCACGGTGTGCCGCCACGGGTAGACGACGTAGCGGCTCCACTCGTCGAGATCGCCGTCGTCGGGGTCGCCGTTGCCGGGGACGGGTTCACCGGTGAAGGCGGCGAGCGCGGTCAGCTCGGGCAGTGCGGTTGTCCATGCGTCGACCAATCGATACTCCATCACGGTGCACAGGGCGTCGATGTGGTTGCGGTCGCGGGTGGGGTGAAGGATTTCGATCATCGTGCTGCTCCTCGGATGTAGACGTCCTTTGCGCCGGAGCCGAATCCCGCCGAGTGGTACTCGTAGAGGGAGACGGTGGGGCGGGCGGCTTTCCCCAATGACGCACTGAGTGCCCGGTACTCGGAGTTGGTGTGCACCAACGACTCGCGGCATCGGTCGCGCAGGGCTCGTGCCAGGTCGGCGTCGGCAGCGGTGTTCTTGGCCAGCTCGGCCCGAATGTGCAGCGTTTGGTGATGCTGTTCGCTCTCGAGGACCTCCACGACGAATCGTCCGGTGAGATTCTCCGCGAATGCGGGGTCTTCGAAGGCGGGGCGTAGGTTTTCCGGATACACGTTGAGCGAGTGGAAGATCGCCGCGATATCGGTGCGACCGTGCAGAACCAGGAAGTGGTCGGATGGCTGAACTGTGGCAGCGAGCTCGTCGTGTCCGTGCATACGCAGAATCCCGTCGAGTTCCGTGCCGTCGAGGACCCGGCCGCGGTCGTTGATCCGGTAACGGATCAACGGCATGGCCGAGTCGACCGTGAACAGCAGATGGCCTTCGGCGTCGCACTCGGTGTAGCGGTATTCGGGGTGATAGCGCACGAATGTCGGCTGCGCGGTGATGCCGGGCCGAACACCTGGTCCGACAGGGCTGTGTCGTCGAGTGCGGCCCGCCGCACGGCGATGCTGGTCGGGGTTTCATACCCCATCAGCCCGGCGTCTGCGGTGCCGTATTTGAGACAGATTCGCCCGGGTTCGGAGTGTCGATGCAGCAGATCGAGGACGTGGTCGCGCCACTTCTCGGTGATCGCCTCGCCGGCGAGCAACAGCTTGATGTCCATCGCAAGCAGGTTGGCAGGGGTGTTGTCGAGAAGATCCTTGATCAACGGCGGGTATCCGGCGAGGACGACGTGGTCGTAGAAGGGGCCAAGTTCTGCGAGGGTGGCTATGGCGACGTCGACGTCGATCCCTGGGGTGGCCACGCTGATGCGATGGCCTCGGTCGTTGAGTTCGCCTACTCCGGCCATGGTGTAGGTCCCGCCGATCCACGTTCCCATCGCAAAACAGTTGATCAGCAGGGTGGTTCGTAGTTGCGAGTTGAAGGACCCGGTGAAGATCCGGTCATACATCGAGGCACTTTGCGCAAGGGCAAGTGCTCCCCGTCCGAACTGGGTCGGTATCCCGCTGGAGGAACCGGACGTTGACGACCACACCTCGGCCTCGGTGATCTGGCCGTCCCAGTAGCGTGTCGGCTGCGGATAGCGGGTGATGTACCCGGTCTTAGTCATCGCGGGTAGCCGCGTGAAGGCGTCGGCATCGATACGCTCGCCGGGGTCGATTCCGTTGTGACGCAGAAAGTCCGCGTACGCAGGAACCTTGCGGCGAGCGCGATCGGTCATTGCCGCGGCCAGGTCCAGATCGGTGATGGTGAGCACTCGCTCCTCCTCGGGAAGAAGTGGCCGACGTGAGATCGGTTATCTCACTCGCATTTCTGAGGAGTGAGGCGGTTGTCGGCGCCCACTCAGTCTGACCCCGGACATGATGAGGGCGCGAGCCTCACGCATCCGATTCGACCGATCGCCCGACCGTTGAGCGAACAGTAGGCCGCGCAAATGACCGCTGGTGAAAAGACTTGTTGTCCAGTGGTTTACAGCGATTTGATTACTGAAATTCGGCCGCCGATCGGCGTGCCGGCGGCACGCTGGGCGCTCCATTCTGTCGCTCCCCTGTGATAGCTCGACGAGTCACCGGCCGGTTCGGAGAACGACCTTCCCGCCGGCATGCCCATCGGCAACCAGGCGCAGAGCCTCCCGGGCCTGTTCGAAATCGAGGACCGCGGCGATCGGCACGACGAGATCACCGTCCGCGGCGAGGCGAATCAGGCTGGAGCGCAACATATCCCGAAACTGTGCGCTCTCCGGCTGGCGGCCACCAAGGGCTTGAAACCCGTCGTCCACGGCGCGCCGTGGTGCGGCGATCGTGACGATGCGCGTGCGATCGGCCACCAGCTCCAGAGACGCGTCGACCGCCTCATCGGTGCCGACGGCGTCGAGCGCGGCGGCGATGGGTCGACCGTCGGCGGCGGCCCGGATGCGGTCAAGCACGCCGGGCCCGTAGGTGACCGGCAGCCCGCCGAAGTTGCGCACACGCTCGGACGATCGACGACCTGCGGTGCCGATGACCCGGATTCCTCGCAGACGCGCCAGCTGTAACACCGCCACCCCGACCGCTCCCGACGCGCCGTGCAGCACGATCAGTTCGTCCCGGGCGGTACGCGCCGCACGAAGCATGTCGGCGGCGGTCGTACCTGCCAGCAGGAGTCCCGCCGCCTCGTCGACACTGAGCGTCTCCGGCCGCGCGAACACCTTTTCCGAGGGCACCGTGAGTGCTGTCGCGTAGCCGCCTCTGACTCGGAAGGCGAGCACCTCGTCGCCGACTGTCGCAGCACCCGAACCGATTTCGGTGTTGGGTCCCAAAGCGATGATTCGGCCCGCGACCTCGTACCCGATGGGCAGCGGGAAGACTGTCGCGGTACGCGCGTGCTTGAGATCGGCCGGATTTACCCCGGCAGCGGTCACCTCGATCGTCACCTCACCGCTTGTGGGCGACGGCACGTCGACGTCGGTGAGGGCGACATCATCGAGGCCGCCTGGGCCGAGGGCGACCCAGCGGCGTGCGGGGGTCATGTCCGGATGCGCAAGCGGAGGATCATGGGTGCCAGGCTACGGCGAAGCGGAGCACGAACCGAGGATGCGCGCCAGGGCATCTCGCTCGGCCGAAGTCACCCACAGGTGGTAGGCGGTCTTCACGGCGATCTGCCGCGACGCATACGTGCACCGATACGCACGGTTCGGGGGTAGCCAGGTTGCGGCGTCGCCGGCGCTCTTCTTCTGATTGGTGGGTCCGTCGGTGGCCTGAAGATTGCGCGGGTCGTTGGCGAAGTCCACGCGCTGTTGGGGGTTCAGCTGCTGGGCGCCCTTCTGCCAAGCATCCGACAACGCCACGACGTGGTCGATTTGCACGGCCGGCGAGGTGGCCGCACCGCGCGAGAAACCGAGCGTCTTGCCGGTATAGGGATCGTGCAGCGTTCCTGAGAGGACCACACATCCGCGCGTTCCGGGCTTGACGATGATGTCGATGAGATCGCGGCGCAGGATGTCGTTGCGGGTGTCGCAGCCGTTGTGGCCGTCGTCGACGTTCACATCGTCCGACCACGCCTGACCGAACTGTGCCCGGCTGTAATCCGTCTTCGGCGCGCGACCCTTGACCGGCAGGGCCTGGAGCTGCGACCACGCCAGCGCCGCGTCGGGGGAAAACGTCCTCGGGACGGCCGTTGCCTTGACCGACGGTGACGACGTCGCAGGGCTCGATCCGGTGTCGTTCACCGCGGTCGTGCGGGGTGAGGTGAGTGTTATCGACTCCCTTGGTGCGGTACACCCGGCGACCGCGGCGATCACAACCACGGACGCCCCGAGCGCCAGACGTCGTCGTCGCATGGGCCGATTGTGCCGGATCGGCCCGACAGTACTTCTCGCCGTGAGCGGCGGCCCAGGTCGGCGTTGTTCCACGGGAAACACTCACGACCGTCGCATGGCGGGTGGTGAGCCGGCTCGCGCACCGAAACAACCGTGGCGGTCCTCCTCTTCGGGAGAACCGCCACGGATGCGCTCAGGGCGAGACGTCGGGGTAGAACTTGAGACGTCGTCGGGGCAGGACGATCAGGCGTCCGCGCCGATGATGAACGCCTCGAGCTGCTTGCGCGCGATGTCGTCGGCGACCTGCTCGGGCGGGCTCTTCATGAGGTAGGCTGACGCGGGCAGGATCGGGCCGCCGATGCCGCGGTCCTTGGCGATCTTGGCCGCGCGTACGGCGTCGATGATGATGCCGGCCGAGTTGGGGGAGTCCCAGACCTCGAGCTTGTACTCGAGGTTCAGCGGCACGTCACCGAAGGCGCGTCCCTCGAGGCGGACGTAGGCCCACTTGCGGTCGTCGAGCCACTCGACGTGATCCGACGGGCCGATGTGGACGTTCTTGTCCTCGACCTTGCCCGCGAGCGAACCGGTCAGGTTGGAGGTCACGGCCTGGGTCTTGGAGACCTTCTTGGATTCCAGACGCTCACGCTCAAGCATGTTCTTGAAGTCCATATTGCCGCCGACGTTGAGCTGGTAGGTGCGGTCGAGGGCGACGCCGCGATCCTCGAACAGCTTGGCCATCACGCGGTGGGTGATGGTCGCGCCGACCTGACTCTTGATGTCGTCGCCGACGATCGGCACACCGGCCGCGCGGAACTTCTCGGCCCACTCGGGGTCGGAGGCGATGAACACCGGCAGCGCGTTGACGAAGGCGACGCCCGCGTCGATCGCGCACTGTGCGTAGAACTTGTCGGCCTGCTCCGAGCCGACCGGCAGGTAGCTGACGAGCACGTCCACCTGCGCCTCGCGCAGGGTCGCCACGACATCGGCGCCCTCTCCGTCGGCCTCGGTGATGGTCTCGCGGTAGTACTTGCCGAGACCGTCGAGGGTGTGGCCGCGCTGCACGGTCACACCGGTCGGCGCCACGTCGGCGATCTTGATGGTGTTGTTCTCGCTCGCGAAGATCGCGTCGGACAGGTCGAAGCCGACCTTCTTGGCGTCGACGTCAAACGCGGCGACGAACTCGACGTCGCGCACGTGGTAGGGGCCGAACTTGACGTGCATCAGGCCGGGCACGGTCGCGTTCTCGTCGGCATCCTTGTAGTACTGCACGCCCTGGACCAGGGATGAAGCGCAGTTTCCTACGCCCACAATGGCCACGCGCACCTTATTGGGCTCACCCATGGTCGGGTTCTCCTTTTTCTTGTCGGGCCGCAGCGCTGGGCTGCGTCACGGGGGTTCGACCGAGTGGTTCGTCTTGCTCGGCTTCTTCCTGCTCCTCGGCACCGGTCGCCGGTGACGTACCTGACGTGGTGGCCGGGAAATCTGTGGGGGCTGATGCTGATGCCGACGTTGGCGAGGCCGCTGATAACGACGCTTCCGATGCCTCGGCGGCGATGAGCTCGTTGAGCCAGCGGACCTCGCGCTCGCTCGATTCCAGGCTCAACTCGTGCATCTGGCGGGTGTAGCGATCGGAGGCGCCGGTGGCACGGCCGACCAGCTCACGCAGGCCTTCGCGGCGCTCCTCGACCTGGCGGCGCCGGCCCTCGAGGATGCGCATACGCGCGATCGCCGGGGTGCGGCTGAAGAACGCGAGGTGCACCCCGAAACCGTCGTCGGTGTAGTTCTGCGGTCCGGTGTCGGCGACGAGCTCGGTGAAGCGGTCACGACCGGCGTCGGTGAGTTGATACACGCGACGCCCGCGACGCACCTTCACCCCGGATGGCGTGCTGGTCTCGCCGATGAGTCCGTCGGCTTGCATCCGACGCAGCGTCGGATACAGGGAACCGTAGGAGAACGCACGAAACGCGCCGAGGAGCCCGGTGAGCCGTTTACGCAGTTCATAGCCGTGCATGGGGGACTCGAGCAGGAGGCCGAGAATTGCCATTTCGAGCACTACTGACCCCCTCTCCAATGGTTCGTCGCGCCGATGCTTTCACCCAATGTATCGCACCGATATAAACGCTGTCGATATCGGTCGCGAGTCGCGCGGCGCGCCGCCCAGGCGTTAGCGCGGCGGTTGCCACGGCCACGATCCCTCTTTGAGCCGCCAACGGCCGAACGCAAACACGAACGCCAAGACGCAGATAGTCGCTGCAGCACCCCACGTCATATGGAATGACAACAGGGCAAGGAATAGCAGGGGCGGTGCGACGATCAGAAGCAGGAAACCGGCGATGCGGCCACGTCGCCGGCGGACGGCATCGAAATCGTTGGTCATGAACCGACCCTATCGAGGGGCTGCTATCGACGGTGGCTACTGGCCGATCAGCTGGGCTGTGGGCCGGTGCCGCGTCAGTTGGGCGCCGCAGAGCGTCTGGATCGCCGCGACAGGGGTGTTGGGCTGCCGCGGTGGGGCCGGGTGGCCACTTCGTTCTCGTAGCGCTCACGTACTTCGGGTCGCAGTCGCGATCATCGCGTGCTGTCGCGGGTGCAGGTAGTCGCGCGGCGCGATCCTGGTCTCGGCAGAGCCGAATCGGCGGGTAGGTCACACCGACAACGCCGACATCGACCACGTACGCTGGTCCACGTGCAACGCCAGATCGTCGACTACGCCCTTCAGCGGCGATCGCGGCTGTCGCAGGTTCATTCCGGGCGGGTCGGCGTGACCGAGGTCTGCGACGCGAGTCCTTATCTCCTGCGCGCCGCTAAGTTCCACGGTCGCCCCAGCTCGACGCTCTGCCCGATCTGCCGCAAAGAGCACGTGACCTTGGTCTCCTGGGTGTTCGGGGATCGTCTGGGCCAGGTGTCGGGGTCGGCGCGTACGGCCGAGGAGATCTCCCGCCTGGACACGACGGCCGAGGAATTCTCCGTACACGTGGTCGAGGTATGCCGGACCTGCAGCTGGAACCATCTCGTGCAGTCATACGTTGCCGGTCTGCCTCCGCGCTCTGCCCGTCGTCGTCGGGTGGCCGAGTAAGCGGTCCGTGGCCGCCTCTTCGAAGTCCGGCTTTTGTTTGCGGCTCGTCGGTGCGTCAGAGTGGTGGACGGCAGTCATACCGACAACCGGCAATCTTGCCGACAAGTAGTGTGAGGAACGTCGAGCCGATGGTGTATGCGGTTCATGGGGAGGTCCGACGATGAGCGAGTCACGCAGTACGACGTCGCGGCGCGCCACATCTACCGACTCCACGACCGGACCGGACCCGAAACGGTCGCGGCTCCGTCTCGTCGCGTGGGTCGTGGGTGCGCTCGGTCTGATCGTCCCGGTCGTCGCGTTGGTCGCGATCGTCGGTTTCCTGATCGCCTACGCGACGGTCACTGTGCCGCGTCCCGGTGACATCAAGCAGAACCAGGTCGCCACGATCGTCGACGCCAAGGGCAACACCCTGGCGAAGATCGTGCCGCCGGAGGGCAACCGCACCGACGTCAGTATCAGTGACATCCCCAAGCCGATGCAGGATGCGGTCATCGCTGCCGAGGACCGCGAGTTCCGGACCAACGACGGCTTCTCGGTCCGTGGTCTGTCCCGCGCGGTGTGGGGTCGCATCACCGATAACGATCTCGCGGGCGGGGGATCGACGATCACCCAGCAGTACGTGAAGAATGCGCTGGTCGGCGATGAACACAGCTACGAGCGCAAACTGCGTGAGCTGGTGATCGCGACCAAGATGTCGAGCGAGTGGTCCAAGGACGACATCATGGCGGCTTACCTCAACACCATCTACTTCGGTCGGGGCGCCTACGGAGTCGGGGCCGCTGCGCAGGCTTACTTCCGCAAGGACGTCAAGAATCTGACACCCGCCGAGTCGGCGGTGCTGGCCGCAGCGATCCGCTCACCTTCCTACTACGATCCGGCGGTCAACCAGGAGGCGGCGACGGCCCGATGGAACTACGTGCTCGACGGCATGGTGCAGATCGGTTCGATTACCCAGGCCGACCGTGCGGCGATCCGCTATCCCAAGGTGGCGCCGCCGCCGACGGCGACCGGTGAGACCGTCGGACCCAATGGCCTCATCAAGCGGCGGGTGCTCGCCGAACTCGGTGATCTCGGCATCTCCGAGCAGCAGGTCCGCACTGAGGGCCTGAAGATCACCACGACGATCGATCCGCAGGTGCAGAACGGCCTAGTGCAGGCGGCGTGCCGCGACAACAACATCTACAAGTGCCCCAACGGGATTCTCGTCGGCGAGCCGGCGCAGATCCGCGACGCCGCCGTGTCGATCGATCCCCGTACCGGTGGGGTCGCCGGCTACTACGGCGGTGACGACGCCCAGGGCTGGGACTATGCGCAGGCGGGTCTGCAGACCGGATCGTCGTTCAAGGTGTTCGCCCTCGCGGCCGCACTCGAGCAGGACATTCCGCTGTCGAAGGTGTATAGCTCGGCGCCATACACCACCTCGAGCGGGCTCACCATCGAGAACTCCGACGGTGAGAGCTGCGGCTCGTGCAACCTCGCGACCGCGATGAAGATGTCGCTGAACACCGTGTACTACCGGCTGATGATGGACCTCAAGAACCAGGCACAGGACGTGGCCGATGCCGCGCACGCCGCTGGCATCGCGGAGTCTTTCGGCGACATCGCGCACACGCTGCAGGAATCCAACGGCGGCGTGCAGGGCGGTGTGGTGCTCGGGCAGTACCCGTCCCGCGTCATCGATATGGCCTCGGCGTACGCCACCTTCGCCGCATCCGGTATCTACCGTGCTCCGCACTTCGTGCAGAAGGTGGAAACTTCCACCGGCGACGTGCTCTACGAGCGCCAGCCCGACCCGGGCAAGCGGGTGTTTCCGGCCAAGGTCGCCGACAACGTGACCGCGGCGCTCGAGCCGATCGCGGCCTACTCCAACAACAACAACCTCTACGACGACGAGCTGGGATCGCGTCCGTCGGCGGCCAAGACCGGTACCGCGCAGCTGGGTAACACCGGCCAGAACAAGGACGCGTGGATGGTCGGATACACCCCGCAGCTCTCGACCGCTGTGTGGGTGGGTACCGACCAGGGCACCGCCCTGGTCAACGCCAGTGGGTCGATGGTCTATGGCAGCGGTCTGTCGGCGCAAATCTGGAAGCGCGGTATGGACGACGCGCTTGCGGGCCAGCCCATCGAGCAGTTCCCTGAGCCTGCAGCGGTCGGTGGCCAGGCCGGCGTCCCGTACGAGCCGCCACCCACTTCGTACAACTACAACTCTCCGTCGACGAGGCCGAACCGGACGCCGCCGACCTCGGACTATCCGGGTGGTGGGGCGATCACCATCGCACCGGGCATCACCATCCCGGTCCCGGGTGGCGCGGAGCGCGGTGGAGGCGCTACCGGCGACGGCGGCGCTGGCAACGGCGGGACCGGCAACGGCGGCGCTGGCAACGGCGGGACCGGCAACGGCGGCGCTGGCAACGGCGGCACTAGCAGCCAAGGAGCGGTCCCTGCGCCCGGCGGCTGACGGGACGTCACCGCCGACCGATGAGGTCGCCGACGACAGTCCCGCACCGCTGGCCGCCGACCTTCGTACCGACACGCATCGGCTGATCCCGAGTCACCATGATCCGGTGGTCGCCGAGGTGTCGTGGGTGCTCGGCGGTCCGCTAGGTGCGCACGCAGCTGTGGGACGTAGCCCACGCTGGACCCCGATCCGGGTGTTGTTCCTCCTTGCGCTGTGCACGTTGGCGCTGAGTTGGTTCGGCAAGGCCGGGTGCCTGCAGCAGGAAGTTGTCGTGAACGCGGGCCAGGGGCAGACAGCGGTGAAACTCGACCGCGACGATCAGCGTCAGTTCACCGACCTCTGCTACTCCGACGTCATCTCGCTGTTCGGTGCCGAGCAGCTCGACAGGGGTGAATTCCCTTACCGGACATTCTGGTTCGAGAACAATGGTGACGGCCGGGAGATCAAGCGGTACATGGAATATCCGGTGATCACCGGGATGTACATGTATGCCACGGCCTGGATGGGTCGTGAATGGGCGTCGGCATCGGACCGCTGGGGCCTCCCGGGCGCGTTGCCCGCGGTGCTCTACTTCGACCTCGCCGCACTGGGTTTGGCCCTGTTCTGGTTGATCACGGTCTGGGCCACCGCGCTGACCGCTCGGACCCGCATCTGGGCGGCCTGGCTCGCGGCCGTATCCCCACTGGTGATCGTGCATGCCTTCACCAACTTCGACGCCATCGCCACCGCCGCCCTGGCCGTGGCCCTGCTGTGCTGGGCGCGCAAGAAGCCTTGGCTCGCAGGCGTGTTCATCGGTCTGGGAACCGCCGCCAAGTTTTACCCCCTGCTGTTACTGGTGGTCCTGTTCCTCCTGTGCCTGCGTTCGGGCAAGCTGCGCGACTGGTGCGCGGCGGCTGCTGCTGCGGTCATTGCGTGGACTGCGGTGAACCTGCCGATTCTTATCCTGTATCCGCACGGCTGGTACGAGTTCTTCCGGCTCAACTCCGATCGCGGCGCCGACGCCGACACCCTGTTGCGTCTGGCAGCCAAGGCGATCGGTGCGACGTGGAGGGTCGACGTCCTCAACGTCGTCTCGTCGGGGCTGATGATCCTCGTCGTCCTCAGCATCGGATGGCTGTGCCTGGCCGCGCCACGCCGACCCCGCGTCGCGCAGGTAGCCTTCCTGATCGTCGCTGGGTTCCTACTGGTCAACAAGGTGTGGAGCCCCCAGTACTCGCTGTGGCTGGTGCCGCTGGCGGTACTGGCCATCCCGCATACACGCCTGCTGCTCGCGTGGATGGCCATCGACGCCCTCGTGTGGATTCCGCGGATGTCGCTGTTCATCGACCCCAGCCGAAAGTGGTTGCCACAGGAGTGGTTCACCACGATCATCGTGATCCGGGCCCTGTTCGTGATCGCGCTCTGCATCATCGTCATCTGGCAGATCCTGCGTCCCGAACACGACCTGATGCGCCGTGACAACGAGGGCAACCAACTCGACGACCCGGCGGGTGGGGTGCTCGACGGTGCGGTCGATCGGCTGTCGTGGGCACGACGCACCCAGCGGCCTGGGATCGAGGGATCTGGAGTCGAGAGGACTGCGACCGACCGGGCCGGGGTGTACCCCTAGTCCCGAGTCCGTTCCAGCAAAACAGCTTTCGCAGCCGGCCAGTCCTCGTCGATCATCGCGAACTGCGCGGTGGTGCGCCAACCGTCACCGAATCGGCGGTGCTTGCGGAGCAGCCCTTCGAAGGTGGCGCCCAATTTGGCGATGGCAGCGCGGGATTGGGTGTTGCTCTCGTGGGTGTGCCAGACCAGCCGGACGGCGCCGCACTGGTCGAAAGCGTGGTGCATCAACAGGTATTTGGCGGTCGGGTTCACCCTGGTGCCCTGAACATTCTCGGCGTAGAACGTGTAGCCGATGGCAGCGGTCAGGTTGGCCGGGTCGATGTCGTAGAAGCTCGTCGAGCCGACGAGCCGGCCATCGGTGTTGTCGACGACGGCGAAGGCCACGCGTCGCTGGGGATCGGCGAGCGCCGCCGAGATCCATTCGGCCGCGGACTCGACATCCGTCGGGACGCTGGGCGCCCAACGGAACCGGGCCGGATCGCCGACGACCCGTGCGAGTGCGTCGGCGTCGTCGATGGTGAACGGACGCAACGTCACCCGGCCCCCGACGAGCGTGCCGGTGCCGAGCCAGTCGCTCATGCCCCGGCGGGCACGCGGTGCCCGGGTGGTGCGTCGTCGGGTTCGGACGAGGGTGCGTCGGCGGGGTCCGGTCGTCGGCCGATCGAGGCGAGCGGTTCGCGCAGACCCGCGCTGACGAAGGCACCGATGAGATAGACCAGCACCACCGCGTGCACCCACACGCCGAGGTTGACCCCGGCCATCACCCACCACTTCATCGGCTCACCGGACACATAGATGCCGAACAACCGGAAGATGGTGGTGTCGAGGATGAAATCGGCGATCAGATACGTCACGATGACCGGCCACCGTACCCGCAGCAGCACGAAAAACGGCAGAATCCACAGCGTGTACTGCGGCGAATGCACCTTGTGGAACACCATGAAACCGGCGAGCATCGCCGCACTGACGCCGATCCACGGGTAGAGCCCGGTCCGGTTGTACTGCCGCCGGCCGAGATACACCGCGATGACAAAAGCGCACACGATGAGAGTCGGCGACAGCACGCCGACGATCGAGTTGTAGGTGCCGTTCTGGCCGCCGGTGAGATGGCGTAGGCCCCAGTACCAGATGGAGTTGGTGTCCAGATCGGCGCGACGTTTGCCCTGAAAAGTCAGTGCCGCGCGCCACCCGTCATATCCCAGCACGATGAAGGGCAACTGGATGACGGCGACGGTGAGCGCAGCGGTCACGGCCACCCACACGGCGCCGACCCAGTCGAGTGCGCGGCGCCCGCCGGCTCCTCCGGTCAGCACGTAGATCGCCAGTGGCAGCACGAAGAACCCGGGATAGAGCTTCAGACAGAAGCCGATGGCCAGCAGGATCGACGCGAGTATCGCGCTGGTACGCAGGTTCATTCGCCGTTCGCCCGTCGACGGCTTGATACTCGCCCCCCACGCCATGACGGCGACGGCACCGACGGCCGTCGCCACCACCGGCAGCTCCCAGTTATGGAAGGCGTAGAGGACCAGCGGCGGGGTCATCGCCCACCACAACACATTCCAGCGGGTGAGCACGGCGAGCATCGCGGTGATCCCCACACCGAACGGCGCGAGCAGCGCTGCCGAATGGCGGAAGAAATCGACGTCAGTGTGCGCGCCGATCGCACCGAGCCACATCAGGATTCCCGAGAGCACCGGGTACTCCACGGAACCACCGAAGAGTTGGCCGTTGGCGCCGATACCGCCGTGGATGTAAGGAAAGACGTGGTTGTTGATGTCGCGGCCCACCCACAGGTACGCCAGATCCGAGTAGCAGGGGATGATCGAGTGCGGATCGCCGACCGGCCACTTGTGGCTGCGCCCGTCCGGGAAGAACGGTGGACCGACGCACGCGATCTTGGCCTCGTAGCTCCAATACATGAGCAGCAAGGTCAACAGCAGGGACACGGTCAGGATCAGGATCAGATCCCCTCGACGCGACAGGGCGACGCGCCCGTAGCGGAACGTCGTGCTCAGGCGGTCGGACATGCGCTACAGGGTAAGCGGAGCGCCCCGCGCATCATGAAATCGACCAGCCAACGGTGACCTGGCTCACTCCCAATCCCGACGGATCGGTCAGCGGCGGGATCGGTGCCGCTCCGACCCGGGGTCAGTCCGGTCGGTGAGAGACGTGGACGTTCACGAGGTGTCCGCCGGGATCGCGCAGGAGCAACGAGCGACTGCCCCGGCATACCGGTGGGCACATCTTTGACGAATCCGTCGACGGCGTCGCCCGCTGCCTTGATGGTCGTCGACGACGTGATGGCCAGGGGGCGGTAATCGGTGGTGAACCCGGCGAACAAACGAGGGCTGGCGGTCCGCGCGTAGGCCGGCGATCGCGTCGTAAAGCCGACCAGACCGTCGGCGTCGTGGGTGAGGAGGCGGGTGGCCGCGAAGTGCATGAGAGGGTGCGCCGGTTCTTGGATGTGATGTCGCCAGGTCTGGAGCGCGATTTCCCTGGTCAGGGGTACCTCGTGTATCTTAGGGCGGTTGCCGACGCAGGCGACCCTCCTGCCACGGACAGTCCGTGGCCGATGAGCCCATAGGAGGTGATGTGGTCACATGCGTCATTACGAATTGATGGTCATCCTCGACCCGAGTCTCGACGAGCGCACCGTTGCTCCGTCCCTGGACACGTTCCTGAACGTCGTCCGCAAGGACGGCGGCAAGGTCGACAACGTCGACATCTGGGGCAAGCGCCGTCTCGCCTACGAGATCGCCAAGCACAGTGAGGGCATCTACGCCGTCATCGACCTGAACGCCGAGCCGAATACCGTCAGCGAGCTGGATCGTCAGCTGAAGCTGAACGAGTCGGTGCTCCGCACCAAGGTTCTCCGGAAGTAGTACACAGGCTTTCTCCGATGTCCCGAGATAGTCGGTACCGGACCCTAGGGTGAATCACTAGTCCGGTGCACATCGACCATCGAGTGCCCAGCCACGACCAAGGGGAGACACATGGCAGGCGAAACCGTCATCACCGTTGTAGGCAATCTGACTGCTGAGCCCGAACTGCGGTTCACCCCCTCGGGTGCCGCGGTCGCCAGCTTCACGGTGGCCTCCACTCCGCGCACCTTTGATCGTCAATCCAATGAATGGAAAGACGGCGAGGCACTGTTCTTACGGTGCAGCATCTGGCGCGAAGCTGCGGAGAACGTGACCGAGAGCCTGACCAAGGGAACCCGCGTCATCGTGCAGGGTCGCCTCAAGCAGCGTTCCTACGAAACCCGCGAGGGTGAGAAGCGCACGGTTGTGGAACTCGATGTCGAAGAGATCGGCCCCTCGCTGAAATTCGCCACTGCGTCGGTCAATCGCGCCTCGCGTGGTGGATCGTCCGGCGGTGGAAGCTTCGGTTCGTCCGGTGGCGGCGCAAGCCGCGGCGGCGGATCGGGCCAGTCCGCACCCGACGATCCGTGGGGCAGTGCGCCCGCGAGCGGTTCCTCGTTCGGTGGTGGCGGCGGGGACGACGAACCACCTTTCTAAGAAACATTTTGACTGGAGCATCACATGGCTAAGCAAAAGAGCAGCCGGAAGGTGCGCGTCGAAAAGGTCACCAAGACCAAGGCGTGCTCCTTCTGCAAGGACAAGAACACCAGCACCATCGACTACAAGGACACCGCGCTGCTGCGCCGCTTCCTGTCCGACCGCGGCAAGATCCGTTCGCGTCGCGTGACCGGCAACTGCGTTCAGCACCAGCGCGACGTCGCCGTGGCCGTCAAGAACTCGCGTGAGGTGGCGCTTCTGCCGTTCACCTCGACCAGCCGATAAGCCGAAGGGAGAGAACACGATATGAAGCTCATCCTGACTGCTGCCGTGGAAAACCTCGGTGAAGCCGGCGATTCCGTCGAGGTCAAGGACGGCTACGGCCGTAACTACCTGCTGCCCCGCGGTCTGGCCATCAAGGCCACCCGTGGCGCCGAGAAGCAGGTCGAGACCATCCGTCGGGCGCAGGCTGCCCGCGAGGTCCGCGGCCTCGAGCACGCCAACGAACTCAAGCAGGCACTCGAGAACCTCTCCGAGGTCTCGCTGTCGGTGAAGACCCATGACTCGGGCAAGCTGTTCGGTTCGGTCACCGCCGCTGACGTCGCCGGTGCCATCCGTTCGGCCGGCGGCCCCGTCGTCGACAAGCGCAGTGTGGAGCTACCCAAGGGTCACATCAAGGCCACCGGTAGCTTCCCGGTCGTGGTGAACCTGCACCCCGACGTCGCCGCGACCGTGTCGCTGGCGGTCGTCGCCGGCTGATCAGGCTCGCGCGCAACAACTTTCGGCCCGCTGATCACGCTATAGGCGTGATCGGCGGGCCGAAGTGTATGTGGAACGATGGTCGAGGCGTCCCAGGCGCCGTGCCTTGAGACCGCGTAACCCTTACGCGGCAACGCAACTCACGCCGGAGCTACCGGCTCCGCCGGCAGTTGACTCGAACCCCGAAGCGCCGCAGGGAGATACTGCGACGCCGGATTGCCGTCGTGTGCCTGATCCCATGCGGGATAGAAGAACTTGTGCCACTCGGGCGCGAAGATCAGTGCGCGCGAGCCGGTTCGGCAGGCGACCTCGTTCGGCGCCGGCACCGTGCAGGTGACTCCGGCAATCGTCACCCGCTGGCCGACATGCAGGATCGGTGGACGAAAACCGGTCGTGGAGCCGAAACGATAGGTCGGTGCGAACGGCCAGTTGGTGCGCACCCAGGACGGCCCCTGCTGATCGCCGGCAATGGTCGCGCCGAGGGTCCGCGACGCCGGGGTGTCGGCGGGTGCGGTAGCCGGGCTGCCTGCACAGCCGACGTAGCGGTCCTGCGGGCCGACCTGACACATGTAGCGCCCGGTGGTGAAGTACGACCGCCCGTTGTCCTCGTAGGCCAGCGAACGGAACGCGTCGGGGTTCACCGGGGTGTAGCGGCTCAGGTCGAATTCTATGGGCAATGGGGGCGGCGGAGCGGCCGACGCCTCCGATGCCAGCGTGGAGGGCGCGGCGAGGGCGATGGTCATGGCAACACCGACCGTGGCGAGCGCGCGCGAGAACGTACCGAACGTGCGAATCCTGGACACGGCCTTCATTGCATCACAGTCGTGCGAAGGCGGGGGAGTGTTTGACCTCCGCCAGGGCCGACGCTCACTCGCGGGCGGTTCGAGAACCCCCCATCGTCGTGTCATGGCCGGCTCATGGACTGTTCACGGGCTGGTAAACGCCCAGTGGTTGCCGCCTCTCGCAACACGCCCGGCCGCCACATTGCAGCGACACGCCGAGGAAGGAGAGATCTCGTCTCTGTGGAAATCGTGCACATGGTCTGAAATGGGGCGATGAGACAAATCGCGTCAACTTTCCCCATCTTGTCCACAGGCCGTGGCCAGTGAACCACAGGCCGCGCGCCACGCGTCCACAATTGCTGCACAGATCGGTCCACAGGCGGGTTTGAACGTGCGCCGGTCTCCTCCTAGGGTCACCTCTCAGGGTGAATCGTCACCGGTGTCGGCGACGTGATCGCGGGTTCTGTCGGTGGCCGCGGGTAGTGAGTACGTCGGGTACGGGGTATGTCGGCTACTGAATACGGCAGAGATATCAAGAGGTGGATCCGTGGTGCGGATCTGCCGTGATCGGCGCGAGAGGTTGGGCATCGGTGGCGGTTGTCGATGATCGCGGGCACGGCGCCCGGAGTGATTCCGGACGCGGGGGGACCGGGGGTTTTGACGACGAAGCGCCGATCCCGACCGAAGAGTTCGGTCGCCAACCACCGCAAGACATGGCCGCCGAGCAATCGGTGCTTGGCGGCATGCTGTTGTCGAAGGACGCCATCGCCGACGTCGTCGAGAAGATCCGGCCGGCTGACTTCTACCGGCCTGCACATCAGGCCGTCTACGACGCCATCTTGGAGCTCTACGGCAAGGGTGAGCCTGCCGACGCCGTGACCGTCTCCGCCGAGCTGGAACGCGCCGGAGAGCTGCGCCGCGTGGGCGGTGCACCTTATCTGCATACCCTCATCTCCACGGTGCCCACGGCCGCCAACGCCGGCTACTACGCCGAGATCGTCGCCGAGAAGGCCATCCTGCGGCGACTGGTGGAGGCCGGGACCCGCATCGTGCAGTTTGGTTACTCCGGTGCCGACGGCCAGGACGTCGCGGAGGTCGTCGACCGCGCGCAGGCCGAGGTGTACGAGGTCACCGAGCGCCGTACCGCCGAGGACTACGTCCCCCTGGAGGAACTCCTGCAGCCGACGATGGACGAGATCGACTCGATCGCCTCGCGAGGCGGACTGTCGCTCGGTGTGCCGACGGGTTTCGCCGATCTCGACAAGCTCACCAATGGCTTGCATCCGGGGCAGATGATCATCGTGGCTGCGCGTCCTGGTGTCGGCAAGGCGCTGTCGCTGGATACGCCGCTACCCACGCCCACGGGCTGGACAACGATGGGCCGCGTCGCCGTCGGCGACAAACTGCTTGACGCCCACGGCCGCCCCACCACTGTCGTGGCTGCGACCGATGTCATGACCGAACGGCCTTGCTATGAGGTCGAGTTCGCCGACGGCAACACCATCGTCGCCGACGCCTGGCACGAGTGGGCCATCGAGGTCGACGGCAGCAGTCAGGTCGTCACCACCGAGGGCATGTGCGCCCACGTCGGCAGCGCGTTCATCCGCAACACCACGCCACTGGAACTGCCGCGCAAGCGATTTGCTTACGGTCCGTACACTGTCGCCGCGTTGGCCGGGATGGCTTTCGACGATCCCGAGATCGGGATGCGCATCGACGCCGAGGGGCCCGTCGATGTGATGACGTTGATGGCCGACCTCGGCGGGCACATTCCCTACGAGTACTTGCGCGGTTCCATCGCGCAGCGCCGCGCACTGCTCGCGGGTTTGCTGGACGCGCGCGCGACCGTCGACGACGACGGCTGGATCACGGTGCCCGCCGCCACCCGACACATGACCGCCGTGGTGGCCGACCTCGTCGCCGGACTCGGCTACACCTACCGGCGTTCGGCCACCGGGTGGCTGCGCGTCGACGCCGACGACGATGTGTTCACCGTTCATCACAAAGCGTTGCGGCACAAAGAACTCCGACGCCCGGCAGGCGTGCGACGCATCGTCGCGGTGCGTCCCGTCGACAGCGTCCCGGTGCGGTGCGTGCAGGTCGACAACGAGGATCACCTGTTCCTCGCCGGTGAGGCGATGGTGCCCACCCACAACTCAACGCTCGCCATGGACTTCCTGCGGTCGTGCTCGATTCACCACCACATGACCGGCGCCATGTTTTCCTTGGAAATGAGCAAGGTCGAGATCGTCATGCGACTCCTCTCGGCCGAGGCGAAGGTGAAGCTCGGTGACATGCGTGGCGGTTCGATGACCGACGACGACTGGACCCGACTGGCCCGACGTATGGGGGAGATCTCCGAGGCCCCGCTGTTCATCGACGACTCGCCCAATCTCACCATGATGGAGATCCGCGCCAAGGCCCGACGGCTCAAGCAGCGAAACGACCTCAAACTCGTTGTGGTGGACTACATGCAGCTGATGACCTCTGGAAAGAAGGTCGAGTCACGTCAGCAGGAGGTCTCGGAGTTCTCCCGCCAATTAAAGCTTCTCGCAAAAGAACTCGAAGTTCCCGTGGTCGCGATCAGCCAGCTGAACCGTGGTCCCGAGCAGCGGACCGACAAGAAGCCGCAGGTGTCAGATCTGCGCGAGTCGGGATCACTGGAGCAGGATGCCGACATGGTTATTCTGCTTCATCGGCCCGACGCATTCGAGCGCGACGACCCCCGTGCTGGTGAGGCCGACATCATCGTCGGCAAGCATCGTAACGGGCCGACCGCCACGATTACCGTTGCGCACCAACTACATTTGAGCAGATTCGTGGATATGGCGAGGGGCTGACGACTGCTGTAGGTTCTCTGTAGGTTCCACGTGAAATTGTCAGTTTCCGAGCTCGTGTCAGTGGAAATGCTAATAAATTCGGACTTTCCCAAGATCCGTGTCAGTAAGTCTGGGGAGAGTTCCAGGGGGTGGCGGGGTTTCGGTCCTGACGTCAGGCGAGTCGGTCGTGACTGGTCCGGCATGTTGTGGGACTTGGGGTGGGCTATCGCGTAGTGGTCAGTGAGTTGCCGGCCACAGTGACAGTCCGATCCTCCGCTGTTAACATCCCGCGACCCACCACAACCCCTGTCCACCAAAGTCTCTCAGCTACCGTTGTTTCGAGGGTGTGACACCGCCGCAACTTTCCTACACAGAGAACTTGACAAGCTCCCGGATGGGCAAAACCACGCCCATGAATTCAGCAGGTGAGTGCTGCACGAGACCCTGTATAGCGTTGACATTGGCGTTGTTGAAGTTCGGTGTCGACGGACTCGACTGGCGTGACAGCACGAAAGTCGTGAGCGCCGCGGCAATGATGAGGATGGCACCGAGTCCCAGCCCGAGTTGGACAGATCGTTTATGCAAATATCGAGTCATAAAAATGTGCCCCCGCACTGTAAGCCACCATATTCTCCATCCTGAAGGCTATGGACGTCTGGGTGAATCCGCCGTCCAGATCGCCGTACCACCCGGTGCCGTCGTTTCGGGCAGGATCGAGCGCGACCACTGGTCCGCGGTCAGCGACCACGACGAGTTCATGCAGATCCGGCGGCTGCTTCGTAGGAGAGCCATCTGCTTCACGGAACGTTGTCGGGTCTGGACGGTCCCAGTGGTCATACGCGGAGTGAAACCCCTGGATCGGAATGAGGCATGGGAAGTCGGTGCCGTAAAACCCGTTGTGCAGGCCGGTCACGAGATCGCCGGTTGCCGCGGCCATTGATTCCCAGTAGTCGGGCAGATCCCCCGTCCAGGGCGGTCCGCCGGACATGACCACCGTTGCCGCGTGATCATCGAGGTCGAGGCCATCAGGGACCACATACTTCAGGGTGATCACATTCGCGACGTCGGTGAGTGGGTCACCGATCATGGGGTCGACGACAGGCATTCTGGTGCGTGCCAAGAAGACACCGATCAGGCTGCGGTCCAGCCACTGCGGAATCCGCGGCATGGTTGGCGCATGTGCCCGCCACAGATCCGACACGACCGACAGATCGGACAACGCGTCAGACCATGCGGCAGGCACCATCGACGTCTCCTCACCGGTCAACTCTTCCGGTTCAACCCGGGTGGGACCGATATCGCGCAACCGTTCAGCGCTCAAACTCCTGAACCATTGCCGCCGATCCTCGATGTTCAATGAAGAATCCACGTCACCGCTCTCCCTTTGTCGTTCACCCCGCCGCCGCACCAACCGCAGCAATACCCAAGCATTCTGGGCAAACTATCGCGGTGCCAACACCGAGCACTGCAAGTCCACCGACAACGCCCACCTTGCACCATGTCCCGCACGACGTTGAGGACCCCTGCGGAGCAGGTGGGGTCTGTCTGGTGACATGCGAAAATGGAACCTACAAGGAGGAACGAGTGGCAGAAAATGCAGAGTCTCCCAGCATCGAAGAGTTGGTTCGGCGGGCAGTAGCCGCCGGAGCCGGCGTGGGTCTCGGGGCCGCGCCGGAACAGATCGCTGCAGCCGAGCAGCGTCTCGGAGTGCGGTTCGACCGCTCCTACCGGCAGCTAATGCGCATGTGCAACGGTATTGAGCGACTCGGCCCGATCAGCCTATTCACCCTTGACGAGCTCGGAACGTCACAGCGATGGCGAGATGCCCATCAATTCATGTACTTCGAGTACTTTCTGCATTACACGCCGACCTTCGAGATGCGCGGAGAGACCATGGTCGAGCCAGAGTTCTATCCGCCACCGGAGCGGAGGCGTCCGGTGGTGATCGGCTACGACGAAGAGTTTCCCACACAAGTGTTGTGCAACTTCTCCATCGACGACCGCGATGCGGTGCCCGGCGAGGTGGCCATGTGCCGCTACGAACCCTGGCTGATGGGCCAACTCGACCACTGCTTGGCCTCCTGGGTGGATGACGCCGAGAGTTGGTTTCGTGACGGCGATGCGCTGGCATCAGACCCCTTGCACGACACCATTATCACGCTCCAGCACGCAGTAGCCCTCGACAACGTCGTCGCAGCCCGCCGGTGTCTGTCCACACGCTGGCGCGCCACCTACGACCACCATGCGCCGGTCGTAATGCTCGACGACATCCGCACTCAGTTGTGGCCCCACGGCTCACGCCCAGCGCCCACCACCCCGGTGCCCGAACCGCCGAGTCCAGAAGCAACGATCACCGTCGAGTTCAGCCGTTCCGGTTGGGCCGAGCCCACCATCACCGCAATCATCGGTGCCATCGTCGAACACCACGTATGGCGCATCGATTCGTGGACATGGCAAACACCTTGAACCGGTGTTCGCTTCGGGCCACATTGCTCGGACAGCCTCAGCCCACCAGGTGTAGAACCGGTAGAGCCCGCGGCGGGTCTGCGATTTGTCGGCGTCGTCGTGGTCAGCGGAAAGTGGTTGACGTAGTGCCTCTTTCGTGATGTGTGTCGATATGATCTGCTCGGTGGGATCGTTGTCGGTCAACGCATCCTACATTTGCGCACATGATCTGCCCGACAGCGGCTCTCGAGTACTGAGCAGTCCTCGGCAGTTCACCCGTGCCCGGATCCGAAGATGATCGAATACGCCCCAAAGGGGGTACGGCAGCGCCGGGCGTGGTCGTCGGCATCCCAACGCCCCTGTGTGCTGTGAGGTCGGAGGGGTCATCTCAAAGACGATGGGGTCGCTCTCCGGGAAGCTACGCAGAGACAAGATATTTCGGCTCCGATCGCTTGACCCGAGCTGGCAAGTGGCTCAGATTGTGACGGAACAAGAACGGCTGGTCCGACGAGCAAGGCGGGTCGGTGATGAACTCCATCGGATTCGCCGGCGACAACCAAGGATTCGTCCTCGCCATCATGAACAACCTTGCGGGTCCAGGTGGTTCGACACAGGGTAAGGTCGCAGTATCCCAGGTGGCACGCGACCTCCTGGACTGACCTATTCGGTGGCGGCATGGCCGGCAGTTCGTCGCGGGCGCCTACCCGAGACCAGCGTTCGGACAGTCGCCTGGTTCGCCTCACGGGGGCCTGCTGGACCGACCGGCACGTTCTGCGACGACGACGCTGCGCTGCCGGAGGAGCACGCTCACCAACCAGAACGGCATCTGATTCGCTCGCGCTGCGACCTCGTTGACCTGGGCGTACGCTCCCGATATGGGCAAGTTGAGTCCGATGGTATCGGCGTTGGGCGCTGCACAGTGGCATCGTTGTCTGGAGCCGCACGTCCTCGAAGGGGAGACGATCACCGCGTTCGTCGCCGTGCGCCGCCTCAAACCGACCGTCGAGGGCGTGGCGATCACGAACGCCCGGATTCTCGGATTCAGCTCGGCCGCGGTGTCCGGTAGCGGAGTCATTACCATTCAGGTCGCCGCCGACGAGATCCTCGGCGCCGAATTTGTCGGTCCACGGCAGGTACCCACGCTGACACTGCGGACCGTCAACGGGCCGCGAGTGTTCGGGCAATTCCATAGGGACGAGAAGGAGTTCCTCACCTACTTTGTCGAGTCCCTGCACTGCGCCGGGGTGGGCGCCGATGTGGCGCCCGCGCTGACCAGGTGGCGACGGCAGCGCACCGAAGCCGCCGAGCGAACCCGACGGCGACGCGCGCAACGAGGGCGGGTGGCGGTGTACGGCGAACCGATGACCGAGGTGCAGTGGGAAGCCATCGACGAGCACGCCGGCGACGGTGACTACCCGTGGATGGTCCTCAATGCCGGGCGGCACGGATTGCTGGCAGCCTTCGGCGACCGCGTCGAAGTCCGCAAAACCGGCTGGGAGTCCGGGGCTGCCGCCGGAGTGCACGTCGAGGTGCTCGCGCTGACTGACATTACCGGCATCGAATATCGATGTGGCGCTTTGACCGGCTGTCTCGAATTCATGACAACCGATCATCCGGCGTCGGTCACAGGCGACTTCTGGCCGTGCTCGGTGCAGGATTCCGGGCATCACTCCGTGATGCGCCCCAACGTCATTCGGGTACCCAAACCGTACTATGCGGGTGCTAGGGCGGCGATCGAGGCGTTACGCGAGCAAGTCGGCATGGGGCTCTCGGCGTGAATGACGCCGTGACCGCGCTGCCGCATGGGAGGCTGTACCGTCACGACTCGCCAGGATCATTCCCTACCCGATGGCAGCACCAGTCGAATCGTTGAATTTCGTCCGCATGTCGGTGGCGGGATTGCGCGGTCGGTCACGCCGCGCAGTGGCGCTCGTGACGCCGCCCAGCGCGGGTGATCGTCACCCGTCGCATTTTGGCTGACCGTGAAGATTCCGCGATTGTTGATCGGCTTGATGTGGGGAACGGTGAGCGCCCTCGTCCCTTCGGTGGCGGTGGCGGTGGCGGTGGCGGTGGCGGTGGCCGTACAGACGTTGCGGCGGCGACGCCGGTGACGACCACAGCGATACCGATCGGGTGCTTCTTGTTCATGGCTGGGCCTTTCGAGGCGGGGTTCACTCGCGGTTGGCCCGGACTGGTCCGGCCGGACGAACTGTGCGCCGCGTAGCCTTCGACGTAACAAACAGTGCGGCAAACGGATCGGTCGAATCGGACCACTCGCCCGTGGTATTCGCGCAGGAAGAACTCAAATCGGACAGAGACTTGCCCCAGAGGGATGGTCGGCGGCAGAGTGCTTCGGGTGACGGAGAATGTGGTCGTGCGACTGTGGCTTTCGATCCTTTTGTCGGCGCTCGTCGGGTTTGGCGTGATGCTGGCGCCGACGGCCTCTGCTGCGCCACCGGCCACCAACGGCTTCACGGTGACATTGGATCGCAATCCCGGTCTCGGTGGCGTGATCTTGCTAGCACCCGCCGATCTGCTGAACAACCCCGCCGTACCGCGAGCGATCAGGGCCGCCGGTTCCCATGATCCGGTGACGCTTCAGGTCCGCGCCCGCAACGGGTCGTTGCTGCATCAGTGGGTCATCCCGCAAGGTCAGGAGGCCGGTAACTTCCAGATCCAGACCTACCGCGGGCAACGTGTGTACACGTGGTGGCAGGGCGCCAACGGTGTCGGTCACGGCGACGGGACGTACTTTGTCGCCGACCGCAACTTTCATGTGCTGCAACAGCTGCGGACGCCTGCGGGCACCTCCGGTGACCTGCACGAGTTCCGCATCCTGCCCGACGGGCGTCGCGCCGCGGTGACCAGCTACGCGCGTACCACCGCCGTGGTCAACCGAGCAAGGGTCCCCGTCGTCGACTCGCACTTCTACATCATCGACATCGGCAGCGGCAGAACCGAATTCTCCTGGGATGCACTGTCTCACGTTCCGGTGACCGCAACCACCACTCCGTTGCCCTTGCCGGGCCAGGGACTCGACTACTTCCACATCAACAGCATCTTCCCCGACGGGAAGGGCAACTACCTGGTCTCCTCACGCAACACCTCGGCGCTATACCTCGTCGACGGAACCACCGGCGCCGTGCGTGCGGTGATCGGCGGCAATCGATCCACCTTGCGGGTCGCCGACAATGCGACGTTCCGCAATCAGCACGACGCGGAGCTGTTGCCCGACGGCACGATTCGGCTCTTCGACAACAACTCCAGCCTCCCCGGCACCGGCGGTCCGTCGTCGATTCTCACCATCCGGCCTGACTGGAAGAAGGGCACCGTCGGCCTGGTGTCGCGATGGACTCATCCCGACCGCCTCACCGCTTGGGCGATGGGCAACGCCGAAACCCTGGCCGACGGTTCGGTGTTCGGCGGATGGGGCACCACCGGACACGTGTCGTCCTTCGACCGGACCGGGCACCTGATCTACGACGCGACGCTGTCGGGGATGTTGACCACCTACCGCGCGTTCTGGTATCCGCAGGGGTTGTGAATTCAGCGCGAGCGCGGATCGAGCAGCCCCTCGACCGCCTCGACTACCCGCCCGGCACCGTCCTCACGGCTGATCTCGAGACCGAGTTGTGCTGCGGCGTCGCGGTATCGAGACTGCTCCAGTGCCTCGACGATGGCCGCCGCAAGCCGGTCGGCGTCGAGGCGTGGCCGCGGCAGCGTTGCGGCACTGGCGCCGAGCCGCTGCAGGTGTCGGGACCAGAACGGCTGGTCGCCGCCGGGTGAGGGGATCCCGACGGACGGGATGCCTGCCCGTAGGGTTGCGGCCACGGTGCCCGCACCACACGAGTGCACCGCCAGCGACACCCGTGGGAACAACCACTCGTGCGGCACCGGGCCGACGCTGAATATGCGTTCGTTGTGGAAAGATTCGAGGTCGGTGCCTCCGCTCTGCAGCACGGCTCGGACGCCCGCCTTGGTGACTGCTCGGTGCACGAGCGCGGACAGATCTGCCGCCTCGTCCGGTGGGAGCATGAGGCTGCCGAACCCGACATAGACCGGCGGGGGACCGGATTCCAGGAAGGTGCGGAGATCGGAGTCCGGCACCCACTCCGAGGATCGACGGGGCCACCAGTATCCGGTCACCTCCAGCCCGGGCCGCCAGTCGGCGGGACGGGGCAGAACACTCGGTGAATAACCGTGCAGGATCGGCCATTGCGCCGACGTCCGAGCATTCCGAAGAGATCTGGCGGACCTCCGTGGCAACCCGAGGTCGGTACGCAGGTCGGCCAGGACCCCTCGGTAGATCCGGTCGAACCAGCGCCCGGCCGACCGGCCCACAGCGCGGTTCACGAACTTTCCGGCGGAGGAGGTACCGAGCAGTGACGGCGGGTAGGAGCCCGTCGCGGACAGCGGTTGCAGTCGTAGGCCGGCACTCGGAACACCCCGTGCTTCCGCGAGCGGATGGCCGGCGAGTTCGGCGAACGGCGTGAGGAGCACGATGTCAGTGGGCACGTCGTCGACGGCGGCGAGGAGATTACGGCCGAGCTGACGCATCCCGGCCGGTTTCACCATTTGCATGGCCAGTTTCCGTGGGTCCGTCGAGTCTGGATCGATCGCCGAATCGATCTCGAAATCAACAGGCTTGGCGTCGAGGCCGCAGGCTCGTACCTCGTCGGCGAGGTCGGTGTTGGTGGTGAGGACGACGTGGTGCCCGGCGTCGCGCAGCCGGCATCCGATGTCGGTCAGTGGCATGATGTCGCCGCGGGAACCGTATGCGGCGATGAGGATGTCGGCCATGGGTGGCTCCGTTCGGTGGAGGCCGTTCGATGGATGTGGGACGCCTACCGGGGATCGGGGGCGCAGGCACGGGTGAATGCCTCGATCAGATCGGTGCCGTAGTCGGTGAGGTCGAAGTCGGGCTGGGCGGTGACGCGCAGTAGCGCTGCGCCGATCGAGCCACGAACCGCGGTGGCCATCGATTCGACTGACACGCTGCGGAATTCGCCGGTGTCGACGCCGAGTCGGAAGATCACCTCGAGGTCGACCGCGGCGAGCCCGTCGCGATGCTCGGCGTCGATGGCGACGTCGGCGAGCCGTGCGCCATCGCGTCCGCGGAATCCCTGCGAGATCTCCATGATCGCGATCTGATGTGCGCGGTGTGTCTGCATGTATTGCAGGTGGGTGCGGATGTGCGCGGCAAGTTTTCCGATTGCCGTCGATTCGGCGCCGACCGCGGGGACCATCGCCTCCAACAGGGTTCGGTAGCACTCCGACACCACGGCCGCGACCAACTCGTCCTTGTTGCCGAAGTGATAGAGGACCACGCTCATCGCGACACCGCCACGCTCGGCGATCTTGCGGACCGAAGCCTGGGCGAACCCCAGTTCGGCGATCGCGTCGATCGCGCAGCCGACGAGTTGCCGACGTCGAGCGCGCTCGGTGAAGGTATCACCGTCTGTAGATCGCATGATCTGACTATAGATCAACTGATCTACGCGGGGAACAGTTCGACGCTCGGCACCTGCGGCCGACGTTCCGTAGCCGCCTGCGCCAACGCGTCTCGAGACGCACGCACGGCCGGATGGCCGGACCGGCCCGTGCGGACCGCGGTGAACAGACTCCGTTCCGGATCGCCGGGTAGGGAGTAGAGCCGAAATCGCGGGTCGTCGCCGGCGATCAACGCGGGAACGAAGGTAAGCGCGTGACCGTTGGCCACGAACCTCGAATGCAGCAGGGTGTCCGGGCCGTCGAACCGCACGCGCGGCTCGAAGCCGGCCGAACGGCACACTGCGCGTGCCCATTCGCCGCTGTCGGTCCCCGCGGGTTCGCGTGCCAACGGGAGTTCGGCGAGCTCGGCAAGTCCGGACGGCTCCACCGCCAGCGGTCCCCTGGTGGTGATCGGTCTGATCCTCGCGATTCTCGGTGCCACCGGCCGCGCGGTGGCGGACGCGCGCACTAGTTCTGACCGCGCCCCCGGCGCCCCCGAGTCATGACACCTTGCTGAAGGGGTCGTGTTCGGCGATCAACTTGTCCACCCTCGCCTCGTCGAGTCGTGCCCGCACCGACGTCTGCTCCTGCCGGTCGCGCACCACCTTGGCGAGGGTGAACGTACTGGATGTGAGGAACAGCAAGGTGATTGCGAGAAAACCGCGCTGCCAGGCGTCGATCGGCAGATAGAAGACGCCGACGACGGCGGTCGCGAGGCTGACGCCGAAGGCGATCGCGGCCTGCAGGAAGAATGCTGCGGTGGTGGGGTTCTGGGGAATCTCTGAGGTTGCCATGCCGACAACAATCGCAAGCGATCTCGGCAGCGCCATGAGTAGAATCACGCGACCCGCCTGGGTGATACAGCCAGGTTGCTGTCTACGTGCCCGGGTGCCACAGCTCCTCGAGCGCCACCGGACGGCCGAGGATGTTGCCCGCCGCCCGATGCCCCGACATCAGTGCTGCGGTCACTGTCGCCGGGTCGTCGGTCCACGTGGCCTCCCCGGCGATGTGGAGCACACCGTCGCCGACCGGGGTGGCGAGCACGTCGTGGTCGGCGGTCGTCGAGCCGACCGTCATATACGCATACGAGCCCCGCGCGAACGGATCGTCGCGCCATCGGGTGACATCGACACGGACCGGCTCGCTTACCTCGTCGCGGTAGATCTCGCGCAATGCGTCGAGCACCGAATCGGCGATCCGGCGATCGGACCAGCCGCGAAGTGCCCGAGCGCAGTCGGCGGCGGCAAAGGTCAGCAGCGTGGGGGTGCCGTGCAATGCGGACAGGTCGTAGAACGAATGCCACCAGCGGCCGGCCGGCCCCTGCCGCCGGATCGCGTACACACCGTCATCCCAGAATCGGTGCTCGAAGCGCAAAAAGATCTTCTCGAAATCGTTCATCTCCAGTCGGCTGAGTGCACCGGCGAGTGGCTCGGGCAGCGGTGGCTCGACGGTCAGATCATCCGATTTCAGCACGCCCAACGGCACGGTCAGCACGACCTGATCGGCGGTGAACTCCCCGGCATCGGATGCCACGATGACGCCATCCGCCGACCACCGGACCCGCGTCACAACGTGGCCCAACCGCACGTCGAGCCCCTGTGCCAGTGCCGACGCCAGTCGGTCGTAGCCGTCGGGAAAAACCACCTCGTCGCCGAGGGTCGCGTCGTCGTCGAGACCGTGGGCGTCGAGTTCGCCACTCTGGACGCCGTACTGCTCCTCGGTGCGGTGCGCCAAGTACTCCCGCACCCGCTCGGCGCGTTCGGGTGTCCAGTCGAGCCCGGTCAAGATGTGCTCGACGGCATCGCGATAGGAGAGGCCCGGACCTGCCGAGCCGATGGTGCCCGACAGCAGCGTGTCGACGGTCTGTATGTCCTCGACGAATGCGGCGACCTGTGCGTCGCTCAGTCGTGCACCGTCGGGGCCGTAGTAGGCGGTCGGCCGACTCAGTGACTGATAACTGCCGACGGTGAATTCGGCGGTCCGCATATCGAACGCGCGGATGGCGTCGTACAACGGAGCGCCATCGATGCCATGAATCCACGAGGCACCCAGATCGGTGACGTATCCGTCGGAGCGGTCTGTGTGGGTGCGGCCCCCGATCCGGTCGCGGGCCTCGAGGACGACGACGCGGTGGCCGTACCTGTGCAACAACCTGGCGGTGGTCAGTCCGGCGACGCCGGCTCCGACGACGACGGTGTGTGGCGACGGTCGTGACATCTGGCAGACGTTATCCTCCGGTGCGGAGTGTCGTGACACAATCACACGTGCCGGAACGTCGGGGGGAACGCGGAGGAGGAGTTGTGGACGAGGAAGGCGCGCTCACGGCAGCGGCGCGGGAACTCTCCGCACGACTCCTGGCCTCCGATCCGAACCGGCTCCGCCACGTGACCCGTGTGGCCGCCCAAGCCGCCCGCTACGCCCCAACCGTTGATCCGCGACGGCGTGACGCGTTGATCGCCGCCGCCTGGCTCCATGACATCGGCTACGTTCCGGCTCTGCGAGACACCGGCTTTCATCCCGTCGACGGCGCACGCTATCTCCGCGCGCAGGGCTGGCCCGACGAGGTCTGCGCTCTCGTCGCCCACCATTCCGGTGCGCGCTACATCGCGGCCGAACGCGGTATCGACGAGGTACTGCGCGACTTCACCTTCGTCGAGGACGAGGTGACCGACGCCCTGACATTGGCCGACCAGACCTCCGGCCCGACCGGCCATGCCGTGATGGACCTCGAGGACCGGATGCGCGACATGCTGGACCGGCACGGCCCGGACTCGCCGCATCATCGCGCCCACCCGCGCCGCGCGCCGTACTTTCGCGCCGTCCGCGAGCGCGTGGCGAGGCGGCTCGACACCGGTGGTCCAGGGGCGCCGAATCCGGTCTAGCGTCGGGGTGCATCCGGCTGGTGCCGTCCTCTGCCCTGTTGTAGCGCACTGCCGAGCCGGGTCATTGGATCGGCGATGATTGGCAGAGGTCAACGGTTCCGGCCCCATCCGTTGATGAGACGCGCGCACCCACCTGATCGGCTCACTTGCGCTCAGTGTTGGGTAAATGTCACGCGCGACTGCAGTACGGATTCGGCACCCTCGACGTCGACCACCCGAGCCGCGAGCGTTCGGCGCGCCAGGCCTTCCGGGAGCGCCGCCGAGAACTTCAGCCCGCTGATCGCGGCGCGATCAACATCCGGCAGAGGACGGTGCGAGCCGCCCCGCACCGAAGCCACGACGCGCGTGATGTCGTCGACTCGCAGGTCCGAGTGCAACCGGATCGACTCTCCGCTGATCCTCTGGCGCCCGGGCACCAGCTCTCGAGTCCAGGCGGCGAGAGTGCGGTTGGCTTTGGTTCCGGCCCACGTCCACCACCGCCAGTCGCCGCGCACATCTCGCTCGATGACCAGGTTAACCGGGTGAACGTGCGCCGAGCGCTGCGCACGGTAAGCATCGAGCGCCTCGACGGCACGGCGTGACAATGTCACTCCCGGAGGTGTGGCTCCCAGCAGCACGCTACGCACGCCGCGAGTGATCTCGAACGACAACCCGTCCGGTATCGATTGCCAGCGGGCAGTGCCGTGGATATCGGTGCCCTCCACGTACACCTGGCGCCGCTTCCAGTCGATGTGGGTCACCTTCCACGATCGACCACCTAACAGCAGTACACGAGGACCCTCCGTCGGCTGGGTTAGAACCCCGGCCTCCACCATCCCGATCTCGTTGCGGCCCTCGAAGACCCGAAACTCGGGAGCCGCGGTGAACACCGCGAGGAGTTCCAGGAAATGACGCCGCCCGAAGTGTCTTTCGGCTTCCAGTCCGATGAAGGCGCTACCGGCATCGTGGTCGAGGAACCCAGTGCTGAGCAGGTGGTCGAAGATCTCGTCGCCGTCTTCGGCGAACAGCGGTAGATCGGCCCACTGGTGCTGCCACCCGACGAGCGGAAGCCGTCGGGTCTGCAAGGCCGCCGCGAGGATCTGCTGCGCAGCAATGTGGCGAGGCTCGGGAGTGGCCACCACGGGCTCCACCCAGCCGGTCGCCCAGCAGTGCAGCATTCCCAGCGTCTGCGCGAGTGCGGCATCGTCGAGGGCCAAGAACAGACAGTTGCGGGTGGTGCCGGGTCGTCGGCCGGTCCGGCCGAGTCGCTGTACCGCAGTTCTCGCACCGCAGAACTCGTACCGCAGTTCTCGCACCGCAGAACTCGTACCGCAGACCTCGTGCTGCGGCTCTCCTACACTTGTGAAGTTCACCCGCACGATCTACGCGGGGCGCGAATCGACTCTCGACGAAAGAGCCTCATCATGGACGCAACCCTCACCCCCGAGGCTAAGGGCGCGGTCGCCGACATCGCCGCACGGGACAGACTCTCTCGCGATGCGGTGCTCGCAATTCTGTACCCGGTCAACAGTGGTGGCGGCACCATGGCCCAGTTCCGTATTCCCGAAGTCGGCGGTTTGGCCAGTGGATGCGCGGCGGCCTGACGATGATCGGCAACATGTTCGACAACAAGGCCGAACTGCTCGCCCGGCTGTAGGGGAAGCGCGATGGTGGTGGAACTAGAACCGGGCTTGGCGGCCTCGCTCCGCAAGATCGAGCGACGGGTACTCGCCGAGGTGCCGTTGCGGCCCCGATCGGTACGGGTGATCTGGTTGACGATCGTCGCGCTGGCCGTCTCCAGCGTCGGTGCGTGGGTGACCAGCGACGTCGGCGGCGACCGGACACTGCTCGGTCAGATCGCGATCGGGCTCGGCGTCGGCGGTGCCGTGCTCTCCGCGGCGGCGGCCACACAGCGTCGATTTGGGTGGTGTGTCCTGGCCGGTGCGATCAGCGGGATCGCCGTTCCGCTGTCGGTGCTCGGCTACTGGTCCACGCAGACCGGATTGGGTGTGGCGTCGGCCTGGTTTCTCGTCGCGGTGCTGTGCCACGCGGTTCTCGTGGGCAACTGGGTGCAGTGCGGGCATCCGCCCGTTTCGCCCCGACGATAGTCGCCCCAATTCAGACGGTGCCCTGCGGCATTCTCGACTGTGCTGGGTGGCATCACGGTCGAGTTCGATCCGCAGGACACCTGGCGAGACGTCGTTCCGGACGACGCCTCGGGGCTCATCGGAGTCAGCAGCCCTCTGTTGATCGGCCGTGGTGGTCCCGGCGCGGTGTTGCCCGAGCAGGTCTCGCGGTTGCACCGCATCGCCTCGACGTGGTTCAGCGATCACGGAATGCTTTCGGAGGCGATCGATCAGGCACTGTCGGCCGGCGACACCGGACGCGCGGTGCGGCTGGACGAGCGGGACGGTCGCACCCTGCTCAAACACTCGCAAAGGGTCACCGTTCTCGGCATGATCGACCAGCTCCCGCCGAGCGCGGTGATCACCAGCCCGCGCCTGCAATTGACCGCCGCATGGTCCGAGCCGCGCGGCCACTCGACGCGGCCGCCGATACCGCAGACCAGGTCGATGCGTCCCGTCTGCGGGCCTACGTCGAGAACGAAATTCTCGCCATGGAGGTCCGTACCAGCCGACAGCTGCGTCCGCACGACGCCTGCGAGAGCCGGCGGCCGCCCGTCGGCGGCTGGGCCGAGATCGTCGCACAAGCCAAGGAAGAAGCAGCGATCCGGTTGCTGCTCAGGGCGCCCGACGAGGTGGCTCTACGCGTTGTGCCTCGAGCCGCCTGGCCGGGACAACGAGGCGCAGCAGCAATCAGCGCGATGCTGATCGCCTGCGACGCAGCCGGAATGGTCCGGTTCGCGTTCGGTGTCGGCGCGGAGGTGTCGGCGGGTGGCTGCTGCCGCGCGCTCGGCGGTGGGTGGGCAAGTGTAGCCGAGTGCGCAGACAGGCCTCAGGCCGACGCGCCCGCCAACTCGTCGGCAACCGGGGCTTCCGCGCCAGGGCCGAAGTGGGCGAACTGTTCGATGTGCCGGTCCAGGGAGAGCGGGCTGGGCGTGCCATAGGTGAAATAGGTTTCCCACGGCAGCTTCGCGCCGCCCACGGCCAGGCCGGTGTCGATCTCGGCCATGTCCCAGGTCTTGGTCTGTGCGTCGGGATCGAGATGCAGGTATCCGGCCTCGCCGAAGAGCTCGATCCGGTTGCCTCCGGGTTCGAACACATAGAGGAACTGGCCCTGGGTGATCCCGTGGGTGTCGGGGCCCGCCTCGATCTGGATGTCGTAGTCGCGGAACATCTCCGCGGCGTCGACATTGTGCTGGCCGGTGCCGTAATAGAACGCGAGATGGTGCAGCTTGCCGCGCCCACCGGTCATGTCGCGCATACATGCGACCTCGTGGCCGAGGAGGTTCGAGCTCATCCACGCGCCGATCTCGACCTCACCGTCGACCACCCGCTCAGTGGTGCGGAAACCGAGATGCCGCTCGAACTCGTTCTTCACCGAGGTCACGTCCGACGCCATCAGATTCAGGTGATCGATGCGCTTGACCGGAATACCCTGCAACGGCTTCTTCGACGGCCGCGAGAGGATCTTGCTCTGCAACTCCGACGGGGCGAGATACTTCTCGGCCTCCCACAGCAGAGCGAAGTCGTGGCCGTCTGCGGTGTGGTACGCAAGTGTCTTTCCGTAGCCGAATTCGTCCTCGTGCCAACTGGTCTCGACGTTGCCGTCCTGCAGCGAGCGCGCGCGGCGCTCCAGGGCCTCCGGTGAGCTGGTGCGCAACGCCGCATGACCCATCCCGGCCTGCGCGGACTCGGTGATCTTGAGACTCCACTGGTAGGGGTCCTCGTACCCGCGCAGGTACACCGACTGGCCCTCACGCTTGGTCACATACATGCCGAGGAATCGGGTGAAGAAGTCTTCGGTCTCCTGCGGCTTGGGACTGAGCAGTTCGCAGCGCGCCAGGTGTGCGACGTCGAAACGGGCGGGATTCTCACTCATCGGATCTCCTGTGGTTCGTGCGGCGCCGATGACCGGCGCCATCCATGGGTGGATGACGCCGAGCATGACCGAGGTTTGTGATGGCCATCACTGCCGTTCGGCAATGCCGAACGAGGGTGTCGATGTGGCCGCATCGCGTCCGGGCACTCCGGCGACGAGCACGAGTACGCCCTCGACATCCCTACCGTCGCAGACACAGCGATCCAAGGGAGAACACGATGAGTCGGTTTACCGCCGCAATTGTCGGCTCGGGCAACATCGGGACGGACCTGATGTACAAGTTGCTCAGGTCCGAGTATGTCGAGCCGGTATCCATGGTCGGGATCGATCCCGACAGCGAAGGCCTCGCCCGCGCCCGCACCGAAGGGCTCGAGACATCGGCCGAGGGCATCGAATGGCTGCTGGCACAGCCGGATCTACCGGACCTGGTCTTCGAGGCCACCTCCGCGAGAATTCACGCGGCCGCCGCCCCGCGCTACGCCGACGCGGGAATCACCGCGATCGACCTCACCCCGGCATCGGTCGGTCCGTACGTGGTGCCCGCGGTCAACCTCGACGAGCACCTGGGCGCACCCAACGTGAACATGGTGAGCTGCGCCGGCCAGGCCACCATACCGATCCTGCACGCCATCAACGAGGTTGCCGACGCGTCCTACGGCGAGATCGTCGCCGCCATCGCCGCCAAGAGCGCGGGACCCGGGACGCGCCAGAACCTCAGCGAGTTCAGTGAGAAGACCGGGCGCGCCCTCGCCGCGGTCGCCGGCGCCGATCGCGCCAAGGCGATCTCGGTGATCAACCCGGCCGAACCACCGATGAACATGCGCGACACCGTCTATGCCAAGGTGCGCAACCCCGACGCCGACGCCATCGAGCGGGCCGTCCTCGACATGGTCACCCGGGTGCAGGAGTACGTCCCGGGCTACACCCTCAAACTCGTCGACGTCGACGGTGATCTCGTGACCGTGATGCTCGAGGTCATCGGAGCGGGAGACTTCTTGCCCACCTACGCAGGCAATCTCGACATCATCACCGCCGCCGCGGTCCGTGTCGCCGACGTGATGGCCCAACAGAATCTCGTGACAGGAGCACTCCGATGAACATGTCGAGCAACGACCGCACGGTCACCCTCGTCGACACCACCCTGCGTGACGGGATGTCCAGCGTCTCACACCAGTTCACCACCGAGAACGTGGCGGCGATCGCCGCCGGACTCGACCGCGCCGGGGTGTCGACCATCGAGGTCGCCCACGGAATCGGGTTGGGCGCCTCCTCGATCCAATACGGCTTCGCCGCGGCCACCGATCCCGAGTACGTGCGGGCCGCGGTCGATGCCGTCGACAACGCCGACATCGCGGCACTCTATGTTCCCGGGATTGCCACGCTGACCGAGTTGCAGGGCGCTGTGGACGCCGGCATCTCCACCGTGCGCGTCGCGGTCCATTGCACCGAGGCCGACTGCGGTCAGCAGCCCATCGAATGGGCAAAAGACCAGGGCCTCAACGTGATGACGTTTCTGATGATGAGTCACAAGCTCGAGCCTGAGGCACTCGCGGAGCAGGCGGTCAAGGTCGATTCCTATGGCGCCGACGTCGTCTACGTCGTGGACTCGGCCGGTGCGCTCGTCCCGCAGCAGGCCGGCGAACGTGTCGCAGCGCTGCGATCGGCCATCGGCGCCGACATCGGATTCCACGCACACAACAATCTCGGCGTCGGAATCGCCAACGCGCTCAACGCCGCCGAGAACGGCGCCACCTTCATCGACGGATCGTTGCGCGGACTCGGCGCCAGCGCGGGCAACGCCCAGACCGAGGTGCTCGCGGCCGCCTTCGAACGCGCGGGCTGGCATACCGGCGTCGACCTTTTCGGGCTCATCGACACGGCCGAACACGTTGTCGCACCGTTGATGAAGGAACCGCAGATCGTCGACGAGACGGCGCTGGTGCTCGGATATGCGGGTGTCTATTCGACGTTCTTCCATCCCACCAAACGGGCCGCCAAGAAGTTCGGAATTCCCACGCGCGAGATCCTGCTCGAACTCGGGAGGCGGGGCGTGATCGGCGGCCAGGAGGACATGATCATCGATGTGGCCGCCGAATTGGCCGGTCGCGTGTACGAGACCCCGGAGGTGGCCGCGGTATGACCACGACCGACATCCCGCGGACTGTTCGCCACCTGATCGGCGAGAACTGGGTCGACGCATCCGATGGATCGACCTTCGAATCCCTTGATCCGCATGATGGTTCGCTTTTGGCAACAGTCGCACGGGGAACAGCCGAGGACGGGTCCGCCGCCATCGACGCCGCGCGTGTGGCGTTCGACGACGGACCGTGGCCGCAGATGTCGCCGAAGGAACGTGCCGCGATCCTGCATTCCGTCGCCGATGCCGTCGACGATCACCGAGACGAGTTGGCACTGCTGGAGACCCGTGACGGAGGCAAGACCATCACGCAGTCGCTACACGCCGAGATCCCGCGGGTGGCGCACAATCTGAGATTCTTCGCCGACTACGTGTCGATGGCCGCCAACGAGGCCTATCCGGACGGTGACCTCCTCTCCTACGTGCTGTATCCGCCTGCCGGGGTGGTGTCGGCGATCAGCCCGTGGAATGCGCCGCTGATGCTGGCGACGTGGAAGGTGGCCCCCGCGTTGGCCTTCGGTAACACCGTCGTACTGAAGCCCGCCCCACAGACCCCGTTGACCGCGCACCGGTTCGCCGAGATCGCGCTGGAGGCCGGGCTGCCCGCGGGAGTGCTCAACGTCGTCCATGGCTTCGGTGGCGACGAGGTGGCCGGCCCTCTCACCGCGGACCCGCGGGTGGACCGCATCACCTTCACCGGGTCGAGCGCCACCGGCGTCCACATCCTGCGTGCCGCCGCCGCCAATCACACCCCGGTCTCGGCGGAGATGGGCGGCAAGTCGGCGAACATCATCTTCGAGGACGCCGATCTCGATGTGGCCGTGCCCATGTCGATCCGCGCGATCTTCGGTGGCAACGGGCAGGTCTGCCTGTCCGGCTCGCGTCTGCTGGTGCAGAACTCGATTCGCGAGGAGTTCCTGGCACGGTTCGCCGAGGAAGCGGGCAAGCTCGTCGTCGGCGACCCGAAGGACCCCGACACCTTCATGGGGCCGCTCATCGAGCAACGACACCTCGAGAAGGTTGCCGGCTACGTCGAACTCGCGCAGGAAGAGGGTGGCAAGGTGATCACCGGCGGTGAGCGTCTCACCGGCCCCGCACACGCCGGCGGGTTCTACTACCCGCCGACGGTGATCACCGGGCTCACCAACGACTCTCAGACGGCACGCGAGGAGATCTTCGGACCGGTCGAGACCGTCCTCGGCTTCGACACCGAGGACGAGGCTTTGCGTATCGCCAACGACTCGCCCTACGGTCTGGCCGGAATCCTGTTCACCGACAACCTCAATCGCGCCCATCGATTGGCGGCACGCTGGAAGGCCGGGACCGTCTGGATCAACACGTTCTTCGAACGCGACCTGCGGCTGCCGTTCGGCGGCGAGGGCATCTCCGGGCTGGGCCGCGAGGGCGGACAGTACTCGCGCGAGTTCTTCACCGAACCACGCGCGGTGACCATCCGGTTGCGGAGATGACCGCTACCGGCTCGGGCACCTGCGTCGTCGTCGGCGCCACGGGTGCCATGGGATCGGTCATCACCGAGCGGTTGACCGACCGCGGTCACCGTGTGGTCGCGGTGGCGCGTTCGGCGGGCGACCTGGAGGAGATCGCCGCAGGCAACCCGCTCGTCCACGCGTGCCCCGCAGACATCGGTGACGACGGGGCGGTCGACGACATCCGGGCGGCGCTCGCGCAACCGGCACTCCACGGGCCGTTACGCATGGCGATTTTCGCGGCCGGACTACCGGTCAAGGGGTCGGCCGATGCGATCGTGCCGACGGCGCTGGCGACCGCGGCCAACATCAAGGTCGCCGGCACGGTACGGCTGCTCCACGGGGTGCGCGAACGGATGGCTCCGGGGTCGCGGTTCGTCGCGATCGCCGGGTCGCTCGGCATCGAACCCGGACCGCTCGACGCTGGGCCGGGTACCGCGAACGCCGCGCTGCTGAATCTGATGCGTCAGATCTCGGTGCTCTACGGACCCAGGGGCGTGACGGTGCACACCATCGCCCCCGGACCGATCGACACCCCGCGGCTGCGTGCCCTCGTCGATTCCGAGGTCGAGCAGACCGGTCGCCGACCCGACGAGATCTGGGAGCGCTACCGCGCCAAGACGACGCTGGGCCGCCTGCCGGCTCTCGATGAAATCGCCTGGCTCGTCGAGATGCTTCTTGCTCCGCAGGCCGATGTACTGCACGGCGCGGTAATGACCGCCGATGGCGGTGTTCGTCACGGCGTTCTCTAGGGCCTACACCCAGGTTCTTACAGTCAGGGTTCGGTCCCACTACCAGGAGAGGAAAAGCCATGCCGGTGGCGCACTTTCATCTTCCCTCCGGTGCTGTGACACCGGAACAGGAGCGGCAACTGCTCGTCGAGGCGTCGCAAGTGTATGCGGCAGTGCTGGACTCGCCGATCGAGCGCGTTCGCACCTTCCTGGTGCCCCACGAGGCCACCCGGATGGCGGTGGCCGGGCAGCTCGTTGCCGACAGCGGCGTCGTCGCACCGTACTTCACCGCCATCGTGTTGGCCGGGCGCCCGGTCGCCCAGCGTCAACGGTTACTGCTGGCGTTCACCGATCTGATCGTCGGCGTCCTCGGCGTCGATCGCACGGCTGTCCGCGGACGGATCATCGAGGTCGCTCCGGAGAACTGGGGAATCGGCGGACAGCCTGCGTCGGGGGCCCGCGCCGAGGAGATCGCGGCGCGGGCGGGTTTCGCCGGCAGCGCTCGTGAGATATGTTGATGAGAGTCGACGTATCGGGTGCGACGGCCGGTGGATGATGATAAAGGGCAACGAGGCATGAGTGACACAGATCAGCAGAGTCGCGAACTTGTGTTCGCCGCGCTGGCTGATCATGTCCGTCGCCAGATCCTCGACACCCTCGCCTCGCACGGAGAATGCAGCGCGGGTTTCATCAGCGACCAGATCTCGTCGGTCGGTCGCACCACGGTCTCGACACACCTCAAGGCGCTGAAGATGTCGGGAATGGTCGTCGAACGCCGATCGGGGCGGCACCGATACTTCTCGATTGACCCGGCCGGACCGGCCAACGATGCACTACAGTTCCTGCAAGACATGCTCGAACGTGCACTTGTTGTCGGCGAGGAATCGACCAGCTCGTCGGAGGGTCACTCCGAGGACCGGAGTGCGCGAGTCCGTCGGCAAGCCTGATCGCCTGTCGGCTACCCGATGATCGTGGGTGATGGCGTGTGCCTGCACTTTCTGTGACCGCACAGATCTCGACTGCCGATCCGCCGGAGATCGCTTTTGCGAGGTTCGCCGCCGGTCAGTTCTTCGACCTCGAATGCACGAAGTTGGTGGTGGGTGCGGCCGTCTCGGTGTCGCTACCCGCGGGTGGCGGCTCCGGAGTCGCGGGAATGCCGATCACGCTGCTGGGACATGTGGGTGCGGTGCACCGGGGACGATCGGTGGTCATCACGCACCATCAGCCGTGGCGCGGAAAACTGACGGTGAGATTCTTCGCCGACGGCGGCGGATCGCGGATCGTGGTGGAGTCCAGCCTGGATCAGGACGGTGTCATGTGGCTGGCACAACGACGTGGCTTCGGACCGCCCGAACCGTTGCGCGACGACCTGCACCGCGTGGGTCTGCTCGTCAGCAAGTCCGGTTCGGCCGCGGTGTTCGCCCAGGCCACCGAGACCCTGGCACAGTTGGCCGTCGACGAGATCAACGCGGACGGGGGCATCGCAGGGGTTCCGATGGAATTGCTCATCGGGGACGACGCATCGGATTCGTTGGCCGGAGCGGCCGCGGCGACACGTCTGTTGCGTAGCGGCTGCCGGGTGATCTTCGCCTGTGTCACCTCAGCCACGTTCAGCGCAGCCGCGTCGGTGTTGCAGGGCAGCGGCGTCCTGCTCGTGCACACCGTGCTCAACGAGGGTGGCCGCCCGAATCCCGGAGTGGTCCGGCTCGGCGAGCGACCTCTGGCGCAGGTGCGGGCGGGCGTCCCGGCGCTGATGTCCCGGACCCGTGCTCGGCGGTGGTTCTTTGTGGGACATCGGTATTCGTGGTCGTTCGGTGCGCATTGGGCCGCTCGTCGAGTGGTCTCGGAAAACGGCGGTGCGGTACTCGGCGATGTCTACCTTCAGCTGGGCACCGGGGACTTTTCGGCGGTGATAGAGTCGATCGAGCATTCGGGGGCGGAACTGATCCTGTCGTCCCTGGTCGGTCATGATGAGGTCGTCTTCGAGCAGCAATGCGCACATTTCGGTCTGCGGTCTCACACCCGCACACTCGCGCTCGTACTGGACGAGGCGACGCAACAGCTGATCGGCGACTCGGCCGCCGATGGGGTCTGGGCCGCCTTCGCCTACTTCCAGGGGGCCATCGAGACCTATCGTGAACTGGAGGACCGCTACAGCCGAGATCTGGTGGGCCCGGCTCCGCCACTCAGTTCGTTGTCGGAAACGACATATGAGGCAATCCGGATGTACGGGCGCGTGATCTCGATGGAGCCGGATCTCGACCGAGAAGGTTTGCGCCAGAAGCTGATACAGTGCTCGATCCACTCCGAGGCCGGGCCGACACGGCCGATTCTGCTCGCCGAGTCGCGCCGAGGGGTTCTGCGCCCGCTCTGAACCTCGCACGAGTTGATATGTCGACACCTATTGACGGATCGACGTCCACTTCGTAGTCTTCTTGTCATTCACCTCGTCGGCAAGAAGGAGATGGCATGGTAGTCGAGCGTCCTGATGCGGGGGCAATCGAGTCCGCAGCAACACATTTCGGATTCGATCTGAACGAGTCCGGCCGAACGGAATTCGTCGCGTTGGTCGACGGTGCATTGGGCTCCTACGACGTCGTCGACGACGTCTATGCACGCTCCGCGATGCCCGACGCGCCGGTCCGGCGGTACGAGTCCGCACGTGCCGACGACTCGAATCCGCTTGGCGCCTGGTACATGAGGACGTCGATCAACGCGGAAGCCCCGCCTGATACCCGACTGTCCGGTCGGAAAGTGGCCATCAAGGACAACGTGTCGGTGGCCGGGGTCCCGATGATGAACGGCTCGCGGTCGTTGGAGGGATTCATTCCTTCTCGTGATGCCACCGTCGTCACCCGTCTACTCGACGCAGGTGCCGAGATCGTCGGCAAAGCGGTGTGTGAGGATTTGTGCTTCTCCGGGTCGAGTTTCACGCCGGCCTCCGGCCCGGTGCTCAATCCCTGGGATCGGACGCGTGAGGCCGGCGGATCATCCGGCGGCAGTGCGGCTTTGGTCGCCAGCGGCGAGGTCGACCTGGCCATCGGCGGCGACCAGGGTGGGTCGATCCGGATCCCGGCGTCCTTCTGCGGGGTGGTGGGACACAAACCGACCTTCGGACTCGTCCCGTACACCGGTGCATTCCCGATCGAGCGCACCATCGATCACGTCGGTCCAATCACGCGGACCGTCTCCGACGCGGCGGCGATGCTCTCGGTGATCGCCGGCCGAGATGATCTCGATCCGAGACAGCCCACAACAATCGAAGCGGCCGATTACCTCACAGGGCTCGACGACGGAGTGACCGGGCTCCGGATAGGGGTGGTCTCCGAGGGATTCGGTCACGAGGTCTCCCAACCCGACGTCGATGACGCCGTCCGGGCGGCGGTGGAGCGGTTCACCGAGGCGGGGGCGGTGGTCGAGCAGACCAGTATCCCCTGGCACCGGGATGCGTTTCATGTGTGGAACGTGATCGCCACCGACGGCGGCGCTTACCAGATGCTCGACGGGAACGGCTACGGCCTCAATGCGGATGGCTTGTACGATCCCGAACAGATGGCCTACTTTGCGCGACGGCGAATCGACTACGCCGACGACTTGTCCGAGACGGTCAAACTCGTTGCGCTGTGCGGATATCACGGTGTGAACAGGCTGGGCGGAGCCAGCTACGGCAAGGCGCGCAACCTGGTACCACTCGCTCGAGCAGCTTACGACGCGGCACTACAACGATATGACGTTCTCGTCATGCCGACCCTGCCGTATGCGGCGACGGTACTGCCCGAGCCACCCATCGATCGGGCGACCTATCTGACCAAGGCGCTCGGAATGATCGTCAACACCGCGCCTCTCGACGTCACCGGACATCCGGCACTGTCGGTGCCCGCCGGCCTCGTCGACGGCCTCCCGGTCGGAATGATGATCATCGGCAAGCATTTCGACGACGCCACTGTTCTGCGAGCCGGTCACACCTTCGAACAACTCCGGGGCGGATTCCCCGCACCGCAGACCGCATCCGCACTGACCTAGAAAGGATTTCTGCTCAATGGAATCCGCGATCGACACCCATCTCACCTGTCCACGCAGTATCTCCCGTCGCGTCCCCGACGACTATCAGCCGCCCTTCCCGATGTGGGTGGGTCGCGCCGACACGGAGATCGAGCAGATCACCATGGGATACCTTGGCGTTCAGTCCCACGGAGAGGCTCACCGGGCGCAGGCGTTGACCGCGGTCGCCGAGATCGTCGCCCATCTCGACCATCCGCACGGTCCATCGCATCACGATGTCACCCACCACGTCGATGGTGAGGGCTACGACAATTTCATTGTTGTCGGCTACTGGGCTGATCCGCAATCCTGCACGCGGTGGCTGGGTTCGCCCGAGGTCGACCGCTGGTGGTCCTCCGACGACCGTCTCACCGATCCGGTCGGCTACTTCCGCGAGATCGTGTCACCACGAGTGGACCAGTTCGAAACCCTGTATGCGTTCCAGGACAGGTTGCCCGGCGTGGGCGCGCTGATGAGCGACATCAGCGGCGATATCAACGAGCACGGCTACTGGGGATCGATGCGCGAACGATTCCCGTTGTCACAGAACGAGTGGATGCAGCCGCCCCGCGACGCCACCCTCCGGATCGTGTCGGGAGATCCCGCTGCCGGTGGACGAGTGGTGGTCGCGGGTCACGACAACATCGCACTGATCCGGTCCGGACAGGACTGGCGCGAGGCCGTTGAGCCCGAGCGCTCGCTGTATCTCGACGAAATCCAGCCCACCCTGCATCAAGGGATGGACTTCTTGCGTGACAACGGCGCAGACGTCGGCTGCTACAGCAATCGGCTGGTACGCAACATCGATCTCGACGGCCGTCCGCTTGACGAGACCTACAACATCGGGCACTGGCGATCGCTGGAGAAACTCGAGCGGTGGGCCGAATCGCACCCCACGCACCTGCGGATCTTCACGACATTCTTCAAAGTCGCCACGGAACTGGACAAACTTCGCCTCTATCACGAGGTTTCGGTATCCGATGCGCAGGACCAGATCTTCGAGTACATCAATTGTCACCCCGGTACCGGCATGATGCGCGATGCGTCGCCGGCCGCAAATCAGTGAGGAGAGTCAGATGAATGGTGTCTTTGACCTCGGCGGAACCGACGGCCTCGGTCCGGTCTCGGTCGTCGAGGACGAACCAACCTTCGTGGCAGAGTGGGAAAAGCCGATGTTCACCATGTTCCCGGCGTGCTTCCGCGCGGGCTACTTCGGTGTGGACTCGTTCCGCCACGGGATCGAGAAGATGGACCCGGCGGTCTACCTCAAGGCGCCCTACTACGAGCACTGGCTGTACTCGATCGAGAACGCCGCCATCGCCGCCGGCGCCATCGACCCGGCCGAACTCGACCGTCGAACCGAGCATTATCTGCATAATCCGGAGGCTCCGCTGCCCGATCACGAACAGTCGCAGGAGTTGATCGACTTCGTGAACGCGGTCGTGCCGGCGGGCGCTCCGGCGAAGCGGGATACCGACAAGGCCGCCCGTTTCGTCGTCGGTGACGTGATCCGGGTGACCGACGTGAGCCCATACGGCCACACACGGCGCGCCCGGTACGTACGCGGAAAGGTGGGAACCGTTGTCGCCCAGCATGGTTCCTTCATCTATCCCGACACCGCCGGCAACGGCCTCGGGGAGAACCCCGAGCACGTCTACACGGTGAGATTCACCGCCGAGGAGCTATGGGGTACAGGTATCGGCGATCCCAACGGCTCGGTCCACTTCGATGTCTGGGACCCCTACATCGAACTCGTCACAGAAGGAGCACAGGCATGAGCTTTCAGACCCCGAGCCAAGAGGAGATCGCCGCGCGCGTCAAAGCCCTCGAATCGATGTTGATCGAGAAGGGCGTGATGACGACATCGATGGTGGATCGCATCGTCGACATCTATGAGAACGAGGTCGGACCGCAACTCGGGGCCAAGGTCGTCGCCAAGGCCTGGGCGGACCCCGACTTCAAGCAGCGTCTGCTCACCGATGCGACCGGAGCCTGCAAGGAACTCGGAATCAGCGGACTGCAGGGCGAGGACATGGTGGTGCTCGAGGACACCGGCACCGTCCATCATGCGATCGTGTGCACCCTGTGCTCGTGCTATCCGTGGCCGGTCCTGGGGCTTCCGCCCAACTGGTACAAGGAACCGCAGTATCGCGCGCGGATCGTGCGGGAGCCGCGCAAGGTGCTGGCCGAGGACTTCGGCTACGAGATCCCCCGGACCACCGAGATCCAGATCTGGGATTCCAGCTCGGAAATGCGGTACTGGGTGCTGCCGCAACGCCCGAGTGGTACCGACGGTTGGAGCGAAGACCAGCTCGCGGCGCTGGTGACCCGCGATTCGATGATCGGTGTCGGCCCGGTCAAGGAGGTGGCGGCATGAGTGTGACCGCACCACATCCGCAGCAACGGGCCGCCATAGACAGCCTCGTCTGCGACCTGCCGGCCCCGCGTTCGGGCGATACCGCCTTCGATTCCCCCTGGGAGATCCGCGCTTTCGCGCTCGCCATCGTCGCTCACCAGAGCGGACAGTACGACTGGAGGCAGTTCCAGGGTGCGCTGATCTCGTCGATCCAAGAATGGGAGACGGCGGTGGGTGATCTCACGGACGACTCGTGGTCGTACTACCGGCACTGGGTGAGCGCACTCGAGCAGGTGCTCGCAGAGAGTGGTCATCTACCGGCCGACGAGTTCGCCGAGCGCACCGCCGAGATCCTTTCCGCACCGCCGAATCGCAACCATCACAGGGCGATCCTCGAGCCGATCGCCATCGACAAGGCATCCGGGTCCTGACGATGAGCTCATCGGTGAAGCGGTGGACCCGGAAGGATTACCTGGACGCGTCCGTCCAACTCGGCATCATCGTGGTGATGCACGTGGTGGCGTTCGGGGTGCTGTTCGCGGTCATCGTCCCGCAGCACTACCAACTCGGCACCCAGGTGTTCAGCGTGGGACTGGCCGTCACCGCATACACCTTCGGGTTACGGCACGCCTTCGACGCCGACCACATCGCTGCGATCGACAACACCACCCGTAAACTCATGAATGACGGCCGGCGACCCAAGTCGGTCGGATTCTGGTTTGCCATGGGGCATTCGACGATCGTGTTCCTCCTCGCGATTCTCGTGGTCGTGGGTGCACACGTGGTGTCGGTGCTGACCCAGGACGACTCACCGGTCCGCCAGGCGCTGGGCACGATCAGCACGGTTGCCTCCGGCACCTTTCTGTATCTCATCGCGTTCATCAACATCGTTGCCCTGATCGCCATCTGGCGGGTGTTCGGCAAACTCCGGGCGGGCCACTTCGATCACGACGAACTCGAGGGCGCGCTGCACGACCGTGGATTCCTCGCTCGGTTGCTCGGCCCTCTGATGCGGCGGATCAAGCGTCCGTTCCAGATGTATCCCGTCGGAGTCCTGTTCGGGCTCGGCTTCGACACGGCGACCGAGGTGGCACTTCTCGCCCTGGCCGGCACCGGCGCCGTGGCCGGATTGCCGTGGTATGCGACCCTTGTGCTGCCCTTGCTGTTCGCCAGTGGTATGAGCCTGATGGACACGCTGGACGGGATGTTCATGACGGTCGCCTACGATTGGGCGTTCGCGCATCCGGTGCGCAAGATCTACTACAACCTGACCATCACCGGCCTCTCGGTGGCGGTGGCCCTGCTCATCGGGACCATCGAGTTGGTGAGTGTGCTCCACGACGACTTCGGTTGGACCGACTCTGCGAGCAACTGGATCAGCGGAGTCGATCTCAACACGGCCGGAATCGCCATTGTCGTCATGTTCGTGGTCGCGTGGGTGATCGCGATCGCCTACTGGAAGTTGGCCAAGCTCGAGGACCGGATTCCGGCGCCCGAAGCCGAACGCCTGCCCTCCTGATCACCGTGGCTGCCCCGCCTCCCGCTCGGCGATGGTGACATCACCTGCCGCCCAGTGGGTTGCGGGAACCTCGCGGACCACCACCCGAATGTTGGCGATGGGTGCTCCCAGGGCGCGGTGGGCGGCCTCGGTCAGTTGATGCTGTAGGTCGCGGATCTGCTCGGGTGTCCGTCCCGCGGAGAGGGTCACGTCGATGAACGGCATCGCACTCACCCGCCCGCGACGGTGACGGTGCCCAGGGATGTGAAGTGGGCGGCCACCCGGCTTCCGGGCGAGACCGGTACGGCATCGGTCATACCGCCGGTCAAGACCACCCACTCCGGTTCCAGGGTGATTCCGCGCGCACCGAAGGTATTGGCGGCGAAGGCAAGTGCCTCACCCGGGTGTCCGAGAACCGCCGACCCGGTGGCACTGTCGACGACGTCACCGTCAACCTCCAGCAGACACGCCTCGAGTCCGAGGTCGAGGTCGTCGATGCGCCGGATGACCGGTCCGGTGACGTAGACGCCCGACGAATTATTATCGGCCACCGCATCTTCGAGGCTGAACTTGAATCCCCAATAACGGCTGTCGATGATCTCGATCGCTCCCATCGCGTGGTCGACGGCCGCGAGCGCCTGTGCGGCCGTCACACCCGGGCCCCGCAGTGCACGCCCCAGCACGAAGGCGATCTCCGGCTCGGCGCGCGGATGGATGAGACGATCCCGCGGAACCGCAAGTCCGGCAGGCAATGCCATGGAATCGGTCAACCAGGCCACCGACGGCGAGTCGACGCCCATCTGCTGCTGTTTGGCGCGGGAGGTGAGACCGAGCTTGATGCCGGTGACCACCTCACCGTGCGCGAGCCGGTCGGCGAGCGCGATGTCCTGGGCGGCGTAGGCGATGTCGAGGCTCAGATCGGGCCACTCGGCGCGGATCGACGTCCGTGGTGTGCGCGAGCGCTCGGCGGACAGGAGGATCTCGGCCACGCGTCCTGCGCTCCATGGCGAGGCCGCGGGTGGTGCGGCGGTGGGTGGCGCAGCAGTGGGTGGGGTGGTCATCGTGGTCCTTCCAGAAGTGCGGTGACGCTGCCGATTCCGGCGAAGTCGGCGACGATCGTGTCGCCCGGGGAGATGGGCACGGCCTTGGTCATCGAGCCGGGCAGCACCACATGTCCGGGTTCGAGGGTGACGCCGAGCGGCCCGACCGTGTTGGCCAGCCATACCAGTGCGTTCAGCGGCGAACCGAGCACGGCGCCACCGGCTCCGGTCGCGATGAGTTCGCCATTGACGTGCAGGTTGACCCCGGTCAGCCGCAGGTCGACGTCGGTGAGCCTCGTCGGCCGGCTGCCCAGGACGACCCCACCCGACGACGCGTTGTCGGCGACGGTGTCGAAGATCCCGATCGCCCAGTCTCGGATGCGGGAGTCGACGATCTCCAGTGACGGCAACACGAAGTCGACGGCCGCGGCCGCGTCGGCGATGGTGACCCCCGGCCCGCGCAAAGGCTTTCCGAGGACGAAGGCCACTTCTGGTTCGATCCGCGGTTGGATGAAAGTGCCCGTCGGGATGGGGGCATTCTCGAGGTGGAACATGCTCGCCGTGAGATGACCGAAATCGGGCTGGGACACCCCCATCTGGCGTTGGATGGCGCGGGAGGCCAACCCCACCTTGTGTCCCTTGATGGTGTCGCCGTGCTTCACCCAGTCCTCGACCTGAGCGAGGGCGATCTCGTAGGCGAGAGACAGTGGGGCGTCCGCGAATCGATCGGCGACGGGTTCGATCGGCTGCCTGTTGCGATACGCACCGAGTAGGTCCTCGGCGGTCCGTCCAACGTCATCGGTCATCTCTTGTGAGCTCCTTCTCGTCTCATCCGGCGATCGCGTGGAGTGCGGACACCTGGGTGTCGGGGGCGATCTCCGTGGGTACCGATGCCGTGAGGGACTTGGTGACCGCATTCGCCGCGCCGATCACCGCGCGCCGGAACTCTTGTTGCGCGGGCACGAACCGGATGGCGGGCGCGGTGATCGAGATCGCCGCCACCACCACGCCCATCTCGTCGCGGATGGGTGCGGCCACACAATTCACGTCGGCGACGGCCTCGCCGTTGTCGAAGGCGCAACCATGACGCAGAACGGCTTTGAGCTCCCTGGTGAGCTCGGCAGCACTGGTGATCGTCGACGGGGTATAGCGGTGCAACGGACTGTTGAGGACGTTGCGTTCGATCTCACCGGGATGGCGGTGGGCCAGCAGGGCCTTGCCGACCGCGCTGCAGTGCGCGTCGAGGTGTGCGCCGATCCGCGCGCCGGACACATTGATCACGTGTGTGCCGATGACCTTGTCGACATACATCACGCGATAGCGCTCCATGATCGCCAGATGTGCTGTCTCGCCATACTTCTCCGACAGTGCCCGCAAGATCGGCGCGGCGCAGGTTCGCACATCGACGGAGCCCTGCAGGGTCTGATTGAGTTCGACGATTCGCCAGCCGATGCGGTACCTGCCACGCGAGCGGCACTGCAACAGTCCGATGTCGACGAGCGACGCCAACAGTGCGTGTGCGCTCGAGCGGGGGACGCCGATGGCCGAGGCGACCTCGGTGACACCCCACTCCGGGCGTTCGACGGTGAAGAGGTCCAGGACCGGACCGATCTTCTGAACCGTTTGTAGTGCTGCCATGATCCACCTTTCGTGATTTGGTGTGTGGGGGGGCTCAGAAGCCCCAACCGTGTTCGCCTTGCAGTTCGAGCGCTCGAAAACTGCCGGTGTAGAACAGGAGTGGATGACCGTCGTCGAACCAGAGTTCCTCGAACCGACCCACGTGCAGTGTGTGATCGCCTGCGGGGTGGGAGTCGGTGACGGTGCACGGCAGGTGGACCAGCGCGCCGTCGAGCAGCGGGACGCCGCGACGCCAGGTGAACCTGACCAGATCGGGTTCGCTTGCCGCGCCGGCGAAATGCAGAGACAGCGGTGCCTGATCGCTGGCGAGGATCGACACCCCGTATCGGCCGGTGTCGGCGATCTTGGCGTTCATCTTCGCCCGGTTCGCGATGGAGACGAGGACCAGCGGCGGATCGAGGGAGACCGAGGTGAACCGGTCGGCGATCTGCACGTCAGCTCCATCCGCTGTGATGCGCAAACCGTGATCCGGACCCCGGCGATGATCGAATCCGACTCCTGCCCAGACTTTCTGGTGTGTGTGGTGACCGAGGGTCAGGTAGAGGTGCGCCGGAACGGCAGGAGTGCGGTCGTCTCGGGCGGAGCCTTCGTGCTGATGGACCTGGCCGCGCCGTTCGTCTTCGACGCCCCGACCCGGTTCCGGCAAGTGGTGGTACGGGTACCGGGCCGGCTGGTGGAGGGGCGGTTGCCCGAGGCGCTCGCCGCGCGGGTCACCGCCCGCGCCTTCGACCCTGCCGACGACGGGGCATCGGCGATCATCGGCCGGGTGCTGACCGACATGGCGGCCACCGAGTTGCCTGCGGCCACCGCGGTCCCGTTCGCGTCGTCGGCGATCAGCATGCTCTCGGCGACGATCCTCGAGTCCGCGCCCATCGTGCGCCCGGGTGACGGATATCGCGCGCAGGACCTCGCCCGCATCGAGAAGGTCATCGCCGACAACCTCCACGACGCCGACCTGACCGTCTCCGACGTTGCTCGCCTCAGCGGGATGTCGCTGCGCAACCTGCAAATACTCGCGCAGGGGGCGGGGCGCACGGCCAACGGCTGGCTGTACGAGGCCCGGATCGAGCGCGCCAAGCACTTGCTCGCGACGACCGGGGATCCGGTGGCCACGATCAGTGAGTACGTGGGACTTCGTGACGTGTCGCATTTCGGTCGTCTGTTCCGTAAGCAGGTGGGTACGAGTCCGGGCCGGTTCCGAACCGGGTGAGCGTCGTGGGGCCGGGTCTCAGGCGGGGGCCTCGCCGAAGAGCATGGTGGCCCCACCGGTGGCGAAGTTTGCGACATCACCTGCGGCTGCTTGTCCCTCGGGCGACGAAAGGGCTGCGAGCGCAACGTCTTTGGTTTCGAAGATCAAGCGGGCGATCGCGTACTCGGCGGGTGGTGACTCGTCGAGCGATTCGCATCGGCTCACCGACAGAGCCGTGAGGCCGTTGATCGCCTCGGCAAGGGGCCGATGCGTCGAGGCGTAGTACTCGTCGAAGGCGGCGGGATCGTCGGGATGATGGTAGATGACGGTGATGACGTACATGGTGCTCACTCCTGGGGTGTGGTCGCCGGGATGGCGGGGAATTCTTCGCGGAAGATCATGCGCGGCGCCATCCGCCGGCGCTTGAGTGCTTTGACACCGGCCTGCACCATCGGTGGTGGGCCACAGAGGAATCCACTCATGCCCTTGCATGAGGAGAAGTCGGCGAGGACGGCGTCGGTGACCAGACCGGTGGCACCGTCCCACTCCTGCTCACTGAGCACCGGGTGGTAGTGGAACCGGCTGTCGGTGGCGGCGAGCACGGTGAATCGTTCGACGTCGTAGAGGTCGGCGCGCCGACGCCCGCCGTGATAGAGGTGGATTTCGGGAATCAGATTGTGCTCCAGCGCGTGTGAGGCGATGGAGCACAGCGGTGCGAGCCCGGTGCCGCCGCCGATGAGGATGCCGGGTCCGGTCTGCTCGGCCACGAGATGGAACTGCCCCAACGGCCCGCGCAGCCGAAGACGATCACCGACGGCCAGGGTCGAGAAGATCCACCGTTCGGTGGCTACCCCGCCGGGGGTGAGCTTGATGTGGAACTCCAGTCTGCGCGTTTCCGACGGCGGGTTGGCCATCGAATACTGCCGTGTCACAACGGTACCCGGGGTTGTGCCGGTGGACGGGACGACGAGTTCACAGTACTGGCCGGCGTTGAACGCCATGTCGTCGTCGAGGTCGACCACCAGCCGCCGCGTGTGGTCGGCGATCTCGGTGATCTCGGCGACGGTGCCGCAGTGATCGCGCAGAGGTTGCCGTGGGATCGATTCGTCGATCGCGCCGATCGGTTCGACCGTCACCTCGCCGCACGGAGTGGCCATGCACGCCAACGCCATTCCACGTTCGCGTTCTTCGGCGGTCAAGGTGTATTCGGGGGAGTCGCGGTGATCGACGCGCCCGCACACCACCGACAGCTTGCACGACCCGCACGTGCCCTGCGTGCAGGAGTGCGGAATCCAGGCGTTCGCGCGTAGCGCTGCGTCCAGGATGGTCTGGTCCGGGGCCACCTCGAGAGTGGTTGTGCCGACCCGCACCCGGTGGGTGGCGGTGGTGGAGGCGGTCACCTCAGACCTCCCACTGCACGTGCAGCTGCTTGGGTCCGCGGAATCCCCAACCCCAGAAGTCGATCTCGTGAGCGGTGTCCCGTTCGATGTTGGGGATCGACTCGAACAGCTCCTCGAGTGCGATCCGCACTACCGCGCTGGCGAAATAGGTTCCGGCGCAGGCGTGTACGCCACCACCGAATGTCAGATTCGGGATGACGGCGCGGTCGAGGTCGTAGGAGGTGGGTGCGTCGTAGGCGTTCTCGTCGTTGTTGGCCGAACCGTAGGAGAGCATCACCAGTGACCCCTGCGGCAGGGTCACGCCACCGACTGTCACCTTTCTGGTGGCGACCTTCACCGCGGCCGACCAGATCGGTGCCACCCAGCGCATGCCCTCGGCGACGGCCCTGGTGATCAGGGTGGGGTCGTCGATGACCCGCTCGAGTTGATCGGGCCGGCTGAACAGGCCGGCGAGGGTGGTCCCCATCGCGTGGCCCGGCTCCTGCATCGCGCCGAGCAGGAAGACGTAGAGATTCGGGTAGATGACCTCGCGGCTGCGGGTCTGCCCCTCGGGCATGCCGTCGTGGAGCCAATGGGAGATCGCGGTGTGATCGGGGTGCTCGATCCAGTGGTCGATCTTCGGGTCGACGTGCGCGATGATCTCGGCCTTGGCCTCGTCGCCGGGGATGAACCCGTCCGGATTGGCGAACTCGCCGTCGGCTGTCATGTCGGCATTGGTGAACGAGTCGCTGAGCTTGTGGAACCATTCGCGCAGCTTGTCGGTGCTGACGTCGCCGAGGCCGAGGAGGTCACCAAGCGCGCGCACGCTGACCGGTTCGCAGTATTCGGCAACGATGTCGGCGGCTCCGTTGTCCTCGAAGTCGGCGAGTCTGCTGCGTGCGAAGGGCCGGACGAGGTCGTCGATGTAGGTGTCGACGGCCGATGGCTGTAGGTGCGGCTCGACCATCCCGCGCAGTTCACGGTGCTCGGGCCCGTTGGAGTTGAGGATTGCCCCGGAGCCGAAGGTCCGGCCACCCGCCGGGGAGATCACCGCGGGCCAGTTCTCGGAATCCTTCGAGATCTCCAGGCACAACTCCCTGGTCGAGACGATGTGCAGACCCAGCTGCGGGACGAACGCGACAGGTGCTTCACGCCGCAGGCGTTCGTAGAACGGGCGCGGGTCGGCCTCCAGCTCGGCCATCGTGATGTCGGTGATCCAACTCGGTGTTGCCGCGGATGTGAGCGTCATGATCGTCCTTACGTATGGATATTCCGAACAGGCGGGGGTCGGGGTGCTCCCGTATCCGGAATGCCTCTGGTGTCTGCATGGAAAAGGTTGTGATCTGGAACACTAAAGAGGGAGGTGGCGGCTGAGAATGACCGAGAGTGCACCGAATCTTGACCCGGACGGCACGGCCGTTGTTGACCCGGACGGCACGGCCGTTGTTGTCCCGGACGGCACGGCCGCGGGTGTTTCAGACGGCACGGCCGCGGGTGTTTCAGACGGCACGGCCGCGGGTGTTTCAGACGGCATGGCCGTTGCCTTGAGTACGCGTGAGCTGGCCTCGTCGGAGGGGCGTGAGTTGTGGGCGGAGACGCTCGACATGACGTTCTGCGAGATGGATGTCGACTGGCCGCGGCTACATTCGTCCTTCGACGCCGACATCACGGCGCGACCGGTCGGCGAGATGGCGTTGAGTCTGGTGCGCGCCGACCCGCATACCGTGGTACGCACACCCGACATGATCGCTTCGGATCCCGTGGACGCACTGTTGTTGTGCCTGGTGACGAAGGGTGCCGCGACCATCACTCAGCAGCGGCGGACTTCGACACTCGACTCCGGTGCGTTCGGTTTCGTCGATTCGCAGCGCCCGTTCATCGTCAGTGGGGTGACCGAGTTCGAGCAGGTCGTTCTGCGGGTGCCGCGGGATCTGTTCGCCTCACGGGTCGGGGTGAGTATCGATAACGCCGTCGGGCTCCGGATCGATGCGGGCTCCGGTGTGGGCCGGGTCGCGTCGAGCATGCTGGTGGATCTCGCCGTTCACGACGATGATCTCGGTGCGGGAGCCGTCGCGGCCGTCGCATCGGCGTTGCTCGACGTGGTCTCCGCGGCGGTCGACCATCGGATGCCGCAGCGTTCGCTGACCGATCGCGTGCACGCCGACGACCTGCGCACTGTGCAGCAGTCGATGCTGCGCCACATCGGCGATCCCGACCACACGATCGCCGACGTGGCCACCGAGTTGGGTATGTCCGTGCGCTACATCCACAAACTGTTCAGCGCCGCGGGCACCACACCGCGAACATGGTTGTACGGCAAACGCTTCGAACGAGCCCGCTCACTGCTCTCGGATACCGATCAGAGCGTGCACGAGATCGCCGAGCGCCTCGGTTTCCGTGACGTGTCACACTTTTCGCGGTCGTTTCGGCGCACGGTAGGAGTGAGTCCGCGGAGTTTTCGGAATGCGGGGGTGATCGCCCCTACTTGCCCTTGAACGGCGCGGTCCCAAGGACCAGTTGAAGCCCGTCGATCCCGGAATTGGCTCGTGCATACTGCAATTCGTGACTGATGTCGCCGATGTTGTTGAGCGGGGGCAACGCCAGGCCGATGGTCGAAAGCACGCCGAGGGCGCGACCCTGCGCGTCGAGGTAGGCGCTGCCGCTGTCTCCGGGGATGCCGGGGAAACGCATCTCCACGATGTGCGACCAGCCGTTGTCGGCGGGTTGGTCTGCCTTGCTGACGCCGTGTTGCTTGGACAGCTTCTTGAATCCGAACTTCAGGCTCGAACTTCCGTAGCTGTAGATCTTCGTGTCGGGTGTCGTGCCGTCGGTGGCGATGCCGGTGGGTCCGCCCCAGAACGGTATCGACGGATTGACCTTACCGACGTCGTCCGGGTTCACCTTGATCAGTGCGAGATCGTTGAAATTACAGGTGTTCTGATCGGTTTCGCCCTTCTGACGCATGGTGAGCCAACTGTTGTAGACCAGGGTGCCGGCACCGAGTTGTCTGCCCACACCGGTGATCGGGTTGCCGCCCTTGTTGAAGGTAACAACGGTGCCGATCGGCAGGCTGTTGTTGTGGCAGCCATTGGTCTCGGTGTCCTTACCCGTTCCCGAGCAGTGTGCGGCCTGTCCGAGGTAGACGTTGCCGGATTTGTCGACGAAGACGTAGTTGGTGGTGCATTGCGCATCGCCGGTGTAGGTCTGCACGCCGGGGGTGATCGTCGCCGAATCAGCGGACGCGAAATGGACTTTCGCGGCATCGGCCGCCACCGTCATCTGCGGTGCCGCCGGGGTAGCGGATGTCGGGGTAGTGGAGGTGCCGCACGCGCTTGCGGCGATCGCGACGAAGGCGGCCGCCGCAACACCGGCCACGGCCATGCGGCGGCGGGGCTCGGCGATGTTCGTTCTCATCTGAGTGAGAATATCTGGGCCGGTTGCCCTGCGACGTCGTTCGATGGTGCGGAGTCGTTCGGCCGGTGTAGGCGAAAACCGGCACGTCACTCCCCGAGCGGTGGGCACCGGACACCGTCGGTCACGTTGCGCTCGGCGATGCCCCGCAGCACCCGACCCGAAGCCGTCCTCGATTCACCACGGTGCCGCCTTTCAGCAGGATGGCAGCGAGCGGAAATTCAATGCGGCCGTGTGGAACAACGGCGCCACGGCCTCGGCCGCAGCGGTTTTCGCCACGTCCGACAACGCCCCTGGGAGCGGATCAGCACCGTGACACCGGAATCTATCAGGGCGGAGGTGACCTCGGGAGCGGCCAGCCGGGCCTCGGGCGGCACCAGGACGCCCGCCGAGCACGGGGGTTGTCAGCGGGAGCGCCACTTCGCTACCCGTTCGGTGTGCTCGGGTGAGAGATGGGCCAGGGGTTGCATCGCCGCGGCCATGCCGAGGACCGATTCCAAGGGGCTGGTGCGTGATTCCTGGAGCAGCCGTTTGGCCATCCGCAGCGCCTCGGGCGGGTTCTTGGTGATGCGTTCAGCGAGCGAACGGGCCTCGTCGAGAAGATCGTCAGGGCCGACCACGCGGCTCACCATGCCCCACTCGGCCGCCGTGGCGGCATCCACGCGGTCGCCGGTGAACGTCATCTCCGCGGCCCGCTCATATCCGACGGCACGCGGCAGGAACCACGTTCCGCCGTCGCCGGGAATCAGGCCCACCTGGACGAAGCTCTCGGCGAAGGACGCGCGCTCGGAGGCGATCCGGATATCGCACATCATCGCCAGGTCGCAGCCCGCGCCGACCGCCGCACCGTTGACCGCGGCGATGATCGGCACCTCGAGGTGAGCCAGGGCACGCGGCAGACGTTGGATGCCCGCTACGTAGGCACGTCGCTGAGCTCGCTCATCGACGCCGAACATGCCCGTTCGGTCGGCCATCTCCTTGACGTTGCCGCCTGCGGAGAAGATTGTGCCCGCCCCGGTCAGGATGATTGCCCTGATGTCGAGGTTGGTGTTGGCGGCGTCGACCGCCGCCTCGAAGGCCTCGACGAACTCCACGTCGGTGATCGCGTTGCCGACCTCGGGCTTGTTGATCGTCCAGATCTGGGTCGCCCCGGTGGTGGCGATGTCCAGCGGTGAATGCATATGGGAGACCTTTCGCGACGGTGAGAACAGCGCGGGTCGAGCGTGACCGGCACGTTCCACCGTAATCGCCGGTCGATGACGGAGGAACCGACGATGTGGCGCATCGGATGGGTGATCGTCGCCGTGCGCCGTGCGCCGTGCGCCGTGCACCGTGCGCGGTGCGCCGTGCGGAGTCGGTGCGGACCGGCTTGCGTGGTCCGGTCGTTGGTAGCGGCACATGGGTGACGGCGGTGGCGGCGAGCATCGCCTTCCCCCACGCGCCCAGGAACGTGCGAGGCTCGGCGACGAGATCGGCGGTGCCCATCTGCGCCGACCAGCGCACACAACGGGAGATCGCAGTGCGCTCGGAGACCGCCGGCACGCTCGTGGTCGCACCGAGCCCGCGGCATGTCGTATTGCCTGGTCGGGGGCTCGGCACGTGGCGCGGCCAGCACATCGACGGACGACCCGCCGTGTTATTGGCTCTCTCAACCGCGCACGCATCTGGCGGGCACGGTACCGATCGGCTTCGTCATCCCGTCCTCATGGTGACCGTTCTGAGATTCCCGGCCGGCACCGACGATCTGCGTCTAGTCGCCCAGAGCCCTGGACTCATACTCGGCCCGTGTTGTTGAATTATGAACCGCAGCAACTTGGTTGGGCACCATCCGGCGCATCAACAGATCTCGGATCGCCTGCGGGAGCAGCCCTGCCGCCCGCACCGCGGGGCCCACGAAGGGCGGCAGGGTCACCTCGAAGCGTGGCTTCTCGATCGCCGCGACGACGGCGGCGGCGACATCGGCCGGCTGCAGCATGGCTGCCGAACCGGTCGCGGTGCCCGCGGCGAGTGGGGTGTCGACGACGGTCGGCATGACGGCGGTCAGGAGAACCCCGGAGCCGCGGAGCTCCTCACGGACCGCGGTCAGGTAGCCGAGCACGCCGTGCTTGCTCGCAGCATATGTCGCCTCGCCGGGAGGTGCGAGTTTGGAAGCGGCAGAAGCGATCGTGACGATGTGGCCGTGTCCGCGGTGGCGCATGCGCGGTGCGGTGAGCCGCACCCCGCGGATCACGCCGTGCAAGTTGACCGCCAGCATGGCGTCGGCCGCCGCGTCGGTCTCGGCGTCGAAGGGGCCGACCCACATGACCCCGGCGTTGTTCACCAGGACGTCGATCGGTCCGACGGACGACTCGACCGCATTGAGAAACGCCGTGAAAGACTCGGTACTGGTGACATCGAGCGCGAAAGCGTGTGCCTCGCCCGGTATCTCACTCGCCGTGACACGTGCACCGGCAAGGTCGCGATCGCCGATGGCCACCCGTGCCCCAGTGTCGGCGAGGTGCCGGGCGATCTCGCGTCCGATACCCGCTGCGCCGCCGGTGATGGCGATGACCTTGCCCGCTATCGGTGTGCCCTTGCTCATGACCAATCAGTCTGTCACATCGACGGCGCCGGTACTCCCGGGTTGCAGTCGGGCGGCAACCTCGTCGAGGACGTGGTCGGCAGCCAGGTAGGGCTCCGCGGATCTCGGCCAGTGCACAATGACGTCGGTGAATCCCAAAGCCGCAGCGCGGCCGACCATTTCGTCGAAGAGGCCGACGCTCTCCAGGGCGTTGCGTGGCGAGGCGTCGAGGCTCAGATAGCGGGGGAACTCCTCGGTGATCCCGTCCTTGCCGAGTGTCTCGGTGAGCACATCGCAGCTCGCGCGGACGCCGTCGAACCAGTCGTCGACGGTCTCCGACTGGGTGCCGGTGGTGATCCAGCCGTCGCCGTGACGTGCGGCGAAGCGCACTGATCGGGGACCGTTGCCCGCCAACAGGAATGGCACGCGCGGCCGCACCGGATCGCCGACCAGTCGCATGTCACGGGCGCGGTAATACTGCCCGTCGGCATCGACGTGATCGTCACGAAGGGTGCGGTCGAGCAAAAGGGTGAACTCCTGCAGGCGGTCGACGCGTTGCTTGGGTGGGAGGCGGTCGCCCCCGAGGACGGTGTCGTCGGGGGTGCCGCCGGCGCCGAGGCCGAGCAGGAAACGGCCGTCGGAGATGTCGACCAGGGTAGCGACTTCGCGACTGAACGCGACCGGATGGCGGAAGTTGGGGGAGACGACGAACGCACCGAGGTCGATGTGTCGGGTGACGGTCGCGGCGGCGGTCAGCGTCGGGATGCAGGAGAACCAGCGGGAGTCGGGCAGACCACCCCAAACCAGGTGATCGTAGGTCCAGGCGTGGTCGAAGCCCATCTCCTCGGCACGTTGCCACCGGGACCGCGACTCTCGCCAGGTCAGATCGGGCAGGATGCAGATACCGAAACGCATGGCGCCCAGACTAGCCGGTCATGAAGTCTAGGACGAGAGGCACTGTCTGCGAACGGTATTCGTCGAAGTAGGCGTGTCGGGCGCCGTCGAGGATGTGTGCGCGAGCGTCGGGGATGCGCTCGCGGAGTATCTCGGCGTTGGCCACCGGCGCCATCAGGTCATCGGTGCCGTGCAGGATCAGGGTGGGACTCGTGATGTCGGGCAGGACCGCCCACGCATCGTGTCGATTGCTCGCCAGCAGGTGTGCCCGCCGGTTGGAGTCGGACATGTCCGGATCGCCGAGTACGTGATATGGGCCGGGGTTGGCGGCACGCCACTGCGGCGAATACATGTAGTCCAACAGCGCCGCGGTTGCGTCCGGACCGGCCAGGGCACGACGCACCGACTCGTCTCGTTCGACGGCATGAACCCCACCGGGTGTGGTGCATCCGAGGACCAGCCGCCGCGCTCGACGTGGTGCCGATGCCGCCAGGAACTGCGCGGCACGACCGCCCATCGACGTGCCATACACCGCGAACTTGTCGATGGCGAGCGAATCCATCACCGCCAGAGCATCTTCGGCGAACAATTGCGTGCTGTAGCGTTCGCCACCGGAACCGCTTGCGCCGGTCCCGCGGTAGTCGAAGGTGACCGTGGTGTGGTGGGCGTCGAAGTCGCCGCGCGTGCGATCCCACCAGTGGTGATTGTTGGCCTGCCCGGGCAGGAGTAGCAGCGTCGGGCCGGACCCGCGCACCTGCACCGCCAGCCGCACCCGGTCTCGGGTGCGGGCGATCTCGTGATACTCGGCGGCGGGCACGTGGGTGAGCCTAGTGGCGTTGCCCGCGGCACCCCACCCGCCGTATTGCGCCCTTACTGCGTCGGCGTCGGCGGTCTCGAGGTTCGTCGCCCGGTCACCGCCCGCGGCGGGAAGATTTCTCGGATGGCTCTACCCGCTACGCCTCAGAGCCGCCCTGGCGAGGCGTCATTCCGAGTGCCGTGATCGCACCCGCTGCTGCGACCACGGCCAGTGTCCACCACGCGTGCTGGAAGACCGCATGTACGGCGTCGTAGCCGACGGGACTGCCGATGATGGCGACCAGGACGCTCACACCCAACGCCATCCCGATCTGGCGACTCATGTTGACCACGGCGCTGCCCGTCGCCGATTGTGTGGCAGGCAGATCCGCGGTTGCCGAGGACAGGATCGCCGGCAGCGCCAGGCCCACCCCGACTCCGCCGATCAGCCAGCCCGGCAGTAGTGCCGTCGCGTAGGCGGGTGTGGACGAGATCGACAGCGAGATCAGCAGACCACCGAGGCCGAACAGTGCACATCCGGCAGCGATGACCGCACCGACCGGAATCCGGGCGGTGAGCCGGTGGCCGACGGCGGCGAAGATCGGGACCATCAGTGGTCCGGGCGAGACCGCGAATCCGGTCTTGATCGCCGAGTACCCCCACACCTGCTGCATCCACAGGATGTTCGCGAGCAGCGCACCGGCGAACGGGATGGAGAAGAGCACGGCGGTGATGTTGGCGAAGGAGAATGCGCGCACACGCAACAGATTCGGGTCGATCACCGGTTCTCGGTGTCGTGCCGAACTGACCAGGAAACCGATCAGTCCGATGACGGTGACGGCCCACGCCAGCAGAATCCGGTTGTCGGTCCATCCCCAGGTCGGTCCCTCGACGAGGCCGAGAGTCAACGCGCCGATGGTGATCGCGAGCAGGCCGGCGCCGAGCAGATCCGGTAGGTGATCGGCGGCCTCGTTGCGCGATCGTGGGAGCAACATCGCGCCCCCAACGAGCGCGAGCACGCCCACGGGCAGGTTGACGAGGAAGACCCACCGCCAGGACGCCTCCACCAGCACACCACCGACGGCCGGTCCGAGTGCCGCGGCCACTGCGCCGGTTGCGGCCCAGATCCGCACCGACCGCGCACGGATCTCCGTCGGCATGGCGGCGACGACGAGCCCGAGGCTGGCCGGGGTCAGGATCGCGGCACCGACGGCCTGCAGGGTCCGAAAGGTCACCAACCACCAAATACCCTCGGCGGCAGCGCATGCCGCGCTGGCGAGTGTGAAGATCGTGACGCCGATCAAGAAGCCCGCCTTGCGTCCGTAGCGGTCGGCGATCCGGCCGGCGGGTACGAGCAGCGCCGCGTAGAGGATGGTGTAGGCGTTGAGCACCCACGACAGTTCCGACAGGGAGACGCCGTGAAAGTCGCGTCCGATGTCGTCGAACGCCACGTTCACGATGAACACATCCAGGCTCGCCATGAACGCTGCAAGCGACAGCAACGCCAGGATCAATGCCGGACGCCGAGGGACCGACGTCGCGCTGGGTTCCTGGGCATGAGCCACGTCGGTCATTGTCGATCCTCGATTCGCGAATCCGGGCGCGAGAACCAGCGCCCGGTGAGTTGTATGACGAAACCTAGGAAAGCAGATTGAGTTGCCTGACGCAACCCACTAGACTCGACGCATGCGCCGCGCCAGCTTCTCCGGAATGAATTGTTCGGTCGCGCAGACCCTCGAGGTCGTCGGCGAGTGGTGGACGCTACTCATCATCCGCGACGCACTGTTCGGGGTGACGCGCTTCGACGCCTTCTCGACCCGGCTGGGTATCGCTCGCAACGTGCTCACCCAGCGACTCGACACTCTCGTCGAGCACGGAATCCTGGTCCGGGATCCCTACCAGGACAATCCGGTTCGCTACGACTACCGGCTGACCGACAAAGGCCGCGACCTGTGGACGGTGATCAACGCCCTGCGTCAATGGGGCGACAAGTGGTCGGCACCCGACGGCGCTCCGGTCGAGCTCGTGCACACCGGCTGCGGTCACACGACGACGCTCGAGCCGGTGTGCTCAGAGTGTGGTGAGCACGTTGATCGGGGGTCGGTGACAGTGCGCCGAGGGCCGGGCGCCGGCGCGAATGCCCCGCTGCCGGCGTGAGCAATCCGACGTCCAGCCGGCCGCAGTCAGGCGGGAGCCTCGGCCGCCGGTGATCCGTTGCGGGTCGGGACCACGATGTTGCCCACGGACGTCTGAACGGGTTTGTCACCCTGGTTGAAGGTCACCGTGCGGAGCTTGACGATCTGCGCGATCTCGATTGGCGTGCGCTCGTCGGTGTCGAGTGTGGCGCGCGAACCCGACGCTCAGAGATCCAACCCACCTCGTTTGACGAGCTGCTTGGCGATGACGTTCTGCTGGATCTCATTGGTCCCCTCGCCGACGATCATCAGCGGCGCGTCGCGGAAATACCGTTCGACGTCGTACTCGGTGGAGTAGCCGTATCCGCCGTGGATGCGCACCGCGTCGAGGGCGATTTCCATCGCCGTTTCCGAGCAGAACAGTTTGGCCATACCAGCCTCCATATCGGCGCGCTTGCCGGTGTCGACGCGTTCGGCGGCGTCGAGCAGCAGGCTGCGGGCGGCGGCGAGCTTGGTGCCCATCGTGGCGAGCATGTTGCCGACGGCCTGGTGCTTCCAGATCGGCTGGCCGAAGCTCTCTCGGTCCTGTGCATACTGCAGGGCGTCGTCGAAGGCGGCGCGCGCCACGCCGGTCGCACGGGCGGCCACCTGAATGCGGCCGGTTTCGAGACCCTTCATCATCTGAGCGAAGCCCTTGCCCTCCACGCCACCGAGCACGGCGTCGACGGGAACGCGGGCGCCGTCGAAGTTGAGTTCGCAACTCTCCACGCCCTTGTATCCGAGCTTGGGTAGATCCTTGGAGACGGTGAATCCGGGCACCTTCTCGACCAGCAGGATCGAGACGCCGGTGTGGGCGGGCTGCGCGGCGGGATCGGTCTTGCACAGTAATGCGACGAGCCCGGACTTGCGGGCGTTGCTGATCCACGTCTTGGACCCGTTGATGACGTACTCGTCACCTTCCTTGGCCGCGACGGTCCGCATGTTCTGCAGGTCCGAGCCCCCGCCCGGCTCGGTGAGCGCCATCGTCGCGCGCAGCTCGCCGCTGGCCATGCGTGGCAGATACTTCTGCTTCTGCTGCTCGGTGCCGAAGGTGAGCAGCAGCTTCGCGACGACGGTGTGCCCGCCCATCGCCCCGGCCAGGCTCATCCAGCCGCGGGCCAACTCCTCGGTGACCTGCGCATAACAGGGCATCGACACCTGCGCGAAGCCGTAGGGCTCGGGGATGGCGAGACCGTAGATTCCGATCTCCTTCATCGTTTCGATGAGCTCTTCGGGGTAGGTGTTGGCGTGCTCGAGTTCACGCACCACCGGACGCACCTGCTTGTCCACGAAGTCGCGAACGGTCTTGACGATGGCTTCTTCCTCGACGGACAGCTTGATGGCCATGGCAGTGTTCCTCTCAACTCTGTAAAAAATATTCTATGGAAAATTGAGAGATGCGCAAGCTTGGCGTCGGTCCGCTCAGGAGAGGATCACCAGCTGCCGGGTGGCGCGGGTCATTGCGACGTAGCGGTCGACGGCGCCGGTGATGCCGGCACCGAAGCGATCCGGCGCGACGAGAACCACCAGGTCGAACTCGAGACCCTTGACGCGCTCGGGCGCGAGCGTCCGCACACGCGGGCGGTGGATCGGGGCGGGCAGGCTGCTCGGATCGCCGATGACGCAAGCGACCCCCTCGGGATGGGTCCGCTCCCACTCGTCGAGGATCGCAGCGAGGTCGGCGACGGTGCCGTGGCCGACCTCTCTGCCGGTGCTCCGGATGGAGGTCGGGACATTCGCGTCGGGTATCGCTGCGGTGATCACCGGCGCGGCCTGCGCCATGATCTCCTCGGGCGTGCGGTAGTTGATCGACAGACCGGCGACACGGACCTCGCCGAATCCGACCCGGCGCAATCGGTCCGGCCAGGTTTCGGTGAATCCGCGCCGCGACTGGGCGCGGTCGCCGACCACGGTGACGCTGCGAGACGGGCAGCGTGCCACGAGCATCGACCACTGCGCGTCGGTCAGCTCCTGCGCCTCGTCGACGATGATGTGGGCGAACGGCCCGGCCAACGGATCATGGTCGGCGACAGGCGGATCGGAGTCGTCGACCAGTGAGTCCCGCAGATCCTCGCCGCGCAGCATCGGCGCGAGACCCTCGCCGTCGTCGAAGCTATGCGCGGCGAGGAGGTCGTCGACAACGCGATCCATCGCGTCTCGACCGGCTGCCAACATAGCCTCACGCCGGCGTCGGCGTCGGGAGAAGCCGGGATCGCCGAGCCGACGCCGCGCCGCATCGAGGAACGGGATATCCGAGGTGGTCCACGCGGTCGGGTCTGCCCGGTACAGGGTTCGGACCGCGGCGGCGCTCAGCTGCGGTGCGGCCAGACGCAAGTACGCCGGCACCGACCACAAATCGCCGACCAGGGTGGGAGCGTCGAGAGTCGGCCATGCTGTGGTGTATGCGGAGACGAGGTCGTCGTTGCCGACCAACGCTCGACGGAGCTGGGGCAGATCACGAGTATCGAGAGCGGCGGCGATGATGTCGGTGAGTGCATCCCACACCTGTTCGCGTGCCTCATGATGGCTGGCGCCGGACTCGGGGGCACTGAAGGCCTCGGCCCATTCCACGGCGGTGAGTTCCACTTCGCCCCAAGGGGTCTCGACTTCCAGGGTGCTCGCGGGCGGTTGTTCGTAGAATGCGACGGCCCGCTCGATCAGGGCAATCGGATCGAGGCCGTCCTTGAGTGCGGCGACGACGGGATCGGATTCGTTTGTCGCACCATCACCTTCGGGCACGAGATCGTGCAGGGTGCAGGTGCGGACGCCGTCCTCCCCGAGGCTGGGCAGGACGTCGGAAATGTAGCCAAGGTATTCCTCGTGAGGACCCACGACCAGTAGTTGCCCGCGATCTCCCGCCAGCCGCGGGTCGGCGTAGAGCAGATACGCCGCACGATGCAGCGCGACCACGGTCTTTCCGGTGCCGGGGCCACCGTCGACGACGAGGGCACCGTGACTGTCGGCCCGGATGATGGCGTCCTGGTCGGCGGCGATGGTGCCCAACACATCTCGCATACGCGGCTCGCGGGAGGCGTCGAGGACGGCGAGGAACGCCGAATCGTCGTCGAGGGCCAGATGTGCGACCTCACCGTCGAATGATTCGTCCCAGAAGTCGACGACCTGTCCATGACTCCATCGGTACCGCCGCCGACTCGCCAACCCCTGGGGATTGGCGTGGGTGGCGGCGAAGAACGATGCGGCCGCCGGGGTGCGCCAGTCGACCAGTAATTGTTCGCCACGACCATCGGTCATCCCGATGCGGCCGATGTAGCTGATGGCGCCATCGGTGCGCACGGTACGTCCGAGGCACAGATCCTGGCGGTACCGACGCAACACGCGGAGCCGTCGATTCGTCTCGTGGATTTCCAGGTCACGGTCCAGTGCGCGGCGGCCGCCACCGCCGTCGGTGAGACGTAGTGCGTCGAGGCGTGCGGTGAGGTCGGCGATGGTGTGGGTGAGGTGGGCGGTGATGACGGCGAAATGCCGATCGTCGTCACCGATGACGGCGGGATCGTACGAGGCGCGAAAAACCATGGGCGCCATTGTGAAACCGAGGTGGGGCCTTGCGGCAAGCCCCCACCGGCGGGTTACAGTGAAAGGGGAAGGCGAGAGGTCGTTCCATCGTCAGATCCCGCCCGGCGATCAGGGTCGCGCAGCCTGCGCGAGAAGCGGGATCGCGGGACCCGACCGCGATGTTGTCAACGATCCGGTCGAAGCAACTAGGGTGTGTCTCCCAATTCCCTTTGCGAGGGATTGGCGGCCCGATTGCGCCCTGGCCGCGTTGTCGTCGGTCACGATGGCTGCCGCTATCGCTTCCTCCTCCGCCTTGCCAGAACGCAATCGTTCGCGCCAATCCCTCGCAGAAGAATTGGGCGACACACCCTAGGCCGAGTCCCTCCGCTGCAGATGTAGCACGCGTAGTTCCGCGGCGATGCGGCCGGAGTCCGGTCCGTGCTTCCAGGACCGATTGTCGCCGACCACGAGACCGGCGAGGAGCCCCAGCGGAATGGGTTGTGCATCATCGACTTTACGGTGAACGCGGTAGATGATGACGACGGTCGGGACGACGACGAGTATGGCGAGGACAACGATGAGTGTGGTCATGACAGAAACACTGCGCCCACAAGTTTCCGGCCACCAGTGGCGGAAGTGACACGCTTCGCAAATTATCTGCCAGACTGGTGGGGTGTTGAATTCCGTTGCCGTTCTGCTCTACGGGCGCGTCGCACTCTTCGAGTTCGGGGTGCTGCACGAGGTGTTCGGACTCGATCGCACCGACGACGGCGTCCCCGCCTTCGACTTCCGCGTCGCCTCACCGACTCCGCATGCTGCCCTGCAGGTTGATGGCGGCGTGACGATTGCCGCGCCGTACACGCTCGACGATTGCCTCGACGTCGACCTCGTTGCGATTCCCGGGGGCAGTACGTCCGGTGAGTATCCGCAGGAGATCCTCGACACCTTGCGTACGGTGGTCGACCGCGGTGGCCGGGTGCTGACGGTCTGCTCCGGAGCATTCACTGCCGGCGCTGCCGGACTTCTCGACGGGCGACGCGCCACCACGCATTGGCGCTATGGCGACAAGCTCGCGCGGATGTTCCCCGAAGCCGAGGTCGACACCGACGTCCTCTTCGTCGACGACGGCCCGATCACCACCAGTGCGGGTACCGCCGCGGGTATCGACGCCGCGCTGCACCTCGTCCGCGAGGACTGGGGATCGACCGTCGCCAATCGCATTGCCCGCCGAATGGTGGTCCCCCCACACCGCGACGGCGGGCAACGGCAGTTCATCGATGCGCCCATGCCCACGTGCGCCGACGAGGGCTTCGGCGAGCTACTGGACTGGATGGTCACGCACCTCGACAGCGACATCTCCGTCGATGCCCTCGCTGCTCGAATGCACATGTCGGGACGAACTTTCGCGCGTAGATTCGTCGATGAGGTCGGCATTCCGCCACGTCGGTGGCTCACCGAACAGCGCGTCCTGCACGCCAAGAACCTGCTGGAATCGACTGAGTTGTCGGTGGAGGAAGTGGCCCGGTTGTCGGGATTCGCATCGGCGACGTTGCTGCGCCACCACTTCACGACGACTGTGGGGGTGGCGCCGGTCGTCTATCGCAGACGATTCGCCGGCGGTATCACCGACCATGCGGTGGGACAGGAGTGAGCATGTTCGATCTTCGGGATCTCGAGTTGCCGATCATCGCGGCCCCGATGGCGGGTGGTCCGTCGACGCCGGGTCTGGTGATTGCGGCCGCGCACGCCGGCGGGATCGGCTTTCTGGCCGCGGGATACAAGTCGCCCGAGCTCCTGGAATCGGAGATCACCGAGGTCGGCGAGGTGGGAATACCGTTCGGCGTCAACATCTTCACGCCGGGACCACCGATCCGTGATCGTGGTGCCGTGCAACGCTACCGGGATGCGCTGGCTCCGGTGGCCGAGCGCTACGGTGTGCCTCTGCCGGTCATCGTCGACGCCGACGACGACCATTTCGGTGCGAAGATCGATCTCGTCATCGAGAGACGGGTTGGGTTGGTGTCGTTCACCTTTGGACTTCCGTCGGTCGACACCATTCAACGGCTGCACGATGCCGGAATCACGGTGATCGCGACCGTGGCGAGCGTTGACGACGCCGATCGCGCGGTGGCCGTCGGTGTCGACCTGCTGTGCGTGCAGGGAACCGAGGCGGGCGGGCATCGGGGCACCCTGGATCTCGATGCGGTGCCGAACGACACGCCGACGGTGGATCTGGCCCGAGACGTGGTGTCCAGGGTGGATATTCCGGTCATCGCCGCCGGAGGTGTGGGCGACGGCGAAGCTGTCGGAGCGGTGCTCGCATCGGGGGCGGTGGCCGTGCAGATCGGGACCGCGCTCCTGGACTCCGACGAGGCAGGGACCAACGGGGTGCACCGCACCGCTTTGCGGTGCCCGCCATCGGCGGAGACCGTTGTCACGCGCGCATTCTCGGGCCGTCCGGCGCGAGCCTTGCGTAACAGCTTCGTCGATACCCATGACGCGCTCGTCCCGGCCGAGTACCCTGCCGTCCACCATCTGACAAGCCCGCTTCGTAAGGCAGCAGTTGCCGCAGGTGAGCGCCAGGACGTGAACCTCTGGGCCGGAACCTCATTCGCCTCCATCCGCGGCGGGTCGGCGACCGACATCATCGCGGAGTTGTGGTCGGACGCTCACGGTGGTCCGGAATCAGCGCCCTAGCAGGCGTTCTCGAGGCTTCGTCGCTGGCACTCCTACGCACCTCGAGACCGCCGTCAGCCGAGGCCGTCGGCCCGACGATCGGAGCGTAGCGCGCGGTACAGCATATGCATGGCGATGGTCACCGCCCGCTCGCGCACCGCGGCGCGGTCACCGGGGAGGTGTAGCGTCCGTGTTCGCGGTGCCGTACCGGCCAGTGCAATACCGAAGCAGACGGTGCCGACCGGTTTGCCGGGGGTTCCGCCCCCCGGGCCGGCTATCCCACTGGTCGACACGGCGATGTCGACAGCGAAGCGGCCCACCGCGCCCTGCGCCATCGCCGCGGCGACGGGCTCACTCACGGCGCCGTGTTCGGCGATCAATTCAGCTGGGACGTCCAGCATTGCGGTCTTGGCATCGTTGGAGTAGGAAATGACCCCGCCCATCACGTAGCCCGAGGACCCGGCGCGGTCGGTGAGGCGCGCCGCGATCAGGCCACCGGTGCACGACTCCGCCGTGGCGACGCTGCGGCCTTGCAGTGCCGTGGCTACGAGGTCGTCGATGCTGGAGCCGTCGACCGAAAAAATCTGTGTCCGATGGTGTTCGAGCAACCCGCCGGCGAGGGCATCGTAGGCGGCTTGGGCGTCGATCGGATAGCGAGTCACGATTTCCACTTCGCCTCGACGCAGGCAGGTGGTGACCTCCAACTCGTCGACGCCGTCGATCCCGGGCTCGATGGTGCGCAGGGTGGCGGCCAGTTCGGACTCCGAGAGCCCCAAGGCACGGATCGTCTGTTCGCGGAAGTCGCCCCGGCCGGCGATCGCCGCCGCGATCGGTTCGATACCGATTGCCGTGTCCCACATTGCCTGCAACTCGCGTGGCGGACCCGGCAGGACGAGGATCGCTGGTGTGCGGTGGGCGTCCTCAGTGACCGCGGGTATCGCGATACCCGGCGCAGTGCCGACCGGGGGGATCGGTTGTGCCCCTTGAGGAATCATCGCCTGCTTGCGGGTACCAGCCTGCGACGACTCTGCCGTCGGCTCACTGCGCTGCTGCTGCCAGCGCGAGATAATTTGCGCGATATGGGTTTCCAACTCCGCGTCGAGATGCAGCGGGCGTCGGCAGAACTGGGCTACCGTCTCCACGGTGAGGTCGTCGGCCGTCGGGCCGAGACCTCCGGTGGTCACGATGAGGTCCACCCCGGACGCGGCGAGGAAGTGCAACTGCGCGGTCAGATCGTCCGGGCGGTCGCCGCAGATGGTGATGTGGGCGACGTCGACGCCGAGGCCGAGCAGGCGTCGGGCCACCCACGGGCCGTTGGCGTCAGAGATTCGACCGGTGAGGACCTCGGTCCCGGTGACCACGATTCCCGCACGCACGTTCACGAAGTCGAGCATAGTGCGGCGGGGTCGTGGGCTGTGACGCCAGTGGTAGTTGCCGCAGGAGACCTACTTGCTCTTCGACGAGTTCCTCCGACGGTTCGGGCTGTTCTCCATCACCGAGTTGCCGATGCCGATCAGAATCCGGATTGCCTACTTCACCAACTCGAACTTGTGGGCCGAGATCCTGCGGCCGCCCGGATGGATCCAGGACAAGACCGAACAGTTGATGCCGCCAAGGCGCCGGGACTGAGAGCCACCCGGTCACAGGGCTGCGAGGGTTGGGCCCATCCAAGTTCGCATCGGCGTCGAAGTGCTGTTGTCTGGAGGCACGCCGGGCCGATCGTGGCCTGACCGACCAACGAGGAGTAGACCGCGCATGACCGAGGACCTGGCTGAGGACCTGGTGGTACTCGTCGAGCCCGACGGCACGCCATGCGGTACCGCCGACCGGACATCGGTGCACACCACCTCCACCCCGCTCCACTTTGCCTTCTCCTGCCACCTCGTCGAGGCCGGCCGGTTGCTGATGACTCGGCGGGCGCTGACGAAGAAGACCTGGCCGGGTGTGTGGACCAACTCCTACTGCGGGCACCCCCGTCCGGGCGAGAGAGCCGTGGACGCTGTGGACCGTTACGCCCAGCGGGAATTGGGCGTCGACGTCACCGATGTGCGCTGCGTCCTGCCCGATTTCCGCTATCGGGCCGTCGATGCCAGTGGTGTGGTGGAGAACGAGGTGTGCCCGGTGTTCGTCGCGCGACCGACCGGTCCACTGCGCCCCAATCCCGACGAGGTGATGGACGTCGCATGGACCGACGTCGACGACGTGTGGTCGGCGGCGCGACGCACCCCGTGGCTGCTCAGCCCGTGGTTCGTCGAACAGGTGCATGAGCTCGGTGCCCATCCCTACGCTGTGCCGGAGCGGGAGACGCTATGAGCCCGCGCCCGATGGCTTCGCGCCGATCGCCCGCGACCACCAGTCAGTATGTGCGCTACGACGAGGTCGCCGAGGCCAGTGCCGACCTGGTGATCCGCTCGTATTCGTCGTCGTTCGGCCTCGCCTCCCGGCTGCTGGCCGGTCGGATCCGGCGTGATGTACGCAACATCTATGCGTTGGTTCGCGTGGCCGACGAGATCGTCGACGCCCCGCGACCCGGCCAGGACGTCGACAGCAGGCGGGTCGCACTCGATCAGCTCGAGGCGGACACCCTCGCGGCGATGGACAGCGGGTCGAGTACCAATCTGGTGGTCCACGCCTTCGCCCGCACGGCCCGCCGGGTCGGCGTCGACGACTCGCTGACAGCGCCGTTCTTCGCGTCGATGCGCACCGACTTGACCTGTCGAGAACACGACGACGACAGTCTGGCCACCTACATCTATGGGTCGGCGGAGGTCGTCGGGTTGATGTGTCTGCGGGCATTTCTCGTCGAAGAACCCGACCCTGACGCCGGCTATGAGGCGATGGCACCGGGAGCGCAACGTCTTGGGGCCGCGTTCCAGAAGGTCAACTTCTTGCGCGACCTCGGAGTCGATGACGGTGAACTCGGCCGACGCTATCTCACCGGTCTCGACCCGCAAGCCCCGAGCGATGCGGCGTGGCAGAGGTGGCTCGACGACATCGACGACGACCTGGCCGCCGCGGCGCTCATCATTCCCGAACTGCCCGTTGCGGCACGGGTCGCGGTATGTACCGCCCACGATTTGTTCGCCGAGTTGTCGGCGCGTCTGCGCACCGTGGCACCGGAGGACGCGGTGACCGCGCGCGTACGGGTGCCCGGACCGGTGAAGGCACGTATCGCTGCGGCGGCTGCGGTGCGCCGCGGATATCCACGAGCGGAAGGGGTGTCGAACCGGTGACTACACCGAAGAAGGTCGTCGTCATTGGCGGCGGTGTGGCCGGACTGGCCACTGCTGCATTGTTGGCCGCCGACGGGCACGACGTCGACATCATCGAGAAGAACGCCAATCCTGGTGGGCGGGCCGGGAGTTGGGAGAAGGACGGATTCCGCTTCGACACCGGACCGTCGTGGTGGCTGATGCCGCAGGTCTTTGATCACTTCTTCGCGTTGCTGGGGACGTCGACGGCTGAGCAACTGGAGCTCACCCGACTCGAACCCGGATATCGGGTGTTCTTCGAAGGCGAGCCGGATCCATTGGAGATCTCCGGTGATCGTGTTCGTAACCGGGAGTTGTTCGAGCGCACCGAACCCGGTGCGGGCGTGCGATTCGACGAATACCTGGAGTCGGCACGCGACACCTACGACGTGGCCGTTCGACGATTCCTTTACACCAGCTTCTCCTCGGCCCGGGCGTTCACCGCCACCGAACTGCTACGCCGTCTCCCCCGGTTGGCGCGACTGCTCACCGAGAGCCTGGAGTCGTTCATCGCCAGGCACTTTCGTGACCGGAGGCTACGGCAGATCCTCGGCTACCCGGCAGTGTTCCTCGGGGCGTCGCCCGAGCGTGCGCCCGCGATGTATCACCTGATGAGCTGGCTGGATCTCGACGACGGGGTCCGATACCCGCAAGGGGGTTTCACCCGATTCGTCGACGCGCTCGTCGGCGTCGCCGTCGATCATGGCGCGCGCCTGCACACCGGGGTGACGGCGACCGAGATCTGTACCCGCGATTCGGGTCGCGGACCGATCGGGAGGCGGGCAACGGTTACCGGTGTGCGGGCGACCGGTGCGGACGGTACCGAGAACGTGTGGCCTGCCGACATCGTGATCGGCGCGGCCGATCTACACCACCTCGAGACTCGCTTGCTGCCAAGAAGGTTGCAGACATTCCCGCAACGGTGGTGGGACCGCCGGACGTCGGGGCCCGGTGCAGTGCTGGTCTTCCTCGGGGTGCGTGGGCGGCTTCCGCAACTCGCGCACCACTCGCTGTTCTTCACCCAGGACTGGCACGCGAACTTCGATGCCATCTTCACCGAACCCACCCGCGTCCCCGAGCCCGCATCGCTGTATGTGTGTCGGCCGTCGGCGACCGACGATTCGGTGGCGCCGAGCGAGTACGAGAATTTGTTCATCCTGGTACCCATACCGCCCGACCCGTCACTGGGCCGTGGCGGTGTCGACGGCGCAGGCGATCGGGTGATCGAGCAGACCGCCGACCGCGCCATCGGCCTCGTCGCCGACTGGGCAGGCATCGAGGACCTCGCGGATCGGATCGTCGTACGCCGCACGATGGGGCCGGGCGATTTCGCGGTCGACGTCAACTCGTGGTCCGGTGGTGCGCTCGGCCCCGCGCACACGTTGCGCCAGAGTGCCTTTCTGCGCGCCACCAACCGATCACGCAAGGTGGACGGACTCTACTATGCCGGTGGCTCGACTCGCCCCGGCATCGGACTGCCCATGTGCCTCATCAGCGCCGAACTGATCCGCAAGCGCCTGCGCGGCGACCATTCCACCGGTCCCTCTGTCTGACTGCGTCGGAATGCGTCTCGTCGCGCGTGCGCCTCAGCGCGCTACGCAACGAACAGGCACGCCCGCGCGATCTTGTCCATCCGATGGACGAGCGCCTCGCGCGGCAGCCCGCTGTCGAAGTTGACGATCGACTGTATGGCACCGATCGCGCTGTAGACCATCGCGCGCGCATTCGCCTCGTCGAGTTCCGGGCGGGTCTCGAGGAGAGTGGCAATCCACTCCTCGTTGTAGCGCCGCTGCATTCGCTTGAGCCGACGGGCATCCTCGGGGTTGAGGCTGCTGATCTCCTGGCGGTAGAGCTGCACCTCAAGGCGGCGGTCGATGCAGAAGTTGATTTGTTGATGGACGAGGCGGGTAAGGATGTCGCTGCTGGAGAGACCGGCATCAGCGATCTGCTCGGCCTCGTCGAGTAGATCGCTGATCGCCTTGTCGAGCAGAGCGACGAGCACGGCGTACTTGTTGTCGAAATGCCGGTAGATACCCGATCCGACGATGCCGGATGCGGAGCCGATCTCACCAAGACTGACAGCGTGAAAACCCCTGTCCGCGAAGAGGGTAGCAGCGGCGCTGAGGATCTTGAGCCCGCGTTCGGGGTCGCGCACGCGTTTGGCGCGCTTGGTGCCATGTGGTGCTGACAACCGCGCCGTCTCCTTCCCTCGTTCGCTCTCCGTCCTGGTTGGTGAGTGGACAGTAGTGATCATTCAATCACTCACCATTGGGTCCAACAAACGGGCGGGAATGTCGGTGTGGCGTGCGCGGAGGTATTCACCAAGGCCCTTGGCCTGCGCATCCGGGCGCACCGATGAGGCCACGCCGTCGCCGAGAAACCCGTCGATGACGAAATTGAGGGCACGCAAGTTGGCGAGCTCATACCTGGTGACGGTCAGTCCCGCGGCCTCGGGAATGAGTTCCACCAGACGCTCGACGGTGAGATGGTCGCACAACCACTCCCATCGCTCGTCGGTGTCGGTCCACACGCCCACATTCGCCCTGCCCCCCTTGTCTCCCGAGCGGGCGGCGATGACGCGCCCGATAGGTCTGCGCTGCGTTGGACCCCAATCCTGCTGGGCCACTATCTCTTCCGTACAACCGGACGTTCGCGGTTCGGCGACGCCGGGCGTATGCGGAATGACCTCGCGGTGCCCGTCGGCATGGACCACTGTGTGGGTGATCTCCTCGGCTTCCACCAGACACGGCCAGTACACGCCGAATTCGGTGGCCGAGGATGGTGGCGTTGTGGTGTGGAATCCCGCATAACCACCGAGTGCGAGTTCCATCAGCGAGTTCGAGAACGCGCGGTCGACCTTCTTGCGGTCACCGTCCTTCACCGTGACACGTAGATGCGCGCTGGCACGGGCGGCAGTGTCGGGATCGGGTGAGTCGTAGCGCAGTAGTTGAATATCGATGTCGTCGAAGGCATCTGCGCCACCGAGGATCTCCAGCATTTCCTCGGTCGCCCAGGCCGCCTTCTCCTCGATGTCCAGGCCGGTGAGTACCAAGGTCATCGTGTTGCGGAAGCCGCCGACATAGTTCATGGCGACTTTCAGTTGGGTTCCCGGCGCCGTGCCACGGACACCCGAAACGCGAACCCGGTGTTCGGCTTCCTGGGTGATCTGCGCGGTGTCGAAGTGTGCCACCACGTCGGGGTTGAGGTAGTGGGGGTGGTCGATCTCGTAGAGCACCTGTGCGGTCACGGTGCCCGGCGAGACCAGGCCGCCGGTACCGGGATGTTTGGTGATGACGGCCGATCCGTCGTGCGCGACCTCGGCGATGGGGAATCCGGGATAGCGGCGGTCAGTGATCTCGTGGATCTGTGAGTAGTTCCCGCCGGTGGCCTGCGGTCCGCATTCGATGATGTGGCCGGCCAACACGGCGCCGGCGAGCGCGTCGAAGTCGTCACGGTTCCACTTGTGCCACCACGCGCACGTTCCGACCACCAGCGAGGCGTCGGTAACGCGTGGGCAGATCACGATGTCGGCCCCTTGCGCCAGCGCGCTGGCAATGCCCCACCCACCGAGGTAAGCATTCGCCGACACCGGGTGCACGCCCGCGTCGGCGAGCGGGATGCCCTTGTCCAGGTGCCGGAATTCGTGTCCGGCGGACTGTAATTCGGCCAGCCGGGGCAGCACGTCGTCACCCTCGATGTAGGCGACGGACATGTCGACGCCGAGATCGGCGATGAGTTTCTCCAATTCATCGGCCAGGCCCGCGGGATTGAGCCCACCGGCGTTGACCACGATCTTGATGCCGCGCTCGGCGCAGTCCCGCAAGACATCGCGCGCCTGGGTCACAAAAGTTCGCGCGTAGCCGGTTGTCGGATTCTTCTGCTGGGCCTTCCACAAGATCAGCATCGTGAGTTCGGCCAGGTAGTCACCCGTCACGACATCGACGGGGCCGCCGTCGATCATCTCCCGGAAGGCGGCGAGACGGTCACCGTAGAAACCGGAGATGTTGCCGATGCGGACGGGGGGCCGGCGTGCGTGCGCGGTCGTCATAATGCTCCTGGCCGATCGTTGTTGGGGGTGCCCTGATCCGCGGCTGGGGGTGCGAACTGACCGGGGTCACGGCCTTGGCCGGCCGGTCCGGCAAAGGCCTGGGCGATGGTCATCCATTGATCTGCGACCGCACCAGAGATCTCCAGGGCGGTGTCGTCGCGATGGCGCCGTTGGGTGACCACAAGGCAGAAGTCGAGGGCCGATCCGCGGACCGAGTCTGTTGCTGCCGGGTCGCCCCACTGCCACACCGACCGACTGTCGGGTGCGGTGAGTTCGACGAACACCGGGACGGTCGGCACGTCGAGTCCGCGAGTACGGAAACTGTTGGGGAGGGCAAGCACACCGATGCGGCAGACGTTCTGCAGGCGATCGGTGGGCTCGCGGACGACGCCGAGGGCATCGGCGACGTCCTGACCGTGTGCCCAGGTCTCCATGATGCGGGCGGTGATCTTCGAGGGCAGACTCATCGCCGGCCCAAACCAGGGGACGCGCTGGGCGGGATCGGCGGCGAGCATCGCCGCGGTCAGCTCGGCGCTCTCCGAGCGCCACCACTGCAGCATCTCGGTGCCGGTCCTATCCGCATAACGGGCGCCGACCTCGTCGACGTAGCTCTGCAGATCGTCCACGTCGTCGTCACGCAAGGACTCGAATGCCACCGGATCGGCGATGGCGAGTCGGGTGATGCTGTCGAAGTGGGCGAGGTGGGCGATCTGGTCGCGGATGGTCCAGCCCACGGCCGCAGTGTCGATGTCCCAGTCGGCATCGTCGAGGGTCGCGAGAATCTCCTGCAGCGCAGCGGCTTCGGCGCTCAGATCCGCGACGAGTCCGGCCACCACCTCTGTGCGGCTCATCGTCCCCGCCAGACGGGGGTGCGCTTCTCGGCGAATGCGCGCGGTCCCTCTTGCGCGTCTTCGCTGAGATACACGGGTGTCCAGATGGCCTCGGCGGCGTCGAAGGCGTCGTCTCGGTGGTGGCGCGCCGCAGCGTAGACCGTGGCTTTGCCCGCACGTACCGACAGCGGTGCGTTTGCGGCGATGCGCGAAACCCATTCTCTTGTGCGCGTCATCAGCTTGTCGTACGGGACCACCTCGTTGACCAGGCCGACCTCATAGGCCCGCTGGGCTGTCAACGGATCGCCGGTGACCAGCATCTGCATGGCGATACGTGGCGGGAGCAGCCACGGCAGCGGCGCGGCCCAGGGCGCGCCCCGGCCGATCTTGATCTCGGAGATGCCGAACCTCGCGTTCTCCACCGCGATCACCAGGTCGGCCGACTGCGCCAGCAAGAAGCCGCCACCGTAGGCTCCACCGTTGACTGCCGCAATGACAGGCTTGGTCATCGGTACCGTCCGATTAGGTTGCGGCACATAGTCCGGCGGCGGGACCGTCAGCGACACGTCGGCCATCTCCTTGAGATCGCCGCCGGCGCAGAATGCCTTGTCGCCGGCGCCGGTGAGCACCACCACCGACACCTCGGGGTTGGCCTCGGCAGAGACGAAGGCCGTCTTGAGACCTTCACGCACCGCCCTGTTCAGCGCGTTGCGCGCCTCCGGGCGATTGATCGTGATCCACGCGGCGCCGCCTTCGACGTTGTAGAGAACCTCGTCGGTCATTGGCCTTGCACCTCGGAGTTGTCCTCAAGCACGATCAGGACGGTTCCGGTTTCCACGGAGCGGCCCACCGAGACGGGGATCTCGCTGACCACCGAATCGGTTTCGGCCACAATGGAATGCTCCATCTTCATGGCTTCGAGGACGAGTACAACAGTGCCTGCGGCGACTTCGTCGCCCACAGCGACCTGCACACGTGAGACGGTGCCTGGCATGGGAGCGACGAGCGACCCCGGGGTGATTGCCTCGGTGGAGTCCGGGAATCGGGGCACGTCGACGAACTCGATGCTGCCCGATGCCCACGTCACCAGGCGGGAGTTGTGGCCGGTCGACATGGTGAATCGACGACGCACCCCATCGGTCACGATGTCGACGTCGGTGGGTGTCATCGTCAGCACCTGCGCGTTTACCGGCTGGCCATCCACCTCGAACCGCGGGGCGACGCCGAGACCGTAGCCGACACGCACCACCTCATCGCCGACAAGATATTCGCGAGACTGCAACTGGGCGAGATTGTTTCGGAAACCCGAGGCGATTCCGGCCAACGCTCGCGCCTGGGCCCGCTGCTCGGACTGGTCGGCGAGTGCGGCGGCCAGAGCGGCAGCCCGCACCGTGGCGGCGTCGGGCCGTCCGATCAGGTCTGGGATGTCGCTGCGGTCCAGATAGTGGGTGTCGATGTCGCCGGCGGCGAACTCGTCGCTGCGCAGAACACCCACGAGCAGATTGAGATTGGTGGTTACCCCCTGAATCCTGCTGCGTTGCAGGGCACGTGCCAGACGTGTGGTTGCCTCCGCGCGGGTGGCACCGTAGGCGATGACCTTGGCCAGCATCGGATCGTAGTTGGTGGAGACCACATCGCCGGACCGCACACCGGTGTCGAGCCGGATACCGGGTTCCATGGCGATCTCGAACAGATCGAGATGGCCGGCCGCAGGCAGGAAGCCGTTGGCGGCGTCCTCGGCGTAGATACGCGCCTCGATCGCGTGCCCGGTGATGGTCGGGGCGGTCGCCGCCGATGGCAGCGGGGCGCCATTGGCGACGTCGATCTGCAGCCGCACCAGGTCGAGTCCGGTGACCAGCTCGGTGACCGGATGCTCTACCTGCAGGCGGGTGTTGACTTCGAGGAAGTAGAACCGACCGTCGGGGGCCAGGAGGAACTCGACGGTGCCCGCGCCGACGTATTCCAGCGTTCTTCCCGCTTGGACAGCCGCCGCACCCATGGTGGCGCGCAACTCGGGACTGACTGCGGGGGATGGGGATTCCTCCACAATCTTTTGGTGACGACGTTGGATCGAGCACTCACGTTCGTTGAGGTGAACGATGGTGCCGTGCGTATCACCGAAGATCTGGATCTCGATGTGGCGCGGTTCGTCGAGGTAATGCTCGAGGAAGACGGTGTCATTGCCGAAGGCGGCATCCGCCTCGCGCCTCGCGGAGGCGATGGCGTCGATGAGCGCGGCATGGTCGCGGACGATACGCATTCCGCGTCCACCGCCACCGAAGCTGGCCTTGACCAGTATCGGCCAGCCCACCTCGTCGGCCAGCGCGGGGATGTCGGCGTCGGCGACCCCGGTCAGGTCGCAGCCCGGCAGCACCGGCACCCCGGCGTCCTTCATGAGGTCGCGGGCGGTGAGCTTGGAGCCCATGAGTTCGATGGCCCTGATACCCGGACCGATGAACACGATACCGGCTTCGGTGCACTGCTCGGCGAATTGTGCATTCTCCGAGAGGAATCCGTATCCGGGGTGGATGGCGTCGGCACCGACTCGCTGCGCTGCGGCCAGCACCAGGTCGGCGCGCAGGTATGACTCGGCGGGCGTCGTGCCGCCGAGCGGCACGGCTTCGTCGGCCTCGAGCACGAACAGGGCATCGGCATCGGGGTCGGAATAGACGGCCACGGTGTAGACACCCATGTCGCGGCAGGTACGGAAGACCCGGCGCGCGATCTCGCCGCGGTTGGCGACGAGGATCTTGGTGATCACGGTAGGCACCTCACATCCGGAACACCGCGAAGCCGCGGGTTCCCTCGATCTTGTTGTTGTGGCACATCGACAAGGAGATCCCGAGGACCGACCGGGTATCACGCGGATCGATGATCCCGTCGTCGAAGCCCTGGCCACTCATGAACAGCGCCAACGACTCTGCTTCGACCTTCTCCTCAAGTGCGGCTCGCCGAATGTTGTCGGCCTCCTCGTCGAATGGACGTCCTGCGGCTGCGGCCGCTTGCCGCGCGACGATCGACATGACGCCGGCCAACTGCTCGGGCCCCATGATCGCGGTCTTGGAGTTCGGCCAGGTGAACAGCAGTCGCGGATCATACGATCTGCCTGACATTCCGTAATTGCCTGCGCCGTATGAGGCCGCCATGTTGATGGTGATGTGCGGTACCTTCGAGTTGGTCACCGCGTTGATCATCTTGGATCCGTCTTTGATCATGCCTTGCTGCTCGTACTCGGTGCCGACCATGAAGCCGGTGGTGTTCTGCAGGAAGATCAAGGGCGTATCGGTCTGGTTGCACAAGAGAATGAACTCCGCGCCCTTTTTGGCCTCGGCGTTGAAAAGCACACCGCGTGCGTTGGCCAGAATGCCCACCGGGAAGCCGTGAATGGATGCCCAGCCGGTGACCAGCGCGGTACCGTAGAGCGGCTTGTATTCCTCGAATCGTGAGCCGTCGGCGACGCGGGCGATCACCTCGCGCGGATCGAAGGGCACCTTGAGATCCACCGAAGCGATGTCGAGCAATTCGTCTGCGGAGTAGAGCGGTTCGTCGGGTGACTCGGTCGGGCCGGGGCCCGCCTTGCGCCAGTTGAGATGTTCGACTATCTCCCGGCCGAGAGAGATGCACTCGAACTCGTCGTGCGCCAGGTAGTCAGCAAGACCTGAAGTGCGGGCGTGCATTTCGGCACCACCGAGGCTCTCGTCGTCGGCGTCCTCGCCGGTGGCCATTTTGACCAGTGGGGGGCCACCGAGAAACACCTTGGCCTGGTTGGCGACCATGACCGTATAGTCACACATGCCGGGTACGTATGCGCCGCCGGCCGTGGAGTTGCCGAACACCAAGGCGATGGTCGGTACTCCCGACGCCGACAACGCGGACAGATCGTGAAACAGCCGTCCAGCCGGAACGAAGAGCTCGGATTGCCGCTCGAGGTCGCCGCCGCCGGACTCCACCAGGTTGATCAACGGTAGGCGGTTCTCGCGCGCGATATGCATGGCGCGCAACACTTTTTTCCAAGTGTACGGATTGGACGCGCCGCCACGCACGGTCGGATCGTGCGCGACGATCATGCACTCGACGTCGCTGACCACACCGATTCCGGTGACCACGCTGGCACCCACCGCGTATTCGGTACCCCAGGCCGCGACCGTGCCCAGTTCGAGGAAGGGTGCGTCGCGGTCGAGGAGTAGCTCCACGCGCTCGCGGGCCAGCATACGGCCGCGATCACGATGCCGCGCTGTGTATTTCGCGCCACCGCCGGCGTTGGCCAACGACTGCTGGCGATGGAGGTCGTCGATCCGTTCCAGGTTCCCGGTGCGGTTGGCACGCGCCGTCTCCGACCGAAAGTCGAAGGTGCTCTGTAGTGTTTTCATCGGCACTCGTCTCCTTCGGAAAGTCTTCAGTACGACCGGGGGAGGCCGAGGGAGTGGCCGCTGACGTAGTTGAGAATCATCTCGCGGCTGACCGGGGCGATCTTGAGCAGGCGCGCCATCCCCCAGAGGTGTGCCAGTCCGTACTCGGTGGCCAGGCCGTTGCCGCCGTGGGTCTGGATGGCGGTGTCGATAGAATGCAAAGCCGACTCTGCGGCGAGGTATTTGGCCATATTCGATACCTCGCCGGCGGGCTTACGGTTGTCGTGGCACCACGCGGCCTTGGCCATCATCAGACGAGAGGCCTCGAGTTCGATGGCGGCCGCCGCCATCGGATGTGCCACACCCTGGTGGCTGCCGATGGGCACCCCCCACACCTCGCGCTCGCTGGCATACCGCGCTGCCTTGGCCAGCGCGTAGCGGGCGATGCCGTTCTCGATCGCCGCACCGGTGATTCGCTCGGGATTGAGCCCGCGGAACACGATCTCCATACCGGCATCGACCTCGCCGACACGGCGGTCGTCGCCGACGCGGACATCGTCGAAGGACAGGGTGAACTGCTTCTCCGGAGCGCGCACCTCGACCGGAATCATGTTGCGCTGCAGACCCGGTGCGTCGGTATCGACGACGAACAGCGTCATCGTGCCGCGACCGGAGTCGGTGGTGCCGGTGCGCGCAACCACCAGAAGGTGAGAGGCCTCGTCGACACCGGAGATGTAGTACTTGGTGCCGCGCAGGAGCCATCCGTCACCGTCGCGGGTGGCCGTGGTGGAGATCTGGTGACTGTTAGAGCCCGCATTGGGTTCGGTGATGGCGAAGACCATCTTGTCGCTGCCGTCGGCCATTGCTGGTAGCCAGCGCTGCTGTTGCTCAGCGGTCCCGAAGTCCTTGAGCACCTCCCCGGAGATCGCGGCCGACACCAGCAGCAACAGCAGCGGTGACCCGGCTGCCGCGGTCTCTTCGACTACGATGGCCAGCTCGGCGATCCCCGCTCCGCCACCACCGTATTCCTCGGGTAGGTTGACGCCGAGGAAGCCGTGCTCGCCGAGTGCCGACCACAGCTCGTCGGTCTTGGCGTCGCGGGCCAGGACATCGCGGAAGTACTCGTCGCCGAAGCGCTCACACAGCTTGGCGACTGCTCGACGCAGGTCCTGATGCTCGGCGGACTCTTCGAAGTTCATCCGGTATTACCTCTTCTGATCTCAGGTATGGAAGGTGGTGCAGTCAGGAATGCAAGGCGCGTAGTTTGTATTTGAGGACCTTGCCGCCGACGGTCTCCGGGAGTTCATCGGTGACGATGATTCGCTTGGGGGTCTCGTAGCCGGCCAATCGTTCACGCGCGTAGGCGATGACATTGTCCGGATCAATATCTGCACCCTTCACGGGCACGACGACGGCGGTCACCACTTCGCCCCAGCGCTCGTCGGCGAGTCCGATGACGGCGGCTTTCTCCACCAACGGATGTCCGACAACAACCGATTCCACGCGCAGCGATGAGACGTTCTCGCCCCCGGTCTTCACGATGTCCTTGAACCGGTCGACCATGATGCGCAGGCCGCTCTCGTCGTACATGCAGCTGTCGCCGGAGTGGAACCAGCCATCGGCGAAGGCTGTCCGGGTGGCTGCCTTGTCGCGGTAGTAGCCGGCGGTGACGCTGGGGGTCCGATAGACCGCCTCGCCGGCGACTCCTGGTCGTCCGGCGAGCGAATTGCCCTCCGCATCAACGATCTCCGATGCCAGCAAGGCGCTGGGGAGACCGACGTAGTTGGTGGCGGGCGCAGTGGTGCGGTAGACATCGACCTCGCGCGACGGCCAGAATCTGTGGCAGGCGATTGCTTCGGTCTGTCCGAAGATGCCCATCATCTTCAGTTCCCGCGCCTGTGCGCGGAGTTTATCGAAGATTGCCGGTGGTACCGCGCCCCAGCCGTAGACCAGGACGGTCAGTGAGGAGATGTCCTGCTCGGCGACGGAGGCGGCATCCGCGAAGGCCGCGACCATCGCGGGGGAACCAGCCCACAGCATGGTGATCCGGTGGTCGGCGACAGCCTTGGCGGCCACCACTGGGTCGGGACGCCGCCCGAGGATGAAGGTACCGCCGGCGGCAAAGGTGGCGAGAATGAAGATGGTGTGACCGACGTGGTAGATCATCGGCAGTTGTGTTCCCGAGACGAGGTCGGACTCGATGTCGAGGCCGCGGGTCAACGACAAGGCGAATCCGTGTGCCGACATTGTGCCGCTGACATGGGACATCATCGCCGCCTTCGGCATCGACGTAGTCCCTGAGGTGAACAGGATCTCCCAGATGTCGTCGCCGTGGATGGCCACTTCGGGTTCGGAGGTGGGTTGGTCGTCGACGAAGTCGGCGAACGACACCGACCCAGGAGCGATCGCGCCGCCGATGGGGATGGTGACGTCGATCGCCAAGCCACTCGGCTCGAGGCTGCGCGTGACGTGGTCGACGAAGGCGCCGTCAACCACGACCAAGCGAGGCTCGATCCTGCGCACGATATCGGCGATCACGTCCGGGGCCATCGACGGATTGAGTGCCGCGCCCACCGCACCTGCTTTGGCGGTGCCGAGCTTCATGGCGTACCCCTCGGCGGAGTTCTCACCGACGATGAGCACGATGTCGCCGCGTCCGACGCCACGCCCGGTCAGCGCCTGCGCGATCTGGTTGGTGAGTTCGTCGAGCTGGCGATAGGTCAACGACGCGAACCGTTCATCGCCATACGCGTCAGAAAGTGCAAGCAGCGCAATACGATCGGGGTGGCTCCAGGTCACCCTCTCGACCAGGTCGGTCACGCTGACCCGGTTCCACCGGTCGTCTGCGTGCCGTCCGTACAGGGCTTCTACGTCGAAGGTCACGATGTCTCCTACTCGGCTCGCTCAAACGTCCGATCCGCCTCCGGCTCGAGCGTAGTCAATCCTCATTCACTAATCAATAGATTCGGCCACTTGCCCGCGGCTGACCCACGCATGACCTTATCTCGCCAGGTAGTGACAATTGGGGAGAATTGCTGAAACCCTTGCGAGCCGTACTGAGTCCCTGTTTCACTGATCATCGAAGTACATCTACATTCACTAGGAGGCCTCAGTGACCACCAACGCGCTCCAGTCGAATCTCGTCCACCGTGTGAATGTTGGGGACAGCCTGACGCGTAGCGCTGCGCGTACGCCGTCGGCGACCGCGGTGGTCGAAGGAGAGCGACGGATGTCCTACGCCGAGTTCAATATCGGTGTGAATCGGCTGGCGCATGCGCTCACCGACCGCGGTATCGGCACTGGTGACGCGGTGTCCCTGGCTTCGGGCAACAGTATCGAATTCCTGATGGTGTACTACGCCTGCGCCAAGCTTGGTGTGGTCTGTGTGCCGATCAACCTCGCCTGGCGTGCCCAGGAGGTGGGCTACGTCCTCAACGACTCGGCGGCGCGGATCTTTCTCGTCGCAGACACTTTGACCTCTGTCATGTCGGCCGCGGTGAAAAGCGCCGCGCGTATCGAGCGAGTCATCGTGATCGGTAAGGGCGCAACAGGATCGGGTGGCACGACGTTCGGTGACACTCCGGTCGAGAGCTTCGACGACCTGGCAAGCCACGACGACAGCTCCGAACCCGAGGTGGTAGTGGACGACCGCGCGGCACTGACCTACCTCTACACCAGCGGCACCACCTCGGCGCCCAAGGGTGTCGTGGGCAACCACACCGCGGTGTATCTCGAATCGATGACGATGGTGATCGAGGGTGCTTTCCGTCCCGATGACCGATTCGCGGCGCTCCTGCCGATGTTCCACACCGCTCAGCTCAACTGTCACTGCACCACCGCGATCATGGTGGGCGCGGCGATCCACATCTTGCCGGGATTCGACGCGGGGCAATTGCTGTCCCTGATCGAGGCCGAAGGCATCACTCAGCTGTTCGGGCTGCCGATGATGTTTCGCGCCATGCTCGAACACCCGACGATCGGAGAACGGAACCTGTCGAGTCTGCGACGTGCGCTCTACGCGATGGCGCCCATGCCGCAGGATCTGCTCGAGCGCTGTATCTCCACCTTTGGCTGCGAGTTCTATCTGCTCTTCGGTCAAACCGAGATGAGCCCCACCACAACGATATTCCGTCCGGAGAACCAACTGACCCATCCCGGCGCGGTTGGCACGCCCGTAGTCAATGTGCAGGTGGCAATCGTCGACGAGGCAGGCAACCCGGTCCGGCAGGGGGATGAGGGCGAGATCGTCTATCGCGGCCCGCATGTCATGACCGAGTATCTCGGTCGGCCGGACGACACCGATGACGCGTTCCGAGATGGCTGGTTCCATTCCGGTGACATCGGGCGCTTCGACGAGGACGGGATCCTCTGGTTTGTCGACCGCCGTAAGGATGTCATCAAGACCGGCGGCGAGAACGTCTCCTCATTGGAGGTCGAAAAAGCGCTCTACACAGCGGCTCCCGAGGCCGCCGAAGTGGTTGTGGTCGGGTTGCCTCATGCGCATTGGTCGGAGGCGATCACCGCGTTCGTGGTTCCGAAGGAGGGCGCGCACATCGACCCAGCGATCGTCCGCACGAACATGGGTGCGCACATCGACGCGTACAAGATTCCCAAGCGGATCATCGTGGTCGGAGAACTGCCGAAGACGGCCACCGGCAAGATTCAGAAGAACATCGTGCGCGAGGAGAATCTGGCGTTGTATGACCAAGGGTGGTCTGGCAGCAAATGATGCTGGCGGGCTGTCAGGCCCGGCCGATGAGCCCGGCGGTGATCTTCGCTGAGAGCAGAACCAATGGCAGGCCACCGCCGGGGTGGGCCGAACCTCCGACGAGGTAGAGGCCGGGGATGGGGGAGGCGTTGGCGGGGCGCAAGAACGCAGCGCGCGGACCGTTGGATGAACTCCCGTAGATCGAACCGCCCGGCGTGAGTGTGCGGCGGGCGAGATCGGCGGGGCTGAGTTCGATCCGGTGACGAATGCGATGGCGAACGTCGATTCCGCGAGCAGCCATCACTTCCAGCACGTGGTCGGCGTAGGACTGCACGAGACCGTCGCTGTCCCAATCTGTTCCTGATTCCGGGTCGTGACGCGGCGCATTTACCAGGATGAACCACGCGCCGGTTCCTGCGGCGGGCACGATGGCCGGGTCGTCCGGTGCGGTGATGTAGACGGTGGGATCGGTGACGGGACGTGGAACTCCCTGGCGGCCGAAGACCGCGTCGAACTCGGCGTCGTAGTCGGTGGGGAACAACACTCGATGATGTGGCTGTCCGGGTGGCTCGTCGCCGAGGGCGAGCAGGATGACGAAACCCGACAGCGATGGCGTGCTCCGTTGCAATCGACGAAGCTGGCGACGCGCCGGCGATGTGTCCACGAGTGAGGAATACACCTGAGCTGCATCGGCATTGGCTACCACCAGATCAGCGGGACGCAGATCGCCCGCCGCGGTGATGACACCGTCGGCGCGGCCGTCGCGGACACGGATTTCACGCACCGCGGTCCCGGTCTCGACGTGCCCGCCGAGGGCGTTGAGCCGATCGGTGAGCGCGATGGCGATGCGGCCGAGGCCGCCGCGCACATACCAGGAGCCCCAGTGCTGTTCGGCCCAGGGCACACTTGCCAGTGCGGCCGGGGCGCGACGCGGGTCGGAGCCGGTATAGGTGGCATACCTGTCGGCCATCATGCGCAGGCGTGGATCGTGCAGATACCGCGACGCAAGGCCGCGCAAGGACGACCACGGGGCGACAGTGCGCACATCGTCTACACGTCGGGCCAGAGAAGCCATGTCACGCAGGCTGATCGGAGACTCGAGAAAGGGGCCGTGGGTGGCATCCCAGATCCTGCGGGCGTGATCGAGAAAGCTCGACCACTGCGCACCGCATCCGGCTCCGAGGGCTGCGTCGAGTGCATCGGGGATCTCGGCGAGGTCGCCGGGGACGTCGAGATCGGTGCCGTCGGGAAACCGGTATCGGGCGGCGATCGGCAGCCGCTGCAGATCGAGGACGTCGTCGACGGGTGTGCCGGTCGCCGCGAACAGTTCGGCGAGGATGTGTGGCATCGTCACCAACGACGGTCCAGTGTCGAAGACGAAGCCGTCGTGCTCCAAGGTCCCGAGTTTGCCTCCGACGGAACTAGATTGCTCTAGGACGCTCACCCGATGCCCGGCGTGCTGCAGCCGGATGGCCGCGGCCAGCCCGCCGACGCCCGCACCGACCACTATGACCTCAGCCACGGCGAACCTCCCGCTCTCGCGGTGTTGTCCCCGCAAGCGCACGCCCCTTCCAGCGCAATCGGTCTCGGCGATGGGCCTGCAGCGAATCCGCGGTGAGCGCGGCGAATCCCGCGATGGACAGCGGATGGGCCAAGGCGTCGGGCCACGCGCGCCCGCCGGTGACAGATGCCGAGATCGCTCGCGACGCCACACCTGCGGCGTAGCCCAGCAGCCCGATTCTCGAACCCGTGAGTGCCGCCACTGCCGGGATGATGTAAGCCAGTACCAGCATCGTCACCACGCCGACGGCCCCGGCGGACGAACCGAACGCCGACCACAGCGACTTGCGGTAGCCATCTCGAATCTCGCGGTGGCCGTGATACATCCGGCATTGCGCCAGGTGCGCACCGGCACCGACCCCACCCAGACCGCCGACGGACTTGATCGCACGCAGCAGAGCGATGTCCTCGAGAACTTCATCCGCCACGGACGCGTGACCGCCCGCTCGGTGGTAGGTCTCGGCATCGACGGCCAGGAACTGGCCGTTTGCCGCCGACAGACTGGGACGCGACGACCGCTCGGCGATGCCGAGTGGCAGCGTGCTCATCCACGACCATTGCAGCAGCGGCTGGATCAGCCGCTCTGCCGGGCCATCGGCACGTTGACGGGGATACGGGCACAACACCGCGAGACCGGCCGCGCGCAGGGCCGCGACGGTCGCGGTGAAGGCGAACGGGCTGACCCGCACATCGGCATCGACGAAGACCAGCACCCCGTCACCGGGAACATGGTGTGCTGCCTGATGACACGCCCACGATTTGCCGAGCCAACCGGCCGGCGGCGGCGTTCCCGAGATGAGAGAGAGGCGCGAGTCGTTGGCGGCGACAAGCGCCACGATCTCCGCGGTGTCGTCGGTCGACTCGTCGTCGACGACCACGACGCGGGCCGGCCCTGGCCAACGATCGATAGCCGCGAGCACCGTACGGAGACACCCCGGCGCGTTCGCGGCCTCGTCGCGCATGGGGATGAGCACTGACAGCGGCTCGGCGACCGGCAGCGCATCGACGTCGGGCGTGCGAATCCGCCGGGCATTCGACGCGGTCAGGACGAGTGAGGCCGCGGCCAATGCGGTACCGGCGTTCACGGCCCATCGGAGGACGACGCGCTGCCGGACGATCATCGTCGAACCTCCCGGAACATGCTGATGGCCAGTGGGATTGCGACAACACCCATCACCAGTCCGCCGACCAGTGCGACCGGTGGCCGGCCGAAGAACAACAGATGAGCGATCACCGACGACCCATATACCCACAGGTAGGCGACCAGCGGAAGCAACTCGGCGGAGCGAGGGTCGGCCGTCGGTGTCGGTTCGCGACGCCCGATCGCTGCGCTGAGTACTGCCATCATCGACGCCGATACCAGCAGCCAACCCGCGAAGTTGGTCAGCGGAATCCCCTCGACACCCGGCAATCCCGGATGCGGCGACGACCATCGCCAGTACCCGGCGTCCACCATCTGCGGATCGAGGAACACATCCCACGCGGTCAACGCGTACGCGCCCAGAAGTGGTACCGCCCATAGCTTTCGGCCCGCAAGTCGTTGTGCCACGAGGAACGCCGGCCAGCTCATCATGATCCAGGCAAGCGGTACCACCACCGGGACGCCAAGGATCTTCCCGCCGAGTTCGTCGGTATAGGTGTAGTCCCCGAACGGGATTCCGGTGTGAACCCCGACGGCCTCGGCGAGCAGACCACCGCCGCCGCCCACGGCGAGCAAGCAGAGAAGTCCCCGCACACCGTGTGTCGCCGCACCATGACACAACATTGCCGCCGACATCGCCACCACGACGATGGTGGTGAGCACGACGTTGCCGCCACCGGTGAGGGGGAACGCGATCTGCACACCGACACTGATGGCCAACAGAATCCACGCCGCCACCCGTAGGGGCGGGGGCTGCCGTCCAGACGCGGCTTCGGCCCGGTCGGCCACCTCGCCGGCGGTCACGGCGTGTTCCCCCGGTAGGTCCCGGTCACCGAGTCGACGCCGAATCGGGCGAACAATTCTTCGGCGTACCAGCGCTGTGGACCCGTGTCGCGGATCGCCGACACGTGACCTGCACTTCGGTAGGCGAAGTCGGTCAGCGCTTCGGAGTTCTCCCAGAGTGTGAAGGTGCCCTGCAGGCCGATCGGCGCCTCGCCGACTCCGAGTGCCAGTCGCACTCCTGGTGCGGCCGTGAGGTTTTCGACCACCGGGGGTACCGCCCGCCAGAACGACGTCATGCGCGTGGGTCGCAGCCGGGCCCGGGTCAAAGCCGCCACCGGGCCTGTCCAGTCGTTACGGTGCGCTCGAGGAGCGTTGGTGCCGAACGGCTCTTGCCGCGACCACCGACCGCGCGATGCCAGCGGCACCATGCGCACTGTCAAAGCCTCGCTGCCCGCTCGATCCCAGGACCGCAGATAACGTGACGCCGCACCGTTGGCCGCGGCATCGGCGTCGGTCCACACCGTCAGTAGCGCCCAATGGTGGATGTCGGCGTCGCGCGGGGTGAACGTGTGGGCCGATCCCGTTCCCATCATTTTCGCGAACCGCAGGCCGGGCTGATGGCGCAATGCCCGGCGGCCCGACGCGACGCGCAGGAGTGCAGGTCCGACCCGATCGACACCCCAGATACGCAGTTCGACGACAGGCTTCGCCGACGGCACCACCGTCATGAGCGTCGCCTCACCGACTGTCGCACCAATTCTCGCAGCCTCGCGCGCGTGGATTCGTCTACCTCGATGCGACCGATCACCTCCTGCGCCGAAGCGGTGAGGTCATCGATGCGGTCCTCGGTATCGGCGAGAGCGCCCGTGGACACCATCAGCTCCCGCACCGCGAGAAGGTCGTCGACGGTGACCTGCGGGTTGCCCAGCGACGTGGTCAGCAGGCGCCTGCCTGCGGGGCTGGCGCGCTCCTGGGTCAGGGCGACGAGCAGGGTCCGTTTGCCCTCGCGGAGGTCGTCGATGACGGGTTTGCCGGTCTCGGCGGGGTCGCCGAACATCCCGAGGACGTCGTCGCGCAGCTGGAACGCTTCGCCGGCGAGGACGCCGATCTCGTCGTACTGCGAGAGGAGGGGGACGGGCGCACCGGCCAGCGCACCCCCGAGCCGCAAGGGATGAGAGATCGTGTACTTGGCGCTTTTGTAGCGCAGGATGGTTCGCGCGCGTTGCCGTGTGACGGTTTCCCGCGTCTGTGCGAGCATGTCGAGGGTCTGCCCGGCGAAGGCTTCATCGCGCATCGTCGACCACATCGACCGGACAGCCGATCGGGTGGCGCGATCGAGGTCGGCGACGGCGTCGCCGAGCAGCTCGTCCGACCACGTCAAACACAGGTCGCCGGCGAGGATCGCCATCGCCGACCCGTGCGTCCCCGCGTCCCCCGACAGGTGTTCAGCCACATGTCGATCGGTGAAGGAGCGGTGGACCGTCGGCACCCCGCGCCGTGTGTCGCTGCCGTCCATGAAGTCGTCGTGGATGAGCGCGGCCAGGTGGAACATCTCTATCGCGGTCGCTGTGTTCAACACTCCGGGAGTGCTCGGGGACCCGGTGGAGCCACTCGCCTCGGCGGCGACTCGCGCGCCCCAGACGCAGAACTGCCCACGCAGCCGCTTGCCGCCCATCGCGGCGGCGCGGATGGCCTCGACGAGACTCCCGACGTCCGGGTCGACGCCGACAAGTATCGCCGCATGGCCGTCGATCGTGTCGAGCAGCATCTGGTCGACACACGTGCGGATAGTTTCCGCCGCGCGGCATACGGGATGCTCGCGCACCGAATCCATTCGGCCTCCTCAGGGCGGGACAGGACTGGACAGGTGGTCGAAATGCTTATGGTCCATTCGGAGCCGGTCCGACGCCGGATGGGCGCGCGCTCGGTAGGACGAGTACCCCACCAGGAAGGTAGGAACGCCATGATCCCAGTGGTGATGTCGTCGGCGGCCTGGCTGGAGCCGGGTACTGCCGATTCGGTGCGTCCGAGTAGGAGGCGGCTTCCCCGCCGGTGAGGTCGGTGCGTAGTGCGACAGCGGCGTCCTCGGGTGTGGTCCCGGGTTTGGTGCTCGCGTGCGTTGGTGCGGGTGTCGATATGGCGTTGATCGAGAGAGCGCGTGGCGCGGGCTCTGCTGACCGCGCTGGGTGTGCGCGGTGCTCGGCGGGCGCCATCGCTCGACGATGCTCGATCGTGATGACCCGGCGACGCCGGTGTGCACCTGCTGGCCGATGGTCACTTCTCGGTCATTGAGCACCGGGACGCCGTGGCGAACCACCTGGTCACGGACGTGGATGCAGCCCTGGCAGGTCCCATAGCCAGTAGTCGGTGATCCGGGTGAATCCCATCCGTGCGTAAACGGGGTAGCCCGCGGGCGTGGCCTGCAGCACCGCCGTGCCGGCGCCCGGGTTCGCGCCGGCGTGAATCGCGTGCCAGGTGACGGCCGTAGCGAACCCGCGCCGGCGGAAGCCTCGCCGGACGGCGACGAAATACACGCCGACGGTGTCTCCGGACCGCACGCTCACGCTCACGGCGACGCAGCGCCCGTGGAGACGACCGAGGTGGAACCGCAGATCGCCCTCCGCCAGCGCCGCGTTCGTGGCGAGCGGCTTGAGCAAGGCCGGGTCCATCCGATACCCGGCCCCGGCGCAGTCCACGAACAAGCGGAGGCCAGCGATGTCGTCCGCGGTGGAGAGCACGAGCGGCGTCTTCGGCGGCGGCATGGAACCAGCCAAGGGCATGGCCATAACCGGGTACAGCGGTTGGCGCTCGACTCCGTGACGAGTGGCGAACGCCTCGGCCGCGACGCTGGGGCCTTCGCTAACGATCCGCCACGACCCACTCGACCCGAAGTGCCTCTCGGCGGCAGCGATCGCCGCCTCGTCACTCTCCTGCGGTCCGCCGTCACAATGGAGCTGGTTGAATCCGGTGGCCTGAATACCGGTCTCGACGATCAGGCCACCTGGTGCCTCGTTCACGGCACCGCCGCACACCCGGGCGATCTGTTGCCAGAAAGCTCGGTGATTGCGGTGCGCTGCCCGTACGTCGATGCAACTCCCCTTTGCTCGGTGACGGGTCGAACCCGAAGATACCGTCAGACCGCCTCGCCCTCGCGTCGGGCGGACCGATAGTGAGCGTCGCGATACGCGAACGCTTGCCGCGCGCCGAACCTACTCTGGAACTGCATCACCCTGAATTCAGTGCGACCATCGGACCTTCAAGGTCCGTCAAGTCAGCGCTGATGCACGTCATCGCCGGACTCGACGGTATCGCGTGAACCCTGCTCCGCGTCGTCGGCGCGACGCTGCTCCTCGTGGGGCCGGACTCCTCGCGCTTTCCGCACTATTGGGCGAGCGCGCGGCAGTCTTGCGCGACTCTTTATCGTATTTTTCTGCGCGGCAACGTGTTCCGTCGGCACACTTAGCGACGCACTGCTGATCGTGTCGGCCTCGTGCGGCTGAGGGACGCGCCCCTGGGTGGCGGTGCGTCTCGGTTTGGCTGCGATGTCCCGGTCGGTTGACAGCTGAGACATCTTACCCGCCAACGCTTTCGGCCACCGTGAGACGGTGTCGGTGATCACGGTGATCCTGATCGCCAGTTGCCATCATCATCTCCATCGGCGAACGTCAGTCCGGTTGTGCACAAATATGGCTTCGGCATTTCCTGATCCTCGCCGCAGGGCGTGCTTTGGTAGTCCTGTTCAGAAAACTGAATCGGATCTCACTACGCGAGCAATGATGCAGCATCTCCATCAGGTTCGTGCAATGTTGATGGCGGATACGGCCGTGATCGGCTTGGTTCTCTATGCGTCGTTGCTTCTGAAGTAGGGTTCTACCCGGCGTGTCGAACGAGCGTTACTCGAACGCGCCGGATCAGCAGTAGCCAACGCGCGCCATCGATTCCGCCCACGGGAATAGCACCCACCGCGTGCGGGCGCAGACCAGCCAAGCTCCGTGACGTTTTCGTCGCTGGTGACGAGATGCTCTGCCGACCAATATCGATTGGTAACCGGGCGCGTTGAAATAGGACGAGTTGCGAGCGCCGCCGCTGCGCGTACCGGCTGAGTCGGCGCATTCGCCCCGGCCTGACATCCATCCTTCCCGGCTCCCCGCTCCGGGGGAATACGCGGTCGGCCACGAGCCCGGTATTACCCCCACTGACCCATCATTTCTCTCGCTATGGTGACTCGTCGCCCACTGGTTCGCTTGACGAACAGCCTCCGCCATGATCTTTTGTGTCAAATGGTCTGTGGATCGTCGGCGTCGGGTGTGGTCCCGGCGCAGCCACCGGAGCCGCCACCGGCATGGTCGGAGGTACGGTCAAAGAAGCACGGAACGCATGGGGGTAGATCAATGACAGCACGCACGATAGAGTCCAAGACTTTTCCGACCGGCTCCTTCGGCCAGCAATCCGCGAGGGCAGCTCTGATCACTGCGGGCTGGCGCATCGCCTCCTCACCGAGTGACGACACCGTCGTTGCAACTCACGGCTCCCGCATGCTGATGCGCTTCCTGGGGATGCCATTGGTCGGGCGACGCGCCCCAGTCAAGCTCACTGTCTCATTCCCTGACGGACAACCCATCCAAGCGGACGCCACTCCGACCCGGGCTTCTACCTGATTGATCTGTCGGTAGCGATAGGTCTCGACCTCTATCAGAATGCGTCGCGCAGCGGATTCGACGCGCTGAACGCACTCGCTGCCGAAGGAGTTCGCCAGTGACGACTGACGACTTGTCGGCGGTTCCGGCGCAGCGCGATTCTTCTTGTGGGTCTTGCTTGTCGGTGCTGCGATCACCGCGACGATCTTCGCCGCGCGGTTGTCGACTCGGATTCCGATCAGCCGTCCACGGCTGATGTCACCGTAGCGATCTCCAACTACGTCGGCGCTCTCAACACAGCCGATGCGACCGCAATCGGGACACTGTCCCGTGCGCTGCTCAAACAGGACTTCGACCGGACCGGTACCGCATCGGTACACCAGCAACTCACCCAAGCAGTCGCTGACCGAGGGCCGGCCCACGATCGCCGGCCACCACGTCTCGGTGGTCGCCAGCCGAGTGATTCGGGCATCTCGGCATCGGCGGACCAGGTGTAGAACCGGTAGAGCCGGTGGCGGACGCGGGCGGGAGAGGACCGTGGAACGTGCTGCTCGGATCGTGGGCATGGTGTCGATCGATGACCGGCCCGACGCCGCAACCGACCGCCGCGTGACAGGCCCGCGGGCAGGGATCTGATCATGGGTGCGGGCAACCAGACCGCCGCTGTCACTCTGGTCGAGCGTTCCACGTGCTACGTGTTTGGCCTCGAGGCCGTCCGATTCTGCGGCGAGGACTCCGACTCCCGCGAGCACGCCCCATAGAGGTCGCCGACGACCGGTCGCGTAGATTGCGCCGTATGCCGACACTTGAGGGCGCTCTGTTGGTCCTGCGTTTGGTGGGTGGACATCAGGTCGCCCCGGACATCGAGATCCCGCACACCGTCCTGCATCCGGGCGCACACCGCGAGTTGCGGCGATACGGTACCGATGAGCAGGTCGCCGCGGCTCGCGCCACGGAGCGACCGCCGGTGTTGCTCGTACCGCCGCTCGCGGTGTCGGCGCGATGCTACGACCTCGGGCCCGGACAGTCGGTGGTCGAACAGTTCCTCGAGATCGGGCGGGTGCCTTATGTGGTGGACTTCGGGGAGGTCGGTCGCGCCGAGCGGGGCATGGGGTTCGAGGACTACTTCGACGACATCGTCCCGCAGGCCATCGGTCGGGTCCTCGACGACCATCCGGGTGCCGATCAGGTGGATCTGGTGGCGTGGAGTATCGGCGGAACGATCAGCTTGTTGACGGCTGCCGCGCATCCGGAACTGCCGATCCGCTCGATCGTCGCCATCGGCACGCCCCTGGATTACGATGCGCTGGCGCCCTATCCAATGGTCAAGAAGCTGATGAAGCCGACCGGCGGCAAGGCCGTCACCGTGGCTCTGCGGGCATTCGGCGGCATCCCCGCCCCGCTGGTGCGCATCGCCTACCGCGGGACCGCTTGGCAGCGGGAACTGAAGAAGCCCGGCTACATCATGCGCAACGCCCACGACACCGAGGCGCTGGCACGCATGCAGGTCATCGATCGCTTCCAGAACTCGATGCCCGGATATGCGGGCAAGGTGTCGGAACAGATGTGGGAGAACTTCGTCTTCCGCGGCGAACTCGCTTCCGGTGTAGTCGATTTCGACGGACGCCGTGTGGACCTCACCTCGGTTGGAGTGCCGATCGCGCTCTTTGGTAGCCACCGCGACGCCATTGCCAGTTGGCAAGCGGTGCGTCACGGGGTGGAAGTGCTCGCCGATTCACCACAGGTGCACTTCTCCACAGTCGAGGCCAGCCATCTCGGCCTGATCGCCGGTGAGGCGGCCACCAGCCAGACCTGGCCGCGCGTTGCGGAGTTCCACGCCGCGTTGGATGACTGAGCCGCTCTCAGCCGAGTGCTCCGCCCTCTTCCCGGCGACGCCGTGGGGCCAACATCGCCCGGACCTACGGTGATGGGCGCAGCACGGACGACTGTCGATCTCCGGTGGGGACGCAACGGGAATCGTCCACGGTAGGACCGTCACACAGTGCGGGTGAGCGACCTGCGTAAGCTGACGATCATGGCATTCGATCCGACTGTTGCTGGTGTCGCCGTCGGCCTGGTCGGCGGTTTTGGCGCTTTTCGTGCGACGGGCCGTCGCGAACTCGGCGGCGTCGTCGTCACCTCGGCCGGCGCCTACTGCACCCGCGAATGGCTGCGGCGCGGACCCGCCGTCGCTGGCGGCCTGCTCGGCAGCTACATTTCCGCCTTCACCATCTCGCACCCCCTGGCGAAGAAGATCGGTGCCTGGCCCGCGGTCTTCGCGGCGACCACGGCGGCGGCGGCGGTGACCGTCGCGGTGACCTCGGCGGTACCGGCGAAGAGCTGAGGGGCGCTCGCGGCGGCGAACTTTCTGCCACAATCGGCGAGGTGAATGCGTCCCAACGCGGCCGGAACACCCGGCCGCACGTAGTCATCCTCGGTGCCGGTTTCGCCGGTATACACGCGGCGCGCAGCCTCCGGCGCGCGAAAGCGACGGTGACCGTCATCGATCGCGGTACGAGTCACCTGTTTCAGCCGTTGCTCTATCAATGCGCGACGGGTCTGCTGTCGGAGGGCTCGATCAGCAGCCCCATCCGGCACCTACTGCGCAAGCAACGCAATGCCGACGTCTACTGCGCCGAGGCGACCGACATCGATCCCGAGGCGCGCACTCTCACCGTCACCCGGCTCGACTCGTCGATCGAGCAGGTCGGGTACGACTACCTCGTCGTCGCGGTGGGTATGCGCACCGCCTACCACGGCAACGAACACCTGATGGAGCACACCATCGGGATGAAGACCCTCGACGACGCACTTGCCATCCGCCGCCAGGTGATGGGCGCATTCGAGGTCGCCGAGACACTGCCCGATCCCGATCAGCGCAAGCCGTGGCTGACCTTCGCGATCGCCGGCGGCGGCCCCACGGGGGTCGAATTGGCAGGCCAAATACGGGAATTGGCGCACAACGCGTTGGCCCGGGAGTTCCGCAGCATCGACCCCGACGAGGCGCGGGTGATGCTGTTCCAGGGGGCCGACCGACTGTTGCCGTCGTTCAGTCCGTCGCTGTCGACGAGTGCGTTGCGCACCCTCGAACGACTAGGTGTAGAAACACATTTCGGGGTGCATGTGACCGACGTCGGTGCCGACACCGTCGAGATCACCGAGAAAGAGTCCGGGGCGGTGCGCACCTTCGGTGCCCGCACCACGCTGTGGACGACCGGCGTCGAGGCGGTGCCGTTCGTGAAGTCGCTCGCCGACGCCGTCGGGCTCGAACAGGAGCACGACGGCACCATCCCGGTTGCCGACGACCTCTCGGTCCCGGGTCATCCGGACATCTTCGTCGTCGGTGACGTCAGCTCCTACAATAAACTGCCCGGTGTCGCGGAGGTGGCGATGCAGGGCGGCAGGCATGCCGGAGAGGTGATCGCCGGGCTCCTCGCCGGAGGCTCCGATCGACCTGGATTTCGGTACCGGGACTTCGGTAGCGCCGCCTATATTTCCCGGAAGAATGCGATCCTGGAGGCCGGACCGCTGCGTCTGTCAGGGCGAGTGGGATGGTTTGCCTGGGGTGCGATCCACATCGCCTTCCTTGCCGGCATCCGCAACCGCACCGGCACCCTGGTCACCTGGGCGGCGACGCTACTCACCGACACCCGGCGCGAGCGCGCCTTCACCTACGGCGATCCGAAGACTGCGCGTAAGTCGTTCTGAGAGAAGCCGTGTCGCAAGGCGAGTACCGGACCTCCCGCGAGCCGACTTTTGGGCACAAGTGCACGAACGGGTACCGATACAACCGGCCCGGTGATCGCGCGACCGACAGAATCTGAGGACAACACCTTCGGGCTCGTGGAAAGGGTGTGGATGTGGCTGCGATACTGGTCATCTCACCAGGTTCTCCAGACTCGCCGCACGCGGCTCATCCCTCGACCACCGGGGGTCAGGGGCGAGCGAGGGGTGGTGAAAACGCTCGACCGTCAGGGGCGGAGTCGACGATCTGGTCGCGCGGCATCTCAGACATGGCGGTGGGGGTCAATGGCGTCAGGAGTCCCAGTCGACGGCGTCGGCCATCTGTAGGAGACGTCGGCGGCGCGTGGGATTGGTGGCACCGACCCAAGAGATCAGTCCGAGCACGTGTGCGCGGAAGTCGGGATGGTTGGTGTGATTCTGCGACTGCGCGCCGTGCGCCGCGGCATTGTGCAGCAGTGCGCGCAGGTTGTCGTAGGAGGCGCGTGAGACCTGGGGTCGGTCGTTGACCACCAACCCGGCAAGGCGTTGCTGTTGGTGCTGGTACATGACGCGGACCTTATCGGGGTGTGCTGTGAAGCCTTCGGCCTCAATGATCTTCAGGACCACCCACAACGTGCGATCGGCGTCCATGGAGTCTCCCGAGAGGGCGAGATCGTCGCCGTATCGGGTATAGCGCAGCCCATTGGCACGGGCGTACCCATCCAACCGGCGATCGAGTCCGCGCATTACCAGGTTCGCCAGCTGGGGTGACGTCGGAGCGCCCTGCGGGAGGTGGCGGTCGCGCAGCAGTGCGCGATGAGCCGGATCAATACCACCGAGTTCATCGATGGGTGTTGCGGTGGTGCAGAGTTCGGCAAGGATGCGGGCGATGTGTGCCGGGTAGCCGACCTCATGGAACACCCTGCGCACTCGGGCAGTGGTGATGGTTTCGAAGCAGTGTCGGAGGTCGGCGCGCAGTACGACGGGTTGATCGGAGTGGGGCCACGCGAAAGCGGTGGTCGACGATCCGGCGACGAACCCGCGCGCGCAGGGATGTGCCGGTATGTGTTCCACGAGGCGCCGCAGCAGGCGGCGCTGGGTTTCGCGCATCCGTGGCTTCGGTGCTTCGATCACCCGAAAGCCGTCCCGCTTGCTCCGGCGCCAGATTCGATAGTGGCGTAACGGCGGTCGCGAAGTCCGTAGCCAGCCGCCGCGATCGGCAAACCATTCGAGTTCTGGCACGGTGAAATCCAGCCAGTGCGCCAACTGTGTCACGTCGTAGAGGTCGGGAAGTCCTTCCGGCACAGTCCCACTCGATCGGGGCTCCTGTGGCCGGAGGATGAGGGGCGGCTCCGGCGGCAGCAACGTCCACGGTGCGAGGGCCTCGATGAGTACCGCTTCGGGATGGCGAGGTTCGGTCGGGGAGAGCTCGAACAGGCGCGGTGCCACCGCATCCGCCAGATCCTGGGAGAGTACTGCCCGCAGTGCGCGGAGCACCTCCGGCCAGGTCCATCCGGTGTGGATCCGCGAGAACTCGGCGGCGAGATCGCGGACTTGATCGAAAGCCAGAGTGGCGTCGGTCATCGAGTGATCCAACCGCATCGACCACGTCGAGCACGGGCGTTCGGACGATGGATGACGGGTGCGGTGACCACAACCATGCTGCGGCGCCGGCCTGCACGTGCAGCGTGCTGCGCGGCGTCGGACGCAGTGCCCAACTGTGAACTGCACCCAGGGGTTACCCCTGAGACGGATCGAACCGATCCCCTCTCACCACACCCGTCGCCCATCACCTGCCATCGTGCCACGGGCGGCGTGCATAGTGGCGGACTACAACCAGTCTCGCCGCTTGAACGTGGTGTACAGGGCGATCACGGTGACCGCGATCAACACCGAGCTGACCATGAAACCGGTGGTGGTCTGGAAGAACGGGAACGAGACGTTCTGCCCGTAGAAGCCGGTAATGGCGGTGGGCACGGCGATGATCGCGGCCCACCCCGTCAGCTTCTTCATGACGGTGTTCAGGCGGGCGTCGGCCAACGACAGGGTGGTCTCGAACACCGTGGTGATCATGTCGCGCAACGATTCTGTCCACTCCGCCGCTCGCAGCGCGTGGTCGTAGAGGTCGGAGAAGTGGGGGTCGAGTTCCGGTGGCGCCTCGTTCTCGTAGCGGTGCCGCTGGATCGCCGCAATGACCTCGCGCATGGGCACCACGACTCGGCGCAGAAGCACGAGGTCCTTACGGAGATCGTAGGTTCGGCGCTGCAATGTTCGAGCGGCGACGGACTCGTCGAACAGTAGGGCCTCGAGATCCTCGATGTCGTTGTCGAGGCGCTGGACGGCATCGAAGTGTCCGTCGACGACGACGTCGAGCAGGCCGTGCAGCAACGCGCCGATGCCATATTGTTCGCCGCCGATCTCCGCCCATCGCTGGGTTACCACGGAGATGTCGAATCCCGGCGTCATCCGCACCGTGATCAACGCATTTTGCTTGACGAAAATCGAAATGCGATGCAGAACAAACGACTTGGCGCGTTGCGTGTACGGGGAGTGCTGATCCGAACGCGCCGCGTCGCCCGTCGGTGGATTCGTGTCGTCGCCGGTCGGGGCGGCGGTGATCGCGTAGACGGTCATGAAGGTGTAGTCGCGGTAATTCACGGTCTTGACGCGCTCGGCGGCGGCGATCGTGTCCTCGATCGCAACGCTGTCGAGGTCGAGTTCTTTTGCCAACGCAATCAGATCATCGTGAGACGGGCAGTCGAGATCGGCCCAGATCAGCGTGTCGGCGCAGTGGAGACGATCGGAGATGCCGTCGAGTGAGAAACCATCGACCTTCTGCCCCTCCTTCCAAATCTGGCCGCGAATACGCGTTCGGCGATCCGAATCCGGTGTGCCCGCCATGGAATCATCGTGCCACCACCTGCGCGGTGGGCGGCGCAGCGGCTGGCAGGATCGGCGCATGGCCTCGCGCGTTCCCGCACTTACCGGCGTGCGCACCATCGCTGCGCTGTCGGTGTGCTTGACCCACGCCGCGTTCTGGACCGGGCACTACACAGACGACTACGCCGGCCGACTGTTCGCGCGCTTCGAGATCGGTGTCGCGATCTTCTTCGTGCTCTCGGGGTACCTGTTGTTCACGCCCTGGGTGCGGGCGGCGCGCGCGGACATCCGCGACTCGCAACTGCCTGGCGTCGGACGGTACTTCTGGCACCGGGCGCGACGCATCCTGCCCGCGTACTGGATCACCGTCATCGGCGTCTATCTGCTGTACGCGATCGCCCCACCCGGCGGCGAGGAGTCACCGACCGGCACCGGCTGGTCGGGCTTCCTGCGCAACATGACGCTGACGCAGGTGTACGGGTTCGGGCACCTGCACTCCGGGCTGACGCAGATGTGGAGCCTGGCCGCCGAAGTCGCGTTCTATTTGGTCCTGCCGCTGGTCGGCTGGATCGTCATGGCCGGTCTGATCCGTGGACCGGGTCGTCGCGGCGGGTGGCGACCGGATCTTCTCATCGCGGCGCTGGTGCCGTTGTTGCTGGTCAGCCCCGTGTGGTCGGCGATCGTCGCGGGCAGTGCGGGGATGAATCCGACAGCACGTTTGTGGGCGCCGGCCTTCTTCGGCTGGTTCGTCGGCGGGATGCTACTCGCGGTCTGCGCGCCGCTGATCCGCCGGTGGAACACCACCGCATGGGTAGGCGTCGCTATCGCCGCGTTTCTGGTGTCCGGGAGCTCGATCGCGGGCGAACCGACGATCACCCCGACCACTGCGTCGGCGACGATCGTCAAACACGTGTTGTATCTGGTGATCGCCGTCGGTCTCGTCGGCCCGCTCACCGGCGCCGATCAGTGGTCCTGGTGGGCGCGGGTGTGTGCCAGCCGACCGATGGTGTTCCTCGGTGAGATCTCCTACGAGTTGTTCTGTGTGCACGTCATCGTTCTCGAGGTGGTCATGGCCGCGCTCGGTTATCGCGTGTTCAGCGGAAACGTACTGATCGCGTGTGGTCTCACCACGGCCATCAGCGTCGTGCTGGCGTGGGCGCTGCACCGTGTGACCGCGCCGCTGTGGCGTGCGCGGACACCCGGGGCCGTCGGTTCCCGCAGGTAGGATGGATGAGCAAGACGGCGCAGAAGTAGCCTGGCCAGCAAGCAGGGTGACGAGGTGGGTTCATGATCGACGACGACGGAGTGCGGGGCAAGGCGGCACGCGTCAGCGGCCCGAGCAGCGGGGAGATCCGGCAGTGGTGCGACCGGTCGGCCATGCCCGGTGAACGGCCGGAATTGTCCGATGTGGCCGCCATCCTGGTCGCGTCGGGTTATCTCACTCCGACGGGCCGGGCCATCGTCATCCGCCGTGTGTCCACCGGTCTGCCGTTGCCGATCGTAGCGGGTGGCTTCGGCGAGATGCGACGTCTGCAGCGGGCGATCGTCCAGCTTGAGTCACAGCAGTCGGGTCCGATGGTGCCCGGTGTGATCGCCGCGGTGATGCGTAACCGGCTCAATGGTCTGGTCCGGCGACGCGAGGACGCACACAAGGCGTTCGTCACTGGCAAGGGCGTCTTCGCCGGCGGTACCCGTGCCATTCGCCGCGAACGTCGCGAGAACGTCTATCTTGAACTCGATGAGCGCGAACGGCTCTTCGCCGGGTTGCTGTGTACGCCGACCCCCAACGTGAGCACGATGCGCGCGGTGCGCCGTGCGGGCACCGTCGCGGTCGAGCGCATCGCCAGTGTCGTCGGACAGGTCGCGGCGCGGTCCGGTAATCGGCAGGTGGAGCAGTGGGCTGAGCAGGTCACCGCGGCGACCGATCGTGACGCCCACGTGCCCGCGGTGCCCGGGTCGGCGAATTTCGTCGACGGATACGAGGCGCTGCTATTCATCGCCGGCCACTACTACGACCGGATCATGACCAATCCCGCTTGGCGCTCAGACCATTTCGCGATGCAGCGGACTCAGGTGAACCTGCACTCCGAACTCGCCGAGATCGCCGCCGACGTCATCGCCTTGCGTGCGGTGCGCGTCGACCTGGACCGGGCCAAGCGCAATGGTGGCTTCGACCGCGCCTTCGCCGAGCAGATCGACCGCCGCGAGACCACGTTGCGACCGGTGTGGTCCGAGCTGATCGATCGGGTGCAGGCGTTGTCCGACGTGGCACACGTCGTCGAGTCCGCGGCAACGGAATTGCGGATCCTGGCCGAATACAACAAGGCCGCCACGATCGACGATCGGATCGATGCCCTCGTTGCCCGGTCGGGTGATCGCGAGATCTCGATGGACAATGCCAAACGGCTGTCCGAGCAGGTTCGCAGCGGCGAGGAGCAGTTGCGCATCTACCGTGATGTGTTGCAGGGAAACATCGCTCGGATCTCACCAGCGGTTCCCAGGGAGCTCCCCGCACGGTACGAACCGTCCTGACCCCTCGGTCGCTCGAGGCGGTCAGCGTGACCAGGCGCGCAAGTAGCCCTTCTCGGTATCAGTGAGGCGACGCAAACTGTGAGCCTCGATGTCGACGACGGCCATCTGGGTGCTGGCCACACACGCCGGTTTGCTCATCGGGTCGGCGTGCGCACCCCGGATCTCGTAGCCGATCGTGAAGTCGACGGACCGAAAACCCTTGATCCACATGCCGATGCGCAACGGCGAGTCGTCATGGCGGAGCTGACTCTGATATCGGATCTCGACGTGCACGATCATCGCGCTCTTGATCAGCGGGGTGTACTCCTCGCCCGCGGAGAGCAGCCACGCAATCCGGGCTTCCTCCATGAGCGTGACCATCCGGGCGTGGTTGATGTGACCAAAAGCATCCATGTCAGACCAGCGCACGCCGACCTCGGAAGTGAACGCGCATTCGCGTGCGGCCACACCGCTCTCACCTGCGGTGTTTGCTGGGTTACGGCCGGTGTTTGCGGTACTCACTGACCCACGCTCCTGAATGCCGGCTGTGAAATCACCTTCGGGTCTTCACGCTTTCGTTACCCGTAGTAGTCTTCCATCCGCACCGCGTCCTCGATAATGGGGGGCGGTGTATCTGCGAAGTGCGGTACCGCAATGCGTTCGTGGGCTACCGGGTTCGGTGGTTGGGATGAGGTTATTGATGATGCGCACAAGGCGAGTCGCCGCAATGGTGGCGACCATACTCGGTGTCGGGGTGCTGGGTGCGGGTTTGCTCGGTCCCGCAGTAGCGGACGCGGCACCACGCGTCGAGGCGCGCATCGTCACCACCAGGGCGATGAGTGAATTACGCACCGACGTCTGGGTGGATTCCCCGTCGATGAAACAGCGCATCAAGGTCAGCGTGCTGACCCCGGCGTACTCCAGTGGTCCGCGCCCGACGGTCTATATGCTCGACGGCGCCGGTGCCGATGGCGACGTCAGCGACTGGATCACCAAGGGCCACGCCGGCGCGTTCTTCGCGAACAAGAACGTCAACGTCGTCCTCCCTGTCGGTGGAGCGGGCACGTTCTACACCGACTGGCAGCATGCCGACCCCAAGCTCGGCAAGCCGATGTGGGAGACCTTCCTCACCAAAGAACTTCCCCCGCTAATCAATTCGCGGTTCAACGGCAACGGCAGCAACGCGGTGATCGGGTTGTCGATGGGCGGACAGGCGTCGTTCGCGCTGGCCATCCGCCATCCGGAGCTGTACTCGGGTCTCGCATCACTCAGCGGTTGCCCGCAGGTATCCGGGGCAGTCAACGAGGCCTACGTGCGCACCACCGTCGGTCGCGACGGCGGCGATGCCACCAACATGTGGGGCCCGTTCGGGTCCCTCGGCTGGCAGGAGCACGACCCGAGCCTGCATCTGAACGAGCTGCGCGGCAAAGACATTTTCATCTCCGCCGGTTCCGGTGCCATCGGCCCACTGGACATCACGCGACGCATCGAGCCCGATGAGGGTCCGCCCGCAGCGGTCACCGCGTCGTCGTCGGCGCTGGAGGCCGGGGCCTACCGATGCTCATTGGAGTTCGCGTGGGACCTGCGCACCCACAACGTGCCCTACACCGACGGCTTCCGCCTGATCGGCACACACACCTGGGCCTACTGGGAGCAGGACCTGCCCGCCGCGTGGGCAACGGTCTCGCGGCACCTGTACTGAGCCCACCTGCCGCAACCAGACCTCAGTCGCCGCGGATCCACCGCTCGGCGAAGGACAGGAAGCTGTCGTTCTCGTCGAGATGGGTGACGGTGACGCGCACGCCGTCGTCGGCGAAGGGTCGCACCACGAGCCCGGCGTCGATGGCTGCGCGCGCGAACTCCGACGACTTCTCGGCCAGATCGAGCCAGACGAAATTGGCCTGGGAGTCGGGTACCCGGTAACCGGCGGCGCGGAGCCGGGCGGTGACCCGCCGACGTTCGGCGACCACCGCATCGGTGCGCTCGAGCAGTTCGTCGCCGGCCTCCAGGCAGGCCAGAGCTGCGGCTTGCGTGACGCTGGTGACCGAGAACGGCACATGCGCCTTACCCAGGGCGGTGATGATCTCCGGATCGCCGATCGCGTACCCGACGCGTAGGCCGGCCAGCCCGTACGCCTTGGAGAACGTGCGTAACGCGACCAGGTTCGGGAATTCGCGGCGCAATTCGACGGTGTCGTAGGCGTGGTCGTCGTCGAGGCGGGTGTACTCGAGGTACGCCTCGTCGAGGGCGACGACGATGTCCGACGGCACCGCCCGAAGGAAGGCGCGCAGATCGTCGGCGGTGACCACTGTCCCGGTCGGGTTGTTGGGGTTGCAAACGAAGATCAGGCGGGTGCGGTCGGTGATTGCGTCGGCCATCGCCGAAAGATCGTGAACGTCGTCGCCGGTGAGAGGCACCTGAATGGGCGTCGCCCCGACGAGCCGCGTCGCGAGCGGATAGGTCTCGAAGGAGCGCCAGCCGAAGATGACCTCGTCGCCGGGGCGGCAGGTGATCAGGATCAGGTTCTGGCAGAGGATCACCGATCCGCAACCGACTTGGATCTCCCCAGGGCTGACGCCGAGGTTCTTAGCCAAGGCGTCGGTCAGCTCGACCATTCCGTTGTCGGGGTATCGATTCGCGCCGGCCGCGGCATGTGAGATCGCTTGCAGAACCGAGGGGAGCGGACCGAAGGTGACCTCGTTGCTGGCGAGCTTCACCGCGTCCGGGAACGTCTTGCCGGGAACATAGACGGGCAGGTCGGCGAGGTCGGGACGGATGCGAAAGGTCACCGTGCAACTGTAGGTCCACGGTCGTGGCCGACGATGCCCGGACCCGACGATTCGGCTCTGACCGGGCGGTTTGCTTCTGCTGCCGGGCGGTGTGTAGTCTTTCGCTTCGGCAGTTCGAAAGGACTCCGCGAGGAGGCGTGCCAGAGCGGCCGAATGGGACTCACTGCTAATGAGTTGTCTCGCTAAAACGGGACCGGAGGTTCAAATCCTCTCGCCTCCGCCGACCGCAGTCGCGCCGACCGCGGTGACAACTGAACAGCATGACAACAGAACAGCATGACAACAGAACACTCGCGCGCCCGTAGCTCAACGGATAGAGCATCTGACTACGGATCAGAAGGTTTGGGGTTCGAATCCCTACGGGCGCACTCTCAAGACCCCGTCACCAGCGACAACGGTGGCGGGGTTTTCGTCGTTTCGCCGCCGGATGGTCAGCCTGATCACCTTTCGCCGCCTTGTGAGGAAAAGCATTCGTGAATGTTGTGCACTAAAGTTGCTCAAGGTCTGCCAGTGATGTTTGTGCTCACCCAACGATCTCTCGAGAGGCTGTCATGATTCCTGCACCGTTCACCAAATACGCGGCCGAATTGTTCGGCACATTCTGGCTTGTTCTCGGAGGTTGCGGAACCGCGGTCTTCGCTGCCAAGCAAGTCGCCGAGGGGGACGGCAAGGGGACGCTCATCCAGGTGGGCGTCGGCTATCTGGGCGTCGCGCTGGCCTTCGGGCTGACCGTGGTCACCATGGCCTATGCGCTCGCCCACATCTCCGGGGCGCACTTCAATCCGGCGATCTCGCTCGGCGCTGCGGTGAGCGGGCGACTCGAATGGAAGGATCTGCCCGGCTACTGGATCGCTCAGGTCGCCGGTGGTCTGCTCGCCGGTCTCGCGATCTATGGCATCGCGCAGGGCAAACCCGGCTGGACGGCCACCGGAAACATGGCCGCCAACGGATACGGCGATCACAGTCCGGGCCATTACACCCTCGCCGCGGTCCTGATCGCCGAGATCCTACTGACCGCTTTCTTCCTCATCGTCATCCTCGGCGCGACCGATGGCCGGGCCCCGAAGGGATTCGGGCCGTTGGCAATCGGCTTGACCCTCACGCTCATCCATCTGGTATCCATCCCGATCTCCAACACCTCGGTCAACCCGGCCCGCTCAACGGCGGTGGCGTTCTTCAACGGCGACGGCGCGCCCGGCCAGCTGTGGGCGTTCTGGGTCGCCCCACTCGTTGGCGGCATCGTCGGCGGCCTGATCTATCCACTGCTGTTCGAGGACGGCAAGTGGAAGTACGGTTCGTCGGCGCGCGGGGAGACACCCGCCGCCTGACCGCGGTCGGCCGCGTGAACGCAGGCATTTGACGGAACTCCGCAACCGGCGAAATCGGACATCCGCTGCGAGAATCCTGCACATGGAACTGTTGATCCTGGTGCTCGTGGGTGCCGTCATCATCACCGCGATCGCCGACCGGCGTGGCATGCAACCTGCGTTGATCATCGTGGTGGTCGCACTGGCGGTCTCGTTCGTCCCAGGCATGCCGCACGTGGAACTCGAATCCGAGATCTTGCTCACGGTCGTGCTGCCACCGCTGCTGTATTCAGCGGCACTGGGCTTCTCCGTGCCGAGCTTCGTGCGCAACATCAAACCGATCCTCGGGCTCGGGGTGGCGATGGTGGTCATCACCGCCTTCGCCGTCGGGTTGATCGCATCGCTGTTGATCCCCGAGTTCACCTTCGCGTTGGCGTTGCTACTCGGGGCGATCGTCGCACCGCCCGACGCGGTCACCGCCGTGGCGATCGGACGCAAGCTCGGACTGCCGAAGCGGCTGATGGCCATTCTCACCGGCGAGAGTCTGGTCAACGACGCCGCGGCGCTGTCGCTGTTCGCGATCGCGATCTCCCAGATCGCCTCCACCCACGCGTTCATCGACAACCCGTTGGCGCTGTTCGGGTACAACGCAGTTCTCGGTCCCATCGTCGGCGCCGTCCTGGGCTACCTCACGCTCTGGATTCGACGCCACCTGCGCAACCCCGCTCTGGAAACAGTGCAGGGTGTCGTGGTTCCCTTCGCGGCGTTTCTCGCCGCCGAACACCTCCATGCCTCCGGGGTGCTCGCGGTGGTGATCGCCGGCTTCGTGGTCGGGTCGGGGTCGGTGCACGCCGGCTATCAGACGCGACTACAGGAACGCTATGTCTGGAACTCGGTTGACGTGCTGCTCGAGGCATTTGTATTCGCCTATATCGGGTTACAGATGAGGTTCATTATCGAAGATCTCCGCGAGGCGCGAGAATCGCTGCTGCAGGTCGCCATTGCCTCACTCCTCGTGTTGGCCGTGGTGCTTGTGATCCGGCCGATCTGCGTGTTCGCGATGTTCGGGCGCGGAGTCGTCAGCCGCCATCTCGACGCCACGGTTGCCGTGGAGGTCCCGCCCACCCCGCGTCGCGGCGCAGCCATACGACGCGACCCCGACCAGTCGCCGGTGTGGCGGCGACGTCTGCGCGAACGCATCGACAACCGGCCGCTGACCTGGCAGGAGTCGACGGTGGTCGCCTGGACCGGCATGCGCGGCGTGGTCACCCTGGCGGCGGCCTCCGGCATCCCGCTGACCGTCGCCGACGGCAGCGAGTTCCCCGAACGTTCCGCTGTGCAGGCGATCGCGTTCGTCGTTGCCGTCGGGACGATCCTCATCCAGGGCCCAACCCTGCCCTGGCTGATCACCCGGCTACGGCTGCGCAACGAGGACGAGGAACGGTACGACCACGAGCAGACCGCACGCGCCGAGGCCATCGTGCACGGCGCGGCCGATGAGGTCATCGTGGGCTTCGTCAACAATCCACCCGCCAACCTCGACCAGATGACGGTCGACTACATCAAGGAGACCGTCGCACGACAGTCCCGGGATGCCGAGGAGATGCCCGACCCAGACGCGCACACCGCCCGCACCGACGCCTTCGCCGCGCTGTACCGAAACGTGCTCGCGGCACAACGTGACGCTCTCGTCACGGGCCGAGACAACGGCCATCTCGAGGACGAGGCGGTCCGCGCCATGCTCGAACGCTTGGACCTGCAGGAAGCCGGACTCGCGGCCCGACTGGAAAGCCGCCTTTGAGACGCGTCAGTAAGGTCGAAGGTGCACATGTTGGATACGGGCGCGCCGGCTCGGCGCCCCGACGGTGATCGGGAGTGGCCACATGGGACAGCCCACCGGGCAACGGCCCGACGGCGCCGACGATTACCGCACCCCGCTGCTGCCGGGCAACTATCCGCCGCTCGGCTACTCCGATCGTGGACTTCCGCGCTACACCGCGGCCGACCTCGCCGCAGGCGGGAGACCGCAGACCGCCTCCCGCCACCATGTCGGGCCGGTGACGTTGTCGGACGGCCTGGACGGAGACGAGATGGGGACGGCCGGCACCGATGCCGAGCCGCCGCACCATCCACGCCGCTCCGGGGAAGAACGCGGGGTCGGCGCCACCGTCGTCATCTCTGCCGTCGTCGGCCTGATGATTGTGGGTCTCGCCGTCGTGGGGGTCCGCTCGCTGCACCACCAACAGAACCCGACCATCACCCTGCCGTCCGCCGAGCCCACCGCCATCTATTCACTACCGGTGTTACCCACCCGGCCCGGCCTACCCACGCCGCCCGGCGGGGACCAACCCGGTGGCGGGTCCGGTGATGGTTCGGGTACGACGCCGGGCGCCCAGGTGACCTACACCGTCACCATCAACGGCGTGGGGACCATTCTCTACATCGACGACGTCGGTGTCCGGACCGACTTCACTCCGTCGTCGAACTGGACGGTCACCTTCGCCGCGAGCCGCAATCCGCTGCGCCTGGTGGTCGTCGCCGGCGACGGTTCCTCGGTGCACTGCACCATCACTGTCGCCGGTCGGCCGGTCGCCGACGACAGCGTCGAGATCTCCTCGACGCGGAGAACGGCCACCTGCATCGCCTGACCCGCCGGTCAGTTCGGGGTCCTCGGCGTGTGTCAGCGGTCCGAGGTCGCTACCGTATGTGTGTGAGTTTCCCGCAAGCAGCCCCGCAGGCGTCGGCGAGCGACGCCACCGAGTTCAAGACCATGATCACGTGGCGCGGTGTCGATACCGACCGCCTCGAGCAGGTCCGCCTCAACGTCCAAGGCGCTCGGATCAAGGCGTACGGCCGCATCATCGCCGCGGCGACTGCCGACCACGACGCCTTCTCCGCGTCATATGAGCTGGTCACCAACGATGTCGGCGTCACCAAGCGGCTCTCGATCCACCTCGTGCAGGCCGGTGGTGAGACGCAGCTCGGCATGGCTCGTGACGAGGAGAACACCTGGCTCGTGCAGACCGGGGGCGAGACCGTCCGCAAGGACTTCGGTGGGGCCGAGGACGCCGACCTCGCTCTGTCGCCGATGTTCAACGCCCTGCCCATCCGCCGCCTGCACCTCACCGGGGCCGACGCCTCCGGCACCGTCGAGGTCCCCGTCGTCTACGTCTACCTGCCTACGGCGGTCGTCGAACCGGCCACCCTGCGCTACACGCCCGGCCCCGATGGGATCGGTGTGTCCTCGCCGGTCGCCACCTCGACACTGACCGTCGACGACAACGGCTTCGTCATCGACTACCCGGGACTGGCCAGCCGCGTGTGACCTGGGTGATCAGCCCAGCCATACACTCCCGCGGTGCGCCTGGCGGCGCATCTCCGCCTGCCAGCCCGCGGCGCCCGGCTCGACGCCGGTGATTGCCACCCGCGGCGCATTCGCCATCGCCTCGTAGGCGTGCCGTGCGCGGTAGCCGTCGTCGATCAGCACCTGCGTGGTGCCATGATCGCGGAGTTCGTCGCGCGCCGCGGTCAGTCGATCGATCACCTCGCTGAGCGTATTGAGTACCGCGATCCCGTTTGCCTCGATCATCGCCCGCTGCAACTGCGGAGCGGTCCCGGCAACACGGGTGCCGTCGCGGAAACTGCCCGCGGCCAGCCGGATCGCCAATGCGCTCTCCGCGGCACCGACCGCTGCCGTCGCCGCGGCCGTCAGATGCGGCACATGCGAGATGGCAGCCACCGCGCGATCGTGCGCGTCGTTCGCGGCGGGCACCACTGCGGCACCCAGCGCGCGCGCCAGCCCGGCGACGACCCGCCAGTCCTCGGCGTCGGTCCAGTCCTCCGTGGTCACCATCCACATCGCGTCGGTGAACAGGGCGGGATCGGTGGCCTCCCACCCCGAGAGACTCGAGCCGGCCATCGGATGCCCGCCGACATACCGGGCGTTGGGGAACAATCGCCGAAAGATCTCGGCGACAGGCACTTTCACGCTGATGACGTCGGTAATCAGACAGCCCGCCGCATGCTCGGCAATCGCCGACACGATCGGTTCGATCGTGGTGACGGGGGTCGCCAGCACGATCACCGCATCGGTGTCGGCGGCGCGGTCCAGCGTCGCCGCGAGGTCGGTGGAGGCATCGTGGCCGTCAGCGCGGGCATGCTCGACGGTCGCCGACGAGCGGTTGTAGCCGAAGGAGGACGCGCCCGACGCATCGAGCGCCCGCATCATCGACCCGCCGATGAGGCCGAGACCGAGAATGCAGACCGGGGTGGAGCGGATGTCTGTCACCATCCCAGATTTCCACATCGCCGTGGTGCCGGTAGGACTTGGGGAGTACGCCCCCGACGGTCTACCGTGACCTGCATGGCAGGTGCCGGCGCGGGAGTATCGGGTTCCAACAGCAACGACGTCGTCGACGGCGTGGAGGGTTTCGCGGTCGCGGTGGTGCGCGAGGATGCCGCCTGGAAGGTCACCGGACTCACACCGGACGCCCTCATCGATCTCGATGCCGCCGAACGGCAACTGCGTGACCTGCGGTCGGCGGGCGCGGTGTTCGGACTGCTCGATGTCGACGAGGAATTCTTCATCGTCATCCGCCCAGCACCTGGCGGTGCGCGGATGCTGCTCTCCGATGCCACCGCCGGCATCGACTATGACGTGGCCGCCGATGTGCTCGACGCATTGAACGTTGACGTCCCCGACATCGACCCCGACGAACTCGACGACGTCGACCCATGGGAAGAGGGCGATCTCGGCATCCTGTCCGACCTCGGCCTGCCCGATGCCGTCATGGGCGTCATCGTCGGCGACACCGACCTCTACGCCGACGAGCAGATCGGGATGATCGCCGCGCGGCTGGGATTCGCCGACGAACTGTCCCGCGTACTCGACTCACTGGGGCATTGAGCTCCTCGACTCCCGCCGGCGCCGAGCGGATGCGTGTGTGGGAGTCGATGATGAATGCCGCTATCGACGCCTCGACCCTCTCCGGTGACGACGACGTACCGATCGGTGCCGTCGTCTTCGACCCCGCAGGGGTCGAACTCGCCCGCGCAGCCAACCGACGAGTGGCCGACTCGGACCCGACCGCGCACGCCGAGATCCTCGTATTGCGCTCCGCAGCCGCTGCCTTGGGTGACGGATGGCGACTCCCCGGATGCACTATCGCCGTCACCGTCGAACCTTGCACGATGTGCGCCGGAGCCATCGGCCTCGCCCGACTCGACACCTTGATCTTCGGAGCGTGGGAACCTAAAACCGGCGCGGTGAGCTCACTCTGGGACGTGGTTCGTGATCGGCGGCTGACCCATCGACCACAGGTTCGCGGCGGCATCCTCGAGCAACGGTGCCGAGCGCTGATGGTCGACTTCTTCACCGCCCGCCGCGATCTGTGACTCTGTGGCAGATTTGGGGGTGCACGATAATGGACAAATCCGTAGTCCATCCCGAACCGCAGGAGGACGGCATGGCCGACGCAAGCGACAAGGTCAACGAGGCCATCGGTACGGCCAAGGAAAAACTTGGTGAACTCGCCGACAACCCCAAAGTTGCCGAAGCCCTCGGCGCGGCGAAAGGCAAAATCGGCGAACTCGCGGAGAACCCCAAGATCAACGAAGCCCTCGATACCGCAAAGGAAAAGATCGGTGAGCTCGCCGGAAACGAGAAGGTGCAGGGCGCGCTGGGCGCCGCCAAGGAGAAGTTCGACGAGCTGAGGGGCAAGTTGGGCAACTGACGACACCGGTTGCCGATCGGCATCGGTACAAGGCGGGGCAGCCCCCTTCCATACGACCCGCCGAGACCAGGCGTCGGTGCATCGTCCGATCGCCTCGAGGCGCGCGCACCCGGCAGAGGAGACGCCCCTTGGCGCTCTCCGACGACGCCAAGAACCGACGACGCAAAGAACCGACGACGCAAAGAACCGACGACGCAAAGAACCGACGACGCCAAGAACCGACGCGACGCCAAGAACCGACGCGCCGCCAAGAACAAGGCCGAAGAACTCGACGGACGCGGGAAGGACGCCACAAGCAGGCTGACCGACGGCCCGGACCTCATGAACGAGTGCAAGGATGACCGGGCGGTTGCCCGGGGAAGCAGAAGATCGCGGGCACGGCTGACGCCGTCAAGGGCAAGGTCGGCGACATCAAGGACAAGCTCAGGGGCATCTGACACCCGCGACTTGCGCGCGCCTGACCAGCCGATTTAAGGCCGGGCGCGGGCCTGCGGTACAGTCTTCGGCGGTGGCGTGTCCGAGCGGCCGAAGGTGCAGCACTCGAAATGCTGTGTGCGGTAACCCCGTACCGAGGGTTCAAATCCCTCCGCCACCGCCACGAAAGTGCAGGTAGACGCTCGAAAGTGGTTCCCGACCATCGCGGGGAACCACTTTCGGGTACCGCCGCAGGTAGAATGCGGTTCATGCGTCCCTCACAACCCGTCATCAGTGCGCCATGAAGGCGTCAATTCACGCGCGTTCGCGCGCTGATGGCACCACCGCCTATCGGGTCCGATGGCGAGCCGACGGCAAGCAGGTCATCCAGACCTTCGACGCTCTGGGTGCGGCAGAGGTGTTCCGCCACAACGTTGAGAAGTGGGGGCCCGCGAAGGCGTACGAGCTTGCCGGCGTAAGCGACGTGGCCGAGTCCGCTGGCGCCTACACCGTGACCGACGCAGCCAAGCATCACGTCGATCATCTGACCGGAATCGAGCCAGGCACCATCGCGCAGTACCGGCGCTACATCGCCAACGATCTCGGGCCGCTTGCGAACTTGCCGCTGATCGCGGTCGAGGTCACGACCATCTCAGCATGGGTGCAATGGCTCGAGACCGAGCGTAAGAATCGCGGCAAGACAATCGCCAACAAACACGGTTGGCTGTTCGCGGTGTTCGCTCGCGCAGTCAGCGAGAAGCGTATCCCGAAGAACCCGTGCGAAGGCACCAAGCTCCCCGACATGACGCCCGAGGATGAGCCGGTGTTCCTCACCCGCGCCGAGTTCGACCTCATCCACTCCACGATCACGCCACACTGGCGCCCTCTCACTCTGTGGTTGGTGGCGACCGGGATGCGGATCAGCGAGGCCACCGCGCTCCGGGTCGGTGACATCGACCCTCGGCAGAAGACGGCGCGGGTATCGCGGGCATGGAAGGCGAAGCGCGGCGAGGCGCGGCTCGGCGGACCCAAGTCGAAGGCCGGTCGCCGCACTGTGGACATTCCGGATCGGGCACTCGCCGTGATCGACCTCGACCGCCCTGCGGACCAATGGCTGTTCGTCAACACCGTGGGTAGTCGGGTTACCTACGAGGCGTACTACAAGCGTTGGTACGCAGCCAGACTCAAGCACAAGATCGCGTGCTCTCCGCACGACCTGCGCCACACCTGCGCGTCGTGGATGATCGCTGCCGGGATACCGCTACCGGTGATTCAGCAGCATCTAGGTCATGAATCGATTCTCGTCACCGTCGGAACGTACGGTCACCTCGATCGGTCTTCGAAGCGCGCGGCCGCGGCGGCGATAGGTCACGTGCTCAGCTGAGATCCAACATCCCAGCCTGGTAAGAGTTGGTCATGGCTGAAACCGCTCGCTATCTCGCCCGGCCCGTGGACGATCTGTGCGAATCTGAATTGTGGCCACTGAAGCCGAAGTGGGTGAAAGCCCAACTGCACCACGGCAAGTTCCTAGGACTTGGCATCCGCCACGGCCGCCGCTGGCTACTCACCGACGACGACAGCGAGCAAATACGCGACAGAATGCACGTTAAACCTGAGGTGCTTGCCCACGCCCACCCGTCGGGTCTTTCCGATAGATCACTCACGCTTCGTAAGATCGAGCGAGCGCCTCATTCCGGGTAGAACTTGCCCTGCTCCTGGGCAGGTTCGACACGTAGAAGTCGGTACGCCTTGTCGCCGAGTCTGCCGTTCTTCTTGACCCATTGCGTTGTTTCCAGGGTCATAGTGACTCGCGTGTGTTCGAACTGCTCGACCTCTTGCACCATAGCTGCGTCAACGGCGCCGACGATCTCTTGGTCATCGTCTTTGACGAGGTAAAACACCCGTCGCGTTCCCCGGAGTCCATCCAAGAGGCCTGAGTGGCGCTCTTCGTCAATGACATCCTCGCGATTGTCGAGCTCTGTGCGCAGTAACGTGGCGCGGGCGTGCGACAGCGCGGCCTCGGTTTCCGATCCGGTTTCGGGTATCAGGCGTAGCGCGATGCCGTCGGGTAGGTCTGCCACCGCTTTGCTGACATCATGCACCGCCCGCCTAACGAGTGGCGGCGCGCCCATGACGCCGAGTGGCGACCACGCGTCATCGTCTGCCTCCGGAAGTGTGGCGATCAACTCCCGGAGCGCCGACCCGGCGACGGTTGCGTGGCGTCCGACGTCCAGGCCGCGGGGCTCTATGTCGATCGCAGGCACGCGAAACACCAGGTTCGATCCGAACTGGGCCTCCTGGACAATCTCAAACCGGCGACGGTCGGCGCGCGTCAACGTCGACTGTGGAGACACGGACCGGTTCTTCTGGTACTTGCCGATGTACGCGACTGCATTCTGGAGCGAGGTGGATATGCGGCCTACGTCATACGAACCCGCGCGCGCGACGCCGCGAAGTTCTACGCGGAGTGTATCGACGTCGGCCTCGCCACGTTCGCCGGTTAGTCCTTCCCACCCGAGCAGGATTGCTCCGCGCTCATACTGATCGGCGAGCGATCTACCGGCAACCGATGTCAGGGCCTCATCTCGAAGGCTGCGCAGGTCCTCGATGCTCACACCATCACCTCCACGTATCCGCGATCCTGCTTCGGGATGCCGTTCTGGCCCGTCCCCTTGATCGTGGACCACAGCCCTCGCCAGTACGCGTAGCGACCCGGTGTCGCAAGGAAAGCATCCACCTTCCCACCGACAGGTTGGAGGCGGTCAAACCCGAACATTGCGGGATGCAGCACATATCCCTTCTGGAGTGTCAACAATTGCAGCGCGTCGGGGTGCGTTAGGACCGACTCAAGGTGCTCGCTGTCTCGGCACAAGTAGACCAAGTCTACGTCGGTTGGCGGTGTGGGTTTGTGTGAGATGAACCCTCCCCCGATAAGTACTGGGCCACTCCCGGCGATGTCACACAAGATGTCCAGGTGTAGCCGGAGTGCAGTGTGGAGGCGACGGCGGACCGTCGAATGTGGCGCCTGTTCCACGAACACTTCGTAGAGCTCAGTGTCGGTCAGCTTGTAGGGGTCAGGAGACGGTGACAACTCCCCCTCACGAGTGAACGGCAACGAGGTGGTCACCGGCCCGCCTCCTCCTCTTGGGCAGAGCGCTCCTCGATCTCTGTTGAATCAGCCTGCGCCGAGATGAACCCGGGTGGGATTTCGTCCTCTCCACCGCCGCGCCGCCGCCCGCCGGCAAGGTCGACGTCGGACTGGCTGGTGTCATCGACTTCGTCGGCCGCTGGGTCAGGCTCGGCCGCAGGTGGTCTGCCGCTTGTGGCGCGATCGAAGTCCTGGATCAGGTCCGACAGAGCTTGCTTATCGCTCGCAATGATGCCGATCGTCCCTGAACTGATGAGCAGACCGAAGCCGGCCATCGTAAAGTTCTCGATTTCACGATCGCTACACCCTAATTCCCGTGCAGGCTGAGCAGCCGCCCACGCAGACCGCACGGCCTCCAGGAGGTCGAGCTGCCGCTGAACTTCGAGTTCCGGGTTCCTGGATCGCCGCGCGATTGATCGCTCAATGGCGTCGGCAATAGCCTGCTGCGCGCCCCCTCCCGCGGGCATGGCGATGGGGATTTCGCGAAGGGAGGTCTTTGGCTGGACCCCCTCCAGTACACCTGTTGCACTACCAGCCGACCACCCGAGCCCCTGGTCGACTTTCCGTAGCGTGTTGGCCGCACGCTTAGGCCTCCATGTGCCTGCCTCGATCTTCGAAAGCGTCGTATCTGAAGGACCACCACGTTTGGCGACCTCGATCTGTGTAAGCCCAAGCCTCAACCGGCGTGAGCGCACCTCATTGGCAAGGCGGAGCCAATCTTCGTCCGAGACATCGTTCATGCTGCCAACAGTGCCCGAAAAGTTTGGCAAACAACAGTTCCGTTCGGCAAACACCGCAAGACGGCTGTCACCAGGCCGGAGAACGACATTGGTGTGTTTCTGCACGTCCAGCAAAGTTTGCCCGCAGAAACCTCGCTAGAGAGCAATGTTTGCTGTATTGTTTCTCTCATGGCAACCGGAGCGAGGCGCTACCACGACCAGCGACCAAAACTTCCCGTCCCGATGGTTCCTTTGGCGGTGGCACGCAAGGCTGGAGGAAAAACCCTTCAGGACGTGTGCGACCACATCAATCGAGAATTTCAGTTCCCGAAGACAGTCGAGCGCGGCACCATCTCAGCAATCGAGAACGGTCACCGTGGAGCAAGCGTTGAGATGCTTGTCGCGATCGCCAGCGCCCTAGGCTTTCCTGCGGACGACATCGATACCCAGTACGAGCCTCGGCGCGGCCGACGCGTCGACGACGGTAAGGACGAGGTCGCCTGATGAGTGCCGATCTAGTTCTCGTCGACGACACCGGAAAGCCGTTCACCACCTCGCTCATCGTGGCGAGTGGCACTGAGGTTGAGCACGCCTCGGTCATCAAACTCATCCGCAACAACCTTGCCGACTTCGAGGAGTTCGGCCCTATCGGATTTGAAATCCAGAAGGGTCGCGCACTGCCGCAGGGTGGTTTCGCCAAGGCGACCGAATACGCAACCCTCAACGAGGCGCAAGCGACGCTCCTGCTGACCTACATGCGCAACAGCGACATCGTGCGCCAGTTCAAGAAGAGGCTCGTCGCTGGCTTCTACACGATGCGTGAGCAGCTGACTCGCCAGCGGTCGGAGGTCGCACCCCTGACGCCCCTCGAGTACGCGCGCAAGCTCGTCGACGCCGAGGAGCGGGCAGAGTCCGAGCACGCAGCTCGCGCCAAGGCCGAGGCCACCCTGGCCGCTGAGCAGAAGCACCGCGCAGCGATCGAAGGTGGCGACGGCATCGATCCCACCACCTTCGGGAAGAAGTACTTCTCGGAGGTCCGCAAGACCGACTTCGAAGACCACCTGTACAACCACGGGTACCTGATCGACCAGCGCAACACCCGAGTGCGGCCTGATGGCGAGGTCCGCAACGGTCACGACCATCGGAAGCCGACGGCCAAGGGGCGCAGGTACTTCTATGCGCACGACGGTGGCACTTATGGCGGTCGGCGGCGGTTCGCCCCACGGGTTCGCCCGCAGATGGAGATCGCCCTCCGTGATCAGCTCGCAGCCGAGGGTCTGCCCGTCAACGAACACAGCACAGGATTGGTGCTTCTGACCGACGACGATCTGAAGCAGCTGTCATGACCCTGCACTCGCTCGACGACGTCGTCGATAACCATATCGGCCGCGAGTTCATCTGCCGCCGAACCTTGATGGAGAACCTGCGCCCGGGCCGGAAGTACGACTACGTCCGGTACCGAACGGCACGCAAGGTCGGCAACCGTTGGGCGTTCACCGACGACGACATTGAGCGCCTCTTGGATCGCATGTGCGATGGCGGTTCTCAGGATCTCGACACTGCCCAGGGCGAGGAGCCGGCAGCGCCGGTCAGGTTGCCGTCGGGGATCTCGCCTCGCTCGCCGAGGGCCCGCGGCAGGTTGTCCGCGCTCGCCTCCCCATAGACCCCCGCGCGCCTTCCGAAGGGAAGCGGGGGCGCGCGGGTTCTTCCCTAACACCTTCCCGTGATCGGAGAAGTCCTGTGTTCGAGTTTGTTCTTCGCAATATCGGCGTCTGCACCGTGTCGGGTGCCGGGGTCGTCGTCGGAGTCGGCCTACTGGCAGACCTGGTGTTCTCGGCCCTTGCCGATGACGTCGATGATGCCTACACCCGTGTCCATCACGGCGAGATCGTGGAGGTCGATCGGTGAGCGCCAAGATCATCCGGTGCAGCCGATGCCGGCGCCGTCTGCGTAACCCGGCAACGGATACCGCATGGAACGTGACGGTGGAAAGAGGCCAGATCGTCGGGCATCTGTGCCCTGACTGCCAGACGCCGGAGGAGAACGCCGAGGCTGAAATCAACTTAGCGACTTTGGAATACGGCTATGACCCCGCAATCGGGTTACTCGGCCGTCCACGAATCGATTCCCCGTAGGAGGACTGATGTCCGTAACACCTGCACTGCTCGAATCCTTGATCGCCCAGCGGCGACAGTGTCGTGGCGACAGCTGTCGGAGGCGACGGTGCAAGCGGTGCCGTCGCGGAGTCGAGTACCGCGAGCGGCACCTGAATTGAGAACTTGCTCAGCGCAAACCGTGCCTGAGTAGAACAAAACCCCCGGTCCGATCTTGGCGGACTGACCGAGGGCCTGTCGGAATCCCTGAGGAGGGAACTGGGAATGAGTGTATCAGCAAACCCTCGTATTGGAAGAGGTCCTATCGAGATTGCGGAGGTGAACCGATGACCACACCCACGCTCGATGATCTGAAGTGCGCGCGAGAGACGAACCGGCGTCTCATGTTGGCACTGTGTGGCACCTGCGCGTCGGTCCGTCGTGTCGTGCAGCCTCGTGGTCGTGATACCCGCGATGAGACTGCGCGGCTCAAGTGTGCTGAGTGCCAGAGGATCACCGTGCACGCGCTCGTCACGGGCAGTGACCACGACGAGCAAATTGCCGCCGCATCGCTGGGAATGCCCACCGAGGAAGGCGCACAGAATCACTCGCTGATGGATCGCTATCGCAATGGGTTCACGGTCAACCCGAACTTGCGGCACTGGTGGTCGGTCACCAGAGCAACCACTGCCCGGGAGCGGGGCGAGTCCACTATCCGTGTGTACTGCGGCGAACTGGTGATGCTGCCGGCCGAGTCTGAGATCACCATGGCCGCAGCCGGACCAGTGGGCCCGGAGGGAGACACGCTCGACGGGCGAGGCTACGACCCCGATGATCACGGTGAGTGGCGGTCGATGGACTGTACGAACTGCCTGCGTATGCTGAACCATGTCCGGATGATCCGGCGGCGCGAGCGCCTGCTTGACCTGATGGCCAAGGTGGTTGCCGATCTTCACAACCCGGCTCGTGTAACCGCCTATGACCAGCACACCGAGGCGCTGATCGACGCCCTGTCCGCCGTCCGTCCGGAGGGGCAGTGATGCACCAGTGGCAGGTCGACGAATTCAGGCAGGAGCTCGCCTTTCCACCGCTCCCGTGCTTTGCCGATTCCAACGAGCATGACTTCGTCCACCGTGCCGATACCGGGTTCATCGACGGATTGAAGGTCGACGGTGAACCCAGCCGGTGGGGCACCCTCAGTGTGGAGCGGTTCGCGAACAACGAGGTCGGGTTCCCCCGCCCGGAGCTCGATTACGTCATCCGGCTCAATCTCGGGCCGAGTGTGCCCGCACTGGAGATGGAGCCGCAGACGGCGGTCGCTCTGGGTCACTTGCTGCTGCTGGCAGGCACGGCGTCGTTGCGGGATCTTGCGGAGAACTCCGCCTTCCTCACTGAGTTGGGGGTGGACCGGTGAGAGCGCATGCCGTCACGCCTCCAACTCAGATCCCCGCGGTGCGGTGTGTGTCGTGGTGCTCCGAGGGGACTGGCCACGTCGACGAGAATTCGCGAGTCGATCAATGGTGCGAGAGCGAAATCAGCTCTGTGCCGCTCGAACTCGAGGATGTCCGCCTGGAGGGTGAGTACTTCTACACCACCGAGATCGGTGTCTCGGCGAGGCGGGGATGGCGCCAGAATCCCTGCGTGACACTGCGCGTCGACGCGGAGGGGCGTCATCCGGGGATCGATACGAGCTTCGACCTCACCGTCGATGAGGCACGGGAGATAGCTGAACTGCTGATCTTCCACGCGGATCTCGTGGAGGGCAAGTGATTACCCCACTCACGAACCAGATCACCGGACCACCGCGCAGTCCCCTTGAGGCGACCGCAGATCTCGGGTTCGACGACGGCACCTTCACGACCATCGCACAGTTCATTCAGGGCGACGCCGAGGCGGAGGTTCGGCGATACGACTGGCGCGGCCACGACTCGGTGGAGTCGACGTACGAGCTCGACGCGAACTGGATCGACGAGGGTGCCGGTATGGCTGATCTGCAACTCTATCGCAACGACTGGCCGCGCCTCGCCGACATCATCGCGGTTCTCACTGCCGCACAACACTTCCTGACTACTGAAGGGCTACACCTATGACCGACAGTTTCGACCCGCACAACCCGCCGAGCGAGTTCTTCGTCACCGGCCCTGACGGTGTGCCCGAGTCCCACATTCAGCTGGGCGCCCTTCAGGCAGATGCGACTCGGCTGATGTATCAGCTCGCAGCGAGCGCTGGCGATGACGACGCTACTGACGCGGTCGCGAATACGTGGGTCTCACAGCACGATCCGCAATACTTCGGCTACCTGGCGGCAGCCGCCCTGTCGCTGATGGTCAGGTGCATTCTGGCGCCCACACTGGATGCTGTGGCCGCGGCGGGAGTAGATCTTCGGCCCGGCCTGCGGCGCGCGGCGGCGGACGCCGAGGCGGGGCTCGGTGGTGGCCATGCCTGAGGTTGCCGAGATCGTCATGCATGACGGGGAGCCAACTCTCAATGAGGTCGCGGCCGCGCTTCTCTTCGGTATCAGCGTGGATGCTCTGCGGTCGTATGCAACGAAGAGGGACGACGGCACCACGGCGTTCAAACTGCCGGCGGTCGTCGCCGCCAACGGCCGAGCCCGGACGCGAGAGTTCGCTCGCCTCACCGGAACCGAAGACGACCCCGACATTTGGGACGCACTGCGTTACTACGCCCGTCAGGAGGGCGTGGGCCTGGTGTTCGTGGCCGAGGATGGGCAGCGACGGACCATCGAGGAGCCGCAGTGCTGACGGTGACGGCGGGTCCACCGCTGACTGCCGACGAGGTGCGCTGGGTCCAGGAGTGCTTAACGCTGGATCGACTTATTGCTTGTGACCGCGATGATGCCGCGGAACTCACCGCGAGACGACAACTGGTGACCAAGAGGCTGAACACCTCGCGCCGACGCACATGGGCTGCCTGGAGGCGCACCGACGGAGGGATGCGCCATGGCGCGTGAATTCGGCAAGCACCAGTTCGGCATGTGGTCGGACGACGACTTCCTCAACCGACCACGGTTCGACAAGATGCTCTACGGCGTCTTGATCGACCAACCGTCGTTCAATCAGGCCGGCGTCGCACCGCTGAACCTCCGACGGCTAGCGAAGGCTATGCGCGATACCGACATCGAGCCGTCTGAGGATGAGCTCTTAGCGGCGTTCGCGCGCCTCGAGGCCGACCGCTATGTGTTCCTCGATCTGGACACCGGCGAAGTCCTGCTCCGCACGATGATGCGTTCAGACGGCGTCGACTCGAAGCCTACAGTCCTCGTTGGCGCCCTCCGTAAGGCATTGCAGACTGAATCCGCCAAGCTGCGGGCAGTCCTGCGTGACGAGGTTGCGCGGATTGAGCTGCCGGACGTGAAAGGTGACGGCCCACAGGCGAAGCGGCTCCGTGAGCAACTCCCCGAAATGGTGTCCCAGATCATGACGAAGCTACCCGAGTGGACCGAAGAAATGGGGCGGATCGACTACGCGCCGCCGACCCCCTCGCGACCCTCTGCCAGACCGTCTCAAGAGGGTCACGTAGGCCCTCTGCCAGACCCTCACCGAGAGGGTCGTAAAAGCCCAGGTCGCCCAGACCCTCTCGCAGACCCTCAGCGAGACCCCCTCGTAGACCCCCGGTTTGCGGTTGCGGTTGCGGTTGAGTCGCCTACCGCTGTGGTTGAGAAAGAACCGCAAAAGCCGAAAACTGCGCCCAAGGGCGCGGCCAAGCCGAAAACGATCGAGCAGCAGGTCGCCGACTCGGTCTACGAGAGGTTGGGCAAGGCCGTGAACTTCATGGGTCTGCGAGGCGTGGTGAAGTGGGCGATCCACGAGCGGGGTTCCGATCCGCAGCGGGTTGAGGCGGCATGCGTCGCGGTGCACGGGCTGGGCAAGCCCATCACCCGCCAGGTCATAGATCAGTGCCTCGACGGCAAGTTCGGTCCGATCCGGGTTGGTGACGGTCCGGCGGTCGAGGGCCGCGACTTCATCGACTATCCGGGCGTAGTCCGCGATGCCAGCGGGCAATTGCCGAAGGGATTCTGCGAACGATGACGATCGCTGTAGGGCATTCAGGCACGCTCGCCTCGTGCCCGGCGTGCGCCGAACGTGACGGCTGGGCTCAGGCGTCGGGGTTGGGTTATGCGGCGCAGGTCATCTGGCATGAGGCCGAGTCCGAGGACGACCTCGATCTGGCCACTTTGTGCGAGTACGTCGCGGAGGCTCACCGCCCAGATGTCCACGGCCGGTGCGCCGAATGCGGGGAGCTGTGGCTGCCGGCAACGGAGTTCCCGAACCTTGGCGGACTGCGGTGCAGCGCCTACGTCGAGGCTCAGCAACTCAAGAACGAGTGGCTTGCCGGGCGTGTGCGCCGGATCGTCGAGCGGTGGGCCCGGTGAGCGACTTCTCCGACCCGGCCGCTGAGACCGCGGTGCTCGCCGCAGCACTGGCGCAGAAGCAGGTTGTCCCGGCGGTCGTAGCGCTTGAGAGCAGCGTGTTTACCGTTCCCACCCTCCGGCTGGTGCACGACGCGATCAAACAGCTCGCCTCAGGCAGTGACCCTCTGGACCATGCGACAGTCGCCAGACGGGCCAGTCAGGGGGCAGTAAGTCGCGAGCAGGCGACTGCGGTGGACCGCTCCGTGATGGACCTCATTGGGAAGGGAGACGACTACGCGGTCAGCTTCTACCTCGATCGGCTCACCTCGCTGCACACCGCGCGGCAGGCGCACGCGACGGTGCAGCGGTTGGGCCAGATGGTCAACGAATCGCTACGGCTGGACGATCCGACGGTGCTCGAGCAGGGGGTCGCGCGCGCTGTCGAGGACCTTCAGGCCCTCGGGGTCGGGCATGAGCCGACCGAGGCGGATCGGCCGATGAGCCTCAATGAGCTGCTGGACAAGAAGTTTGAGCACCGCTGGTTGATTCCGGACTTGCTGGAGGTGACTGACCGGTTGGTGATCACCGGTTTCGAAGGCACCGGCAAGTCGTATCTGGTGGCGCAGCTGGTCATGTGCATTGCCGCCGGCTTGCATCCGTTCCTCGGGGTGCCGGTTGCTGATCATGCACAGGTGTTGGTGATCGATGCTGAGAACTCGGAGCGGCAGACCGCCCGTCGGTATCGCCACATTCGCGACATCATCGAAAAGCAATGCGCCAAAGTGGGTTCGGCGGTTCCGGATTGGGGGGAGAAGGTCCGGTTCGTGATCCGACCGGAAGGTATCGCGCTCAACGAATCCCGGGTGATCCGCAGCATTGAACGGGCGATCGCTGCCACCCAGCCGCAATTCGTAGCGATGGGCCCGCTGTATCGGCTACACCGGCTCGATACCCGCGACGAGCAGGCCGCGAAGGAACTCACCGACGCGATCGATCGACTACGGGTGAAGTACCAATTCGCCGTCGTCGCCGAGGCGCACGTCGCGCATGGGCAGGCCGGGGCACAACGTGCCCTGCGACCGACCGGGTCGTCGTTGTTCCTGCGGTGGCCCGAATTTGGGTACGGATTACGTCCGGCGCTCGGGCAGGAGAAGGAAGAACATCCCAGTCGGGTCGAGCTGGCGCCTTGGCGCGGAGGCCGCGAAGACCGCATGTGGCCGCGCACATTGCAGCACTCGATCACCATGCCCTGGGGCAACGGCGACCCCGACTACTACCAGGAGGCCAAACGCCGTGGATACGTCTAACCCCTCAGAGCTCGACAAGCCAACCCGCACAACCAACGTAGGGAGTAACCGCATGACCACCACCTCACCCAACCTCGCGACCGACCGACTCATCGAGGCCTCACGCCGGTTCGCGAGTGTTACCGACTGGGCCGTGGACGCGCTCAGCGCACACGACATCTACTCCGACGAGTACGGAGAACTCGAGCTGATCTGTGAGTACTTGCCGCCGCTGAAGACCGCCCTGCGGGCCTTCACTCACTACTCCGATGGGCGCCCCGTCAGCAGCGAGATCGAAATCGAGGTCGGGCTCGTTCACAGCCAACTGTGGCCCGCAGCCCCGACGACAATGGAAGAACGGCTCGAGTACGAATCCCGGCTACCGGTCGACCCGGGCCAACCAGACCGCGGCGGCTACCGGCTCTACGTCAACGATCTCGCGTGCCGGATGCGTGTGGAGTTTCTGCCGGCCAAGCCGAACCTCGTGAGCCTGCCATGAGTGTCTGGGTATCAGCGTGGAGTGTCGGTTGCGACGATGATCAGCACTACTCCCGGGATGCGCTCAGTTATGAGCACTCTGGAATCTTTCCTTCCCCCAGCGACAAACCGGCCGAGATTATCCTCGCCTACATTCCGGGATTCGTTCGGCGAACTGGAACCGAGAACGTCGAGCATGACGACTTTCCATCGGCCCCATACTTGCGACTCGACATCGCTTCGTGGATAGAAGACCATGGCCGCCCGATGGTGCGGCCGGGCGCGACCGTGGTCCTTACACGTGCGGGAGCTGAGCAACTTCGAGACCGACTCGCCAGGTGGCTAGAACTGGGTTCCTATGCGGAGGACAGGCGATGATGAATTCGATCGGCAAGTGGTGGCGAGTCCATCCGAGGCTGCGCTTGTTCTGTTGGGGCCTACGCAATCCGACCTATCCGGTTCCACCGTGGCGCGATGATCCGGAGGCCGAAGCCCTGAGGCGAGTCGCTCTCGCGCCCATCCATATTCGCTATTGGATTGAGTACGGCGAGGCGCGTGGATGGCTGCTACCCGACTGGCGAGACAAGACTGACGACGTCGGGGCGTTCAAATATGTCAAGGCGAAGAGGGATATCAATCTGGGCCGCGCTGGCGCATGGTCGGTGACCGTGGATGACGACGCCACCGACCCGGAGGGGCAGCCTTACGCCTCTACCAATGCCTTCTTTGATGGAGGTGAGGACATATGCGTGCGGGACCGCTCATGGGGAATGTCCCTCGACACCGCACTGCGGCCAGGTGGCTCCAACGATGAGTGATTCCAGCTACATGAAGTCCTACCGCATCCTCACAGGTAAGACCACGCGACTGTCGGTGCCCACGCGACTGATCGGTCGCTTGTGGCGTGACGGCGGCGAAACCACCAGGGCAATGCTGTCGGTGGCGCTGGAGTCAGACGTCCTCGATGCATGCGTTCGGGTGGATGCCCACGGACCCGCCAAGGGCACTGGCAAGGGAAACCCGTTGAACTACAGCGGCCGACGAGGACCAGCCGAGCGTGAGCCGGACGAGGTCGACTCGGTCGTCATTGAGCGGATACTGGCCGGCGACCGATTGCTGAGCACAACCCGCGCCGAACGAGACGTGCTGATCGGCAAGCTCACCGATCGCGGACTCAGCGCTGCGATGATCGCCCGCCGGCTCGGTATCGCTCAGCGCACAGTCACCAGGATTCGCACACAAGCGAAAGAGGGAGAGTCATATGTCCGATGATCTCTACCTGTCACGCAACGAGATTCAACAGCTGTCCACGCAGCTTCGCGCCCTGCGTAGTTGGGTGTGCAGAGACCTCGACGACGCAGTGTGCCGGCAGGTCGAACATGGCGGACAGTCGGAGGTGAAACCCACCTCCGACGAACAGCCGCTGACCTTCAATGAACACGCCTCCAGCATTGCGACGCACCTACACGACACGCTGGCCCGCTGGGTCGACCTCATTTGCACCCAGCGCGAACGGCCATGGCCCGGAAATCTGACGACCAGCCAATACGCCACCTGGCTCGACCGTCACCTTGTCGATCTCGCAGTCATGCCCGAAGCGGGACGAGCGGACCGAGAAATCACTGAAGCGCTACGTCGGGCTCTCCGCGCGATCGACCGTCCTCGAGACTCCGAGTTCATCGGCCCGTGCCAATCACCGAGCAAGACTGTGCGCTGCGACGGACTGTATGTGCGACCCGGGGCAACGACGTTGGCCTGTTCGCTGTGCGGAATGCGTTCCGATGTCGAGAAGGTTCGAGAACAAACCAACCGGGCGGTCGCTGACCGACTTTACCTCAGCCACGAACTATCCTCCGCGCTGAGCATCATCACCGGCACGAAGGTGCCCTTCGAACGAGTCCGGAACTGGGTACGCCGCAACAAGCTCAGCGTCGTGTCCTCCACCGCGGACGGCGACCTCTATCGCCTCAGCGACGCACTAGAATTGCTCCAGAGGTCCCAGGAACGACAGCGAGGGAAAGCATCATGAAAATCCCCGACACCAAGGCCGCCTTCCGTCGCTATGACCTTCAGCGTGACCCCGTGGACCACAGCATGGTCCCGGTCCTGCCAGAGAACCCCGACTTCGTGCATGCCGTCGACATGGAGAAGACTGGACACTACCGTCCCCGAAGCCTGCGGCAGCTTGATTCGATGCGCGACCCCATCTTCGCCGAGTATTCCTTCCAGTACGTTGCGCTCTGTGACCGGTCGGTTCGGGTAATCCTGCCGCTGCCGTTCGACACCGAGGGCGAGGATGTATGCCCACAGTGTGCTCGTTGGCTCGACCTGCGGGCCGTCAATCCCGCCGATTATCAGCGCCAACGCCATGAGTGGCTGCAAGACAAATATGCCCGCGAAGATGAGTGGAGAAACGTCGAGGACTGGAAGTACTTTCACGGAGACGGCGCTTGACCAGAGGGCCGTGCTAAGCTGAGCCCGCTAGGGCGGTGAACTGGCAAACCATCCGTCCTAATCAACAAACACCATCCCCGGACACCAACAGGTGCCGGGGATGAGTCGTATGTGGAGGAGGCCGAATGAGCACCGGCCGCAACACGACCATCCGAGATCGCCACCGCAAGATCATCGCCCGCGGCAAACCACCCTGCGGCATCTGCCACCAACCCATCGACTACGACATCACCGACCACCTCGACCCCGCCGCCTACGTCGTCGACCACATCGTGCCCATCAACGCCGGCGGACCCGACACCCTCGACAACAAGCAAGCCGCGCACAGAGGGTGCAACCGGACCAAGAGTGACCACCTCCCCGAGGAACTGACCCCCGCCGGGGGTGCACGAGTGTTCGAGACCACCCGCACCTGGTGAGGGGGTGGGGGAGGTACCCCCATCGCCGCAGTTCAGCGCCACCCAAGGCATAGGCAATCCTCCCCCCGAAGACCCCCCTCCCCCCTGGCCCGAAAGGAGTCCGGCAATGGCAGACCATCTACGCGCCGTGGCTCCCGACGAGAAGCTGGAGCCAGCCAAGCCCCTCGCCGCGCCGACCTTGCTCGAGGCGGTGGAGTCGGGGGACGTTTTGGCGATCATGAAGGCGCAGCGACGAATCATTGCGAAGTCGCTCTCGGAGGCCTCGGAGAATACGCGCCCGCAGTACAGCAACGAACTGAACAAGCTGAACAGGCTGATCGCAGAGGAGGAGTCTCGACAGTCGGTGTTGGCGAAGGATACGTCGATCGTGGTTCCCCTTGAGTCCGAGTCCTGGGACGCTTCCGGCTACTAATCGCCGACCACTGTCAGAGGTCGCACGGCATGTCGTTGTCCCAGAGGGGATTGTCGCCAGTGAGTGGCCTTCGGTGCGCCGCACGTGCCGGAACCTCGGATGGGACTTCGATGGATGGCAGGACGGCGCATCAATGCTCGCTCTGTCGCTGCGATCGGATGGCGAATATGCCGCTGACCATATCGTCATCAGCATTCCGCGCCAGGTTGGCAAGACTTACCTGATCGGCTGCATCATCTTCGCCCTGTGTCTAATGAAGCCGGGCTTGAAGGTGATCTGGACCGCCCAGGTCAAGGACACGGCGCTGGAGACGTTCGAGAAGTTCTACGACATGTCGCAAGGGCCGCAACTGAAGCCGCACATCGCGGCGACGCCACAGGGCAAGGGCGACGAGGCGATCGAGTTCCACAATGGCTCAAAGATCGAGTTCGGGGCGAGGGATTCGGGGTTTGGTCGCGGCCGCACAGACGTTGATGTGCTGGTGTTCGATGAGGGGCAGCATCTTTCGTTGCAGGCTCTCGAGAATATGGGCGCCGCCCAGAACGTGGCTTCGAATCCGCTGTGTTTTGTCATGGGGACGCCGCCGAGGCCGCAGGATAAAGGCGAGTTCTTCACGTTGATGCGTGACGAGGCGATCGCAGGCGAGTCGGAAGGCACGCTGTATATCGAGATGTCGGCGGATCGTGGCTGTGACCCGATGGACCGAGCGCAGTGGCGCAAGGCGAACCCTTCGTTCCCGCATCGAACCTCAGAGCGCGCAATGCTGCGTCTAAGGAAGAAGCTGCGTAACGAGGATTCCTGGCGCCGTGAGGCTCTGGGCGTCTGGGACGAGGGGGCGCAGGCGATTGTGACGCCAACCCGATGGCGTGGCCTGACCAATCTCGGCCCTCCCGACGGCACTGCGCCTGCCTCGCTTGGTGTCGCCGCGCATGACGGCCAGTTCTCGGTGATTGGCTGTTGGGCTGATGACGAGGATCGGCATGTCGAGGAGGTGTTCGCGCATCTTCGGCTGGATCTGGTGGCTGATTGGGTGGCGGCTGCTGCTCGGCGTCGGATTCCGGTGTTGGTGCCGAACTATGGTGCCGCTGCGCCATTGTTGCCGATGTTGCAGGCAAAGCGGGTGAATGTGAAGTCGGCGAGTTCGGGTGACGTTGGTCGTGGCTGTGAGCTGTTGGTGGCTGGCTGCAAGGCTGGTTGGTTGACTCACGCAGATCAAGTCGCACTGGCTGATTCGATCGCTGGGGCGCGCAAGAAGCTCGGCCGTGATGGCGCGGCATGGACATTCGACTTGAAGACGTCGACGCAGAACGCGGCGGCCATGGGGATCGCGCTGGCGTTGGCTGGGGCGGCAAAGACGAGACCGCGGCGGCAGGTTGGCGAGAGGAGGGCGACCGTATCGTGAACGACACCCTCGCCATTCCTGGCCTGACTGATGACGAGCAGCGTACGGTGTCCCGGCTGTATACACAGCTGAAGGAGAAGGAGCTGCGGAATCTGTTGCGGTCGTCGTATTACGACGGGAAGCGCGCGATTCGTCAGTTAACTCCTGTTGTGCCGCCGGTCTATTACAGCCTGGGGATTGTGCTTGGGTGGACGGCCAAGGCTGTCGACGCACTGCTGCGGCGATGCACGCTGGAGACGATCGAGTGGCCTGGTGGCGATCTTGAGTCGCTGGGGTATACCGAGCTCGTCGACAACAATCATCTGCGGCCCACAGTGAAGGGCGGCCAGGTCAATTCGCTGCTTCACGGGGTGTCGTGGATCATCAACACCGTCGGCGGTGAGGGTGAGCCGAAGTCGCTGATCCACACCAAGGATGCGTTGTCGGGTACGGGGACGTGGAATGCGCGCGCACGTCGCCTCGAGGACTTCCTGTCGATCACTTCGCTCGACGATGACGGCAACCCGAACGGCGTTGCCCTGTATCTGCCGGGCCTGGTGGTGGAGTGTTGGAAAGACGGCGTATGGCAGGTGTCCCGGTCTGCTCACGTGTGGGGTATTCCGGTGGAGCCGATGGGTTTCAAGCCGTGGACTCGTGATTTCGGGGCGTCGCGGATCTCTCGACCGCTGATGTCGTTGCAGGATCGGGCAACATCGGCGGTGGTCCGGCTCGAGGGCCACATGGATGTCTACAGCTTCCCCGAGATGTGGATGCTGGGCGCCGACTCCACGATTTTCAAGAATCCTGATGGGACACCGAAGGCTGATTGGCGAGTCATGCTGGGGCGTATCAAGGGCGTCCCCGATGACGACGAGGCATTGCCCGAACTGGCGCGCGCGGATGTGAAGCAGTTCCCCGCGCAGTCGCCGGCGCCACACTTGGCTGCTCTGAACGCCTACGCGAAGCTGTTCGCCCGTGAGTCGGGGCTGCCCGATTCGGCGCTGGCGATCACCGACTACAGCAATCCGACGAGCGCGGACGCTTATGCGGAGTCGCGGGAGGATCTTATTGCCGAGGCCGAGGGGGCGACCGATGACTGGTCGCTGCCGATCCGCCGGGCAGTAGCCCGCGGGCTGGCGATCCAGAACGGAATGAAATCGGTCCCCCCGGAGTGGGCGACGATGGAAACTCGTTGGCGGTCTCCGTTGTTCCAGTCTCGCGCCGAAGCGGCCGACGCGGGCACGAAGCAGATTGCTTCAGTTCCGTGGCTTGCGGAGACTGAGGTGGGTCTGGAGTTGATCGGGATGGACGGTCAGCAGATTCGGCGGGCCCTGGCTGATAAGCGCAAGGCGGCCGGAGGTTCGCTACTGGACAAGTTGCGTGCTCAGTCGGTCCCGACGCAGCAGGTAAACGATGGCAACGGCGACGGAACTTCACAGCCTGATCGTCCAGCTGAGTGACAACGCGGAGCGCGATCTGGCGCTCCTGTGGGCTCAGCTAGATCGGGTAACGGTGCGTGACAGCCTGATGGATGTCTTACCGGCACTCGTTGGCCAGTACGGCGACGCATCCGCGGCAGTGACGGCCGAGTGGTACGACGAGTACCGCGCCGACCTGAATGTGCGCGGCACCTATGCCGCCGATCTCGCCTCACCGGACCTCGGTGCGCAGGCGCTCGCCGGGTGGGGATCGCAGCTGGCGCAAATCAACTGGGACACCGCGCTCGCCCAGATCGCAGGCGGACTGATCAAGCGAGTAATGATCGCAAGCCGCGACACGATGACCTCAGCTACCTACGGCGACCCCCAGGCTCACGGATGGCAGCGCCAGGGCCGCGGCGAGTGCAACTTCTGCCGCATGCTGATCGGCCGGGGCGCCGTATACACCCGCAAGTCGGTCAACTTCGGTGCCCACGACAACTGCAAGTGCGTTGCGGTCCCCGCGTTCGGCGGCCGGCCTGTGCCGGTGAAGCCATACGAAGTGAGCGACCGCACCATCACCGACGCCGATCGAGCCCGCGTGAACGCGTGGATCTCGGCGAACCAATAGAAGACCCCCCTCTGGGGATAAGCGCCCACGGCAGCGCCCCAATGCCGGCCGATGTCCGACGGGACAGAAACGGGAGTTCTAATGAGCGACAACACCCTGCCTATTCATCCGCTGACCGGGATGCGGGCGATCGGATACACCCGCAAGGGCCCGATCTGGCCGGTTCTCGGCGGCTCCGAGGGTGGAGGGCACCCCAGTGGTGACGGCGGCGAAGGTGGCGAGCCTGACGGCGACGAGCCGAAAACCTTCACCCAGGACGAGGTGGATCAGATCATCGGCAGGACGCGCACCGAGGAGCGCCGCAAGGCTTCCCAGAAGTACGCCGACTACGACGACCTGAAGGCGACCGCGGCGGCCAAGAAGACCGCCGACGAACGGATTGCCGACCTCGAAAAGCAGAACGCGCAGTCGCAGGCGAATTCGCTGCGTCTCCGCGTGGCTGGGGATTACGGGATCAGCACCAAGCGCGGCGAGAACGGGGAACCGTCCGACGCCGAACTGTTTTTGACCGGCACCGACGAGGAAACCCTCACGGCGCAGGCGGAACGGCTGGCGGCTCGCGAAGAGGAACGAAAGAAGAACCAGCCCCACGTATCTCGTGAGGGCTACAACCCGCGTCCCAAGCCCGACAGCACCAAGGAGTTCCTTGCCGCGCTGACCGGGCGGGGGCAATAGTCACAAGGAGATAGATCATGGCCGTGCTCCAGAGCACCGATCTCTTCCTGCCGACGAACATCGCTTCCGGCATCGTCGAGAAGTCCAAGACGGGTTCCACCGTCTCGGCGCTCTCGGGCCAGGAGCCGATGCGTTTCGGCAAGACCGAGATCATCACCTTCGACGACGACCTCACCGCAGAGTTCGTCGAGGAATCCGCCGCCAAGGGCAGCGACGATGCCAAGCCAGGTCGCGTCACCGCCGTCCCACACAAGGCCGTCGTGCAGATGCGCACCTCGGACGAGTTCAAGTGGGAGGACGAGGACTACCAGCTCGGGATTCTCAGCAAGTACCAGGAGAAGTGCGCGCGCGCCATCTCCCGCGGCCTCGACCTCGGCCTGTACTACCGGCTGAATCCGCGCACCGGCACCGCCATCACCGGGTGGTCGAACTACCTCAACACGACCACCAAGCGGGTCGAGGCTGGGGCGAACGCCGACATCGACTTCGAGACCGCAGCCGGCCTAGTCATCGGCGCCGGATACTCGGTCAACGGCGTCGCATTCGACCCGAAGTATGCGTGGACGCTGTCGACGGCCCGCTACACCGACGGCCGCAAGAAGTACCCGGAACTCGGCCTCGGCGCGGGCATTTCCTCGTTCGAGGGAGTGAACGCGTCGGTGTCGACGACCGTGTCGGGTAAGCCGACCGACGGCGACACCACCGACAACAAGGTCCGCGCGATTCTCGGCAACTTCCAGGGCGGTATCCGCTGGGGCGTCCAGAAGTCGTTCCCCTTCCGGATGCTTGAGTTCGGCGACCCGGACAACGCGGGCCGCGACCTCGCCGGCCACAACGAGATCCTGTTCCGCACGGAGATCGTGTACGGCTGGTACGTCTTCGCCGACCAGTTCGCGGTCATCGAGGATCTGGTGGCGTGATGCGTCTCCGCCACACTGGCAACGGTGCAGTCGTGAACGTCGACGACGAACTCGGCAACACGATGCTGGGCGGCGCATGGGAGTCGGCAGACAAGCCGAAGCCCGCACGCCGCCCCACCAAGAAGGCTGACGAGGATGCCAGCGGTCACGATCACGACTGACGATCTCGCGCCGTTCGCAACGATCGAGCCGGCCAAAGCTCAGGCGATGATCGTGGACGCGTTGGGGATGGCGAAGCTGCTGGCGCCGTGCATCACCGAGGACGATTTCGCGTACCCGGATGCCGCGAAAGCGGTAATCCGGGGCGCGATCCTCCGGTGGAACGACGCCGGTACCGGGGCGATCACAACGAAACAGGCTGGCCCCTACCAGCAGGTGATTGACTCGAATACGCGGCGCAACAACCTGTTCTGGCCGTCGGAGATCACTCAACTTCAGACGATGTGCAAGACCTCGTCGGAAGTGTTCGCACTCGACACTGCACCGTCGGGCCGCCGCGGACACTCCGTCTGGTGCTCGATCGGACTGGGTGGGGACTCGTGCTCGTGTGGCGCGAACCTCACCAATTTCGAGTACCCCCTATGGGAAACCGACTGTGGCTGAGTTCCCCCTCCTGTTCACTGTCGGCCACCGCATCTATTCGGCCGGCGCCGAGGATGACTGGGGTAACACGGTGTCCGGGTGGGCTGATCCCGTCGACAAACCTGTCTACGGGTGGGGCACGCCAGTGACCTCGGAGCCGAAGTTGGCTGGGCATGACCGCGACGTGGTGGAGATCGAGTTGCTGGTGCCGCCAGGGTTCGAGTGCTCACCGCGCGACCGCATGGTGCTCGAAGGTGAAGAGTATGAGGTCATCGGCGGCACGGAGATGTACGACCACAATCCGTTCGGCTGGAATCCGGGCGGGGTGATCAATCTGAAGGCGGTGAATCCGTGAGAATCGACTGGAACACCGAGGAGTTCAAGAACATTCGCTACGGACGCACATCGGAGATCGTGGGCGAGCTCGAGAAGCATGGTGAGCGAGTCGCGGCGACGGCGAACGCGAAAGGAAAGGGCACCTACGTGATGGGTTCTCGCCCAGGCGTTGCTCGACCACAGGGACGCCACCGCGTCACAGTGGTCACCGGTGATGCTAAGGCGATGATCGACAACGCCCGACACAACACCCTCATCAGGGCGCTCGGGTCGGGATAGTGGCCCGTTCAGTGGTGGCGGCAGCTCGCGCGGTTGCCGTCTCCGGGTTGCCGGGCGTGCCGGTGTCGCAACGCGTTACCTCGGCGCCGCCGCGGTTTGTGCGGATCTCTCGGGCTGGCGGTCCGCGTGACCGGTACATCGATCGGGCGTTGATCCTGGTCGAGTGCTACGCCTCCACAGCCGCCGGCGCCCCGGATGGTCCACAGGCTGAGGCGGATGCGACGGCGCTGCTCGACGCTTTCGAGGTCGCCGCTAGCGGTGGCCCCTGGGCAGGATTATGGGTGTCTGATTGGGAACCCGGCGGACTCGTCGACTACGAGAACCCGCAGTACCCGAAGCATTCCCGATTCCAGTTCACGGGAACGCTTTTCGTGCTGCGTATCTGAGTTTCAACTGAATATCACCCTTTCACAGCTCCTGACCGAGACGCCTGAAAGGGGCACCCATCATGGGAAACGTTCAACACGCCTTCGTGGCACAGTCGATCGATGGCGGTGTGTACTGGCGAGGTCCGCTCGGCGCAACCTTGCCAACCGAGCCGGTCGAAGAGGCCAGTGATGTCAATGCATCGCTGAAAGATCAGGGCACCGCAGCCAAGGATGGTCTGTCGGTCGGCATCACCCGCACCTCGAACGATGTGCAGGACTTCGACGGCGGCCTCTACATCGACATCCAGACCGAGTACAACGGCACCTTCAAGATCAAGTTGCTCGACGTCGACAGCGCCGAGGTGAAGAAGACCGCTTTCGGCGACGCCAATGTGACCGTCACTCCGGCGACCGCCACCAAGGGCGCCCGGTACCACGTCAAGCACAACTCGGCGCAGCTTCCGATCGGCGCGCACGTGTTCGCCTGCAAGTACGGCAACAAGTACAAGACGTGGGTCATCGAGAAGGGCCGCGTGTCGGAGATCGCCGAGTTCAAGGCCGAGTCGCAGGATGCGATGGGTCTCGAGCTGACGATCAAGGCTTTCCGCAACGCTGCCGGCAACTACGTCGAGGAGTACGGCGATATCGACGGCGTACCCACCTCGTAGGTCTTAGTCCTGGCCCGGCGGGTGTCTTCCACCCCTTTGGTCAGGAGCTGTGGCCTCGCCGGGCCAGGCTTCGCTCCTGACTGAACCCCTTCCATCACGAAAGGCTCCTGACCATCATGTCTGTCCCCGAAGGCTATTCGGCCCCGCCCGTCGACGAGAACATTTGCAAGCTCGCCATCCCGGTCCCCGGCCGCGAACAACCGATCCTCGTCGAGCTGCCGCGCATCAACTGGATGCCAGGCCCCGAGGTAAAGAAGTACCGGGAGTGGCTGACCCCTTACGGTGAGGCCGAGGCGAAGTGGATGAACTGGATCGCCGAGAACTCCACCAAGCCCGAAGCCGACCAGGACCCGAAGCCTGAGGGCGTCGAAGAGCTGCTCGACGGATTCCAGCAACGCGAGGTCACCCTGCGCTGGCTCAAGCCGTATGTGTCGACCGCCGATTACCGGGCGCTTATGGACAAGATCCCCGACGGAATGGTCGAGTGGATCAAGCAGCAGCTCAGCGATCCCTCTATCGCCGTGGGGGAATCCTCGGCCTCCACCGACTCCTGACCGAGTACGGGGAGGCCGTCGAGTACGACTGCATCGGCCACGGACACGGGTTGCGACTCCGGGACCTCGGTAAGCCGTGGTTCGCGTGGGCCGACCTGCGTGCCATAGTCCGTCGCGCGAACACTGATCCGCGGATGGAACTTCATCGCGCGGTAGACCCGAACTGGCAGTGGAACGATCCGACCACCAGGCTCCTCGGTGAGATCGCCACCGTGCAATCCGAGCGCCGATACTTCGCCATGTCGCAACTGTTCGAGAGCCCCGATGACATTCCGAAGATGTACTGGATGGCCATCTACGGCCCGAAAGATTCATCCGAGCAGGTGGCATCCGAACCCGACGGCCGGCCCAACGAAGTCGACGAGGCGCGGGCAGTGGCGGCAGGGTTCAGGAAACGGTGACTACCGTCCCGCCAAAAACGTTCTTCACTTGAGCCGCAGCAACCCCGAATTGATTGAAGTCGACGAGCCAATTCGCCCCTATCAGGAGATAGGTGCGATCTCCTGATATCCGATTCACCACGCTCTGGTGATTCCTCACTGCGGCAATACCAGCAGTCGCGTTGGCGGTGGTGGGCCAAACCGTGATGGAAACCTTTATCCCGTCACCCCCATTGCCTGGAAGTGTGCAGCTCCCAGCATCGGACGGGGACGTCTGGGTCGTCGTGACGTCGCAATTAACGCCGTGGCGGCTGAGGTCCACTCCGAGTTCCTCGGCGGATTTGTAGATCCGTTCGCCTGGATTCGTCTGGCTCGCCGGAGATGCAACCTGCGACGAAGAGGGCTTGTCGGTCTGAGTGCTGCCGCAACCGGACAGGAGGGCGGCCATAGCAGCGGCGAGCCCGATAACCAGGCGGAATGTCCGTTTCATCCCGACATCGTAATGCCCCAAGGAGGTGCGCGTGACCGAACTTGCCGTTGCGTACGTGTCGATCGTGCCGGAGACGAGCCGTATCGCTCCGGGTATTCGTGCGGCTCTGAATCAGGGGGAGTCGGCGGCTTCGGCATCGGGCCAGCGCATGGGGTCGGCGATGTCGACGGCGATCGGCACGGCATTGGGTATCGGTGTCAGCAAGGCTGCTGGGCTGGCCACGCGCACCATCTCGGACGCACTCAAGGGCGGCTTCGAACGACTGAACACGCTCGAGAAGGCGAACATTCAGTTCCGCAACATGGGGCTGACTGCGTCGCAGGCGCAGCGTCAGATCAACGACCTCAACGACATCGTTTCTGGCACGTCGACATCGCTGTCGGATGCGGCGGGTGCAGCGGCGATGCTTGGTGGCGCGGGAGTGAAGTCCGGCAAGGATATGAATGACGCCGTGAAGGCGCTCGTGAATGTCTCGGCGGCATCAGGCGCCGCGGCCAAGGATATCGGTCTGGTCATGATGCAGATCAAGGCCTCGGGCAAGCTGATGGGCGGTGACGCGCTCCAGCTCGCGCAACGCGGGGTGCCCGTGTATGACCTGGTGGCGAAGTCCATCGGCAAGACGACCGCCGAGGTCCGCAAGATGGGCGAGCAGGGTGAGATCTCGTTCGACATGGTGGTCAAGGCCATCAACGACGGGACCGGCAACCTCGCGAAGGAGATGGGCGCAACACTGCCCGCAAAGCTCGCGAACCTGCGCACCGCCATGAACCGCCTGACCGCTGCGGGCATGGAACCATTTCTACTGCGGGCGAAGTCTGGTGCCACTGACCTGACTAACGCGGTCAACACGCTCACCCCGAAGGTTAAAGACTTCGCAATTGCGCTCGACGAGAAGATCTTCGATGAGTGGGGACCGAAGATCAAGGCTGCTCTCGAATCCTTCGAGAAGACCGGCTCGATCGACGAACTCAAGACGACCTTGATGGGCCTCTGGGATGCCATGAAGGACGGGATTCAGGCGACCTCGGGAATCAGGGCGTCGCTCATGCAGGCGTCCGCCGCACTGGGGGTTTCGGGTTGGCAAATCCTCCTTGTCGCGCTCCAGGCAGCGACGGGCGCGCTGAACGCACTAAATCCTTTGCTTTCGGGTCTGGGGAATCTGATGCAGTCGCATCAGGGGATCGTGACCGCACTGGCGGGAGCCTTCCTGCTTTTCAAGACCATCCCTGGGATTATGGGTCGGGTTACGACGTCGCTTGCCCCGATGGGTAGCGCACTGGCCACCGCTCGATCCTCGGTTGCCGGATTCGGCTCGGCGTGGCGAACGTCGATCGGCTATATGCAGCAGGCGAATCCCGCGATGTCTGGATTTGGCGCCGGCGTTCGCGTGTTGGGGGCGAATGCCGGTGCCGCCGCCAGGGGTGGCCTCGCGATGCTCAAGAACGCCGGTTCCGCGGTCGCAGGGGTCTTCGGTGGACCAGTCGGAATAGCCCTCGCCGCCGCAGCCACGTACGTGATGCTTGGGGTCTCTGCACACCAGGAGGCCGCACAGAAGGCACTGGCGCACTCCGACGCGGTCAAGGCGCTCGAGCAGTCTGAGTTGAAACTCGGGTCCGCGCTCATCAAGACGCGCGGCGAGATGTCCGATGATGCGTGGTCCGTTGCTACGCAACAGCTTGAGGCCTATCAGAAGACGTTGCAGACGACCGCCGACAAGCACCAGTCCACCTGGGACCAGCTGAAGAGTTTCGGCGGCATCGCAAAGCTGGCGCTCAACACGGAGGGCGCCAACAATTCGGCTGCCGAGCAGGCTATGGCCGCACAGAAGGCCATAGCTGACCTCGGGATGACCAATGACGATGTCGCCAAGCGTATGTACGGCACTCGCGACCAATACCTCTCGCTGTTCAACGAGCTGGTCCAGATGGGTGATGGCGGACGCAAGGCGGCGCAGGAGATCTCGCAGCTTCGGGCCGAGTTTGATCGTCAACAGGATCTTGCTCGCCGTGTCACGCCTGGAGTGACCGAACTCGGCGAAGCAATGCAGAAGATGGGGGACTCGTCATCCTCAGCAGCCGACAAGCTGAAGGCCCTCAAGGATGCGATGGATGCACTGAATCCAGCTCGCACGGAGGGTGATGCGATAGCCCGCCACAACGAGGTGCTGCAACAGGTCGCCCAGTCGACACAGGAGGCGATCGATCGAACCCGAGGATTCGGCGCGGCATTGCTCGATCAACAGCTTGGCGTCAACACCGCAACGTCGAACGGTCAACAGCTGTGTAAGTCGCTCGTTGACATCGTCGATGCCACGGCCGATGCAGCGGCGAGCGGCGCCAATCTCGCCGAGCGTCAGCAGGCGAACCAGGTTGCTTTGGCGCAGTTGGCCACACAGTACGGACTCACCACCGAGCAGATCCGTCGGGCGGCTGACCAGCTGGGGCTTGATGACATCGAGATCGTGGTTGCACTGAAGGGTGCACCCGAAACTCTTCAGCACATCGCCTCGATCTCCCAGGCGTGGAATGAAGTGCCGACACAGAAGACGGTGACGGTCCAGGCGGACCAGGTTACCGACGATACGCGGGCTATGTTGCAGCGGATGAATCTGACTGTGTCGCAGCCGATGAACGGTACGGTCACGATTACGGCGAATGATGCCCTGGCGCAGCAGCGTATTCAGATGATCACGCAGAACATGAGTGTTCTGAACGCGCTCAAGGCGAATCCGACGCTGGACCTGAACACTCTTTCCTTCACTGCAAACAACGACGCCGCACGCGCGGCACTTACCCAGTTGCAAGGCACCGAGGCAAACGCCAAGGCGGGTTTGATTATTCAGGATCTGTTGAATGGTCAGGCCGTGAGCATGACGAAGCTCGATGAGCTTCGGAACTCGACAACCAACCCGAGTGTGCAACTCGTCATCGACGAACTCCTGAAGAACGCTGCGATTGCGAACTCGACGCTCGATAGCACGTCGCGTGTGCGTGACGCCAACATTCAAGTGAACCTCGTTCCAGGTACGAACGGCGTCCCTGGTGCCTACCAGTTCGGTCTCAACGTGCCAACAGGCGCCGGAGCTGACGGCATGATCCGCCAGTACGCGAATGGCGGCATCAACGCCATGGAGCAGTACGCGAACGGCAAGCTCCCGAATCAGGCCGTACTCCAGAAAGCTATGCCGCACAGCTTGATTCAGTGGGCCGAACCGGAGACGGGCGGCGAGGCGTTCATCCCACTGGCAGGCTCGAAGCGGTCGCGGTCGACGGACATTCTGGCGGCGGTCGCGAAGATGTTCGGGTATGCGCTGGTGCCGCAGGGCAATCTTCCGTCCACGGTGTCGGGGATGCTGGGCTCACTGACGGGCGGCGCTCTGTCGCGGCTGATGGCGTTGACGGGTGTCGACAAGCTGGGCGTGACGGCGTACGCGAATGGCGGAATGGATGCTGCCGGGTTGCGCAAGCTGGCTGAGGGTCAGGGCGCGTCTCGTCCGCTGACTGGTGCGCCGTACGTATGGGGTGGTGTGAACTGGGGCGACTGCGCTGGGGCTATGTCGGCGTTCGCTCGTGCCGCTGTTGGTCTCGACCCGTTCGGTGGACGCTTCTCCACAGCATCAGAGAGCTCGCAGCTTCAATCGATGGGATTCACCCTCGGGCAGGGTTCGTCGGGTGATTTGCGGTTTGGCTGGTACAACGGCGGCGTCGGCGGCGGCCATACTGCTGGCACGCTGCCCGATGGCACGAATATCGAGATGGGCGGCAACAACGGCGGCGGCGCGCTGGGTGGCGGTGCCGTCGGTGCCGACTCACCGCAGTTCACCGACCACGCTTTCCTGACGATCGGCCCCGGTCTGCCGACGACGGGTACGGGCGCTACCGATCCGGGCGGGTTCGTCACACGCCCCGATGGCACGATCGTGTACCAGCCGGGCAACGGCAACTATGGCGCGACCGGCGGCGCTGGGTCGGGTTCGACGACCGGTAGCTCTGGGACGTCGATCTCGTCGCGGTTCGGCAGTGCGGTGGGAGCGTTCGTCGAGGGTCAGATCGCGGATGTGTTCCAGACTTTGGGCGCCAACGATTCTCCTGGCATTGTGAGTGCGATAGCTGATTACGAGAACGCGCAACGCTCTAAGCAGAGCGGTCAGGGCGTGGATACCTCAGCATTGAAGAAGAGTTACGACGATGCGGTGACCAAGTCGAATCGGCAGTTCGATGCGGATAAGGCGCGGATCGACGAGGATCTGAAGTCTCACAAGATCAATCAGGCTGAGCGTGACCAAAAGGTCGCAGACCTAACCAAGAAGCACGAGGACACTCTCGCCCAGGCCAAGCAGAAGTATGACCAGGCGACTAAGCCTCGATCCACCGATTCGTATGTGGTCGGGCGGTGTGGGATAGACGAAATGCCCTGTCTGCGTGACAGAATGAGACT
>NZ_RKMH01000029.1 GCF_003797185.1 Gordonia oryzae
CCGCAGAATCCATCATCGAGAAAGTCCAACGCGGACGCGACGCCCTCAACCAGATCAAATCCCAGACAGACCACTAGTCGAGGTCGACGCCCAGCTCGGCGGCAACCTTTTCGATCGAGGTGGTCACGCCATCGCGTTCATAGATCGACAGGCGATCGGCCATGTCGTCCATCTCTTCCAGCAGACTGCGGTAGCGACGGTCAGAGATCAGCACCGCGGCTGGCCGACCGTAGTTCATGATGATGACGTCGTCGTCATCAGCCTCACGCACCAGTTCTGAAAGTTTCGCCTTCGCCTCGCTCACCGGCACCAGCTTGTTCATGCTCATCGGTCGTAAACCTCCCTCCGGTGCCCAATCCGGGTCACCGTCACAATGCGTACCGCATCCTCTACGAGGTAGACGATCCGATAGTTGCCAACTCGGACCCGATAGCCCTCTGCCCCAGTCAGTTTCTTACATCCGTCAGGCCGCGGATCGTCACCCAGCGCATGCGCTGCACGGAGTATCCGCTGTTGGTCAGCACGCCGAATCCGCCGGAGCGCCTTCATCGCCGACAACTCGAACTCAACCTCGTACGCACGACTCACAGCTCCATCCTACCCCCTCTTGGTCCAACAGTCAGCACCCCATTGTTAGACCAACTTTATTGACCAACATTGTGGACTTATATTATGGTCCTACTTATAAGCGCATCAAGTAGCGGCACGAGTAACCCCAGCATCCGGCCGGACCCCAACCTCCACTACCCACGAGTCGAGTCGCCCACCTCATCACCGACCTCGACCGGCCCACATCGTCGCCTGTGAGACCCGTGACGTTTTCGTCACTGGTGACGAAAAACATTGCGCACCACCATAAACTGGTAACGAGACATGTCGAAGTAGGACGAGTAACCAAACCCCATGCAGTGCCCGTTTGCCGCCCGGGGCAGCCTATTCGATGTAGCCGGTGTCCGGGTCGACATCCTCGAGGAATTGCCGTACCGAGTGACGATGCTCTTCGGTGGTTGTCGGTGTCGGTGAAGCACGTTCGGCGGCGTCGGCGGCGGCTGCTTCTCGGTCGTTACCAGCGACGAACCGCCGGCTAACGCTGAACCCGTAGCCAGGGTTTGGCGGCCCAAGCTGGCTGTGGTCAACCTCGTGCAACGCGAGAATCTCTCATCTGTTTGCATGCACTGCTGCTGATCTGCAGATTGGGTTACTGGGCCACGGCGGCCGCAGAGCTCGACACCGGGAGCAGCCAGCGGTTTCGCTCAAGATTCAGTAGGACGAGTTGTCGCATCTGTTTGAACTCGTCTTATTTTTTCGCCGATAGCAATTATTACGCAAAGCTAGATCGAGACTGCGCGCTGAACCGCCCCGGCGTGTCCGGAGACTCTGTTCCTTTGTCGGATGACAACGTAACTGAGACTTTGACACCCTACTTGGGACTTGATGACACCTACTTGGGAGGCAGGGCCCTCGAGCTGGCACGATCCCGCGCGACCTCCCACATTCGTTGTCAGTCGATCAGCTCACTGGCCGCGCCAGTCGTTTTGTCTCAGATCACTTGTCACGCACGTTGATCGGCACCTGGCTATCGTCGCAGGTCGCCGACTTCCAGATGCCTGTCATTGCCACCAATTACCGCGTCACCCGACAGACGCGGTCGGATGATGTCGTTGAGAACGTTAGCTGTCCGGAGATCCTGTGGCGGTCTCAGTCGCTCCCAGGGTTCTCTCAGTGCCGTTCGAGCAGTCTCGTGGCGTGTCCGAGATCCGGGCACGGGTAGGAGGACTGACCGATGAGGAAGCCGAACGTCAAGCACACCGCGGTCGCGGTGATGATCGGGGCAGCGTCGTTGACCGGTGCGGGTTTCGGGATCGCGAACGCGATGACCCCGTCCACGCCGCCGGCGGTGACCCAGCACCACCAGGCACCGACACCGGGTGCGGTGGACAAGCCCGAGGCCGGTGACACCCCGGACGCGCCGGGCGCGGTGGACAAGCCCGAGGCCGGTGACACCCCGGACGCGCCGGGCGCGGTGGACAAGCCCGAGGCCGGTGACACCCCGGACGCGCCGGGCGCGGTGGACAAGCCCGAGGCCGGTGACACCCCGGACGCGCCGGGCGCGGTGGACAAACCTGAGGCTGGAGACATCCCGGACGCATCCGGTCAGAACTAACCTCGACACACCGATCCGGCAGTGCCCACACCGGGGTACTGCCGGATTGCTGTACTGGTTGAGCTGACGGCAAGGGAGTGAACGTGCGAATCCTGGTAATCGACGACGACGCCAACGGCGCGGAGACTGTGCGCCGAACTCTGGTCGCCGAGGGGTGGGTGGTCGACGTCGCCAACAATGGCGATGACGGATTTATGCACGCTCTGCACGGCCGGTACCAGGCGATCGTGTGCGACATCATGATGCCGGGCCTCAACGGGTACGAGGTGGTCCGTCGGCTCCGCGCCGAGCAGGTGTGGACCCCGGTGCTGATGCTGACTGCCAAAGACGGCGATTACGACGAGATCGATGCGTTTGACCTCGGGGCCGATGACTACCTGACTAAACCCTTTTCGGTCGAGGTCCTCGTCGCCCGATTGCGGGCGTTGATCCGGCGGGGCGGGCCGGGTCGACCGGCGGTCCTGACCGCGGGGTCGTTGACGTTGGATCCTTCGGCGCATCTGGTGCACCGGCGGGGTGAGGAGGTGGCGCTGACGCCGAAGGAGTTCAGCGTGCTGGAGTTTCTTCTGCAGCATGTCGGTGTCGCGGTCACCAAGACCGAGATCCTTGATGCGGTATGGGACAACAACTTCGATGGTGACCTCAATGTTGTTGAGGTCTATATCGGCTATCTCCGCAAACGCGTCGACCGGCCGTTCGGGTGCGCGTCCATTGAGACAATCCGTGGGATCGGGTACCGGCTAGTTGCGGTCGACTGATAGCGCACGCCCCCTGATGGTGTCCGGGGGGTCGACCGGAATTGTGATGGTGACGGCAGCACCACCGATCGGAGCCGCGGTGATGGTCACCGTCCCGCCGTGGGCGCGGGCGATCTCATCGACGATGGCCAGGCCGAGTCCTGACCCGCCGCTGCTGCGGCGGCGGTCGGGGTCGAGGCGGACGAACCTGTCGAGGACCCGCTCGCGGTCGGCGGCGGGAATTCCCGGCCCGTCGTCGGCGATGGTCACCGCGCAGGATTGCGCTACCTCGTCGGCGTGGACATCGATTCGGATGGCCGCGTGTGCGTGGCGCATCGCATTGTCGGCGATGTTGCGGATTGCGCGGCTGAGCTTCTCGCTATCTGCGTGCACCTGCACGGCATCGATGCGGGCGGTGACCGCGACTCCGCCGAGGCGTGTCAAGCGTCGGGCTTCGTCAGCGACGATGTCGTCGACATCGACCACGCTGCGGCGCAGAGGGATACCGCGTTCGTCGGAGCGCGCGAGGAGGAGTAGGTCATCGACCATCATCTGCAGACGTACCGCCTCGGGATACAAGATGGTGTCGATGGTCGAGTGATCGATGGACAAGCCCCGAACGCGGGCGAGGTCGAGTAGGCCCACCAGGGTGACCAGCGGACTGCGCAATTCGTGGGAAGCATCGCCAACGAACCGACGTTGAGCCTCGCTGGAGACGTGTAGGCGCTGCAACATTTCGTTCATTGTCGTTGCCAGCCGGTCGATCTCGTCACCGGTGTGTGGTTCGGAGACGCGCCGGCTCAGATCGCTACTGGTGATGGCGGCGACCTCGGTACGAATCTGTTCGACCGGTCGCAGAGTCCGCCCGACGAAGAAATAGGTGGTGGCGGCCAGTAGCACGAGGATGAGTGGGAACACCGAGGCGAACAGGATTGCCACAGTGACCACTACGTCGGTGATAGGACCTTCGGCGGCGGCGACCGCGATGGTGACCGGGCCTCTGGGGCTCGTGACGCCCAGAACGGTGACGCGATATTCGGTCGGATCGTCGCCTATGGTTGCGCCATCGAGGGTGGACCGCTCACCGGGTCCGAGCGGGTGGGTCAGTGGGGCGCCCCGGTCACCGGCGGTGCCGGCGATGACACGACCGTCGGCGCCGATGATCTGGATGACGTCGATGTCCTTCGAGGTCGTCAGCGCCGACGCGTCGAGACCGCTCATCGACTCGGTGCGCACTGTCGTCGCGAGCTCGACGGCACGCGCTGAGGTCGCAGCGTCAGCCGAGGTGAGTAGCGATTTGTGCAGCACCAGCAACATCAGACCCGCTGCCGCGGCCAGCGCTGCGGCGAGCAGTACCGTCGCAAGAATCGTCAAACGCGCCCGCACGCCGGCGGTGCACCGTCGCAACCAGGCGACTACCGATCGCAAGATGGGTGTCACAGGACGAGACTAAGCACTCACCTACCGCGCCCGCAGTATGGCATTTCAGCGTTCACTCAGCCCGCTACAGCGTCGCTTCAGCAATGCCTCGGCACAGTTGCGCGGGTGAACACCGATTTAGCGGGTGGCACCACACCACACCGCGCCGCCACAACTGCATTGCTGTTCCTCGTGTGGCTCCTCGGTGTGACGATCGCGTCGCACCACAACCCGTTCGCGGGCCTTGACGTCGCTGTAGGGGAATGGTTCGTCGAACATAGATCCCCCGGTATGACCGCAATCGTCTCCGCACTCACCGTCATCTTCAGTCCGGTGTGGGTGGGGATGTGGACGGTCATCAGCGCCGCCGTTCTGGGTGTGCGCGATCGCTCGCTCCCCCGGGCGACTCAGGTACTGATGACGGTGGCAATGGCCGGCGCGATGTGCGAGATCCTGAAGATCGCGGTCGGTCGCGCGCGCCCCCCGATAGCCCACCAGATCGGCGGTACAGAGCTATCGATGTCGTTTCCATCAGGGCATGTGTCGGGAACTGCTGCCCTGACCCTTGGTCTCGCGGTTGCCCTCACCGCCCGCTCTTCCATGGCTCGACGCGCCGCCGCGATCTGTGTGGCCCTCGCGGTGTCACTCGTCGCCGCCGCGACTCGCCTATACCTGGGGGCGCACTGGCTGACCGACGTCACCGCGGCGATCGCCCTGGGCGTGGGGGTCGCTGCCATCGCACCCGCGGTGACGGCCACCACGCTCACCCGCCTCAGCCCGCACCTCCCGGAGCGGTTTCACGCGTTCATCGACCCCACCCGCTCACGCGACGACCACGATCACGATCACGATCACGAGAACAGCCGATGCACCGCGACGCACTGACCCACGGCACTCCACACACCACGCGGTACGCCGTGAGCAAGGTCCCCGAGGTCACCATCTACTTCTGGGTGATCAAGATCCTCGCGACGACGGTTGGTGAGACCGCGGCGGATTACCTCAACGCGACCCTTGGATTCGGGCTGACCAACACCACAATCGTCACCGTCGTCCTCCTCGTTCTCAGCCTCGTCGGGCAGTTCGCGGCAGGCCGCTACATACCGGCCCTGTACTGGTGGATCGTGGTGCTGGTCAGCGTGACCGGCACCCTGATCACCGACAACCTCACCGACAACCTCGGCGTACCCCTGCCGGTGACGACAACGGTGTTCACGTGCGCGCTCGTCGTGGTGTTCGTCCTCTGGTGGGCCGTAGAGCGCACCTTGTCGATCCACTCGATCCGCACGCAACGCCGCGAAGCGTTCTACTGGCTGACCATCCTGCTGACCTTCGCCCTGGGCACCGCCGCCGGTGATCTGATCGCCGAACGCCTCGCCCTGGGCTACGGGTGGTCACTGGTGCTGTTCGCCGCCGTGATCACCACGATCACCCTCGCCCACTACGGATTACGGATCAACGCCGTCCTCGCGTTCTGGGCCGCCTACATCGTGACCCGCCCGCTGGGCGCCTCACTGGGCGACCTGCTCACCCAACCCGCCGACGCCGGCGGACTGGGACTGGGCAAGACCGTGGTCAACTCGGTCTTCTTCGTCGTGATCATCGCACTCGTCGCCTACCTCAGTGTCACCCGCGTCGACCGGCCCGAACAACGCGACCGCGAAGCTGCTACCGCATGACAGGTCGCGAACAGGCCGCGGCAGATACCTCGGGCATTCCGCGGTAGCTGCTCGTCGTCGCAGCCATCTATGGGGGAGTGGCCGCTTCGGCGCTCACCGCGGTCGTTGCTGCCGCCCAGACGCACAGCTCTCTCGCCGCGTTCGCGACGACGACCTGGTTGTGGGTGTGTGCGGCGACGACCGCGGCCCTCACCACGGCGGTTATCCTGGCCATCGGTGCAGGGGCGGCGGCAAATGATCACCGACAGCGCTGAGCGGACCGCCACGACCCCCGACGACGGGGTCACCGCCTCAGGGCCGTTGTCCATCCGCAGCACCGTCGGCGGGCCACGCTCAACAACAGCCGCCTGCCCATTCTTGCTATTGGGGTGCACACCCGCCGTAACAACAGCCGGTCGGGGACAGCAGGATTGCGGCCAATCATGTTGCTTTGCAACAGAATAAGTAGACGCGGTATGCGCTATCGGAGGTGCGGGTGTGTGACATCTCGGTGAGAAGATGCCATGTCATTGACATCGATGTGAGAAATTGACACGTTCTCCGAGAACCTACACCTTGTCCAGCAAACGATCTGGCTCTGAGTCCGGGTTCATTGTCCGGAAATAGGCTTCCGGTAAACGGTCGAGATGTCGGACCGTTTACCGGGTGCTAGTGGTCTGTCTGTGAAATAGTCTGGTATTTTGTAGTATGCCTGTTATGACAGCGGCGGCTTTGCCGGTGAGTGATTCTCAGCGTGCGGATTTGGTGCGGATGGCGG
>NZ_RKMH01000030.1 GCF_003797185.1 Gordonia oryzae
TTTTGTGGGGTGTGGTGTGCAGTTTTTTGTGCCAGTTTTTTGGTTTGTTTTTGTCAGGTTTGCTTTCCTGGTTTGTGTTGAAACTGTTTGGTTTCGATGTTTTTTCATGGAGAGTTTGATCCTGGCTCAGGACGAACGCTGGCGGCGTGCTTAACACATGCAAGTCGAACGGAAAGGCCTAGCTTGCTAGGTGCTCGAGTGGCGAACGGGTGAGTAACACGTGGGTGATCTGCCCCTGACTTTGGGATAAGCCTGGGAAACTGGGTCTAATACCGGATATGACCATGGGATGCATGTTCTGTGGTGGAAAGCCTTGTGCGGTTGGGGATGGGCCCGCGGCCTATCAGCTTGTTGGTGGGGTAATGGCCTACCAAGGCGACGACGGGTAGCCGACCTGAGAGGGTGATCGGCCACACTGGGACTGAGACACGGCCCAGACTCCTACGGGAGGCAGCAGTGGGGAATATTGCACAATGGGCGCAAGCCTGATGCAGCGACGCCGCGTGAGGGATGACGGCCTTCGGGTTGTAAACCTCTTTCAGCAGGGACGAAGCTTTTGTGACGGTACCTGCAGAAGAAGCACCGGCCAACTACGTGCCAGCAGCCGCGGTAATACGTAGGGTGCGAGCGTTGTCCGGAATTACTGGGCGTAAAGAGCTCGTAGGCGGTTTGTCGCGTCGTCTGTGAAATTCTGCAGCTTAACTGCAGGCGTGCAGGCGATACGGGCAGACTTGAGTACTACAGGGGAGACTGGAATTCCTGGTGTAGCGGTGAAATGCGCAGATATCAGGAGGAACACCGGTGGCGAAGGCGGGTCTCTGGGTAGTAACTGACGCTGAGGAGCGAAAGCGTGGGTAGCGAACAGGATTAGATACCCTGGTAGTCCACGCCGTAAACGGTGGGTACTAGGTGTGGGTTCCATTTCACGGGATCCGTGCCGTAGCTAACGCATTAAGTACCCCGCCTGGGGAGTACGGCCGCAAGGCTAAAACTCAAAGGAATTGACGGGGGCCCGCACAAGCGGCGGAGCATGTGGATTAATTCGATGCAACGCGAAGAACCTTACCTGGGTTTGACATACACCAGACGCCAGCAGAGATGTTGGTTCCCTTGTGGTTGGTGTACAGGTGGTGCATGGCTGTCGTCAGCTCGTGTCGTGAGATGTTGGGTTAAGTCCCGCAACGAGCGCAACCCTTGTCCTGTATTGCCAGCGGGTTATGCCGGGGACTTGCAGGAGACTGCCGGGGTCAACTCGGAGGAAGGTGGGGATGACGTCAAGTCATCATGCCCCTTATGTCCAGGGCTTCACACATGCTACAATGGCCGGTACAGAGGGCTGCGATACCGTGAGGTGGAGCGAATCCCTTAAAGCCGGTCTCAGTTCGGATCGGGGTCTGCAACTCGACCCCGTGAAGTCGGAGTCGCTAGTAATCGCAGATCAGCAACGCTGCGGTGAATACGTTCCCGGGCCTTGTACACACCGCCCGTCACGTCATGAAAGTCGGTAACACCCGAAGCCGGTGGCCTAACCCCTTGTGGGAGGGAGCTGTCGAAGGTGGGATCGGCGATTGGGACGAAGTCGTAACAAGGTAGCCGTACCGGAAGGTGCGGCTGGATCACCTCCTTTCTAAGGAGCATGCAACATTCCCAGGCCGGCGGCGTTTGCCCGTTGGGTGGGTGTGTGTTCATAGGGTGAAACATCAAACACGCCATGTGGCTGATCGTGTGTGCGGTTGGTTGCGGGTGATCGTGCTGGGTGACTGGTGCGGTGCTGCTAATACACTGTCGGGGTTCTGAGGGAACACACGTGTGTGTTGTCTTGGTGCTTGCGATGCGGGTTGGTCTGGTGATGCCTGTTGTGATGGCGGGTGGAGGGTTGGCCGGTTGTGGGTGTGTGTTGTTTGAGAAGTGCATAGTGGATGCGAGCATCTTTATTTTTGCAATGCATATCGAATCAATGTTTTTGGTTTGTGTGTTTTGTTCGAGTTGAAAGAAATGTTTGTAAGGCGAATGGCTAATGTCGTGGGTGTCTGTTCCTGGTGTGCTTCCTTTGTGGGGGTGCGTGGGGGCGGGGCGCCTGTGGTGTTAGGTGTTGTTGTAAGTGTTTGAGGGCGTTCGGTGGATGCCTTGGCACCAGGGGCCGATGAAGGACGTGGTAGGCCGCGATAGTCCTCGGGGAGTTGTCAAACGAGCTGTGATCCGAGGGTGTCCGAATGGGGAAACCCAGCACGAGTGATGTCGTGTTACCACCAGCTGAATGTATAGGCTGTGTGGGGGGAACGTGGGGAAGTGAAACATCTCAGTACCCATAGGAAGAGAAAACAATTGTGATTCCGTGAGTAGTGGCGAGCGAAAGCGGAGGATGGCTAAACCGCGCGCATGTGATACCGGGTAGGGGTTGTGTGTGTGGTGTTGTGGGGTCTGTCTTCCCTGATCTACCTGTCGGGGCGTGAGTGAGAAAGCTGCATGCTAGGTGAAGTGGCCTGGAATGGTCTGCCGTAGGCGGTGAGAGTCCGGTAGCTGAAAGCGTGTGGTCTTGCGTGATGGTGTCCCCAAGTAGCAGCGGGCTCGTGGAATCTGCTGTGAATCTGCCGGGACCACCCGGTAAGCCTGAATACTTCCTGGTGACCGATAGCGGACTAGTACCGTGAGGGAAAGGTGAAAAGTACCCCGGGAGGGGAGTGAAAGAGTACCTGAAACCGGACGCTTACAATCCGTCAAAGCCTGTGGATTCTTTGGTGAATCGTGGGTGATGGCGTGCCTTTTGAAGAATGAGCCTGCGAGTTAGTGCTCGGTGGCGAGGTTAACCCGTGTGGGGTAGCCGTAGCGAAAGCGAGTCTGAATAGGGCGTTATATAGTCGCCGGGTCTAGACCCGAAGCGGAGTGATCTACCCATGGCCAGGGTGAAGCGCGGGTAAGACCGTGTGGAGGCCCGAACCCACTTCAGTTGAAAATGGAGGGGATGAGTTGTGGGTAGGGGTGAAAGGCCAATCAAACTCCGTGATAGCTGGTTCTCCCCGAAATGCATTTAGGTGCAGCGTGGTGTGTTTCTTACCGGAGGTAGAGCTACTGGATGGCCGATGGGCCCTACTAGGTTACTGACGTCAGCCAAACTCCGAATGCCGGTAAGTGAGAGCACTGCAGTGAGACTGCGGGCGATAAGGTTCGTAGTCGAGAGGGAAACAGCCCAGATCGCCGGCTAAGGCCCCTAAGCGTGTACTAAGTGGAAAAGGATGTGGGGTCGCGAAGACAACCAGGAGGTTGGCTTAGAAGCAGCCACCCTTGAAAGAGTGCGTAATAGCTCACTGGTCAAGTGATCCTGCGCCGACAATGTAGCGGGGCTCAAGTACACCGCCGAAGCCGCGGCACTCACACGTGTGTCTGGCTTCCTTCTGCGGAGGGTTGTCTAGGTGTGTGGGTGGGTAGGGGAGCGTCCTGCATCCGTGGAAGCGCCGGAGTGATCTAGGTGTGGAGGGTGTGGGAGTGAGAATGCAGGCATGAGTAGCGAAAGCAGAGTGAGAAACTCTGCCGCCGGATGACCAAGGGTTCCTGGGCTAGGCTAATCCGCCCAGGGTGAGTCGGGACCTAAGGCGAGGCCGACAGGCGTAGTCGATGGACAACGGGTTGATATTCCCGTACCCGTGTATCCGCGCCCATGCTGAATCATCTGTACTAACCATCCAAATCCTGATCGATACTCTTCGGAGTACGTGAGGGTGCTGCATGGGACCTCGGGTGGTAGTAGGCAAGCGATGGGGTGACGCAGGAAGGTAGTGGGGCCAGGCGGTGGTTGTCCTGGTGTAAGCCTGTAGCACTGGCGATTGGTAAATCCGTCGTCTGTATGTGTGAGAGGTGATGCGTAACCGTTGTGGTGAATTCCATGATCCTATGCTGCCGAGAAAAGCCTCTAGTGAGTTGGTACACGGCCCGTACCCCAAACCAACACAGGTGGTCAGGTAGAGAATACTAAGGCGATCGAGAGAACTGTGGTTAAGGAACTCGGCAAAATGCCCCCGTAACTTCGGGAGAAGGGGGACCCATACTGGTGACGGCTCTTGCAGTGTGAGCTGGTGTGGGTCGCAGAGACCAGAGAGAAGCGACTGTTTACTAAAAACACAGGTCCGTGCGAAGTCGTAAGACGATGTATACGGACTGACGCCTGCCCGGTGCTGGAAGGTTAAGAGGACCGGTTAATCACTTCGGTGGTGAAGCTGAGAATTTAAGCCCCAGTAAACGGCGGTGGTAACTATAACCATCCTAAGGTAGCGAAATTCCTTGTCGGGTAAGTTCCGACCTGCACGAATGGCGTAACGACTTCTCTGCTGTCTCAACCACAGACTCGGCGAAATTGCAGTACGAGTAAAGATGCTCGTTACGCGCGGCAGGACGAAAAGACCCCGGGACCTTCACTATAGCTTGGTATTGGTGTTCGGTTCGGTTTGTGTAGGATAGGTGGGAGACTGTGAAGTGGCCACGCCAGTGGTTGTGGAGTCGTTGTTGAAATACCACTCTGATCGTATTGGACTTCTAACCTCGGACCCTGATCGGGTTCAGGGACAGTGCCTGGTGGGTAGTTTAACTGGGGCGGTTGCCTCCTAAAAGGTAACGGAGGCGCCCAAAGGTTCCCTCAGCCTGGTTGGCAATCAGGTGGCGAGTGTAAGTGCACAAGGGAGCTTGACTGTGAGACGTACATGTCGAGCAGGGACGAAAGTCGGGACTAGTGATCCGGCACCAACGTGTGGAAGTGGTGTCGCTCAACGGATAAAAGGTACCCCGGGGATAACAGGCTGATCTTCCCCAAGAGTCCATATCGACGGGATGGTTTGGCACCTCGATGTCGGCTCGTCGCATCCTGGGGCTGGAGTAGGTCCCAAGGGTTGGGCTGTTCGCCCATTAAAGCGGCACGCGAGCTGGGTTTAGAACGTCGTGAGACAGTTCGGTCTCTATCCGCCGCGCGCGTTAGAAACTTGAGGAAACCTGTCCCTAGTACGAGAGGACCGGGACGGACGAACCTCTGGTGTGCCAGTTGTTCCGCCAGGAGCATTGCTGGTTGGCTACGTTCGGAAGGGATAACCGCTGAAAGCATCTAAGCGGGAAGCCTGTTCCAAGATGAGGTTTCTCACCACCATTTGAGTGGTTAAGGCCCCCCACAGACCATGGGGTTGATAGGCCAGAACTGGAAGCCCAGTAATGGGTGTAGGTGACTGGTACTAATCGGCCGAGGACTTACAACAACATCCTTATATTCTTCGTACACTCTCAAAGAGTTAAAGAGGTGTCGCATCCACTATGTACTTCTGAAACAACACCAGGAGATAAATAAACTCGTCTGGTGCGAGTTTCAGAGAGTTTCGGCGGCCATAGCGGTGGGGAAACGCCCGGTCCCATTCCGAACCCGGAAGCTAAGCCCACCAGCGCCAATGGTACTGCACCCTAATCAGTGTGGGAGAGTAGGACACCGCCGAACAACACCTCCGGGATGCCCCGCAACACACCACGTTGCGGGGCATCACCCAT
>NZ_RKMH01000005.1 GCF_003797185.1 Gordonia oryzae
GCGCTGTCGGCGGACAGATGGGCGCTGTCGGCGGACAGATGGGCGCTGTCGGCGGACAGATGGGCGCTGTCGGCGGAATACCGGGCGCTGTCAGTTGGCCTTTCGGGCCTTCTTCAGGGCGCGGTTCAGCTGGAAGGTGCGGGCGCCGCCGATCATCGCGGTGATCAGTGCGCCGGCGATCGCGGCGATCAACAGACTGACGCCGACCGGCAGGTTGACCTTCGCGAACAGGAAGTTGATCTGTTGGGAACCCAGATTCGCGAGGATGAAGATCAACAGCAGGATGGTGATGATCGCGCCGATGACCCAGCCGATGAAGGTGGCGCGAGTGCGAGTGTGCTGGACGTCGTCGATCGCCGTCCGGGCGGCGACGTGGGAGTCATCGACCGGCGCCCGATTGCTGGCGCTGGTCGACGCGTTCGAGGCGGGGCGCTCGGAGGACGAATCCGGTGTGCTCATGCACCCATCATGACATGCGACAATGGGAACATGACGTCTTTGCCGCTCGTGTTCGACGCGCCCAGGCGCGGACGTCCGCCGACACACTTCGCCGACCTCGATCAGGCGGCCAGGGTTGCCGCTGTCGGCGATCTCGGGCTTCCGAAGTTCCGCGCCGACCAGCTCGCACGCCAGTATTACGGGCGGCTCACCGCCGACGTCGAGGAGATGACCGACCTTCCGGCTGGGGCACGAGACAAGGTCGGCGCCGCGTTGTTCCCGCAGCTGCTCTCTCCGGTGCGCCACATCTCCTGCGACGATGGCAGCACCCGCAAGACGCTGTGGCGACTGCACGATGGGACGTTGCTGGAGAGCGTGCTGATGCGCTACACCGACCGCAATACGTTGTGCATCTCCAGCCAGGCCGGCTGCGGGATGGCGTGCCCGTTCTGCGCGACCGGTCAGGGCGGCCTCGACCGCAACCTGTCGACCGGGGAGATCGTCGACCAGGTACGCGCGGCCGCGCGGGCACTGCGTGACGGCGAGTTCGGCGATGCCGGGCGTCTGTCGAACGTCGTGTTCATGGGAATGGGTGAGCCGCTCGCCAACTACAAGCGGGTGGTCTCGGCGGTGCGGCAGATCACCGCAGCGGCGCCCGACGGTCTGGGGATCTCGGCACGTTCGGTGACGGTCTCGACTGTGGGTCTCGCACCGTCGATCCGGAGATTGGCCGACGAGAACCTGTCGGTCACGCTCGCGGTCTCCTTGCACACCCCAGACGACGAGTTACGCGACACACTGGTCCCGGTAAACAACCGTTGGTCGGTCGCCGAGGTGCTCGACGCGGCGCGGTACTACGCCGATTCCACCGGCCGGCGTGTTTCGATCGAGTACGCCTTGATCCGCGACGTCAACGATCAGCCATGGCGCGCGGACATGCTCGGCCAGAAGCTGCATCGTGCGCTCGGGTCCCTGGTGCATGTGAACCTCATCCCGCTCAACCCCACGCCCGGTTCCGCGTGGGATGCGAGCCCGAAAGACGTTGAGCGCGAGTTCGTCCGCCGCATCCGGTCCCAGGGCGTGTCGTGCACGGTCCGCGATACCCGCGGCCAGGAGATCGCCGCGGCGTGTGGCCAACTCGCCGCCGAGGAAGCCGAGAGCTGAGCCGCCGAACACCGGGACCCCACACGACAAAACACCCCGACGAGAAGATCTCGCCGGGGTGCGCGTGTGGGTTTCGGGATCGCGCCGTCAACTCCACTTTTTCTTCGTGAGCATGCCGCGCAGCAGGAAGGCGGCGACGATGACGCCGAACGCGGCCAGCCAGATGTCCTCGACGTGTCCGACGTGGTTTCCGTAGAACATCGCGAACAGCAGGACGACCACCACCCAGCCGGCGATATAGAACGTGCGGGTCGCTACACCGTGCCAGCCGAAACGCGCCGAGGGCGCGTCGGCGGGCTCACGCACCCACCCGGTGTCGATCTCGTCGCTGTGCTCCACGTCGGTGCTTGCCGCGTGCTCCACGTCGGTGCCTGCCACGTTGACTCCTCGCTGCGCACGTCAGAAGAGGTCTCTGACGATCGGTAGTAGTACTTTCAGAAGAGCATAGCGGGCACGGTGGCGCCGTGTCTCACTCCCCATGCCGCGTCTCGGGTGGCGTCGAAAGGTCGGGAAGTGTCGCCCGACGGGACGACGTCGGAGATCGGTGCAAGAATGCGCCCATGCATCCGCCGACCCGATCGCTTGCCGACTATCGCTCCGAGGACTACCCCCGCGACATGGTGGGTTACGGTGCCACGCCGCCGGATCCGCAGTGGCCCTCGAACGCGAAGATCGCGGTGCAGTTCGTGCTGAACTACGAGGAGGGCAGCGAGAACAACGTCCTCGAAAACGATCGCGGGAGCGAGACATTCCTGTCGGAGATGGTCGGCGCTCAGTCGTTCCCGAACCGCCACATGAGCATGGAGTCGCTCTACGAGTACGGCTCCCGTGCCGGGGTGTGGCGAGTACTGCGGGCCTTCGAGCGTCGCGGTTGGCCGTTGACGATCTTCGCGGTGGCACAGGCGATGGCGCGTAACCCGGAGGTGGTGGCGGCCTTCCTCGAACGCGGTGACGAGATCGCCTGTCACGGGTACCGGTGGCTGAGCTATCAGATGGTCGACGAGCACGTCGAACGCGAACACATGCGCGCTGCCGTGGAGCTGCTGACCGAGATCACCGGGTCCCGTCCGCTGGGGTGGTACACCGGCCGCGATTCGCCGAACACGCGGTCGCTCGTCGTGGAGCAGGGTGGTTTCGTCTACGACTCGGACAGTTACGCCGACGATCTGCCCTATTGGGTCAAGGTTGGCCGGACCACCGACGGGATCCGCACCGAGGTGGATCACCTCGTGGTGCCCTACACGCTCGACACCAACGACATGCGCTTCGCGTCACCGGGCGGATTTCCTTCCGGTGAGCAATTTTTCGCGCATCTGCGAGATGCCTTCGATGTGCTCTATCGCGAGGGTGAACAGGGTTCGCCGAAGATGCTCTCGGTGGGGCTGCACTGTCGTTTGGTGGGTCGGCCGGCGCGGGTGGCGGCGCTCGAGCGTTTTCTCGATCACGTCGCGGCCCACGACGATGTGTGGGTCGCGCGGCGGATCGATATCGCCGAGCACTGGCGCGCTGTGAACCCGGCGCCGGGAGCGTAGCGAGCGGGCCGAGTTCATACCCGGCGCCGGGAGCGTGGCGAGCGGGCCGAGTTCATACCCGGCGCCGGGAGCGTGGCGAGCGGGCCGAGTTCATACCCGGCGCCGGGAGCGTGGCGAGCGGCGGCGGTTTGCTGTGGTGCGCGGTGGGCGACAATGGTCGTCGTGACGATACGTGTGCTGATTCTCGGTTCGACAGGTTCGATCGGAGTGCAGGCCCTCGAGGTGATCTCCGAGCATCCGGAGTTGTTCTCGGTGGTCGGCGTCGGTGCGGGGGGCGGTAATCCGGACTTGTTGGGCCGGCAGGCCCGCGAGTTCGGTGTGCCTGCGCACCGGGTGGCCGTGGCGGATGCGGCGGTGGCCGAGAAGCTCGTGTCCGAGTTGGGCGATGGGGTCCTCGGCGGTCCGGACGCGATGTGCCGGCTGATCGATTCGGTCGAGGCCGACGTGGTGCTGAACGCCGTTGTCGGGTCAATCGGGTTGCGGCCGAGTCTGGCGGCGTTGCGGTCGGGTGCTCGACTGGCCCTGGCGAACAAGGAGTCGTTGGTGGCCGGGGGAGCGTTGGTGCTGGCGGCTGCGGCACCGGGGCAGATCGTGCCGGTCGATTCGGAGCATTCGGCGATCGCGCAGTGTTTGCGTGGCGGTAGCGCCGATGAGGTCGACCGGCTGGTGCTGACTGCGTCGGGCGGGCCGTTCCGGGGGTTCACTGCCGATCAGCTGGAGAATGTGACGCCCGACGAGGCGGGACGTCATCCGACGTGGTCGATGGGCCCGATGATCACATTGAATTCGGCCACCCTGGTGAACAAGGCGCTCGAGGTGATCGAGGCTCATTTGTTGTTCGACGTGCCTTACGACCGCATCGACGTCACGGTGCACCCGCAGTCGATCGTGCACTCGATGGTCACCTTTGTCGACGGTGCGACGATCGCCAAGGCGTCACCGCCGTCGATGAAGCTGCCGATCGCGCTGGCGTTGGGCTGGCCGCATCGGGTGCCCGGATCGTCGACGGCATGTGATTTCTCGACGGCGTCGTCATGGACCTTCGAGCCGGTCGACAACGAGGTGTTCCCGGCGATCGACCTGGCGCGCCGGGCGGGGACGGCAGGGGGCAGCATGACCGCGGTGTACAACGCCGCGAACGAGGCCGCCGCGGAGGGATTCTTCGATGGCCGCATCGCCTTCCCGCGGATCGTGGAAATCATCGGTCGTGTGCTCGACGACGCAGATCAGTGGCGTAGCACCCCGGGTACTGTGGAGGAGATCTTCAGCGCTGATGCGTGGGCACGGGCCCGCGCCGCGGAGTTGGTGGCCACGTTGCAGCGGTGAGGACGTGCCGTGGGGTTTGAGTGCCGTGGGGTGAGTTACGGTGGCATGACGAAACGGAGAGTCGAGAGAAGTGGTATTCGCGATCGGCGTCGTGCTGTTCGCCCTGTCGTTGTTGGCCTCGATCGCTTGGCACGAGTGCGGGCACATGTGGGCGGCACAGGCGACGGGGATGAAGGTACGGCGCTACTTTGTCGGCTTCGGGCCGACGCTCTGGTCGACGCGACGGGGTGAGACCGAGTACGGCGTGAAGGCGTTGCCGTTCGGTGGCTTCTGCGACATTGCCGGGATGACCCCGCATGAGGAGCTGACCGCCGACGAGCTGGGTCGGGCGATGTACCGGCAGAAGCCGTGGAAGCGTCTGGTGGTGCTGTTCGCGGGTCCGGCCCAGAACTTCATCCTCGGCTTCGTGTTGATCATCGTGGCCGGTGTGATCTGGGGTTTGCCCGACCTGTCGCCGCCCGCGGTCGGCACCACGGTAGACAAGGTGAGTTGTCTCACCTCCACGGTGACCGTCGACGCCGACGGCACTGTGCGGGAGGCGCCCTGCACCGGTTCGGGACCGGCCGGTGCGGCCGGAATCCGCCCGGGCGACAAGATCATCGCCGTCGATGGGGTCGCCGGCACCACGGCGAGTGCCATCACCCCGCTCATCCAGAAGAGCAACGGGCCGGTGCGATTGCTCGTCGAGCGCGACGGCGGTCAGGTGACCCTGACGATGACCCCTCAGCCGGTGACCACCACCGTCACCGATAAGTCGGGCAAGGCGACCTCGCAGACGGTCAACAAGGTCGGAATCCAATTCCAGCAGCCGCCGCTGTGGAAGCACTACAACCCGGTGACGATCCTGCCGGGCGCGGCGGTCTTCACCGCCGAACTCGCGCATCAGACGTGGGACGCGCTGCTGTCGATGCCGACCAGGGTCCACAATCTGTGGATCGCGGTGACCGGTGGTGTGCGCTCGGCGGACACCCCGGTGAGTGTCTACGGTGCCACCGTCCTGGGCGGTCAGGCGGCCGAACGCGGACTGTGGGACACCTTCTTCTTGCTGCTGATCAGCATCAACTTCTTCCTGGGCCTGTTCAATCTCGTACCGCTACTACCCTTGGATGGTGGACACATGGCCATCGTCGGGTACGAGAAGGGACGCGACACGGTGCGTCGATGGTTCGGCCGGGCTCCCGGCGGGCCGATCGACTACTACAAGTTGCTTCCTCTGACCTACGCCGTGGTGGTGGTCATGGCCGCGTTCATGGTGCTGACCCTCACCGCCGACATCGTGAACCCGATCACGATCCCGAACTGACGGCCGCCACCAGCGCCCGCTCCAGCGGCCCGCGCCCAGCCCTCGCGAGCTCCCGCTCGCGCACACCGAACTCCTCAGGAGAACGAGATGTCCGCAACTGACCCGACTCCGGCCGGTTCGACCGACCCGATCTCGATCGGGCTCGGTATGCCCGCCGCACCGCCACCGGTGCTAGCGCCGCGACGCAAGACCCGTCAGATCCAGGTCGGATCGATTGGGGTCGGCAGCGATCACCCCATCTCGGTGCAGTCGATGACCACGACGAAGACCCACGACATCAATGCGACCCTCCAGCAGATCGCGCAGTTGACCGCGTCGGGCTGCGACGTCGTGCGTGTGGCGTGCCCGCGCAACGAGGACGCCGAGGCGCTGCCGATCATCGCGAAGAAGTCGAAGATCCCGGTGATCGCCGACATCCACTTTCAGCCGAAGTACATCTTCGCCGCAATCGACGCCGGCTGTGCGGCGGTCCGGGTCAATCCGGGCAATATCAAGGAGTTCGACGGCCGGGTCAAGGAGGTCGCGAAGGCCGCCGGCGACGCCGGCATCCCGATCCGGATCGGCGTCAACGCGGGATCGCTCGACAAGCGGATCATGAGTAAGTACGGCAAGGCCACCCCGGAGGCACTGGTCGAGTCGGCGTTGTGGGAGGCGGGCCTGTTCGAGGAACACGGCTTCGGTGACATCAAGATCTCGGTGAAGCACAACGACCCAGTGATCATGGTCGAGGCCTACCGGCAGCTCGCCGCCCAGTGCGACTACCCGCTGCACCTTGGGGTGACCGAGGCCGGACCGGCGTTCCAGGGCACCATCAAGTCGTCGGTGGCCTTCGGTGCGCTGCTCTCCCAGGGCATCGGCGACACGATCCGTGTGTCGCTTTCGGCGCCACCGGCCGAGGAGGTCAAGGTCGGCGACCAGATCCTCCAGTCGCTGAATCTGCGGCCCCGCAAGCTCGAGATCGTCTCGTGCCCGTCGTGCGGACGCGCCCAGGTCGACGTCTACAAGCTCGCCGACGCGGTGACCGCCGGGCTCGAGGGCATGGAGGTGCCGCTGCGGGTGGCGGTGATGGGGTGTGTCGTCAATGGTCCCGGTGAGGCGCGTGAGGCCGATCTCGGTGTCGCCTCGGGCAACGGCAAGGGACAGATTTTTGTCAAGGGTGAGGTGATCAAGACCGTGCCGGAGGCCGAGATCGTCGAGACCTTGATCGAAGAAGCGCTGCGAATTGCGGGCGAATCGGGAGAAACTGGAGAAGGCGCGCCGGCCGGGCCGCCTGTCGTGACCGTGTCCTGAGTTCCTCCGGAGTGGTGAACTGATACCGGACTACGCTCACACCGCAGAAACACATGGGACGAAGGAGCAGCGCGGTGCTGAAGCTGCTGGGCGACAAGCCACTGGGGGCGCGGGATGCACCCGCGGTGGGGCGTGTCCTCACCTCGGACCCGGTTCCGATGTGCATGGTCGCCGCACGGTTCGAGTCCCACGGAATCGAGCCGCGGATGCTGGGCGGGGAGATGTGGACAGCGGGCCGGCCCGAGACCTCTCTATGTTTCTCGGGCGCGAATTTGATCCCGTTGCGTGGCACGGCCGCCGACATGGAGTACTTCGCCGACCGCGCGGCAGCGGGCGCCCGGGTGTGCTCCTCGATCGTCGGTGACGCCGACCTGGCCCTGACCCTGTGGGACCGTATCGGGGCCACCTGGGGCCCCGCGCGCGAGGTCCGACCGGTACAACCCCTGATGGCGTTACACGGCGCGCCCCACGTCGAACCCGACCCGCACGTGCGATTGGTCACCCATGACGATCTCGAGGCGTACCTGCCCGCGGCCGTCGCCATGTTCATCGGTGAGGTCGGTGTCGACCCGTGCGCCGGGGACGGCGGCCGATCGTATCGGCGCAGGTTGGCGTCGCTCGTCGCCGCGCGCCGGGTGTTCGCGCGGTTCGAGCACGGCGAGGTCGTGTTCAAGGCCGAGATCGGGTCGATGTCGCGGGCGGTCGGGCAGATCCAGGGGGTGTGGGTCGACCCACGTATGCGGGGGCGTGGGTTCGGCGGCGCGGGAACGGCCGCCGTGGCCACCGCGATCACCGCACTTGGACGCATCCCCAGCCTGTACGTCAACAGCTTCAATCTGCCTGCCCAGGCTGCCTACCGCCGGATCGGTTTCACCCAAGTCGGGACCTTCGCGACGATTCTCATCGACTGACGTCGTACTCCTGGTCTCGCCATCGCGCACCGGCAGGCAGCGCCGCTTGCCACCACGATGGGGGACCACCACGGCGATCATGCCGCGTGGCAACCGTATTCGATGTCGTGCGGGTCCTAGTATCGGCACTCGATGGACTTTCCGACGCGTCGTGCCGCCGGTGTGGTGGCTGTGCTGATCAGTGCCGTGCTCGCGCTGTGCGCGGTGAGCGCATGCTCGTCCGACGACGACGGTCCCCGACAGGCCGTCCAGGCGTTTCTCGACGCCTACGCACACGGCGACGCCGCGAAAGCAGCGGCGCTGACCGACAATCCGCAGGCGGCGCAGACCGCACTGCTGTCGGCGTGGACCGGGTTGTCGGCCGAATCGATGTCGGGCACCACCGGCAAGGCCTCGATCGATCAGGACACCGCTGACATCGACGTGAACTATTCATGGCAGCTCGGTCACGGCCGGCAGTGGAGCTACCCGGGCACGGTCAAGGCGATTCGCTCGGATGCCAGCGGATGGCAGGTGCGCTGGACCACCACCGACATCCATCCCAATCTCGGTGGTGATCAACGTCTCTCGTTACGCATCACCGAGGCGCCGCGGGCCACGGTCAACGAGGCCGACGGGTCGGAGGTGATGGACAACGGAACCGTGATCGGCATCAACTTCGATGCCAAGGCGGCCACCGCCTCCGGGACCTCGGTCGGTGATGCCGTCACCCAATTGGTGGGCGTCCTCGCGCCGTTCGCGCCGAATCTCGATCCACAACGGATCGCCGAGGAGTCGACGTCGTCGGGGCGGCAATATCCGATCACCAGGCTTTCCGAGGCCGACTTCAACCGGCTGCGCGATCAACTTGCGATCCCGGGAGTGGTGTACAACGAGCAGTCCGAACTCGTTCCCACCGATCCGAGCTTCGCGCCGGTACTACTCAATGGTGTGCGCGGTGTGGCCGACGACGAGGTCGCCGGCCGGGCCGGCTGGCGCGTGGTCACCACGAACCCCAATGGTCTCGACGCCGACGTCCTCGCCGACCATGCGCCCGAGCCGGCGGCGGCGGTGCCGCTGAGCCTGTCGCGTCAGGTGCAGAACGCCGCTCAGCGAGCGGTGAACGCCACCAATACCTTTCAGATCGCGATGGTGGTCATCCAACCCTCCACCGGGCGGATCCTCGCGGTCGCGCAGAACCCGGCCGCCGATGCCCAGGGCCCGATCGCGACCACTGGCCTCTACCCGCCGGGATCGACGTTCAAGATGGTGACGTCGTCGGCGGCGTTCACTGCCTCGATGGTGCATCCGGACTCGATCGTCGGGTGCCCCGGCGAGATCACGATCGGTCCGCGCACCATCCCCAACTATGATCGGTTCGCGCTCGGTTCGGTTACCCTGCAGCGCGCGTTCGCGCAGTCCTGCAACACCACCTTCGCGAAACTGGCCAGCGAGATGGGGCCCTCGGATCTGGCGCACGCCGCGGCGGCCATGGGCATCGGACGTACCTTCGACATCCCCGGTCTGGCGACCTCGACCGGATCGGTGCCCATCGAGAACGATCTGGTCGCCCGCACCGAGGACGGGTTCGGGCAGGGCAAGGACCTGGTCAGTCCGTTCAGCATGGCGCTCGTCGCCGCGACTGTGGCCAACAACGGGAAGATGCCCGTGCCGCAACTCATCCTGGATCGGCCGACAACGGTCGGCGGCCCGTCGGCGACGCTGAACCCCGACGTCGTCGGGCAGCTACGGCCGATGATGCGCGAGGTGGTGCTCACCGGTACCGGCACCGCCATCGCCGGGCAGGGGGAGGTGTACGGCAAGACCGGTGAGGCCGAGTTCGACGGCGGCTCGCACGCCTGGTTCGCCGGATATCGCGGAGATCTGGCCTTTGCGACGCTCGTTGTGCGGGGCGGGGATTCGAACAACGCGGTCGGCGTCACCCGCGACTTCTTCTCATTCCTGCCGCCCGGCTTCGGGGTGTGATTCTCGGTCGTTCGGCGCCCGGCGATCGGGCCCGGCGGCGACTACCGCCGCAGCGGCATGACGATGAGCCTGCCGTCCCGCTCGAATATCTCGACCGGGTGATCGTAGGTCTCCGAGAGCAATTCGCTCGTCATCACCTCTCGGGTCGGGCCGAATGCGAGCAGACGGCCGTCCTTCATCACTGCGACCCGGTCGGCGTAGGCTGCCGCCAGGGTGAGGTCGTGTACCACCAGCAGGATCGCGGCCCCGGAATCGCGGTGCTCGCGCAGGATCTGCAGGACCTGCTCCTGGTGGCGGATGTCGAGTGCGGCGGTCGGCTCGTCGAGCATCATTACCGGCGTGTTCTGTGCCAACGCCCGCGCGAGTGACACCCGAGCCTGTTGACCACCGGAGAGTTGCGGAAAGGGTTGCTGGACGAGTGAATCGAGGTCGCATCGGGTGATCGCCTCGGCGATGATCTCCGGTGAGTGGGCAGCGTGCGGGGTCCGCAACCACGGGTACCGTCCCATCGCGACAACCTCACCGACGGTGAATGGGGTGTCCACGCGATTGTGCTGGGTGACCATCGACCGGCGTCGTGCCAGATCACGGTGGGAGGTGTGTGCGACGTCGCGTCCGGCGATCACCGCCGCGCCGTTCTGCGGGGCCCGCACCCCGGACAATACCGATAGCAGAGTCGATTTGCCGCAACCGTTGGGGCCGACGAGCGCGACCAACTCACCGGCAGCCACCTCCAGGGACACGTGGTCGACGACGTCACGACCACCGAGCGTCACCACGATGTCCGCGGCCCGGATCCCTGCATGCCGTTGCGACCAGGCGGATGGGTACGGCACCGTCACCACCGGGCTCCGGCGTGGCGACTGCGACGCAGCAGGATGAAGAATGCCGGTCCGCCGACCAGTGAGGTGAACACCCCGAGCGGTAGATCGGCGCCGCCGAGAACGGTTCGTGAGGCGAGATCGGCCGCGGCCAGGACGAGCGCGCCGCCGATGACGCTGGCCGGCAACAGGATCGCGTGCCGTGGGCCGACGACGAGACGCATCACGTGCGGCACGACGAGCCCGACGAACATTACGATGCCGGTGAAGGCGACGGCCGCCGCGGTGAGGATCGCAACCAGCACGACCACCTGCCGGCGGACGGTCTCGACGCTGACCCCCAGTGAGGCCGCCTGGATCTCACCGAGGGCCAGGAGGTCGAGCTTGTGCACCAGCAGCACGGCTGCGGCGACACCGGCGACCACCAGCGGTAGCGTCACCCACACGGCGTTCCAGTTCGCGCCCGCGAGCGAGCCCAACTGCCAGAACACGATCTGTTCGCGGGCTGCTGTGGTCGCGATGAACGTCAGGTACGAGATGATCCCGAGGGCGAAGGCGTTGATCGCGATTCCGGTGAGCACCAGCATGATCGCCGACGACGAGCCATCCCGCAGTGAGAGCACGTAGACCGCGGCGGTGGTGATCAGCGCCGCGCCGAACGCCGCGCCGGCCAGTGCCCACCCGTTGATGCCGACCCCGCCGATGACGATCATCAGGCACGCACCGACAGCGGCACCCGAGGAGACGCCGATGACACCGGGCTCGGCAAGCGGGTTCGCGAGCACCCCCTGCAGCAGGCAGCCGCCGGCGCCGAGGGCGGCGCCGACGATCAGCCCTAACACAATTCGCGGGAAGCGCACCACCCAGAGCGCGTGCTCACCCTGCGGATGGGTGGGCATCGTGCCGATGTCGAGGCCGAAATGGTGTGCGAGACTGCCGAGTACCTGGGCGGGCGGCACCGGGATCTGGCCGATGGCCGCCGAGGTGATCGCGACGGCGATCGTCGCGATCACCAGGACGGCGAGGATGAGCGGGGCCGAGACCCGCCCGGACCTGCCGGTGGGGGAGCGTCGGGTAGTCGGGGCGCTCATGTGTAGATCGCGTGACCGAGTGCGCCGATGACCTTGCCGATGTCCGGTCCGAACGACAGCACCTCGGTTTCGTCCATCTGCACCACTCGTCGGGCACGTCCGGCGTTCGTGTCGGAGACACCCGGCAGCGCGAGTACCCCGTCGAGGCCGCCGACGGAATCGGCGCCCTGCGTCATCACGAGGATCACGTCGGGATTCGCGCGCAGCAGCGCCTCGTCGGTCACGGCGGTGAACTCGGCGGTGAGGCCTGCGGCGGTGCCCGCATCGGTGCCGCCGAGAGCAGCGACGAGATCGTCGGCACCGGAGTTCGGTCCGGCCAACAGCACCAGGTGCGGTCCGCGGATGTAGAGAAAGGCGATTGTCGGGTCGCCAGTCGGGTGCGGGAGCGTGGCCGTGGCCGCGGTGATCTCCGATTCGGTGCGCTTGACGAGCTGCTCGCCGGCCGGCTTGACGCCGAGGGCGGCCGCCACCGACCGGATGAGATCGGGGGTCGTCGCGATGGTGCGGGTCGAGCTGAACGTCACCACAGGGATCTGCGACGCGCGGATCGCATCGACCGCCTGCGGAGGTGTGGTGGCGGCGTCGACGAGGACGACGGTCGGGTTGAGCGCCAGCACCGATTCGGAGTTGAGCTGGTGACCATTACCGGTGACCACCGGGAGCTTGGCCGCCGCTGGAAAGGTTGTCGACTGATCGCGGCCGACCACGCGGCCACCGAGGCCGAGGGCGAACACGATGTTGCCGAGTGTGCCGTTGCGGTCGACGGCGATGATGCGACTGATAGCGGTGACGGTGACCTTGCGGCCTCCGCCGGAATCGACGGTGACCGGCAGAGTGGGTGTGGGAGAGGTGGCCACCGGCATCACATCCGAGCCCGGCAGCGTCGCGGTCTGCGGGCCACCACGCAGATGCGAGTCCGCGGCTTCGGAGGACGAGGGCTGTTCCATCGGGGCGGCCGTGCACGCCCCGACAAGCAGCCCGACGACCGCGATCAGCGCGAGGCCCAGGGTCGTTGTCGTGATCGTCCGGTCCTGGCGCCGGTGGGGGATGAGATGCTGCTGCCGCACCGATGTCTCCGTTCTCCGATGGTCGCGGCGCTCGTCACTCGAGCCCGCACCATTGCCCAGGCTCACCTTAGTCGCGAGCGCGCGGGTGCCGGCAGACCCGGTGGTCAGGAGGTGCCCGGGGTCGGCGTTCTATGGTGGAAGCCATGACCGTGCGCGCCCCACTACGTCCCGGCAAGCTCTCGCCGATCCGGAGCGTTCCCGACTCGATCAAACGTCCGGAGTACGTGTGGAAGCCGACGGTCAACGAGGGGCATGAACCCTGGGTGCAGACCCCAGAGGTCATCGAGAAGGTGCGTGTGGCGAGCACGATCGCGGCCAACGCGCTCGCTGAAGCCGGTAAGGCCGTCGCGCCGGGCGTCACCACCGACGAACTAGACCGCATCGCGCACGAGTACATGATCGACCACGGCGCATATCCATCGACCTTGGGCTACAAGGACTTTCCCAAGTCGTGTTGCACCTCGTTGAACGAGGTGATCTGCCACGGTATCCCTGACTCCACCGTCATCAGAGACGGCGACATCGTCAACATCGACGTCACTGCCTACATCGACGGCGCGCACGGCGACACCAACGCCACCTTCTTGGCCGGCGAGGTGTCACCGGAGGCACGCGACCTGGTCGAACGCACCCGCATTGCCACCGAACGCGCCATCAAGGCGGTCAGACCCGGACGCGAACTCAACGTCATCGGCCGCGTCATCGAGTCGTACGCGAATCGCTTCGGCTACACCGTCGTTCGCGATTTCACCGGTCATGGCATCGGCGAGACCTTCCACAACGGACTCGTCGTGCTCCACTACGACCAGCCGAACGTCGATACCGTTCTCGAACCCGGCATGGTGTTCACGATCGAGCCGATGATCAACCTCGGCGGGCTGCCGTGGGAAATGTGGGACGACGGCTGGACGGTGGTCACCGTCGACAAGAAATGGACCGCCCAGTTCGAGCACACCGTCGTCGTCACCGAGGACGGCGCGGAGATCCTCACCATCGCCGACAACTGATCCACCCGCACGACGGGACCGGGCGACGACACTCGGGGACTCGTCACGCCCTGCGGGCTCCCCTCGACGTGGATGGTCTCACCTGAGACCACACCCGCGGTGCGTGGCCACTGTGCGGCGTCGACCATGTCCTCGACGGCTCCCACCCGCTACGCCGGGATACCTTCGGCGGTACCGGAGAAGAACGCGTCACGATCGGACTCGGGCACACCGTCCGAGGTGCCCGAGTCGACGATGCCCGGCGAGGTCGCGGTGACTGGTTCATCAGACGCTCCGTGATCAGAGGCTCCTTGGACGCGGGCAGGCTGGACGCGATTCACAGTATGGATTTGATACCGCTATCGTCAACGACGCCGACGGCGACCAACACGATCCCCGGCGGTGTCCGCCGACGAGAGGGGCGTGGGTGCCCAAGGCCTACGATGTGATGGCCCCGACCTGCCCTAGCCGGGTGGTGTTGCACCGCATCTGCGCACGCTGGAAGGTCTTTGTGGTCACCGCACTCGCTGATGGTCCGATGCGATTCAGTGCGCTCAAAGCGCATATCGTGGGGATCACCCCCAAGGTGCTCACCGATACCCTGCGAGCGCTCGAGTTCGACGGACTCGTCATACGCACCGATCTCGGCGGTCAGCCGTCGCGCGTGGAGTACTCGCTGACCGACCTCGGCCGCTCGCTGCTGGTCCCGTTGGCCGCGGTGCGGGGGTGGGCCGAGGAACACGCCCCCGAGGTCGAGGCGGCCAACGCGCAGGCGGCGGCGCCGGAAGGACTGCGATGACCAGGGTGCCGGAGACGAATGGGCTGGCGGGGGCGGTGCTGATCGGCGGCACCAGCTCGGATGCGGGTAAGAGCCTGCTCGTGGCGGGCCTGTGCCGGGCGCTGGCGCGCCAGGGTGTGCGGGTCGCGCCATTCAAGGCCCAGAACATGTCGAACAACTCGGTGGTCACCCTCGACGGCGGCGAGATCGGTCGGGCCCAAGCACTACAGGCCTATGCCTGTGGGTTGGAGCCGTCGACGCGGTTCAACCCGGTCCTACTCAAACCCGGGAGTGATCGCCGGTCGCATGTCATCGTGCGTGGCCGGCCCGCCGGTGATGTCGGCGCCGCCGACTACGTCACTCGACGTACTCGGCTACTCGAGGTGGTGACCGAGGAATTGCGGTCCCTCCGCGAAGAATTCGACGTGGTCATCTGCGAGGGGGCGGGCTCGGTCGCCGAGATCAATCTGCGCGACACCGACATCGCGAACATGGGCCTCGCGCAGGCCGCCGACCTCCCTGTGCTGCTGGTCACCGACATCGACCGCGGCGGATCGCTGGCGCACCTGTTCGGTACCACCGCGATCCTCGGTGCGGACGACCAGTCGCGGATCGCCGGGTATGTGATCAACAAGTTCCGGGGCGATCCGGCGATTCTCGCGCCCGGGATCGAGCAGGTGCGACAGATCACCGGCCGCCCGACGCTCGGTGTGATGCCCTTCGATCCGGACCTGTGGATCGATGCCGAGGACTCGTTGGCGAGCCCGGTCGGCCGACGGGTCGGTCCTCCCGAGACCATCTCGGTCAGCGGAGCGAACGGCGCTGTCGGGTCGCGCCTGCGGGTCGCGGCAATCCGCTTGCCGCGCATCTCCAATTCCACCGACGTCGAGTCGCTGGCCTGTGAACCGGGTGTCGAGGTGACCTGGGTCGACGACGCAGCATCTGTCGCCGCCGCCGATCTGGCGGTCCTCCCGGGTACCCGGGCGACGCTTGCGGACCTGGCATGGGTGCGCGCGCAGGGCATCGATGCCGCGCTGATCGCCCGGGCTGCCGCCGACCGCCCAACGCTGGCCATCTGCGGTGGATTCCAGATGCTCGCGCAACGCATCGTTGACGGGATCGAATCCGTCGCGGGTCCATCGGCGGTCGACGGCCTAAAGATCTTCGACATCGACATCGCCTTCGGTACTGACAAGGTGGTGCGGCGCGTGTCCGGATCGGCGGCCGGCCACCGAATCGAAGGCTATGAGATTCATCACGGACGCGTGGTGCGCTCGGCAGAGACAGGGTGGCTCGTCGACGACGCCGAGGGTCCGGAGGGAGCGCGACGCGGGGCTACCTACGGCACACATTGGCACGGGCTTCTCGCCTCCGACGGGTTCCGCCGGGATTTCCTGCGCGGGGTGGCCGCGAGGTCGGGGATACCCGATTTCACACCCGCCGCCGACGTCAGCGTCGAGGAGATACGCAGCGCCCAGGTCGACCGGATAGCCGAGATGGTATCGGCTCATCTGGACCTCGCCGAGCTCGTCGAGGTCGTGCGGTGCGGCGCCGACCCGGGACTGCCGACGATTAAGCACTCCCTCCAACAGAGGACGCGTTGAGCCGCGCGCGTTGCGGGCCATCACCTAGGCTGAGCCGGTGGAGACTGAACTGCGCACGGTGGATGTCGGAGAGTTGGCCTTCGACGTCACCGTGGGAGGACCCGACCGGGGGCCGTGGGTGCTGCTGCTGCACGGATTCCCGGTGAACGGACAGTGTTACGACGCCGTCGTGCCCCGCCTGCACGAGGCGGGTTTGCGGACGATCGTGCCGAATCAGCGTGGCTACAGCCCCGGTGCGCGGCCGGATGACATCGCCGCCTACCGCATCGATCACCTCGTCGCCGACGCCATCGGAATCCTCGACGCCATGAACGTGCACTTCGCACTGCTCGTCGGCCACGACTGGGGAGGGCTGGTCGCCTGGCACCTGGCATCACGCTATCCCGACCGCTTTACCGGATTCGTCGCCGTCTCCACCGGCCATCCCTCGGCCACCCGGGACTCCCTGGCAACCAGTGACCAGCGTGAAAGGTCCTCCTACATCAAGGATTTCATTGCCGATGGTGCCGAGAAGAAGCTGCTGGCCCGTGGCGGCGTGCTGCTACGGCGCGCGGGAGTGTCCGCCGAGGAACTCGAACCGCTCAAGGAGCCCGGAGCCCTGACCGCCGGACTCAATTGGTACCGCGCGAACTTCACCGGCGACATCGCCGCGACCATGGCGTGCGGTCCGGTCGAGATCCCTACGACCATGGTCTGGAGCGACGGCGATGCCGCTCTGGGACGCGAGCAAGCCGAGCGTAGCGGACGATATGCCTACTCCGACTTCAGGTTCTGTGTCCTGCCGGGCGTCGACCACTGGATTCCGCAGAAGGCGCCGGCCGAACTCGCGAGCGAGATCAGCTTGCGCTCGGCGGTGTTCTGAGGTCCGGGTACTGGTCGGTACCCGGATCTCGGCCGGTCACGAGCGCAGCCTTACCAGTCGAGGTCGAGTCCGAGTAGTGCATTCTCCAGGACCTCGGGCATCGCCGGGTGAATCCAGTACTGGCCGCGCGCCATCTCGGCTGCGCCCAACCCGAAGGACATCGCCTGGATCACCGGCTGGATCACTGTGGGTGCCTGTGGGCCGATGATGTGGGCGCCCAACAGTTTTCCGGTACCCCGCTCGGCGATCAGTTTGCAGAACCCGGTGGTGTCCTCCATCGCCCAGCCGTACGCGACATCGCCGTAGGCCTGGACCTTGACGGTCACGTCCCAGCCGGCCTGGCGGGCCTGTGCCTCGGTGAGCCCAACCGCGGCGATCTGCGGATGGGTGAACACCGCGGCGGGTACGTAGCGGTGATCGACCGACATCAGATCACTTGCCTGCCAACCCTTGAGGAGATTGGCCTGCACGATGCGTTCTTCGTGGTTGGCGACGTGCTTGAGCTGATAGGGCGAGCTGACGTCGCCCAACGCCCAAACCCTCGCCGCGTCGGTGCGGCCGTGCTCGTCGACGATAACCCGACCGTCGTCGGACAATTCGAGTCCGATCGTCGAAAGTCCCAACCGATCCCCGTTGGGCTCGCGGCCCACGGCCACGAGCAACACGTCGGCCTCCAGGGCCGGGCCGTCGGCGGTATGCACACGCACGCCGCCGTCGGGTAGGTTCTCCGCGCCGGTGACGGCGGTGTTGAGGTGTACATTCCAACGCTCCCCGGCGATGTCGGTGAATCGCTCGGAAACCGAATCGTCGAGTTTACGCAGCAGCCGTGGTCCACGCGCAACGATCGTCACGTCGGTGCCCAACGCCCCGAAGACATGGGCGAACTCCGCGGCGATGTAGCCGCTGCCCAGGATGATCATGCGCCGCGGCAGCTCCTCGAGGCGCATGATGTCGGTATTGGTGTGGTATCGCACCCCGGAGGCGGAGATGACGTCGGGAATCGTCGCCCGCGACCCGGCTGCGATGACCACCTCGTCGGCGAGCACCACCGCGTCGTCGGTCATCAGGCGGTAGCGGCCGGCGTCGTCGCAGCCGTCGAACTCGACGTGCGCGTCGTACACCGTGATGTTGTCGCAGTCCTCCACACGATAACGCTTGCCGCCCTGGGAGATCGGATCGATCCGCCCGAATACCCGCGAGACGATCGCGGGCCAGTCGACCCCGGCGACGCGCGAGTCGACGCCGTACTTGCCGCCATGCGAGGCGATCTCGGCGACCTCGGAGGAATAGACGAACATCTTGGTCGGAATGCATCCGACGTTCAGGCAGGTACCTCCGTAGACGCCCTCCTCGAATATGGCGATGGTCTTGTCGGCGAATCGCTCGTCGGGCAACGAGTTCCCGCTGCCCGACCCGATGATCGCGAGATCGACATGCGCGGTGGTGATGGAGTCGGTGGTGGTGTCGGGCACGCTCGGGTCACCGTCCTTTCGTGGTCGTGGCGACGTTGAATGTCCTCGCGAGCCAGGTGTCGACCTCGCGGTAGGCCTGTTTGCGCGAGTGGGCGACCGACAGGAAGACGTCATGGCGGGCGTCGGTGATGGGGACGGTCGTCACCCGGTTGCCCAATGAACCGCTCCAGGCCGCGATCTGAGCGACGTCGAGGACGGCGTCGGCGGCGTCGACCGCGCTTGAGTAGCTGCGGCTGAAATGTGTCTTGTCCGAACGCAGGACGAGCGCCGGCACGCCGACGTTGATGCCGTGGTGGAGCCTTCGCTGCGCAGTGCGCACCGCGTTGAGGAAGCCAAAGGTGACCGGGAAGCCCCCCATCGGCTTGCGCTCGAGGTCGTAACTCCACTCGCCGTGGGCGCCCTCGTGCAGGCTCTCGCCGTAGGCCGCTGAGAGTTCTTGTGGAATAACACTTTTGGGTCGGACGGCGGAGATCGTCTTGATCAGCATGCTCACCGGAAATGTGCGTAGCAGTGCCTCGCCCTGCAGATCGAGCCAGGGGCTGTTCAAGATCAGTCCGGCGATGCGGCGGTGGCGGTCGGAGTCGTGGCGCCGCAATCGATCCAGCCACATCGCGGCGATCAGTCCCCCGGTGGAGTGCGCACCGACGATGATCGGCTCATCGGGGCCGAGCTCGGCGCTGATGAGGTCGATGGCCGCATTGAGTTCTTGGTCGTAGACACGCAGATCGGTGGTGTAGTGCGGCGTGTGGTGCGATTGGAGTGATCGGCCGCACTTGCGCAGATCGATCGCGTAGAAGGCATACCCGAGGTCGGCGAAGTGATCGGCGAGCGGCTGGTGGAAGAAGTAGTCGGTGAACCCGTGGACGTAGAGCACCGCGCCGTGCTCGGTGTGGCGGTCGGCAGCGGGGCGTCGGATGAGCGTCGCGGTGATCGGATCCTCGTCGTCGGGATCGGGTCCCAGCGTGATGGTCACCACCTCGTATCGGTCGAGGAATCGGTCGGGCGCCCAGTCGGGCGTGTCGGTGCTGGTGGCTGTCGCGGCGGGAGACTGCTGGGTAGCCGACTCCTGGGAAGTGAGTTGGTCGGCGCTGTCGGTACTGGCGCGGGAAGACGTCACGAATCCACTCTAGGCCGCTGATGAGAGGTGCTCGTCGATGTCGCCCAGCCCACAGTTGCACGGAGTACTTGCGGCGGGGCGTCACCGATGGGGGACAATGGTTGTCACGAGAGAGGGCGAGGGTCGTCCCGGCTGCATGAATTGGGGTCCAGGTGTCTCAAACGGTGATCAAGACGGATGTGGCGTTGGTGGGTGCGGGCATCATGAGTGCCACGCTCGGCGCACTGTTGCGCCAGCTCGAACCCACGTGGTCGATCAGCCTGTTCGAGCGGCTCGACGCAGCTGCCGCGGAGAGCAGCGACCCGTGGAACAACGCAGGCACCGGCCACTCGGCGCTGTGTGAACTGAACTACACCCCCAAGACCGCCGACGGTGATGTCGACATCGACAAGGCGCTCAACATCAACGAGCAGTTCCAGGTTTCCCGCCAGTTTTGGTCGTACGCCGTCGACAACGGCATCCTCACCTCGCCCGACGAGTTCATCAATCCGATCCCGCATGTGAGCTTTACCCATGGCCAGGCAGGTGTGGACTACCTGCGCAAGCGTCACGAACGGCTCTCGAGCCAGGTGCTGTTCGAGGGCATGGAGTTCATCGACGACCCCAGTGAATTCACCAAGCGGCTGCCGCTGATGTCGACCGGGCGCGATTTCTCCGACCCGGTCGCACTCAACTGGTTCACCGACGGTACTGACGTCGACTTCGGCGCGCTGACCCAGCAACTGCTGAACTTCGTGAGCCAGGGCGGCGACATCCACTTCGGTCACGCGGTGACCAATCTCGACAAGCAGTCCGACGGCAGTTGGATCGTCAAGCTCAAGAACCGCCGCACCGGAGAGAAGTGGTCGGTGCATGCCAAGTTCGTGTTCGTGGGGGCCGGTGGCGGCGCGCTGCACCTGCTGCAGAAGTCGGGGATCGCCGAGGCCAAGGGATTCGGTGGCTTCCCGGTTTCGGGTGAGTTCTTCCGGTGCACCAATCCGGATCTCATCGACCAGCACCAGGCCAAGGTGTACGGCCAGGCGGCGGTCGGTGCACCCCCGATGTCGGTGCCGCACCTCGACACTCGCGTGATCAACCACAAGAAGGGGCTGCTGTTCGGCCCATACGCGGGATGGTCGCCGAAGTTCCTCAAGAGCGGCAAGATCACCGATCTGCCTGCGTCGGTCAAGCCGGGCAACCTGATCCCGATGATGTCCATCGCGCCCAAGGAGTTCGGTCTGCTCAAGTACCTGATCAGCGAACTGGCTGCGAGCCCGGCCGATCGGGTCAAGACGCTGCAGGAGTTCGTGCCGCGTGCGCTCGGATCGGACTGGGAACTGATCACCGCCGGTCAGCGTGTCCAGGTGATTCGTAAGACGGGGAGGGGAGGCTCGCTGGAGTTCGGCACGGCCGTCGTCGCCGCCGCCGACGGCACGATCGCGGGTCTGCTCGGTGCGTCGCCCGGTGCCTCGACCGCGGTGCCCGCGATGCTCAGCGTCCTCGAGCAGTGCTTCCCGACCGAGTACCGGTCGTGGACACCGAAGCTCACCGAGATGATCCCGTCGTTCGGCCGGAAGCTTTCCGACAACCGAGACCTGTTCCGGCAGGTGTGGGACTGGACCAGCGCGAGCCTGGAGTTGTCCGGCAAAGCATCACTGATCTCCGGCGACGAACCGGTGGCCACCACTGCGGGGTGACTGACCCCACTCGGTCTGAGATAGTTGGCGACATCATGACGTCATCGAGCCCACGTACCTACCGCCTGCAGTCTCGATCGGCCGCCGACATCGACGCCGCCACGCTCTACCGCATCCTGAGAGTGCGGGTCGACGTATTCGTGGTCGAGCAGGCATGTCCGTATCCGGAACTCGACGGTCGTGATCTCGAGCCGTTGACGCGCCACTTCTGGTGCGTCCCCGACGTCGAGGCAAGCGCCGACACGGTGGCCGCGACGCTGCGGCTGATGCAGGACGGGTCCGACGCCGACGGTCGACCGGAATTCCGGATCGGCCGGGTGTGCACCGAGCGATCCCATCGGGGGGAGGGACTGGCCGCACGGCTGTTATCGGCGGCTCTTGAGGAGGTCGGCGATCACGTGTGCCGCATCGAGGCCCAGACCTACCTGACACAGATGTATGCGGCGTTCGGCTTTCGCGCCGACAGTGACGAGTACCTCGAGGACGGCATCCCGCATGTGTCGATGATCCGCGTCGCCGGGAGCCGCCGGTGAGTGCCGAGACGATGAGCCCGGAGACCCTCGTCACGGTGGATCCGTCGTCTCGTCCGGTGATCCGCTACCCCTTCACCGCGGTGGTGGGGCAAGAGCGGCTCAAACTTGCACTCATCCTCAGTGCCGTTTCGCCTGGTATCGGGGGTGTCTTGATCCGTGGGGAGAAGGGCACCGCGAAATCCACCATCGTGCGGGGACTCGGACCCCTCATCGGTGAGGGACGGGCCGATCAAGCGGCTCGGGTCGTCGAGTTGCCGATCGGAGCCACCGAGGACAGGGTGATCGGGTCGCTGGATCTGACGCGGGTCCTGCGCGACGGCCAGGCCGAGTTCACGCCGGGGCTGCTCGCTCGTTCCGACGGTGGTGTGCTCTACATCGACGAGGTCAACTTGCTTGCCGATCATCTCGTCGACGTGCTGCTCGACGCGGCCGCGAGTGGTCGAGTCACCATCGAGCGTGACGGCGTCTCGCACACCCAGTCTGCCGACTTCGTCCTCGTGGGCACGATGAACCCCGAAGAGGGCGAACTGCGTCCGCAGTTGCTGGACCGGTTTGGGCTGGCGGTTGACGTGAGCGCGGGTCGTGATGTGGACGAGCGGGTCGAAATCGTCCGTCGCAGGATGGCGTTCGACGCCGACCCCACTGCATTCGCGGCTACCTATTCCGATGCCGAAGGGGAACTGGCGCAACGGATCGCACAGGCCCGACGCCTCGTCGACGACGTGGAGCTGCCGATCGCGCAACTTCGACGGATCGCCGGTATCTGCGCGCACCTGCAGGTCGACGGACTGCGCGGCGACATCGTCGTCGCGCGCACGGCAGCAGCACACGCGGCGTTGCGCGGCGCATCCGGCGTCGACACCGACGACGTTCGCGTGGCGGTCGAACTCGCACTGCCGCACCGGCGCCGACGTAACCCATTCGACAAGTCGGGCCTGGATGATCAGGAGCTCGCCGACGCACTCGCGGCCGGTGATGAGGCGGCAGGCCCCGACGAGCCCCCGGAGCCCCCGGATGGCGATGGGCCGGACGGGAGTGCGCCGACAACCGATCGGCCGGAAGGCGGTGGCCCGGACGGCTCAGCAGCCAACACCGCCGAATCATCCACGCGGACTGACGATTCGGGTGTCGGCGATTCGACTGTCGACGGTTGGGTACCCGGCGAGCCAAACTCCGAAGCCTCGGGTCCGACCACCCCGGGACCGCGGCCGGGCGGCGTGTTCGGTGCGCCGGCCGACTCGACAACCGCGCCGCGCGTGCGCAGACTCACCGTCGCCGGGATCGGCGACGGTGAGCCGGGCCGGCGCTCGGCGGCCCGCAGCCGACGCGGATACACCATCACCACGACGGAATTCGATGCCGGGACCCCGGTCCACCTGTTCGGCACCGTCCTGAATGCCGCCGGCCGAGGGATCGGGGAGGACGGACGAGTGCGCGTGCGTCGAGAGGATCTGCGCGGTGGCCATCGGATCGGGCAGGAGAGCAACCTCGTCGTCTTTGTCGTCGACCTCAGTGGATCGATGACCGCTCGTCGCAGGCTCGCAGCGGTCAGCGGGTTGTGCGTCGATCTGCTGCGCGACTCCTACACCCGACGGGATCGGGTGGCGGTGATCGTCGCCCGCGGTGCCCGCGCCGAACTGGTCGTTCCGCCGACCAAGTCGGTCGACATCGCCGTGCGCCGGCTGTCGTCGGTCCGGACTGGAGGACGCACCCCGCTGGCCGAGGGTCTACTGGCCGCCGACGAGTTGATCGCCCGAGGCCGTCGTATCGAACCCCAGCGACGTCCACTGCTCGTGGTCCTGACCGACGGGCGCGCCACCGCGGGGCCGGACGCCGCCGCACGCGCTCGTGCTGCGGCCGCATCGATCGGACGGCAGGGAACTGCCGGGGTCGTCGTCGACTGCGAGCAGGGCATGGTGCGACTGGGTCTGGCCGCCGATCTCGCCGCCCACCTGCGTGCCGATCTGATCCCGATGGACGATCTGGGGGTGGCGGCCCTTGGCCGGTGGGTACGACCACACATCGCTTCGGCGGCGCGAGACGCGCCTCCGGCGGCCTGAGCGCACGCCGCCGGCACGCAATCCGGACGGCCTCACCGCTGCGCCGGGTGTGACACCCTGGACACACAACCGGATTCGATCGGCGAACAAGGAGTAGGCACGTGCCGCAAGGCGTTCCCACCGCGATACCCGACGACGGGCTCACCACCCGACAGCGACGGAACATGCCGGTCCTGGCCGTGCACACCGGCGACGGCAAGGGCAAGTCGACGGCGGCATTCGGGATGGCGATGCGGGCATGGAACGCCGGCATGCGGGTGGCGGTGTTCCAGTTCGTCAAGAGCGCCAAATGGCGGGTTGGAGAGGAATCAGCGCTGACCGCGCTCGGCGAGATCCATGAGTCCACCGGGCAGGGCGGGCCCGTCCAATGGCACAAGATGGGCCAGGGGTGGTCGTGGCTGCGCGCCAACTCTGATGCAGCCGAGGATCACGCCGAGGCGGCCCGCGCGGGGTGGGCGGAGATCGCACGCCGGCTCGCCGCCGCCGAACACGACTTCTACGTCCTCGACGAGTTCACCTACCCGTTGCACTGGGGGTGGATCGACACCGACGACGTCGTCACCGCGTTGCGGGAGCGGCCCGGACGCCAGCACGTCGTGATCACCGGCCGCCGCGCCCCACAAGCACTCCTCGACTCCGCCGACCTGGTCACCGAGATGCACAAGATCGCCCACCCCATGGACGCCGGACGCAAGGGGCAGAAGGGCATCGAATGGTGACCGGCCCATCGTCGATCCCGGCTGTGGTGATCGCCGCGCCCGCCTCGGGGAGCGGCAAGACGACGGTGACCACCGGCCTGATCGGGGCGCTGCGGGCCGCCGGGCACCGCGTCGCGCCGTTCAAGGTCGGACCCGACTACATTGACCCCGGCTACCATGCCGTGGCCGCCGGCCGGACCGGACGCAATCTCGACCCGAACCTTGTCGGTGCCGACCTCATCGCGCCGCTGTTCTCCTGGGGCACCCGCGGTGCCGACATCGCCGTCGTGGAGGGGGTGATGGGCCTGTTCGACGGCCGCATCACCGGCATCGGTGCCGACGAAACCCATGACCCCGATGATGCTGACCCGAACGGGATCGGCTCCACCGCACAGGTCGCCGCATTGATCGGCGCCCCGATCGTCCTGGTGGTCGACGCCGCCGGGCACAGTCAGTCCCTGGCCGCGCTACTGCACGGCTTCCTCGGTTTCTCGCCGACGGCCCGGATCGCCGGGGTCGTCCTCAACCGGGTCGGCTCTTTCCGGCACGAGGCGGTGCTCCGCCAGGCGTGTCGTCGCGTCGGACTTCCGGTCTTCGGTGTGCTGCACCGTGATCCGAGCCTCACGGTGCCCTCACGGCATCTCGGCCTCATTCCGGCTGCCGAACGCAGCGCCGACGCGGTGGCCGCGGTGGCGGCGATGACCGCGACCGTGTCGGCGGGCCTCGACGTTCCCGCGATCGTCGCCGCCGCGCGTACCGGCACCACGCCGTCAGCATCGGCGTGGACACCACACGACACACTGGCCGAGGTCCGCGGCCCCATCGAACCGCCCGCGGTCAAGCCCATCATCGCGGTCGCCGCCGGTGCGGCGTTCACCTTCGGTTACGCCGAACATGCGGAGATGCTCCAGGCCGCAGGCGCCGAGACCATCGACGTCGACCCGCTGACCGACCGGCTACCCGACGGGACCGCCGGCCTCGTTCTCGGCGGTGGGTTCCCCGAGGAACACGCCGGGGAGCTGTCGTCGAACGCACAGCTGCGCGAGGACATCAATGCGTTGGCCCGATCCGGTGCGCCGATCCACGCCGAATGCGCCGGACTGCTGTATCTGTGTCGTGAACTCGACGGGTTTCCGATGGCCGGGGTGATCGACGGTGTCGGGCGGTTCGGTCCGCGCCTGACCCTCGGTTACCGCGATGCAGTCGCCGTCGCCGACTCGGTGCTGTACCCGGCGGGCAGCCGGGTGACCGGCCACGAGTTTCATCGATCGACTGTCGAACTCACTGCGGCACAACCTGCCTGGGCGTGGCGTGACGGAACGGGGCGCCCGGCCACCGACGGCATCGGGGCGGGCTCGGTCCACGCGTCCTATCTTCACGTGCATCCGGTGGCGGTACCGCGCGCGATCCTCCGATTCGTTCGGGCCGCCGAACATTTTGCAGCACAGCGGGTCTCACCGAGTGCGCCTGCGGGAATCCGGCATCGAGCGCCGCATGTCGCGACCCGACGACGAGAGGAAGAAGCGCAGCCATGCCGGCCGGTGAGGTGACCAAGGCTCTCGACGCACTCGCGTCGCACGGCATCGATAACCCCGACATCCTGCGGGATCTGCTCGAGGCGGTGCTCCTCGTCGGGCAAGGGCTCGAACTCGACCATGCGCTGCAACGCATCGTCGAGGTCGCCGCTGGTGTGGTCGACGCCCAGTACGGCGCCCTCGGTGTCCGCGGCCCCGACGGCGGTCTGAGCGAGTTTGTCTGGACCGGGATCACGCCGCAGCAACGAGCGCTGATGGGGGCACTGCCGATCGGTCGTGGTGTGCTCGGGGTGCTGATGGACGACCCGCATGTGCTGCGAGTGCCCGATCTCGCACAACATCCTGCGTCGGTGGGGTTCCCGCCGCATCATCCGCCGATGACCACCTTCCTCGGCGCGCCGGTGATCATCCGCGGGTCGATCTACGGTCGCATCTATCTGACCGAGAAACGTGGCGGCGCCGGGTTCTCCGAGATCGACGAGACACTCGTCGCGGTTCTCGCGGTGGCCGCCGGGATCGCCGTCGACAACGCGCAACTGTTCGAGCGGGCCCGCACTCGACACCGGTGGATGCAGATCCTGGTGCGCCGCGGGTCCGAGCCGCTCGCCGGAATCGCGTTGTCGGACACCTTGTTCCGGATGTGCTCGGATGTGCGCGAACTCGTCGATGCCGTCGACGTGTACCTGATCACCGACGACGAGGGCGAACTGACGGTGGAGGGCGCCACCAGCCCCGGGCTCGATCCGACGGTGCTGAAGGTGCCGTTCTCGTCGGAGATGACGGTGCTGCCCACCGATGAGGTTGGTCCGGGCCTGACCGCCCGGGGTGCTCGATGGGTGACGCTGCAGCCGTTGCACCGGGTGTCGGGAATCCTCGGGTGGGTGCTTATCACCTCCGAACGCAAGCCGTTTTGGGAGGAGGAGGAGATCTCCGGTCTCGCCGGTGTGGCCGAGATCGTCTCCCTGGCCGTGGTGTACGCCGAACAGCAACAGATCGCGCGCGATCTTGAGGTTCTCGAAGATCGGCACCGGATCGCGCGCGACCTCCACGATCACGTCATCCAGCGGCTATTCGCCATCGGCATGTCGGTGCAGACCCTGCAGGCAGCCCGGGATAACGGGGCCGTTGACGACTCGGTCAGCAACCGTCTCGAACAGGTGATGACCGACCTCGACTGGACCATCGCTCAGATCCGCACGTCGATTTTCGACTTGCAGACCGTCGCCGGTTACCACGACACCTCGACACTGCGCCGGCGCGTACTCGACATCGTCTCCGAGTTGTCAGCACACGCGCCGATCGCGCCGAGTGTGCAATTCGTCGGACCGGTCGACACCGTGGTGCCCGACACGCTTGGTCCGCACATCGACGCGGTGCTGCGCGAGGGGTTGTCGAATGCGTTGCGACACTCCGGCGCCGAACACATCTCGGTGTCGGTCAGCGCCGACGAGGTCCTCCGCGTGGAGATCAACGACGACGGTGTCGGTATCGACAAGTCGGTCACCTACCGCGGACTGGCCAATCTCACCCGTCGTGCCGAGGAATGTGACGGTACCTTCGATATCGATACTCGGGGTGGCACATCACGCGGCCACGGTGGGACGACATTGACGTGGTCGGTACCGCTGACCCCGGCCTGAGGCGGCTCGAATCGCCTCAGACCTTGCCGTCGCGGATCTTGGTGGCCATCACCGCGACCTGAGTGCGGCGCTGCATGTCGAGCTTGGCCAGGATGCGCGAGACATAGTTCTTGATGGTTTTTTCCGCGAGGAACATCTTCTCTGCGATCTGCCGGTTGGTCAGGCCGTCGCCGATCAGATTGAAGACCTCGCGTTCCTGATGGGTCAGTTCGGCAAGCGGATCGGCCTGCGAATTACCCTCCCGGAGTTTGGCCAGCAGGGCGGCGGTACTGCGATCGTCGAGTAGCGACCCACCGCGACTGACGGTGCGAACCGCGGCCACCAGGTTGCGACCGAGGATCTGTTTGAGCACGAAACCCGATGCGCCGGCGAGCACCGCCGCAAGCAACGCGTCGTCGTCGGCGTAGCTCGTCAGCATCAGGCAGCGCACCGACGGATCGACGGCGCGCACATCACGACAGAGCTCCACCCCGTTGCCGTCGGGCAGCCGGACATCGAGGACGGCAACGTCGGGTCGGGCGGCGAGGATGCCGACCCGCGCCTCGGTGACCGTCGCCGCCTCACCGACCACCTCGATGTCTTCGGCGGTGCCGAGAAGGTCACGCAGTCCGCGCCGAACGAGTTCATGGTCATCGACGAGGAACACCCGAACGGGGCGTTCGGGATCGGCGTCGTCGTGCTCTGCGGCGGTTGGGGTCTGCGGTGTCGGTGGCGCGACGGTCGGTGTGGCCTTGGATGGGCGCGGGTCGGTGGCCATGACTCGAAATTACCGCACATGATGACGCAGAACGCGACGTCGGTCCTCACTCATCCGGGACCTTCGGCTCACTCGCGACCTGGTGAGGTTGCGCGAGAGTGGAACCCACGGGTATGCGAATCACCAACGGAGGAGCTGCGAAGTGACAACCCTGATCGGATCCGCGAGCGACACCGAAATGACCGGGTCGGACCTGCTGCGTGAACTGCTGCCGGTCTGTGAGGCCGAGGTCGAGCGTCACATGAAGATGACCAATGACTGGCATCCCCACGATTACGTACCGTGGGACGACGGTCGCAACTTCGCCGCGCTCGGTGGCCTCGACTGGGATCCCGAGCAGTCGAAGCTGTCCGAGGTGGCCAAGGCCGCGATGGTCACCAATCTGCTCACCGAGGACAACCTGCCGTCGTATCACCGGGTGATCGCCGAGAACTTCACCCTCGACGATGCGTGGGGCTTCTGGGTGGGGCGTTGGACCGCCGAGGAGATGCGGCATTCGACGGTGATGCGTGATTATCTCGTCGTCACGCGAGGCGTGGATCCCGTGGAACTCGAAGAGATCCGCTTGCAGCACATGACGCATGGATTCAATCCGCTGCCCGAGGACGACGGTCAGCGCGATCACAGCTTCGACATGCTCTTCGCGGTCAGCTACGTCAGCTTCCAGGAACTCGCGACACGTGTGAGCCATCGCAACACCGGCAAGGCCTGCGGAGACCCCATCGCCGATCGCATGCTGGCGCGTGTGGCGGCCGACGAGAACCTGCACATGCTGTTTTACCGCAACATCGTTGCCGGTGCGCTCGACCTCGTTCCCGATCAGGCGATGTGTGCGATCTACGGCATCGTGTCGAATTTCCAGATGCCCGGTGCCACCATGCCCAACTTCCGCCGCAACGCCGTCCTGATTGCCAAGGGCGGTATCTACGATCTCCCGCAACACCTTTCGGAGGTGGTGATGCCGGTGCTGCGCAAGTGGCGCATCTTTGAGCGCGACGACTTCGGCCCACTCGGCCAGATGTATCGGGACAAGCTCGCCGAGTATCTCCAGGAGATGAGTGTCAAGGTCGAGAAGTTCGAACGTGCCCGCGAGCGCGCGCTCGAACGCGAGGAGCGCAAGGCCAGGGCGGGCGCATGACGGTAATCGACAACCCGCGGAACCCGTTGGCCGACGACGTTGATGGATGCCGGCCGCGTTACCGCTCGTGCGACTCGGCTCCGGTGGCGCCCGACGTACCCGACGGTTTCGAGGCGGCTATCGCGATGGCCGAGGCGGCTGCGAGCCACAATCCGACGTGGTGGAACGAGATCCGGGCCCATGCGGCCGATCCGGCGTCGGGGGAGTACTGCAGTTCGGTGTTGCTCGGTGCGCTGCTCGAGGCGTCGGCGCACCGACTCGGTGTGCCGGCGGCCGATGTGTGGGCACACATTCGCCGGACCGGCGAACTTCCCCTGTAACCGATCTCACCGGGTGAGCGGCTGACTCCGACGGCGCCGGGCGAGCGCCGCTCGCACACGGAGCGGTCTGAGCGCTGCCGATCGCCGCGCAGTCGGTACGGTTCTTCTCATGTCTGCCGCCGCACACCCCGGATCAGGTCATCCCCACTATCTGTCGGGCCTGGACCTGATGGGCCGCAAGGTCGTCGTGGTCGGCGGGGGATCGGTCGCGCAGCGACGCCTGCCGAACCTGCTGGCGGCGGGGGCGCAGGTGCACGTGGTGGCTCTCGAGCCGACGCCCGCCGTCGAATCCTTCGGTGGCATCACCCTGCACCATCGCGCATACGCCGACGGTGACCTCGACGGCGCCTGGTATGCGATGGCCTGCACCGATGACCCCGAGGTGAACGCTGCGGTGGTCGCCGAGGCGGAGCGTCGGCACACGTTCTGCGTGCGCGCCGACGACGCCCGGTTCGGCACCGCGGTGACCCCGGCTTCCGGGCGGCACCGGGACATCCAGTTCGGGGTTCTCGCCGGCGGCGACCACAAGTTGTCGGCGGCATTGCGAGCGGCGATCAGTACCGCGCTGGCTGACGGTGATCTCCGCGTCGACGAGCCCCCGCACCCGCCCGGTGTGGCACTCGTCGGCGGCGGGCCAGGCGACCCTGACCTCATCACCGTCCGCGGACTGCGGTTGTTGATGGCCGCGGACGTGGTGGTCGCCGATCGACTCGCACCGCCAGAACTGCTTGCGGCGCTGGGCCCGCAGGTCGAGATCATCGACGCTGCGAAGGTCCCGTACGGGCGGGCGATGAAGCAGGAGGCCATTAACGACGTCCTCGTCGCCAAGGCCACGGAGGGCAAATTCGTCGTCCGGTTCAAAGGCGGCGACCCCTACGTCTACGGTCGCGGCTTCGAGGAATTGCAGGCGTGTGTGGCCGCAGGTGTCCCGGTGACGGTGGTCCCGGGCATCGCGAGTCCCATCTCGGTGCCGTCGGCCGCAGGTATCCCGGTGACCCATCGCGGGGTGACGCACGAGGTGGTTATCGTGTCGGGGCATGTGGCGCCCGATCATCCCGACTCGCTGACCGATTGGTCGGCGCTGGCACGACTGCGCGGCACGGTCGTGCTGATGATGGCGGTGGAGCGGGTCGAAAAGTTCGCGCAGGCGCTGCTGTCCGGTGGACGAGCCGCCGACACTCCGGTCGCGATGATCGAGAACGGCTCACTGCCCACCCAACGCGTGCTCCGCACCGATCTCGCGCACGCCGCGCAGACCGCACAGAGTGAGGGCCTACGCCCACCGGCGATCGTCGTCATCGGCGACGTCGCGGGCTTCACCGACGCCGAGGACGTGCTCGCGTTCGCCTGAGAAACCGCCGACCGGGCGCGGCCCCGCGACACTCAGAGGACACCGATACGTCAACGGGGATTGGCATAGTCGGACCTGTCAGCGGTAGCGTCGACCGGTATGTCGACATTCTCGGCGTCGAGCGATGCCACCACGGCGCCGTCGGATCAGTACCGGCCGGTGTTCGGTCTTGCGATCCTGGTGCTGTCGGGGATGCAGCTGTTGATGGTGCTCGACGGCACCGTCGCCGCACTTGCCCTGCCGCGCATCCGAGACGGCCTCTCGCTGAGCGAGTCGTCGGCGAACTGGGTCATCACCAGCTACGTACTGGCCTTCGGCGGGCTGATGCTCCTCGGCGGCCGCCTGGGCGACGCCTTCGGTCGCAAACGGATGTTCATCGTGGGCGTGGCCGCGTTCACTGCGACCTCCCTGCTGTGCGGGGTGGCCTGGAACGAGGAGTGTCTGGTCATCGGCCGAGCGCTGCAGGGCGCCTCGGCGGCCATCGCCGCACCGACTGCCATGGCGCTGGTCGCCACGACCTTCGCACCCGGGAAACCGCGGAGCCAGGCCTTTGCCATCTACGCCGCGATGACGGGCGTGGGGTCGGTCGCCGGACTCATCCTGGGCGGCGTGCTGACCCAGATCTCCTGGCGTCTGGTGTTCCTGATCAATGTGCCGATCGGACTCGCGGTCGTGGTGGGCGCGCTGTTCGCCCTGCGCGAGTCGCAGGGCGAGCGGATGCCCCTCGACGTTCCCGGTGCGGTGTTGGCCACGCTGGGCTGCACCTTGCTGGTGCTCGCGGTCAGTGACGGGCCCAACGGGTGGGGCAGTCCCATGGTCGTCGGGTCGTTCATCCTCGGTGGGCTGGCGTTGGTCGCCTTCCTCATCTGGGAGCGCCGCGCAGCGAATCCGATTCTGCCGCTGCGATTGTTCGACAACAGCAGTCGGGTCGCGGCTCTCGGTGCGATCCTGCTGGCCAGCATGATCATGATGTGCATGGCGGTGTTCATCTCGCTGTACCTACAAGGAATCCTCAAGTACACGCCCATCCAGAGCGGTCTGGCGGTGGTGCCGTTCGCGGTGGGCCTCGGGGTGGCTGCGGCGATCGCCTCCAAACTCGCCCTGATGATCCAGCCGCGCTGGCTGGTGCTTGTCGGTGGTGCCGTCATCCTCGCCGGTTGCCTGTACGCATCATCGATCGCTACCGAGATGCCCACATACTTCCCGAGCATTGCGATTCCGGTCGTGGTGATCGGCTTCGGTGTCGGCTTCGCCGTCATCCCGCTCACCCTGTCGGTGATCGCCGGGGTAGAGCCGACCGAGATCGGCCCGCTCACTGCACTGGCGCAGGTGGCCCAGAATCTCGGCGGTGCCGTCGGGCTCGTCGTGGTCGGTGCGATGGTCACCTCACGCGCGCTCTCGCAGGGGGGTACCACCGCACCGGTGGAAACGATGAACGCCACTCAACTCGCCGCTCAGGCCGACGGTTACGGGCTGGGGTTCGCGTGCTGCGCCGGGATAGCGGTCATCGCGGCCGTCGTCGTGCTGTTCATGCGGTTCACCCCGGAGGAGGTCGCCGAGGGGCAGGCGGCGCAGGAAGCCGCGAACGCCACACTCGAGGTCAACGACGTGAGTTCCCGGCAGTCGTAGCAGGGTGTGGTCAGTGCACCCAGCGCACCGAGATATCCTGCGGTCCGGTGGTGCATCACCCCTCGGCAGTGGTCAGGCCGGGTCGTCCCTCGTTCTGCGGCGCACTCCAGCGTACGGTTCTCGTGCGCACACCACCGACGTCGTACAGCGCCCCGGATCTGTGGCGTCGGCTCGAACCAACAGCCCGAGACGTGAACCCTGAGACGTGAACGTGTCCCGCCGACTCTGAGGAAGACAGAGCCGCCCTGGCAGGTGAGCGTTTCGTTCGGGTGCGGTGCAGGCGTGATAGCGGTGTCGAGGCGCTCGCACGGGAGTATCAGTAGCTCACTGTGGCGGGGTGGCGAGACGATTCGGTGCACGTCCGACCCCCAGTGTCCTCCGGTTGGGGGCGCTCACCGATTCACGAATATGGATTGTGGCCCATAATAATTCGTTGCGATTGCAACTACTTCCGGGTCAATTCCACACCCACACCGTTACCGGTTGGCACCGGTGCCGGGAACGCCGTGACCAGTCCGTCGGCGAAGCGTGTGGTGCGTGCCGCTGTCCCCGCGGAGGTGGGGTGGGCGACGACTGTCGACAACACGCCCGGCCGGCAGGAGTGTCACGGCCGGACGTTCACCTGAGTCGGCACCTTCCTGCTCTGGGTCGTTCCGTCGCCGATCTGGCCCTCGGAGTTGGGGCCCCAACAGAAGAGCTTGTCGTGCGCGATCGCGCAGGTGTTGTCGTTCCAGACGCTCACCGCGGTGACTCCGTCGATGCCGCGTACATCACTGGGGGTGGTCACGTCCTGGTAATCGTTGCGGTCTGCGCCCCAGCACTTCAGGGTGCCCGACCGTGTGATGGCACACGTGGATCCGCCCTCGGTCACAATGGAGGCGATGTCTGTAAGGACCTGGGTGGGCACCAATCGATTGGTGGTCGTCCCGTCACCGATCTGACCGGAGCCATTGTCTCCCCAGCAGAACGCGGTGTAGTCGGCGCGCCGTGCACAGGCAGAGCCTTTGCCCCAATCACTTCCAGCACTGAGCGACGCCGTATACCGAAGGTTCTTGACCTCGACGGGCGAGGCGCGCATCGCGGTGGTGCCATCGCCGAGTTGTCCGCTCGCGTTCTTTCCCCAGCAGTAGGCCTGGCCGTTGGCCAGCGCGCACGTGGAGTCGTCGGTGACCGAGATCTGGGTTACCGCCGATAGGGCTTCTACTTTGGTGGGCGCCGTGCGAGCAGTGGTTGTCCCGTCACCAAGCTGGCCATCTGAGTTCGATCCCCAGCAATAGAGGAAGCTGTCGGCGATCGCGCAGGTTGAGAAGGAGTTGGTGGCGATGTCGGTGACATTTGTCAGTCCCGGAATCTCCTTCGGTGTGAGGATCTGTTCGGCCGTCCCCCAGCAATAGGCCTTCTTCGAAGCGACCGCGCAGGTCCCGGAGCCGCCGACGGCGATGTCGGTGACATCGGTGAGTCCAACGACCTTGGTGGGTGTGGTGCGGTTGGTGGTGGTCCCGTCACCGAGTTGACCGTCGTCGTTCTGCCCCCAGCAGTAGGCGGCGCGTTCGTACACTGTGCACGAACTGAAGACGGACGTACTGACGTCGGTGAACGTCGGGGTGGTGGCCGCGGGCGGCGTCGAGTCGGTGCGGCCGACGGTCGCCACGGTGGCGACGACGGCTACGGCGGCAACCAGGAGCGCGGCCAGCGCCGACAACAACACGGTGCGCGTGCGGCGTCGTCTGGGTCGATGCGACTCCACGGTCGCTGCGTCTGGCGAGAGAAGTTCACTCGATCTGCCGACCGGATCGGTGGTTCCCCAGGGGGCGACCGCCGATGCGGCACCGCCGGGAGATCCGGCGAGAACCCCGGCGAGTGCGCGGGCGAAGGACTGGCAATCGGGGAATCGTTGGGTCGGGTCTTTGGCGAGAGCGCGCTCGAACACCGGGTCGAGGGCGGCGAGGTCGGGCCGTCGTGAGCTCAGTGGTGGCGCCGGCTTCGACAGCAGCGCGGCCATCATTGCCGAGGGCGTCGGGGCTTCGAAAGGCGCGGCACCGGTGAGTAATTCGTAAATGCTGCATGCCAGCGCGTACTGGTCGCTGAACGGGCCGGCGGGTTCGGCGTCGATCATTTCGGGAGCGGCGTAGGCCAGGGTGCCGATGAATGCCTGGGTGGCGGTCATCGACGTCGAATCGGCGAGCTTGGCGATGCCGAAGTCGAGTAGTACCACCTGTTCGATCGCCCCATCCGTCTCACGGGTGACGATGATGTTGGCCGGCTTGATGTCGCGGTGGATCACCTGGTGGCGGTGGGCGTAGTCGAGCGCCTCGCCGGTACGCAGGGCGACGACTCCGATCTCCTGATCCGACAGCCCTCCGGCGGTCAGGTCCTTGCCGTCGAGATAGGTCATGGTGAACCACGGCGAATCCTTCTCGACGCCGTAGTGGTGGATCGCGACGATTCCCGGATGATTCAACGAGGCCACGGTCCGTGCTTCATTGATGAACCGTTGCTGGAATTCGGTGTTGTCGGCGACGGTGACAGAGATGACCTTCATCGCTTCACGTCGGAGTAGGTGCGGGTGTTCGACCAGATACACCTGGCCCATGCCGCCCGCGCCGAGCTTGGCGAGGACCTGATATCCGGCAAAGGTGCTGCCCGCATCGAGTTGTGCCACTAACACATCCTCCTCAGTGCTCGTCCCGCGTCGGTGCACCAAATGTGCGCGCTCAAAAGGAAACCTCCGTGGGGCCGTCGACGTAGCCGGTTGACCCGAGACCGAGCTGGCCTTTGCTGTTGGAACCCCAACAGAACGTCTTGTGATCTGTACGTGCGCAGCTGACCGAGGACGCGGTCGTGACCTCGGTGACGGAGCCATCGATGCCGGTGATCTTGGCGGGAGTGGCGAAGTACCCGCGGGGATCGGAGTTGATCGAGTTGGCCGAGTTGATCCCCCAGCAGTAGGCGGCAGCACCAGCCACCGCGCATGTGGTCTGCGAGCCGAGTGCCACCGATGAGACGTCGGTCAGACCAGCGACCTTGGTGGGGACACGGGTGGTACGACGATCGGCATCGCCGGTTTGCTCGTAGGTGTTGTTTCCCCAGCACCACAGTGATCCGTCGCTGACGGCGCAGGTGGAGTTGACCGAGGTGGCGATGTCGGTCACGTGCGACACGCCGCCGATTCGTACCGGCGCGACGCGGTTGTCGAGCGTGCCGTCGCCGAGCTGACCGCGCTCATTGGAGCCCCAACAATAGACATCGCCGGGACGGGTCACCGCGCATGTCTGCGCCGAGTCGGTGGTCGCCGACACCACATCGCCGATGTTCTTCACCCTGGTGGGACTGGGCCGATCCGTGGTTGTGCCGTCACCAATCTGACCGTCGTGATTGGCGCCCCAACAGTAGGTTCCGCCGTCGGCGACGGCGCAGGTGGTGGTGAGGGAGGTGATGGCGTCACCGACGAGCGTGACGTCGGCGCCCACGGTCACCGATGTCACGTTGTGCAAGGAGTCCACCTTGGTTGGGTTGAGACTAGCGTTGGTGGTGCCGTTGCCGAGTTGTCCCTGGGCATTGCCACCCCAGCAATAGAGTGCGCCGTCGGCGATTGCGCAGGCGGATGTCCATCCGAGGTCAACGCTCGTCACCTTGCCCAGTCCGTTGACCTTGACTGGGGCCGATGAGTCCGTGGTGGTGCCGTTGCCGAGGACGCCATTGGTGTTGGAACCCCAGCAGTACAATTGTGCGTCGCGGATCGCGCAGGTCGCATTGTTGTCGGTAGAGATCGACGAGGTGGTCACCTGGGTGAGCGAGGGTTCGCGACCGACGACGAACCACGTTGCTGCGACCGCAATCACTGCGATCACAGCGACCGCAGCGAGTCCTAGCGCGGACACAAGCACGCGGCGACGGAGTCGTGCGCCTCGACCCGGCAGGTCAGCCGGGAGGTCCATCGGTGGCAGGGTGTCCGGCGAACCGAGGTGTGCGGTCCCCGTCTGTGGCGGCGTACCCGATTCCGGCGACGACGAGCCAGCGGGTGCTCCGGCAACCATCACCGTGGGCGGATCGCCGAATGAGCTCGGTGCCACACGTGCTCCGGTCGGCATTGGGGTGTCGGGTGTGACGGTCTGACCTGAGTGGGAATTCGATGTCGGCTCACCGAGACCGAGAGGCGAGGAGCCGGTGTCAGCGGGTACGACCGTCGGTGGCGCGGTCGCGTCGGGTGAGGGCTCGGCCTCCGTCGGTGCGTCTGGTGTGTCGGCGCCCGGCGGCACAGTGGTCGCGGGGAGTGTTGCCGGCGAGGGTGGATGTGGGGCAGGTATCCGGTCCGGTACGGGTAGTTGCCGAACAGGCGCCTGCGCCGGATTCTCCGACGAGGTGTCGACGGGTCGGGGGTGCGCCGGGGGTTCCGGCGTGACCACGGGCGCAATGGTGTCCGGCGCAGGCGTGTGCGAGCGTCCTCGGAACGACGACGGCGGTATCTCGGGCGCGGATGGCTGGTGCTGCGCGGCGGTCCGCGACGCGAGGGTGGCGACCGTTCCGACGAATGCCCGGCAGTCCGGGTAGCGCCGGGCGGGGTCCTTGTCGAGCGCGTGGCCGAACGCCACGTCGAGCATGGCGAGATCGGGACGCCTCGCGCTGATCGGAGGTGCCTGCCGGTGCAGGTGGCCCCCCAGGATCTCGGTCGGTGAAGAACTCGCGAAAGGCGTTGTGCCGACCATCATCTGGTAAAGGATGCAGGCCAACGAGTACTGGTCGGACGCGGGGCCGGCCGGGTGGCCCGCGATGACCTCGGGTGCGGTGAACTCCGGTGACCCCGACAGAGGGTTCAGGACGGGGCGGCCCGATAGCGCCAGTGTGCCGACATCGAGTATGGCGACCGTTCCATCTGTCGGATCCGGCCCGGCGGCACCGGGGAGCAGGATCTCGCCTGGCGCGAGGTCGCCGTGGACGATTCCGCGGCGATGGGCGTGGTCGAGGACGTCGGCGACCTGACCCGCAATGGCCAGGGCATCGGAGTCGGCGCGTCGGTCGGCGGTGAGCAGATGACCGTCGACGAAGCGGCTGGTGAACCAGGTGCGGCCGGACTCCTCGCCGTACTGCAGGAGCCCGCCGAGCCCCGGATGGACCAGCCCCTGCACTGCATGCGCCTGCGCGGAAAAACTGGACCGGAAGCCGACAGCATTGGGGTCGACGGCCAACAGCCGCATCAACACGCGACCGGAGCCGAGACGATCTGCGATGTAGACCTGTCCAAGTGCATCGGTACGGACGGGGCCGCTCAGATGATACCCGGCGACCATCCCCGAATTGCCCGCGTTCACACACTTCCCCTCGGCCAGGCGCTGATACGCCACCAGCGATTCCGGGATGACGATACCCAACACGTCGTCGCGATTGCTGCCGTAGTCGTTCAGGCGGGAGAGGGACGGCAGCCGGCGGTCCGGGTGAAGCGGGGTGATCTTCTGTTTGCGGGCAATCCGCGTGCGAACTCAGCCCACCTGGAAGGTGGTCACCTCACGGATCTTAGAGGTGTCGGCGGTACGCAACCCCGGGCCGGTGAAGGTTCCGGTGAAGGTACGTGGTTGTTGACCGCCTACGCTCACCGTCACCACATAGTCGGTTGCCGGCGTTCCGCACGAGGAATACAGGTTCACGTACACCGTGTAGGTGCCGGAGGGGGCTTGTGGGTAGGTGATGTTCTCGTTGCGTTTGCCGTCGATGTCGCAGTCGGCGTTGGAGTCGAGATCCAGAGTGCCGCCCGACGAGGACGCCTTGTTGTTGAAGTAGATCTTGTCGCCCGACGGCTCGACCAGGATGAGATCGAGGTCGCTGTCGACGGTCCACGATGTACTGACCTGGACAGCGCCGGTGCCGACCTTGAGTGCCTTGACCTCCTGACGCACCATCGGACCCTGCACCCCCGATGCGTCGACGCCCGCGAAGTAGAAGGCGAAATCCTCCGACGGCAGTTGCTGGGCCAGTGTCATCACCACCGCGGCGCTCGTCGTTGCCGACCCCAGTTTCAGCTCTGTGTATCCGGGCGCGGGTTGGCCGGTTGCCTTGCCATTGCGCTTGGCCTCCAACGCTATGCGCATGGAGGTGATGGGAGCCGACGAGGTGGTGTTCTGCAGGACGCTACCGCCGTTGATCGCCGTGACGTTGTCCGGCAGCCGCAGTGTCGGTCCCGCCGACTGCCCCGCGCCGAGCGTTCCGGACACCGTGGACGACGACCCGCCCGAGTCGTTGATCGCGGTCACGCCGGTGACGAAGCCGTCGATCGCGGGGCCCGCCGCGACGGGCGTGCCGCTGACGGAGCAGGCTGTCGTGAGGCCGAGGATGACGGTGAGGACGGCGATCGCGGACCGACCGGCACGGGACCGGCGGCTACGAACGTAAGCAGAAGACATGAGGACGATTAAAGCGACCGGAGAGGCAATCCGCGCGACAATAGTCGAACTGCGTGTGTCGTTGCGACGACGTTGATGATGCACCTCCGCGGATCTCTGTCACACACTGCAGGCGCACACCGGCCGGAGGCCGGAAGGGATGTCGTGGTGCGCCTGCATGAATCTTTCTCACACACTGCAGGCGCACACCGGCCGGAGGCCGGAAGGGATGTCGTGGTGCGCCTGCATGAATCTTTCTCACACACTGCAGGCGCACACCGGCCGGAGGCCGGAAGGGATGTCACAGTGCGCGCAAAGGGATTCGAACCCCTGACCGCTGGTGTGTAAGACCAGAGCTCTACCGCTGAGCTATACGCGCGTGGCAACGGCCGAGGCGGCCGTGCCAACTCACGAATGTAGCCGCTGAGGTGGCCTTCGCCCAAACCGGTTCGGGGTTCGCTGAAACCTGGCTCACACCCCGACGATGGGCGGCAGTGCGAACAGCACGATCACCGACCACACGACGTGGGTGCACAGCGGTGCGAGTACTCCTCCGGTCGCGCGTCGAAGCACCGCGCACACCGCGCCGAGGATCACCCCGGCGAAACCGAGCATCACATTGCCGCTGGCCATCGTCACGACGACATAGATGCCGGTCGACAGCACCAGCGGGTGCCACGGGCGGGCGGCGGTGTACACCGCCCCGCGAAAGAACAGTTCTTCGGCGGCGCCGTTGCCCAAGGTGATCGCCGCGATCGCGACGATACTCCCGGAATCGGCGTAGGCCAGCACACGATTGATCAGGTCGTTGAACGGGGGGATCAGGCGGGTGCCGAAAGCCCCGACGACGAAGCAGGCGCCGACCACTAGGCCCACTGTCATGCCGAGCAAAACCGCGTTGCGATGGGGGTGGGTGGGTACGCCGTTCACCGAGTGTCGACCGATAGCGGGGAACGACCCGGCCGGGACCGGGCCGGCGAGGAAACCGCCGACGACCCAGACCACACCGAGCGCAACGGTCAGCGGATAGAACCTGTTGTCGCCCGGGGTCGCCGACAATGAGAAGCCGAGAAGTATCGCGCCGATCACGAGCGTCACGCCGACGATCCATCGCCTCCGGGTCTGCCGTGCGGGCAGGTCACCATTGCGGTCGGTGCGCAGTTCGTCGATCAGCTCGGCGATCGCGCGCCGGTGTTGGACAGGGCTCTGGGTTGGTGAGTCCACGTCGTCAGACTGGCAGCAATGCGCGGCCGAGTCGACCCGCCGACCCGAACACGCCGCCGATCCTGCGTCGTACGCGTGGCCAGTCGCCCCCGGCCCAGGCCGGGTCGGTCGATGCCAGGTGATGCGGATCAACGAGCGCGCAGACCGACCGGGGAGCCGGTGACGCCACCGACGCCGCGACCGCGTCGCGCATCGGCGTCAGCCCTCCCGCGGGTGCCGGCACCAGCTCCCGGATGCGGTGCTCGTTGGCGCACATCGGGTGATCGAGGGAGGTGATGAGCTCTTCGGTGAGCGCAGACGGGATGGGAACGAGTAGTCCGGCGACCTTGCCGGCAAGACGCGTCCCGATGAAGGGCACCCACACCCGCACCTTCGGCATGCGGATCGTGTCGAGATAGGCGACGAGCACCGAGTGATACCGACAGGCATCGGGGCCGGCGATGTCGTAGTCTCCGGCGGGCAGCCCGGGTTCGCAGGCGGCGGTGAGGTAGTGCAATACGTCGCGAATCGAGATGGGGTCCATGGGGTTTCGCGTCCACGACGGCTCCGGGATGACCGCGAGGCGGTCGCCGACGTAGCGGATGATCTCGAACGACGTCGACCCGGCGCCGAGGATCACCGCTGCGCGCAGCCACACCAACTCCGGACCGTCGGGCAGCCGGAGGGCCTCGCCGACATCGGCTCGGCTGCGCAGGTGATCGGACAGATCCTCGTTGTCGGGGACGAAGCCACCCAAATACACGATGCGGGTGACATCGGCGTCACGCGCGCCCGACGCGAGGTTCGCGGCAGCGTTGCGGTCGGCATCGGCGAACCCTGACTGCCCGATCCCGTGAACGAGGTAATAGATCGCATCGAGTGGCCCGGCGGCGGCGAGTGCTGTCGTCACCGATTCGGGGTCGTCGACGTCCATCGATACCGCGGTGACCGCGTCGAACCAGTCGAAATCGGTCAAGCGGTCCACATTGCGGGAGGATACGACGACCTCATGTCCGGCGGTGAGTAACGAGCACACCAACCGCGAGCCGACATATCCACTGGCACCGGTGACGAGAAGCCTCACGAGGACCACTGTAGATACCCCGATCCGCTGCTGCCCGGGAACGCGGCGGGGACGTGGCGGAGTTGAGACGGAGCCCGCCCGCAGGGTCACGAAACGATCACGATGCTGCGTCGCACGCTCGCCGGTAGCGGGCGGCCACCCGCTCGTGGTGTTCGGCGACGCCGGCCAGCTCGTCCCGCAATGCGTCCGGGGACAACACAGTGAAATCGGCGTCGAAGGCGTGCAGCCACCTTGCAATCGAGGGGAGCGACGTGGAGTAGAGGGTCAGCTCGCAAGTCTGCTCATCGCCGGATTCGAGGGTGCCCCACGCATCGGAGACCATCGGACCGATGGTCTCCACCGGGGCGTGGATACGCACGCGCGCCGAGGATGTGCGATACATCGCGCCCAGGCTGCGCTCGAGGAACCTCGACGCCGCGCCCTCGGGAAGGGCGCGCGGGGTGAAGCGGGGGCCGGTCGGGATCTTGGGGTCCATCCGGTCCACCCGGAACGAGCGCCAATCGTCGCGGCCGAGGTCGAAAGCTATGAGATACCAACGCATCCCGTTGCGCACCAATCGGTAGGGTTCGACCTCGCGCCGCGACTCGGTGCCGTCACCACGCCGGTAGTCGAAGCGGAGCTGTTCGTGGCGATGGCAGGTCGTGGCGATATCGGTGAGAACTTCGGCCGACACCCTCACCTGACCCTCGGTGCGTGGCACGGCTTCCAGCGACAAAGAATCCAGTCGGTGGCGCAATCGCGACGGCATGACCTGGCGCAACTTGGTCAGTGCACCGGCCGAGGCCTCGGCCATGTCGGACACCGGCCCGGTCGTGACCGCGTCGAGCCCAAGGGCCACGGCCAGCACCTCCTGGTCGTCGAGGAGCAGCGGCGGCATCTCCGCACCTGCGCCGAGCCGATACCCACCGCCGACGCCGACGGTCGCGTCGACCGGATAGCCGAGCTCACGCAGCTTGTCGACGTCGCGTCGCACGGTGCGCGTGGTGATCTCGAGCCGGTCGGCGAGCTCCTGGCCGGACCACTCACGTCTCGTCTGGAGCAGCGAGAGCAGGTGCAGGAGTCGAGCCGATGTTTCCAGCATGCGCTCATCGTGCCGGACATTGCGGACCGATGGTGTCCTCGACAGGCGGAGAAGGCGGCTTTCTCACGCCCCGCATGCGCTCGGCGTGATGAATGTCGTCGGATCGGTGATGTTGTCGAGCCACTTGCCGTAGGCGGTGCCGCCGATCTGGTTGCGGACGCGGCAGATGTCGGCGGTGGTCCGTCCCGCCACCCGGTACACCGCGTAGATCGGATTGCCGTTGTCGTCGCGCGCCCGCAACGACGAGCAGGACTGGTCGGTGCGCAGGTAACTCGACCCGGGGAACGCGGTGAGATAGCCCTGGACCTCGCCGGTGTAGTTCGACGGATCGACGGCATTGCCGACCACGACGATCCCGGTGCCATCACATGCCGGCGTGCTGATGGGTGTGGCCAGGCCGAGATCGAAGGCGGCCCTCGCCGAACCGGTGGGCGACGTCACCGACGGCATCGCCGAAGTCGTGGTGGTCTGGCTCCCGGCGATGGGCGGTATCGCGGTGGACGGGGCGATCGTCGATGTGGTGGTGCGGTCGTTGCTGTCGGCGACGACGGGGACCCCGTCGTCGGAGTCGCGCAACAGCACCCATGCGCCGACTCCGATGCCACCCGCGAGCAGCACCGCGATGGCGACGAGGATCGCGAGTACGGGCGACCGGCGTATCGATGTCTGCGGATGGTGCTGCGGTGCATCCGGATACGGCTCGAAGTGGCGTGCGCCAAAGCCTGCAGCGACCTCTGTCGGAGAGTACGACGCCGGGTTGATCGCAGCCGGGTTCATCACAGCCGGGTTGATCGCAGCCGGGTTGATCGCAGCCGGTCGGTCGGTGGTGTGACTGATGTGCGGTGCTGTATGAGGTGCGAGCGGCGCGGGTGCCGCCGACGTGCCGGGCAATGGCGCACCGGGGGACACCGCGCCGGGGGATGCGAGGGCGGCGCGGGCCGCGTCGATCAGTGCACCGGCACTCGGGTACCGGTCACGCGGGTTCTTGGCCATGCCGCACGCGATGACCGGATCGAGCGCCGTGCCGGTCCGTGGTGGCTCGGCGTTGAGGTGGGCGGCGATGAGTTGCTCGAGGTTGGCCGCGGATGCGAAAGCTTGTGTCCCGGCAATGCATTCGTAGAGCACGCCGGCCAAGGCGTAGATGTCGCCGGCGGCGCCGACCTCGTCGGCGACGAATCGTTCGGGTGCCATGTAACCGAACGATCCGATGGCGGTGCCTGCGGTGGTCAGCCGTGTGTCGGCGGTGCCCTGGGCCAGCCCGAAATCGGCAAGATAGGCGAAGTCGCGGGCATCGACGAGCACGTTGTCAGGTTTGACGTCGCGATGCACCAGGCCGTCGAGGTGGGCTGCGTCGAGGGCGTCGGCGACCTGCGAGAGAATGGCCACCGCCCTCTCCGGTGCCAGTGTTGCGTGCTCGACGAGGATCGCGTGCAGGTCGCGCCCGGTCACCAGTCGCATGTCGATGAACAGCAGGCCGTCGATCTCGCCCCAGTCATGGATCGGGACGACGTGGGGGTCGTTGATCCGTGCGGCGATCCGTGACTCCCGCAGGAATCGGTCGCGGAACACCTGATCGTCGGCGAACTGGGGATTGAGCAGCTTGAGCGCGACCCGACGTCCCTTGCGGGTGTCGGTGGCACGGTAGACCTGACCCATCCCGCCCCGGCCCAGTAGTTTTTCGATGGCGTACGGCCCGAGCGTGGTTCCGGTCCGGTCGTCGATGGCGCTCATTTCGATGTCCGCCTACACCGTGAGTGGGTGGCGGTTGACGAACTGCCGGATCAGGGCCGTGGCCGAGATCCTGTCGCTGACGCCGGTCCGTTCCCGATGGGCCGACGATCCGGGCCACGCGTGGGCTCTGCCGGTGATGCGGTAGTGCGAGACTTCGCCGCCGACCGACCGGTACAGCGGCCAGAGGAACTGTGTGACAGCCGAATTGACGGGGACCTCCAGGGTCGTCGGTATGCACCCGTTGCGCACCGCCCACGACCGCGAGACGTCGACAATCGGCGCGTAGTGGCCGCCGAGCCGGCCGCCGTCACCGTAGTGGATCGTGGCGTCGGCGGTGCCATGGAAGTCGATGAACGACGCGAGTGCTTTGGACGCCGAGCAGCCGCGCAGGCTCTGCTCGTAGATCGCAGGCAGGTGCACAGGGTGGAATGTCCGTGTCACCCGTCCAACCTTAGTGGTGTGGCCGGTGTTCGCTGGGGGATGCGGCCCGTGGTGCGCATTCTGCGACCGAGGAGGTGCGGTGGGGGCGGCGTGCGCGTGTGCCTCGGACCTGGTGAGCCGAGCAGCGGTGGCCGCGAAGAGGCTCACCACCAGCATCGCGACGATCGACCCTGACTATGGTGTGTCTCCCAATTCCCTTTGCGGGTCTTGGCGGCCCGATTGCGCGCTGGCCGCGTTGTCGTCGGTCACGATAGCTGCCGCTATCGCTTCCTCCTCCGCCTTGCCAGAACGCAATCCTTCGCGCCAATTCCTCGCAGAAGAATTGGGATACACACCCTAGTTGCCGTGCCATGAATCCTGCGGTCGCGACGGCGTCACCAGGGTAGCGTCGAACCCGCCCGTGACGGTCAGGCGTATCGACGCCGTGAGCTCTCGGGCGCAGTCGACCAGCCGGCGAATCGGAGACCTTCATGCCCACGACATCCATCGATCCCACCACGTTGACCCCGGACCTGATCGGTGAGTGGGCCGCCTTGCGGGCGTTGGCCGACGACATCGGTGAGCAATGGACGCAACCGTCGATCCTGCCGGGATGGACCAACGCCGACATCATCGCGCACATCATCGGAACCGAGAGCATGCTCGACGGCCGTGATGTCGAGGCACCCGCGGGTCTCAGCGATCTCGACCACGTGCGCAATCCGATTGGCGAATTCAACGAGAAGTGGGTCGAACACTTCCGGGGGCGACCCGCAGACGAGGTACTCGCTGCCTTCGACGAGATCATCGGGGTACGCAGCGCCGCGTTGTCGGCGATGTCGCAGTCGGATTTCGACGCCGAGGCGGCTACCCCGGCGGGCCCGGACACCTACGGTCGGTTCATGCGAATCCGGTTGTTCGACTGCTGGATTCACGAGGTCGACCTCCGCGACGCCACGATCGGTGGCAATCCGTCTGCAGCACCGGTCGGTTGGGTGCTCGACGAGGTGTCGGCGTCGTTGCCGTTCGTGGTCGGTAAGCGCGCCAAGGCGCCCTCTGGAAGCGCTGTCGCGTTCGAGATCACCGGCGCGGCACCGCGTACCGTGCGCATCGCCGTCGCAGGCCGGGCAGGTCTCGTCGAGGCCTTCGAAGGTGGTGACGAGGCGGCCGACGTAGTGCTCACTGTCGATGCCGTCGACCTGGTCCGACTTGTCGGTGGCCGGCGTAGGGCTGATCCGTCGGCGGTGGAGGTTTGTGGCGATCATGCGCTGGGACAGGCGATCCTGGGCGCTTTGAACTACATGATCTGATTGTCGGCGGTCTCGTCGCGGCTGCCGCCGGAGGCGGTCGGTGGATCGTGGCGTGCCTGCCCGGATCCGAATGCGCTGGCCTCGTCGCCGGCGATCACCCGCGCCGGAAGCGGATCGCTGAGTAGTCGTCTGACGAGTGTCGGCGAGGGATCGAGGGGACCGTCGCTGCCTGCGATGACCACGTTGCCGGTGCGTCGTCCCTTGAACATCGCCGGGTCGGCGATCAGAGCGATGTGGTCGAAGACCTCGGCCAGCGCGGCAGCGTCGGCGCGTACGCGGCCGAGATCGCGGGTGTCGCCGCAGTTGGCTAGATACAGGCCAGTCGGTGTGAGGACCCGCTTGACGGCACGGGTGAACTCCACCGTCGTCAGATGTGTTGGGGTGCGGTCGGATTCGAACGCGTCCCGGACGACTACTTCTCGAGTGTCGGACTGGAGTGACTCCAGCACCGCGCGTGCGTCACCGACGCGGATACGCAGACGAGGTGCGCGCGGCAGGTCGAACCACTCGCGGACCAGACGCGCCAGCTCGGCGTCGATCTCTACCGCAACGTGTCGCGACTGTGGAAAGGTCGCGGCCAGATAGCGGGGGAGCGCGCACGCGGCGCCGCCGAGATGCAGGACGGAGAGCCTCGCCTGCGTGGGATGGCGGTCCTCGATGACGGCCGCCATTTGTCGCAGGTATTCGAAGTCCAGCACATGCGGATCGTCGTCGATGTGCGAGCTGTGTGTGCCGTTGATCTGCAGGAGCCATCCGCCCGAGATGGGGTCCGGGGCCAGCTCTGCCGTGCCGGTGTCGATCGGATAGGTGCCCGCGACGGGAACGGGGCGTGGGCGTGCCATCACCGCGTGAGTGTATCGGGCACGGGTGGGCCGTCGTGGGTGCTGGGCCTGCGGGTAGCGTGACCACTGTGAATCTGCTGCTCCTGTCGCTGGGCTTCGGGGCGGTCCCGGCTTTCCTGTCGGAAGCCACGGGAAAAGGGCTGTCGCAGTTGCAGATCGGGTATCTCGATGACGCGCGGATCCCCTACGCCGGTAAGCCGGGTGCGCGCGCCGAACGTGACCGCCTGACGGTCGCAGGGTATGCGGTCGTGGACATCTCGGCAGCGCAGCAGGATCTCGAGGAGATTGCCACCACGCTCGACCGGGTCGACGCAGTGTACGTGGCCGGAGGAAACACCTTCGCCTTGCTGTGGGCGTTACGTCGGGCGGGCGCGGGGGATCTGCTCGCCGAGCGGGTACGTGCGTCGTTGCCTTACATCGGATGCAGTGCCGGCGCGGTTGTGGTGGGTCCGACCATTGCACCGGTGGAAGGCCTCGACGATCCGGCCGACGCTCCGGGTCGGGTCGATCCGCGCGGTCTCGAGCTCATCGACACGGTGGTGCTTCCACATGCGGACGGCCAGTTACCGGCGTATCCCGCCGAACTGATCGAGTCGGTGCGCCGCACATACGAGTCGCGCCACCACGTGACCACGCTCGCCGACGACCAGGCTCTCCTGGTGTGTGGCGAGCAGCAGGTCGTCGTGGCATCGGACTACTGATTCGGGAGGCACTCTGATGCGGGCACGGGGGTGGTGGGCCGCCGCAGTCCGGCCTTCGCCGGCAGGCTTACTGATCGGGTATCTGGTGGACTGCGCGCTCGGCGACCCGAGACGTGGGCACCCGGTTGCCGGCATCGGTGCCCTCGCCTCCGCGGTGCAACGACATACCTACGCTGACAGCCGGATCGCTGGTAGCGCCCACTGTGCGCTGTGTGTGGCTTCTATCGGCGTGGCCGGGGCGCTCGCGGCCCGCCCATTGGCTGCGAATGGCACGGCTCGGACACTGCTCACCGCCGCAGTGACGTGGGCCGTACTGGGCGGGACCACTCTGATCCGCGTCGGTAACGACGTAGCCGACTGTCTCGAGTCCGACGACGTTCCGGGCGCGCGGGAACTTATTCCGAGCTTGTGTGGCCGAGACCCGGATGCACTCGACGAACCCGGGATCTGTCGCGCTGCACTGGAATCGGTGGCCGAGAACACCTCCGATGCCACCGTGGGGGCGCTGGTCTGGGGCGCTCTGGCCGGTGTTCCCGGCCTCCTCATCTACCGGACTGCGAACACGCTGGATGCGATGATCGGTCATCGAAATGCCCGGTACAACCGTTTCGGTTGGGCTGCAGCACGATTCGATGATGTGCTCAACATCCTACCGGCCCGGATCGCGGGGGCGCTCGTCGTGGCCGCCGGTCCGGATCGGCGGGGTGCCGTGCTCGCGTGGAGACGCGACGCACCGGCGCATCCGAGCCCCAACGCGGGTGTCGTGGAGGCAAGCTTTGCCGGAGCTCTCGGCATCGGTCTGGGCGGTATCACGGTGTACCTGCACCGCACCGAGAACCGGCCCACCCTCGGCGACGGGCGGGCTCCGACCTCAACGGATCTCCGTGCCGCCCTGGCCTTGTCCCGACAAGTACAAGTCGGCGCGCTCGCCACCGCCACGGCCATCGCCTGGTGGCGCGCGCGACGCTCGTGATCTGATCGGCGGTCGATGGTGGATGGTCTCGATGCCTCGGTGCCGGCGCTCGGCAACATCTCGACTATCGGGAGGGACCTCCTCGCCGGGCGGGGCACTCGATGATCAGCGGTCGAGCAGCCCGGCGCGTCTCTCGTCCCGGTGGTCGACATGTTGCGGAGCGTTCGCGACGAGCCTCGCGCCTCGCACCTCGACCACCGAGGGAGAGCAGGTGTGGAGTGTCACTGGCCGGGCGCTGCCACCGCCGATGGGGAGTACCTTGAGCACCAGGTGACCTCAACCGCCGTAGCGTTCGGTGAGTTTGTCGCGCACCGCGGATGATAAGCGCTCGGTGTCGGGTCCGACGCCGATGCCGGCGGGCGATTGCCCGTCGATGTCCACAGGGTCGACCGGAGCGGACGTGGCGGTTGTTCCGGCTGCCGCACGCAGTTCCTCGCGCATGCGTTTGCGGCGTTCGGCTCGCGTCAGGAGATGAGGAGCCGCCTCGTGATGTGCGGCAACGTCGAGTCCCGAGTCGTCACGGGTCGCCGGTTCGGGGGTCGCCGGGTCGGGACCGTCCGCGGCCTCGGCCGCGTGGGCTTTCTTGGCGGCGGAAGCTCGTCGACGTTGACGAATTTCGGAGTAGATGAAGTATCCGGCTCCCAGCGGTGCCATCACACCGAAGGCCAGCCACTGCAGGCCGTAGGAGAGGTAGGGGCCCGAATCCAGTTGTGGCAGTGGGATCTCGCCGAGTGAGCCGGGTTGATTCGGCGACAACTGCAGATAGAACGGGTCCATCGGGGTGCCGGTCGCCTTGGCCAGCTGGGTTGGGTCGACCGTGTACATGGTGAGCGCGTTGCCCTCGGTCCGCGCGCCGCGGCCTTCTGACGTGCCCTCCGAAGCCCGGATGCGGGCGTTGATGGTCGTCTCGCCTGTCGGGGGCGCAGGGATCGCGGGCGTGTTGCTCTGATCCGGGCGAACGTAGCCGCGATCGATCGCCAGGACGCGATCGGTGCCCGCGATGCGGAACGGGGTGAGGACCTCGATGGCCGGCCGCTCGTCGACCGAACGCAGGCGGACGAGGGCCTGGTCGTTGACGAGGTAGGTTCCGGTCATCGTCACCTCGCGCCACTCGGTGGAGGGAACGAATCCCTTTCCGGCGGGCGCCACCTCGTCGATCGGTACCGGGGCGGTACCGACGGCACTCTTGATCAGATGGTTGCGCTCGGACGTCGCGGAGTTCTTCCCGAGCTGCCACGGCGCCAGCACCATGAAACACGCCGCCGCGAACGCGCCGACAACGATGGTCAGGGCGATCCACTCCGGTCGTATGTTTCGCAGCGCGCGCATAGGACAACGGTACCCAGTGGGCAACCGTCGAAGCAGCCCCGGCGGCGTCTGGTGACGTTATGCCGGATTCGGCCGTGACGTGCGCCGCAGTACCCGATCACGGCAGCACCGGCGACGGCTCAGCCAGTGGCGTCGTCGAGGTGTTCGCGGGCCCACTGGAGCAGGCCCGGTACCGCGGCCTCGATCTGCTCGCGGGTGACGGCGAAATCGTCGGCGTTGCCGTAGTACGGGTCGGACAGATCGAGATCGTCGCCTGCGTCGGGATCGAAGCTGCGCAACAGTCGGGTGCGCTCACCGAGTCGTTTGCGCTCGAGTTCCTTGACGTGTCCGGCGTCGGCGGCGACGAACAGGTCGGCACCGATGTGATCGGGCCCGAGCTGATCGGCCACATGCGCGTCGGAGTAGCCGTGTGCCAGCAGCTCCGTGCGCGCGCGGTTGTCGGCCGCCTCGCCGACATGCCAGCCGCTGGTACCGCAGCTGCTCACCTCGACGCGGTCGGCAAGCCCCGTGTCACACAGCGTCTTGGCAAAGATGTTCTGGGCCATCGGCGACCGGCAGATGTTGCCGGTGCAGACGAAACAGATGTGTAGTTGATCAGACACCGAGTACCTCGCGCAGATCCGACATCGAATCGACGCTCCATGCGGCAGCGTCGCGCTCCCCGGCCAGAGCGTAACCCCATCCGACGATAATCGTCGGGATGCCGAAACGGGCTGCGCCCTCGACATCGTGGGATCGGTCGCCGATCATCACCGCCGGACGAGCGGGTCGGTGTGTGTGCGGGTCGAGCGATATGCCCAATTGTGCCAGTGCATGGGCGATCACGTCGGGTTTGTGGCGGCGGGTTCCGTCGTCGCTGGCGCCGGCGATGACGCGAAAGTGGCTGGCGAGTCCGAAGTGGTCGAGGATGGCGCGCGCGGTCGTCTGGTTCTTCGACGTCGCCACGGCCAGCGTCCGGCCCGACGCGCCGAGATCGCCGAGCAGTGTGTCCATGCCGTCGAACACCGAGTTCTCCAGCCAGCCGACGTCGACGTACCGGGCTCGATACGCGCGCATCGCCTCGTGTGCGGTGGCTTCGTCGAGCCCGAGTTCGCGCAAGGTGTCGATCATCGGCGGCCCGGCGATCCCGGCCACCACCGCCTCGGGTGCCGGTGGCGCGCCGACAGCGGTCAGGGCGTGCCGAAAACTGTTGGCGATCCCGGTGAAACTGTCGGTGATCGTCCCGTCGAGATCGACGAGCAGAACGGTGTCGGGATCAGTGGGGTCTGGTCGGGACATCACCAACCCATGGTGCACGTAGGCTCACTCGGTATGACATCCGGGCTGCATGCGCTCGACCGGCACGGCGACCGGGACAGCACCGTGGGCATGCTGGATTTCGCCGTCAACGTGCGCGGAGCCGCACCGCCGTTCGTGCAGGCGGCCATCGCCTCCACCCTCGACGACCTGGCCCGATACCCGACGACCGACCAGACCGATCACACCACCGGGATCATCGCCGACCTGCACGGCCGTCCCACTGACGAGGTGATGCTCCTCGCCGGCGCCTCCGACGGATTCGAGCTGCTGCCGAAACTGGGTGCGGCACATGCGGCCCTGGTGCAGCCGTCGTTCACCGAACCGGAACTCGTGTTGCGGGCCGCGGGGATTCCGATCACCCAGGTCATCGGCCGGCCCGACACGCCGCTGGCAGAGCTGGCCGCCGACATCCCCGACGACGCCGACCTCGTGGTCGTCGGCAACCCCACGAACCCGACGTCGGTCCTGCACCCTGCGGAGTCGATCGCAGCGCTTCGACGTCCCGGACGCCTCGTCGTCGTCGACGAGGCGTTCGCCGATCTGACCCTCGATCCGGTGACCGGGGCGCGCGAGCCGCAGTCGCTGGCCGACCGGCGAGCCGACGACGTCATCGTGATGCGCAGTGTTACCAAGACTTTCGGACTGGCCGGACTGCGTGCCGGTTACCTGCTCGCGGCGCCCGAGGTGATCGAACGGGCAGCGGCGGGGCGCCGCGCCTGGCCGCTGTCCACGCCTGCGCTCGCCGCGCTGGCCGCCTGCTGCGGACCCGACGGGCAACGCTTCTGTTCCGAGCAGGCCGAGCTCGTCGCCATCGAACGCGACCATCTGCTCGCGCGACTCGCCGAGGTCGGAGTGATCCCGTGCGCGCCGCCCGCGGCGCCGTTCGTGCTCGTCGAGATGCCCGGTGCACTGGCGGTGCGAGAAAGCTTGCGAGACCAGGGGATCGCCGTGCGCAGTTGCGCGAACTTCGTCGGACTGACCGACGACCACCTGCGGTTGGCGGTGCGCCCGGCGGCGCAGGTCGATCGGCTGGTCACGGCGCTCGACCGGGCGCGAGAGGAGATCACCGTTGGCAGCGCATGAGCACACGGGTCACGGTCCGATCGAGGTGACTGTCGCCGACGTGGTGGCGGTGCTGGAGGCCGCGTATCCGCCGCGCCTGGCGGAGAGCTGGGACGCCGTCGGGCTCGTATGCGGAGACCCGAGCGAACCGGCCGGGCCGGTCCTGGTGTGCGTCGACGTCACCGACGACGTGGTCACCACGGCATGCGCGCAGGGTTACCGGATGATCGTGGCACACCACCCGTTGCTGCTCCGGGGTGTGGAGTCGGTCGCTGCCGACACACCCAAGGGCCGCATCGTCCACCGACTCATCAGGGCCGGTATCGCCCTGTTCACCGCCCACACCAACGCCGACAAGGCCGATCCCGGTGTGTCCGACGCGCTCGCCGCCGCACTCGGACTCCGTGAGGTCGCGCCCATCGACCCCGAACCGCTGCCGCCCGTCGACAAGTGGGTGGTGATGGTGCCCGAGGGCAACGCCGAACAGGTCAGCGAGGCCATGTTCGCAGCAGGAGCCGGAGCGATCGGCGACTACCGCGACTGCGCGTGGTCGGTGGTCGGCGTCGGCCAGTTCGAGCCGAAACCTGGTGCCAACCCGACCATCGGTGAGATCGGGCAGCGTGAACGCGTGGACGAAGCGCGCGTGGAGATGGTTGCCGCCCGAGGGCTGCGAACCGCGGTCCTCGCCGCATTGCGCGACTCCCACCCGTACGAGGAACCTGCCTTCGACATCCTCGAACTCGCCGCGATCCCGTCGGCGCTCGGTCTCGGCCGCGTCGGTGTGCTGGCCGAACCGATGACCGTGGCGCAGTTCGCGCAACGCGCGGCCCACGCGCTGCGTACGCCATGGGGCGTGCGTGCCACCGGCCCGGCCGACCGACAGATCCGGACGGTCGCGGTCTGCGGCGGCGCCGGTGATTCCCTGCTGGCCTCCGTCGCCCGGCTCGGCGTCGACGCCTATCTGACCGGCGACCTCCGCCATCATCCGGTGGACGAGGCGCTGCGGTCCGGCGGCCCGGTGCTCCTCGACGCCGGGCACTGGGCCACCGAGTTCCCCTGGTGCCGGCAGGCCGCCGAACGGATCACTGCCGCCACCGGATGTGTGGCGGAGTGCCACGACGAACCCACCGATCCGTTCACCGTGCACACGTCGGCCTGACACGGCGCGTACCGTAAACGTTCACCGCCCGGTGCAACGGCGCGCCGTGACTCACCCGGCTCACCCGACCACCGATTCCCCCAGTGCACGAGGAGACACCCGATGAAGGTCGATGCCGGACGGCAACGACTCCTGCTCGAACTCGCCGACGTCGACGCCGGCCTGGCCCGACTTGACCATCGAGTCGGTCACCTGCCCGAAGACGCCGAGATCGCGGAGACGATCACCGCCATCGAGGTCGCCCGCGACGACCTCGTCCGTGCGGAGATCGCTGCGGAGGATCTCGACCGGGAATACCGCCGCATGGACGGCGAGATCACCGGCATGCGCGATCGCGAACTGAAGGACTCGGCCCAGCTGACCGGCGGGGGCCTTGCGCCGAAAGCGTTATCGGAATTGCAACATGAGTTGACCGGTTTGGGACGGCGTCGGCAGGTTCTCGAGGAGGACATGCTGGAGCTGATGGAACGTCAAGAAGCGCTCGGGTCCGAACGCGATCGGGCGGCGGCGACCATTGCCCATCTCGAGGAGCAACTCGCCGCGCTGCGCGGTCGTCGGGAAGAGGCCGTCACCGCGGTGGACGCCGACAAGGAGGCCTTGGCGGCGCGGCGTACCCAGATCGTTGCCGAGGTACCCGACGAACTGCTCCCGATCTATGAACGCCAGCGCAGCGCGGGCAAGGTCGGCGCGGGGCTGCTCCGCGCCCGCCGCTGTGGCGCCTGCCGGATGGAACTCGATCGCGGGACGCTCGCCGGGATCGCCGCCGCGCCCGACGACGAGGTGATCCGCTGTGAGGAGTGCGGTGCGATCCTGATCCGCACCCACGAGTCGGGACTGTGACCACGAATTCTGGGCACGCCCCCGCAACGCCGTCGTGGCAGGGCCAGATGGCCGCCCCGACCCGCATCGTGTTGGTACGGCACGGTCAGACGGCCCTGTCGGTGGATCGGCGGTACTCGGGCCGCGGCAACCCGCCTTTGACAGAGCGTGGCGTGACGCAGGCGCTGCGCGCAGCACAGCGTGCGGCCGCCGAGCAACCGATCGCCGCGGTTGTCAGCTCACCCCTCGACCGGGCCAGGCAGACCGCGCAAGCGATCACCGACCTCGTCGGCGGCGAGGTGGTGACCGAGGACGATCTCATCGAGAACGACTTCGGCGCGTGGGAGGGACTGACCTTTTCCGAGGCCAAGGCTCGCGACCCCGAGGTCCACGCCCGGTGGCTCGGTGACGAGTCGGTGCCCGCGCCCGGTGGGGAGAGCTTCATCCAGACCGCCCAGCGGGTGATCGCCGCCAAGGACCGTCTGCTGCAGCGCTATCCGGGTCAAACCGTCGTCGTCGTCAGTCACGTCACCCCGATCAAGTCCCTACTGCGCCACGCCCTCGACGTAGGACCGCAACTGTTGTTCCGGCTACACCTCGACCTGGCGTCGGTGTCGGTGGCCGAGTTCTTTCCCGACGGCGGCGCTGTCGTCCGCTGCGTCAATGACACGGCGCACCTTCGGTGAAGTGACACCTCACACCTTCGGTGACGCGACACGGCGCACCTTCGGGGAAGTCAGACCTCGCATCGTCGCCGACACCCCGGACGCTATCCTGTAAGGGCGAACGAGTCGGCCGGGCGGCCGCGGCGCGTGGGACAGCCAGTCACTGGAAACGCCACGCGCCGAGGAAAGTCCGGACTCCGCAGAGCAGGGTGGTTGTCAACGGCAACCCGGGGCGACCCGCGGGACAGTGCCACAGAGAACAGACCGCCGGCCGCAAGGCCGGTAAGGGTGAAACGGTGCGGTAAGAGCGCACCAGCGATGCGGGTGACCGCGTCGGCTCGGTAAACCCCACCCGGAGCAAGGCCGAAGCACGGATCGCTTGCGGTGCGTGTGCGCGGACGTGATGAGGGCTGCTCGCCCCAGTCCGCGGGTGGGCCGCTCGAGGTACCCGGCGACGGTGTGCCCAGATGGATGGTCGCCACCGACCTCACGGTCGGGACAGGATCCGGCTTACACGCCGACTCGTTCGCCCCCCTCCGACACCCCGGCGTCATCGTCGGCCCTGATCACGCCCTGTCACCGCATGCACGTCCCCCCATGCACGCCGAGCGCGGCGTTATGGTCGGGGAGTGCAACGCAGACTGTCGGCGCCCGAGATCGACTTCGATGCCATCCGTGGGGAACTCGGCGTCAGCGAGGACTACGGTGGCGCCGCACTCGAGGAAGCAGGCAACGCGCGCGACCGATATGCCGGGCAGCGCGCGGACCACCGCGATCTACCCCTGGTGACGATCGACCCGCCCGGATCGATGGACCTCGATCAGGCCGTCCACATCGCCACCGACGGCGACGGTTTCGTGGTCGACTACGCGATCGCCGACGTGGCCGCCCTCATCGAACCGGAGGGCGCCCTCGACGCCGAGAGCCGCCGACGCGGCGCCACGGTGTACTTCCCCGACGGCTCGGTCCCGCTGCATCCGCGGGTCCTGTCGGAGGGCAGCGGTTCGCTGCTGCCGGGTGTGGAACGCCCGGCCGTGCTCTGGACCATCCGCGTCGGCGCCGACGGCCGGATCGGCGACGTGGCGGTGCGACGCGCCCTGGTGCGTTCGGTGGCCCGCCTCGACTACGCGGGTGTCACCGCCGACGCCGCGGCGGGCCGGCTGCACCCGTCGATCACGGCGCTACCGGATTTCGGTGTGCTGCGGCAACGGATCGCCTTGTCGCGCGGCGCAATCGAACTCGACCTCCCCGACCAGGACGTGGTGCGCGACGCCGACGGATGGAGCCTGCAGATAGCGCCGCACACACCCGCGGACAGGTGGAATGCCCAGGTGTCGTTGCTTGCCGGAATGTGCGCCGGAACCCTGATGGCCGATGCGGGCGTCGGGCTGCTGCGGACCCTGCCACCTGCCGAACCCGGTGCGGTGCGGGCATTGCGTGACACGGCACGCGCGATGGGTGTGGACTGGCCGGACGAGCAGGGGCCAGGAGAGTTCCTGGCCGGTCTACCGGCCGACGCGCCGTCGACCCTGGCGTTGATGTCGCACGCCGGTTCACTGATGCGTGGCGCCGGATATCTCGCCCTCGATGGCGGCGAGACGCCGTCGGAGTCGGAGATGGTGCACGCGGCGATCGGCGGGATCTACGCCCATGTCACCGCGCCACTACGACGGCTGGGTGATCGCTTCGCGACCGAGGCGTGCCTGGCGATCGCCGCCGGTCAGCCTGTACCCGATTGGGTGACCCGCGCACTACCCACCCTTCCGAAGATCCTGCGGTCGGCCGACTCCCTGGGGGCGTCGGCGGACCGGCTGTCGATCGATCTGGCCGAGGCGACGGTTCTCGCCGGCCGCGTCGGAGAGGTCTTCGACGCAGTGGTCCTCGCCGAGGCCGACGCGAACAAGCCCGCCCGGATTTTCATCGACGATCCGGCGGTCATCGCCGGATGCAGCGGAAATCCGGCGTCGGCGACCAGGATTCGGGCGCAGCTGACCGCTGCCGACCCGGTGCGGCGCATGGTGGGGTTCGCGCCGGTCGGCTGAGCCCGAGTACGCAGAGGCCTCCGAGTGCTCAGAGGTCCTCGGAGTGCTCAGAGGTCCTTGGCGGCCTTGCGGTAGGCATCGAGGGCGCGTGCTCCGGCGGCCTCCTGCAGGGCGTCGAGACGGCCGAGTAGGAACATGTCGCGACCGGGGAGGTCGGTGCGCTCGGCAAGCTCGGCCAGGCGCGCCCGGTTGATCCGGGTGTCGTTGAAATCGCCGAGCGCCGACTGGATCTTCTTGGCCACGGCGGCGGTCTTCTGATATCGCTTGATGCCCAACGGTTCTCCCGCATCGGTGGCGTAGCGCAACTTCTTGGCCCGCTTGCGGATGACGTGCACCTGCTCCTGCCACTCGTGCGACCCCTCGGGGAAGGTGGCGAGCTCTTCCTGAGCCTTCCGGATCTTCTTGCGGCTCTTGGCAATCGCCGCATCGACCGCCGCGGCCGCGGGCATGTCGGCGTCGGGCCCGGCAGGCGGATCGGTGATCAGGACGTCGATGTCGTCGAGCAGCCGGAAGTAGCGCTCGGAGTTCATCGCAGCATGAGCGGCGCGGATCGCGCGATCATGCGAGTCCGACTCGGTCCCCGTCAGCGCCGAGACCAAGGCCTCCGACGGCGACTCCCCACGCAACAGGGCGGTGTCGATCTCGAGCTGGACCTCCGAATCCCGTGCGTCACCAAGGATTCGGGCGAGCAGGCGCAGCTCGTCGTTGATGTGGGCGGTCCGGTGCGGGTCGAGCACCGTCGGGAAACCCGAGAGCACGCTGCGGAATCGGCGGGTGGCCACCCGCATCTGATGCACGGCGTCTGGCGCGTCGACCCGGACCTCGGGGTCGTAGGTGAGCAGGGCATTGCGATGCAGGGTCAGGTCGGTGACCACCAGCTCCAGCGCCGAGGGGCGTTTGGGCAACCGGGGTTCGACGGTCGTCGTCGGGGTGGAACCGATGGCACGGGCCAGCTTCGAGGCACTCGACGGTTCCGATCCGCCGGCCGAGCGCAGCAACTTGTGGGCAGCCTTCAGCAATCGTGGAGTACCGCCGGAGAGTAACTCGAACTCCCACTCGGCCCACTGCGCGACCTCGCCGCCGGGCAGCAGCGACCGCGCGGTCACGAGGTCCTCGGCGAACTCCGCGAGCGGCTCCTCGTCGACCCCGAACAGGGTGGTGATGGTGCGGGAGGTGGAGATCACCGCCACCGGGATCAGGCTGCGGTGCCGGGTGAGCGCGAGCACCGGGATCAACAGGGCATCGGGGAGGTCGCCGTCGGCGGGTGCCTCGTCGAACGCGATCTGCAATTCTCGGCGTGCGCCGGGAATTCCGCTGGGACGCTTGAGATGCCAGCCGCTGTCGTGGCCGCCGGTGCGACGTCGCAGGGTGATCCGATTGCCTGCCAGATCCAGGTTGTCGGTGTCGAAGTACGTGGCGTCGAGGGTGAACGTCTCCGGTTCACGTGCGCCGACGACGCCGGGTAACACCCGCAGGTCGGGGGTGGCGGTTCCGGCTTCGACGTCGAACTTCAGCTCTACCTCGACCTGTTCGGTTGCCACTGGTCCTCCTGCCGGATGTCGGATACGCGTGAAGTGTATATGTGGGCGATCACCGGACGTCGTCGGCGAAGGCGTCGGTTGCCTCGATGAGTGTGCTCCGGATGCCCGGCTCGAAGGAGGCGTGCCCGGCGTCGTCGACGATGTGCAGCTGTGCCGACGGCCACGCCCGGTGCAGATCCCACGCACTGCGCATCGGGCAGACGACGTCGTAGCGGCCCTGCACGATGACGCCGGGGATGTCGGCGATGCGGTCGATGTCGCGCAGGAGTTGGCCGTCGTCGAGGAAGCCGTGATTCACGAAGTAATGGTTCTCGATCGAGGCGAAGGCGATGTCGAAGCGTGGTCCGGAGTCCTCCTTGATCGCCGCCGCCTCTTCGGGCTTCGGGATGAGGTAGCTGGTGGCCTGTTCCCAGCCGGTCCAGGCCCGGGCGGCGGCCGCGGCCACCTCCGGTTCGGCCGACGTCAACAGCCGGTGATAGGCGGCCACGAGATCACCGTCGCGTTCGGCGGCGGGAATCGGCGCCAGATAGGACTCCCAGATGTCGGGGTAGATGTGCGCCGCACCGCCGTTGTAATACCAGTCGATCTCGCTGCGCCGCAGTAGGAAGATGCCGCGCAGGACCAGCTCCGACACCCGATCCGGATGGGTTTGCGCATAAGCCAACCCGAGTGTCGATCCCCAGGAGCCCCCGAACACCTGCCAGGTGTCGATGTCGAGGTGCTCGCGCAGCGCCTCCATGTCGGCGATGAGTGCGCCGGTCGTGTTCACCGATAGGTCGGCGCCGTCGGCGATGTGCGGGCGGGAGCGGCCGCAGCCCCGCTGATCGAACAGGACGATCCGATAGCGGTGCGGATCGAAGAAGCGACGCTGATCGGGTGCGGTCCCACCGCCCGGACCGCCGTGGACGAAGACCGCGGGTTTGCCATCGGGGTTACCGGAGGTCTCCCAGTAGATTTGCTGACCGTCGGTGGTGGGCAGGTGGCCTGAGGCGTAGGGCTCGATCTCGGGGTAGAAGTCGCGCATGGTTTACGAGCCTAGACACCCGGGCGCGGTGCGGTGGCGCTGCCGCGATGTCCGTTACGCCGGTGATGGCGCAATCCTGCTGTCGCGGTTGGTCATACGAGCGGATGACGTCGGCGCGGCGATCCGTGCGTCGGGGGTGGGGGCCGGCGTGACCAGTCAGCGCAGGTGTACCCCAGTGATCACCGAATCGACAAGGGCATCAGAGCGATGATCCGACAGGCCGGGCACGTCGAACTGTTGGTCCGGCGAACTCCGTGGGTCGCTTCGGTCAGTTCGCCCATCTCGGAGGTGTCGGCGGCCACATCGGGATGACCGCGGTGGTCGATGTGGTGCTGACCGCTCTCGTCGTGCTGGCTGCTGCGCAGCAACGTGTGCCGACTCCGATTGCCCTGGCGTCGCCGGCCGCACGTTGCGGCGACCAGGATCAGTAGCTGTGCTCGGGGCCGGGGAACACGCCCCGACGCACCTCGTCGGCGTATCGGGCTGCAGCGCCACGGAGTTCGCCGCCGACATCGGCGAATCGCTTGACGAATCGCGCGGTCTTGCCGTGAGTGAAGCCGGCCATGTCCTGCCAGACGAGTACCTGTGCATCGGTCTCGTGACCGGCCCCGATCCCGACGGTGGGGATCGTGAGCTTGCGGGTGATCTGCCCGGCGAGGTCGGCCGGAACCATCTCCATGACGACGGCGAACGCGCCCGCCTCCTGAACGGCGATGGCGTCGGCGATCAACTGGTCCGCGGCGTCGCCGCGGCCCTGGACGCGGAATCCGCCGAGGCCGTTGACGCTCTGTGGGGTGAAACCGATGTGGGCCATCACCGGGATACCGGCGCCGGTGAGGGTGGCGATCTGGTCGGCGACGCGTTCACCGCCCTCGAGCTTGACCGCGTGCGCGCCCGCCTCCTTGAAGAAGCGGACCGCGGTCGCGAGTGCCTGCTGCGGACCGGCCTCGTAGCTGCCGAACGGGAGGTCGGCGACGACGAGCGCGTGCGGGGCGCCCCGGACGACGGCGCGGGCGAGCGGAATCAGCTCGTCACTGCTGATCGGGATCGTGGTGTCGTATCCGAGGACGACGTTCGCGGCGGAATCGCCGACGAGCAATACCGGGATCTCGGCCTCGTCGAAGAGGCGGGCGGTCGAGTAGTCGTAGGCGGTGAGCATCGACCACTTCTCGCCCTCGGCCTTCATCTGCGCGAGGTGATGGACACGAGTAACGCGGCGGCGCGGGGTGAATTCGCCGGACCCGGCGGGCGAGCCGCCGTAGACGGAGGTTTCGGCCGCGGGGATTTCGGATGCGGTGGACACCGCAGACTCTGGGGACATCGTTGTCTCTTTTCTTCCTCGAGTCCTGCTGGCAGGTACCCGGGCGGGTGGGACAGTCCATTTTTGCACTGGGCGGGATTGACCGATACCCGCCTGATCTGTGCCTTCGATCACACGGGGCCGAGGATTCCATCCTATGGTCGTGGCATATCACAATGTGGGATCACTACCGCAAACTCCCAGGGTGAAGAGTTCGACTTGTGAACGTAACACGGATTTAACAGGGCATCCCTAATGTCGGCGTTCATGGATCGCCAAAAGGAATTCGTTCTGCGGACTCTCGAAGAGCGGGACATCCGGTTCGTTCGGTTGTGGTTCACCGATGTTCTCGGATACCTCAAGTCCGTGGCGATCGCCCCCGCCGAACTCGAAGGCGCCTTCTCCGAGGGTATCGGCTTCGACGGCTCGGCGATCGAGGGCTTCTCCCGCGTCTCGGAGGCCGACACCGTCGCCAAGCCCGATCCCTCGACCTTCCAGATCCTGCCGTGGACCACCTCGCAGGGTCGTCACCACTCGGCGCGGATGTTCTGCGACATCGCGATGCCCGACGGCACCCCGAGTTGGGCCGATTCCCGGCACGTGCTGCGCCGACAGTTGAACAAGGCCGCCGACCTCGGCTTCAGCTGCTATGTCCATCCCGAGATCGAGTTCTTCCTCCTCAAGGACGCGCCGCTGGATGGCAGCGTGCCGGTGCCGGCCGACTCGGGTGGATATTTCGACCAGGCCGTGCACGACGCAGCTCCGAACTTCCGACGACACGCCATCGAGGCGCTGGAGTCGATGGGCATCTCGGTGGAGTTCTCCCACCACGAGGGTGCGCCCGGCCAGCAGGAGATCGACCTGCGCTACGCCGACGCGCTGTCGATGGCCGACAACGTGATGACCTTCCGCTACGTCGTCAAGGAGGTCGCGATCTCCGAGGGCACCTGGGCGACGTTCATGCCCAAGCCCTTCAGTGAGCACCCGGGGTCGGCGATGCACACCCACATGAGCTTGTTCGAGGGGGAGGCCAACGCCTTCCACAACCCCGACGACCCGATGCAGCTGTCGGAAACCGGTAAGAAGTTCATCGCCGGAATCCTGTACCACGCCAACGAACTCAGCGCCGTCACCAACCAGTGGGTCAACAGCTACAAGCGTTTGATCCACGGCGGTGAGGCGCCGACGGCGGCCACCTGGGGCGGCGCCAACCGTTCGGCGTTGATCCGCCTGCCGCTCTACACCCCGAACAAGGCGTCGTCGCGTCGCGTCGAGATCCGCAGTCCGGACTCGGCGTGCAACCCGTACCTGACCTTTGCGGTGCTGTTGGCCGCCGGGCTCAAGGGCGTCACCGAGGACTACGAATTGCCCGACGAGGCCGAGGACGACGTGTGGGCGCTGACGCCCGCCGAACGGCGGGCGATGGGTTACAAGGAACTGCCCGGAAGCCTGGCCGAGGCGCTACACGCGATGGAGGAGTCCGAGTTGGTCGCCGAGGCGCTCGGCGAGCACGTCTTCGACTATTTCCTGCGGAACAAGTGGACCGAGTGGACCAACTATCGCAGCCTGGTCACCCCCTTCGAACTCAAGAGCTACCTACCGCTGTAGGTCGAGCCGCGCCGCGACACGCGGCCGGATTCGCCGCCCGGGCTCCGGCGCGCCGGCGTCGGACGCTATTTTCGTGGGGTGACAACGCTGCACGGCCGTGGTGGCATACCCAGTCCCGGACGCCTGGGGTTGCTCGACGCCACGTCGGCGGCGGATCTCGCGGAACTGGGCTGGAACACCGAGGAGTCGGTGGATCTGCTGTGGTCGCTGTCCCGTGCCCCCGATGCAGATCTCGCGCTGCGCGCGCTGATGCGCCTGCGGTCGGCGGCCGCCGACGAGTGGTCGGCGATTGACGCACTTCTGCGCACCGACAAGGGATTTCGTGGTCGACTCTTCGGTGTCCTCGGGTCCTCGGATGCCCTCGGTGATCACCTCGCCGCCGAGCCGTCGTCGTGGCATTTGCTCGAGACCGACACGTTGCCCGACGTCGCCGAGATCAACGCGACGATGCTCGCGGCCGTCGACGCCGTCGCCGAGCCGGGTGAGCAGGAGAAGGGCAACAAGATCTTCCGCGCCGGGTTCAGTGGACCGCGAGCGGTCGTCGCTCTGCGTGCGACCTACCGCGGCCTGGTAATGCAACTCGCCGCCCACGACGTGGCGTCGACCGTCGAGGACGAGAAGGTCATGTGGTTCCCCGAGGTGGGTGCCTACCTCGCCGATCTCGCCGACGCCGCGCTGACCGCGGCGCTCGCCGTCGCCTTCCGGGAGGTGTGCGGCGACAAGCCGATCGGGGTCCGTCTCGGCGTCATCGCGATGGGCAAATGCGGTGCGCGCGAGCTCAATTACGTCAGCGACGTGGACGTGGTGTTCGTCAGCGAACCCGCCGACGGAGTGGCCGCACGCATCGCCGGGGAGATGATGCGCGTCGGCTCGCTGGCGTTCTTCGAGGTCGATGCCGCGCTGCGCCCGGAGGGCAAGGCGGGGGCGCTGACCCGCACCCTGGAATCACACGTCGCCTACTACAACCGGTGGGCCAAGACGTGGGAGTTCCAGGCGCAGCTCAAGGCCCGTCCGATGACCGGTGACATGGAACTGGCCACGGCGTATCACGAGGCCATCAACCCCATGGTGTGGCGTGCGGCCGAGCGTGCGGACTTCGTGCACGAGGTGCAGGCGATGCGGCGCCGCGTCGAGGACCTGGTGCCCGAGGATCAGCGTGAACGCAACCTCAAACTCGGCAGCGGAAGTCTGCGCGACGTCGAGTTCGCGGTGCAGTTGCTGCAGATGGTGCACGGCCGGGTCGATGAGGAACTGCGGGTGCGTGCCACCGTCGACGCCCTCGAAGCGCTCATTGCAGGCGGTTACGTCGGTCGCGACGACGGCGCCAACCTCATCGCGTCGTACCAGTTCCTGCGGCTGCTCGAGCACCGCCTGCAGTTGCAGCGCATGTCGCGGACACATTTGCTGCCCGCGTTCGACGACGACGAGGGCATGCGCTGGCTGGCCCGCGCGGCGCACATCCGGCGTGAGGGCGACCTCGACGCGACCGCGGTCCTGCGCCGGCAGATCAAGCATCAGGCACTGCGGGTGCGCAAGCTGCATCAGAAGCTCTTCTACCGGCCGCTGCTGGAGGCGGCGACCCGGTTCAACACCGAGGAACTCACGCTCTCCGACACCTCGGCCGAACGGCGCCTGGCGGCTCTGGGTTACGCGCAGCCGCAGCGTGCGCTGAGCCACATCCGGGCTCTCGCGTCGGCGCCCGGGCGACGTGGACAGGTGCAGTTGCTGATCCTGCCGCAGCTGCTCGAACACATCGGGGACACACCGGATCCCGACGCCGGTCTGCTCAACTACCGCCGCCTGTGCGAGGAGATGGACAACGACTGGTTCCTGCGCCTGCTCCGCGACGACGGCGTGGTCGCCGAACGCCTGATGCGCGTGCTGGGCACCTCGGAGTTCATCGCGAACCTGCTCATGCGCTCGCCGGAGGTCATCCACCTCTACTCCGACGGTGCGAACGGGCCCAAGCTGTGCGAGACCCGCCCGGAGGACGTGGCCAAGGGGCTCGTCGCCTCGACGGTCCGGCAGACCGATCTGCGGCGGGCCGTGGCCATCGCCCGCTCGCATCGCCGGGCCGAACTCGCCCGGATCGCCTCGGCCGACATCCTCGGGATGATGGACGTCCCACAGGTCTGCCATGCACTCTCGAGTGTGTGGGCCGCGGTCCTCAATGCCGCTCTGGCCGTGGCGATCAAGGCATCGGAGGCCGAACGGAAGTCGCCGGCCCCGGCGCGTATCGCGGTCATCGGCATGGGTCGTCTCGGCGGACTCGAGCTGGGCTACGGGTCCGACGCGGATGTGCTGTTCGTGTGCGAACCGATGCCCGGTGCCGACGAGGCCGCCGCTGTTCGGTGGTCGCAGACCATCGCCGAGAAGGTCCGCTCGATGCTCGGCTCGCCCAGCGAGGACCCGCCGCTGGTCGTCGACACCGGCCTGCGACCCGAGGGACGCAACGGCCCGGTCGTGCGGACCCTCGCCGCGTATGCGGCCTACTACGAGCAGTGGGCCCAGCCGTGGGAGGTCCAGGCGCTGCTGCGTGCCCATCAGGTCGCCGGTGACAACGAACTCGGCATCGAGTTCCTGTTGATGGCCGACAAGGTCCGCTACCCGGCGGGCGGGGTGTCGTCGGCGGCGGTGCGCGAGATCCGGCGGATCAAGGCACGCGTCGATTCCGAACGACTGCCTCGTGGTGCGGATCCGGCGACGCACACCAAGCTCGGTCGCGGTGGCCTCGCCGACGTCGAGTGGACGGTGCAGTTGATGCAGCTGCGTTACGCTCATCGCTTCACCTCCTTGCACAACACCTCGACGTTGCAGACGCTCGACGCGATCGGCTCGGCCGAACTTCTCGCCGAAACCGATGTCGCGATCCTCAAGGAAGCGTGGCTGACGGCGACCAAGGCGCGTAACGCGCTCGTCCTCGTCCGGGGTAAGCCGGTCGATCAGCTTCCGGCGCCGGGAAAGCAGTTGCGCCAGATCGCTTTCGCCGCTCGCTGGCCCGAGGATCAGGCCGCGGAGTTCCTGGAGAGCTACCTGCGAGTGACCCGCCGCGCCAAGAATGTGGTGCGCAAGGTGTTCGGAGCCTGAGGGGTGCGGGCGATGACGACCGTTATCGGTCTCTCAATGGGCTGGCTACTCCTGGCGATGACCGGAGCGGCTATCTGGCTGCATTACACCGCCTCACGCGGAACGTCGGCGATCTACGCCACCGCAGTGGTGCCGTTGGCTTTGGTGAGCGGCGCGGTGACGGTGATCGTGTTCCTCAGCATGCAGCGTTGGATCGCGCTGTCGCTGTCGGTGGTGGTGCTGGCCGGGGTGGTCTTCACACAGTTCCCCCTGTGGGTGTCGCAGAACCCGCCTGCGGGTCAGCGGTTCACCGTAGTCTCGGCGAATCTGCAATTGGGCCTCGCCGATGTTGACGACCTCAGCGCGATCGCCTCCGATGCCGACCTGGTCTCCCTGCAGGAGGTCACCCCCGAGGTCTACGCCCGGATTATGCGTAGCGGTCTCGCCGATCGCTTCCCGCACCGATACGCGCGGCCTGCTCCGTTGTCGGTGGGCACGATGATTCTTTCGCGGGCGGAGCTGCGTGACGAGGAGCGGATTCCCGGCACCGCCCACCTGGCCGCTCGCACGCAACTGCCAGGAGCATCTGAGGTGGCTGTTCTCGCGGTGCATTCGGCGGCGCCGATGAGTGGTTACGCCGCCGAATGGAGCGCTGACCTCACCGCGGTGGGAGGCCATCTCGACAGCATTACTACAGGTCCGGTGATCGTGGCTGGTGATTTCAACGCCACGTTCGACCACGCGCAATTCCGGGCTCTACTGCGCAACGATGTCGTTGACGCCGGCGCCGAGTCGGGATCGGGGTACCAGCTGACCTATCCGACCGACAAGCTCGGCGGGATTCCGTTGGCGGGGATCGACCACATCCTCATTCGTGGATTCGGTGCTGTCCAGGTGACCAGCCGTAACCTGCGCGGCTCTGATCATCGAGCGCTGGTTGCGACGTTGGTGGCCCGGTGATCCCAATTGCGGCCTGCCCGTGATCTTTTCGATCGTCCTTGAAACCGAGGGCTGCGCTCCTCTGACCCGGTATGACTTTGTGACTCTGTCATCATTGATCCGGGCGCGGGTGGTGTCGCCAGCTGTGGTGACGTCAATGGGCCACTGATGGCGACGGGGCCACGTAATCGTGGCGACCACCTCGGTCATCACCGACCACGTCGTCGGGATCGCGCCTATCGGTCGCGTCTGCGTGACTTCGGTGTGCTGAAGACATCGGTGTGCTGGAGACATAGGTGTGCACGGTGCGGTGTACTCGGCATCTCGCTCTGCTGGGAAGTGTGCTCAGCGCGGTCTGCCTCATGTGTCATCCGGCAGACGAGGTGGTTGGTGGAGGTAGAGAGCAGTCTGGCCGGGGTAACCGCAGTGGGGCGAACCGCAGTGGGGCGCGGCGTGAACCTATCGAGGTGGCCGTACAGGGCCTCTTCGTCGCGCGCAACGCAGTCGTTGACGGGATATCCGGTAGGGCCCGGAGTTGTGGTGGTGACCACGGTGCTGAGCGGCATGTGCGCCGTTGGACCAGGCTCGGTCGAACCGCGCAGGAAAATATCGTCGATCACATCCGCACACTCGAGAGAGTTCAACGTGGTGAGGATCAGTAGACCTCGACCTTGGAGCCGGCCTCCAAGATGACTTCGCTGCGATCGTCGGAGCTGTGGGCGAGCTCGACGCGGCGTTGGTCGGTGCCATGCGGAACCTGTTTCCGGACGACGGCTCGGATGCCATCCACGGCGATGCGGTCGCCGGGGACGAGATCTTCAACAAAAAGCATACGGGACATGAGAAGGACATTACGGGCTGCGGTGTGATTGTGTGAGAGCAAGGCCTGATCCCGGGCATCATTTGTCTGTGCCCCCGTCGCCTGCGCCTTGAGATGTTGTGCGACTGTCCGGGCTCACGAACATCGAGGGCTCACCGACGACGTCGTCGGTGAGCCCTCGATGTTCTGTATCAAAGATCAGCAGTCGTAGTAGAGCGCGAACTCGTAGGGATGTGGACGGATCTGCACCGGCTCGATCTCATCGTCACGCTTGAGCGCGATCCAGGTCTCGATGAGGTCCTCGGTGAATACGCCACCGGCAGTGAGGTATTCGTGATCCTCTTCGAGCTTGTCGATGACCGCCGACAGCGAGGTCGGGGCCTGTGGGATGTTCTTGGCCTCTTCGGGTGGGAGCTCGTAGAGGTCCTTGTCGACGGGCTCGTGCGGCTCGATCTTGTTCTTGATGCCGTCGAGTCCGGCCATCATCATCGCCGCGAAGGCCAGGTAGGGGTTGCCCGAGCTGTCGGGGCAACGGAACTCCAGGCGCTTGGCCTTCGGGTTGTTGCCGGTGATCGGGATGCGGACGCAGGCCGACCTGTTGCGCTGGCTGTACACCAGGTTGATCGGGGCCTCGTAGCCCGGCACCAGACGCTTGTAGGAGTTCACTGTGGGGTTGGTGAAGGCCAGCAGCGACGGTGCGTGATGCAGGATGCCGCCAATGTAGTAGCGCGCCAGATCCGACAGGCCCGCGTATCCGGCCTCGTCGTGGAACAGCGGCTTGCCGTCCTTCCACAGCGACTGGTGGGCATGCATACCCGAGCCGTTATCGCCGAACAGCGGCTTCGGCATGAAGGTGACGGTCTTGCCGTTCGCGTACGCGGTGTTCTTGATGATGTACTTGAACAGCAGGACGTCGTCGGCGGCGTGCAGCAGCGTGTTGAACTTGTAGTTGATCTCGGCCTGTCCGCCCGTGCCGACCTCGTGGTGACCGCGCTCGAGCTCGAAGCCTGCGTTGGTCAGATTGGTCGACATCTCATCGCGCAGGTCCACGTAGTGGTCGTAGGGTGCCACCGGGAAATAGCCACCCTTGGGGCGCACCTTGTAGCCGAGGTTCGGTGAACCGTCGGGATCGGAGGGCGAACCGGTATTCCACCAGCCGGACTCGGACTCGACCTCGTAGAAGGTGCCGTTCATCTGCGAGTCGAAGGCGACCGAATCGAAGATGTAGAACTCGGCCTCGGCACCAAAGAAGCAGGTGTCGGCGATGCCGGTGGAGGCCAGGTAGTCCTCGGCCTTGCGGGCGACATTGCGCGGGTCGCGGCTGTATGCCTCGCGGGTGAACGGATCGTGGACGAAGAAGCTGACGTTCATGGTCTTGGCGCGACGGAAGGGGTCGATCCGCGCAGTGGCCGGATCGGGGAGCAGCATCATGTCGGACTCGTCGATCGACTGGAAGCCACGCACCGACGAGCCGTCGAATGCCAGGCCGTCTTCGAACACCGACTCGTCGAAGGCTGTGGCCGGAATCGAGAAGTGCTGCATCACACCGGGCAGGTCACAGAAGCGGATGTCGACGTACTCGACACCTTCCTTCTTGATGCCCTCGAGTAGTTCTTCGTTGCTGCTGTACACCGTGCGGTGACTCCTTAACTTGTCGGGGTCAGGTCGGCGTGTGCACGCGGACCTGACGCGCCTGGACCACCGCGCAAGAAACCGCGGCGGATCTCAGCCAGAACCGTATGGACGCGACGTTGCTCGCACGTCAAGGATATGTTTCCCCTGTGTTACACGGCGTGGCAATGCGTTGTCGTGCCCATGTCAACTATTCCGTATGCACGCCCCGGACGAAAGCGAACGGTGATCTCGTCAGGGAACTCACTGGCTTTACCATGGAAAACATGAACGACCCGCGGACTACCGGCAGAACCGAGCACGCGAGCACCGGGCATGTGGCTGCCCGGGGTGATCGCGCATGAGCAGGGCCGCCGGTTCCTGGTTATCGGGCCCGCAGTCGGGCGCACCGGCCGATCTCGAATATCGCGGTGCCGACCTCGGCCTGCCCGAGAGCGGCCCCGGAGCACTCGTTCCGGGATGGCCGCGCACACTGGCGCTGTTTGTCGACTGGATCATCGGAGGCGGGCTGTCGCTGTTTTTCGTGGGCTTCGGGTCACCGAAACTCGGCCTCGCCGTGCTCGCCGTGTGGTTCGTCATCGGCGTGTTCACCGTGACGATGTTCGGCTTCACGCCCGGGCAGTTCGCCGTAGGCATGCGGGTGGCGCGCGTCGACCACGGACCCGAGCGCCTGGCCGACGAGATCGCCGGGAAGGCTCCGGTCGCCGCGGTCGGCGTGATCCGTGCATTGATGCGGCAGGTGCTGATCGTGTTCCTGGTGCCCGCTTTGATGAACGATTACAACGGCCGCGCACTGCACGATCGCGCTACCGGTACCGCGATGGTCCGGAGTCGTTGAGGGCCGCGTCGTCGAGGGTCGGGCGAGTGCGCGCGCCTCGTCGGTGACGTCGCTCATGCGTGTGCGCCACGTGAATCGGCTCGTGTGGTCGAATCTTTCGCAGACCTGTCGGCTCTAAGTGTGACGGTCCCTCGGTGCGACGACGGCGGCGGTTCGGTCAGGCGCCTCGACGCCGGGCGGTGCGTTGCATGCTGCGCATCTTGGCGTTGCCGGGCAGCGGACCCTTGGGCATGCCCGGGCCGGGCTGCTTGCCGCCGAGTGCCGACAACCGACCCTCGAGGGTTTCCATGCGCTTGCGATCGATGTTGCCCGGCAGCTTGTTGAGGTGCCGTTCGAGCTTCGACAGCGGCACCTGGCCGTCGTCGTTGCCGACCATGATCTGGTAAATCGGGGTGTCGCCGACCACGCGCGCGACCTTCTTCTTCTCTTGTCCGAGAAGGGTGTTGACCCGACTCGTCGACCCCTCGCCGACAAGGATGACCCCCGGCTTGCCGATCACCCGGTGCACAGCGTCGAGATGAGAGGTGCCGGTGACCGCCTGCTGTACCCGCCACTGGCCGCGCATATTCGACAGCGCCCACCCGGCCGCACCGGGTTGCCCTTCGGCCTTGGTGTAGACCGTCTTCTGCACGCGCCGTCCGAAGAGGAGGAAGGCGGCAAGAATGCCGAGCACCACACCGATGGGAACGAGCAGCCACGGAGAGCCGACGAACAGACCGATGACCACGAAGATCGCCACGATCAGCACGAACAGGCCGACCATGTACGGGATCAGCCGTTTGTCTTCCTTGCGCTGCATCTGGAACGCCTGCCAGAGCTGCGTGAACCGCTCCTTGGAGGCCTTCCGTCGGGCCTGTCGTGCGGCCTTCTTGTCCGCTTTGCTCGCCGCTTGCGCCTTTGCCATGTTCACCAGGATACGTCTGCGGACGCGGTGATCGACAACGCGGTCGCCGGCGCAGGTGTCCGGTTCAGCGGCCCAGTCGCGCCATCAACGAGGATGCCTCCTGGCTGGCCGAACCCTCGTCGGCGAGGTGCGCCAAGGACGGCGGCAGCTGCCGTCGGTGATGCGCCATCGCCTGCGCGTAGAGCCGGCCGGCGCGATAGGACGAACGCACCAGCGGCCCGGCCATCACACCGGCGAATCCGACCTCGCGGGCGAACTCGGAATGATCGACGAACTCCTCGGGCTTGACCCAGCGCTCCACCGGATGGTGGCGCGCGGAAGGCCGCAGATATTGGGTGATCGTCAGAATGTCGCAGCCCGCCTCGTGTAGGTCGACGATCGCCGACTGCACCTCGGTCGGGGTCTCACCCATCCCGAGGATGAGGTTGGACTTGGTGACCAGGCCGAAGTCGCGGGCCTGGGTGAGCACATCGAGGGACCGCTCGTAGCGGAACGCCGGACGAATGCGCTTGAAAATCCGTGGCACCGTCTCCAGATTGTGCGCGAGCACTTCCGGCCGGGACTCGAAGACCTCGGCGAGTAGATCGGGCTCGGCGTGGAAGTCCGGGATCAGATTCTCCACGCCGGTGCCGGGGTTGAGCCGGTGGATCGCTCGCACCGTCTCGGCGTAGAGCCAGACGCCCTCGTCGGGGAGGTCGTCGCGGGCGACGCCGGTGATCGTGGAGTAGCGCAGGCCCATCGCCTGGACACTCTCGGCGACGCGGCGGGGCTCGTCACGATCAAGTTCGGCGGGCTTGCCGGTGTCGATCTGGCAGAAGTCGCATCGGCGGGTGCACTGCTCGCCGCCGATGAGGAAGGTGGCCTCGCGGTCTTCCCAGCACTCGTAGATGTTGGGGCATCCGGCTTCCTCGCAAACCGTGTGCAGCCCTTCGCGTTTCACTAGGCCTTTGAGTTCGGTGTACTCGGGTCCCATCGTCGCGCGGGTCTTGATCCACGAGGGTTTGCGCTCAATCGGGGTCTGGGCGTTGCGGATCTCCAGCCGCAACAACTTACGACCGTTGGGAGCCGGGTCTGTCGGTGCGGCGCTCGATTCGCACGAGGCGGGTACGGACGCGGTGGGGGCGGACTCGGTGGGGGCGGGGGGCGACACCTGAGGGGTCGATGCCGGCGCCGTGGGTGTGGTGCGGGTCTCTGACACGGTCACCGCACCGATGCTACGCGCGCGCCGTTGGCGTGCCCGGCCTGCGGGGTGAGGGTGATCTCACTGTGGTCCAGAGCCGCGAGGACCGCGTCGGCGACCTCGTCGGCGAGCGTGCCGACCGAGAGTTCCCGGCCCGCTTCGCGGCTCAGGGAGGTGACCCCGGCGTCGGCGATACCGCACGGAACGATCGCGTCGAAGGCGCTCATGTCGGGGTCGACGTTGAGGGCGAACCCATGCAGCGCGACGCCGCGCGCCACCCGGATACCGATCTGGCCGAGTTTGCGTTCCGCGGACTGCCCCAGCTCTGGCGACTCGTCGACGACCCAGACGCCCGACCGACCGGCGACGCGGGTGGTGGCCACGCCGTGTGTCGCGCAGACAGCGATGAGGGCCGCCTCGAGCCGCCGGACGTACTCGACGACGTCGAGGGGCTCGGCGAGCTTGATGATCGGATATCCGACGAGCTGTCCGGGCCCGTGCCAAGTGATCCGCCCGCCACGGTCGACGTCGATCACCTCGGCGCCGTTGGTCGGACGATCGGCGTCCTCGGTTCGCTTGCCCGCGGTGTAGATCGACGGGTGCTCGAGTAGCAGCAGCACATCGTGATCGAGTGTGCCGTCGGCACGTTCACCGGCGAGTCGATGCTGCAGTTCGTAGGCCTCGCGGTAGTCGAGGACACCGAGCCACCGGACTTCGACGGGCGTATCGACGGCGCGTAGCGATGCCCGGCGGGTGCCGACGGCGGCGGTTCGGTCAGCGTCCATTGGCGTACTTCAGCCCCGCGCCGATGGTGGGATGGGTGAAGACGAAGTCGTGGTCGGTGAGCACACCGGGTGCAACGCGCTGGGAGTACAGAACCATTTCCTCGATCATCTCGCCGCCCACGGTGCGGGCGACGAACGCGGGAACACCCATCAGGGTCGGCCGGTGTACCGACTGGCCGAAGGCGTCGACGAACGTCGCGAACGGGACCGCCCCGGGCGCGCACAGGTTCACCGCACCGCTGATCGACGAATTCAGCACGAACTCGATCGCTCTGATCTCGTCGATCAGTGAAATCCACGAAAAGTACTGCTTCCCGTCGCCGATGGTGCCGCCGAGGCCGAGCTTGAACAGCGGCCGGAGTTTGGCCAGCAGGCCGCCGCGCGGTGCGAGCACGGGTGCGGTCCGCAGCAGGACCACGCGAGTCCCATCGCCGGAGTTTGCCGTCGCCGCGCCCTCCCAGTCGACGGTCAGCTCGGCCAGAAACCCCGAGCCCGGCCCGTCGTCCTCGGTGGCCGTCTGTGCGCCGGTATCCCCGTAATACCCGGTGGCGCTCGCGCTTACCAGCGTGGGGACACCGGTCCGGCGGACGGCCTCGGCGATGACCTCGGTCGGCGGGATCCGCGAGTCGCGGAGTTCTTGTTTGAACCGCCCGCTCCACCGGCCATTGCCGACTCCGACGCCGCCGAGGCTCACCACCGCATCGACGCCGTCGAGGGCCTCGTCGGGAACGCCGAATGTCTCGGGGTCCCAACTGAATTCACCGGGCTCGGAGGCCTCGCGTCGGACTAGCCGGCGCACCGAGTGGCCCGCCGATTCCAGTGAGGTGATCAGGGCCGAACCGATGAGCCCGGATGAGCCGGCGACGGCTACCCGCATCGGTGCCTAGAGGCCCAGCTCGGCGGCGAACGAACCGGCCTCGAGCCGCTTCTTGATCGTCGTCAGGAAGCGACCGGCGTCGGCACCGTCGATCAGGCGATGGTCGTAGGTCAGCGGCAGGTACGACATCGAACGCACTGCGATCGACTCCGAACCGTCGTCGCCGGTGATAACCACCGGGCGCTTGACGATCGCACCGGTACCGAGCATCGCCGCCTGCGGCGGCACCAGGATCGGCGTGTCGAACAAGGCGCCCTGGCTCCCGATGTTGGTGATGGTGAAGGTCCCACCGGCCAACTCGTCGGGCTTGAGGCCGTTGGTGCGGGCACGGGCGGCGATGTCGGCGATGGCCCGGGCCAGTCCGGCGATCGACAGGTCGTCGGCGTTGTGGATCACCGGCGAGAGCAACCCCTGCTCGGTGTCAACGGCGATACCGAGATGCACCTTGTCGTAGTAGGTGATCTCTTTCTTGTCCTCGTCGATGGAGGCGTTGACGTTCGGATGCGCCTTGAGCGCCTCCACAACGGCCTTGGCGATGAACGGCAAGAAGGTCAGGTTCACCCCCTCGGAGGCCTTGAACGACTCCTTGGCTGCCTTGCGCAGCGACACGATCTTGCTCATGTCGACCTCGAAGACCTGCGTCAGCTGGGCACTGGTCTGCAGCGACTCGCGGGTCTTCTTCGCGGTGATCTGTCGGATGCGATTGATCTTCTGCGTGGTGCCACGCAGCGCTGCGAGTTCTGGCTTGACCTCCGGCGACGACGCCGCGGGCGCCGACGCGGCGGCCGGAGCCGGGCTCGAGGCCGCCTTGGGGGCCTTCTTCGCCTCGGCGGCGGCGAGCACGTCCTGCTTGCGGATACGGCCGCCGACCCCGGTGCCCTTGAGGCTCGACAGGTCGATGTCGTTCTCCGTAGCCAACTTTCGGACCAATGGGGTCACATACGGGGTGGACTGCAGATCGGTGGAATCGTCGGCGGAGGCCACCTCTACCGGTTCGGGTTCCGGCTCACTCGGAGCGACCGGCTCCTCGGATTTCGCGGGCTCGGGCTTGGCGGGCTCTGACTTGGCGGGCTCGGGCTTGGCGGGCTCGGCCTTGGCGGGTTCGGGCGCTGGCTCTGGCTCGGGCTTCGATTCGCCGGCCGAGGCATCGCCGATCACCGCGAGCTTGCCGCCGACCTCGATGACATCGTCCTCCTGTGCGAGGATCTCGAGAAGGGTACCGGCTACGGGGGATGGGATCTCGGTGTCGACCTTGTCGGTGGAGACCTCGAGCAGTGGTTCGTCCGCGGCGACCTCGTCGCCGACGGCCTTGAGCCAGTTGGTCACCGTGCCCTCGGTGACCGACTCGCCGAGTTCGGGCATCAGCACATCGGTCCCCGACGCTTCGCGGGCGCCGGTGGTGGCGGGCTCCTCTGCCGGTGCCTCTGCCTCGGTCGGGGGCACCTGGGTGTCCTGTTCGGCCGCATCGGCTTCGGTCGAGTCGTCGCCGCCCGCCGAGTCGTCGGAGCCGGAACCCCCAGAGTCATCGGCGCTCTCCCCGGCGTCACCGATCAGGGCGAGTTCGCCGCCGACCTCCACGACATCGTCTTCCTGGGCGATGATCTTGGTGAGGACGCCGGAGGTCGGGGCGGGGATCTCGGTGTCGACCTTGTCGGTCGACACCTCCAGCAAGGGCTCGTCGGCCTCGACGGTGTCGCCCTCTTCCTTCAACCACCGGGTGACGGTCCCCTCGGTGACACTCTCACCGAGGGCGGGCATCTGGACGGAGAAGGCCATTGCTGTTGACTCCTGAAATCGACGTGGTGGGTCTGCGTGTGAAGCGGGGTGTCGCGGTGTGTGCGCCGCGTCTCCCAGGCGTGTGGCGGGTGGCCCGGCGCCCATCGCTAGACCCTACCCGCCGCGCGCGCCTCGGACGCAGTGTGTGTCGCAAAAGTGGCCGATCAGCCGTTGGCCGCGATGTCCTCGAGGACCTTCGTGATCGTGCGCACCGGTACCCCCGTACCACCCTTGGGGGTGTAACCCCAGGGGCCGGAGGTGTTGAAGGCGGGACCGGCGATGTCGATGTGGGCCCATTGCACCCCGTCGGGCACGAATTCCTTGAGGAACAGGCCCGCGGCGAGCATGCCGCCCCACCTGTGCGGGGTGACGTTCGCCAGATCGGCGACCCGAGATTTGAGATCTGCACGCAGTTCCGCCGGTAGCGGCATGGGCCAGGCGTTCTCGCCGATCTCGGCCGACAGTGCCGACACCCGGTCGCGGAAGTCGGCGGTGCCCATGACACCCGGGGTGCGGGTGCCCAGGGCAACCATCTGCGCGCCGGTCAGGGTAGCGGTGTCGATGAGATAGTCCGGCTCGTCCTCGCAGGCGCGCACGATGGCGTCGGCGAGTACCAGACGCCCCTCGGCATCGGTGTTGAGGACCTCGACGGTCGTCCCGCCGTACTGGGTGAGCACGTCGCCGGGACGCTGTGCGGTCCCTGACGGCATATTCTCGGCCATCGGCACGGTGGCGGTGACCGACACCGGCAGGTCCAGACGCGCAGCGGCGATGGTCGCCGCGATCACCGCTGCCGCGCCGCCCATGTCGGAGGTCATCTGATCCATGTTGGCGGCCGGCTTGATCGAGATGCCACCGGTGTCGAAGGTGATGCCCTTACCGACGAGCGCCACCTTCTTGGCCGACTTCTTGCCCGCGTGGGTCAGTCGCACCAGCCGTGGCAACCGAGACGAACCCTTGCCGACGCCGACGATCCCGCCGTAACCGTCCTTCTGGAGGGAGTCGAAGTCGAGGATCTCCACCTTGAGTCCGGCCTTCGCGCCCAACTCGCGCGCACGCTCGGCGAACTCCTCAGGGTAGAGGTGGCTCGGCGGGGTGTTCACGAAGTCACGGGCTATGGCCACCGAATCGGCGACCGCGATGGCATGTGCCAGTTCGGCTTTCGCCTCCTTGTCAACGGACTCGACCACGACGTGTACCGTGCCGGGCAGTTGCTTGGTCGACGCCGAGCGCGACGAGCGGAATTCCTCGAAGCGGTAAGCGCCGAGAAACAATCCCTCGACCGCGGCACCGATGTCGGTGGAGCCCAGGGTGGTGGCGACGACGTCGAAGCCCTCGAGGGAACGGATCGCGACGCCGGCGGCCTGGCGGAGTTTTTCCGGGTCGTCGAGCGACTTCTCGTCGCCGACGCCGATGGCCACCACGACGCGTACGCCGAGTGGTTCCGGCGCTGCCAGCCGGGTGACCTCACCGTGAGAACCGGTGGCGCCCAGCGCCGACAGCGCGGCGGAGATCGCCGTCGCCGACCCATCGTCGAGGACATCAGCGCCGAGCAGGGTCGGTGCCGCGGCGTCAATCGAGTTGTCGTCGGAGGGGGCGGCGACGAGGCCGAGTACAAGAACCTCGTCGTCTTTGCTGATGGAGGTGGTCAGGGTGATCTGGGGACCGCGAGTGCGGTCGACGCTCTCGTTCTTGCTCACCCGACCAACCTTGCCACAGGCGCCTCGTCGGCTGCCCGTCATCCGACCGGCCGAAGTGCCAGAGGAGTGGGAACCCGCCACAACGAATCAGCGTTACGTTGTCGGTGTCACAACGAGAGACGGGGTGGGCGAGGCGATGCGGCGGACCAAGGTGGCATGGGTGATCGCACTCGTGGTGATTGCGGCGTGCGCGGCGACGGTGATCGGTGTCCGTGCATATCGCCATGACAACGACGTGGTGTCCCGCGCGGTGAACGGGATGACCGGCCAGTCGAGGCCGCCGTTTCCCGTCGTCGACACCACCACACTGACCGCTTCTCGAGCCCGCATCATCGAGTCGGTGCGCGCGGAATACGCGCGCAATGCGTCAGGCACCACCTATTCCGGTGGTGTCGACGAACCATGGTGCGCCGACTTCGTCAGCACCGTGATGCACGAATCCGGAGTGCCGCTGGACAATCCGAATTCCGGATCGTGGCGCATCCCGGGGGTGGCGACGCTCACCGACTATCTGCACAGCTCGTTGCGCTGGCGGGGGCCAGGTCATCGCCCGCAGCCCGGCGACATCGTGATCTACGACAAACCCAGCCCGTGGGGCCAACACACCAACATCGTGGTTGCCGTCAACGGCAATGAGGTGACCACAGTCGGCGGCAACCAGCCGCCGGACGGGGTCACCCTGCACACCGCCGACCTCGCTGCCGATCCTGGACTGCAGGGGTTCGGGGTTCCCGCCGGGACGTGAGCCCTGTGGTGATCGTCCTGGGCGCCGTGTTCGCGGTAGGTTGAGCGCCATGACCGAACTTCTCGCCGGACCCATCGCCGAACGACACGCAGCTCTCGGGGCGAGCTTCGCCGAATTCGGCGGGTGGGACATGCCGGTCGCGTACTCGGGCACCGTCGCCGAGCACACCGCGGTACGCGAGGCCGTCGGCATCTTCGACGTGAGCCACCTGGGCAAGGCGGTGGTCGCCGGCCCCGGCGCCGCGGAGTTCGTCAACGCCACCCTGTCCAACGACCTCGCCAAGATTGCGCCGGGCAAAGCTCAATACACGTTGTGCTGCAACGATTCCGGTGGCGTCATCGACGATCTGATCGCGTACCTCGTCGCCGACGACGAGGTCTTCCTCGTGCCCAATGCGGCCAACAGCGCAGCGGTTGTCGCGACGTTGGCGGCGGTTGCGCCCGACGGTGTCGCGATCACCGATCTGCACCGCGAGTACGCGGTGTTCGCGGTGCAGGGACCGAAAAGCCCAGAGGTGCTCGCCACGGTGGGCCTGCCCACCGAGATGGACTACATGGCCTTCGCCGACGCCGAGATGTCGATTGACGGGGGCACTGCGCCGGTGCGCGTGTGTCGGACCGGCTACACCGGAGAACGCGGCTACGAGATCCTTCCCCGGTGGGCGCAGGCAGGCCCGGTGTTCGACGCGCTGATGGCTCAGGTCACCGCATTCGGTGGTCTGCCCGCCGGACTCGGTGCCCGCGACACCCTTCGCACCGAGATGGGATATGCCCTGCACGGCCATGAACTCTCACCGGAGATCACCCCCGTTCAGGCCCGCACCGGGTGGGCGGTCGGCTGGAACAAGCCCGAGTTCTTCGGGCGCGAGGCGCTGCTCGTGGAAAAGGAGAACGGTCCCGCTCGTCGACTCTACGGACTGCGGGCCACCGGGCGCGGGGTGCCGCGCGCCGACTGCGCTGTGCTCACCGCGGCGGGCGGTGAACGGATCGGCCTGTGCACCTCGGGCACCTTCGCGCCAACCCTCAAGCAGGGGATCGCGCTGGCGCTCATCGACACCGCCGCAGGCGTCGGCAAGGGAGCCGACGTGGTCATCGATGTGCGTGGTCGGGCATTGCCGTGCGAAGTCGTCATCCCGCCGTTCGTCGAGTCGCGCGTCTGAGGTACCCACACCTGTGCTACGCCGCGCACGACTGCGACCCGGGCCCGGCGGAGACTGGAACCTGGCACCGATCGCCTTGTACCGCAGCGCTACGATGGGCCAATGACCTTGCAGTTCACCCGTACCGAGCACCCGCACCCGGTGTCGGAGTCGCAGCGTGCGGACATCCTCGCCGCTCCCGGTTTCGGCAAGTACTTCACCGACAACATGGTGATGGTGGACTACGACGTGGACCGCGGATGGTATGACGCCAAGGTGACCCCCTACGGCCCGATCGCACTCGATCCGTCGGCGATGGTGCTGCACTACGGCCAGGAGATCTTCGAGGGCCTCAAGGCCTACCGTCAGCCCGACGGATCGGTGGCCGCCTTCCGTCCGGAGGCCAACGGCCTGCGCCTGCAGCGGTCGGGGGAGCGTCTGGCGATGCCGCCGCTGCCGGTCGACGACTTCATCTCCTCGCTGCGGGCCCTGCTCGACGCCGACAACGAATGGGTGCCCGCCTCCGGCGGCGAGGAATCGCTGTATCTGCGGCCGTTCATGTTCGCCTCGCAGGCCGGGCTGGGCGTCAACGCCCCGTCGACGCAGTACCGCTACTGCGTGATCGCCTCACCCGCCGGCGCCTACTTCGACGGTGGTATCAAGCCGGTCAGTGTGTGGTTATCGACCGAATACGTTCGTGCGGCCCCGGGCGGCACGGGCTTCGCCAAGTGCGGCGGCAACTACGCCGCGAGCTTCCTGGCCCAGCAGCAGGCCACCGCGAAGGGCTGTGACCAGGTGGTGTGGCTCGACGCCGTGGAGCGCCGATTCATCGAGGAGATGGGCGGGATGAACCTATTCTTCGTCTTCGGCTCGGGCGCCGACGCGCGGCTGGTCACCCCGGAACTCACCGGTTCGCTGCTGCCGGGTATCACCCGGGAATCGTTGCTGACCCTGGCCCTCGACGCCGGATTCGCCGTCGAGGAACGCAAGATCTCCACCGAGGAACTCCGCAAGGGTGTGACGTCCGGCGACATCACCGAGGTCTTCGCGTGTGGGACCGCGGCCGTCATCACCCCGGTCGGCCACGTCAAGAGCGAGACCGACGAATACTCGATCGGGGACGGCACACCCGGTGAGGTGACCCTCGCGTTGCGCGATACCCTCACCGGCATCCAGCGTGGCAAGTTCGCCGACACCCACGGCTGGATGACCGAGCTCTACCGGCGCTGAGGCACCATTCGGGGTCGTAGACGAACTCGGCGGAGGGACGCGGCCGTACAGAGCGAATCCGTCAAAATGCCAGTCCGGCAACGGCATATGCCGAGGATGCGCCGCGGGTGTGCAGTGTGCTGACCGACTCAGAGGATCAGTCCGACGAGGACGAGTGCGGTGGCGAGTTCGATCACGGCGCCGAGGACGTCGCCGACGATGCCGCCCATCCGTCGTGCGCAGTGCCGACTGAACAGCCAGGTGAACGCGAGCATCACCACGATCGTTGCGGCTGTCGGTAGCCCGGCGGTGATCGAAAACGCGGTGACCATGTTGGCGAGGCAGCCGATGACGACGCCGACAGCGACCGCCACCACCGACCACACGACCGCGGCGATGCGCTGTGTCCCGGCGACCAGCGCACCGAAGCCGTCGCGATGGGCAGGCTGCAGTGCCCGGCGGCAGGCGACGACGGCAGCGACGCGTGCGACGCCGATCGCCAGACCGAGCTCCCACCATCGACTTTGGGCGACCAGTGTCGCACTGCCGACCACCTGCAGCGCCAGCACCAGAACCAGGGTCGCCACGCCGAACGGGCCGACCGAACCAGAACGCATCACCTCGGTCACGCGCTGCGGCGGTCCGTAACACCCGAGACCGTCAGCGGTGTCGGCGAGACCGTCGAGGTGCATACCCCGGGTGCTGCCGGCGAGCACGCCGACGATGAGAACGCCGATCAGCATCGCCGGCGCGGCGGTGTGCGAGAGTCCCCAAGCGATCAGGGTTACCACCGCCGCGTGGAGTATGCCGATCACGGGTACCGCCGCGATGACCGCCCCGCCGAGCCGGCGATCGGGGGCTGATGCGGTGAACCGCCGGGGTACGGGGAGCACAGTCAGCCACGACAGCGAGACGGCGATTGCACGTACCGGGCTCATCGGTGTCAGGCGGACGACGAGGGTTGTGTCCCAGCCGGTTCCGGGTCGGCAGTGGAGTCCGCAGCGGCGTCGGCATCGCTGACGCCGGCATCGGCGAAGGTTGACATCGACGTCATGATGTCGACGGCCGAGAGGACCGTCGGCAGCGCGGACAATGCGCCGGTGCCCTCGCCGAGGCGCATCGAATAGGTGTGCAGCGGTTCGAGATCCAGGTATTCCAGGGCGATGCCGTGGGCCGGCTCGACCGAGCGATGACCGGCCAGCCACCATCGCGTCGCGCCCGGGGCCATCTCCACGGCGATGAGTGCGGCGGCCGTGACCACCACGCCGTCGAGGATCACCGGTGTGTGCCGCACAGCCGCCTGGGCGAGGAATCCGGCCATTGCGGCCAGATCGGCGCCACCAACCGCCGCCATCAGCGCGAGCGGGTCGCTGCGATGACGACGCCCGCGGCGCATCCCGTCGCGGATCGCGGCGGTCTTGCGCATCCATCCGACATCGTCGATACCGGTGCCGCGTCCGACCACCTCGACGGGTTCTCGGCGCGCAAGGGTGCCGATAATGATCGCGGCGGGCGTGGTGTTGCCGATCCCCATATCGCCGGCGATCAACAGATCGGCCCCGGAGTCGACGAGATCGTCGGCGATGGCCCGTCCGGCGGCGAGCGCTCGGCGTGCTTCCTCGATGGTCATTGCGTCGGTGATCCGCAGATCGTTGCTCGAGCGCCGCACCTTGTAGGCCGAGACCTCCGGACCGGTATCGGCGTCGACGGAGATGTCGGCGACCCGCACCGTCGCGCCGCACCGACGGGCGAGCACGTTGACGGCCGCACCGCCGGCGGCGATGTTGGCGACCATCTGCGCGGTGACCTCCGACGGGAAGGCCGACACGCCACCTTGGGCCACCCCGTGATCGCCGGCGAAGACCACGACGGTGGGCGCCTCGATCGGCCTTGGGGGACAGACCCCTTGGCATGCCGAGATCCACACCCCGATCTCCTCGAGCCGGCCGAGGGAGCCGGGTGGTTTGGTCAGTTCGAGCTGGCGTGCCCGCGCCGCCTGGGCGACCTGCTCGTCGGGCAGGTCGATGGCGTCGAAGACCTCGGCGTCGGTCGCATCGGGAATGTGGCCGGTCATCGGGACCGCGGCTGCGGCGGGCGCGGGGACGGCGGGCGCTGGCGGGGCCGGTGCGGATGACGCTGGTCGAGTCGGTGCATCCGGTGCCGGCCCAGTCGTCGAGGGCCCAGCCGGGTTGGTCTCGGCATCGGGCGTTGCCGGGGCCCCGGCCAGGGGTGCTCCGGTGAGGTCGATGACGCGGCCGGCCACGACGAGGACCACGTGATCACACACCGCTGCCACGGCCTCGTTGAGCGCGCCGAGTTCGTCCTGGAAGAGTCGTCCGGCCGGGGTCGGGGCCACCGGTGCCAATCCGACCTCGGGACTGATCACCACCAGATCGCCGGTGAATTCGGCTATTGCCGAACACAATTCATCGTTCTCGGCGGAGCGGTCGACGGTGGCCGTCGCCGACCACGCACCGGTGGCGTCTAGGCGGGCGGCCAGCCAGTTGCCCAGATCGTCGACGAGTGTCGTCGTGTGCGGGTCGGCCCGCAGCTCCGACGCCAGATCGCTCGTCTCGACCGTCGTGTACCTCGGATCACGCCGTTGCCGATGTCTCTCGACGCGCGCGGTCCACTCGGCATCGGTCGTCAGCGTCGGCCCGGTGGCCACATAACGCACCGATGCGGCCTCGCGCAGCAACAGTTCGCCGTGTGCAGACTTGCCCGACCGAACCCCGCCCAGGACCAGCGTCCGGACCCCTCGTGCGGTCATCGGCTCAGACTTCGTCGCCGGGGGAGACCTGCGGTTTCGGCGCGCGCATCTGACGTAGCTGCGTCGCGCGGGTGAAGGCGTACCAGCCGAGCTTCAGACCACCCTCGCCGGCGTCGGGATAGCGCTGCGCCACCCGCTTGTTGACCATGCGGCCCAGGATCACCCCGTCGATGGCCATCAGGATGACGAAAGCGAGCAGCAGGAAGGTCGAGTACACCGCGATCGAGGGCACGAACATCACCACGATCAACACGATCGCGAACGGCATGAACAATCCGGCGAAGTTGCGTCGGGAATCGACGAGGTTGCGCGTGTAGCGACGGGCGTCACCGCGATCACGCGGCAACAGGTAGCGTTCGTCGCCGGCCATCATCCGCTCGCGCTGCTCGAGGCGCTGGGCCCGGCGGTCGGCCGACGCCTTCTTCTTGTCCTCCCGTGACATCGAGCTGCGTAGTTCCTTCTTGCGCGCGCGGGCTTCGGCGCGGGTCGTCGGCGGCGGCGCGACCGGGCCGCGACGACGACCCTCGGCCTCCCGGCGTGAGGGCGTCGGGCGGCCCTTGGCGGGCGTGTATGCACTGCCACGCTGCGATTTCGAGAGAGCAACCGAATCCGTCGAGTCGGAATCGTCAAGGGTCTCGACGGACTCGTCCGCGGGTGCGGAGTCGTCCTTCTTCCATGGCAGTTTCACACCGACGAGCCTAGGTGATCCGCGCTGCGGTGATGCGTCGACCTCCCTATACTTGCCCCGCATGGCGGCCCCGGTGTCTTCCCTTGCTTTTCCTACGCTCGTCGGTGAGGTCGGATGCGCGTCCTGATCGCACCCGACTCGTTCGGTGACACGTTGACCGCGGTATCGGCGGCCGACGCCGTCGCCCGTGGATGGCTCTCGGCCCGACCCGCCGACGAGGTGATCCGCGCACCCCAGTCCGACGGCGGGCCGGGTTTTGTCGCGGTCCTCGCCGCGCACATCGGGACGCTGCACACCGAGACGGTCTACGGGCCGCTCGGCGCCGCGGTCGACGCGCAGTGGCTGCTCGACGACCGCGATCCCGACCACCTCGTCGCCTACATCGAATGCGCGCAGGCATGCGGTCTGCATCAACTCGGCGGGCGCCCCACCACACGGACGGCGATGGCTGCCGACACCTTCGGCGTTGGCCGGCTCGTCGACGCGGCGCTGCGCGCCGGGGCCGGTTCGGTGGTCGTCGGACTCGGTGGCAGCGCCACCACCGACGGTGGTCGCGGACTTGTCGAGGCCCTCGGCGGCCCGGATCGCGCGGTCGCGCGCTGCGCCGCGATCGAGGTGGTCGCGGCATCCGACGTCGAGAACCCGTTACTCGGTGCCTCGGGCGCGGCCGCGGTGTTCGGTCCGCAGAAGGGTGCCGATGCCGACACTGTCGGACGACTCGAAGAGCGGATGACCCAGTGGTCGCGGGTGCTCGCCCGGATGGCCGGGCGCGATGTCGGCGCCGACGCGGGTGCCGGGGCCGCCGGGGGTCTGGGGGCGGCGCTGCTGGCACTCGGTGGTCGGCGCGTTTCCGGTGCGACGGTGGTCGCCGACGTCACCGACCGTGACGCTCAGGTCGCGGGCGCCGACCTGGTGATTACCGGGGAGGGCAAGTTCGACAGCCAGACCCTGCGTGGCAAGGTCGTTTCTGCTCTGACCGCCACCGCGCGCGCAGCGTCGGTACCGACGCTGGTCGTCGCCGGACAGATCGCGCTGAGCCCCGACGAGATCGCCGACGCCGGTATCGCCGCGGCGCATTCGCTCGTCGACCACGCCGGATCGCTGCGCCTGGCGATGGACGATGCCGATCACCAGCTCGAGCGGATGGTTCGTGGAATCGCGGCGGCATGGCCGTGACGGCGACAAAGGGATTGTCGTGACGGCGGGTGAACAGCAGAGCGGGCGTGACCGCGCGACTCGGCGTGGCAGTCGACCGGCGGCGGGAATATGTCATGACGGGGTACCGTTGAAGGCGATCGTACGAATGTGCGTTTCCGTGCGTCTGCGCGGGGACTGACCGCAACCGGCCCCACCGAGCCGGCCTCGACCAGCACTGAGGAGCATCGATGACTGTGCAGAACGAATCCGGCGCCGCTACCAGCACCGGCGTCATCCTGACCGACGCCGCCGCGTCGAAGGCCAAGACTCTCCTGGACCAAGAGGGCCGCGACGATCTGTCATTGCGCATCGCCGTGCAGCCGGGTGGCTGCGCCGGACTGCGTTACCAGCTGTTCTTCGACGACCGCAGCCTTGACGGTGACCTCACCGCCGACTTCGCCGGGGTCACCCTCGCCGTCGACCGGATGAGTGCTCCCTACGTCCAGGGCGCCACTATCGACTTTGTCGACACCATTGAGAAGCAGGGTTTCACCATCGATAACCCGAATGCGACCGGCAGCTGCGCCTGCGGCGACTCCTTCAACTGAGTCCGCGCGAAGAGCCTTTCCTTCTGACCGCATTCCCGCACCGGGGATGCGGTCGGATGCGTTGTGACACCGGTGGGTAGCGTGAACGGTCGTTGCCTAGTATCGCCGAGCAGACAGGCCTGAATACCTCCGTGACCATATATGTGTGTGGCTCGATCGCTACCGACCATCTGATGAAGTTCCCCGGCAAGTTCTCCGAGCAGTTGCTCGGTGACCACCTCGACCACCTATCACTGAGTTTCCTGGCCGAGGACCTCGTCGTCCGGCGTGGTGGCGTAGGCGGAAACATCTGCTACGCGATGGGCGAACTCGGTGGGACCCCGGTTCTCCTCGGCGCCGTCGGGTCAGACTTCGACGACTACCGTCGCTGGCTCGAGGAGCACGGCGTCGACTGCCGCGGCGTGCGGGTGTCGCAGAAGCATCAGACCGCCCGATTCACCTGCACCACCGACGAGGTCATGGCGCAGTTGGCGTTCTTCTACCCCGGTGCGATGAGCGAGGCCCGCGAGATCACGCTCGCCGAGGTCTGCGCGAATGACGTCGAGCTGGTTCTCATCGGCGCCGACGATCCGGAGGCGATGGTCGCCCATACCAACGAATGCCGAGAACTGGGCATCCCGTTCGCCGCCGACCCCTCCCAACAGCTGGCCCGCCTTGACGGGGAGTCCGCCCGCGCCCTGATCGACGGCGCGACCTACCTGTTCACCAACGAGTACGAGTGGGGTCTGCTCTGCGAGAAGACCGGGCTCACCGAGGACCGTGTGCGAGAGATGGTCGGCACTCGCATCACCACTCTCGGCGCCGGCGGCGTCGAGATCATAGGCTCCGACGGCGCGCGGGTCCACGTACCGGTGGTTCCGGAGACGGCGAAGGTCGATCCGACCGGTGTCGGTGACGGCTTCCGTGCTGGATTTCTGACCGCGGTGAGCAAGGGCCTTGGCTTCGAACGCGCCGCCCAGCTCGGGTCGATGGTCGCGGTACTCGTGCTGGAGTCGGAGTCGACCCAGGACTGGACCTGGGACAACCACTCGGCGATCGAACGCATCAAGGGTGCCTACGGCGCTGACGCGGCCGCTGAGATCAGCAAGGTCTTCTACAAGGCGCCCTGACCTACAGCCGTACCGGATAGGTGTGGTCGGTGATCTCCGGCACCAGTGACTTCTCCACGAAGATCGCGTGCCACACCATGAAGATCAACACCGTCCACAGGCGCCTACTGTTGTCGACGGTCCCCTCACGGTGCTCGGCGAGCATCGCGAGGACAGCCGACGTGTTCAGCAGGTGCTCGGTCTGCGAGTGACTGATCGTCTCGTGCGCCCAGTCGTACATCTCGCCACCGGCCAGCCAATGCCGGATCGGCACCGGGAAGCCGAGTTTCTTGCGGTGCAATACATGTGGCGGCACGATCTGCTCGAGCGCCTTGCGCAGCGCGTACTTGGTGGTGCCATGCGTGATCTTCTCGTCGAACGGTAGTGCCTCGGCGACGGCGAACACCTCGGGATCGAGGAACGGAACCCGCAACTCCAGGGAATTGGCCATCGTCATCTTGTCGGCCTTGACGAGGATGTCGCCGCGCAGCCAGGTGAACAGGTCGATGTGCTGCATCCGGGCCACCGGATCCCAGCCCTCGCTGTGCGCATAGACCGGGGCGGTGACGTCGGTGTGCGTCCACTCCGGTCGGTAGTCGACGAGGACCGCACGCAGTCGTGCGTCGTCGAAACTGCGAGCATTGCCGTAGTAGCGCTCCTCCAGTGTCAGCGATCCGCGATGCAGCAGGCTTTTGCCGCGGGTGCCCTCGGGAATGCGGTCGGAGACCTTGCCCGCCGCCCGCCGCAGCAGACGCGGCAACCTGTCGAACGCCGAGAGTGACAGCGGCTCCTTGTAGATGGTGTAGCCGCCGAACAATTCGTCGGCACCCTCTCCGGAGAGCACCACCTTGACGTGCTTTCGAGCCTCGGCGGCTACGAAATACAGCGGTACGAGCGCGGGATCGGCGACCGGGTCGTCGAGGTACCAGACAATTTTCGCGATCGCGTCGATGAACTCGGTCTCGTTGACGACCTTGACGATGTGGCGCGCGCCTATCGCCTCGGCCGATTCGGCGGCGACGTCGATCTCCGAATAGCCATCGCGCTCGAAACCGGTGGTGAAGGTGATGAGATCGGGGTTGTGACGGATCGCCAACGCGGCGATGGCGGTGGAGTCGATCCCGCCGGAGAGGAACGATCCAACGGTCACGTCGGCTCGCATGTGCTTGGCGACGGAATCGGAGAGGACATCGGCGATCTCGTCGTAGCGCTTCTGACGTGTGGCCTCGGTGAACGGACGCACCCCGAATTGCGGGGTGAAGTATCGGGTCACCGAGGGGGAGCCGCCGGGCCGCACAGTCGCGTGGCACCCGGATTCCAGACGCCGTACGGCGGCATGAAGGGTTTCCGGTTCCGGAACGTATTGCAGTTCGGTGTAGTGCTCGACGGCGCGTGGATCGAGATCGGTCGACAGCTCGAGCCGGTCGAGCAGTTCCAGCAGGCTCTTCTTCTCGCTGCCGAACGCCGTCCCGCCGGGGCCGGTGGCGAGGAACAGCGGTTTGATGCCGAACCGGTCACGTGCCAGGAACAGCGATCCGGTGTCGGTGTCCCAGATGGCGAAGGCGAACATGCCGCGCAGTCGGCGCACCGCGTCGGGGCCCCAGTAGTGGAAGGCCGCGACGATGGCCTCGCCGTCGCCTTCGGTACCGAAGACCGCCTGTTCGTCGGCGGCGAGCTCGGCACGGATCTCGAGGTAGTTGTAGATCTCACCGTTGAAGACGAGTGCGTAGCGTTCCGGGCTATCCGGGGGACCCCACCGCAGAGGCTGATGCGAATGCTCGATGTCGATGATGGAGAGCCGGTTGAACCCGAAGACAAGGTGCTCGTTGTGCCAGGTGCCCGGCTCGTCGGGCCCGCGGTGCCGCATACAGTGGCAGGCTTCGGCGATGAGGTCGGCGGCCGATGCCGCCGAGCCGTCGGGGGTCAGCAGACCAAGCAAGCCACACACAGGGATTCAAGCCTCTTTCGACATCGAGTGGTTCCAATGACAGATTGCGTCCGCAACGCCGGGGTTCGCCGACGGGTCTGAGTATGCCGCATCGTGGTTCGAAAGGGCCGTCCGGCACCGCAGGGCGGAGGGGTGAAACCGCTCCCGAACAGGCGATGTCGGGATAGGTCAGCGGAATCCGACGCGCTGATCCACCCCAACCGAAAAAGTTCCCGTGAGTTGGTCTACGCTGCGTAGTACATAGGCGCGGCTGCGGTGTGACCGCGGTGCCGCGGGCGTTTCGGCCGGTTGGTCGGGGTGCCTCGGAGTCAACGCGTCGAGGCAGGTCATGTGGCATGCGACTCGCGCGGCGGGATCGTCGCGGTGAGCGAGCAGGAAGGCGTGAAATTGGCACACGGTGAACGGCCCCGGGCCCGGCGTGTTTCGTCTGCATCGCGGATGATCAAGCGGTTCGGCATCGTCGCGATCCTCGCCGTCGGGGCTGTGGTGATGACGGGCTGCAGTGGCGACGAGATCGTGCGGTTCGGCTGGCCGGTCGGTGTTACCCCGCAGGCCGAGTCGATGCGCCACCTGTGGACCTGGTCGGTTATCGCGGCGTTGCTGATGGGCATCCTCGTGTGGGGTCTGATCTTCTGGGCCATCACCTTCCACCGTCAGAAGGAGGGGCAGGACGAGTTCCCGCGCCAGACCGCCTACAACGTCCCGCTGGAGCTGACGTACACGGCGATCCCGTTCGTCATCATCGCGGTGCTGTTCTACTTCACCGTCATAGTGCAGAACGACGTGGAGAAGAAGACCAACGACCCGAAGGTCGTTGTGGACGTCACTGCTTTCCAGTGGAACTGGAAGTTCGGCTATCGCCAGGCCGAGGTCAACGGCCAGGAGAAGCAGTTCCCGAGCACGTTGGGCAATCCGTTCGATCTGCAGGTCCAGCAGGACACCCACGACGGTGAACCGCTGCCCGGACCGGCCAACGGCCGCGACGACGACATCCGCAACTACCTGCGGTTCGACAAGATCGAGACCGTCGGCTCCTCCACCGAGATCCCGATCCTCGTCCTGCCGACCGATCAGCGCATTCAGTTCGAGCTGGCAGCCGCCGACGTTGTGCACTCCTTCTGGGTGCCGGAGTTCCTGTTCAAGCGTGACGTGCTGCCGTTCCCCGAGCAGAATCACACCGATAACGTCTTCCAGATTGAGAAGATCGAGCGGACCGGTGCGTTCGTCGGGCGCTGCGCGGAAATGTGCGGCACCTACCATTCGATGATGAATTTCGAGGTGCGGGCGGTCTCGCCGCAGGACTTCGATCGCTACATCACCTATCGGGACACTCATCCGCTGGCGACCAATGCCCAAGCGCTGGAAGCGATCTGTCAGCAACCCGAGTCGGTGGTGACGGTTCCGTTCGACACCCGCCGCAAGAGTAATGGCACCGCCGCGGCGACCGGCGATCCGAACAACACGCGGCTGTCAGGCTGCACGATCAAGGAGAGTGACTTCCAGTGAAGATCGAGGCGAGGCTCTTCGAACTCCTGACGGCCTTCTTCTTCCTCGCTGGCGTGATCTATACGCTGTGCACCGCGTTCACCTCGCACGGCGTGGAATGGGTCGGCGTGGTCGGAATGTACTTCAGCGCCGGTCTGACCCTGATCGCCGGAACCTATTTCCGGTTCGTCGCGCGACGCGTGGAGATCCGTCCGGAGGACTACGAGGACGCCGACATCGAAGACGGCGCCGGTGAACTCGGCTTCTTCAGCCCGCACTCGTGGTGGCCGATCATGCTGGCGGCGGCGGCCGCGATGTTCGCGATCGGATTCGCCACCGGCAACATCTGGTTCTGCATCTTCGCCGCGGCGTGCATCATCTCTGCCGCCGCCGGAATGGTGTTCGAATACCACGTCGGCCCCGAAAAGCACTGAGAGCGAACTAGTTCACGTTCTGATCGGCGCGGTGCCCGCAGCTCGCGTGCGCCGCCGCGCCGAGCGCTTTCAGCCGCGCGAGGACAAGGGAGCGGAGCCGAGTCGGGCCGTGGACTCCGGTCGTACATGTAGCTCCGGTATCGCCGGGTGCTGATCGCCGACAGGGCTGAAGACCCGGTGTCGAGGACCACCCGCAATCCCCGTGCCCAACACTGCGCGACGAGATCGTCGAAATGCTGCCGGCCGCGGCCGGGATTCATCCGGTTCGGGTCGACGACGTCGTAGCCGTGAGCCTGCAAGGGGGAGACGGGACCCCAGCAACAGCCCGGAGGCGCCGAGGTCGACGGGCGTAGTCAAGCCAGTTCGGCAGACGGTGCAGTCGGCGAGCCCGGGTCGCATCGTGGTCTGCGGTGCGGTGCACCGCAGAATCCCGCGGGCATCAGTATGTGCCGACGACGCTGGAGCCGTACACCATGAGCGCACGATAGGCGACGGTGAAGGTGGCTTCCCGATAGGACTCACCGACCTCCCCGTCGTGCGCAACCTCCACCGGCTCCTCGGAGCTGAACGAGAACTCCGGGACCTGCATCTCGCGGTAGGAGCGGGAGCGCTGGAGGCGACCGCTCAGCAACCCGAACACTAGTCGCGCGAACGCCCACCGCCCGCCGGCAACGAGGAATCGGACGTCGAGGAGTCCATCGTCGAGACGTTCGCGACGGGCCGGGGCAAATCCGGACGAGCCGTACATGGAGTTGCCCAACAAGAACAACGTGACGTCAAGTTCTTCGCCGTTCACCCGGATGCGTTGTGGTCGGGAATGGCGCAGGACATGCAGTATCGCCAGGGTGCTGGCCAGTCCCTTGCCGGTCCGGCCTTCGAGGCGTTCGCGTGCACGCAGGAATCGAGGGTAGGAACCGATGCTGGCGGTGTTCAGCACGACCCGATCTGAACCCAGCCAGGCCGCGTCGACGCGGGTCACCAGACCCTCGCGCAGCGCGACGATCGTGTCGTCGGCGGTCGTGGCCCCGATGTCGCGCGCGAAGTGATTGAAGGTGCCGCCGGGAAAGACCGCGAGCGGGGTGTCGGTGGCCAGTGCCGCTGCCGCGGCGGTGGCGACCGTCCCGTCTCCACCGCACACGGCGAGCACGTCGCAGTCCTCGGCGGCCTCGCGCGCGATCGCGGCGAAGTCGTCACCGGAGTCGAGTTCCACAATTCGGGCGGCGGGCAACCCGGCACGGATACGATCGCGGATCTGGGCACCTCGGCCGCCCCCAGAAGCCGGGTTCAGCAACACGGTGACGTTGCCGCCGTCGGTGACCTCCGGTGCCTCCTCACGGGTAGGTCGGGGGATGGAGATCCGGCGGCGAGTGATCGGCGGTGCGATCTGGCCGCCTGTGGTCGCGATCGCCGCGCCGATTCCCAGGCCGATCGCCACATCTCCCGGGTAGTGCACGCCGGTCGCCACCCGGGAGAAGCCGACGAGACCGGCTAGTGCCGACATCGCAAGTCCCGCAAGGGGACTCTCGATCGCCACGCCGGTGGCGAAGGCGGCAGCGCTCGCGGAGTGCCCCGACGGCAGCGAGTTGGACGTCGGGAGTGTTCGACTTCGGCGGGGCGCAGGCACCAGACTGGCAGTCGGGCGCGGACGTCGTCGTAGGCGCTTGGCGACCTGATTGGTGACCAGACTGGTGACGGCCAGCGAGCCGAGCCCGCGTATGGCACCTCGTTGAAGATCCGGGCGGCCGCTGGCGGCCAGTCCGAGGGCGATGGCGATCCACAACCTGCTGTGGTCTGCTGCACGAGTCAGCGGTGGCATCGTGGTGTCGAGCAGCGGGCTGGGGGAGCGGGCAATGGAGTCGTAGATGGCGGCGTCGAGGGATCCGAGTCCGTAGGTCATGGGATCGGTACGCCGCGCGACCGCACGGGCTCGGAGGCGGTCGACGATGGTGCGGGGCATGATTGTCACGGTACTGGCCGGGTCACGAGAGTGGGCGAATCGGGCACAAACGAATCGGCTGTCGTCACGTGATCCGTGAGACAGCCGATGTCGTTGTGTTCGTTTCACTTCCGGCGGTTGGGCCGGTCTTCAGGTTGCTACTCGAGTGGGTTCCCGCCCTTGTCCTGCAGCTCGCGCAGTGCCTTGCGCTCGGCGAGTTCCTGCTCGTGCGCGTACTCGATGTTGCGATCCTGCTGGTCGAGCGGGTCGGCGACCAGGATCGAACCGGTGCCGGGGGAGCCGGAGGAACCGAGTTTGTTCATCCGCTTCGGAACTGCTGCGCCCTCGTAGGGGAGCGGGATCGGATGCCCGTGGCTGTCGACCGGGCCGAGTGGCTGATGCAGCTCGATGTACTCACCCTGCGGCAGACGCTTGATGATGCCGGTCTCGATACCGTGGGCGAGGACCTCGCGGTCGCTGCGCTGCAGCGCCAGCGCCCAGCGGTAAGCAACGAAGTACAGCAGCGGCGGGATGACGATCAGACCGATGCGGCCCGCCCAGGTCGTCGCGTTGAGCGAGACGTGGAACTTCAACGCGATGATGTCGTTCATACACATCAACGTGAGGATGATGTAGAAGCTGAAGGCCATCGCGCCGAGCCCGGTGCGCACCGGGGTGTCACGCGGACGCTGCAAGAGGTTGTGATGCGCGTCGTCGCCGGTGAGGCGCTTCTCGATCCACGGATAGGCGAACATCACGCCGAACATCAAGGTGATGATCACGACGCACCAGAACACTGCCGGAATCGTGTAATGACCCCAGTACAGCTCCCAGTCGGGCATGAGACGCACCAGACCGTCTGTCCACATCATGTAGATATCAGGCTGTGAACCGGCCGAGACCTGGGCGGGGTTGTACGGACCGAGAACCCACACCGGGTTGATCTGGAAGACACCGGCCATGATTGCCAGGACACCTGTGACCACGGCGAACATCGCACCGCCCTTGGCGGCGAAGACCGGCATGATGCGCACGCCAACGACGTTCTTCTCGGTGCGGCCGGGGCCGGGGAATTGCGTGTGCTTTTGATACCAGACCAGCGCCAGGTGTGCACCGATCAGCGCGAGGATGATGCCCGGGAACAACAGGATGTGCATCACGTACATCCGCGGGATGATGATGTCGCCCGGGAACTGGCCACCGAATAGCGCCCAGTGAATCCAGGTGCCCACCAACGGGATTCCGAGCACGATGCCGCTCATCGCGGCGCGAACACCGGTCCCGGAGAGCAGGTCGTCGGGCAGCGAGTAACCGAAGAAGCCTTCGAACATCGCCAGGATCAGCAGCAGGCAGCCGATGATCCAGTTGGCCTCACGCGGACGCCGGAACGCGCCGGTGAAGAAGATGCGAGCCATGTGGATGATGATCGACGCCGCGAACAACAGAGCCGCCCAGTGGTGCACCTGTCGGACGAACAGGCCGCCGCGCACCTCGAACGAGATGTTGAGCGTGGTCTCGTAGGCGCGGGTCATCATGACGCCCTTGAGCGGCTCGTAATCGCCGTGGTAGATGACCTCGCTCATCGATGGATCGAAGAAAAAGGTCAGATACACACCCGAGAGCAGCAGGATGATGAAGCTGTAGAGGGCGACCTCGCCGAGCATGAAGGACCAGTGACTCGGGAAAACCTTGTTGATCTGCCGGCGCATACCGGCGGCGAGGTGGTACCGCGAGTCCACCTCTTCGGCCTGTGTGGCCATACGGTCGGCGATGGTCATGAGTCACGCTCCCAGAAAGCCGGTCCGACGGGTTCGATGTAGTTGCCCTGGTTATGGGCACGGTTGGCGACCAGGTACCCCTGATCGTTGACCGTTATCGGCAATTGCGCCAGTGCGCGTGCTGCCGGACCGAAGACCGGTTTGGCCGAGTCGAGTGCGTTGAACTGCGACTGGTGGCACGGGCAGAGGATGCGATTGGTGCGCTGCTCGTAGAGCGAGGTCGGGCAGCCGAGGTGGCTGCAGACCTTGGTGTAGGCGAAGTAGTCGCCGTAGTTGAAGCTCTCCTGACCCTTGCGCTTGATCACGTTGGCCGCGTCGGCGGGGCGCAGACGGATGAGCATCACCGGGTTGCTGACGTAACGCAGACCCCAGACGAGCTTCTCGCGGGATTCCTCTGTCTCACCGAGTCCGTCGGATACGCGCCACGGGAAGACGGTTTCCATCGCCCCAGAGTCGAGGTCCTCGGGCCGGACCAGCGCCACCCGGTAGGGGTCACCGACGTCGCGACGCAGGAACACGGTCTCGGTCGGGTTCTCCTTGGAGTTGTAGATCGGTGACCAGCCCGAGTTCCACAGGGGAGCGTCACCACGATCGGCCCACGGGTTCTTGATGATGCCGCCGACCGCGGCGATCACACCGGTGAAGGCGAGCGCGCCGAACGCGAAGATGCCCGAGCCGATGATCATCTTGCGACGACCGAGCGTGGAGGTGGTGCCGGAGTCCTTGAGCTCGGCGACGATGGTCGCCTTGTCGACGTCGCTGGAACCGGGTCCGTCGTGACGATCTTGTACTGAGATCTCCGACGGCAGGAACTTCTTGGTGATCAGCACCAACGCGATACCGATGGACAGAATCGACAGACCGAAGGTGATGCCCAGCAGTGGTGTATTGAGCGTGTACCACCAGTAGTTCGGATCGTCCGGCATGGCGAAGTGCCAGTGATTGAAGCAGAAGATGACGAAGCAGGCGAGTGCGGAGATGCCCGAGATCGTCAGCCAGATGGCGACCTGACGTTCGGCACGTTTCTCGACACCTGTACCCGGCTCGGGGTAACGCTCGCCGCGGTGGATGATCTCCACACCGTCGAGGTTGGTACCGAGTTTGACCAGCTCGTCGTTGCTCATCTGGTCGAGTTCGTCCTTGGTCGGGACGTCTTTATCACTGACGGTCATGCTCGAGATCCCATCCACATCGCGCCGGCGACAATCGCCACAACCCCGACGAACCACATCACCATGCCCTCACTGACGGGACCGAAGCCGCCGATTCCGAGTCCGCCCTGCGGCTTGGATTCGGTGACGTACTTGATGAATCCGATGATGTTTTGCTTCTCGTCCACCGACAGCTGGCGATTGGAGAATTTCGGCATGTTCTGCGGGCCGGTGAGCATCGCCGTGTAGATCTGCTGTTCCTTGACGTCGGACAACGTCGGCGCGAACTTACCGCCGGACAGCGCACCGCCGCGGCCGGTGAAGTTATGGCACGACGCGCAGTTCAGTCGGAACAGCTCGCCGCCCTGGGCGAGGTTGTCGCCCCGGAGTGACTCCTGTGCTACGACGCGGACACCGTTCTCGGTCTTGATCGAACCATCCGGATTGTGCTCGTAGATCACGCTGGGGCCACCGCCCATGCCCTGGATGTAGGCACCGAGCTGGTCGATCTGGGCGGTAGTGAACTTCGGCGGCTTGCGCAGTGCCTGAGCCTCACCGCGCGCGGCGGGCATACGGCCGGTCGACACCTGGAAGTACACGGCCGCGTCACCGACACCGAGTAGCGACGGGCCGCGATCGGGCACGCCCTGCAGATTGGCGCCGTGGCAGGTGATGCACGAGGTCTGGTAGAGCTGCTTACCCGCACTGATCAGCGCGGCGTTGTCGACGTCGGCGGTGGCGACTTGCGGCTTGGGCGTCAGCAGGGACGCGATCATGCCAGCCATGAACAGACCGGCGAGCAACAGGATGGTGCCGCTGACACGTCGGCGAAGCTTGCGTCGTGCCTTCGACCGGCGGGCGGAACTCACCGGGGTCGTCGACGGCGTCGGCGCCGATTCGACCGCGTCAGTTGCGTCGCTATCCGACGATCGCGGTGGAGATGAACTCATCTCTAGTCTCTCTACTAGCGGACGGACTCTGGGCTGTGATGCGGGTTCACCCCGCGCGAAGCGCGGTTACTGCGCAGGGACTCCGGGTGCTCCCGGCGTGCGGCGCGGTCATCGGATGAAGTAGATCGTCACGAACAGGCCGATCCACACGATGTCAACGAAGTGCCAGTAATAGGACACGACGATCGCCGCGGTCGCCTGGGCCGGGGTGAACTTCGACAGCTTGGTGCGGATCAGCAGGAAGATGAAAGCAACCAGACCACCGATGACGTGCAGACCGTGGAATCCGGTGGCCATGTAGAACACCGAGCCGTAGGCGCTCGAGGAGAGCGTCGTGCCCTCGTGGACCAGGTGGTAGTACTCGTAGCCCTGACCGCAGACGAAGAACGCGCCCATGAAGAAGGTCAGCAGGTACCAGCGGCGCAGACCGAAGACGTCTCCGCGCTCGGCGGCGAACACACCCATCTGGCACGTCACCGACGATGCGATGAGGACCGTCGTCACCGGGATGGCCAGCGCCAGATTGAGCTCGGTGGGCTCCGGCGGCCATCCGTTGACCGGATTGGCGTTGGCGCGCGCGACGAAATACATCGCGAACAAGCCTGCGAAGAACATCAGCTCACTGGACAGCCAGACGATCGTGCCGACACTCACCATGTTGGGCCGGTTGAGTGAGTGCACGCGCGCGGTGATGGCCGTTCCGGAAGTACCTACAGCGCTAGTCACAGGTTGAAGTATGACGGTTCGTAGTACGCGGTGACCACTTGGGTCCGAGATTGGTGGGAACTTTTTCTCTTCGCGCTGGTCGGCGCCGGTTCAGGGGGTGTCTCGGCGTGTCCGTGGGGACCGTCGTGGTTTGCTCTGGGCATGGGTACTTCGCCACCGGGTCACGAGCCGGGCTCTGTGCCGCGGGATATCAACGGCCGCCCGATGTCCCGTTCCCGATGGCAACGATTGACCGCACGGATCGGTTCCCGCCGTGAGTCGCAGGTGATCGACGTCGACGATGCCGATCTCGAGATCGTCGCGTCGTGCGCCGACGACGCCGCGTCGAGTTCGACTGTGCTGGAAGGGTCTTCGTGGCGCCCGGCGGATCAGGCGGTAGTTCGACACTTCTTGGCGTTACCCACCTCGCGGGTGTCCGACGCGATCGCGGTTGCCGCGATCGACGGGTATCGGCTGGTACATCTGGAGCAGGACAGCCCGGTGCCGGACGGACACGAGACCGTGGTTTTGGCGCGGGTGCAACTCGTCGACGCGCTGCACCTGTCACAAGAACGATCGAGGATGGCCAGTCTCGGGTCGCGACACGGCGGTCGTGTGGTCCGGTGGCAGGTGTTGCAGCGCGCTGAAGGAGCCGACCACTCCGGCCGGTGAATGGGCGGGTGAGAGGCAGAGCCATGGGGTGGCCCCACGCCCGGGGGTAGTCGGGTCGGCCCTACAGTTCTTGGGGTGAGTAGCGCGCAGATCTACACCTGGCCGCAGATCCTCGGTCGGGTCACCGACGGCATCGACCTGACCGTCGACGAAGCGGCGTGGGCGATGAACGAGATCATGACCGACGGGGCGACCGGAGCTCAGATCGCGGCCTTCGGGGTGGGGGTCAAGATGAAGGGTGCCGCGCCCGCCGAGCTGCGCGGCTTGGCCGCGGCGATGTTGGAGCACGCGGTACCGGTGACCGTGTCACGGCCGGCGATCGACGTGGTCGGCACCGGTGGCGACCGCTCGCACACCGTCAATATCTCCACGATGACCGCCGTCGTCATCGCTGCGGCCGGCGTCGCAGTGGTCAAACACGGCAATCGCGCCGCGTCGTCGAAGAGTGGGGGCGCCGACGTTCTCGAGGCGCTCGGCGTGTCGATCGGCCTGGGGGCCGCCGACGTCGGACGTTGCGTCGACGAGCTGGGGATCGGATTCTGCTTCGCGCCCGTCTTCCATCCAGCGTTCCGATTCACCGGTCCACCACGCAGGGAGATCGGCATCCCCACGGTGTTCAACGTGCTAGGACCGTTGACCAACCCGGCCCGCCCCTCCCGCGGGCTGATCGGCTGTGCCTTCGCCGACCTCGCGCCGGTGCTCGCGCAGGCCTTCGCCGAACGGGACGCGGCCGTGCTCGTCGTCCGGGGCGACGACGGACTCGACGAACTGACGACCACCAGCACCTCGACGGTGTGGCAGGTCATCGATGGCCGGGTCGTCGAACTCGCCTTCGATCCGCGCGAACTCGGGATCGAACTCGTGGAGCTGTCCGCACTGCAGGGCGGTGACGCCACCGCCAACGCCGCCATTGCCCGCGACCTGTTCGCCGGGGCGCGGGGACCGGTCCGCGACGCGGTGGTCCTCAACGCCGCGGGCGCCATCGTGTCGGCGGAGATGACCGAGCTGCACAACGTCGAGAGTCTCGCCGCGGCAATGGTGGCGGCGAAGGCGCGCGCCGAAGCGGTCATCGATTCCGGGGCCGCGACTGGCCTGCTCGATCGGTGGGCCGCCCGCTCGCAGGAGCTGGCCGGTCGGCCGTAGACAGGTCGAACCTCGAGTCACGTCGACTCGCGCTACTCCTCGCCGATGGAGAAACCGCCCTCGACCTCCGAGCTGGAGTAGCTACGGAAGGCGATGTGGGTGGCGGTGTGGGTGACCCCCGGTAGCCGGTTGATCCGGCCGGTCACCACGTCGGCGATCTCCGCGTGGTCACGCACTTTGATCTTGGCGATGAGATCGACGTCGCCGGCACACGAGTAGACCTCGGCGACACCGCTGATGTCGGCGACCGCCTGCGCGGTCTCCGGGATGCGGTGAACGTCGGCGTGGATGAGGACGATGGCGGAGATCATGGCAATCAGCTTAGGGCGTGGAGTCTCTCGGGCCGTACCGCCTTTGCGCGCTGCGCCACCGACTTCGGATGCGGCGCTGGTGGCCGTCGGCGGCGCACGGCGGTCTCGGCGGCCGAGCGTGCTGCGGCCGCCCAGTCGCCGCGGGACGCTGCCGACCCGACCGGTGACGAGAAACCCTCGGAGCTCGCGACGATCCGCACGCCCGGCTGCCCGAGCCACCGATACAGCAGTGCCGCTTCCTCCGGGGACGCTCCCAGCAGCGGCCCTTCACCGGGCAGCACCGTCTCCGCGCAGGCGATCAACGCGTCCACGACCGGCATGGGGGCCACGCCCCGTCGGGCGTGCCCGGCCGAGGCCAGGCGACCGTGTCGGATCACGGCCAACTCCCATCCACCCGCGCCGTCGGTCCGGGCGACGACGATCTCGGCGATCCGGCACAGCGCCGAGAGTCGCTGACAGCGTGCCAACGTGTCGATGGTCGCGGCGACGCGATCGCGGTGACGTGCCGCGGTCTCGAACATCTGCGCGTCGGTCAACCGATCGAGTTCGTCGATGAGCCCCGACAACAGAGCCGAGTCGCGGCCGGAGAGCAGATCGTGGGCGGCCTGTACCCGGTCGACGTAGTCGGCGACCGTCAGTGGACGATCGGTGGCCGCGGCGCACCCGTCCAGGACGTCGCCACCGTCGGCAGGGGTCCGGCACCAATGGTGCGTCGCGCCGACCGGTATCCGGGCCCGACAGGTGCGCAGTTTGGCTGCTCGTGAGATCAGCTCGGCGATCTCGGTGGCGCGGTTGCGATTGGCGACCGGTCCCACAGAATCGGTGCCGGGGGTTCGGGTGATCTGCAGTCGGGAAAATCGTTCGCCGGTCAGCGTGATCCACCAGCCACGGTGGGGGCGGGTGGAGCGCCGGTTGTAGGCGGGCATATGCGCGACGATCAACCGCAGTTCGCGGACCCCGGCCTCGAGTGCGTGGGCGCATTCGACGTGGTCGACGCGGACTGCGAGGTTGACCATCTCGGCGATTCGGGGTCGCGGGTCGGACCCGTTGAAGTACGACATCACCCGGCGTCGCAGATCCGTCGCGGTACCCACGTAGAGCACCTCGGCGGACGGTCCACGAAACAGGTAGACCCCCGGTCGTGCCGGAAGTCCTTCGGCGAGATGACGTTTGGCGTACAGGCGGGGGTTGCCGCGGGGTAGGTAGGCGGTCAGGTCGGCGTAGGTGTGCACCCCCTGGTTGCCGATGCGCTCGAGGAGCCGATGCATGACCTCGACGGTGGCGCGGGCGTCGTCGAGAGCCCGGTGTGTCGGGCGCACCGAGACGTCGAACAGGTCGGCGAGGGCGCCGAGACGGACGGTGGGGGCCTCGTCACGGGTCAGCACGCGGCGCGCGAGCCGGACGGTGCACAAGCTGGTGTGGAAGGGCCACGCCATGTCCATCCGCGCGGCGTTGTGGCGCAGGAATCCCATGTCGAAACGCGCGTTGTGGGCCACCAGCAGGCATCCGCGCGCGAACTCGACGAAGGAGGACAACACCTCACCGATCTGTGGGGCGTCGTAGACCATGGCACTCGTGATCCCGGTCAGCGCGACGACTTGCGGCGGGATCGACCGCTGCGGGTCGACGAGGGTCGCGAATTCGCCGAGTACCTCGCCGCCGCGCACCTTCACCGCGCCGATCTCGGTGATGGCGTCGCGGGCCGGATCGCCCCCCGTCGTCTCCAGGTCGACCACCACGATGGTCGTATCGAACAGGGACTGCTCGCCGAATCCCGGATCGTCGGTACCGTCCGCTCCTGAGCCGAGGTCGGCGAAGGAGAGTTGAGCTGTATCAACCACCACGCCGCGAACACTAGTTCGACCCACCGACAGCATCGTCTGGGGTTCGAGTGACTGCTGTGGTCGGTGTGCTCTCGGGTCCGTCGGCGTCGGCGCATCCGATTCTGTCGGTGGTCACTTCTACTGTCGGCTGCGGTGGTCATCTCCGGAGCTCGCCGGGCCCGTTGCGCAATGGGCCGGATCGGGCCGACAGGGATGAATCGCCCGCCGACACGTCCGAGAGACAGCAAGTGAGATGGAGATCACAAATGTACATCGACTGCGCCAGCTGCCCGGGTCGTCACCGCGCGTGTGACGGCTGCATGATGAACCTCTTTGTAGGGCCCGTGAGCAGCAGCGATGGCGACGATCTCGGTGACCGACGGGTGGCCCGCGAGGTGGGGGATTCCGATGCTGAGATCTGCTCCGCGGTCGATGTGTTCGTTGCTGCTTCGATGGTGAGCACGGAGTCTGCACGATCGGCAAAACTCGCTATCGGCCCTGCGTGCGGACCCGGTTCGCGCTCGGGTCTGCGGATTTTGCGAGCTGGTTAGCGGTCACCGTGAATCGGTCCCTTTGTCCCCTAGTGGACAGACACGCATCCGATTTCGTAACCTTTCCGAGACCTTCGCAGAGCGTCCCGCTTCATACCGAAGCGGTCTGGGGAGATCACCGCTCAATCGTCCGACGGACGAACCGGGGAACCACACGTTTTCGGAGCAATCCGGATTGGGGTGAGTCGCCTTCTGGACACAATCGTGTCTGGATCGCGTAGGGCCATTCTCTCGGCCCGAACCCGACAGCTAACTCGGTAGGCGGTCAAGGGAGAACTAAAGGAGAACTCGTTACGTGGCCAAACATCGTTTGGAACAGCCGAATCGCGGAGTCATCGCCAAAAAGGCGATGATCGCGGGCTCGCTGACCGTCGGCTCGCTCGCCGTAGCCGCAGGTCCGGCCCTCGCCGCACCGGCTCCGGCGCCCAGTGCGACCATCGAGATCCCGAATCTCGGCAAGTTCACGGTGCCCGGCATCGAGCAAAATCAGGTTCCGAACCAGTTCCGTCCGGGTGGGGGCGGTATCACGGCTCCGGTGCAGAGCGTTGCCGAGAAGGCCGTCCGTGCCGCGGAAAGCAAGATCGGCGCGCCCTACGTCTACGGCGCTGCCGGCCCCAATGCCTTCGATTGCTCCGGTCTGGTCTACTGGTCCTATCAGCAGGCCGGTGAGACGATCCCGCGCGATAGCTACGGACAGCTCGGCGGTGGACGCGCGGTAAACTACGCCGACGCGCAGCCGGGCGACGTCCTGATCTTCAACGGCGGCAGCCACGCCGGGCTCTACATCGGCAACGGCCAGTTCATTCACGCCTCGACTGAGGGTGTCCCGGTGCAGAAGGCATCGGTCAAGGCATGGTCGCTGACCGGGGTTCGCCGATACTGATCCCGCTCTCGGTGAGAACGTGTGAGCATGTATTCGGGCGGATCGCGCACAGCGCGATTCGCCCTTATGCGTCGAGGTCGACGACCCGGTTGAGGCAGAGGTGAGTAGTCCGGGTCGGTGGGGAAGTGGCAAGGGGAATGTGGTGACAGTCGTGGGAGCCGGATCGGCGATCGGCATCAACCGATCAATGCGCCTGGCGTTGACCACCGTGATCGCTGTGCTCGCGGTCGCGTTAACGCAGATCGGCGCGGCGTTCGGGACGCCGGATGCCGTGGCCGACCCGCCGCAATCAGCGGATCAGCTGCTCGCGCGCTATACCTCGCTGAGCCGTGAGGCCGAGACCTCGGCCGAACAGATGCACAACGCGCAGATCGAATACGACAAACAGCGCAGCATCGTCGCACAGTCCAAGAAGGCCGCCGCTACCGCGCAGAGTTCGCTCGACCGCTCCCAGGTCTCGCTGAATGAGCTGCAAACGCGTTTCGGATCGCTGGTGCGCATCAGTTATATGGGTGGCCGGTCCAACCGGCTCTATGCCGTCCTCACCGCCAACTCGCCCCAAACCCTGCTCGACCAGATGTCCGGCTTGGAGATGGTCTCGCGTCGTGCCGCTGCCGATCTGTCGGCGCTGAAAAAGGTGCGCGCCCAAACAGTCTCGGACCGTGATGCCGCGAATGCGGCGGCCTCGACAGCTACCCGCGCGGTCTCCGACGCCGAACGCGTGCGGGGCGATCTACAGAAGAAGCAGGCCGAACTGCAGTTGCAGGCAGCCCAGATCCGGGTGATCTATGCGACCCTGACGGGTAAGCAGCTCGCTGCGCTCGACGGCCCGCGCTTCGACTTCGACCCCGCAGCTGTACCCCGCGGTACAGCCCCCGCACTTATCGCGGTGCAGGCCGCACTGACCCGCATTGGCGATCCCTACGTGTGGGGCGCGACCGGCCCCGACTCATTCGACTGCTCCGGACTGATGGTGTGGGCGTTCAAGCAGGCGGGCAAGCTCCTGCCGCGATCGAGTGAGGCGCAACTGGCCGGCGGCACGCCGGTCTCGCGCGAGGATCTTCAGCCGGGCGATCTCATCATCTACTACCCCGACGCCACGCACGTCGGCATGTACGTCGGCGACGGCTACGTGATTCACGCCTCCACATTCGGTGTGCCGGTCAAGGTCGTCCCCATCGACGACGCGGGACCGTACAACTCCGCGCGTCGGTACTAGGGGCGTGCTTCGCCCGCGGTGGGCGATCGGCGTGCTCCGCCCGCGGTGGGCGACCCTGCGCACCGGGGTGACCACGAGCGCCGGTGCGGTGTTCGTCGTCATGTCGCTACTGATCACAGCCTGCGGTGGCGACGGTGGCGGTGTCGTTTCGGGGACGAGTTCGTCGTCGGTACCGGTGCCGACAAGCAATGTCTATCTGGACCAGCGCTCCCAGGGCGTGACACATCTCCTCGACTCGCTGTCGACCGCGCTGCGCTCGGGCACCCCCGATCAGCTCGCGGCGCTCGTGGACCCGTCGGTCAACCCGTCGCTGCGCGCCCGGTTGCAGACCGTGCAGGACAACCTGTCGGTGCACGCCGATACGGGGCGCGGAAAACGTCTGCGGCTCAGAGAGTTCCGGTACCAGCTCGCGCCGACTGAGGAGGTCGAGACCCTTGTCGGTGCCGACGTTCAGGCACGGCTGGATCAGCAGGGAAGCTCCGATACCTGGGTGGCCCCAGTGGAACTGCACGTGGCGCTCGGCGGTGCGAGCACTCCCGGGATCGACGAGGACGAGGTGGTGATCGACACCCAGCTCGTCGTCGCCCGTTACGACGACACCTGGAAACTGGTCGGCGACTCCACACTGGCCGGAGAGCCCACGCCATCGGCGCAGATGTGGGATCTGCCGGAACTGGCCGTTGTCGACGTTCCCACCGCGGGCGGCACATCGGTCATCGCGTCCTATCCGGAGAGCGCCGAGGATGCCGCGGCCGCCACCGGCGCAGCCCCCGGTTCTGTGGCCTCTGGTTCGATGGCTTCCGGCCCCACCGCCCAGATGGTCGCCCGCATCCGGTCTCTGCTGCCCGGTGCGATCGCTGCGGTATCGGCGTTCTGGGGGACCGGGTGGCCCCAGCGTTCGGTGGTGGTGAGCACGGCCGCCGACGACCAATTCCACGCCCTGGCCGCCTCGGCCACCGACACCGCCGCGGCCGCAACCATCTACGCCCATCTTGATCTGTCGGCGGGCTCGGTGACGGGCCAGCGCGTCCTGCTCACCCCGGTCGCCCGTGATCTGCCCGCACCGGCACTCGGCGTGGTTCTGCGCCACGAACTCACACACGTCGCCACCCGCGCGCATACTGCGACCACTGCGCCGATGTGGCTCACCGAGGGAGTCGCCGAGTACGTCGGGCGCAAGGGCACCTACACCCGTCCCGCCGATGCCGCCCCGGATCTCGCGGCCGCGGTGCAGGCCGGTGACACCCCGGCCGATCTACCGACCGATCATCAGTTCTCCGTCGATGCCGTGTCCTCGCGGCTGGCCTATCAGTCGGCCTGGTCGGTGGCGACCTTCGTCGCGGCGGCTTTCGGCGAACCCAGGCTTCGTGCACTGTACGTGGCGGTGGGTGCATCGAGCGACGACGCGCGCGCCGATGCCGCGTTGTCGGCCACCCTGGGTATCACGCGGGCCCAGTTTGTCGCCCGGTGGCGGGCGTGGCTGACGGCCCAACTGCGATGAAATCGGCAAGGATGATGGAGTGATGCACCGAACGCTCCTGGTGACCAACGATTTTCCGCCGCGGCGTGGCGGAATCCAGTCCTACCTGGAGAATCTCGTCGATCTGCTGGATCCGGATGATGTGGTGGTCTATGCCCCGCGCTGGCGTGGACGCAGCCACGAGGAGTTCGACGCCGCGCTGCCTTACCGCGTCTATCGGCATCCGACGACGCTGATGTTGCCCACCCCGTTCGTCGCCCGTCGCGCCGCGAAAATCATTCGGGACGAAGATATCTCGACGGTGTGGTTCGGGGCGGCTGCCCCGTTGGCGGTGTTGTCGGGATACTTGCGTCGGGCCGGGGCCCGCCGCATCATCGCCAGCACACATGGACACGAGGTCGGTTGGTCGATGATCCCGGGGGCGCGCGGCATCCTGCGCTACATCGGCAACCACACCGACGTCATCACCTACGTCAGCCGCTACACCCGCGGCCGATTCGCCTCGGCGTTCGGTCCGCGCGCCGCATTGGAGTATCTCCCGCCGGGCGTCGACATCACCCGGTTTGCTCCGGATGCTGCGTCGCGCCGACGAATTCGAGCCGAGCTGGGAATCGGTGAGCGACCCACCATCGTGTGCCTGTCACGGCTGGTGCCGCGCAAGGGGCAAGACGTCCTGATTCGTGCACTGCCGCTGATCCGATCAGAGATCGCCGACGCCGCGCTCGTGATCGTCGGGGGCGGACCCTACGCCGAGAACCTCCACGACATCGCCCACGCGGAGGGCGTCAGCGAGCACGTCGTGTTCACCGGGCCGGTCCCGGCGGCCGAACTCGCTGCCTATCACACCATCGCCGACGTCTTCGCCATGCCGGCGCGCACGCGCGGCAAGGGTCTGGACGTCGAGGGTCTGGGCATCGTCTACCTGGAGGCGTCGGCCAGCGGTGTGCCGGTGGTCGCCGGCCTCTCCGGCGGCGCCCCGGAGACCGTCCGAGAGGGGATCACCGGAACCGTCGTCGACGGCACCGATGTCGCCGGGGTCGCGCTCGCGCTCATCGGAATCCTGGGCGATCGCGACGCTGCCGCGGAGATGGGCCGTCAGGGACGGCGATTCGTCGAGGACCACTGGCAGTGGTCACAGACGGCCGCGCGGCTGCGCCAGCTGCTGTGATCGGCTCGGGCCGGTGGTGTTCGACGACCGCGACGACGTCGACGGGCGACTCAGCGCCTGGCGTAGAGCGCGTCGATGTCGCCGGCGTACTTGTCGACGACCACGTTGCGCTTGACCTTCAGCGTCGGGGTCATCTCACCGGTCTCCTCGCTGAAATCGTCACCGAGAATCCGGAACTTCTTGATCGACTCGGCGTGCGAGACGGTCTTGTTGGCCTCGTCGACGGCCGACTGAATCGCCGCGCGCAGGTCGGGGTCGTCGGCGAGATCGGCCACCGATGCGTCGGCGGGCTTGCCGTTGCGCTCCTTCCACGCCGGGAAGGCCTCGGGATCGACGGTGACCAATGCGGCGATGAACGGCTTCTGATCGCCGACCACGACCGCCTGTGAGACCAGGGCATCGGCGCGGATGACATCCTCGAGGCCGGCGGGCGAGACGTTCTTGCCGCCCGCGGTGACGATGAGTTCCTTCTTGCGCCCGGTGATCTTCAGGAACCCCTCGTCGTCGAGTGATCCGAGATCGCCGGTGTGGAACCAGCCGTCGGTGATGGCGGCGGCGCTGGCCTCCTCGTTGTGCCAGTACTCCTTGAACACCACGCCGCCGCGCAGCAGGATCTCCCCGTCCTCGGCAATCCGAACGGCGTTGCTCGCCAAGGGTTTTCCGACGGTGCCGATCTTGACCGCGCCGGGGGTGTTGACGGTGACCGCCGCGGTCGTCTCGGTCAGGCCGTAACCCTCGTAGACCGGGATGCCGATCCCGGAGAAGAAGAATCCCAGGCGAGAACCGAGCGGCCCGCCCCCGGAGATCGCGAGCTCGCACTCGCCGCCGAGTGCCGCGCGGAGCTTGCCGTAGACGAGCTTGTCGAACAGGGTGTGCTTGGCGCGCAACACGATTCCGACGTCGCCGCGTTCGGCCGCCGCGGCGTGGTCGATGGCGGTGGCCGCCGCCATGTCGAAGATCCGGCCCTTGCCCTCGTCGTGGGCCTTCTGGCGGGCGGTGTTGTAGACCTTCTCGAACACGCGGGGCACCGAGAGGATCAGAGACGGCTTGAACACCGCGAATTCCGGTACGAGGCCTGCAATGTCGTTGGTGAAGCCCACCTCGACCCCGGCCTCCATGGCGACCAGGGTGATCGCGCGGGCCAGCACGTGCGCCAGCGGCAGGAACATCAGCAACCGCTTGCCGGGCGCGAGCAACTGCGACATGTTGCCCTCGAGGACTCCGCGGACCTCGGAGAGCATGTTGGCGTGCGTCAGCTCGCAGCCCTTGGGCCGGCCGGTGGTGCCCGAGGTGTAGATCAGCGTCGCCGGGTCGCTCGCGTGGACCGTCGCGCGTCGCGTGGCGACCTCGTCGTCGTCGACCTCGGCACCAGCGGCCGTCAAGTGCTCGAGCGCGCCCGGTCCGTCGGACGGATCGATCTGCAGTACCTGCACCGGATGGTCGAGAGTGGCTCCCTCGTAGAGCTTTCGGTGTTCGTCGGATTCGACGATGATCGTCGAGGCCGCGGAGTCGGTCATGATCCACTCGATCTGCGAGCTCGACGACGAGTCGTAGATCGGCACGGTGATCGCCCCGGCCGACCAGATCGCGAAGTCCAGCAGCACCCATTCGAGGCGGGTCGCCGACAACAGCGCCACCCGATCGCCGGGCTGCACGCCGGAGGAGATCAAGCCCTTGGCCAGAGCGGTGATCTGCGCGGCGATGTCATCGGCGCGCACCTGCTTCCATGTCGCTCCCTCCTTGCGGCGGAAGACAGTCTGGCTCGGTGTGCGTTCGGCGATGCCGAAGATGATCGAGGTGGCGTTCTCATCGGCCTCGATGGTGAACCTCGCGGGAACGCTGTACTCGCTCATATCCTGCACCTTTCGACCGTCAGTGATGACTTGACCATCGTAACGACGACCGTTGGCACGATGCGGCGGGTGGGCCGCGACCTGGTGAGGTCGCGGCGCCGCCGATCGGGTTCGCGGTGAGGCCCGTGCGCGAAGCAAACGATGCCAGAGCAGACGTTGCCTACCGATCGGCCGCGCCGATATGTGAAGCTGGAGTCGTGACGAGCATTCAGGTTGCCGACGACACCTTCGTTGCCGCGGACCCGGTGAGTGCGGCCGACGTGCTGGGGGACCGGACCAGGTGGCGCCGCTGGTGGCCCGACCTGCATCTCGAGGTGGTCGAGGACCGGGCGGCCGCTGGGGTGCGCTGGCGCGTGTCGGGGCCGATCGAGGGGACGATGGAGATCTGGTGCGAGCCCGTGCTCGACGGTTTCGTCCTGCATTACTTCCTGCATGCCGAACCGGCCGCGTCGGTGGTCGGCGGCGGGCGGTCGGACCGAGAGCGCGCGGATGTGCTCGCCGAACTCAACCGGCAGCGCCGGGTGGCAGGTAAGGTGATGGCCTTCGAGTGCAAGGACATCCTCGAGGACGGTCGCGGCGTCGGCGAGCCCGCGACCGCGGCCGGTCGGATAGGTGCCTGATGGCCGACCGCACCGAACGCTCGATTGTGGTCAATGCCGACGCTGCCGACATCATGGCGGTGATCGCCGACTTCGACAACTACCCCGAATGGGTCAGCGCGGCCCGCGAAGTCCAAGTCACCGAACGTGATTCGGCAGGTCGCGCACGCCGGGTGCGATTCGTGCTCGACGCCGGAGTGCTGCGCGACACCTACGAATTGCGGTACGAGTGGGACGCCGACGGCACCGGGGTCTGGTGGGAACTGGTCTCCAGTGATCTGCAAAGCGATCAGCGCGGCCGCTACGAGGTCGTCCAACAGGTGCCCGGCTCGAGCAAGGTCACCTACACACTGATGGTGGACCTGATGGTGCCGATGATCGGGCAACTCAAGAGGCGCGCCGAGAAGGCCATCACCGATGCCGCCCTCAACGACCTGAAGAAGAGGGTCGAAGGCTGATCGATCTCACTCCCATCCACGTGATGCTGGGGCCGGGGGGTTCCGGGATCTCCGTGGTCGCGGCCGCGGGAGCACTGCGCCGTGACCGCGGTCGTGATCGTGCCCGCGCTCCCTTGGCCCGGCCGGACCGTCACACCCTGCTGATCACCGTCGACCGGCTCTCGCCGACGCCGGATCTGTTGGGGGTCTTCCGGATGCCCGGATCGAGCGTTGCGGTCTCCTCGGGCGTACATTTGCTGACGCTCGACCGGCTGGAGTCGCTGGAAAAGACCTGGGCGATGTTCGCCGAGTTGCTCGCCGCCGGTATCCGGGGCGCCAAGACGACGCTGCCGGTGTTGACCACGTTGGCCGGAATCGACGCCGCCGAACTCGCCGCACTGCCGGGGGTTGAGGAATTCTTGCTGTTGCGGCGCATCCGCGACGAGGCCACCAGCGGCACTTGGGAACGCATCGTCGTCGATCTGTCGGGGGTCGCCGATCCGTACTCCCTGCTGCGGGCGCCGACGATCCTGCTGCAGGCCCTCGAACGGCTGTGGCCGCGCCACCGACGTCTCGCGGTGGCCGCCGGCTCACCGATGCTCACGCAACTGACGGCCGCCGTCGACGCCATTGCCGGCGACTGCGACGACATCGCGGAGTTGCTCACCGATCCGCATGTCGTCGCCGGGCATCTCGTCGTGGCGGCCGACGCACGCGGTGCCGGTGCGCTACCGCGTTATCTCGCGATCGCCGATCTGATGGGGTTTCCGATGCGGTCGATCGTGGTGAACCGGGGCGTCGGTGCCGGTGCGCCCGCCGAGGTGGTCGTCGACGACCCGCAAGTGTCTGTCTGCACCGTCGAGCTCGCAGCCGCCCCACTGGATCGCCCGGCGCGACTACGCAAACTCGCTGTCTCACTTGCCCGACCGACCGGCGCCGCCCGCGGTAGCGGCGACGCCGAGGTGAGGACGGTGTCCGGTACCGGGCTCGACACCGTCTTTGAGATGTCGTGGGAGCAGCGGCTGCCCGACCCCCACCGGTTCGACCTGGGCCGCGGTGGCGACGACCTGCTCGTCACCGTGGACGGCTTCCGTCACGCGGTGCGGCTGCCGTCGGTGCTGCGGCGCTGCCACGTCGGTGAGGCGAGCTGGGACGGCCGGCGGATCAGGGTGCTCTTCACCCCGGATCCGTCAGTCTGGCCACAGGGCCGTCAGGCCTGAGGCTGCGCAAGCCTGCGCCCCGGAATGGAGGTGGGCGGGCCCCAGAGGGTACCGTGCTTGTGCACACGAATCGCCAGATGGAGTATCGACCGGATGAGCCGAGCGTATGAGGCGAGGGCATGAGCACTGACGACACCAGCCGTGGCGCCGATGCCGGGTCGGGTTCGGCACGTGGTGGCGAGTCGATAGGCGACCCACTACGCGACCTGCTGCTCGCGCTGGCCGCCCAGATCGACGTCGTCGCGGGATGGTTCGGCACCGGTGCATCGGGAGCTACCGGCAGAACGGGGCCCACCGGCACCGCACGACCGGCCGGGTCCGTATCGGGCGGTGCCACCGCGGCCGGCGCCTTCTTCGGCGACGGATCGGCCGCGGCCGCCGTCGGTGAGATCACCTCACTGATGAAGGAGATCGGGGACCTGCTCGCGCGGCTGATCGCCGCACTCATCACCTTGCTGGAGGCGATCGCGGCGGCTTTGCGCAGCGCGCCCGCCGACGCCGGGGCGCCACCGCGGCGCTACCAGCCGATCGCGGTGCGACTCGAGGCCGCCCCGCAGACACCGCCGACCGGTGCGTTGGGTGGACACGCTGTGGTCGACCCGACGTCGGAAGGTGAGAAGTGATGGGCGAGTTGACCATCGGGATCGACATCGGCGGCACCAGCGTGCGTGCCGCCGTGGTTGACGACTCGGGCGTCATGCTCGACACTCTGCGCGCGGCGACCCCGCCGACGGCGCAAGCCCTCGAACACTGCCTCGACCGCCTGGTCGGCGAGCTGACCTCGCGCTGGGCGGCCAAGGCCGTCGGGGTGGCGATCGCGGGCTTCCTCACCCCCGACCGCGAGGTGGTGCGATTCGCCCCCCATCTGCCGTGGCGGGAGGCCCGGGTGGCCGAGGAAATGGCCGCGCGCATCGGTATACCGGTGTTCACCGAACACGACGCGAACTCGGCCGCGGTGGCCGAACGTCACTACGGGGCGGCGGCCCGCGGACACAATGTGCTGGTGTTGGCGATCGGCACTGGCATCGGTGCGGGCCTGTTGATCGACGGGGAGATCTATCGTGGCAGCTTTGGTGTCGCACCGGAGCTTGGGCACCTCACCATCGTCCCGGACGGCCGCCAATGCTCCTGTGGTAAGCGTGGATGTTGGGAGAGGTATTGCAGCGGAACGGCTTTGGTTGACACCGTGGTCGAGTTGCTCGCCGACGGCGACTGGGGTCGCAGCCAGCTCGCGACCGATCTGGCCGCCGACCCCGGGTCGTTGACCGGCCGACGGGTGGCCGGCGCCGCCGCTGACGGCGACGCGGTGGCGGTGGCTGCGTTCGCCGCGTTCGCCGCATCGCTTGGCCAGGGCCTGGCGATGATCGCCGATGTCTTCGACCCCGACCTCATCGTCATCGCCGGCGGTGTCGGGACCGCGTCGGGGCTCTACCTCGACGAGGCCCGCGAGCACTATGCGCGGCTGGTCACCGGGGCCGGCCATCGGCAGCTCGCGCGTATCCGCGGTACGCAACTCGGTGAGAACGCCGGAGTGCTCGGGGCCGCCGAGATCGCTCGCTTGGGGATCGGTGCGGGCGTGCGCAGGTCGCCGATGTCTGATCTTCCCGATGTCTGACGGGCCCGACGCCGGATAACCTCATACGTGATGGCGACTGGAATCCGATGTCGGGGTGTCGGCGCAGGCCGCAAGTCCTGTGCGTCGGGTGGCCGATGCCTCACGCTCGTCGGCTGGGGTGAGTAGAGTTCACAACCGGATCGAGTGGCCGGTAAGCACTCGTCGGTGCGACGAAGGGTAGTGACACACACGATGTGGTACCAGGTGTTCAAATACGTGCTGCTGGGCCCGCTGCTCCGGTTGCTGGGGCGGCCGACGATCGAAGGGCTGGAGAACATTCCGGCGCGCGGACCGGCCATCCTGGCCAGCAACCACCTGGCGGTGATGGACAGCTTCTTCCTGCCGCTGATGTGCCCGCGTCGCATCTACTTCCTGGCCAAGGCCGAGTACTTCAACGGGACCGGACTCAAGGGCAGGTTCCAGCGCTGGTTCTACACCGCGGTCGGCCAGATCCCCATCGACCGGTCTGGTGCCGAGGCGGCCGCCGGTGCGTTGACCGCAGCGAGCCGGCAGCTGGAAAAGGGTGAGCTGATGGGCATGTACCCCGAGGGCACCCGATCACCCGACGGTCGGCTCTACAAGGGCAAGACCGGGCTCGCGCGGATCGCGCTGGAGACCGGGGTGCCGGTGATCCCGGTAGCGATGATCGGTACCAACAAGTTCAATCCGCCTGGGACGGTGATGTTTCGACCGACCAAGGTCACCGTCCGGGTGGGTAAGCCGCTGAACTTCGATCGCTACGAAGGCATGCAGGGCAACCGATTCATCGAACGTGCCGTCACCGACGAGATCATGTACGAATTGATGCGTCTGTCGGGTCAGCAGTACGTCGACGTCTATGCAGCCAGCGTCAAAAACCGTTCGTCCGCCGAGTCCCTGGGTTCCAAGCCCGAAGCCCGAATGGGACCGGCTGCCTGAGCGTGCTCGCGGCCCTATAGGCCGCCCACTGACCTGGGTCAGCGCGTGCGGATCTGGGCGAGTTCGGTCCGGCCGGTGGCCTCGTGGGTGCTCGGCGCCCGCAAGCCTTGGGCCGGGAACCGCCAGATCACCACGAGTGCGGCGATACCCCAGATCGAATACGAACTCCCGACGATCTGCGCGAGCACCGACCACGAGGCCGAACTCTGTGGAAGGAATTGAAAAGGCCCGAGGGAGAACAGGAGAAGCCCGACCGCGGCCAGTCCGAGATGGGCGATCCGGGTGCCGCGAGACGACGTGCGCGCGGCAACCGTGATGGTGGTCAAGATCAGCGGGATCGTCCACACCCAATGATGCGCCCACGACGTGGGGGAGACGAGCAAACCCCAGACCGCGATCGCGCAGGTCGCGAGCATCGCATTGATCCGCGCCGCGGGGCCGGCGCCCGCTGCGAACGATTCCCGGGGACGGCACACGTGCACCGCGCACAACGCCAGCACGGTGACCGCCAACGAACTGAGCACCCAGGCGATCTGACCGTCGACGCCCGGCAGGATGCGCACCCACGCCGCGTTGAGGTTCTGGTTGATGCGTCCGGCCGGATCGCCGATCCGCGTCGTGTGGAACAGCGTGTGCGTCCAATAACCCAACGAATCGCGCGGTAGCCACACCGCCGCGAACGCGCCCGCCAGCACGAAGGTGAGACCGGCGGTGGCGGCTGCACGCCAGCGGCGGGCGACGGCGAAGACGGCAATGAACACCAGCGGAGTGAGTTTGATCGCCGCGGCCAGACCCACCAGGATGCCCTGTGCCCGGGTCCAGGGCGTGCGCACGCGTGCGATGACGACGAAATCGAGCAGGATCATCGCCATCAGGATGACATTGACCTGACCGAAACCCATCGTCATCCACACCGGATTGAGCCACAGTGCGCCCGCGGCGACGAGTGCCGCGAGCCACCAACGGTTGGTGCGGGTGCCCACCGACAACAACGACAGCACGATGTGGACGATGAGCATCAGCAGCACGATGGTGAGCACAGACATCACCACCCCGGCCACCGGCAGGGGCATGGCACCGAGCGGGACGAAGCCGAGTGCGGCAAACGGCGGATAGGTGAACGGCAACCAGATGCCGTCGCTGGTGAACGGCATCGACCCGTCGGCATACAAGCTCTGTCCCTGCTGCCAGATCTGCGCACCGATTCGGTAGACGTCGAGGTCGATGCGGGTCCGGGTGCCGAAGCTGGAGGTGAACGGCACCCCGAACATCTGCATCCCCGCCGATGCGAGGAAGATCACTCCGATGACGATGCGCGCGCGCCGGGTCGGCGACCAGTGGCGCAACCGCTCATCCACCGAAGTCAGCATTGTCGTCATGACGGGCTCTTCGTTCCTCTCCGGCGGCGACCCTCGCCGGGTGGCGGGTGATACTTACCAGTATGCGGTTCTTCTACGACTCGGAGTTTATCGAGGACGGCACCACGATCGATCTCATCTCGATCGGTGTCGTCGCCGAGGACGGTCGAGAATTTTACGCGGTGTCCACCGAGTTCGATTCGGGCCGGGCCGGGGACTGGGTTCGCGCGAACGTCCTTCCCAAGCTGCCGTCGCCGGCGTCACGGGCATGGCGGTCCCGGCGCGCCATCCGTGAGGACCTCCTGGACTTCCTGACCACCGAGCCCGGCGACATCGAATTGTGGGCCTGGGTGGGCGCTTACGACCACGTCGTGCTGTGCCAGCTATGGGGGCCGATGACCGCGTTGCCGCGAACGATCCCACGTTTCACCCGCGAACTACGTCAGCACTGGGAATACGCGGGCCGTCCAGCCCTGCCGTCGGCACCCGCCGACGCCCATGACGCACTCAGTGACGCTCGACACAACTGGCGCAAGTGGCAGGCGATCGAACACGCACGGCAGACCCGGGGCTGATCATTCCCTGCCGGTGCGCGTGTGCGACGCCGGCTTCGCTGTGTTGCGCCTGACCAGTTCCTGCCGGTGCGCGTGTGCGCAGCTGGCCTCGCTACGCTGGAGCGGTGGTGAACTGGACCGTAGACGTTCCGATCGACGAACTGCCCGAACTCCCGCCGCTGCCGGGCGACCTGCAGGCGCGTTTCGCCGACGCGCTGGCTCGTCCCGCGCTGCAGCAACCGAGTTGGCCCGCCGAGGACGCGCGGCGTATGCGGACGGTGCTCGAGTCGGTGCCGCCCATCTGTATGCCCGCTGAGGTCCGCACGCTCGCCGGAGAGCTCGCCGAGGTGGCACAGGGCCGGGCCTTCCTGCTGCAGGGTGGCGACTGCGCCGAGACCTTCGCTGACAACACCGAGCCGCACATCAAGGGCAACATCCGCACGCTGCTGCAAATGGCGGTCGTGCTCACCTACGGTGCGAGCCTGCCGGTGGTCAAGGTTGCCCGCATCGCCGGTCAGTACGCCAAACCCCGCTCGGCCGACACCGACGCCTTGGGCCTGCCGTCCTATCGCGGCGACATGGTCAACGGGTTCCCGGCCGAAGAGGCCACCCGTATCCACGACCCCTCACGGCTGGTGCGCGCCTACGCCAACGCCGCAGCGGCGATGAATCTGGTTCGCGCGCTGACCCACTCGGAGGCCGACTTGCGGCGGGTGCACGACTGGAACCGGGAATTCGTCCGCACGTCCCCGGCCGGCGCCCGCTACGAGGCGTTGGCCTCCGAGATCGACCGTGGTTTGCGCTTTATGGATGCGTGTGGGGTCTCCGATTCCTCGCTGGGCGCCGCCGACATCTTCGCCTCCCACGAGGCACTGGTTCTCGATTACGAACGGGCACTGCTGCGCCTGGCTGAGGCCCCAGAAGACCCGAGCGTCGGCGCCGACGGCAGGGTGCTCTACGACCTGTCGGCGCACTTCCTGTGGATAGGTGAGCGCACCCGCCAACTCGACGGTGCCCACATCGCCTTCGCCGAGCTGATCCGCAACCCGATCGGCATCAAGATCGGCCCGACCACCACCCCCGAGCAGGCCGTGGAGTACGTCGAACGTCTCGACCCGTACAACGAGCCCGGCCGGCTCACCCTGGTGGCCCGCATGGGCAACGGCAAGGTCCGCGACGTGTTGCCGCCACTGGTCACCGCGGTCGAGGCCAGCGGGCACAAGGTGATCTGGCAGAGCGACCCGATGCACGGAAACACCCACTCCTCACCGACCGGATACAAAACGCGCCACTTCGACCGCGTCGTTGACGAGGTTCAGGGATTCTTCGAGGTGCACCATGCACTGGGAACCCATCCCGGCGGCATCCACATTGAGCTCACCGGCGAAGATGTCACCGAGTGTCTCGGCGGCGCACAGGACATCTCCGACCTCGACCTCGCCGGACGCTATGAGACGGCGTGCGACCCGCGCCTGAACACCCAGCAATCGCTGGAGTTGGCGTTTCTCGTCGCGGAGATGTTGCGCGGCTAGGCTTTTCGGTTGCTGAAGGCTTTCGGGCGCCCGGGGGTTTTCGGGTGCGTGCCTCAGGAGAGCAGCAACTGCGAGCCGACCCACCATCCGGCGCCACCCGCCGCGGCCGCCGCGATGAGCACGATCACCAACCAGATCAGTGTGCGCAGGCGCCCGTCGGTGGCATCGTCGAACCTCTCGGGCGGGCCCTGCCCACTACTGCGGTTGCTCGCCACGGATCCGGGTGTGGCATGGCGATCGATCGCCGCCGATGCCGTCGTCGGTGGCGTGTCGGTCGTCGATCGGGACCAGGCTCGCGCGGCAACCCGGGTGCCGTGCGGGCTGACCGCCGCCCGACGGCGTGCCATCGTCTCCCGCTCGGCGGAGCGTCGTGGGGCCGGCACGGTGAACGGCGGCAGATCGAGATCTTCGGCCACGTCGAGCAGCGCCTCCCGCATCTCGAAGGCGTTCGCGTAGCGATCGGCCGGGCGGCGTTCGGTCGCCCGTAACACCACCTCGTCGAGTTCGACCGGTACCCCGGCGATCACGTCACCGGGAGCAGGTACGTCATAGGTCAGTCTCTGGTAGGCCAGTGCCAGTGGCGTATCGCCGCGGAACGGCGTACGCCCGGTGAGCAATTCGAAGAGCATGACCCCCATCGAATAGACGTCGCTGCGGGCATCGGCGGTCGCAGACTCGACCTGCTCGGGGGAGAGGTAGGCGGCGGTGCCGAGGATGACGCTGGCCGAGGTGACGCCCGACTCGGCGACCGCGCGCACCAGCCCGAAGTCGGCGACCTTGACCTCGCCGGCATCAGAGATCAGCACGTTCTCGGGTTTGATATCGCGATGTACCAGGCCGGCCGCGTGTGCCGTACCCAGTCCGCCCAGTGTCGGATCGGCAATGGCGAGGACCGCATGCGGGGGCATCGGGCCCCGCTCGCGCAACAATTCCCGGACACTGCCGCCCTCGACGAGTTCCATCACCAGGAAGGCGACCCCGTCGTCAATGCCCTGGTCGTAGACCGCGACGAGCCCGGGATGTTTGAGACCGGCCACCGCCCGCGCCTCGAACTCGAAGCGGCGCAAGAACTGGGGGTCCGCGGAATATCGGGTGTCCATCACCTTGACCGCGACATCACGGCCCAGCCGTAGATCGAGAGCGAGGTACACCGCCGACATCCCGCCACGTGCGATGGGCGCGTCGATGCGGTAGCGGTCCTCCAGCACCGCCCCGATCAGCTCGTCGACCCCTGCCTGCACGACAGTGAATCTACCTGGGTGGCGGTCCTGCGCACCGCAACCACTGCGGTGCTGTGCACCACCGAGCCCGGCGGTGATGGCGGCGATCCAGGTGAAGACACCGGCCGGGAGCCGGTAATCTCTGGGCCGTGAGTTCACTTCCCCTCTCGCGCGATGTCATCCCGGCCGGGGTCGAGACGTATTCGGTCGACGAGGTCTCCCGACGGTTGGGAGTCTCGACCAATCGCGTGCGCACCTTGATCCGCGACCACCGCCTGCTGGCCGTCTCCCGGGACGGCGAGCCCGCGGTGCCCCGCCTGTTTTTCGACGACCTCGGTATCGCCAAGCACTTCACCGGCCTTGTCGATGTCCTACTTGACGGCGGATTCACCCGCGACGAAGCGATGCGTTGGCTGTTCACCGAGTTCGACGATTTGCAGATGCACCCGGCCGCGGCGCTGCACACCCACTCGGCACGCGAGGTCATCCGACGAGCGCAGGCGCAGGCGTTCTAGGTCTCACACCCCTGGGGCCTGTCGGCTTCGGCGCCCCACAACCGGCGGGCCACGGCGCCCAGGCGCAGCGGGTCGGGGCGCAGCAGCGAGATGGCGGCGAGTAGCGACACCGCGGCAGCCAGCGCCGCCTCGGGCAGCTTGTAGAAGACGATCGAATCGTCGGGCTGGAAGACGATCACCATGAACGTCGACACCCCGACCACGACGGCGCGCACCCAGTCGGGCAGCGTGAACGCGACCGAGATGACGAGGACCCACGTGTAGTACCAGGGCAATGTCGAGGGTTCGAGCAGCAGCACCGCCAGCATCGCCCAGGCCAGCCCGGCGACGGCGCTGCGTTCGTCGGCGCGGTGGCGCCACCACAAAGCCACGAGAATGATCGCCAGAGACACAGCACCGATCGCCCGTGTGACGGTGAGCACCGGCCACAGGTTCAGCGAGGTGAACGGTGCTGCCACCAGCGTCACCAGATGTGCCACGGCAGTGGGCAGTGTGAACCAGTTGATGATCTGGTCGGCCCAGCCCAAGCCGGTGAGCCATCCCAGTCCCAGACCGAGTGCGGCGGTCCAGGCAGCGAACACCGCGACGGGCACGACAATCACCACCGCGAACACCCGCGCGACGTCGGCGCGGGTGACCTTACGTTCGGATCGGATGTGGGAGAGCCAGATCCACACAACAAACGGGATCGCCACTCCCGCGGTGACCTTGATCGATACGGCCAGCCCGAGCACCGCCAGTCCGCTGAGGTGCCGGCCGGCGACGGTCAGTGCGAGCCCGGCGGCCAGCATACCCATCATCAGCAGTTCCACGTGTGGGCCGCCGACGACGTGGATCACCACCATCGGATTGAGCAACGCCAGCCACACCCCGACCTCCGGTGACGCGCCGAAGTGGGTCGCCAGACGCGGAATGGCCCACAGTGACAACAGGAGTCCGGGCAACAACGCCACTCGCATCAACCAGACTCCGGTGAGGACGTGCTCACCCGACACGGCCACCACACCTCGGGTGATCGCCATGAACATCGGGCCGTACGGCGCGGTCGTCGACGCCCACACCTGCGCCATGCTGTCGAGGACGGGACCGGGATGGTGGGCAGGTCCGTCGGCGTAGGGATCGAATCCGGCGGCGAAGACCACACCCTGGCCGAGGTAGGCATAGACGTCGCGGCTGAACAGTGGCACGGTCACGCACAGCGGTGCGGCCCAACCGATCACTGTCCATCGCAATGTGGTCAGGCTCGGCCGGGGTTCACCGGCAACCGGCGTGCACAATCGGCGACCCACACGCATCCACGCGAACACCATCGCAGCGACGCCGAGCCAGAACACGATCGCGCCCAGCGTCTTTCCGTGGCCGTAGGTGATTGCGTCGAGTCCCACGCGCTGCAGACCCGGGTGATTGCGTGGGATGTCGGCGACTGAGAACCCGCCCAGGCACACCGCGATCGCCCCGATCCCGCCGAGCCAGATCTCGGTCGGCAGGCGCGATGGCGGGCCCGGTTGCCCGAGCGTCGACCGGCCGGTCGTCGTCACAATCCGACTGCGAGAGAACACGAGTCAGGCCTCGCGGTGGGCGATTCGACCGGCCATTGCGATCAGATCGGCCCGGATATCGGTGCCGATCTCGGCGTGTTCGAGCCGGGTGACGGCGGCGTCGAGCAGGTCGATGATGCGGCGTTCGATCTCGTCGACGGCTCCCACATCGACGAGAAGCTCACGGATGCGGTTCAATTCGTTGTCGTCGAGCCGACGGCCGACCGCGTCGCGCAGCGCGATCGCCGACCGTGGGTCGCGCTGTTGGGCGCGCTTGAGGCCCAGCGCCAGAAGCGCGGTGCGTTTGCCCTCGGCGAGATCGTCGCCGGAGGGCTTACCGGTCCGATCCGGGTCGCCGAACATTCCGAGCAGATCGTCTCGCAGCTGAAAGGCGATGCCCAGATCGTGGCCCACCGAGCGCAGGTCGTCGAGTAGTTCGGCAGGGCCGCCGGCCATGCGGGCCCCGAGTTCGAGAGGACGGGCAACGGTATAGGCGGCGGTCTTGAATTCCATCACCCGATAGGCGGATTCGACCGTCTCGTCGCCGCTGACCTCGTTGACGATGTCGAGATACTGACCGCCGAGCACCTCGGTGCGCATCGCCGCCCAGATTGCCGAGACCGTGGCCGGAAGTGGATTCGGTGCAGGTGCACCGGTGTCCGGTCCGGCCGGGCTGTGGCCGCCGAAGAGGTCGTCGGCCCAGGCCAGCGCGAGATCGCCGGCGAGGATGGCCGCGGCGACGCCGTGGCGGGCACCATCGCCGGACCATCCGGCGTCGCGATGGGCGGTCTCGAAGCGCCGATGCACCGTCGGCCGACCGCGGCGGGTGTCGGAATGATCGATGATGTCGTCGTGGATCAATGCACATGCCTGCACGAGTTCCAATGCGGCACAGACCCGCAGCGCATCGGTGACGGACTGTTCGGGATGGGGCGGTCGCCGGTGTGGGCTACTCATCGCGGCCAACCAGCCCGCGTAGGCGAACATCGGTCGAACACGTTTGCCGCCGAAACGGACGAAGTCGGCGACGATGTCGGCAGCACGGCCCACGACCGGCGCGATGTCGCCGGCGACCGGCAGTGTGGCGTCGAAGAAGTGCTCGAGGACCGCGCCCGTGGCGTCGGGTACCTCCGACAACGACGTGGGCTCTGCGGCGGGCGGCGGTGCGGTCGGGCTCACTCCCTCAGGCTAGGGCATGTCGTCTGTGGACAGACACGTTCGGAGCGCCTGCCGCGAACGGCACCGCACCGGCGATCGACATGCACCGACGACCGACACGCACCGACGACCGACACGCAGTGACGACCGACACGCAGTGACGACCGACACGCAGTGACGGCCTACGTACAATGGCGCGGTGACCTCATCCCTGCCGGCCCTCTCCGTCGTCGAGCGACTCGCCGCACCTCCGGTCAACGGCGTGGTGCACTTCTCGGTGGAGTTCATGCCACCGCGCGACCTCGAGGGCGAGGCTCGGCTGTGGCGGGCAGTTCGAGTGTTCGAACGTCTCGACCCGGCATTCGTGTCGTTGACTTACGGGGCAGGCGGGTCGACGAGGGATCGTACCGTCCGGATCGCCGGTGAACTCGCCACGGAGACGACACTGGTGACGGTTGCGCATCTGACCGCGGTCAATCACAGCATCGCCGAACTACGTGCCCTCGTCGGTTCTTACGCCGACCAGGGCATCACGAATCTGCTTGCGCTGCGCGGGGATCCGCCGGGCGATCCACTCGGCGAATGGGTTCGACACCCGCAGGGTGTGGAGTACGCGCGTGAACTCGTCGAGCTGATCTCGGGCCTCGGTGACTTCCACGTCGGCGTCGCCTCGTTTCCCGAGGGGCACCACCGGGCCCGCGATCTCGACCAGGACACCGACGTGCTCGTCGGCAAGCTGCGTGCCGGTGCCGAGTATTCGGTGACCCAGATGTTCTTCGACGTCGAGGACTTCTTGCGGCTGCGCGACCGGGTGGCGCGCGCCGATCCCGAACAGGCGGCCAAGCCACTCATTCCCGGGCTCATGCCGATCACCTCGCTGGCAAGCGCCCGTCGCATGACACAACTGTCGGGGTCGGTGATCCCTGCCGAGGTCGAGCGACGCTTCGCCGAGGCCGCCGGTGACGGCCCAGAGGAGGATCGTGCCGCAGTGCGGGCGGTCGGCATCGACTTCGCCACCGAGACCGCGCAACGACTCATCGCCGAAGGCGTTGCCGGCCTGCACTTCTGCAGCCTGAACTTCGCCAAGGCGACGTGTGAGGTGCTCGACCGCCTCGGCGTCGGTGTGCCCGATGCGTTGCCGACGGTCGGGGCGCACTGAGGCCGATCGGTCGGCTCGGGGTGATTCGGCGGGAGCCGGGTCAGGACGTGCCGGTCTTTCCAGGGTTCGGTACTGCGGAGTTCGGCTGTGTAGCTCCACGATCGGGCGCAGCGTCGGCGTGAACGGGGGCCTTCCCCGGCGACATGTCACCGGCGGTCGTCGCCGGCGATGATGCGGTCCCCGACGTTGTGATCCCCGACGTTGTGATCCCCGACGTCTTCTTCCCGAATGTCTTCTTGCCTGCTGCTGCCGGGCGTCCCGGGCGCGGGCTTCGGTCACGGGAAACGTAGGCCAACCGGATGACGACAAGCACCACGGCGGCGCAGATGAGCACCATCAGCCAGGTCCAGCCACCGAATGCGGCGGTCGACGGGTCGGCGTAGGTCGATTCGGCGGTGAAGTCGGCGGACTTGCCGGGCTCGGGTGTCCAGGAGACCGCGGTGTTGGTGTTCTGGTCACCGTTGGTCGCGGTGATCGGGCCGGCGAACGAGATCGTGAACCGTACGTAGTCGCGCTTCGGGATCAGTCCGGTGAGGTCGGTCGACCCACGGAAGCGCACCACCGAGCCGGTGCGCTTGGCAGACAGGTCCATGGTCATCGTGGTGTCGCCGAAGGCATTGGCGATGATGTCGCCGAGCTGACTGAGCTGACCCCCGGTCAGATTGCTGAAGGTTGCCCGGCTTCCGACCAGCGTGGCGTCGTCGTTGCTGTCGCCGGACTGTTCCTGAGGGGTCGGGGCCGCCTGTGTGGAATCGGACGGCGTGGACTGCGACGGGCTGGAACCGAACGGGGATGAACCCGGCTGATCGGTGTCACCCGGCTGCGCCGACGACGGCGCGCCCGAAGTCTGTGTCGACGTGCTAGCGCGATAGTCCGAGACCGCGATGGTGCCAGCCATCGACTCGGGGATGTCGAATTTCGGTGCGCCACGCGGATTGTCCGGCGAGGTGGCCACGATCACGCTGCCAGCGAATCGATCACCGACGGTCGTGGACCGTTGCAGGCATCCCGACATCAACGGGGCCGCTATGAGCAGCACGACCATGAGAACAAGGGACGACGCGCGGGGTGGGCTCGGGCGAGTGATCGGCGGACGCACGCTGATCATCGTGCCAGATGCCGGGGTGACAGCCGCCATAGGCGCCGACCGCGTCTATCACCGTTGTGCCTGCCCGAGCTGCGGGCGATCGCCGCCTTTCCGGCGATCCGCCCGCTGGCTCCGGTGACTCCGCCGCCGGGATGGGTGGACGCGCCGGCGAGCAGGATTCCGTCGGCGCCGGGTACCTCATGGCCGGACAGGTCCGGGTGCGGACGCAGCATGAACATCTGGTCGATGGTCATCTCGACGTGCATGATGTTGCCGCCGATCAGTGCCAGCTCGGATTCCAGCGCCTGCGGGTTCTGGACGTGGCGCAGTTCGATGGCGTCGGCGAAGCCGGGCGCGTGGCGCTCGACCTCGGCGACCATCGCGTCGGCGGCGGTGGCGGACACCTCGTCCCATCCGGTGCCGTTGGCGAGATGACGCGGATGCCATTGCGCCCACAGATTGACGAGATGGTGTCCGGGCGGGCTGAGGGTCGGGTCGATGCCCGAGAATCCCATCGCCACACAGGCAGGCCGATCCGGCAGTTCGCCGACAGCTGCTGCGGTTTGCGCGCGACGAAGGTGGTCCCGATCTGTGACGAGCAGGCCCAACGCCGAATGCACGCCGTGGGCGGGCAGGTCGGCGGGCAGATCCCGATACTCGGGCAGCTTCCTGGTTGCCAGCCGGACGGCCATCCCGATACCCGAGCCGACGATGATCTGACGCCGCCACCGCGCGAGCGCTTCGGGGTCGAATCCGCCCGCCGCGAGCAGGTCGAGGGTGGCCAGGATGTGGCAGGCGCTGATCACTGTGTCGGCACATCGCGGTGCGCCGTCGGCGGTATCGACGCGCCAGTGGTCGCCGCATCGGGAGATCGAGGTGGCCGCGGCACCGGTGATCACCTCGCCACCGTCACCGGTGAGGCGGCGCACCAGGGCATCGGTCAGTGCTCCGCTGCCCCCGACGGCGCGTCCGGGTGGGATCTGGTGCATCAGCGCCGCGAACCCGATCATCGGGGCAGTCGCGGGGGCGCTCATCGGCGGGCCCGACTGGGCGCCGAACCAGGCCAGGGCGGCTTTGAGGTGCTCGGAGCCGAACCATCGGTCGAGCAGGGCATCCCCGGACGACATCAGGTCCTGGGTCACCGACATCATCCGACCCGATCGCGCACCGAAGAGTCCGGTCCGCGCAGTGGTGGCGGTGGGGCCGAGCCCGCCGAACGCGCGCGTGAACCGACCCGGCGTGGCTGGCTCGTAGAAGGAGCGCATGAGAGCTCGGGCGCGCGGTGCCCAGGTCGCCACGAACGCGCGATAAGCGTCGGCATCGGCGCGTCCGCAGGCACCTTCGATCGAGGCGCAGGTGGCGTCGAGGTCGGTCCGGAAGACGATCGGCCCGGCGGTGTCGGTGGCCGGACAGAACGCCCACGGGTCGCAGTCGAGGTAGGTCAAACCGGCGTCGGCGAGTGCGAGTTCGTCGAGGACGGGAGAGTGGCGGATCATCAGGTGCGCCGACGATCCCCGGTCGACGCGATAGCCAGGGAAGCGTTCGACGGTAGACACCGCCCCGCCGGGGATGGTGTCGCGTTCGACGACGCTCACCGAACGCCCGGCCCGGGCCAGATAGGCGGCCGCGACCAGCCCGTTATGGCCGGCGCCAACGACGATCGCGTCGGCCACCGGGTGTCCGGTCATCGGGCGCGGCCGGATTCGCCGGGAACGGTGGGACCGGCGGCGGCGCCCGGCACGATCGACGGTGCGGACAGGGGTAGTCGTCGCCCGAGGAAGGCGAACGGGCGCGGGTCGCCGGTGAAGGTGAATCCGCGCAGCACGTCACCGAATCCCATGCGCCGGTACAACGCCCACGCCCGGTTGCCCTCGTCAGCGACCTCCGGGGTGGACAACAGGACGTGATGTTCGGGTCGGTCGGCGAGCAGGTGGTGCAGTAGCCATTCGCCGATCCGTTGCCCCTGGGCGCTCGGGTGGACGTGGAGTTCGGTCAGCTCGAAGTAGTCCTCGGTGATCTCGTCGATGACCCGCGGGTCCCGACCGGTCGATAGCAGGCCGGCTCGCAGTTGCTGATTCCACCATTGGTCTCGAGTTCCGCGATAGCCGTAGGTGATGCCGACGAGCACCTCAGCGCCGCCGGGGGACAGGGGCGGCTCCAACCGTCGTCGGACGAGATCCAACGAGCCATCCTCGACGTGGGGCGCGGCCGCGATCGCGCCGTAGGCCTCCCATCCGGGCCGATGGATATGCTCGCGCCACAATCCGGCGCGATGCCTCTCGGTCCCGCGTGGGTAGTTCATCGCTGTGACGTAGATCTCGAGCGCGGGACCGAGCCAGGCCGCACAGTCACGTCCGTCGAGACGGGCGATCCGAATCGTCACGAACGGTCCTTCCTGTCGTCGTTCCCACGCCCCGGCCGAGTGCGGCATTGTGTCGGTGGCCTCGGGCATGGTGGTGCGTATCGGGTTGCTGGCACGCCTTGCTCCGGCGACCAGATCTGACTAACATTGAATCTGTCGAACGGGTGTTCGATGAATGTGCCTCCGCAAGCTGTTCGCCGCCACCCGACGACCGACGCGGTCCGGCGGTGGGCGAGGGAAGCGCCTGCCCTCGGATCGTGTTGACCCAAGGGGCGGCCGGTAACGCCGAGTTGACCGCCCGTGAGGATCGCGACAACGGAGGGAGGCCCAGGATGGCACATCGAACGATCCCACAGGTCGAAGTGGATCCGATCGTGGTCGGGCGCGCACGTGACCTGCTCGAACGTGCCGATCTCCTTCTCGAGAACGCCGACGGGATCACCGACGACGCCGAACGCTTCCGGCAGCTCTACCTCGCCGCGCTGCGGGCCGCCGGCGCCGCACTGGCGATCGGTGAGCCGACCAGCGGCCGTTCGACGCGCGGGTTGTCGTCGAACGCATGGGATCGGCTGACCGTGATCATGCCGGATCTTGCCGAACAAGCCGAACGCTTCGCCGCATGGTCAGGTCTTCGAATGCACATCGAGGCCGGGTTGGAGCGAGACGTCGATCCCGTCGTCGTCGCCGAGCTACATCGCCTGGTGTTGACATTCCTGGACACGGTTGAGGCCGTGGTGATCGGCTACGAACAAGGCGGACATGGCGCGCAATCCGGATCGCTGGCACATCCTGCCTGATATGCACAAGCCGTCGGGCGGTCACGTGCGTCGGCGCCTTCCATGTCAGCGCATAGGCGCCGGTGACAGCCCTGAACGCAAAACCGATTCAACGAGTGTGGTTATGGTGGTCGGCACCGGAATCACCTCGTATCATGGTCCTAAGCCGCGAACGCAGTCATCAGGCGAGTGTCGCGGCCAACATCTCGTCGATGGCTCGTCGGTACAGGTTTAAGGAGGGTCGGTGCCACTCTCAGAGCACGAGCAGCGCATGCTCGAAGAGATCGAAAGCGCTCTGTACGCGGAGGACCCGAAGTTCGCGTCCAGCGTCAGCCGGCGTCGCCTCGGGCGGGCGAGCGGTCGCCGTCGTATCCAGGCGGTGGTCGTTTTCGTCTTCGGTCTCGCGTTGTTGATCGTTGGACCCGTCATTGGACTCGACGTGGGTGGTTTCCCCATCCTGAGTCTTGTCGGCTTCCTTGTCATGTTCGCCGCCGCACTGCTTGCGCTCTGGGGCGGATTACCCGGCAAGGGCGCGCCGCGACCGGCCGACCGCGGCTCGGGCGGGCGCGGATCGAAGGCCGCTACGCCCAGACGTAGGTTCACCGAGCGCATGGAAGGCCGCTTCAACCGCCGGTTTGAGCAGGACTGATCCCGCGACGAACCCAGTGAGGTTCCGCGACTGACTCATCACAACAGCCGCACACCCCTATCGGGTGTGCGGCTGTTGTTGTCTACCCGCTTCCGGGGTTCGGCCGCCGGATCAGCTGCACCACCACGCCCCACCGCGTCACCCGCCGTGCCCCAAGCGGTGCCCCACCACGCCCCACCGCGTCACCCGCCGTGCCCCAAGCGGTGCCCCACCACGCCCCACCCATGCCGAAGGAGTGACCTCACCAGTCACAATTCTCACTAGAGGCCACAAATGTTGAGCCCTGCTGTGTCAACGACACGACCGATCCATGCCGTGTTGAAACCTAAGTCATGCACGTGACCTGCATATTTATGGTCAGTGGGGGAATTGGGTCGGGTTTTGGGTGGAAAGTGGTGGAAAGTGGGGTACTGTGGGCATCACTGGGTGAGGCAATCCGGAACGCCGTACCCAGTGGGCGGGAGGTGCCGAGATGTCGACGAGATTCGTCGGTACCTACACGCCCAAGCTGGACGACAAGGGGCGACTCACGTTGCCCGCGAAGTTTCGCGACGCATTGGCAGGAGGGGTGATGGTCACACGCGGCCAGGACTACAGCTTGTCGGTGTATCGGGCCGAGGAGTTCGATGCGATCGCGGAAAGGACGATGGAGGCGTCGCGCAATGATCCCGAAGCGCGCGCATTCCAGCGGTACTTCTTTGCCAGCACCGACGAGCAACGGCCCGACGGGCAAGGGCGGATCACCCTGTCGGCCGAGCATCGGCAGTACGCGGGACTGTCCAAGGAGTGTGTGGTGATCGGCAGTTTCGATCACCTGGAGATCTGGGATGCACAGGCATGGCGTGAATACCAGAGCCAGCATGAGGAGAACTTCTCGGCGGCGAACTCCGCGGCGTTGAGCACGGTGCTCTAACTCCGCAACGTGGGTGCAGGACAGATGCACAGGGCTTCGGGTGGCACGAGGCCCCGACCCGGTCCGACCCTGGCGTACTTCCCCAACGCCAGGTGCGCGATCGGGTCGGGACCCCGCTCCACCACAAGCCGACGCAAGCAACACACGACAGCCACCCCTCATCGAGGCCTGCCCGGACAACGGAAGACTTCACTCGGGGGTCGGCGAACTCGGAGGGGCAGGCCGGTGAGACCGCGGAACGACGACGCCAGCGCGGGTGCGCAGACCCCGCCGTTGGGTCACTCGCGCGAGCACTCCGGGGCGCCTCGCTCCGGCGAACACGGACACGTGCCCGTCATGGCTGCGCGCATCATCGAGTTGTTGCGACCCGCTCTCTCGAATCCCGCTGTCGCACAACCGGTGTTCATCGATGCCACCCTCGGTGCCGGCGGTCATACCGAGCTGATCCTGCGGGAGTTCGGGTTGGTCCGGGTCATCGGGATCGACCGGGATGCGGCTGCACTGGACATCGCCGCTGCGCGTCTGGCTGACTTCGGCGATCGAATCACCTTCCACCAGGCTCGATTCGACGGACTTCCTTTGGTCCTCGCTGAAGCCGGCATCGACCGAATCGATGCCGCCCTGTTCGACCTCGGCGTGTCCTCGATGCAGCTCGACCAGGCGGATCGGGGATTCGCCTACGCCGTTGACGCACCACTGGACATGCGAATGAATCCCGAGGCCGGACCTACTGCTGCCGATGTGCTCAACACCTACTCGCACGGTGACATCGCCCGCATACTCCGCGAATACGGTGACGAACGCTTCGCCGGAAAGATTGCGTCGGCGATCGTGCGCGAGCGCGAACGGGCGCCCTTCACCACGAGTGCGAGACTCGTTGAACTCCTCTATGCGACGATCCCCGCTGCCACTCGGCGCATCGGTGGGCACCCGGCGAAGCGGACCTTTCAGGCGCTGCGGGTGGAGGTCAACGGCGAGCTCGAGGCACTCCGGCAGGCGCTTCCGGGGGCACTCGCGTCGTTGCGGGTGGGTGGCCGTGTGGCGATGATGAGCTACCAGTCTCTCGAGGACACGATCGTCAAGCGGGAGTTCGCATTACGGACAACCTCGACCTCGCCGCCCGGTCTACCGGTCGAATTGCCCGGCACGGCCCCACGATTCCGACTCGTCACCCGGGGGGCCGAGCGCCCTGACCATCAAGAACTCGACTCGAACTCGCGGTCGGCGCCGGTCCGCGTCCGCGTCATCGAACGAATCGCAGAGGAGGAGGTGAGATGACCCTTCTCGGCGACATCGAACGTCAGGATCGACAGCGCGACAAGGACTCCGACACCACCGAGCGCGCCGCCCGGTACACCCGAGGTGAAGTCGGACGGCCGACCCGATCGCGGGCGGCCCAGCGTGCGATTGATCGGCACAGCAAGCGGATCGCCGCGCAGGAACGGCGGTCGCGGCGCGGTTCGGTCTCGGAGGCCGTCGTCGTGGCGTCTCGTACCCGGCGGGTCAGCTTGTCCGAACGGCTCTCCCGTATACCCTTCGTCATCCCAGTGCTGCTCGTGCTGGCCTTCGGCCTGGGTGTGAGTCTGTGGCTCTCGACCAAGGCGGCGCAGGACTCCTATCAGATCGGCATCGCCCGCCAACAGAATCAAGAGCTACTCGATCGCACCGACGCGCTCAAGCGCACCTTCGAGTCAGGTAACTCGGCACCCGAATTGTCCGATGCCGCAGGGGCGCTCGGGCTGGTGGTGGATCAGAACCCGGCGCGCATGGTGATCGGTGCGGACGGCAAGGCGCACATCGTCGGCGACCCGGAGGCGGCCACCGGAAAACGGATGCCCTCGATCAATCCCGATGATCAGCCGAATCTGGCTGCCACGATCGATCCGAAGAAGGTCGACGACTCGGTGGGTCTCGGTGGCGCCCAGACTTCCGCATCGAACTCCACCGCACCGAACTCCACCACACCGAGTTCTGGTGCTCCGGCCGGCACCGCGACGCCGGGTGCCACGGCCCCCACAACCCCGGCATCGCCGGCCGCGGCGGCGACCACGCCTGCGCCCAATGTGCTGCCGCAGGCCGTGCCCGCGCCGGCGACGAGCAACCCGCCGAGCGGAAATTCGCCGGAGACGCGTTAGTACGGTGGACAATTGACGATCATGACGACACGTGCGACCAGATCGGCCGCCTCCGGCCATTCGGCCGCCGGCGGAGCAGGCCGATCGCCCGCCGGCGGAGCAGGCCGATCACCACGGCGCCCCCGACAACCCCCGAATCGGCCGCATACCTTCGTGGTTCGCAGTCGGATCGCGGGTGTGGTGGTACTGCTCGCGGTCATCGCCGTGGCGATTCGCATGGTGGTCGTCCACACCATCGAGGCGCCGTCGCTGGCGCAACAGGCAGCTGCGCAGCGCGAGTACACGCAGATCATGACCGCCAAGCGTGGGGCCATCCTCGACCGCAACGGACGGCCGTTGGCCTACACCGATGAGGCGCGGTCGCTGACCTTCTTGCCCAAAGCGGTGCGCAACTCGATCGCCAAGGCGCACAAAGACAATCCCAATTTGCCTGACGTCGAGACCCGTCTGCATCAGATCGCCGACGGCGTCTCGGGCGCGCTCGGCGGATCGATCAGCGCCGACGACCTCTACAAGAAGCTCACCAGTGACGACACATTCGTCTATCTGGCGCGCTCGATCAGCCCGGACGTTGCATCGCGGATCACCGCCGATTACCCCGAGGTCGGGGCCGATCCGCAGAGCGTGCGGATCTATCCCGGCGGATCGCTTGCCGCCAACATCGTCGGAGACGTCAATTATGACGGCATCGGGCTGATCGGTCTCGAGGCATCACTCGACTCGGTGCTGGCCGGCACCGACGGCTCCAAGACCTATGACCGCGGTTCCGACGGCGCGATCATCCCCGGATCAACACGCAACGTCCACCCGGCGATCAACGGCGCCAACGTGCAACTGACCATCGACTCCGACATCCAGTGGTACGTGCAGAGCGAGGTGATGAAGGCCAAGGCCGCATCAGGTGCGCGGTCGGCGTCGGCGGTGGTGCTCGACGCGAAGACCGGTGAGGTACTCGCAATGGCCAACGACGGCACGTTCAACGCATCCAAGCCGCTGTCGGATCAGCCAGACGCCAACCTGGGCAACCCCTCGGTGACCTCACCGTTCGAGCCCGGCTCAGTCAACAAGGTGATCACCGCGTCGGCGGCGATTCAGTACGGGTTGACCACGCCCGAACAGGTTCATCAGGTTCCCGGCAGCATCCACATGGCCGGGGTCACCGTCAACGACGCGTGGGTGCACGGTGTTGCCCCGTACACCACGACCGGGATCTTCAGTAAGTCCTCCAATGTCGGCACCCTCATGCTGGCTCAGCAGGTCGGCGAGCAACGATTCGCCGATCTGGTGAACCGCTTCGGACTCGGCCGCATCACCGGCGTCGGTTTGCCCGCCGAGAGCGGCGGCGAGGTTCCCGCGCTGAGCCAGTGGTCGGGTGGTTCGTTCGCGAACCTGCCGATCGGGCAGGGCCTGTCGATGACGCTGTTGCAGATGACAGGCATGTACCAGGCCATCGCCAACGACGGACTGCGCATCCCGCCGCGCATTCTCGAGTCCGAAGCACGACAGGGGCAATCGCCGTCCGACGAACCTCGACCACAGGGCGTGCAGGTCGTGAGTCCGCAGACCGCGGTGACGGTGCGCAACATGTTCCGCGGGATCTTCCAGGACGATCCGACGGGTGAGCAGGAGGGTACCGGCGCCAAGGGTGCGGTACCGGGCTATCAACTGTCGGGCAAGACCGGTACGGCACAGCAGGTCGATCCGGCGTGCGGGTGCTACTCGAACTCGAGCTACAACATCACCTTCGCGGGGATCGCCCCGGCCGATGATCCGCGGTTTGTGGTCGGGATCATGCTCGACAATCCCAAGCGCAGTTCCGACGGTTCGGGCGGGCAGTCGGCTGCTCCGCTGTTCAAGTCGATCGCATCGTGGATCTTGCAGCACGACCGCATTCCGCAATCGCCGCAGCCCACGCCTCATATGGTGTTGCAGGCTTCGTGAGCCCCGACGCCGGCGCCGACCCTGTACGGGTGGCGTCCGGGCTGACGGTATCGTAGGTGTGTTCACGGGCGTATCAGACAACAGCGGTTGGTAGGCAGGCGAGAGCCGGCACATGAGGGCCGGTATTGACAGCCGATATCTGACAACGGGTCCGCCCGAACCCGAACCCGAGATGTGTGCGACGGCGTGAGAGGAGGGGATCTGCACGATGGCAGGACGAAGCGGATCGTCACCGCGGCGTCGGCCGAACGACCTGAGCCGCCCGACCCATCTCGATCCCACCGAGGTCGGCGTCCTCTCCCAGGCGACCGGCGCGCGGCTCGATCTGGTGGGCGAGGCACGTGCGACAACTGCCGTCACCGGGGTGTCGCTGCGCGCCCAGGACGTCCGGTCCGGTGACCTGTTCGCCGCGCTGCCCGGCGCTCGCACCCACGGTGCCCGATTCGCCGCCGACGCTGTCGAACGCGGCGCGACCGCCGTGCTCACCGATGCCGCGGGACGAGCCGAGTTGACCCGTGTCCTACCCATTGACGCGAACTGTGCTGTCCTCGTGCACCCCGAACCCCGGCGTGTTCTCGGCGGGGTCAGTGCGCGTATCTACGGTAATCCGTCACAGCGACTCAAGCTCATCGGCATCACCGGTACCTCGGGCAAGACCACGACGTCCTACATGGTCGAGGCGGCGCTGCTGGCCGCCGGGCACTCGGTAGGACTGATCGGCACCGTCCAGACGCGGGTCAACGGTGCCGCTGTGCCGAGTTCGCTCACCACTCCCGAGGCTCCGACGCTGCAGGGGTTGCTCGCCGCCATGGTCGAGCGCGGCGTCGACGCGGTGGTCATGGAGGTCTCGAGCCACGCGTTGGCGCTCGGGCGCGTCGACGGTGCACATTTCTCGGTGGGCGCGTTCACCAATTTGTCGCAGGATCACCTCGATTTCCATCCGACGATGCGAGCCTACTTCGAGGCCAAGGCGCTGATGTTCGTTGCCGGATCGTCGACCCGTGCGGTGCGCTCGGTGATCTGCGTCGACGACGAGTGGGGTCGTCGGATGGCCGAAATCGCTTCTGCTGGTTCGTCATTCGATCCGGTCACGGTGTCGACGACGGCGGACGTCGCGGCGACCTGGCGTGCCGAGCAGGTGACGGTCGGGCCCGACGGGTCGCAGCACGTCACGCTCACCGGTCCCGGGCGCAGCGGCGTCGGGATGATGCTGCCGCTGCCCGGCCGGTTCAACGTGGCCAACGCCACCTTGGCCGTCGCGATCGCCGTTGCCGCCGGGGTGAGCGCCACCGAGGCCGCCACCGCGTTGGCGCAGGTGTCGGTGCCCGGTCGTCTCGAGCGGGTCGACCGTGGACAGCCATTTCTGGCCATCGTCGACTATGCGCACAAGCCCGGCGCCCTCGATGCCGTGCTGTCGACGTTGCGCGCGCAGAGTGCTGGCCGGATCGGTGTGGTCGTCGGCGCAGGCGGCGATCGGGACCACGGCAAGCGCCCCATGATGGGCGCCGCGGCAGCCCGCGGGGCCGAGCTGGTCATCATCACCGACGACAACCCGCGCTCCGAGGACCCCGCGGCGATCCGGGCGGCGATGCTCGCCGGACTCGCCGAGGTACCCGCCGACGATCTGCCCGCCGGTGCCGATCATCGCGAGATCGGGGATCGGAGGGCGGCCATCACCGCAGCCGTCGAGTGGGCGCAGCCCGGCGACGTGATCCTGGTGGCCGGCAAGGGACATGAGGCAGGTCAGGAGATCGACGGCGTGAAGCACCCCTTCGACGACCGTGTGGTGCTGGGCGAGGCCCTGGACCAGATTTCCGGTGGCGCCACCGAGCAGCCGGCGGGCCGAGAGGCACTCCGGTGAGCACCGAGCTGACCGTGCTCACCACCGCGATGCCCGCGCGGATCGATGACGTCACGTCTGGGCTGCGGGCACTCGTAGAGTCGGCCGATCGGGCTCGGCGAGCGGGCGCGGGCGACCTCCTGGGCCGGCGGACGTGGGCGATCATCGGCGAACTCTTGCTCGACGGCGCCGACCGCGACGACGAGAACCATCGGGCCGTCGAACACGACCGGGTCGGCCGGCTTGCGGTTCGTCTCGCCGTGGACAAGGTGTTGTGCGTAGGGTCCGGTCGGGCCGTGCGTGCGCTGCATCAAGGCACCGTGATGGAGGGGTCCTGGGGAGACGAGGTCCGTCAGGTCCAGAGCGTCGAGGAGGTCGTCGCCTTGTTCATCGACGAGCCGCAGTGGCGACCGCAGCCGGGCGACACCGTCCTGTGGGCGGCGGGAGACCGGGCCGGTGGGATCGCCGCCTTCATCGAGGATGCGTTTCATCAACCGGTGACACTGCGCACGGTGGAGGCCGAGAAGACAGCGCAGGCCGAGAAGGCAGCGCAGCCGGACGACTCAAACGCAGGAGCGAACGAATGAAGGCGAGGACGTGCAGGTGACCCAGATCCTCATCGCGGGGGCCATCTCGGTGGCGGTGTCGATCATGCTCACCCCGTTGCTGATCCGATTGTTCTCGCGGCAGGGCTTCGGTCAGGAGATCCGGGTCGAGGGCCCGCAGAGCCACCAGACCAAACGAGGCACGCCGTCGATGGGCGGTGTCGCGATCCTGATCGCCTTGTGGGCCGGCTATTTCGGTGCCCACCTGGCCGGGATTTTCATGGATTCCGACGCTGGGCCGAGCGCATCGGGATTGCTCGTGTTGGGGCTTGCAACGGCATTGGGCGGTGTCGGATTCCTTGACGACTTCATCAAGATCCGCAAACAGCGCAACCTGGGACTCAACAAGACCGCCAAATCGATCGGGCAGTTCATCGCCGCGATCCTGTTCGGCATCCTGGTGCTGCAGTTCCGCAACAACTCCGGTCTCACCCCGGCCGGACCGTACCTGTCCTACGTCCGCGACATCGACGCGATCTCGATGGTGTCGGTTGCCTTTGTCGTGTTTGTCTGGCTGGTGGTCGCCGCGTGGTCGAACGCCGTCAACTTCACCGACGGTCTCGACGGTCTGGCCGCCGGCTCGATGGCGATGGTCCTCGGGTCCTATGTGCTGGTGGCCTTCTTCCAGTTCGTCAACGCCTGCTCCGGCGGGGCGAAACCGGCCAACGACATCCCCCAGGGTTGCTACAACGTGCGCGATCCGCTGGATCTGGCGCTGATCGCGGTTGCCGGTGGCGGAGCCTGCCTGGGATTCCTCTGGTGGAATGCCGCTCCTGCCAAGATATTTATGGGCGACACCGGGTCGCTGGCGCTCGGCGGCATGCTCGCCGGGCTGTCCATCACCACCCGCACCGAGTTGCTCGCCGTCGTGATCGGTGCTCTGTTCGTCGCCGAGATTGTGTCGGTGGTCATCCAGATTGCATTCTTCCGGACCACCGGGCGACGGGTGTTCCGGATGGCGCCGTTCCATCACCACTTCGAGCTCGGCGGTTGGGCGGAGACGACGGTGATCATCCGGTTTTGGCTGTTGACGGCCATCGCCTGTGCCCTGGGGCTCTCGCTGTTCTACGGCGAGTTCCTGGCCGTCAAGGGCTGAGACGATGAGTGCGACGTCCCACCCCGGGGTACCGCTGCCGGGCCGTTCGGTGCTCGTCGCGGGCGGCGGGTCGGCCGGGATGTCGGCGGCAGGCCACCTGCTGGATCTGGGTGCGCAGGTCACCATTGCCGACGAACGCGTCACCACCGAGGGAGTGGGCGCCATCGCCGGGGCGTCGGCCATGGTCGACCGCGGGGCTCGGCTGATCGCCGTCGCCGATCTACTTGCTGATCCTGCCTGGATAGAACGTACCGATCTGGTCATCGTGTCGCCGGGCTTCCCGCCCGACCACCCGCTCGCCGTCGCCGCACGCGCTGCAGACCTACCCATATGGGGTGAGGTCGAACTCGCCTGGCAGCTGGATTCCGCCGGGATCTATGGACCCCCGCGCACGTGGCTGGTCGTTACCGGCACCAACGGCAAGACCACGACGACCTCGATGCTCGCCGACATCGTCGCCGCGTCCGGGCGTGCCGGCGCAGCGTGCGGCAACATCGGGCGCCCGGTGCTCGACGCCATGGCCGAGAGCCCCCGCGTCGACGTGCTCTGCGCAGAACTCTCGTCGTTCCAACTGTATTGGGCGCCGTCGATCGTGCCGAGTGCCGGTGTCGTGCTGAACGTCGCCGACGACCATCTCGACTGGCACGGGTCCTTCGACGCCTACGCACAGGCCAAGCAGATCGCCCTGCACGGAGCCGTCGGCGTCGTCGGGCTCGATGATCCCGTCGCCGCAGCGCTGGCGGTCATGGGTAGGCGGGTCGGGTTCACGCTGTCGGCGCCCGCCGACGGCGAAGTCGGGGTTCGCGACGGGGAACTGGTCGACCGCGCGTTCGGCGAGGCGGACGCGATGGCCGGAGTCGGGAGTGCGGAGGGCACGACACTCGCCGAAGTCGCGGGTATCCGGCCACCGGGACCGTCCGGGCTGGCCGATGCCCTGGCCGCTGCGGCGCTGGCCCGGTCGATCGGGGTGAGCCCCGACGCGATCCGATCGGCACTGGCGGCGTTCCGGCCGGCCGCACACCGTGGCGAGGTCGTTGCAGAGCTGGATGGCATTGCCTTCGTTGACGATTCCAAGGCGACCAATCCGCATGCCGCGCAGGCGGCGATCGCCGCTCATCGCAGGGTGATCCTGATCGCCGGCGGTTTGCTCAAGGGCGCGTCGCTGGCGAGCATGCTCGACGCCGTCGCCGATCGTCTTGCCGGCGTCGTTGCGATCGGGCGCGATCGCGAGCTGGTTGTCGCAGCGATCGCGCGACACGCCCCAGAAGTCCCAACCGTCACAGTGTTCACAGGGGACGATGGCTGCGTGACCGTACAGCGAGAGCTCTGCTTCCCGTCGGGCGTCGACCTGCCCGCAGCTCCGGGTGCCTCCGTCGCCCCGGGTGCCTCCGGTGTGTCGTCGGCATCCGCATCGCCACCCGGCGACACCGCGGTGGCGGTGATGGATCGCGCCGTACACGTCGCGTGGTCCCTCGCCGCGGCTCACCGGGGCAAGGATCGTCCCGACGCGATCCTGCTGGCGCCCGCGGCCGCGTCGCTGGACATGTTCGCCGGCTATGGTCGACGCGGGGATGCATTCGCCGACGCCGCACGCTCGCTCGCCGGCGACGGCCGGGCGGTCGATGAGCAGGCGCAGCGGCGATGAGTACCGCGTCGACGGACGGATCGTCCGACGATCCCGACGCGCCGACCGACGACACGGAAGTGGAGTCGGATACCGACGCCGTCTGGGCTGCGAACGATGGGGCCGCGAACGATGGGGCCGCGAACGACGCGACAGAGACGAGGGAAAGCACGCCCTCGCGCTCCCGGTCACGAGCAGACGCGCGAACCTCCGACACGCCGAAGCAGGCCGGTGTGGCCGAAATGGTCGGGACGGCATTGTCGACGATCGCGGAGGGTACGCGCAGCCTACTGGGCCGTCCGCTCGCGTCGTATCACCTGATCGTGACCCTGGCGTTGCTGTTGACGGCGTTCGGGCTGGTAATGGTGCTCTCGGCGTCGTCGGTCGAGCGTTATTCGCAGGACGGATCGGCCTACGGCCTGTTCGCGACGCAGGTCGTGTTCGCCCTGATGGGCGTGGTCGTCTTTTACCTCACGTTGCGACTACCGGTGCGGTTGTTGCGCCGGATGGCCGCGCCCCTGATGGTGATCACGACGGTGCTGCTGGCGCTGGTGCTGATCCCCGGGGTGGGCACGCTCAGCCAGGGTGCCCGACGCTGGTTCGTCATCTCGGGGCTGTCGGTGCAACCGTCGGAGCTGGTGAAGGTCGCGCTCTGTGTGTGGGGTGCGCATTTGCTGGCGTCGCGGCGTCGGGACAACGCACCGCTGAAGGAACTGCTGATCCCGCTGTTGCCGGTCGGTTTGCTGATCTGTCTGCTGATCATCCTCGAACCGAACCTGTCGACGACGATCACCATCGCGATCATCATCGGCACCCTGTTGTGGTTCGCGGGTCTACCGATCAAGGTGTTCACTGCGTTCGCGCTGACGGGTGCGGGCATCGCGATCGTGCTGGCTCTGGTGGAGGGCTATCGCTCGCAGCGAGTGATGAGCTTCCTCGGCGGTATCGACGATCCGCAGGGGGCCGGATACCAGGCCCGTCAGGCGACCTATGCACTGGCCAACGGCGGTGTGTTCGGGGTAGGGCTCGGGCAGAGTCGTGCCAAATGGAACTATCTGCCCAACGCGCACAACGACTTCATCTTCGCGATCATCGGTGAGGAACTCGGGCTCATCGGGGGCCTGCTGGTGGTGGCGCTGTTCGTGATCTTCACCTTCATCGGTCTGCGCATCGCCCACCGGTCGACCGATCCGTTCCTGCGCTTGATGACGGCGACGATCACCGTGTTGATCACCACGCAGGCGCTGATCAACATTGGATATGTGATCGGCCTGCTACCGGTAACCGGCATCCAGTTGCCGCTATTGTCGGCGGGCGGCACATCGACGTTGACGGTGTTGGCGATGCTCGGGTTGTTGGCCAACGCGGCCCGCCATGAACCGGAAGCGGTGGTGGCGTTGTCGACGAGTAGGCCCGGACGGCTGGGCCGTATCCTGCGCCTACCGACCCCGGTGGCCTACAAGCCGTCTCGCGCCGAGGTGCTGCGTGATCGACTCGATGGGCGGCGTTCGGGGTCGGGCTCGACCCCGGCGTCGGTGCGTCGCGGACGGCTAGGACCGAGGGGTGGTCCGGCTCCGACTCCGGAGGCCAAGCGATCGATATGGCGCCGGGTGCTGCCGGGTCGCAGGTCGGGAGCGGCGGTGCGCCCGGCAGGGGCGACCCAGGACGCCGGCAGGTATCGTGCAGGCGCCGGGAGCGAAGCGAGCGGGCCTCGTTATTGGGGCGCCGGGAGCGAAGCGAGCGGGCCTCGTTATTGGGGCGCCGGGAGTCAAGCGAGCGGGCCTCGTTATCGGGGCGCCGGGAGCGAAGCGAACGCGCGGTACTCGGCCGGTCATTCGAGGTGGCCCCGGTCTGGATATTCGGGTTCGCAGTCGCGGTCGCAGCCGCGCGGATATCCCAGTGGTACGGCGCGTCGCCGCTGAGGCAGACGTGCGTGTTCGGATGTGACGGTGTGACCCGCCGACTGGCGGCGAAATGGAGTTGACGACCCGCGATGGAATCACAGGAGCACGGTGCTGCGTGGGCCGAGGGATCGGACTCTCGCCCGCTCTCGGTGGTAGTGGCCGGTGGCGGTACGGCTGGGCACATCGAGCCTGCGTTGGCGGTCGCCGACGCGGTGCGGCGTCTGGACTCGCAGGCCAGGATCACCGCGTTGGGAACGAGTCGTGGGCTGGAGACGTCGCTGGTTCCCGAGCGTGGATACGAGTTGTCGTTGATCCCGCCGGTGCCGTTGCCGCGTAAGCCGGGTGTGGAGTTGGCGAAGACTCCGCTGCGACTGGCCCGGTCGGTGGTAGCTGCACGCAAGGCGCTGGCGGCGGTGGATGCCGACGTCGTCGTCGGTTTCGGCGGTTATGTGTCGATTCCCGCCTACCTCGCGGCGCAGGCGCATCTGCGGGGCAAACGGCGGCTACCGGTGGTGATCCACGAGGCGAATGCCAGTGCCGGTATCGCCAACAAGGTGGGTGCACGGTTCGCTGACGTGGTGCTCGCAGCGGTGGACGGTTCGGGGCTCGCCGACGCCCGGGTGGTCGGTATCCCGGTGCGCGGGCAGATCGCCGAGTTGGATCGGATGGCCTTGCGCGCCAAGGCTCGTCATTATTTCGGGCTTGACGAGGATGCTCCGACGCTACTGGTGTTCGGCGGCTCGCAGGGGGCTGCGCAGCTCAATGCGGCGGTGGCCGGTGCGGCCGAGGCGTTGGGTCGCGCGGGCATCGGTGTTCTGCACGCGTACGGACCGAAGAACTCGATCGATCCGGTCTCGCCCGAGGGGGCTCCACCATATCGGGGTGTCGGATATCTCAAGCGGATGGACCTCGCATATGCCGCGGCCGACCTGGTCGTGTGCCGGTCGGGTGCGATGACGGTGGCCGAGGTGTCGGCGACGGGGCTCCCGGCGATCTACGTGCCGCTGCCGCATGGCAATGGGGAGCAGCGGCTCAACGCGTTGCCGGTCGTGCGTGCCGGTGGTGGGCTGCTCGTCGACAACGACGATCTCACCAGCGACTGGGTGGCGCGGGAGGTGCCCGACCTGTTGTCGGATCCGGAACGGCTGTCGGCGATGTCGGCGGCCGCGTCGGGTACCGGGCATCGCGACGCGGCGACCGAGGTGGCGCGGGCGGCGTTGGACCTGGCTGCGCGGTTTCGCGCCGGTGAGCATCGTAAGCCGCTGGCGGCCGCGTTTCGTTCGCCGCTCTCGGCCTCCGAGCAGTGAACAATTGGGGAGTCGGCACGCCTGGTGCCGACGTGAGTTGTCGTGTGGAATCCGGCGAGGGAGGTAACCCATGACCGGCGAGATGTCGGGGTCGGTGGTCGGGGAGCTGCCCGACCATCTGCGCCGTGTCCACATGGTCGGCATCGGTGGTGCGGGCATGTCGGGTTTGGCTCGTATCCTGCTCGCGCGGGGATCTCAGGTGTCGGGGTCGGACGCCAAGAGTAGTCGCGGCATCCTGGCGTTGCGCACACGTGGCGCCCTGATCCAGGTGGGGCACGACCCCTCGGCGCTGGATCAGATCCCTGGTGGTCCGTCGGTGGTGGTGACCACGCACGCGGCGATCCCCAAGACCAACCCGGAACTTGTTGCCGCGCGGTCGCGCCGGATTCCGATCCTGTTGCGGCCGCATGTGCTGGCGGAGTTGATGGTCGGGTACCGGTCGGTGCTGATCGCGGGCACGCACGGAAAGACCTCGACCACCTCGATGACGGTGGTGGCACTGCAACACTGTGGCCTCGATCCGTCGTTCGCGATCGGCGGTGAACTCAACGAGTCGGGTACCAACGCCCATCACGGAAGCGGGTCGGTGTTCGTGGCCGAGGCCGATGAGAGTGACGGGTCGCTGCTCGAATACGTCCCGGATATCGTGGTGGTCACCAACATCGAGGTCGATCATCTCGACTTCTTCGGCACGGTGGAGCGTTACGTCGCGGTGTTCGACGAGTTCGTTGCGCGGATCAAGCCGGGTGGATCCTTGGTGGTGTGTCTCGATGATCCGGGTGCTTGCGCACTTGCGCGGCGCCACGCGGCGTCTCTGTCGCAGCGTGGCGTGTCGGTGCTGGGTTACGGCGTGCCGGAGGTGGAGGTTCCCGACGGCGTGCGGGTGGTGGCGACGATGACCTCTTGGATGCCGACGGCGACCGGCAGTGAGATCGGTGTGCGTTTCGGCTCGCCGGTCATCGATGCCGAGGCGGTGGCGGACAATCCGGTGCACCGCTCGGTGGCACTGACGATTCCGGGAATCCATATGGCGCGCAACGCGATTGCTGCGATCGTCGCAGCCACCTGCGCAGGCGGTGACCTCTCGGCGGTGATCAAGGGGATCGAGGCGTTCGCCGGCGTGCGCAGGCGATTCGAATTCAAGGGCCGCGTGAGCATCGACGACGGTGGTGTCGAGGGCGGTGGGGCCGACGGCGACGACAGCGCCGAACGGGGTGCGACGGCCGGGGGAGTCGTCGAGGTCTTCGATGATTACGCCCATCATCCGACCGAGGTGGCCGCGGTGCTGACGGCCGCGCGTGCCATGGTCGACGGCGACGACTCCGGCCACCGACGCCGCGTCGTCGCGGTGTTTCAACCCCACTTGTATTCGCGCACAGAGGAATTTGCCGACGATTTTGCTGCTTCGCTCGACCTCGCCGATGCAGTGGTGGTCGCCGATGTGTACGGGGCGCGCGAGGAGCCGGTACCCGGTGTCAGTGGCCGGATGATCGTCGAGCGGATGGCGCTGGCGGCACACTTCGAGCCCGATCTGTCCGCGCTGGCAACAACGGTGGCCAGGCTGGTGCGGCCGGGGGACGTGGTGTTGACCATCGGTGCGGGCGACATCACGATGCAGGGTCCGGAAATCCTTGCCGCGCTCGCGCATCGCGCGTCCGGTGGGGATCTCGATCCCGACGTCGAGACAACGGGCGGCGGTGAGCGTTGATGCGTGTGCTGCCGCAACGGCGTCGTCCGCGGATTGTTCTTGGCGTCGTTCTGACCGTCGTGGTGGTCGTGGGCCTGGTGCTCATCGCTTACCTGACGCCGCTGATGTCGGTGCGCAACATCGAGATCAGTGACAATCGAACCGTTCCCGGAGCACAGATCCTCGGTGCTGCCGCGGTCGCGTCCGGTACGCCGCTGTTGCAGGTCGACACCGAGGCGGTGGCGCGGCGGATCGCGGCCATCCCGTCCATCTCTTCGGCGCGGGTGCAGCGTAGTTATCCCTCGACCTTGCAGATCACTGTCTCCGAACGGGTACCGGTCGCAGTGGTTCCCGATGGCGACAAGGTGCACGTGCTCGACCGGTCTGGCGTGGGATACCTGACGTACCCGAACTCCGCGATTCCCGCAGAGGTCAAGAAACTCCCGGTGTTGCAGACCGCGACTCCCGGTCCGGCCGATCCGACAACGCGCGCTGCGCTCGGGGTGACCGCGGGCCTGCCTCCGCAGTTGTCGGCGCTGGTGCTGCGGGTGATCGCGAATTCGCCGGTGGATATCGAATTGGCGTTGACCGGCGACCGCAAGGTCATCTGGGGTGATGACACTCGCAACGACGAGAAGGCGCGCACACTTGGCTACCTCCTGAGCCAGAGGGCGACCGAGTACAACGTCTCGGCGCCGAACTTCCCTGCCTTTCGCTGAGGATTCGCTGTCGACGCCCTGCGAATCGGTGTCGGAGGACACGAGTTTGGCGACACGCCGGGCCACCTGCTGGCCCACCGGGGTGGTGATGCCTAGCGTCAATCCCAACATCACTACTTGACATAACTCTGAATCTATGGTTGAGGTTTAGGGTTTCGCGATCGACAAGAGGAAGGCGAGCGTCATGACGCCACCGCACAACTACCTGGCCGTGATCAAGGTCGTCGGCATCGGCGGCGGCGGCGTCAACGCCGTGAACCGCATGATCGAGCAGGGGCTCAAGGGGGTGGAGTTCATCGCCATCAATACCGACGCCCAGGCGCTGCTGATGAGCGACGCCGACGTCAAGCTCGACGTCGGACGTGACTCGACCAGGGGGCTCGGCGCCGGTGCAGATCCCGAGGTCGGCCGGCGTGCGGCCGAAGACGCCCGCGACGAGATCGAGGAGCTCCTTAAGGGCGCCGATATGGTCTTCGTGACCGCGGGAGAGGGCGGCGGCACCGGCACCGGTGGTGCACCGGTGGTGGCCCAGATCGCCCGCAAGCTTGGCGCACTGACCGTCGGCGTGGTGACGCGACCGTTCGCATTCGAGGGCAAGCGCCGCGGTGGCCAGGCAGAGGCAGGGATCACCGCGCTGCGTGAATCGTGCGACACCCTGATCGTCATCCCCAACGATCGTCTGCTTCAGCTCGGCGATGCCCAGGTGAGCCTCATGGACGCCTTCCGTAGCGCCGACGAGGTGCTTCTCAACGGCGTGCAGGGCATCACCGATCTGATCACCACCCCGGGCCTGATCAACGTCGACTTCGCCGACGTCAAGGGCGTCATGAGTGATGCTGGCAGCGCCCTGATGGGAATCGGCTCCGCGCGCGGCGAGGACCGCGCGAAGAAGGCTGCCGAGTCGGCGATCAACTCGCCGTTGCTCGAGGCGTCGATGGAAGGTGCGCGTGGTGTGCTCATCTCGATCGCCGGTGGCAGTGACCTCGGTCTGTTCGAGATCCACAACGCCGCGACCCAGGTCCAAGAAGCCGCCCACGAGGACGCGAACATCATCTTCGGCACGGTGATCGACGACAACCTCGGCGACGAGGTGCGGGTCACAGTGATCGCCGCCGGGTTCGACGGTGGCTCGCCGCGCAAGCGTGCCGACGCTCCGGCCGCCGGCGCGGGCAAGGTCGGGGCCGCGCAGGCCGGTGACGTGTCCCGGCCGGCGAAGAACGACCCCCTGTTCGGTGAGATGCCGTCGGGTCAGGGCGATCCCTTCGCCTCGTCGTCGACGCCGGAGCGGCCACGTCGCAACAATGTGACCATCGACGACGACGACGTCGATGTGCCCTCCTTCATGAAGCGATAGTCGTGGGTCAGACCGGCGGACCGGCGACGGCGGCCCAGGTGCGTCGGGTGGTCACCACGCGCGCCGGCGGCAGCTCGCAGGCGCCGTACGAGAGTTTCAATCTCGGTGATCACGTCGGTGACGACCCGGCAGCGGTCGCGGCCAATCGTTCGCGGCTGGCCCGCCAGATCGGGGTGGACGAGTCCCGGATGGTGTGGATGGAGCAGATCCACAGCCGCAACGTGACCGTGGTCGACGAGTCGACGTTTACCGCGTCCGACGTCGAGAAGATCGGCCCCTCGATCCGGGTGCCGGCGACCGATGCACTGGTCACCGCCCTGCCCAGGGTGGCGCTCGCGGTGCTTTCGGCTGATTGTGTGCCGGTGCTGCTCAGTGACGACCAGGCCGGTGTCATCGCCGGTGTTCACGCCGGTCGTGTCGGTGCCCGCATCGGTATCGTGCCGGCCACCCTGCGCGCGATGATCCGGCTCGGGGCGCGTCCTGAGCGCATCGGGGCCTTCCTCGGCCCGGCGGCCGGTGGTGAGCGCTACGAGGTGCCCGACGCGATGCAGCGTGACGTCGAGGAGCATTTGCCCGGCAGCGCGTGCCAGACGGCGAAGGGTACCGCTGGTCTGGACCTGCGGGCCGGTATCCGGCGGCAGTTGCTTGCCGCCGGGGTGAACTCGGTGGCCGTCGACCCGCGGTGCACGATCTCCGACACTGATCTGTTCAGTCACCGCCGCGGCGCGCCGACGGGTCGGCTGGCGTCGGTCATCTGGATCGACCGGTGAGCGATCCGCGCACCGAGGAGCTCGCGCAGCGCCTGGCCACGGTGCGCGCGGAGCTTGACGCAGCCGTCGCACGCACCGGTCGGGTGCCGGGTGACGTCGAGCTGCTGGTGGTGACCAAGTTCTTTCCGGCCGCCGACGTCGCGCGCCTGATCGAGCTGGGCGAGCGCGAGTTCGGCGAGTCCCGCGAACCGGAGGCGAGTCGCAAGATCGCCGAACTCGGTGAACTCGTCGACAGCCGCGGAGCCGTCTTCGACATGATCGGCAGTGTGCAGACCAAGAAGGCGAAAACCGTTGCACGATGGGCGCGTTCGGTGCAATCGGTGGATCGCCACAAGCTCGTCGATCAGTTGGCGACGGCGGCGCAGGCGGCGCTGCACGAGCAGTTGCGCACCGAGCCGCTGGGGGTGTTCTGTCAGGTCAGTCTCGACGGTGACCCGACGCGCGGTGGCGTCATCGAGGCGGAGCTACCCGAACTCGCGCAGCGCGTGGTCGCGGCGCCGTCGTTGCGGCTGGCGGGCCTGATGGTGATCGCCCCGACCAATGGTGAGGTGCGGGAGTGGATGGCCAGGACGGCGCGCATCCGCGAGAGATTCCTCCGAGAGTATCCGGATGCGACAGCGCTGTCGGCCGGCATGAGTGCCGACATGGCGATCGCCGTCGAATACGGCTCGACATGTGTGCGTGTCGGTACCGCGATCATGGGATCTCGGCCGTTACTCTCTCAGTAATCACACAAGTCACACGAGAACCATCGAGAACAGCTCACACACCGGCAACAGCTGCAACACCCGCTCGTGAGCGTCGGATGACCAGAGAGGCCCAGCACATGACCACGATGCAGAAATTCAAGGCGTATTTCGGCATGGTGCCTCCGAGCGAGTACGAGGACGATTACCTCGACGAGCCCGGCCCCGGCCCGGTCCGGACCGCTGTGCGCGAGCGCGCCTACCGCGACGACTACTACGGCGATTCGTCCTACCGGGAGGAGGCACTCGCCGACGCCGCCTACGGTGATTACCGCGACGCCGGCTACCGGGATCGCGAGGCCGGCTTCGCCGGACGCGATCGTGAGGTCTACGCCGAGGAGCGGCGCTATGCGGTGGGTGGCTACGAGGGATACGAGCCCGGGTACGCAGGCGCGGAGTACGCCTACGCGGGCGGTGTGGTCCGAGCGGCCACCGAGGTGTCGCCCGAGCGGGTGCGTGCCACCCGGCTCGAGCCGTTGCAGCGCTCGAGCGGTGCAACGTTGCGCGCGACCGGCGCCGGACGGCCGAGCGCGGCCGAGCGGGGTGACCTCGAGCGCGTGTTCGCCGACGGTCCGTTACACAAGATCACCACCCTGCGCCCGTCCGATTACGGTGAGGCCCGCACCATCGGTGAGCGCTTCCGTGACGGCAATCCGGTGATCATGGACCTGGTCAATATGACCAACGACGATGCCAAGCGACTCGTCGACTTCGCCGCCGGACTGGCATTCGCATTGCGCGGCTCCTTCGACAAGGTGGCCACCAAGGTGTTCTTGCTCTCACCCGCCGATATTGACGTCTCGGCCGAGGACCGGCGCAAGATCGCCGAGACCGGGTTCTACAACCAGTCCTGACCGGTACGGATTGCCCGATATCGCACCGCGCTGCGAGGCGTCCGGCAATTCCCCCGAATCACCGTCCTCGCGCCCGCGGCGACGTGCCGGAACCCCGGTGCGGCCGCGGGTGCCTCACGTCAGGCACTCTTGAGAAGTGGCGATTGCGTTCGAAGTCATCTGGTACATCCTGTTCGTCTATTGGCTGCTCTTGCTGGCCCGGCTCGTCGTGGAGTTGGTGCGCACCTTCGCGCGGGAATGGCGACCGACGGGGATCGTCGTGGCGATCTTCGAGATCACCTTCACGGTGACCGACCCACCGATCAAATTGTTCCGGCGGATCATCCCGCCGATTCCACTCGGCCCGGTCCGCCTCGACCTGTCGTTGATGATCGTGCTGATCCTGGTGGTGATCGCGATGCAGGTGGTCGGGTCGTTCAGGGTGGGGGCCGCGGTGTCGGCACTCGGAATGTGACCGGCGTCGACGGAGGTCGGACGGGAAGGTCGGTCGCCGAATTGCCTGGCGACTTGGCCGGAGAGCGTATTGCTGATGTCATGGTTGAGTGACTGTTTGATTGCAGGATGACATCGACGTCCTACTACGAACGGTTCAGATGTGACAGGATAAGACGCCAGTTACAGATTTTGACTGGTATGAATGGTCAGTGACAGTCTGTAATGCGACACGCGACAGCGTGGAACTACTCGACTGACGCAGTACTACTGACATAACGCACGACCAAGACAAGCTCGAACGACATTGAGGGGAACCGACATGCGGCTGACACCAGCTGATGTGCACAACGTCGCGTTCAGCAAACCGCCTATCGGTAAACGCGGCTACAACGAAGACGAGGTGGACCAGTTCCTCGACTTTGTCGAAGCAGAACTCGCGCGTCTGATCGACGAGAACTCGGATCTGAAACAACGCGTCGAAGAACTCGAAGGCGAGCTCACCGAAGCGCGATCGGGTGCTGCTGCGGCGCCTGCGCCGTCGGAGGACCACACCCAGGTCTTCGCGGTGTCCACTCCCGAACCCCAGGCCGCACCGGCTTCTGTTCCGGCGGCGGCACCGGCCGATGCCGACTCACACGTCCGTGCGGCCAAGGTCCTCGCGCTTGCGCAGGAGACCGCCGATCGTCTGACCAGCACGTCACGGCAGGAAGCCGACTCGTTGCTGGCCGATGCGCGGCAGCGGTCGGACTCGATGGTTGCCGACGCGCAGAGCAAGTCCGAGGCCATGCTCGCCGATGCGCGGCAGCGGTCGGAGGCCATCCTGGCCGACGCGCAGACCCGCTCGGAGGCGCAGCTGCGTCAGGCGCAGGAGCGTGCCGACGCCTTGCAGAGTGATGCCGAGCGCAAGCACGCCGAGATCATGGGCACAATCAACCAGCAGCGCGGTGTGCTCGAGGGGCGGATCGAGCAACTCAAGATCTACGAGCGCGAATACCGTACGCGCCTCAAGACCTACCTGGAATCCCAGCTCGAGGAACTTCAGCAGCGCGGTAGTGCGGCTCCGGTCGAGAGCGGACGCCCGGCCGATCAGTCGTTCTCCACCGATCCCGGCAACGGTGGATTCAGCAGCTATTCTCAGAGCTGAACGGGACGACACTAGGTCGATGACGTGCTGACCCTGGCGTTGGCTGCCACGCTTGTCGGATTCGTCCTACTTGTCGTCGGCCTGATCACCGGCACACTGTGGCTTGCCCTCGCCTGCATCGTCGTCTGCCTCGTCGGCCTGATCTTCCTCGTTGCCGATATCGTGTCGAGTGGTCGGCGCAGTAGGGCCGACGACGAGGCCGGTGGTGGCTTCGGGTTTGCCGCGGGGCAGCACGACGAAGACGGCGACGACTCCGACGATGCCCGGCACGCCTCCAGGAGCACCGAGGACGGTGGTCCCCAGCCGGTGTCCGAGCAACACCAGGACACCGATACGCAGTCGACTGAGGATCGCCGTCGGGCGCTCTGGGAAGGCGTGATCTCGTCTCCCGGCGCACCCGACTCAGAGAGGGATGCACACGGGAGTGATCCGCGTCCGCCGGAGTCCGTGCCGACCCAAGCTGCTCCGCTGCCTACTCTCCCCGGCGCACCGGAAGCCGATCGGCACACCGCGCCCTCGACCGCTGAGCGGGGATATGACGACTATCTGCGATCGGTCGGGGCCGCCGACGCGAGGCCGCGAACACCGGTAGCCGACCCTGCTGTGTCGAACCCCGCTGGCCCGAACGCAACCGGTCCGAACACGGCTTCCGATCCGCGTGGCGGACAACCGCTCGGCCCGCCCGGATCCGGACGAATTCCTGCGGGGCCGCCCGGACCGGCGCCTACTCCACGGCCATTTCGCGATATGCACTCCTCCAATGTCGGGCCGACGGCGCCGCTGGGAGACCGCACGGCGGGGGAGCGGCCGGAGAAGGTTGATCCGCTACATCCGGACTGGCGGCCGCCGAGCAGTGACACTCCGGTACCCCCACCAGAGCTGTGACGGCCGGCTCGCCCGGCGACCGGCTGACGTGTGGCGGATAACGATTTGGCCTGACGAGGTCCGGCACGGCTAGACTGGTGTGCGCGTTGATCCGGCCATCACCGGGGAGCACCCGGAAGAACCGCACGTCCCCGTCGGGTCGTTCTCAGTAGAACCGGGCGGGTGGGCCCGTCACAGCCCGTGTCCCGTGACACCGGCATCATCCTTGCGCGGGACTCGAGAGGCATTGGCCGTCGTCAATGCAAGCGGGGTGGTACCGCGCAACCGGGAAACGGTATGCGTCCCCGTGCCGAGGAGTATCGAGATGGCACGAGGAGACCAGTAGTGACCGACGTAGGTCAATCCCCGCATACCCCCCAGCCCGCCGAAACCGGTACGTCGTCGCCTGCCGACGACGGGAGCCGGATCTATCCGCGCGTCGACATGACCGGCGGCGAGCGTGGTGCGCCGTCTTTCCCTGACGTCGAGCGCACCGTGTTGCAGTACTGGGACGCCGACGACACCTTCCGTGCGTCTGTTGAGAAAAGGTCCCTGGCCGAAGAGTTCGTCTTCTATGACGGCCCGCCATTCGCCAACGGTCTGCCGCACTACGGGCATCTGCTCACCGGTTACGTCAAGGACGTCGTCCCGCGTTATCAGACCATGCGGGGCAAGAAGGTCGAGCGCCGGTTCGGCTGGGACACACACGGTCTGCCCGCCGAATTGGAGGCCGAACGTCAGCTCGGGATCACCGACAAGTCGGAGATCGAGACGATGGGCATGGAGCGGTTTAACGACTTCTGCCGTGACTCGGTGCTCCGGTACACCGGGGAGTGGCGCGACTATGTGACCCGTCAGGCACGCTGGGTCGACTTCGACAACGACTACAAGACCCTCGACATCGACTACATGGAGTCGGTGATGTGGGCGTTCAAGCGCTTGTGGGACAAGGGTTTGATCTACCAGGGCTATCGGGTGCTGCCGTACAGCTGGTACGAGCAGACCCCGCTGAGTAACCAGGAGTCCAAGCTCGACGACGCCTACCGGATGCGACAGGATCCGGCGGTGACGGTGACCATGCCGCTCGTGGCTCCCGGTAGTCCGCTCGACGGCGTGAATGCATTGATCTGGACGACCACTCCGTGGACGCTGCCGAGCAACCTCGCGATCGCGGTGAATCCCAAGGTCACCTACGTCCACGTCCGCGCCGCCGACGGGCACGATTATCTGCTCGCCGAGGCGTTGTTGGGTGCGTATGCGGGCGAGCTCGGCGACACCGCCGAACTCGGCCGGTACCCGGGCGCGGAGCTGGCCGGCCTGCACTACCTGCCACCGTTCGACTTCTTTGTCGACCATCCGAATTCCCATCGAGTGTTGCTCGGCGACTATGTCACCACCGACAGCGGCACCGGCATCGTGCACCTGGCTCCCGCGTTCGGTGAGGAGGATATGGAGCTGGCCACCGCCAATGGCATCGAGGTTGTCCAGCCCCTCGATCCCGGGGGTAGGTTCACTTCGGCGGTGCCGACCTACGAGGGGCAGATGGTCTTCGATGCCAACCCGGCAATCATCAAGGATCTCAAGGCCGGTGGTGGCCATGTCCAGGCGGGGCCCGATCGGAGGAGCGGGCGCATCCTTCGGCACGAGACCATTGAGCACTCCTATCCGCATTCGTGGCGCTCGGGAAAGCCGTTGATCTACATGGCTGTTCCGTCGTGGTTCGTCGCGGTCACCCCGATCAAGGAGCGCATGCTCGAACTCAACAAGCAGATCACCTGGGCGCCCGATCACATCCGCGACGGCCAGTTCGGCAAGTGGCTCGAAGGCGCCCGTGACTGGAATATCAGCCGAAATCGATTCTGGGGTGCGCCGATCCCGGTGTGGGTCTCCGACAATCCGGACTATCCGCGTACCGATGTGTACGGTTCGCTCGACGCGCTTGAGCGTGACTTCGGGGTGCGTCCGGACAATCTGCATCGGCCTTACATCGACGAGTTGACCCGGCCCAATCCGGACGACCCCACCGGCGCGTCGACGATGCGTCGTGTGCCCGAGGTCTTCGACTGCTGGTTCGAGTCGGGTTCGATGCCGTTCGCGCAGGTGCACTACCCATTCGAGAACGCCGACTGGTTCGACGGTGACGCCGACGCGGGCCTGGCACCGCACAATCCGGGCGACTTCATCGTCGAATACAACGGTCAGACCCGGGGCTGGTTCTACAACCTGCACGTGCTGGCCACCGCGCTCTTCGATCGTCCCGCATTCAAAAGTGTTGTCGCGCACGGGATCGTGCTCGGCGACGACGGGCAGAAGATGAGCAAGTCCAAGCGCAACTACCCCGACGTCAACGAGGTCTTCGACCGCGACGGCAGCGATGCGATGCGCTGGTTCCTGATGGCATCGCCGGTGCTGCGGGGCGGTAACCTCATCGTCACCGAGAAGGGAATCCGCGAAGGTGTGCGACAAGCATTGCTGCCGTTGTGGAATGCCTACAGCTTCCTGGCGCTCTACGCGGAGAGGCCGGCGAGCTGGCGGACCGATTCGACCAACGTGCTCGACCGCTACATCCTGGCCAAACTCGCGCTGACCCGCGACGAGATGACCGCCGCGCTCGATGCGTACGACATCGCCGGCGCGTGTGATTCGTTGCGGCGCTTCGTGGAATCACTGACGAACTGGTATGTGCGCCGGTCCCGGTCCAGGTTCTGGGCCGGTCAGGACGCCGACACCGACGCCTTCGACACGCTGTACACGGTGCTCGAGGTGGCCTCTCGCCTTGCCGCGCCGCTGTTGCCGATGGCCACCGAGGCGATCTGGCGTGGGCTCACCGGTGGGCGGTCGGTGCACCTGACCGACTGGCCCACCGCCGACGAGTTACCCGCCGACGTGGCGCTGGTGGCGGCAATGGACGAGGTGCAGGCGGTGTGCTCAACGGCATCGAGCGTGCGCAAGGCCAACAAGTTGCGGGTGCGGCTGCCCCTGCCGGGTCTGACTGTGGCCTCGCCGACGGCCGGGCAACTCGAGCCGTTCACCGACCTGATCGCCGACGAGATGAACGTGAAGTCGGTGACGCTGTCTACCGAGGCCGATGCGTATGGACGCCAGGAGCTCGCGGTGAATGCGCGGGCCGCCGGTCCGCGTCTGGGCAAGGACGTGCAGCGGGTCATCAAGGCGGTCAAGGCAGGCGACTGGGCGGTGCGCACCACCGACGACGGCACCGAGGTGGTCAGTGCCGCTGGTATCGACCTCGAGCCCGGTGAGTACACGCGCCGGCTTGTCGCGCAGGAGCCCGAATCGACCGCCGAATTGCCCGGCGGCGCGGGGTTGGTCGTTCTCGACACCGCGGTCACCCCGGAGCTCGAGGCCGAGGGGTGGGCCAAGGATCGGATCCGTGAGCTCCAGGAGGCTCGGCGAGCGCTGGGTCTCGACGTCTCGGATCGGATCGAGGTGCGCCTGGTGGTGCCTGCCACACGCCTGGACTGGGCCCGTACCCACGCCGACCTGATCGCCGGGGAGGTGCTCGCGGTTGTCTTCGAGGTGGTGCAGTCCGACCCGCCGGGCGGCATCGAGCTCGGCGACGGAGTGTCCGCCGACATCACCCGCGCCACCGCCTGAGCCGCGCTGCGCGGTATTCCCGATTGCCCGCACGCGTTACGCGCGCGGGCGATCGGCGTCTCGAGGGGAGGCTCTCGGGGGCATTACCGCCGGCCATCCCGAACATGTGCGTGGCACCGATGGTGCCGATGATCGGTAGTCACTCGCGCCGAACGGAAATCCTGGCACCCCGAAGGTGAGCTCGACCAGGGGGACCGGGAGCCGGGAACGCCGCGCAGATCTAGGCGTGCGCGACGCCCTGGTTGTCGAGATCGTCGTCGAAAATCCGCGGACAACGGCTGGGATGTGCCCGGCTGGTCTCACTCGCCGGCGGCGCCGACACGGCTGATCTCACCGGTATTGCTTTTCCCTCTGGTCTTCCTGGCGCACGACGATGTCCTGACCGACCAGGGACGGATGCTCGGTCCGGCGGCTCGAGGCCGCCACCGCGCTGCGCGGGCCTCGAGGTTCCCGGCTCCGATCACCGGTAGGACGTCGATGACGACGTCAAGGAACTCTCGTCGCACGGATGGATCGCCGAGCGGGTGCGCGTCGTGACCGCGGTCGAGGAGCATCCGTCAACGCAACGCCGATGACAGGACCGCGTCGATCTGGGCGGTGAAAAGGTGCTCGGGTACCGAGAACGTCTCCGCGCCGTATTGACCGAACACCTCCAGTGAGGTCGCCCCGATCACCGCGGCCCACAACAGGGTCCCGGTGACCAGCGCGGCATCGGGTAGGTCGCTGCCGAACTCGGTGCGGATGGCATCGAGGTCAACCGACAGCGTGGGGGAGACTTCGCAGCCCGGGGTGGCGAGGACGCCCGCGTCGTGTGCGGCGGCGAGTTCGGCGATGAGCCGTGCGATGACGCGGGTGCCGGAGCTGACGGTACGGTCGGCGGGCGCCGCGTATCCGGGCACGGGGCTGCCGTAGAGGAGTGCCCAGCGTGCCGGGTTGTCGACGGCCCAGGTCCGGATCGCCTTGGCGGCAGCCATGATCCGGCCGGGATGGTCCTCGGTGTCGATGCGGTCGATGGCGGCGTCAACAGACTCCGCGAGATGGGTGTATCCCTCCACGAGCAGTCGGGTGAGCAGTTCGTCGCGACTCGGGACATAGCGGTAGACCGCCGAGGAGACCACGCCGAGTTCCCGCGCGATCGCGCGCAGTGACAGTCCCGCGGCACCGTGGGTGCTCAGATGTTCCCGACCGAGCCGCAGGATCTCGGTCTCCATGGTCTGCCGGTTCTCGGCTCGGGTGCGGTGTGCGCGTGTCGTCGGTCCGGGCATGGCGACCATCATCGCACAACCGAGAGCATTGCTCTTGTTTTTTGAGCCGGGTGCGCGCATACTCAAAACGAGAGCGGTGCTCTCAATTGACGAAAGGTGGCCTCCGATGACCCATTACCTCCCGCCCACGACGACGGATTCCCGAATGAATGCCTTCGTCCGCTGGCTGACCGACCACGGCTTCTCACTCGCCGGCGCCCAGACCCTGACCGTGATCGGTCGCACCTCCGGTACGCCGCAGAGAATTCCGGTCAATCCGCTCGTCCTCGACGGCGTCGAGTACCTGGTGGCGGTGCGTGGTGCCACCCAATGGGTCCGCAACGCACGGGTGGCGGGTTCGGGAGAATTGCGTCGTGGCCGGCGCTCGCGCCGGGTCGCGCTCGTCGAGGTGCCCGCGGCCGACCGGGCCGCAATCATCCGTCGCTACCTCGACAAGTGGGGGTGGGAGGTCGGGCGGTTCCTGCCGGAAGGGCTTGGGGTGGACGCGACCGAGGCGCAGCTCGCGGAGCATGCCGAACAGATCCCGGTCTTCACCGTCTCTGCCGCCTAGTCGCCCGCTGCCAGGTGTGCCGACGCCGTGACGATCGGTGGGCGGGTCAGGACCTAGTCTGCAAGGGTGTCGGAGTCTGCAGGAGTCCCGGGGATCGCCGGTCGGGATGACGCCATCGAGCGCAGCGAGCGCGGGGACACCGAGCGTGGGGACACCGAGCGCAGCGCGCGATGGGTGATGCATCTCGACATGGACGCCTTCTTCGCTTCCGTCGAAGAGCTGACGCGTCCGACCCTGCGGGGCAGGCCGGTGCTGGTTGGGGGGGCCGGTGGGCGGGGAGTGGTCGCGGGCGCGAGCTATATGGCTCGGGCCTTCGGCGCGTCGTCGGCGATGCCGATGCATCAGGCGCGGCGACTCGTCGGCGCGTCCGCGGTGGTGCTCCCGCCGCGCGGCGCCGTCTATCGGGTTGTCAGTGAGCGGATCTTCGCGCTGGTCCGCGAGACGGTGGGTGTGATCGAGATGTTGTCCTTCGACGAGGCATTCGCCGAACCCGAGGCGCTTGTCGGATGCACCGCCGCGCAGGCGTACGCGTTCGCCGCTGATATCCGGCGGCGTATCCGCGACGAGGTGGGCCTGGCCGCGTCGGTGGGATTCGGCTCGGGTAAGCAGATCGCCAAGATTGCTTCGGGGATGGCTAAGCCCGATGGCGTGATGGTGATCTCGCCCAGTCGTGAGCTGTCATTCCTGCATGCGCTACCGGTCCGGAAACTGTGGGGGATCGGCCCGGTCTCCGGGGATCGTCTGTCCCGGTTGGGTATCGACACGATCGGCGACCTCGCGGCGTTATCGGACGTCGAGGTCGCCTCCGTGCTCGGTTCCACCGTCGGTCCGGCGCTGCACCGGCTTGCGCGGGGTGTCGACGATCGGCCGGTCACCGAACGTGCTGCGGCCAAACAGATTTCGGCCGAATCCACCTTCGCCACCGACATCGTGTCGATGGCGGGACTGTGGCCGGCGATCGATCGGTCGGCCGCCGACGCGCACCGTCGGCTCATTTCCGACGGGCGTGGTGCCCGCACCGTCGTGCTCAAACTCAAACGTGCCGACATGTCGGTGCTCACGCGCAGCTTCACGCTGCCCGCGGCCACCAGCGATCTCGACGCACTCACCGCGGTGGCCCGGCGCCTGGCCCTCGATCCCGAGTCGATCGGGCCGATTCGCCTTGTCGGAGTTGGCTATTCCGGTCTCAGTGACACCGAACAGTATGCGCTGTTCGATGACGTTATGGCACCGGCCGGGCGGGTGCCCGGCATGTCCACGCACACCTCGGATTCGGTGCCCGATACCCGAGGCATCGCGAGCAGTGGCGGCAGTGACGTCATCGCGGACGGCACCGGCACCTGGGCCGGCGGCGGTGCAGAGAATGTGGCCACTCGCAACGAGTGGGCGACCGGCAATGATGTGACCCACCGCGACCACGGGCACGGCTGGGTGCAGGGTGCCGGGCACGGGGTGGTCACCGTGCGGTTCGAAACCAGGACCAGCGGGCCCGGTCCGGCGCGTACCTTCGCCGCCGACGACCCCGATCTGCGCCGCGCGGACCCGATCGACAGTCTGGACTGGCCGAACGGGTGAGCGTACGGCCTTCAACTGCCCAATCGCCCAATCGGCGGGTTGCTCAGTCGTACCGCGGCTCGGATGCGGAGAAGAAGTCGGCGACCTCGTCGGCGTCGCAGCCGGTGGTGAGCAGCGCCTGCAAAGCCACACGCGCCTGAGGTGCGCGCAGCCACCGCGAGACGATCGCCCCGGCACGCGCGAGGTCCACCGCGCCACCCCCGCCGCCATAGGTGGCAACCACCGGGCCGTAGGGCACGCGGGTGGTGACGACCACAGCCACCCCGCGCTGCCGCGCCAGACTGACCTCAGCGGTGATGTCGGGATGGGTATTGCCCGAACCGGTCCCGGCGAGCACAATACCTGCGGCGTTCTGCGACACCGAGGCCGCGATGAGTCCCGGTGACACACCCGGATACAGGGTGTAGGCGTCGACGCGCGCCGGACGCCCACCCGGCAGTGGGCCGGTCAGCAATGGTCGTGGCAACGAATCGTGCACGGAATCGAAGACATCGAGATCGACCGTCGAGACCTTGAACGCCCCACGTGCCGCGGTGATCCGACCGCCGAGGACGATCTGGACGCCGAGCGAGCGCGAGTCCGGATCGGCGGCATACGCCAACGCCGATGCGATGTTGGCCGGGCCGTCGGCGTGTGGTGTGTCCGCTGGGCGTTGCGCGCCGGTGAAGACGACCGGACGTGGGTCGGCGGCGACGAGGTCGGCGAGGAAGGCGGTCTCCTCCATCGTGTCAGTGCCATGGGTCACCACCACCCCGTCGATGTCGGGGTCGGTGAGAGCGTCGGCGATCGCGGTGACCACGCGGAACTGTTCGGTCGGTGTCATCGCCGAACTGTCCACCGACATCAGATCGACGGGGACGATCTGTGGTTCGAACGCTCCCCCGACGGGCGTCTCGTGCGCGGCTGACTCATCAGCGGTGGTCAGCAGGTCTCCGGCGGAGAGCACGGGCACCGCGCCGTCGGTTGTGGTGCGGGCCGCGACGGTGCCGCCAGTGGTGATCAGGGCGATGCGTGCGCGCGGCATGGGTGCCATGGGTCACAGGTTGCGGGAACCCGCCGCCGGCGTCAACCGTTGCGGTCGTGGTGGTGTCGTGTCCGGCACGCTGGTGCCGTGCGAACGTTTGGCATAGTGGTGTCACCGTTGACCCATCCCGACCGGGAGGGAGCAACCGCGACAAGTCGTAAGGATGACCGCGCCGGAAAGGGCGAGGTCGCACAGACAGTGAGGGAGATCGTTGAAGTTTCCGAAGTTCGTGGGTGCCGTCATGATCACGGCCGCGGTGACCGTCAGCGTTGCAGCGTGTAGCAGCGGCGACAGCTCCGACGATATCCCCACCGTCGCCCAGACCACCACCAGCAGCGCCGCCTCGACCGCCGGCGGCGGGACCAACGTCACCGATGCGAGCAATCCGCCCTCGGTAGCGACCCTGAACCAGATGCTGCAGACCGCACTCGACCCGAATGTGCCGAACGCGCAAAAGACCCAGCTGGTGCAGAACTCGCAGAAGGACCCGTCGATCTTTAACCGGCTGGTCAAGCTGAAGAGCGATAATCCCGGAGCCAGCTACCAGATCCGGGGTCCGGTGACCACCGATGGGCCGAATCGCGCGAGCGTCCGCGTTCAGGTCAAACTTCCCGATCAGCAACCGCAGGACATCGATGCGCAGATCGTCTACGACGGCGGCCGATGGAAGCTGGCCAGCAGCTTCGTCTGCCCGCTGATCACCAGCAACGGAGTGACGACGCCGATGTGCCCGTCGTCGACCAGCACCCGCCCGTCGAGCTGATCGAGCATCCGATAATGACACCGCAGGGCCCGACTCTACGAGTCGGGCCCTGCGGTGTTTGCGATGATGTCGGGTGCATATGCGGCCCGACAGGTCACCTCCAGTGCACGCTGAACCCGATGCGTTGCAGTAGTGGCTGGTCGGGGTCGGCGCCGACCAGTTCTCGCGCACCGCTGTAGTCGGCATGCCCGCCGACGGGCAATCCTCGGGTGAGGTCGACGGTGATCGCCCCGGACCCGGAATAGGAATACCGGGCGATCGTCAGCGTGGTGTTGCCGCCGGGGATCGCGAACACCGAGTTGATCGGTGACTCCTCGGCGGTGAAGGAGATGGTCAGGCGAGTGCCGTTCCACGCGTCCAGCCGCGCCTGGATCGTCTGCGTCACCGTTGCGGCACCGACGACGGTGCGTTCGCTACGCCACGTCGCGCCCACACCGATCGCGTCGGTGGGTAGCACGATCGAATCCTGCAGCGTCTGCACGAGCGACTGTTCGAGCGCACGACGTGCGGGAGCCGACGACGCGTCGGTCGGCCGCAGACGTAGCGACATCGGGCTCAGCGCCGGTCCGAGGGCGATTCCGCCGATGCTGCCCTTCGCCTTGGCGAGCTGGTCGGTCAGTTCGGGCTGCGTCGAGGTCGGTGTTCCGAGGACGAGGTGCAGTTCGGAGGTTGTCGTGCAGCCGAACCGTGCGGTCAGCGGGGTGGTGACTTCCTGGGTGGTCTGCGCGGTGGTGGAGACCTCGCTCGAGGTGGTCGACAGCGTCACCTGCTGTGCCGAACCGACGTCGGGTGCGGGTGTGGCGACGCGGGTGGGTGCCGCGCCGGGGGAGATGAGCGTGACAGTCGCGGTCGGGATCGGGATCGGTGTGGTCTGCGTCAGACCGATTCCGGGGTCGGTGGCGCATGCCCCGGTCGGGGTCGGCGGTTGCGACGACGCTGCTGTATCGCTGACGGAGCCACAGGCGCTCACCGCGAGGGCGCCGGTGAGGACGGTCGCCCAGACCGTGGCAGTGGACCTGCGTGACGGGCGGCGCCTGCGCCGGATCGTGCGTGCGGCGATCCTGGACGATGCGGGCGTGGGGGGCACGGCAGTCAGCGTATTGCACACGTCAGGGATGATGGACGGGTGGACGACTCAGCGACCAGTGACACCACCTCGGGTGCCGGCGAGCAGATGACGACCGCGACGACGGCCCGCCGCACGCATCGCAGCGCGAAGGTACTCGCCGTTCTGGGCGTCATCGCCGGTACCGTCGTCGCTCTCGATGTCATCACCAAAACCCTTGTAGTGGACCTGATCACACCGGGCGAGCCGGTGCGGATCATCGGCGACACGGTGACCCTGCGCCTGGTGCGCAACAGCGGCGCGGCCTTCTCGACGGCGACCGGTTACACGTGGGTTCTCACGTTGATCGCCCTGGCGGTGGTGGCCGTCATCATCCGTTATGCCGGCCGCCTCCGATCGGGCTGGTGGATTCTCGGTCTGGGGCTGGTTCTCGGTGGGGCACTGGGCAATCTGATCGACCGGATCTTCCGGGCGCCGGGCCCGCTGCGCGGGCGTGTCGTCGATTTCGTGTCGGTGGGCTGGTGGCCGGTGTTCAACGTTGCGGACTCGGCGGTCGTCTGCGGGGCGGTGCTGTTGGTGATCCTGTCGCTGCTCGGATTCGACCACGACGGCACCCGCTCGGGCTGGGCGGCCCGCAACGACCCGGACCCCGACGAGCAGCCGTCGGAGGCCGATCCCGGGGCCATCGATGCCGGCGCGGTCGACGCACGCGCGGATACCGGGATCAACAAGAGCACCGGGACCACCACGGGCACCGGGACCACCACGGGCACCGGGACCACCACGGGCACCGGGACCACCACGGGCACCGAGACCGGAAGGAACGCCGATGCGTGAGTCGCGCGCGATGCCCATTCCCGACGGTCTCGATGGGATGCGGGCCGATGCCGGGGTGGCGCGGCTGCTGGGCCTGTCGCGCACGGTCGTGGGCCGGCTCGCCGACGACGGCGAGATCTCGGTCGATGGCGTCGCGGTCGGCAAGTCTCACAAACTGGTCGCCGGCGGTTGGCTCGATGTCCTGCTGCCCGCGCCGACAGAGCCGCTGCGGGTCGAGCCCACACCGGTGGCGGACCTCTCGGTCGTCTATCACGACTCCGACATCATCGTCGTCGACAAACCGGTCGGGGTCGCTGCACATCCCTCGGTGGGCTGGAGCGGACCGACCGTCGTCGGTGCGCTGGCCGCCGCGGGCTATCGGATCTCCACCTCGGGTGCTTCCGAGCGGCAGGGCATCGTGTCCCGGCTCGACGTCGGGACCTCCGGACTGATGGTGGTAGCGGTCTCCGAGCGTGCGTATTCGTTGCTCAAGCGCGCCTTCCGGGACCGCGAGGTCGTCAAGGGGTATCACGCGCTGGTGCAGGGACATCTCGATCCGGCCGGGGGGACCATCGACGCCCCGATCGGCCGCCATCGCGGCAACGACTGGAAGTTCGCGGTCACCGCGGGTGGCAAGCCGAGCATCACCCACTACGACACCCTCGAGATGTTCGCGGCGGCGTCACTACTCGACATCCATCTCGAGACCGGCCGCACCCATCAGATCCGGGTGCACTTCTCGGCACTGCACCATCCGTGTTGCGGTGATCTCACCTACGGGGCCGACCCGGTGCTCGCGTCACGTCTGGGTCTCGAGCGTCAGTGGCTGCACGCGCGGTCGCTGGGATTCGCCCACCCCGCCGACGGTCGTCATGTCGAATACACCAGCCCGTATCCGAAGGATCTGCAGCACGCGCTCGACGTTCTTCGCGAGGGCTGAGGCGCCCCGGACCGGCGGCCGCCCGACACGCCGGGCGTGACACACCGACGCCGACACTCTGCGTAGGTGCCTCACCTGCCACAGCTTTCCCGCGGCGGCGTGCCCGGGCGTGGCTGTCGGTTGCAGCGCCTAGAGTTGGTGACGCCCTATCCGAAAGACTCGCACCAGAGGTGAGAAGCGTCCGTGGCAGACTCGTTTGTTCACCTGCACAACCACACCGAGTACTCGATGCTCGACGGCGCGGCGAAGGTGTCGCCGCTATTCGCCGAGGCCAAGCGCCTGGGAATGACCGCGATCGGTATGACCGACCACGGCAACATGTTCGGTGCCAGCGAGTTCTACAACACCGCGGTGAAGAACGACATCACCCCCATCATCGGCATCGAGGCCTACATCGCCCCGGAGTCGCGCTTCACCACCAGCCGCATTCTGTGGGGTACTCGCGACCAGAAGGACGACGACGTCTCCGGCTCGGGTGCCTACACCCACATGACGATGGTCGCCGAGAACGCCACGGGACTGCGCAACCTGTTCACGCTCTCGTCGTTGGCGTCGATCGAGGGGCAGTTGGGCAAGTGGGCACGCATGGACGCCGAGATCATCGCCGCGCATGCCGAGGGGATCATCGCCACCACCGGCTGCCCGTCGGGCGAGGTGCAGACGCGGTTGCGGCTCGGTCACGAGCGTGAAGCACTCGAGGCGGCTGCGAAATGGCAGGAGATCTTCGGCAAGGAGAACTTCTATCTCGAACTGATGGAGCACGGCCTCGAGATCGAGCGCCGGGTCCGCGACGGACTGCTCGAGATCGGTCGAAAGCTCGGCATCAAACCCATCGTCACCAACGATTGCCATTACGTCACCAAGGAGCACGCCGCCGCGCACGAGGCGCTGCTGTGCGTGCAGACCGGCAAGACCCTGTCCGATCCCACCCGCTTCAAGTTCGACGGTGACGGCTACTACCTGAAGTCGGCCGCGGAGATGCGGGAGCAGTGGGATTCGGTTGTGCCCGGTGCTTGCGACAACACCCTGGAGATCGGCGAGCGGGTGCAGAGTTACGCCGACGTCTTCACCCACCGCGACCGGATGCCGGTCTTCCCGGTGCCCGAGGGGGATTCCCAGGAAACCTGGTTGCGCAAGGAGGTGGCCAAGGGCCTCAAAGAACGTCGCTTCCCCGACTCCGAGGTGCCCGCGAAGTACCAGGAGCGCGCGAACTACGAACTCGACGTCATCATCCAGATGGGGTTTCCGGCCTACTTCCTGGTGGTCGGCGACCTCATCCGGCACGCGCAAGAGGTCGGTATCCGCGTCGGCCCGGGCCGCGGGTCGGCGGCCGGCTCACTGGTCGCGTGGGCGTTGGGCATCACCAACATCGACCCGATCCCGCATGGACTGCTTTTCGAGCGATTCCTGAATCCCGAGCGCGTGTCGATGCCCGATATCGACATCGACTTCGACGACCGCCGGCGCGGTGAGATGGTGCGCTACGCCACCGAACGATGGGGCAGCGACAAGGTCGCCCAGGTCATCACGTTCGGCACGATCAAGACCAAGGCCGCGATCAAGGACTCGGCCAGAGTCCAGTTCGGCCAGCCCGGCTTCGCGATCGCCGACCGCATCACCAAGGCCCTCCCGCCGCCCATCATGGCCAAGGACATCCCGGTATGGGGGATTACCAACCCCGAGCACGAGCGATTCGGCGAGGCCACCGAGGTGCGCACTCTCATCGAGACTGACCCCGACGTCAAGAAGATCTACGACACCGCGCTCGGCCTCGAGGGGCTGATCCGCAATGCCGGTGTCCACGCCTGCGCGGTGATCATGTCCTCGGAGCCGCTCACCGACGCAATCCCGGTGTGGAAGCGCGCCCAGGACGGCGCGATCATCACCGGTTGGGACTATCCCTCGTGCGAGGCGATCGGCCTGTTGAAGATGGATTTCCTGGGACTGCGTAATCTCACCGTCATCGGTGACGCCCTGGAGAACATCAAGCTCAACCGTGGGATCGACCTCGATCTCGACAAGCTCCCACTCGAGGACCCGAAGACCTACGAGCTCCTTGCCCGTGGCGACACGCTCGGCGTGTTCCAGCTCGACGGCGCGGCCATGCGCGAACTACTGAAGATGATGCAGCCGACCGGTTTCGAGGACATCGTCGCCGTCCTCGCCCTGTATCGCCCGGGCCCGATGGGCGTCAACGCGCACACGGACTACGCCAAGCGCAAGAACGGTGTGCAGCAGATCCGGCCGATCCACCCCGAACTCGAGGAACCGCTCAAGGAGATCCTCTCCGAGACCTATGGCCTCATCGTCTATCAAGAGCAGATCATGCAGATCGCGCAGAAGGTCGCCGGCTACTCACTCGGCCAAGCAGACCTGCTCCGACGCGCGATGGGAAAGAAGAAGAAGGAGATCCTCGACGAGGCCTACGACGGCTTCGCCGAGGGCATGCGCAACAACGGGTTCTCGCAGGCGGCGATCACCGCCCTGTGGGACACGGTGTTGCCGTTCGCCGGATACGCGTTCAACAAATCGCACGCGGCGGGCTACGGCCTGGTCTCCTTCTGGACCGCCTACCTCAAGGCCAACTATCCCGCCGAGTATATGGCCGGTCTGCTCACCTCGGTCGGCGACGACAAGGACAAGGCCGCGATCTACCTGGCCGATTGCCGCAAGCTGGGCATCACCGTGTTGCCGCCCGACGTCAACGAGTCGCAGCGCAACTTCGCCGCCGTCGGCACCGACATCCGCTTCGGCCTGGCCGCGATCCGCAACGTCGGTTCCGGGGTAGTGGGTTCGATCCTCGAGGCCCGGGAGTCGAAGGGGAAGTTCGTGAACTTCTCCGACTACCTCAACAAGATCGACGTCACCGCCTGCAACAAGAAGGTCACTGAGTCGCTGATCAAGGCTGGCGCCTTCGACTCTCTCGGCCATCCGCGCAAGGGTCTGTTCTTGATCCACGCCGAGGCTGTCGAATCGGTGATCGGCACCAAGAAGGCCGAAGCGATCGGGCAGTTCGATCTGTTCGGTGGTGGCGACGAGTCGGCCGACGACAGTCTCGCCGAGGTGTTCGCGGTGCCCGTGCCCGACCAGGAGTGGGATACCAAACACAAGCTCACCCTGGAACGAGAGATGTTGGGGCTCTACGTATCCGGGCACCCGTTGGCCGGCGTCGAGCATGCCATCGCCGCCCAGACCGACACCTCGATCACCCAACTGCTTGAGGGCAATGTGTCCGACGGCGCCCAGATCACGATTGGCGGCATCATCTCCACGGTCACCCGCCGGGTGAACAAGAAGGGTGAGCCGTGGGCCGCGATCACCCTCGAGGACATGGTCGGTGGCGTCGAGGTCTACTTCTTCCCACGCTCGTTCGTGGCCTATGGGATGGACATCGCTCCGGACAACATCGTGCTCATCAAGGCTCGCGTGACCCTGCGTGAGGACGACAAGATGATGATCAGCGCCAATGACCTCGCCGTCCCCGACCTCGACGTGGCGGGCACGACCAAGCCGGTTGCCCTGACGTTGCCGAGCCGTCTGTGTACGCCGGATCGGGTCGCCGCACTCAAGCAGGTGTTGACCCGCCATCCCGGGACCGCCGACGTTCACGTCACTCTCGTGTCCGAAGATCGCTCGACGCTGCTGTGCCTGACCGAATCGCTGCGGGTGACCCCGAGTTCGGCGCTGATGGGTGACCTCAAGGCGCTCCTCGGTCCGAGCTGCCTGAGCTGAGTCACCGGGGGCGGTCAGCGTCGGCGCGCGTGCTTGACCTGCCACGGGTACGCTCTGTGAAATGCCCGATCACATCATCGTGCACGGTGACGACGCGCTGACGCTGAGGATCACCGAGGAACTCGCCAGTGCCGGAGCGCGCATCATCACGCTGTCGGCACCCGGTGATCTCGCCGACGCCGGTGTCGGGCAGGCCGCGGCAGTGGTGTGCGCCGGGTCGGACGACGCGGTGAACCTCGAAATCGCCCTACTGGCACGCACTCTCGACCCGCACGTGCGGGTGGTCGCCAACCTGTCCAATGCGGTTCTGCGTGACGCGGTCGCCTCGGGCAACGGGCCGGGCGCTGTACTCGACGTTGCCGAACTCGCCGCCCCGTCGGTCGTCGAGGCGTGTCTGGGTCGTACGACGCACTCGATCCCGGTGGCGGGCAACGAGTTTGTGGTGTCGGGGGCCCATGCCACGAGAGCGGGCACACTGCGTGAGCTCTACGGCGACCTCGCGCCGGTGGCCGTGTTGCGCGCCGGATCCGGGTCGGGTGCGGAGTCGGTCGTGCCATGCCCGGGCCGCGATCTGCCGGTCGAACCGGGGGATTGGGTCTCGATGATCGGCACGGTCGACGACCTCGCCGCGCAGGGTGTGGAGATCACCCCGGACCGGCGACCCGCGCGCTCACGTCGTCCGCTCCCGCTGCGCGCTCTCGGCGCCTTCCGAGCGTTCCGCGACGACGTCAACCCGAACCTCTTTCGCGCGCTTGGTGTGTCGTTTGCACTGTTGGCCTTTGCCACCATCCTGCTGCGTTTCACTTATCACCGGCCCGGGATGAGTCTGGTCGATGCGCTCTATTTCTCGACCGAGACCATTGCGACGGTCGGTTACGGCGATTTCAGCTTCGTCGGACAGCCGACCTGGCTGCGGTTGTTCGCTATCGGTTTGATGTTCGCCGGAGTCACCACCACCGCGGTGTTGATGGCCTTCGTCGCCGACCTGTTGTTGTCCCGCCGAATCGGTGCGTCCGCCGCACGTCGGCGCGTTCGCGACATGGCCGGTCACATCCTGGTCGTGGGGTTGGGGTCCTTCGGCATCCGGGTGGCGACCGATCTACGGGCGCTCGGACATGAGGTGGTCGTGGTCGAACGCAACGACGACAACCGCTTCCTCGAGGTGGCGACCGAACTAAACATCCCGGTGATCATCGGGGACGCGACGCTGCGGCGCACACTCGCCGATGCTGGTATCGACCGCGCGCACGCGGTGGCCGTGCTCACCCACGACGACATGGTGAACATCGAGACCGGCATCATCCTGCGTGAGGTACTCGGACGGCGCTGGTCCCGGTCGGCCGGACAGACGGGCGTTCCGGTGGTGCTTCGCGTCTATGACCACTCGTTGGGCGCGGCGGTCGCGCACCGTTTCGGATTCGAGAACGTGCGGTCCACCGTCGAACTCGCCGCGCCGTGGTTCATCGGAGCGGCACTCGGTCTGCAGGTCATCTCCACGTTTTCGGTTGGACGGTATTCGTTCATGGTTGGCGGCCTGTTCGTCCGGCGCGGCAGCGTCCTCGACGGCATGCTGCTCGCCGACCTGCCCACACGGACCCGCATCATCGCGATCGTCGGGCGATCCGGGACCATTCTGCATCCCCGACGCGACGATCGGCTGGCTGCCGAAGACACCGCGTATCTGGTCGGGCCCTATCACGAACTGCTCGACACGCTGCAACGCAGTCGTTGAGACCGGTGCGTCGGCGCGCCGAGCCATACCACGAAACCCTGGTTTCGGCTGGCCGAAACCAGGGTTGATGGTGGTGCTATATTCGGCATCACGGCAGTACGAAGACCCATCGGCAGGAGCGCGCAGATGACCGCGATGATCGAGATAAACCTCTTTCGTGAGCATGCTCGCGTGGTGCGCAGTGTCGATGTCGCGGGAGTGGCGTGGCCGGTGCACAAGCTTCAGGCGATTGCAGTGGCCGGCGTCGTCGGACTGATCTCACTGCTTGCCCTCACACCGGAACTCACCGCCTGGCTCTCCGGTGTCGCGCTGGTAACGACGTGGCTCGTCGCGCGTCACCTGCCCGGAAACGCGGCGACCGCCCCGGCGTCGAACCCGCCGGGGATCTCATAGATCCGGCCGTCGAATCCGGCACGATAGAGTCGGCCTGCCGAGAATCCGCGGTCCCCACGGCCGTAGCTCAGCACGCTGGACAGGCGAAGTCCTTGCGCCAGAACGCAATACGATCCCGGTGCGGTAATCCTGACGATCTGCCCACCGGCATTGAACGGCACCACCGGCCGATCTCGCGAGTCCAGGGTCAGGCCGTCGGGAGCTGCCAGGGCGTCCGCGCCGCCGAGGGTCAGCAGGCTTTGTACGACACGTGGGTTCGCCGTCGAGATCCGGCTGACGCCCGGATTGGTGAAGGTGCGAGAGACGTACAGCCATTTGTCGCCCCGACCGAGGACGGCGCCGTTGGCACTCGGTAGCGATCCCCACTGTGCGTTGACCGCACCGTTCGGTGTGATGCGTCCGATGAGGTTGCCAAAGTCGTTGGTGGCGTAGACGGTACCGTTGGCGGCCACGTCCATCCCGTCGGCGGCGGAGAGCCCGCCCACCCACGGTCGCAGGACATTTGTCCGGGTATTCAGTCGCGCGATCGCGCCCTGGCGCACCGCATCCCCGACGACCACCCGTGGATCGGCGCCGTACCCGACGAGCAGCGTGCCGTCGGGTGCCCAGGCCAATGCCCCGCCGCCACCGGAGGGAACGCGGGCGATCGCCCGCCCCGGTGCGCCCGGGCGGTCGAACCGGAACACCTGTCCGCTGAATAGATCGGTCACATACGCGCGACCGGCGGCATCGACGGTCAGGCCCTCCAGCGCCGCGCCGGGGACAGCGCCGACAAGCCGGGCAGGCGCGCCGCCGCCTGCGCAGACCGGCGCCGCCTGGGCCGGGGCCGTCCCGAGGGCGCTGAGTACTCCGGCGGTCAGCACTCCACCACAAGCCGCGGCGAGTAGTCGGCGAGAGCCGCGCCGGAGCGGACGTGTGAGCAGGGTCCGGGCGAGCAGGGTCAAGGGAGTTCCTTCCGCTGACATGGTGATCGGTCATCGGCTGGCGCGAACCGTTGTCTCGAGTCCTGCCGGTACGCGCCTACGCCGATGTGGTGGACACTTTGTCGCCGAGTCTACGCCCGGCACGCGGCTCGACGCAGACAATTGCCGGTGGTGTCACCGGCGTCGGTCTGAAGGGGCCGTCCAGCCGTCCGCCCCGCCCGGTCTGGACAGCGCTGCCGGTGAGACCATGGGTGCCGTGAGCACACCGCACGTCCATGAGTCGCACCAGGAGTCGGGGCCGGGTTTGTCAGCCGCGGCGATCGACGCGGCCGCCGCACGCATCGAGCCCGCGGTCGCCCACACCCCGCTCGAGGCGGCCCCGCGCATCAGCGGTGATGTCGGCGCGCAGGTCTACCTCAAGCGCGAGGATCTGCAGACCGTCCGGTCCTACAAGATCCGCGGTGCCTACAACGTGATGGCGCAGCTGTCCCCAGAGGAGCGGTCGCGCGGGGTGGTTGCCGCGAGCGCCGGCAACCACGCCCAGGGGGTGGCCTACGCCTGTCGCGCCATGCAGACGCCCGGACGTATCTACGTGCCGACCACCACCCCGAAACAGAAGCGCGACCGGATTCGTTGGCACGGGGGCGATTACGTGGAGCTCTTGGCGGTCGGCGACACCTACGACGCGGCCGCGGCTGCCGCCCAAGCCGATGTAGCGGGTAGCGGTGCGGCCTGGATCCATGCCTTCGACGATCCGCGGACCGCCGCGGGTCAGGGCACGATCGCCAGGGAGGTCGTCGATCAACTCGGCCGCGCACCGGATGTCGTCGTCGCACCCGTCGGTGGCGGTGGTTGTCTGGCCGGGATGGCCACCTACTTCCGCTCGGTATCGCGCGCGACCGTCATCGTCGGGGTCGAGCCGACCGGCGCCGTCTCCCTCGCAGCCGCCCTGGTTGCCGACGGACCGGTGACGCTCGATCGGATCGACCCGTTCGTCGACGGTGCGGCCGTCAAACGGATCGGCGTGCTCGGGCACCGCGCGATGGCCGATCTCGACGCATCGGTCACCGCCCACGCGGTTCTCGACGAGGTCCGGGCAGGGACCATGACGCACAGTCCGGTTCGGGTACTGCCCGACGAGCCGGTGTCGTTGCCTGCGGGATCGGCACACATCACCCACGTCGACGAGGGTGCGATCTGCACGACGATGCTCGAGCTCTATCAGAACGAGGGCATCATCGCCGAACCGGCCGGAGCGCTGGCGGTGGCCGGTCTCTCGCAGCTGAAGCTGCCCGCGGACGCCGTGGTGGTGTGCTTGGTCTCCGGTGGCAACAACGATGTCTCCCGCTACGGCGAGATCATCGAACGCTCGCTGGTCCACCGGGGGCTCAAGCACTACTTCCTCGTCGATTTTCCGCAGGAGCCGGGGGCGCTTCGGCGTTTCCTCGACGAGGTCCTCGGTCCCGACGACGACATCACGCTGTTCGAGTACGTCAAGCGCAACAATCGCGAGACCGGCGCGGCACTCGTGGGTATCGAGCTCGGCGACCGCGACGGACTCGCCGGACTGATGGAACGGATGGATCGCTCGCGACTCAATTGTGAACGGCTAGAACCGGATTCGCCGGCATATCAGTATCTGACCTGACAGTGACGGCTACGAAGTCTCGGCCGATCGCCGGTGACGGTTACGAGCGGCGGCGGCCGATCACCACGTTGTGGCCAGGGCTGCGTATCCCGTCGTCGGCCGATTCCGCCGGCTCCCACCACAACACCGGTTCGACATCGATGGGCACGGTGAGCGGCTGGTCAGCCAGGACGCAGACGACCGACCACTGCGTCTCGGACCCGTCATCTCCACGATGCATCGCGAACCATCCCCCGGCGTCGTCGTAGTCGGTGTCAACGGACGCGAAATCGCTGCGGGAGATGGCATCTGTGGACTTACGCAGCGCGATGAGCTCGCGGTAGAAGTTCCGGACCCGGGAGTGCTCCGGCGCATCGGCTTCCCTCCAGTTCAGCCTGGAGCGCAGAAACGTCTCCGGATCCTGCGGGTCGGGGATGTCGGCGGTATCCCAACCGTGGTCGGCGAATTCGGCCTTGCGGCCGTTGCGGGTGGCCTCGGCGAGTTCGGGCTCGGGATGGGAGGTGAAGAACGCAAACGGCGTACCGGCGGCCCACTCCTCGCCCATGAACAGCATCGGGGTGAAGGGAGACAACAGCACCAATGCCGCCTTGATGGCGAGCTGGCCGTGGTCGAGGTAGTGGCTCGGCCGATCCCCGATCGCCCGGTTGCCGATCTGATCGTGGTCGCAGGTGTAGGCCACCAGCGCGGTGGTCGGGACCGTCTCCGGGATCGGCCTGCCGTGGTGGCGGCCGCGGAAGGATGAGTACGTTCCGTCGTGGAAGAAGCCGCCGCGCAACACCTTTGACAGACCCTTGAGGCTGCCGAAATCCGCATAATACCCTTGTCGTTCCCCGGAGACGGCGGTGTGGATCGCGTGATGGATGTCGTCGTCCCATTGAGCGGTCAGACCGTGGCCGTTGACCGCTCTGGGCACGATCAGTCGCGGATCGTTGAGGTCGGACTCGGCGATGAGAGAGCACGGACGGCCCAACGAGTCCGACAGCGCGTCGGCACTGACTGCGAGGGCTTCGAGCAGTGGATAGGCGCGGTGATCGACGAGGGCGTGTACCGCGTCCAACCGCAGCGCGTCGACGTGAAACTCGGCGAACCAGCGCAGCGCGTTCTGCAGAATATAGGTGCGCACCTCATCGGAGGACGGACCGTCGAGATTCAGCGACGAACCCCAGCCGGTCGAACCGGCACCGAGATAGGGCCCGAACTCGGGGAGGTAATTGCCCGACGGTCCGAGGTGGTTGTAGACGACGTCGAGCACCACGGCCAGCCCCCGGACGTGACAGGCGTCAACGAAGCGGGCGAAGGCATCCGGGCCGCCGTATGGTTCGTGCACCGCATACCAGCCGACGCCGTCATATCCCCAGTTGTACTCACCATTGAAGGCATTGAGCGGCATGACCTCCACTGCATCGATGCCGAGCTCCACCAGGTCGTCGAGGTGCCCGATAGCCGAGTCGAGGGTCCCCTCGGGGGTGAAGGTGCCGATGTGGAGCTCGTAGAGCACGGCACCGCGGATGTCGCGACCGGTCCACTGTGCGTCGTGCCAGATCGACGGGTCGACCACATGGAATGCGGACAGGCCGTGGACACCGTCAGGCAGGCGGACCGACCGCGGGTCGGGCAGCGCGCGCTCCCCGTCGTCGATGAGGAATCCGTACCGCAGGTGCTCGGGATCAGTGTGTCCGAGTTCGCCAGGCGCTGTGGTCAGTACGGCCGGATCAATCCGGTACCACCCGGGTGCGCCGGTGCCGATCATCGGCAGATCACGCGTGCCCGTCGGAGTGACGACCCGGGTGCGCATCCGTGCTGCCGCGGGCGCCCAGACCTGGAGGTCGGCCATTCCCCGAGGGGGTAGGAAGGGAGTCGCGCCGATTCTGTTGGAGCGATTCCCGTGTTTCTCCTCACCTTGGACGCCTGACCAAGTTACTGTGTCGGCACCCATACATGCGTGGCCCTCCACATCGGGGGGACCATCCTGAGGCTCGACCACAGAACCCACCGTATTGGGTGGGATGCGAGCGTGCAGGCCACGCGGGGTGTGACCCGCGGCATACGACGTGCTCGGCGGTGCTGTATATTACTGCGAGCTAGGCCTGCCAGGGGGGCGCGCGACGGATGACGTACGACGCAGGGATGGGTGTTGAGCAGCACTGACGCAGTGGCTTCGGAAGACGAGGCAACAGGGACGCGCAAGCCCGGGGGAGTGCGCAAGTGGTTTCGTGAACACATTGTGGCGAGTTTCGAGACCTTCGGTCGTCAGCTCGCGATGTTCGTCGAGGTGTTCAGGGTCCTCATCGAGGACATTCTCAAGCGCCGCTTCCCGTTCGGTGAGTTCATCCGTCAGTGCGCCTTCATGTCGAGCACCTCGGTGTTCCCGACCTTCCTGGTCGCCATCCCGATTGGCGTGATCGTCTCGATCCAGGTATCCAACATCGCTGGGCAGATCGGTGCGACGTCGTTCTCCGGTGCCGCCACCGGACTCGGTGTCATCCGCCAGGGCGCCCCGTTGGTTACCTCACTGTTGCTCGCCGGTGCGGTCGGTTCGGCGATTGCCGCCGACCTGGGTTCCCGGACGATACGGGACGAGATCGACGCGATGCGCGTGATGGGTGTGAACCCCGTGCAGCGACTGATCTCGCCGCGCCTGCTCGCAACCATGGTGGTCAGCTTCCTGCTCTGCGGTTTCGTATGTTTCGTCGGCTTCATCACCGGTTACGCCTTCAACGTGTACTTCCAGGGTGGCACCCCCGGTAGCTACACTGGCACCTTCTCCTCGTTCGCCTCGGTGTCGGACCTGTTGTTCGCCTTGATCAAATCGGTCATTTTCGGCGCGATCGTGGCGATCGTGGCTTGTGACCGCGGACTCAACACCAAGGGTGGTCCCGCCGGCGTCGCCAACTCGGTGAACGCCGCCGTGGTCAATTCGGTGCTGCTGTTGTTCACCGTCAACGTGGTGCTCACGCAGTTGTTCGCCATCGTCGTCCCGGCAAAGGTGGTGTGAGATGGTCGCGTCCCGGTATGTTCCGCCCGTACTTCGGCCCGTCGAGGCTGCGAAGGGTGTCTACCGCGGGCCGCGTGACGCGCTGGCCCGCATGGGGCACCTCATTACGTTCTTGGTGCGGTCGGTCGGTTCGGTGCCTCTCGCGTTCACCCACTACCGCAAAGAGGTTTGGCGTCTGCTTGCCGATGTCGCATGGGGCAATGGCGCAATAGTGGTCGGAGGCGGCACCGTCGGTGTCATGGTGATCCTCGGCGTCATGGGCGGCGCGACGGTCGGCATCGAGGGTTACACCGCACTGAATCTCCTCGGCATGTCACCGGTGACCGGTGGTCTGTCGGCATTCGCGACGACCCGTGAGATCGCGCCCCTGTTGGCGGCGACCGCGTTCACCGCGCAGTCGGGTTGCCGCTTCACCGCACAGCTCGGGTCGATGCGGATCAGTGAGGAGATCGATGCGCTGGAATCCATCGCGATCCGGCCCCTGCCGTATCTGGTGACCACCCGGATGTCGGCGGCGGTACTGGCGATCGTGCCGCTGTACTCGGTCTCGTTGGCTGCGAATTACCTTGCGTGCCAAGTGATGTTCCAGATCCAGAGCGGGCAGGGGGCGGGAAACTACCTCGCTTATTTCAATGCCTTCCTGGTCTCGAGTGACATGGTGTACTCGTTCATCAAGGTCATCATCTTTGTGCTGTTGACCACGTTCATCCAGTGCTACTACGGGTATTTCGCCTCCGGCGGGCCGGAGGGCGTCGGGGTGGCAGCCGGACACGCGATCCGGCTGGCGATCATCGTCATCGTGTTCGCGAATCTGGTCATGACGCTGGTGTTCTGGGGAACATCGCCCGGAATCAGGATCTCGGGGTGAGGGGGTAGCCATGCTGATAGCCACCGACGGCCGTAACCCCTCGCTGATGCACTATGTATTGCGCGGCAGTGCATTCCTGATCGTGTTGGTGATCCTTTTCGTGTTGTTGTTCATGCGGTACGAGGGCGTGTTCAGCTCCACCGTCGCGGTCAATGCCAAACTCACCGACGTCGGTGACGGCCTGACCGCGGGTGCCGATGTGCGCTACAACGGACTCATCGTGGGGTCGGTCAAGAACGTCGGTCTCACCGACGAACCGGGCCAGTCCGGGGTGAACCTGCGCCAGGTCGATATGGACATCACTCCGGCACAGTCCGAGGGCATTCCGGCCAACGTCACCGCGCGCACAGTACCCTCCAACCTCTTCGGTGTGAACGCGGTCGAGCTGGTGCAACCGGACCATCCGGCCGCCGACCATCTTTCGGCGGGCGCGTCCATCCCTGCGGACCGATCGCTACAGACGATCAAACTGCAGGACGCGCAAAACCAGCTGCGGACCCTGTTGCAGGCAGTGCCCCCGGAGCAACTCGCCGGTGTCCTTGGCACCATCGCCGACGCGCTGCGCGGTGGCGGGACCACCTTCGGTCTGTTCGTCGGCGTCCTGCAGAACTATTTCGACACCATCAACGCGCAGTTTCCCCCGGGCGCGCCGTCCGGATTCGACAACTTCAACCAGTCCGTACAGGGCCTGTCGCGATCCGCGCCGCAACTGTTGGATACGTTGGGCCGCAGCGTGATTCCGGCGATGACGATAGCGCAGTCGCGGAACGACCTGACTGCGTTGCTCTCGGCGGCGCAAGGCCTGACCGACGAGGTGCAGTCACTGTTCGCGGCCAATGGTGACGGTGGCAAGCGCATCGTCGCCGACACCAACACCCTGCTCGGCGCAGCGGTCTATGAGCCGAATGCGTTGCCGCAGGCGCTGACTGCACTGAACAATCTCGCGGCAAAGGTCCTCACGGTGTTCACCGGTGTCAACGGGCATGCGCAGCTCAACATAGGCCTGAGTTTCAGTGCGTTCCAGCGTTATACCCGCCAGAACTGTCCCGTGTACAACGGTGGGCCCTACGGTCAGCTGCGCGGTCCCGGGTGCGTCGGTCCGGGCACCGGCACGGGTCCGACGAGTTCGGGTCCGCTGATGATCTATCCGTCCGACGGGATGCGCCGGATGTCGCCGGCGGGCATGGTCACCACCGGCACCGACAACCAGACGCTGACCGCCGCGCTCGATCGTGCGCCCAGTGCGGCCGACACCTTGATGCTCGGTCCGCTGGTGCAGTCGGTCTCGACCCAGACTGCTTCGACCCAGACTGCTTCGACCCAGACTGGCACCTCGGGAGGGGGACGATGAGCGCCGCGCAGTCGAGTATCCGTAAACCGCTGATCGGGTTCGCGCTGTTCGCGGTCGTCGCATTGCTGCTGACCTACATCATTTATTCGACGCTGGAACGATCGGTGTCGGGCAGTACCAACAACTTCAGCACCTTCTTCACCGATGCCTCGGGACTGGCCAAGGGCGACGACGTCCGGATGGCGGGTGTGCGGGTGGGTCGTGTCGATTCGATCGATCTCGTCGACGGCCGCGCCAAGGTCACCTTCGAGGTGCAGGACGACCAGCCGATGTACACCACCACGCAGGCCGCGATCCGGTACCAGAACCTGATCGGCCAGCGGTATCTCGCGCTGTCCCTCGCCGACGGGACCCCGCAACCACTTTCGGTCGGGTCGACGCTCAAGGAGCCCTCGGAAGACTCCTTCGACGTGACCAAACTGCTCGCCGGATTCCAGCCGGTCTTCGACACCTTGACTCCCGAGCAGGTCAACAATCTCTCCAACGGTCTGGTCCAGGCGTTCCAGGGCGACTCGGTGTCGTTGTCCAACACCGTCGCCCAGGTCGGCAAGTTCGCCTCCGACATGTCCAACCGGGACGTGGTGATCGGGGCGATCATCGACAATCTCAGCGGGGTGCTGCGTGATCTGTCGCGTCAGGGCGACCAGATCGGGACCCTCGTCGAGAGCGTCTCCGGCGTCATCAAGAGCCTGAACGCGAATTCGGCGGCCTTCGGTACGGCCGTCACCCAGATCGGCAACACCGCATCGGGATTCGCCGACGTCCTCACCCAATCCCGGGGTAATCTCGCCGACGCGGCCACCTCGGCCAATCAGGCGACCAGGATTCTGATCGGCAACGGCTCCAAACTCGACGGGATGGCCAAGAACCTGCCGATCTTCCTCGGACATTTCCCGCTCGTGCTCGGCCAGGGGGCCTACCTGAACATCTACGCCTGCGACCTCGACATCGCGATCGGTGACGTGTTGTTCCCGCCAGGGATCCTCAATAAGATCGGTGGCACCAACCATTCGGTGGTGTGCCGATGAGAAGCCGTATGCGTCGGAGCTTCGACGACCACCGACTCCTCTGGTACGGATTGACCGGCACAGCGGTCATCGTGCTGCTCGTCCTGGGAATCGTGGGAATCGGCAAGGCAGATATCGGCAAGAAGACTTATTCGGCGGACTTTGCCCAGGCCGGTGGCGTGCGACCGGGCGACAAGGTTCGAGTGGCCGGCATCGACGTCGGTGAGGTCGGCTCGACCGAACTGCAGGGCAATCACGTCCACATCACGATGAAGGTCGACAAGGACGTCGACGTCACCGCCAACGGTTCAGCCGAGATCAAACTCTCGACCCTGCTCGGCCAGCGCTACATCGATATCTCGTTGGGCAATGCACCCGATCCGGCGGCCGGCAATGTGATCACCGAGACCAGGGTTCCCTACGATCTGCAGAAGACCATCGAGAAGGGCACGCCCGTCCTCAATGGCATCAACGAACAGGACCTCGGCCAGAGCATCCGAACGCTCAACCAGCAGCTCGCCGGCGCGCCCGCGGTCACCAAGCCGACGCTCGACTCGCTGACACAGATGTCGGAGATCATCACCGACCGTCGTGATCAGATCAATCAGCTGATCAGCGACACCAAGTCGGTGACCGCCATTGTGCAGGATAATTCGGCGCAGCTGGCGATCATCGTCGGTCAGGGAGCGCAACTGGCGAACAAAATCGTCGCCCGCGAGGCCCTGGTGACCCGGTTGCTCGACGGCGTCGCACAGATCACCGAGCAGGCCCAACTTATCGCCGCCGAGGATTCCGACCAGTTCGCCCCGATCATGGCCAACCTGAACACCATCACCCAGGGCCTGGAGAAGAACCGCGACAACCTCCGCAAGATGCTCGAGGTCTTGCCGGTCACCGCGCGCCTGACCAACAACATCATCGGAGACGGCCCGTACGCCAACGGCTACCTGCCGTGGGGCATCTTCCCCGACAACTGGCTCTGCACGGCACGGGTGGTGGACGGATGCTGAACGCGCACATGGTTTCTCCGAAGGTGACGCGGCGGTCGATGATCCTCGCGGGGCTGATCGTCCTTGCCGTCGGTGTGCTCTCGGGGTGTTCGCTGATACCGGCCGGCTGGAAGACCGCAACAGGTCAGGCCATCGAGGTCACCGCGTACTTCCCGAACACCGCAGGCCTCTACACCACCAATGACGTCGCGGTACTCGGAATGCCGGTCGGCCAGGTCACCAAGATCGAGGAGCAGGGCAACCGGGTCATGGTGAAATTCACCATCGACAAGAACGTGCCCGTTCCGGTCGACGCGACCGCGGCCATCGTCAACACCTCGATCGTCACCACCCGGCACATCGAGCTGACCCCGGCGTACTCCAAGGGCCCGAAGCTGACCGATGGGGCGGTGTTGCGCAACGAGGGCATGAGTCCGGTGTCGGTGGGTGACCTCTTTGACGCGGTCGACAAGCTCGTCAGCAACCTCTCCGGCCAGGCGCCGGGGGAGGGGCCGGTCGCCGACCTGATGGACGTGACCTCGGGCATCACCAGCGACAACGGACAACGGCTGCAGGAAGCGATCAATCAGCTCGGCAGCGCCTCGCAGGTGGTATCGGGCAACGGCGACGCGATCGTCGACATCGTCAAGTCGGTCCAGCAACTCACCGCCGCCCTCGTCGCGAATTACCCGAAGATGAAGGACTTCTCGAATTCCATCAATCAGGTCAGCGAGATGCTCGGCCGCCAATCACCGGGTCTGGTGGCGACCCTGGGCGATCTGAATCAGACACTGCTCAACACCTCGGAGTTCCTGCACAACAACGCAGGCACGATCGGCGCGTCCACCGGGCGACTGGCCGCACTGGCGGAGAACCTGAGCGACTACTCACGTCAGGTCGTCGAGACCATCGACCTCGGGCCGCTACTCTTCCAGAACCTGAGCAATTCCATCTCCGCCGAACAGGGTGCCTGGCGTGCCCAGGTCCTGCTGGATAAGTCCCTAATCGACACCCAGCTGGTATCCCAGTTCTGCAAGGCGATCAATCTGCACAAGAACGGTTGCGAGACCGGGCAACTCCAGGGCTTCGGGCCCGATCTCGGGGTCTTCTCGGCATTGGAGGCCCTGACACAATGAGCCCAGCATCCTCCTCCCGTCAGCCGGCCGCTCGCCGAACGTTCTCCAGACGCCGTCTGGCGCCGGTTCATTCATGGACGCGCAAGTTGGTGGTGACCGGGGTCGTCGCCACCGTGTTGGCCGTCACCGGTTGTTCGGCGATACCCGGTCTGACCGTCGAGCAGATCCCGCTGCCAGCCCCGGGCAATCTCGGCGACACCATGACGTTGAACGCGAGTTTCGACAATGCGCTGAATCTGCCGACCCGGGCCAAGGTGAAGCTCTACGGCATGGACGTCGGCGAGGTCACCGGTATTCGCGCCGAGAACTACAAGGCGATCGTCACCATGGATGTCAGCACCTCGGCCAAGGTGCCCAAGGGCACCGGCGCCGAACTGCGACAGGCGACCCCGCTTGGTGACGTATTCGTCGCGTTGCTCCCACCGTCGAAGTCCGATGCCGGCTACATGGCCAACGGCCAGACACTGACTGGCCCGCGGTCGGCTGCGGCGACCGTCGAGGATCTGCTGGTCAGTCTGAGTGGGTTCGTCGACAGCGGATCACTCGGTTCCACCCAGCAGATCATCACCGAACTCAGCGCCGCGGTGTCGACCTCGCCGGACAATCCGCAACAACTCAACGGTGCCATCGCCGGATTGACCACGGCCCTGCGCAAACTCAACCAGAACTCCGCCGAGGTCGACGCTGCGATGCGTAACACACAGATGCTGACCGGTCAGCTCGCGGCGGGTCGCGCGCAGATCATGGCGTCGATCAACAAGCTCTCGCCCGCCTTCGACACCATCAACGACGAGATGCAGACGATCCTGACCACGCTCGACAAGACCAACCAGGTCACCGCCGCCACGAACGATTTCCTCGACAGCGACGGACGGAACTTCGTCGAGCTCACCGATCATCTCGCGACCCTCCTCGACGAACTCAAGCAAGGTGCGGCGATCCTCGGACCATTGTCGGACAATGTCGCCGAGTTGACCCCGAAGTGGGCCAAGTCGACCAGTTCAAGTGCGGCGTCGTTGTCTGCGAAGGTGTACTACCTCAACCCGGGCGCCGGGTTCGATTCGGCCAGCCGCCTTCCCGAACTCGGAGATGTCGGTGCAGCGGGAGAGTCGTTGCAGCAGACGCTGACCCGACTGCTGGCCCGACTGACTGCGACCCAGGGGTGCTGCGGATGAGTGGATTCATGGGGTGGCTGCGCAAACGTTCGATCGTGCTGGGCAACCTGGCGCTGATCGGGGTGATGCTCATCGGGCTGGCCTACTTGTCGTTCGGCGCGCTGCGGTGGGCGCCGTTCCAGGGCCACTACACGCTCACGATCAATTTCCCGATCTCCGGTGGCTTGCAGGACACCTCGCAGGTCACCCTGCGCGGCGTCCCGATCGGCGATGTCACCTCTATTCAGGTGCAACCACAGTCGGTGAAGGTGGTGGTGTCGGTCGACGACGACGTGCACATCAACCGCAACACGACGGTCTCGGCACTCGGCATGTCGGCCGCGGGTGAACAGTACGTCGATTTCTCCCCGCCCAGCGCCGAGGGGCCCTACCTGCGTGACGGCGACACCATCAACATGAACCAGACGAAGGTGACCACGCCGTTCCCGCAGTTACTCGAGAGCTCGCTGGGTGTGATCGACCAGATCGATCCGGCGAAACTCGCCTCGATCGTCGACAACCTCGACGTCGCGCTCAATCCCAAGGGCGACACCAACGATCTGCGCGTGTTGTTCGATGCGGGCGGAACGATCTTTGCCGATCTCTACCGCGTGTTGCCGCAGACGACCAAGTTGATTTCCGAGGCGGGCACGATCCTGCAGACCACCTCGCAGATCCAGCCCGATCTGCAGGGCACGGTGTCCTCGTTGAGTTCGGTTGTCAACGCTGCGGTAGCCGCGGACCGTGAGCTGCGCACCTTGCTGGGCAAGGGTCCGCAGCAGTTGTCCAGCCTATCCGGCTCGATCAACGAGATCCAAGATCCGATCACCGATGTGCTCGGTCAGCTGCTGGATGTGACCCGTCAGGGTGCCTTGCGCGCACCAGCGGTGGTCAATCTGTTGCCGTCGATCCGGGACGCGTCGATCAAGTCTCTGACCATGTTCCACGACGGCGCGTGGTGGGCGTTCGCTTCGCTCTACCCGCGTCCCTACTGCGACTACGCGGTCACCCCGGTGCGCCCCACCAAGATCCTGGAGTTGTCGGTGCCGACCAATCTGTACTGTGTCACCGAGGATCCCAACCAGCAGATCCGTGGCTCGGCGAACGCACCCCGTCCGCCGGGGGACGACACCGCCGGACCGCCGCCGAACTACGACCCGAATGCACGGACGGTTCCGCTGGACAAGTGACGCCCGCCCTCCGGGGGCTCGCGCCGCACCTGGCTCCTGGCCGAGAGGAGTCAGGTGGGGTCGGTTCGGTGGAGGCCGAGTGGGCGGCAAGTGAGAACGGAAACACGCGATGACAGGTGGGCAGGACGACGTGCGCAACGACGCAGCCGATGACGGTAGAGAAGCCATAGCGACGACTGAGCTCGGCGCCGTGGAGGAGTCCGGCGAACCGGACTCAACCCTCGCCGACGGGGCCGGTGTCTCCGATACCGCGCCGACGAAGGCGCCGCTGACCAACAAGCCGATCCCGCGTACCAAGAGCGCCCGGTCGGGGTCGTCGCGGCGCTCGGATCCGGAGGATGCCGATGCCGACAAGGCGGATGCTGACAAGGCTGATGCCGCCAGTTCCGGCGAGCACACGGCATCGACTGCGGCCGCCACCGGGGGTGCATCCGCGCGTGGCGCATCCGCCCACGCAGCGGCCGCACCCGCACGTGGCAAGCAGATCTCGATCACGCTGTCGGCGCGCGCGCTGTGGAGATCGCTGGTGGCCGTGGTGGTCGTCGCTGCGATCGTCGGTGTGGGCTTTCTCGGCTGGTTCTTCTACCGCGATCAACAGCGCCTCAACGCCTTCGACGACGCCAAGAGTGCCTCGGCGATCTTCGCCCAAAAGCTGACCAGCAGCATGAACGCCGACACTGTGGCCAACATGAAGGACATCGTCGGGCCACTGACCACCGGCGAGTACCGCAAACACCTCGAGTCCCAACTCGGCGACACCACCAAGGCGATCCAGTCGATCAACGTCAAGAACACCAAGATCGATGTCCAGAAGGTGTCGGTGATCGACTTCGGCACCGACCACGCCTCGACCATGGCCGTGGTACAGGTAACCGGTACGAGTACCCTTGCGCCGCAAGGTGGTACATCGCTGTTCATGTATTCGCTCAAGCTCGACAAGGTCGACGGCAAGTGGCTGGTATCCGATCTCGACGCCATGCAGGCCGGCCTGTCCGATGCCGGTGAGGCCGGTGCCGGCGGTGGGTCCACTCCGAACGCAGGGCAGGCAAGTACCCCGGTACCCACGCCTGCGCCCGCTCCGGCACCCGGCGGCTGAGGTCGTCGGGGTCGGTCAGATACCCGACCGGGTCAGGATCGCCACCGGGCCGGGGGCTCGTAGAGCCGCGAGGTCGACCGACCCCGCGTGCTCGGACCGTGACCCGGCATCGATCCAGGTGCCGGAAGGTAGTGCGAGCGTGGTCGTCGCGGCACGGTCGTCGAGGCTATGGGTGAAGCGGGCGGTCACCACGATCACCCGAGGATCGCTCTCGCCGCGCACACCGCGGCCGAAGGCGATCGCGTGGTCGGCGGCCGGCCCATCGACCTGTAGCGGGCGATAGTCACCGTCGGGGCCGAACGCCAGGCGGTGTGCTCGACGAACGCGCAGGGCGGCAGCCACCAGCCGCGCCTTGGGATGATCGAGCGACCGGCGGAAGTCCACGGGTCGACGATTGTCGGGATCGACCAGTGAGTCCTCGTACCACTCGGTGCCCTGGTAGATGTCGCCGACACCAGGTCCGAGAAGTGCGATGGCCTTGCGTGCCAACACTTCCTGCTCCCATGCCGGGCCGATCCGAGTGACCAGGTCATCGATCCTCCCAGCCACCGGTTCGGTGGTGAGCGCGCCGATCCAGGCATCGAGCGCATCCTCGAAGGTCTCGTCGACCTCGGTCCACGTGGTCCGCACACCGGCTTCACGGGCGGCTTTGCGTGCATAGGCGCGCAAGCGATCTCGCAACCCACCATCGACCCGGCCGCCGAGCGGCCACACCCCGATCACGTTCTGCAGCAAGAAGTATCCGGTCAGATGATCCGGTGGTGGAGCGGTGTCCCAGATGTGGCGGACCAGCAGAGACCACCGCTCGGGGACCTGCGCGAGCAATGCGATACGCGCCCGCACGTCCTCGCCGCGCTTGGTGTCGTGGGTCGAGGAGGCCGTCATGGCCCGCGGCCAGTCCTGCGCCCGGACGACGTTGCGCTCGTGGAAATAACTAAGCGACAGTGCCGGATTGGCCGGGTCGCCACCGACCTCTTGCGCCGACACGAGGCGGGCCGTGCGGTAGAACAGACTGTCCTCGACGCTTTTGGCGGTGACCGCGCCGCACGTCTGTGCCAACCGGGAGGTCGGGGCACCGGGGTTGGCAGTGGCGCGCACGATGAGCGTGACGGCGTCGGCGAGATCCGGTCGACGGCGTGCGATCTCCTCGGCCACACCGAGCAGACGGGATCGAAGCGACGGATAGTCGGCACGGTAGACACCGAGATCGGCGATCATCTCGGAGACGGCGTCGGTGAGCGCGGCCGAGTCGGCGGTTGGATCGGCATGGGTCAGTGTGCGCACGAGCCTGCGGTGTTCGGCGGGGAACATCTGCGCGAGCGTGGTCAGTTTACGCTGCCGCTCGGTGTCGTGTAGCCAGTGGGCGTCGGCCGGCATCCCAGTGGTGTGTTCGTGGATCTCGCTGAGCTCGACGATGCCCGACGGGGCGGTGAACACCGCCTCGATGAGCCGCAACTGGTCGTAGCCGGTGGTTCCCTCAACAGGTAAAGTCGGCTCCAGTGCCTCGTCGGCGGCGAGGATCTTCTCGATGTAGAGCAGTCGATCGGTGCCGATGTCGCCACGCAATCGCTCGAGATAAGACGTCGGGTCCCACAGCCCGTCGGGGTGATCGACGCGGACGCCGTCGATCAGGTCGGCGTCGAGGAGCTCGCGTATCCAGGCGTGGGTGGCGTCGTACACGGCGTCGTTCTCCTGGCGGAGTCCGGCGAGTTCGTTGACCGTGAAGAATCGACGGTAACCGATGATCCCGGAGTTCCACGGGACGAGTCGATAGTGCTGTCGCGCATGGACATCGGTTGCCGTACCGCCGAGACTCCCCGGTGCGGTGGGAAATTCGTGGTCGTAATAGCGGAGAACTCCGTGCCGGTCGACGGTCAGCGACGCCAGGTCACCGTCGGCGGCGAGGACCGGCAGGGCCAGCTTCCCATCGCTGCCGTTGTCGGAAGAGAAATCCGCGTCGAAGTACCCGGCGTACTGCGATCCGGGGCCGTGCCGCAACAGGTCGGCGAACCAGGGATTGCGCAGCACCTCGGCTACCCCGGTGTGGTTGGGAACAATGTCGATGAGGATGCCCAGACCGACCGCACGCGCCGCCGCGCGCAGTGCGGCCAGACCCTCACGGCCACCGAGGACCGGTGACACCTGTGGTGGGGGTACCCAGTCGTAGCCGTGGGTGGAGCCGGGCATCGCGGCGCCGATCGGCGAGAGGTAGAGGTGGCTGACACCGAGATCCGCCAGATGCCCGAGAATGCCGATCACCTCGACGAAACCGAATTCTGGGGTCAGCTGAATCCGGTAGGTGGCGATGGGTTCGGGACGGTTGCCGCCGGCGGCGACTGGCGCATCGTCGCCGGTATGCGCGCCCGGGTACATACCGGCCATCGGATCAGTTCTGCTCTCGCAGGACGAGTAGCGAGCGGGCCTGAACCGTGAATGTGGTTCCGCCACAGGCATCCTCGATATCGGAGTCGCCGGTGGGTTGTGCGGAGTCGAGGACACCGGTCCATCCCGACTCCAGGATGGACGGCAGCGTGAACTCGATCGGCTCGTAGTGGGCGTTGAAGCAGATGATGAAGCTGTCGTCGACGATCTTCTCGCCGCGCTCGTCCTTTTCGCCGATCCCGTTGCCGTTGAGGAACACCGCGAGACTCTTGCCGAATCCGCTGTCCCAGTCGGCGGTGGTCATCTCCTCGCCTGAGGGGGTGAGCCAGGCGATGTCGAGATACTGCCTACCCCACCGGATGGGCTTGCCCGCGAAGAACCGGCGTCGGCGGAACACCGGGTGTCTGGTGCGCAGCGCGATGGCCTTTCGGGTGAACTCCAGCAGATCGGAGTTCTTCTCCGCCAACGACCAGTCCATCCAGGACAACTGGGAATCCTGGCAGTAGACGTTGTTGTTGCCCGACTGCGTGCGTCCGATCTCATCCCCATGGGCGAGCATCGGCGTCCCCTGTGAGAGGAACAGCGTGGCAAGGATGTTGCGTTGCTGCCGGGCACGCAGCGCATTGACCTCTGGATCGTCGGAGGGACCCTCGACCCCACAGTTCCAGGATCGGTTGTGGCTTTCGCCGTCGCGGTTGTCCTCGCCGTTGGCCATGTTGTGTTTCTCGTTGTAGGACACGAGATCACGCAAGGTGAAGCCGTCATGGGCGATGACGAAGTTGATGCTCGCGAGCGGGCGCCGCCCGGTCGCCTCGTAGAGATCCGACGATCCGGTGAGCCGGGAGGCGAACTCGCCCAGGGTGGACGGTTCCCCGCGCCAGTAGTCCCGTACGGTGTCGCGGTATTTCCCGTTCCATTCGGTCCATAGCGGCGGGAAATTCCCGACCTGATATCCGCCTTCGCCGACGTCCCACGGCTCGGCGATGAGCTTGACCTGGCTGACCACCGGATCCTGTTGGACCAGGTCGAAGAACGCCGAGAGCCGGTCCACGTCATGCAGTTCGCGTGCCAGTGTCGAGGCGAGATCGAACCGGAAACCGTCGACGTGCATCTCGAGCACCCAGTAGCGCAGCGAATCCATGATCAGCTGCAGGGTGTGCGGATGGCGGCCGTTGAGACTGTTGCCGGTCCCGGTGTAGTCCATGTATAACTCTGGATTGTCGTCCACGAGACGGTAGTAGGCGGCATTGTCGATTCCGCGGAAAGCGATCGTCGGCCCGAGGTGATTGCCCTCGGCGGTGTGGTTGTAGACCACATCGAGAATCACCTCGATACCCGCCTTGTGAAAGGCGCGCACCATAGCCTTGAACTCGGTGACCGCGCTCCCGGGCTGGTCGTGATTCGACGCATAGTCGGCATGCGGTGCAAAGAAGCCGAAGGTATTGTAGCCCCAGTAGTTTCGCAGACCTTTGTCGACCAGGACGAAGTCCTGCATGAACTGATGTACCGGCATCAGTTCGATGGCGGTCACCCCCAAGGACTTCAGGTGATCGATGATCACCGGATGACACAGCCCGGAGTACGTGCCGCGCAACGACTCGGGGACGTCGGGATGCGTCGCGGTCATGCCCTTGACGTGGGCCTCGTAGATCACCGTCTGGTGGTACGGCAGCCGGGGCGAGTGGTCGTTCTGCCAATCGAAGTACGGATTGATGACCACCGACAACATGGTGTGCCCCAACGAATCCAGTTGCGGCATCGTCGGCGACGGTTGTGGCTCGGCGACCGGCTCCGGTGCCTGCGGCACGACGTCGGTGGTGTCGTCGGCGGGCAGTCCGCCGGTGTCGGAGGGCCCTTGGCCATCCGACAGTTCGGTGCCCGGCGCTGCTGCATCGGACACCGCGGGGCCTATGGCATCTGTTGTCGCAGAGTCGGACTCGTCGGCATCCGTCGAATCGGCGGTAGAGTTGGTGACCTCGGCAGCCTCGAACTCTGCGGTATCCGCTTCGTCGAGAGTGTTGTCCTCGTCGTCGGAGCTCTCGGTGGTCCCGGCGCTCGCATGATCGGCGGCGGTGGTGGTCTCGGGTAGCGGGTAGGAGAACAGTGACGCATCACCGTCGAATTCGCCGTGATATGCCTTCCCGTAGGGATCGAGAAGCAGTTTGCTGGGGTCGCAACGTAATCCGCGTCCGGGATCGTACGGTCCGTGGACGCGGTAGCCGTAGAACTGGCCGGGACCGACATTGGGCAGGTAGCAGTGCCAGCAGTATCCGTCGACCTCTTCGATACGGACGCGGCGTTCGTTACCGTCGCGATCGATCAGGCACAGATCCACTGCCTCGGCGACCTCGGAGAACAGGGAGAAGTTGGTTCCCACTCCGTCGTAGGTGGCACCCAGCGGGTATGCCTGACCGGGCCACACCGGAATCGGCGTGGGCTCCGGCTCGACTATCGCCTCTCCCCGCTGGGCGACGTCGGCGATGAGACTGTCCGTCGGATGGGGTCGGGTGCTACTGCTCAGAGGGCCCGCGGTGGAGCCGGTACCGGTCCCGGTGGCAGAAGTCTCGGTACCTGCGGTCTCGCACCCTGGGGCGCCATCGGCGGTTGGCGGTACGGTCATACCCACCTTCTGTCGGTCATGCACCGACAGTAGTCGCGAAGCCGCGCGCATTCATCTTGGCAGGAACCCATTGAGCTCCGGTGTCTTGCCTTCCTACGCCGCCGGTTGAGGGCGGTGCTCGCCGGAGCTGCCTGTCGTACCCGTCGGTGCGACGGCCCACGTGGCTTGCGCTGAGGTATAGCGGTCCTTGCATACGACGATGGTGTCCACGATCGCGGGACAGCGCTTGCAAGTATGCGCACCCTCGACGCCACCCGCGCCGACTGTTCTACAAGTGCCCGGCGACGCGGGCGCGACTGCGGGCGCCGTCGATGATGACCGCCAGTGCGCCGGTGAATTCCTCGTCGAAGTCCCGATCGGACGGCTCGATGACTCTGAGCCGCTCCATCTGGGCTCGCGTCTGTTCCTCGATCGTCAGCCCGATCACCAGCTGGCAGATCGCGGTCGCGACCGCACGGGCCCCGTGCTCGTCGAGGCCGCCGAGTGCGGCGGCGGAGGCCACGTCGTCGGCGACGGCCCGCCCGGACAATGCGCTGGCCCAGCTGGACGAGACGACCTCGGCGCTGTCGGGGACGGCCAGCAGGGCCGTGCGCATTCCGGTCGCCAGTGCCTCAAGGCGTTCGTCCCACCGCAGGTCCGGAGCGGGTTCGGCGATGTCGGTGAGGATATCGTCGGCGAGTGCCGCCAACAGCGTCTGTTTGTTGGGGAAGTGCCAGTACAGGGCGTTGGGGCGGACGCCGACCTCGGTTGCCAGCCTGCGCATGGTCAGGTCTGCGAGGCTGTGTCGGGTGAGCACGTCGCGGGCGGCGGCGAGGATGTCGGCGCGATTGTTGCTCACCCGGACAGCGTAGAACCCCGGGGCCGGGCACCGCCGATGCGCTCCTGTACACCGTCCAGGACATCCCTGTACAGTGTCCAGGCGAGGCTTCGCCAGAGGCAGCCCCTCCCGCGCCTGTGTGGGCCGCCCGGCCCCGGATCGACACGTCGCCCGCATCGACACATCGAAGGAACGTCCCCGTGGATCAGATGAGCATCAGCCGCATCGATGCGGAACACATCTGGCATCCCTACGGTGCGTTCCCGCCGTCGACCCGGCCGCTCGTCGTCACCGGCGCATCCGGCGTGCGACTGGAGCTGGCCGACGGACGCACGGTCGTCGACGGGATGAGCTCGTGGTGGGCGGCCATCCATGGGTATCGTCACCCGGTGCTCGACGCCGCGGTGCGGCGGCAGCTGGACTCGATGTCGCACGTCATGTTCGGCGGACTCACCCACGAGCCCGCAGCGCGACTCGCCGAGCTCCTCGTCGAGCTCACCCCCGAACCGCTGCGCAAGGTGTTCTTCTGCGATTCCGGATCGGTTTCGGTGGAGGTCGCGGTCAAGATGGCGCTGCAGTACTGGCGTGGTCGTGGCGAACCGGGCCGCACCCGGTTGCTCACGTGGCGCGGCGGTTACCACGGCGACACCTTCACCCCGATGAGCGTGTGCGACCCCGACGGCGGGATGCACAGCATGTGGACTGACGTCCTGGCCCGCCAGATCTTCGTGCCGACGCCGCCGGAGGACGCCGACGACGCCTACGACGCCGACGTCGCCGACATCGTCGCAGTCCATCGCGACGAACTTGCGGCGATCATCGTCGAACCGATCGTCCAGGGCGCCGGGGGCATGCGCTTCCACGATCCGGCGCATCTGCGCGCCCTGCGCCGCATCTGCGACGAGCAGGGCGTGCTGTTGATCTTCGACGAGATCGCCACCGGCTTCGGTCGTACCGGATCGATGTTCGCGGCCGATCACGCCGGTGTCGCCCCCGACATCATGTGTGTCGGCAAGGCCTTGACCGGGGGATACCTCACCCTCGCCGCGACCCTGTGCACCGAGGAGATTGCCGAGGTGATCAGTTCCGGGGAGGCGGGCGGCCTGGCCCACGGACCCACGTTCATGGCCAATCCGCTGGCGTGTGCGGTCGCCGTCGCGTCGACCGAACTACTGCTGTCGCGCCGGTGGCGTGACGATGTCACCCGCATCCGGGACGGGCTGCGCCACGGACTCGACCCGCTGCGCCGCCTCGACGGTGTCCGCGATGTCCGGGTCCTCGGCGCGATCGGCGTCGTCGAACTCGACCGACCGGTCGACATGACCGCCGCCACCACCGCCGCGCTCGACGCCGGCGCATGGCTGCGACCATTCCGCACCCTGATCTACGCCATGCCGCCGTTCCTGTGCTCCGACGACGACGTCGAGGTGATCACGCGCGCCATGACATCGGCGGCGCAGGCCAGTATCGCCGCAACCCGAGAGGTGGTGTCGTCGTGACCACCATGGACACGATCATCGGCACGACCGGGCCCGCCCTCGACTGGCTGCACGCGGCCCAACATGCCACCGCGCAGGCCGGGCTGCATCGGGACCCCGTCGTTCGCGACGGCGGTGCGGGCCTGCTCGATCTCGCCTCGAACGACTACCTGGGGATGTCGCGGAATCCGGCCGTACTCGCCGCGGCGCGCACGGCGATCGACGAGTGGGGCGCGGGCTCGACCGCCTCGCGATTGGTCGCGGGCACCACCCGTGCGCACCTCGACCTCGAAGACGAGATCGCCGAATTCCTGGGATTCCCTTCGGCTCTGGTGTTCTCCTCCGGCTACCTCGCCAACGTGGGGGCGATCACCGCGCTGGTCGGACGCGGCGACCTGATCGTCAGCGACACCGGTACCCACGCCTCCCTGATCGACGGCTGCCGGCTGTCGCGGGCGCGTGTGGTGGTCGTCGATCGCGGCGATCACGACGCGGTCCGCGCGGCCCTCGCGGCCCGGGAGGAGGAACGCGCACTCGTCGTCACCGACTCGATCTACAGCGTCGACGGAGCTGCCGCTCCCGTGCGCGAACTCTACGACGCCGCACGAGCGCACGGCGCGGCGCTGTTGGTCGACGAGGCGCACGGCCTCGGGGTCCGCGGCTCGGGCGGACGCGGCGTCATCGCCGAGGCCGGGCTCTCGGGTGCACCGGATCTCGTGGTGACCACGGTCGCCTCGAAATCGCTGGGCGCACAAGGGGGAGTGGTACTCGGACCGACGGTGCTGCGCGGCCACCTGATCGACCGGGCCCGCACCTTCATCTTCGACACCGGCCTCAATCCGGGGGCCGTCGGCGCCGCCCGCGCCGCCCTGGCGCTGCTGCGGGCGGACCCAGACATGCCACTACGGTTGCGCGACAACGTCCTGCGTATCGCCGACCGTCTCGGCCTGACCCTGCCGCTCGGCCCCGACGGGACACCGCAGACCTCCGCGGTGCTCTCGGTGATCGTCGGTGATCCGCAACCCGCGCTCGCCGCCGCCGCCGCCTGCCGGGCCCGCGGGGTGTTCGTCGGATGCTTCCGACCGCCGTCGGTACCGCCGGGTACCTCGCGTCTGCGGCTGACGATGCGCGCCGACCTCGACGTCGCCGACGTCGATCGTGCTGCCGACGTCGTCCTCGCCGCACTCCGGGAGGTGGGTGTTCGATGACCGGTGGTCGGGTTGTCCCACAAAGCCTTACGGGTTCACATGGTCTTGCGGATCGTTGCCTGGTGATCACCGGCACCTCGACCGACGTAGGTAAGACCGTCGTCACCGCAGCGCTCGCCGTGACCCTGGTGGACCGCGGTGTCGATGTCGCGGTGTGCAAGCCCGCCCAAACCGGCGTCGGACCCGACGGGCCCGGTGATCTCGCCACCGTCACGGCCCTCGCCGGAGCGCTGCCGACCCACGAGTGCGTGCGGTTCGCCGACCCCCTTGCCCCCGAGACCGCGGCCCGACATGCCGGGACGCCGCAGGCCGACCGCGGCACGATGGGCGATCAGATCGCCGGATTTGTCGCGGCACACCAGATGACGCTCGTTGAGGGTTCCGGCGGGCTCCTGGTCCGGTTGGCTCCCGAGCACACGATCCTCGACGTGGCCGCCGCACTCGCCGCCGACGTGCTCGTCGTCGTCGACCCCGCACTCGGCGCCCTCAACCACGCCGAACTGACGGTTCGGGCCATCCGGTCAGCGGGGCTGCGGCCGGCCGGGCTCGTTCTCGGATCGTGGCCGGGCACGCCCGATCTCGCGATGCGCTGCAATCGCGAGGATCTGCCGCGGCTGACCGGGGTACCGGTCGTCGGGGTGCTGCCCGCTGGTGCCGGCGGCCGTAGCCGGGCCGAGTTCACCGAGACCGCACCCGGCTGGTTCGACCCCGGCTGGATCGAGAGCCTCACTCCCACAACGCCGATGCCGTCACCTCAGTCGGTACCCGCACCACCATCAGTCCCCGCACATCAAGGAGTTCACCCATGACCCAGGCCCCCGTACAGTCCCACGTCGCGGCCGGGACCGACACCGACATCCTCGCCGTCGCCCGCGCACAGGTCCTCGAACGCGGTGAGGCGCTGACCCGCGATCAGGTGCTCACCGTGCTCCGACTCGGCGACGACCGGCTTACCGAGCTCCTGCAACTGGCCCACGACGTCCGCATGCGGTGGTGCGGGCCTGAGGTCGAGGTCGAGGGCATCATCTCACTCAAGACCGGCGGGTGCCCCGAGGACTGCCACTTCTGTTCGCAGTCTGGCCTTTTCGCCTCCCCGGTGCGCAGCGCCTGGATCGACATCCCGTCCCTGGTCGAAGCCGCCAAGCAGACGGCCAAGACCGGAGCCACCGAGTTCTGCATCGTCGCGGCCGTACGCGGCCCCGACACGCGACTGCTCGCGCAGGTGGCCGCCGGGATCGAGGCGATCCGCAACGAGGTCGACATCCAGATCGCCTGCAGCCTGGGCATGCTCACCCAGGATCAGGTCGACCAGCTCAAGGACATGGGTGTCCATCGCTACAACCACAACCTGGAGACCGCCCGCAGTCACTTCCCGAACGTGGTCACCACCCACACCTGGGAAGAGCGTTGGGACACGCTGCGCATGGTTCGCGACGCGGGTATGGAGGTCTGCTGCGGCGGCATCCTCGGCATGGGGGAGTCTCTCGAGCAGCGCGCCGAGTTCGCCGCCGACCTTGCCTCGCTCGAGCCCGACGAGGTGCCGCTGAACTTCTTGAATCCGCGTCCGGGCACCCCGTTCGGCGATCTCGACGTGTTGCCCGCGGCCGAGGCGCTCAAAGCCGTCGCCGCATTCCGGTTGGCCCTGCCGCGCACGATTCTGCGGTTCGCCGGTGGCCGCGAGATCACCCTCGGCGATCTCGGGGCCAAGCAGGGCATCCTCGGCGGCATCAACGCCGTCATCGTCGGAAACTACCTGACGACGTTGGGCCGCCCCGCCGAGGACGACCTCGATCTCCTGCAGGACTTGTCGATGCCCATCAAGGCGCTCAACGACAGCATCTGATCCCCCCCCAGGACGAACGTGACTAGGCTCGCCAGCGTGAGTGGTGCGATGACAACAAGCGTGACCTCCGGCGCGGTGCCGATCCCGGGCCCGCTGGATCAGCCGTGCCGGTACGGCGTATACACCGGGATCGAGGTGGAGATCGAGTCGGCCGACGCCATACCGCCCGCGGCCCGGCTCGGCCTCGAGCCGCCTCGATTCTGCGGGCAGTGCGGGCGGCGCATGATCGTGCAGGTCCGCCCCGACGGATGGGATGCGCGATGCTCGCGGCACGGTCGCGTCGACTCCTCCGACCTGGGGCACCGATGACCGCGCCGGGGACGGTGTCCGCCGGCCGCCGCAGGCACCCCGCGCACCGCACCCCGGCGACGCTGGCGGCGTGCGCAGTGGTGATCGGAGTGCTCGCGGTGGTCGCCGGTGGTCTGTGGGCTGTGATCACCCCGTCGATGAGCGCTCTGAAGGGTGCCCATCAGGTGTATCCGATCGACAGCGTCGCCGGTGTCTCGGCGTTTGCGTTCGTCATGCTCGGGTACGGCGCGCTGGCAGGCGTACTGGGGTGGCTGGTGGCCCCGGGGTGGCGCGGGCTGCCCGGGTACGCGACCGTCGTTCTCACCACGGTGCTCGGGTCGGGCATCGCCGGATGGGCCGGGACCCTGATCGCGGCGCGTCGCTTCACCGATCCCGACTCGGTCACCGTAGGTGCCCTCTTCCGGGCCGTCCCGCAACTGTGGCTCGACGGCGCCACCCGCGGAACCCCCAGTGGTCCATGGGTGTTGGCGATCTGCGCGCCGCTCACGGCCACGGTCGTCTACCTCGTCTTCGCCCTGGCCAATCGCCACGGAGATCTCGGCGTCGGGGATGCGCCGCCCGAAACCCCGGCGCCGCAACCTGTTCCCGTGCAGCCCGCCCCGCCTGCCTAGTCGCGACGGTGCCCGTCCTGGCATCGACGGCGCCCATCTCGACGTCGACGGCGCCAGTCGATACTGAGGCGCACCCCTACAATCGACCCATGCCATCATCCGCGCGCGCCGAGGAGTCCGGCGAGGCGTCCGTCTCGCCCTTGCGTGTCGAGGTCCTGACCGCGGTGTTCCAGGTCCGCGACATCGACCGCACCGCGCCGGAACTCTGTGTGCTCCTGGCCCGCGGCGAGGGATCGACGTGGTGTCTCCCCGGCGGGCGGGTCGGCGCCGAGGACACCCTGGAAAGCTGCGCGCGGCTGGTCGTCGCAGACCTGGTCGACATCGACACCCTCGTGCACCTCGAACAGCTTTCGGTGTTCTCCGCGCCGCATCGCGTGCCAGGTATCAGAACCATCGCGTCGACCTACCTCGGACTCGTGCCGAGCGATGCGCACACGACCGCACGGGATCGCGCCGACTGGCACCGTGTCGAAGCGTTGCCCGAACTGGCCTTCGATCACGACGCTGTCATCGCCAAGGCCCGCCATCGGTTGGCCGCGAAGCTCTCCTACACCAACATCGCTTTCGCGTTGGCGCCGAGAAGGTTCCCGATGTCGGAGCTCTCCGAGATCTACGGTGCTGCTCTCGGCTACCGCGTCGACACCACCAATCTCCTGCGGATCCTCAGTCGCCGGGGTGTTGTCGTCGCCACCGGCACGTTGGGCCGGACGGGCCGGTCCGGGGGGCGGCCACCGGCCTTGTATGCCTTTACCGACAACCAACTTCGCGTCACCGACGAGTTCGCCACCCTCAAGCCGCCCATGTGAATTCTCGACATGAACTCTGTCGGCTGTGCGTTCGTCCGGCGGCCGCAGCAAAGTTCGTCGATCACGACCAGCCCGTTCTGGAGGGCAGACCACCGCGATGCCGTGGTGCACGTGGTGCGTCCGGTCTGGGCGTCTTTGCTGCACAACCCGGCCAGCTGAGTGATGGTGGCACCTGCTGAGGTGTTCAGATCCGTCGCTGCCTCGGACGTGGAGTCCACGAGGGGCCAGGTACACGACACCTCGACCTCGCGGCACGCCAGCGGGACCGCGGGATACTGCCGTGTCTGCGCCGGCTCGGGCACGAGGGCAGGGCGCGACGACTTCGGTTGTGGCATCGGGGGGACGATACGACGCACGGCGAGACGGTCGAGCGACCCCCGACGGCGAACCGCCGGCAGAGGTTGCGAGCAGTACGCCCCGCCGCACCGGCATGACCAGGCGTGGCGCGACGATGGGGACGATCCGGGGCCCGAGATTCTCCGGTGGCGGTCAGACGTGCGGTCATCATGGTCGTCGCCGGGGAACGTGCAGGTGCGGGGGTGTGCGGCGACGCACTACCGAAACTGGGTTCGACGCGCGTCACCGGCACACGCGCGTAGTCACTCAGTGGAATGCGCTTGGAACTGCTCATATACATGGGAATGTCCGCGTATGGGGCCGGTGTTACGATGGTCACCGGGTTTTCGATCAGTAGTCGAAAACCGGTCTCGGAGCACAGCCTGTGCCGCGAGCAGTAATGCCCGAGCGGCATGAAGGACGGAGTGGCAGATGAGCATCACCAGCGACCGCATCGCCGTCGGCGACAGCACGCCGGCACTGATCGACGCCCGGTGGGTGGACGGTCCCGGGGGATACACCGGTGTCGAACCGACCGCGGAGTGGGCCGAGGAGGTCCGACGCCTCGCACGTGCCCGCAATGCCACGCTGCTCGCCCACAATTATGAGCTGCCGGCCATCCAGGACGTCGCCGACCACGTCGGCGACTCGCTGGCCCTGTCGCGCATCGCCGCGGAGGTCGACTCCGACGAAATCGTCTTCTGCGGTGTGCATTTCATGGCCGAGACCGCGAAGATCCTGAGTCCGGACAAGCGTGTGCTCATTCCCGACGCCCGAGCCGGCTGTTCGCTGGCCGACTCGATCACCGCCGACGACCTGCGCGCCTGGAAGCAGGAGTACCCCGACGCCGTCGTGGTCTCCTACGTGAACACCACCGCCGAGGTCAAGGGCCTCACCGACATCTGCTGCACCTCGTCGAACGCCGTCGACGTGGTCGCCTCGATCGATCCCGAGCGTGATGTGCTCTTCCTGCCCGATCAGTTCCTCGGGGCACACGTCAAGCGAGAGACCGGCCGCGACAACATCCACATCTGGGCCGGCGAATGCCACGTGCACGCCGGGATCAACGGCGACGAGCTGACCGCGCAGGCCAACGCCCACCCCGACGCCGACCTGTTCATCCACCCCGAATGCGGTTGCGCCACATCGGCGTTGTACCTTGCCGGTGAGGGCGCAGTTCCCGACAACCGGGTCAAGATTCTCTCCACCGGCGGGATGATTGATGCCGCCCGCTCCACCGGTGCCAGGCAGGTCCTCGTCGCCACCGAGATCGGCATGCTGCACCAGCTGCGAAAGGCCGCCCCCGGCATCGACTTCCAGGCCGTCAACGATCGCGCTTCCTGCCCGTACATGAAAATGATCACCCCGGCTGCGCTGCTGCGCGCGTTGCGGGAGGGTCGCGACGAGGTGTTCGTCGCCGATGACGTCGCCGAGCGTGCCCGGCGCAGCGTGGAGCGGATGATCGCGATCGGTAATCCGGGCTCGGGGGAGTGACACGATGAACGCCACGTTTGTCGGGCAGGAAACGGCCACGGGCCGAGACGAACTCGAGATCACCGACGAGATCCGTGCGCTCATCCGCACCGCACTCGACGAGGACCTGCGCTACGGGCCCGACGTGACCACCGCTGCCACGGTGGCGCCGGACGCGAGCACCGACGCCGCGATCGTGTCCCGCCAACACGGCGTCGTTGCTGGAATCCCGTTGGTGCAGGCGGTCTTCGACGAGGTCATCGGTGCCGAGGCGTACACGGTGACCGAGGTTGTGCCCGACGGCACGCGAGTGGCACCTGGCGACACGGTCTTCGCGGTACATGCACCGACCGCGGCTCTGCTCACCGCCGAGCGCACCTGTCTGAACCTGCTGTGTCACCTGTCGGGGATCGCCACCGCGACTGCGACGTGGGTCGATGCTGTCGCCGGTACCGACGTCGCGATCAGGGATTCCCGGAAGACGTTGCCCGGCATGCGGTCTCTACAGAAGTATGCCGTCCGCGCCGGTGGCGGTGTCAACCATCGGATGGGCCTGGGTGACGCCGCACTGATCAAGGACAACCATGTGGCCGCGGCCGGATCGGTTCGCGCCGCGTTGCAGGCTGTGCGCGCGGCCGCGCCGGATATGCCGGTGGAGGTTGAAGTCGATTCGCTCGAACAGTTCGACGAGGTCCTCGAGTTGTCGCCGCAACTGGTACTCCTGGACAATTTCGAGCCCTGGGCCACCCAGATCGCGGTGCAGCGCCGCAATTCTCGGTCACCGCAGACCAAGTTGGAGAGTTCCGGTGGCTTAACGCTCGACGTCGCTGCCGAATACGCCCGCACCGGCGTCGACTATCTCGCCGTGGGGGCGCTCACCCACTCGGTGGCCGTGCTCGATCTCGGGTTGGATATCGGCGACTGAGACGATCGGCGGCCGTGACGATCGGCAATCGAGGCCAACATCGACAGCGATACTCACCTTGGTTGACCGGGCGGCCTTTGGTTGACCGGGCGGCGCGCCGTCTGAACGGTGCTCGGCAGGATTGCGAAGAACACCGCGGCAACGTGACGTCGGCGACGTCACGCGCGGGCGCGCAACGGCATTGCGGTGATCTCAGTCCGGAGTTCGGAACAATGCAGAAATCATGCATCAAGTGCAGGCCGCGGATCAGTAAGTATCTGATGGCAAGCTTGGCGCTCACGCCCCGATCGCGCGCCCGATCACCGGCCACGAGGCACGTAGGTCCGCGGCGAACACGCCCCAGGAGTGCGATCCCAGCGGCCGTGCCGAGAATGTGTGCGCAATCCCCAAGGCGGTCAACCGATTGGACACGGCCGCAGTGCATGCTCGCGTGTACGCCTCGATCTGACCACCGCCGGCAAGCCCGCCGAGGGTCTCGGCCGGGCCGCCGTCGATCGGACCGGGCACACCGGTGGCCGCCGACAGGAACACCGCCGTGCCGCGCAGCTTGCCCGCATTGACGATCGGGTCATTGGCCATCCAATCGGGGCCGCCCGGCGGTCCCCACATGTTGAGCACGTTGCCGCCGCCGCGGGTGACCACGGCGGTCACCGCGCCGACGCCGAGCAGGTCGGTGGTACCGGGACACCCGCTGTAGGACGCCACGGCTCGGTACAAGCCGGGAGCCGATTCGGCGATCGCCAGGGCCGGACCGCCCGACATCGACACCCCGGTGATCGCGTTGATCCCGTTGGTGTGAAAGGCGCGGTTGACGATCGGCGGCAGTTCTCGCGTCAGAAAGGTTCGCCACTTGTTGCGGCCCAGGACCGGATCGTCTCGCTGCCAGTCGGTGAACATCGACGCGCGACCTCCGACCGGGAAGACTGCCGTCACGGCCTTGCCTGCGAAGAAGGCACGGGCGCCACCGTTGTTGATCCAGGAGATCCCGTCCTCGCCGCCACCGAGTCCCGGCAGCATGTAGACGGCCGGCCCCGGAGGTCGACCGGGCGGGTGCAGGACCTGACTGGTGATCACCTTGCCCATTGCCGACGAGTACACCTTGAGTACCGACTCGGTTGGGGAGAGGTCGTGAACGGCGACGAGGTGTGCGGCCTGTGCGCGAGCCGGCACCTGCGCACCGGCGGTCGCGGCCAGCAGCAGCATCGCCGCGATCATCCCGATGCGGCGGGCCCATGAAGAAGCGGTGGGTCCGGCCCCATGGGGTCCTGCGCCGTTCGGTCCGGGGCGTCTCAGGCCAGGTCGTCGAGTTGTCATCCACATGCTCCGTTCGCAGATGGTGTGGTCTCGCGACGCATATCTGTGAGGTCGCTGTGAGCATATCCGTGACAGGTGGAGCCATAGTTACTCATGGTGCGATTTTGTTAGAGATGCGTAATGAATCCGAGTTCTTGCATCCGCAAGGTGTGCACTGCTCGCTGCCATGAGGTGCAGATGAAATCCGCTCGCCACGTGCCCGTATCCTGGATGGGTCATTCCTCCAGTCACGCCAGGAGAGATCCATGCTCGCCCGAACCGACCTGCGCGGTAGCACCCCGACGCTTGCGCAACTGCGTCGTGCGTTGCCCCGCGGGGGCACCGACGTCAACGCCGTTCTCGACACGGTGGGGCCGGTGGTCCATGCCGTCGCCGAGCGCGGCACGGCAGCGGCGCTGGACTACGGGGATCGCTTCGACGGTGTACGGCCCGCGTCGGTGCGGGTGCCGTCGTCGGTGATCGGTGACGCACTCGCAGCGTTGGATCCGGCGGTCGCCGACGCGTTGCGCGAGTCGATCACCCGCGCGCGTGCAGTGCACGCCGATCAGCGCAGACAGACCTCGCGGACACAGGTCGTCGACGGCGGTGTGGTCAGCGAGAAGTGGATTCCGGTGCGGCGCGTCGGGTTGTACGTACCCGGCGGCAATGCTGTGTATCCCTCGTCGGTGATCATGAACGTCGTTCCGGCCCAGGAGGCAGGGGTCGGGTCGCTGGTGGTGGCCTCGCCGCCGCAGAAGGACTTCGGCGGATGGCCGCATCCGACGATCCTGGCCGCGTGCGCGTTGCTCGGGGTCGACGAGGTGTGGGCGGTCGGCGGAGCGCAGGGCGTTGCCCTGTTGACCTACGGCGGAACCGACACCGACGCCGCCGATGCGCCCGGCGCCGTCCTCGATCCGGTGGACCTCATCACCGGTCCGGGCAACATCTACGTGACGGCGGCCAAGCGACTGTGCCGCGGGGTCGTTGGTATCGATTCGGAGGCTGGGCCGACCGAGATCGCGATTCTCGCCGACGAGACGGCGGTGCCCGAACTCGTTGCCGCAGATCTGATCTCCCAGGCCGAGCACGATGTCCTGGCCGCCTCGGTACTCGTCACCGACAGCGTCGACCTCGCCGATGCCGTCGACGCGGCCCTCGACGGTCAGGTGGCGCAGACCAAACACCGTGAACGAGTCGCAATCGCCTTGGCCGGTCAGCAATCCGGTGTGGTGCTCGTCGACGATCTCGACGCCGGTCTGGCGGTGGTCGACGCCTACGCCGCTGAGCATCTCGAGATCCAGACGCGTGACGCGGCTGCGGTGGCCGATCGTGTGCACAATGCCGGCGCGATCTTCGTCGGTAACTACGCGCCGGTCAGCCTCGGTGACTACTGTGCGGGTTCCAATCACGTTCTGCCGACCTCGGGTTCGGCGCGCTTCGCGTCGGGATTGTCGGTGCAGACCTTCCTCAAGGGCGTCCATGTCATCGACTACGACGAGGCCGCGCTGCGTGACGTCGCCGACAAGGTCGTCACCCTGGCCCAGGCCGAAGACCTTCCGGCACATGGGGATGCGATCACCCGGCGCTTCAAGGGGGACGCGCGGTGACTGCGGAGGTACCCGGCGCCGGGAGCGTAGCGAGCGGGCCGAAGGTGCCCGGCGCCGGGAGCGTAGCGAGCGGGCCGAAGGTACCCGGCGCCGGGAGCGTAGCGAGCGGGCCGAAGATGCCCGGCGCCGGGAGCGTAGCGAGCGGGCCGAAGGTACCCGGCGCGTCCATCTCGGTCGATGAGTTGCCGTTGCGGGACAACCTTCGTGGGAAGAGCGCTTACGGGGCGCCGCAGTTGACGGTGCCGGTGGTGCTCAACACCAATGAGAATCCGCATCCGCCGTCGGTGGCGTTGATCGCCGATGTCGCCGAGTCGGTCCGTGCGGCGGCGGCCGAGTTACATCGATACCCCGACCGGGATGCGATCGCGTTGCGCGGGAAGCTCGCAGAGTATCTCACCCGCGCCACCGGGGTGCGGTTGTCGGTCGAGAACCTCTGGGCGGCAAATGGTTCTAACGAGATTCTGCAGCAGCTGTTGCAGGCCTTCGGGGGGCCGGGGAGGACCGCGTTGGGATTTGTGCCCAGCTATTCGATGCATCCGATCATCTCCGACGGCACCACCACCACCTGGCTGGAGGCCAAGCGCAACGCCGATTTCTCGCTCGACGTCGATTACGCGATCGGTGAGGTTGCTGCGCGTCGCCCCGACGTTGTGTTCCTCACCTCGCCCAACAACCCGACTGGTGCGTCGATCCCGAACGCCGGGTTGCGCGCCATCGTCGATGCCGCGCCGGGCATCGTCATCGTCGACGAAGCGTACGGCGAGTTCTCCGAGCAACCCAGTGCGGCCGAATTGATCGAGGAGTTCCCGGCTAAGGTCGTCGTCAGCCGCACGATGAGCAAGGCGTTTGCTTTCGCCGGTGGACGGCTCGGGTATCTGGCCGCGTCGCCGGCGATCGTCGAAGCGCTGCAACTGGTTCGGTTGCCCTATCACCTGTCGGTGCTGACCCAGGCGTCGGCGCAGGCGGCGCTTCGCCACGGTGACGAGACCTTGTCCGGGGTCGCCACGATCATCGCCGAACGCAAGCGCGTCGTCGCCGAGCTCGCCGCGGCAGGTTTCGAGGTGGTCGATTCCGACGCCAACTTCGTTCTCTTCGGACGATTCGCCGACGCCTCCGCGTCGTGGCTGCGCTACCTCGACGACGGGGTCCTCATCCGGGACGTCGGGATTGCTGCCCATCTGCGGGTGACGATCGGTCTGCGCACCGAGAATGATGTCTTCCTCGAGGTCAGTCGACGCCTGGCCGCAACCGATCTGGAGAATGGCTGAGTGAGCACCACACAGGAGTCGAGTACAACCGGGGCCCGGATCGGTAAGGTCGAGCGCACCACCAAGGAGTCGTCGATCGCCGTCGAGATCGATCTCGACGGCACTGGTCGCACCGACATCTCCACCGGCATCGCGTTCTTTGATCACATGCTCACCGCGTTCGGTGCGCACGGCAGCTTCGATCTGACAGTCAAGGCGACCGGCGATGTCGAGGTCGAGGGCCACCACACCATCGAGGACACCGCGATCGTCCTCGGTCAGGCACTCGGTCGGGCGCTCGGGGACAAGAAGGGCATCCGTCGCTTCGGCGACTGCTACATCCCGATGGACGAGACCCTCGCGCACGCCGTCGTCGACGTGTCGGGCCGACCGTACTGCGTCCACACCGGAGAGCCGGAGCATCTGCTGACCGCGGTTATCGGCGGGTATCCAGGCGTCCCGTACTCGACAATCATCAACCGGCACGTCTTCGAGTCGATCGCGATGAATGCCCGTATCGCACTGCATGTTCGGGTGCTCTATGGACGCGATCAGCACCACATCACCGAGGCGGAGTTCAAAGCCGTTGCCCGCGCGCTGCGTGAGGCCACCGAGGCCGATCCGCGGGTGACCGGGGTGCCCTCGACGAAAGGTGCTCTATGAGCGGGCCCGACGTCGTTGTCCTCGATTACGGGTCCGGGAATCTGCGGTCGGCGCAGCGGGCACTGGAGCGGGCAGGAGCCCAGGTCACCGTTTCGGCCGACTTCGACACCGCCCTGAACGCGACTGGTCTGGTCGTGCCGGGCGTCGGGGCCTTCGCGGCATGTATGGAGGGGCTACGTGCTGTGAAGGGTGACCGGATCATCGGGCGTCGCCTCGCCGGCGGACGTCCGGTCCTCGGGATCTGCGTGGGCATGCAGATCCTGTTCGACCACGGCGTCGAGTTCGGGGAGGAGGCCGACGGATGCGGTGAGTGGCCCGGTTCGATCACCCGGCTGCCCGCACCGGTGCTGCCGCACATGGGATGGAACACCGTCGACGCACCCGACGATTCGGTGCTGTTCGCCGGGCTCGACGCCGACACCCGCTTCTACTTCGTGCACTCCTACGCCGCGCAGTCGTGGGAGATGGACAACGACGGCACCGCGTTGCGCGCACCCCGGTTGACCTGGGCCGATTACGGTGGGAAATTCCTCGCCGCGGTCGAGAACGGCCCGTTGAGCGCCACTCAGTTCCATCCGGAGAAATCCGGTGACGCCGGGGCGCACCTGCTCGCCAACTGGATCGGGGCCCTCTCATGACCGACTCGGGTGCCGGTGGCGATCTGCAGTACCGCTTTTCTTATGGTCGATTCGTCCTCTTCGTCCTCGGCGCAGGTGTCATCGTGCTGGTGATCTGCATCCCGGTGGTGCTGGCGTTGGCCAGATGGAATGCGATCGCCGGGTTGGTCGCGTCGCTGGTCAGCATCGTGCTGATGATCACGGCGATCGGCATCACCTCCAAACGCTTGATTGGCAAAGCCGAACGCGCGCTGCGCGCCCAGCATCGCAGCAACCCCCCGAGCTCCTGAAAGGACCCGCGCAACCCCATGGGAACAACCCTCGAACTGCTTCCGGCCGTCGACGTCGCCGATGGTCAGGCGGTGCGCCTGGTCCAGGGTGCCGCCGGTACGGAAACCTCCTACGGTTCACCGCGTGAGGCCGCGCTGGCCTGGCAGAAGGACGGTGCGGAGTGGATTCACCTCGTCGACCTCGACGCGGCCTTCGGACGGGGCAACAACCGTGACCTGCTCGCCGAGGTCGTCGGCGAACTCGACGTGAAGGTCGAATTGTCCGGCGGCATCCGCGACGACGAGTCGCTCGATGCCGCACTGGCCACCGGTTGTACGCGGGTGAATCTGGGCACCGCCGCCCTGGAGAATCCGCAGTGGTGTGCCACGGCGATCGAGCGATTCGGCGACCGGATCGCCGTCGGACTCGACGTCATCCGGGAAGGCTCGTCGTACCGGTTGCGTGGGCGCGGCTGGGTGACCGACGGCGGCGATCTGTGGGAGGTACTCGAACGGCTCAATGGCGACGGATGTGCGCGGTACGTCCTCACCGACGTTTCCAAGGACGGGACGCTGGGCGGCCCGAATCTCGAGCTGCTCGCCGAGGTGGCCGCGGCCACGGACGCGCCGATCGTCGCGTCCGGTGGGGTGTCGGCGCTCGACGACCTCATCGCGATCGCCGGCCTGGTGGAGCAGGGCGTCGAGGGTGCGATCGTCGGCAAGGCGCTCTACGCCGGGCGGTTCACGCTGCCCGAGGCATTGACGGCGGTCGGCGGCCGGTGACCGCGGACGCCGACTTGGATTTGTCCCGACTGCTCCAGGTGGCCGGGCGAGTCCTCGACGGGGTCAGCGACGAGTTCATCACCGGTCTGGGAGCGCCCAGCGCGGTCCGTAAGAGTGCCACCGACTTCGCCACCCAGGTCGATCTCGATCTCGAACGCCGGATCGTCGGCGAGCTGACCGAGTTGACCGGCATCGGGGTGCACGGTGAGGAATTCGGCGGCCCGCCCGTCGACGAGGGAGTGGTGTGGGTCCTCGATCCGGTCGACGGCACCTACAACTACTCGGCCGGTGTGCCTTTGACGGGCATCCTGCTCGCGCTGCTCGTCGACGGCGAAAGTGTGATGGGACTGACGTGGCTGCCGTTGTCGGGGCAACGTTTCGCCGGACACCTCGACTCGCCGTTGCTGTGCAATGGTGAGCCGGTAACCCCTTCCGGTGCAACGTCATTGGCGCAGTGCGCGATCGGTTTCGGGCCGTTCGATGTCGGGCACGGCGGCCGGTATCCGGGCGCTCGCCGCGCCGACCTGATCCGGGCGCTGTCCGGGCGTGTGGCTCGGCTGCGGATGACCGGCAGCACCGGGGTCGACATGGCCTACGCGGCGTCGGGGACCTTCGGCGGATCGATCGCCTTCGGTCGTCACCCGTGGGACAACGCTGCCGGGGCAGCCCTGGTTCGTGCTGCCGGTGGCGTGGCCACCGATCTCTCCGGACAGCACTGGACCGTCGACTCGCCGTCGTTGGTCGCGGGGTCACCGGGGATTCATTCGGCGCTGATGGACGTTGTGTACGAGGTGATCGGTGACGAGTGGTCCGCCGATGCCTCCCGACCCGAGGAGACCGACCGATGACTTTGGCCGTGCGTGTGATCCCGTGTCTCGACGTCGACAACGGACGCGTCGTCAAGGGCGTCAACTTCGCGAACCTGCGTGATGCCGGTGATCCGGTGGAACTCGCGGCGCGCTACGACGCGGAGGGTGCCGACGAGCTCACATTCCTCGACGTCACCGCGTCGAGCTCGGGGCGCGCCACGATGATCGAGGTCGTCGGTCGTACCGCCGAGCAGATCTTCATCCCGCTGACCGTCGGTGGCGGCATCCGCACCGTCGCCGACGTCGACACGATGCTGCGGGCCGGCGCCGACAAGGTCAGCGTCAACACCGCAGCGATTGCCCGGCCCGAGGTGCTCGAGGAGATGAGCCGGCGTTTCGGTTCTCAGTGCATCGTGCTGTCGGTTGACGCGCGGACCGTGCCCGACGGTGAGCAACCCACTCCGTCGGGTTGGGAGGTCACCACGCATGGTGGCCGCCGGGGTACCGGTGTCGACGCTGTCGAATGGGCACGGCGCGGACAAGAACTCGGTGTCGGGGAGATCCTGTTGAACTCGATGGATGCCGACGGCACCAAGCAGGGCTTCGATTTGCGCATGCTGACCGCGGTCCGTGCGGCCGTTGAGGTGCCGGTCATCGCCAGCGGTGGCGCGGGGGCGGTCGAGCACTTCGCGCCGGCGGTCGCGGCCGGCGCCGATGCGGTGCTCGCGGCCTCGGTGTTTCACTTCGGCCAGCTCACCATCGGTGAGGTCAAAGTGTCGATGGCGGCCGCCGGGATCACCGTGCGGAACGCGCGCGACACGACCGTGCGGAACGCGCGCGACACGACCGTGCGGAACGCGCGCGACACGACCGTGCGGAACGCGCGCGACACGACCGTGCGGAACGCACCGATGGAGGTGTGAGGCGATGGCTCTCGATCCGGAGTTGACGAATCGGCTCACCCGCAATGCCGACGGGCTATTCAGCGCGGTCGCGCAGGAGCGTGAGACGGGCACGGTGCTGATGGTGGCGTGGATGGACGACACCGCGCTCGAACGCACCCTGGCCACCCGGCGCGCGACCTACTTCTCGCGGTCCCGTCAGGAGTATTGGGTCAAGGGTGAGACCAGCGGTCACACCCAGTACGTGCATGACGTCCGGCTCGACTGCGATGGCGACACGGTTCTGTTGATCGTCGATCAGGTCGGGGCGGCGTGCCACACCGGTAATCACAGTTGTTTCGATACCCCGTCGTTGCCGTTCGCCCAACCCGACGCTTCCGGCGCGGGGTAGTGCCTGGGAGAATCGGGGCGGACACTCATTTGACGAAAGGTGGCGACCACTCATGCCATTGATCCAGATCTCGCAGACCCCCGGGCTTTCGGACCGGGTGAAACGCGAGACCATCGCGGCGGTGACCGAGGCATATGCGCGGGCCACCGGCAAGAGCCCGGATTCGGTGTGGGTCACCATCAACGAGATCCCGCGCACCCAGTGGGGCGTGGGCGGCGAGCCGCTGGGATGAGTACACCCGCGATGACCACCTCCACCCACGATCATGCGGCGGGTTCGGCCACGACCAGTCTGGCCGAGTTCCTGGATCTGGCCGCCGACCATCGTGTGGTGCCGGTGACCCGCAAGGTCCTCGCCGATTCGGAGACCCCGCTGTCGGCGTATCGCAAGCTCGCAGGCGACCGTGCGGGCACCTTCTTGCTCGAGTCCGCCGAGAACGGGCGTAGCTGGTCGCGGTGGTCGTTCATCGGCGCGGGTGCGCCGTCGGCGCTGACCGTTGTCGACGGCAAGGCGAGTTGGTGGGGGGCGGTTCCGTCCGGTGCGCCGGTCGACGGTGACCCGCTGACGGTGCTGGCCGAGTCGCTACGGCTGCTGGCCACCGATCCGCTGCCGGATATGCCGCCGCTGACCGGGGGCTTCGTCGGGTTCATGGCATACGACATGGTGCGTCGGCTCGAACGGCTTCCCGAGACCACTACCGATGACCTGCACTTGCCGGATCTGATGATGTTGCTCGCGACCGACCTGGCCGCGGTCGATCACCATGAGGGCACGATCACCCTGATCGCCAACGCCGTCAACTGGGACGGTTTGGACGAGCGTGCCGAGCAGGCTTACACCGATGCCGTGGCCCGGCTGGACACGATGACCCAAGCTCTCGCGGCGCCGGCGCCGTCAACGGTGTCGCATTTCGACCGGCCCACTCCCGATTATCGGGTGCAGCGCAGCCGCGAGGAGTACCACGAGATCGTGCGCGATCTCGTTGGCGATATCGAGGCGGGCGAGGCCTTTCAGGTAGTGCCGTCGATCCGGTTCGAGATGGACACCGCTGCCGACCCGCTCGACGTCTATCGCGTGCTGCGTTCGTCCAATCCGAGCCCGTACATGTACCTGCTGCGTATCCCGGGAATCGAGTCCGATCCGTTCACGATCGTCGGGTCGAGTCCCGAGGCACTGGTAACCGTGCAGGACGGCTGGGCGACGACGCATCCGATCGCCGGCACCAGGTGGCGTGGATCGACCGAGGAGGAGGATCAACTGCTCGGGAAGGATCTCCTCGCCGACGAGAAGGAGAACGCCGAACATCTGATGCTCGTCGACCTCGGACGGAATGATCTCGGTCGGGTGTGTCGTCCCGGCTCCGTGAAGGTCAGCGATTACCGACACATCGAACGCTATAGCCACGTCATGCACCTGGTCTCGACGGTGTCGGGTGCGTTGCGGGCGGACAAGCACGCCCTGGACGCGGTGACGGCCTGCTTCCCGGCGGGGACGCTCACCGGCGCGCCCAAGGTGCGGGCGATGGAGCTCATCGACGCCCACGAGCGTACGCGCCGCGGCCTGTACGGCGGCATCGTCGGTTATCTCGACTTCGCCGGCAACGCCGACACCGCGATCGCCATTCGCACCGCGTTGATCAAGGACGGCACCGCCTATGTGCAGGCAGGCGGCGGGGTCGTGGCCGACAGCGATCCCGACTACGAGTACAACGAGGCCCGCAACAAGGCGACCGCGGTGCTCAATGCGGTCGCCGCCGCCTCGACGATGCGTCGGGTCTCTGGCGGCGCTGCCGAAGGTGGGCCGACAAGTGAGTGAGCAGGCCCCCGGTCCGACGACACCCGACGCCGCCGACCCGGCCCGCAGGTCCCGGCGGATCAAGGTGATCGCCGCGATCCTGATGGCGTTGGGTGCGTTGGCGTTCTGGTCGGCCTCGCGTGTGACGTGGGCGACCGTTTTTGCCGGTGACGGTATGTCGCCGGACCGATACCTACCGGTCAAGGGCGCCGACTGGAGTCCGTGGCTGACGCCGCTGGCGTTGGTGTTGCTCGCGGCGATCCCTGCGGCGTTTTCGCTGCGCGGGTGGGGATTGCGGATCGTGGCGGTCCTCGTCGCCGCGGGCGGACTGCTCGCCGCGTTCCCGGCGCTGTCGCTGCTGACCAGCAGTTCCGATTCGCTGTACGCGGCACGGGCGATCGATCTGTCGGATCGGTACGTCGTGCGGCTGACGACCAACCACGGCTGGGTGTCGGTGATCGTGTTCGCGGGGACGGTGAGTTGTGTCGCGGCCGGTGTTCTGTTGCTGCGTTCGGCTTCGGGGGCGGGGATGTCGAGCAAGTACCGGACACCTGCCGCACGCCGCGACGAACTCGAGCGCGAGATCTTCGCCGAGCACGAGCGACGCAAATCGGCCGGCGGTGCAGGGACCGAGCCGGCCGGCGGGCACATCGGTCGGGAGGGGACCCACGCGGCGGCCGACGGCGAGGACGCGGCGCGTATAGAACCGCCACACGCGAACGAACGCATGATGTGGGATGCCCTCGACACCGGGATCGACCCGACCGAACAGCGCTGATCGCTGCGGTGCTCGGCGTGACGTAGGACTCGGCGGACCCGCGCATGGGCCTGCGGGAACCCCGGTCTACCCTGGTGAGGGCAAGGAGCGTGGAAAGGGAACCAGCTGTCGTGAGCACGCCGAACGTCCTCGATTCGATCATCGAGGGAGTCAAGGCCGACGTCGCCGCGCGCGAAGCGGTCGTCGATTACGCGGCCGTCAAGGCGGCCTCGGTCCAGGCGCCCGATCCCAGGGACGTGATGGCCGCGTTCCAACAGCCTGGCATCGGAGTGATCGCAGAGTGCAAGCGTGCCAGCCCGTCGAAGGGCGAGCTCGCGACCATCGCCGACCCAGCCGAACTTGCGCGTGCCTACGAGGACGGTGGCGCCCGGATCATCAGTGTGCTCACTGAGGAGCGGCGCTTCCGCGGGTCGCTCGCCGATCTCGATGCCGTCCGCGCGGCCGTGAACATTCCGGTGCTGCGCAAGGATTTCATCGTCGGGCCCTACCAGATCCATGAGGCGCGCGCACACGGTGCCGACATGATCTTGCTGATCGTCGCGGCCCTGGAGCAGAATGTGTTGGCCTCGTTGCTCGATCGCACCGAGAGTCTGGGCATGACGGCTCTGGTCGAGGTGCACACCGAGGAAGAGGCCAATCGCGCGCTGGAGGCGGGCGCCTCGGTGGTCGGCGTCAACAACCGCAATCTCAAAACTCTTGAGGTCGATCGCGACAACTTCTCGCGAATCGCTCCGGGCTTGCCCACCAAGGTGATTCGTGTCGCCGAGTCGGGTGTGCGCGGCACCGCCGACCTGCTGGCCTTCGCCGGCGCCGGCGCCGATGCGGTCCTGGTGGGCGAGGGGCTGGTCACCAGTGGCGACCCCCGAACCGCGGTGGCGGAGCTGGTGACCGCTGGCACCCACCCGTCCTGTCCGAAACCCGTTCGCTGACAACGGTCTCCGGCTCCGGCCGAGGCTGTGGACGCGCGTATGTGATGCAGTGAGGTGTCCCGTGACGACCGATCAGAGCAGCGGCACCGACGCCGCCCCGACCGTCCTGCCCACGGCCAGTCAGGGAGTGGCCACCCGCACCTCCCTTGAGCCCGACGCCGGGGGACATTTCGGTGTCTACGGTGGGCGGCACGTTCCCGAGGCGTTGATGGCGGTCATCGACGAGGTGACCACCGCCTACGAGAAGATGCGCACCGACGACGATTACCTCGCCGAACTCGACCGGCTGCAACGTGACTACGTCGGTCGGCCCTCGCCGCTCTACGAGGCCACACGTTTGTCCGACGATGCCGGCGGCGCACGGGTGTTCCTCAAGCGCGAAGACCTGAATCACACCGGTTCCCACAAGATCAACAACGTGCTCGGTCAGTTGTTGTTGGCCCGCCGTATGGGCAAGTCGCGCATCATCGCCGAGACCGGTGCCGGTCAGCACGGGGTCGCTACCGCCACCGGGTGTGCCCTGTTCGGTATGGAGTGCATCGTCTACATGGGGCGCGTCGACACCGAACGCCAGGCGCTGAACGTGGCGCGGATGCGTCTGCTCGGTGCGACAGTAGTGGCGGTGGAGAACGGCTCGGCGACCCTCAAGGACGCCATCAACGAGGCGCTCCGCGACTGGGTCACCAACGCGCACAACACCTATTACTGCTTCGGTACCGCCGCGGGGCCGCATCCGTTCCCGATGCTGGTGCGCGATCTGCAGCGCATCGTCGGCCTCGAGACCCGTGCGCAGATCCTCTCGCACACCGGCCGGTTGCCCGACGCGGTGGTGGCCTGCGTCGGCGGCGGCTCGAACGCGATCGGTGTGTTTCACCCGTTCATCGACGATGCCGATGTCCGACTCGTCGGGTATGAGGCCGCAGGCGACGGGGTCGAGACCGGTCGGCATGCGGCGACGTTCACCGGTGGTTCACCGGGCGCCTTCCAGGGCGCCTTCTCCTATCTCCTGCAAGACGAGGATGGCCAAACCATCGAGTCCCATTCCATCTCGGCGGGTTTGGACTATCCCGGGGTCGGCCCCGAGCATGCCCATCTCAAGGACATCGGTCGGGCCGAGTATCGACCGATCACCGACACCGAGGCGATGAATGCACTGGCATTGCTGAGCCGGCGGGAAGGGATCATCCCGGCGATCGAGTCAGCGCATGCGGTGGCCGGGGCATTGCAACTCGGCCACGAACTCGCTCGCACCACACCGCGCGGGGCACAGGCCGGTACCGAAGGCGCGCCCATCATCGTCGTCAGCCTGTCCGGTCGCGGCGACAAGGACGTCGACACCGCCGCGGAGTGGTTCCAGCTGTTCGATCCGCCTCTTTCGGAATCCGAGATGCAGTCTGAATCTGTAGCGGCCCAATCAGATCCGAGGGAGACTCGATGACTGTGCCGACTGTCCGACACGCTGGAGCCGCCAACCTCTCGCCGGTCTTCACCCGATGCCGTGAGCAGAGCCGTGCCGCTCTGATCGGCTATCTGCCCGTGGGCTATCCGACGGTGGCCGGGTCGGTGGAGTCGTTTACCGCCATGGTCGAGGCCGGGTGCGACATCATCGAGGTCGGCGTGCCCTACTCGGATCCGGTGATGGACGGGCCGACGATCCAGGAGGCCGCCGATCTTGCACTGGCAAACGGGGTGCGGGTGCGTGACGTGTTCACCGCGGTCCGGGCGATCGCCGAGGCCGGCGGGCAGGCCGTCGTAATGAGTTACTGGAATCCCATCCTCGCCTACGGTGTCGAGCGGTTCTCCGCCGATCTCGCCGAGGCCGGGGGAGCCGGACTGATCACTCCCAACCTCATCCCCGAGGAGGGTCATAGGTGGCACGAGGCCTCCGATGTCCAGGGACTGGACCGCATCTATCTGGTCGCACCGTCGTCGACCCCGGAGCGGCTGGCTTACACCGTCGATGCGTGTCGCGGTTTCGTCTACGCAGCCTCCACGATGGGAGTGACCGGCGCTCGCACAGCGGTGTCGAACGCAGCCCCTGAGCTCTGTGCCCGGATCCGCGAGCACTCCGACATTCCGATCGGGGTTGGTCTCGGTGTCCGCAGTGGCGAGCAGGCTGCCGAGATCGCCTCGTATGCCGACGGTGTGATCGTGGGTTCGGCCCTGGTGACCGCGGCACAGGCCGGGCAGGCTCGGCTACGGGAGCTCGTAGGCGAACTTGCCGACGGCGTCGCCCACCCGAACCCGCCGAGGTGACCCGTACACGTGGGGTCCGATCGGACGAACCCACCGGGTGGTGCGATCGTGTGCCTCAGATGGTCCGTTAGGGTGAGACCGTGACCGCGCCGACGACGACGTTGCTCGCCTACATCCCCAGTCCGCCACAGGGGGTCTGGCATCTCGGGCCGGTCCCGTTGCGCGCGTATGCGCTGTGCATCATCCTCGGCATCATCGTCGCGGTCTGGTGGGGGGATCGCCGATGGGTCGCACGCGGCGGCCAGCCCGGTGAAGTCCTCGACATAGCCATCTGGGCGGTCCCCTTCGGTCTGATCGGTGGCCGTATCTATCACGTCCTCACCGACTGGTCGATCTATTTCGGCGACGGTGGAAAGTCCCCGATCGACGTCGTCAAGATCTGGGACGGTGGTCTCGGAATCTGGGGTGCGGTGATCCTTGGTGCGCTCGGCGCCTGGATCGGTGCGCGCCGTCACGGTATCCGGTTGCCCGCGTTCGGCGATGCCATCGCGCCCCCGATCCTCCTCGCCCAGGCAATCGGGCGGCTGGGCAACTACTTCAACCAGGAGCTCTACGGCCGCCCGACAACGGTGCCGTGGGGGTTGGAGATCTACGAGCGCACCAACGGCATTCAGACCGGACCCAACCTGATCAACGGGACCTCGACCGGCCAGGTGTACGAGATAGTCCACCCCACCTTTTTGTACGAGTTGGTGTGGAACGTGCTCGTGGTTCTGGTGCTCGTGGCGCTGGACCGGCGATTCCGCATCGGTCACGGCCGACTGTTCGCGCTGTACGTGGCCGGCTACTGCGCGGGCAGGTTCGTCGTCGAACTCCTGCGCTCGGACACCGCGTACACCTTCATTGCCGGCATCCGCATCAACGTCTTCACCTCTGCGCTGCTGTTCGTGTGCGCGGCGATCTACTTCGTCGTCGCCACCAAGGGCCGTGAGCGGGGTCTGCAGATGTATCACCCTGACCGTGCCGAGGAACTCGAGGCCCTGGGTGTCGTCGGCTACGTCGACGACCGGTACCCGGACGACGACGTCGATGACGAGCGCGAGTCGGAGCCCGACGAGGACGACCTGTTTGACTCCGACGGCGAGATGACCGATGTAGGCGACGACAGCACCGTGACCGAGGTCATCGACAAGGGCATCGCCGAACACGACGAGGAAACCGCCATCGACCCGGATCTCGACAATGCCGCCGACAGCGCTCCCGATGCCGCCGACAGCGCTCCCGATGCCGCCGACAGCGCTCCCGATACCGCCGACAGCGCTCAGCCTGACGCCGACAGCGCTCAGTCTGACGCCGACAGCGCTCCCGATAACGCCGACAGCGCTCAGCCTGACGCCGACAGCGCTCCCGACTCAGCCAAAGACACCCCACACACCAACTGACGGGGTTCGGCAGCTGACCGGATTCGGTGTTTGAGCCGGTTCGGATCACCTCGCCATCACGGGCACCCCGTTGGTTGGTCGGTTACAGTGGGATTTCACGGTTTGCGGCAGCCCATATCCGCGACCCCACGTGCTCCACGGGCCAGCGCTGTCCCAGAGGACATCATGCATGTGATTCGTCACGAATCCGGTGGAGGTATTGATGCTGTTTTCGGCGCTCCCTGCCAAGCAGGGCCTGTATGACCCCGAGGCTGAGGTCGATTCCTGTGGTGTGGCAATGGTCACCGACATCCACGGTCGTCGCTCACACTCGATCGTCTCCGACGGGTTGCTGGCGCTGGAGAATCTGGAACATCGTGGCGCGGCCGGCGCCGAGGCCAACAGCGGTGACGGTGCAGGCATCCTGATTCAGTTGCCCGACGAATTGCTGCGCGCCAGTGTTGATTTCGAGCTTCCTGAGCCGACTGCGTCGGGCGACAACAGCTACGCTGCGGGCACCTGCTTTCTGCCGAGGGACCAGGACTTGCGCTCGACGGCGCTCGCACGGTTGACCGACCTCGCGTCCGCCGAGGGCATCACTATCCTCGGCTGGCGCGAGCTCCCGGTCGACCCCGACGGCGCCGACATCGGTGATACCGCGCTCGATTGCATGCCGCACATGGCGCAGCTGTTCGTCACCGTCGATCCCGGGCCAGGAGTCACACGCATCGGTGGCATCGACCTCGACCGGGCCATCTATCCCTTCCGTAAGCAGGCCGAGCGGGTGACCCCGGAGATTGACGCCGAGGGCACCGGTCTGTATTTCCCGTCGCTGTCGAGCCGCACGATCGTTTACAAAGGCATGCTCACCACGATGCAACTGCCGCTGTACTACCCGGATCTGCGCGACGAACGGTGCATGAGCGCGATCGCCATCGTCCACTCGCGCTTCTCGACCAACACCTTTCCGTCGTGGCCGCTCGCACATCCCTTCCGATTCGTCGCCCACAACGGCGAGATCAACACCGTGCGCGGCAACCGCAACCGAATGCGCGCGCGGGAGGCTCTGCTGGAGACCGACCTGATTCCCGGCGACCTCACGCGCGCGTTCCCCATCTGCACGCCGGAGGCGTCCGACTCCGCATCGCTCGACGAGGTGCTAGAGCTGCTGCATCTCGGCGGACGCAGCGTCGCCCATGCGGTGATGCTGATGGTCCCCGAGGCGTGGGAGAACGTGCCGTCGATGGATCCCAAGCGACGTGCCTTCCTACAGTTCAACGGCTCTCTCATGGAGGCGTGGGATGGACCGGCATGTGTGACCTTCACCGACGGCACCGTCGTCGGAGCGGTTCTCGACCGCAATGGCCTGCGTCCGGGACGCTGGTGGCAGACCCGCGACGGTCGGGTGATCCTCGCCTCTGAGGCCGGAGTCCTCGACGTTCCGGTCGACGACGTCGTGTCCAAGGGTCGCCTCGAGCCGGGCACGATGTTCCTCGTCGACACCGCCGCCGGTCGGATCATCCCCGACGAGGAGGTCAAGGGCGACCTGATCAACGCCGAGCCCTACGACGAATGGCTGCACGCCGGACTGCTCGACATCACGACGCTGCCGTCGCGACCGGTCTACACACCGAATCACGACACCGTGGTACGTCGACAGGTTTCGTTCGGATACACCGAGGAGGATCTGCGCGTCCTGCTCACACCGATGGCGGCCTCCGGCTATGAGCCGCTTGGCTCGATGGGTACCGACACCCCGGTTGCGGTGTTGTCCAAGCGTTCCCGCCTTCTCTACGACTACTTCGTCGAACTCTTCGCCCAGGTCACCAACCCGCCGCTGGACGCTATCCGTGAGGAGATCGTCACCTCGATGGCCCGCGTCATGGGGCCCGAGCAGAACCTGTTGCGCCCCACCGCGGCATCGTGCCGACAGATCTTGCTGCACTGGCCGGTCATCGATAACCACGATCTCGCCAAGCTCGTCCACATCGACGACGACGGCGACAACCCCGGGTTGTCGGCCAAGGTACTGCACGGGCTTTATGAGGTCGCCGATGGTGGTCCGGGATTGGCTGCGGCACTGGAGGATCTGCGGTTGCGCGCCAGCCAGGCGATCGCCGAGGGGCACCGGACCCTGGTGATCTCCGACCGCCACACCGATCGCGAGCACGCGCCGATTCCGTCGTTGCTGGCCACCTCTGCGGTGCACCACCACCTCGTCCGCACCAAGGAACGCACCAAGGTCGCGCTGGTCGTCGAGTCCGGCGATGCCCGCGAGGTCCACCACATCGCCCTGCTCATCGGATTCGGTGCGGCCGCGGTGAATCCGTATCTCGCACTGGAATCGATCGAGGATCTGATCGCGCAGGGCGAGTTGATCGGGGTGGCCACCAGTAAGGCCATCCGCAACTATGTCGAGGCACTCGGCAAGGGCGTGTTGAAGGTGATGAGCAAGATGGGCATCTCCACCATCAGCTCCTACACCGCTTCGCAGGCGTTCGAGGCCGTCGGCCTGTCCTCGGAAGTGGTCAGGGAGTACTTTACCCGGACGGTCTCCCGCATCGAGGGTGTCGGCCTCGACGAACTCGCCGAGGAGGTCCGGATGCGCCATCATCGCGCGTTCCCGGAGAACCCGACCGAGCAGGTCTATCGCCGGCTCGAAGTGGGCGGCGAGTATCAGTACCGCCGTGAGGGTGAACTGCACGTGTTCACTCCGGAGACGATCTTCCTGCTGCAGCACGCCACCAAGACCGGCCGCGACGATGTGTTCCAGAAGTACTCCGACGAGGTCGACCGCCTCCAGCGCGAGGGCGGCACGCTGCGCGGTCTGTTCGAACTCGATCTCGCTGCGCGCGAACCGGTCCCGCTTGAGGAAGTCGAGCCGGCCGAGGAGATCATGAAGCGCTTCAACACCGGCGCAATGAGTTACGGCTCGATCTCGGCCGAAGCCCACGAGACGATTGCGATTGCGATGAACCGCATCGGCGCACGGTCGAACTCCGGGGAGGGCGGCGAGGACGTCGACCGGCTCTACGATCCGGAGCGACGCAGCGCGGTCAAACAGGTGGCGTCGGGCCGGTTCGGTGTCACCAGTGATTATCTGATCAACGCCACCGACATCCAGATCAAGATGGCGCAGGGCGCCAAACCCGGTGAGGGCGGACAGCTTCCGGCGTACAAGGTGTATCCGTGGATAGCCAAGACCCGCCATTCGACTCCGGGTGTGGCACTGATCTCGCCGCCGCCGCATCACGACATCTACTCGATCGAGGATCTCGCCCAGCTGATCCATGACCTCAAGAACGCCAATTCGCAGGCCCGCATCCACGTGAAGCTGGTCAGCGCAGTCGGCGTCGGCACTGTCGCCACCGGTGTGTCGAAGGCGCATGCCGACGTCGTGCTCATCTCTGGTCACGACGGCGGCACCGGGGCGTCGCCGCTGACCTCACTCAAACATGCCGGCACGCCGTGGGAGATCGGTCTGGCAGACGCGCAACAGACGTTGATGCTCAATGGTTTACGCGATCGAATTACCGTCCAGTGCGACGGCGCGCTGCGCAACGGCCGGGATGTGATCATGGCTGCGTTGCTCGGTGCAGAAGAATACGGATTCTCCACCGCGCCGCTCATCGTGACCGGCTGCGTCATGATGCGTGTGTGTCATCTCGACACCTGTCCGGTGGGTGTGGCCACCCAGAATCCGCAGCTGCGCGCGCGCTTCAGCGGTCAGGCCGAGCACATCGTGAACTTCTTCCGGTTCATCGCCGAGGATGTGCGGAAGTATTTGGCGCAGTTGGGATATCGGACGCTCAACGAGGCGGTTGGTCAGTCGCAGCGATTACACACCGATGCGGCAGTCGCGCATTGGAAGAGTAGGGGCCTTGATCTCAGCCCGATCTTCCGTCGGATCGAGGACAAGGGTCCGACGCGTCGGGTGCGCGACCAGGACCACGGACTCGGCAAGGCGCTCGACCAGACGCTGATCTCGCTCGCCGAGGGCGCGCTCGAGGACGCACACCCCGTCACCCTGGAACTGCCGGTACGCAATGTGAATCGGACGGTGGGCACGCTGCTCGGCGCCGAGGTCACCCGCCGCTACGGTGCCGCCGGCCTCGCCGAGGACACGATCACCGTCGAGCTGACCGGCTCGGCCGGCCAATCCCTGGGCGCGTTCCTGCCGCCGGGAGTGACGATCAAGCTCAGCGGCGACACCAATGACTACGTCGGCAAAGGCTTGTGCGGCGGCAAGATCGTGGTGGCGCCGCACCCCGACGCCTGGTTCATTGCCGAGGATCAGGTCATCGCGGGTAACACCATCCTCTACGGCGCGACCTCCGGGCAGGTCTATCTCCGCGGCCGTGTCGGCGAGCGGTTCTCCGTGCGCAACTCGGGCGCCACCGCCGTGGTCGAGGGCGTCGGCGACCATGCCTGCGAATACATGACCGGTGGTCGGGTGGTGATCCTCGGCGCAACCGGCCGCAACATGGCGGCCGGCATGTCCGGCGGGATGGCCTTTGTCTACGACCTCGATCCCGCCAAGGTCAACATGGCGATGGTCGAGCTGATGCGCCCCGACCCAGACGACCTGCGCTGGCTTCACGAGCACATCACCATCCACACCGAGCTGACCGGGTCGGCGATCGGGGCGTCGATGCTGGCCGACTGGCCGCGACGGTGTCTCGCGTTCACCAAGGTCATGCCCACCGATTACAAGCGTGTCCTCGACGCGGCCCAGATGGCCGAAGCCGAAGGGCGCGACGTTGATTCAGCGATCATGGAGGCGGCACGTGGCTGATCCGAGGGGATTCTTGGAGGTCTCGAAGAAGGAGGCCCGATATCGGCCGGTTGCCGAGCGCATCGGCGACTGGGGCGATGTCTACGAGCACGCCGACAAGCCGCTCACGGTGCTCTCCGAGGTGAGTGATCAGGCCCGGCGATGCATGGATTGCGGTATCCCGTTCTGTCACTCCGGAACCGCGGGCTGCCCGCTGGGCAATCTCATCCCGGAATGGAATGACCTCGTCCGACGTGGACGATGGGACGCGGCGAGCGAACGCCTGCACGCGACCAACAATTTCCCGGAGTTCACCGGAATGGTGTGCCCGGCCCCGTGCGAGGCGGCGTGTGTGCTGTCCATCTCGGAGGCCACCACCGGCGGCAGCGTCACGATCAAGCGAATCGAGAAGACGATCGCCCGCGAGTCCTGGACCGAGGGCATCATCAGGCCCGAGCCGCCCGCCCTCATGACCGGCAAGTCGGTCGCCGTGGTCGGCTCCGGACCGGGCGGTCTGGCCGCCGCCCAGCAGCTGACCCGTGCCGGCCACGACGTCACCGTCTACGAGCGTGACGACCGGCTGGGTGGGCTGCTGCGTTACGGCATTCCCGAGTACAAGTTGCAGAAGTCCGACATCGACCGCCGTATCACCCAGATGCGTTCAGAGGGAACTAAATTCGTCACCAGTTGCAACGTCGGCACCGACCTGTTGGTGTCGGATCTGCGCGAGCGCCACGACGCTGTCGTTCTCGCGATCGGTGCGATGGCTGCCCGCGACAACCCGGTACCCGGCCGCGACCTCAACGGTGTGCATCTCGCGATGGAACATCTGGTTCCGGCGAACCGGGAATGCGAGGGAGACGGAGAATCACCGATCACTGCCAAGGGCAAACACGTCGTCATCATCGGTGGCGGAGACACCGGTGCCGACTGCCTCGGCACCGCGCATCGGCAAGGAGCGGCCTCGGTGGTTCAACTCGACTACAACCCCGAACTGCCCTCCGATCGCGACGACGCCCGGTCCCCGTGGCCGACCTGGCCACTGGTGATGCGTACCTCCAGCGCGCACGCCGAAGGCGGCGAGCGCAAATATCAGGTGGCAGTGCAACGATTCGTCGGTGACGAACACGGCAACGTCACCACGATGGTGCTCGCCGAAGTCGCCGTTGTCCGCGAACCCGACGGCCGACGGGTGATCACGCCGGTCGGTGAGGAGTTTGAGATCCCCTGCGAACTGGCGCTTTTCGCGATCGGATTCGAAGGTGTTGAACGAGGGCCGTTACTCGACGGGCTTGAACTCGCGCCCAACGGACGCGGCGCGTTGTCCTGCGGCAGTGACTGGCAAACCGGCACCGACGGGGTATTCGTCTGCGGTGATGCGCACCGCGGTGCGTCGTTGGTGGTGTGGGCGATCGCCGAAGGTCGTTCGGCGGCAAGGTCGGTCGACGAATACCTGATGGGTGCTTCCGATCTCCCGTCACCGGTCCGCCCGTCGGCGCTACCGCTTTCGGTGCGTTGACAATTGGCCGGGCCGCCGTCGCGATCACGACACAGCCGTCGGGCGGCGCGCCCGGAGCGTGACCCCGATCGGGCTGAACAGAATGAAACGGTGGCGCCGCCACTGACCTCGGGGGAGTGGACGAACGTCCTATGGCCGGGTGATGGCCAGTAGCCGCCAGCGATAGAGATGCTGATCCGACACGACTAAGGTGAGCACCGTGACACGTCGTACCAAGATCGTCTGCACCCTGGGCCCCGCCACCAACTCCGAGGAGCGTCTCAAAGAGCTCGTCGAGGCGGGCATGGATGTTGCTCGACTCAACTTCAGCCATGGCAGCCATGAGGACCATCGCACCGTCTACGAGCGTGTGCGTCGCGCGGGCGATGCCGCGGAGAAGGCCGTGGGCATTCTCGCGGACCTACAAGGTCCCAAGATCCGACTCGGCAAATTCGTCGACGAAGGGGCACTCAATGGACAGGTCATGTGGGCCACCGGAGAAGAAGTCCGCATCACCGTTGACGACGTCGTCGGCACCCACGACCGCGTCTCGACGACCTACAAACAACTCGCCGAAGACGCCGAAGCCGGAGACCGACTCCTCGTCGACGACGGCAAGGTCGGGCTGAAGGTCACCGCCATCGACGGCAACGACGTCGTCTGCGTGGTCACCGAAGGCGGTCCGGTCAGCAACAACAAGGGCTTGAACCTGCCGGGTGTCAAGACCTCGATCCCCGCCCTGAGTGAAAAGGACATCGCCGACCTCGAGTTCGCGCTGCAACTCGGCGTCGACCTCGTCGCACTCTCCTTCGTTCGCACCCCGGCCGACATCGAACTCGTCCACGAAGTGATGGACCGCGTGGGTCGCCGCGTCCCGGTGATCGCCAAACTGGAAAAGCCCGAGGCCATCGACAACCTCGAAGCCATCGTGCTGGCCTTCGACGGAGTCATGGTCGCCCGCGGTGACCTGGGCGTGGAACTACCGCTCGAGCAGGTCCCCCTGGTCCAGAAAAGAGCCATCCAGATGGCCCGCGAGAACGCCAAACCGGTGATCGTGGCTACTCAGATGCTCGACTCGATGATCGAGAACTCCCGGCCCACCCGCGCCGAGGCCTCCGACGTCGCCAACGCCGTCCTGGACGGTGCCGACGCAGTGATGCTCTCCGGCGAGACCTCTGTCGGCAAGTGGCCGATCGAGACAGTCCAGACGATGACCCGCATCTGCGTGGCCGTCGAAACCGGCTCACGCGATGTACCGCCGCTCTCCCACGTTCCCCGTACCAAACGCGGCATCATCTCCTACGCCGCCCGCGACATCGGCGAACGGCTCGAGGTCAAGGCAATGGTGGCCTTCACCCAGTCCGGCGACACCGTCCGCCGACTGGCACGGCTGCATTCACGTCTGCCGCTTCTCGCGTTCACACCCACCCAGGCCGTACGCAGCCAACTGGCCCTGAGCTGGGGAACCGAGACCTTCATCGTCGATCACGTCGACTCCACCGACCACATGATCGACCAGGTCGACCACCACCTGCTGCGTATCGGTCGGCTCAAGGACGGCGACGTCGTCGTCATCGTCGCCGGCGCGCCGCCCGGCACCGTCGGATCGACCAACATGATCCATGTGCACCGGATCGGCGAACAGGACCACTGAGTTGTTGGCGCGGACTCCGTCCGCGCGTGCTCATCGGGCCTGAGGCACCACGCCTTCCTCCTCATCGCATTGTCGCTTCGCTCCGCGCTCTTGGTCGTGCAGGCGTGGCGCGCCCGGTGAGCGGGGGGGTGAGCCGCCTGACGCGGGCCCACCCCCTGTCGTACGGGCACGCCTGGTGAGCGGTGGGTGAGCCGATGACGCGAGCCCACCCACTCGTTGAGCCGATGTTGCGCAGGTCTGCCGCGCCACGGTCCCGGTGGCCACCGGGCACGCCGGGGTCCCTAGTCTGTTCGCATGACTGCGGACCCCACCAGCGACCTCGGCAAGCTGCTCGAACTGCTCGACGTCGAGCAGCGCGACGCCGATGTGTTCATCGGGCAACACCCCGAGCAGAAGACGGCGCGCACCTTCGGTGGGCAGATGCTCGGTCAGGGTGTCGTGGCGGCAGCCCGCACCCTGACCCGTGGTACTCCGCCGGTCCATGCTCTGCACGCGCACTTCATTCGCGGCGGCGACGTCAACGAACCGATGCAGTACCACGTCGACCGGTTCCGCGACGGCAAGTCTTTTGCAAACCGTCAGGTCACCGCCAAACAGAAGGGTGAAGAGATCTTCACCATGCTGGTGGCATTCCAGGACAACTCGGCCGGTCTGGAACACGCGGTGGAGATCCCGCAGGTGCCTTATCCGGAGGAATTGCCGCCCCTCGGTGAGCATTTCAAGGGTTTCGAGGACCGGATTGCGACGTTCGTCGACGCACTGCACCCGATCGATATCCGGTTTGCCAACGACCCGTCGTGGAAGATGCGTGAAGCCGGGGAAACGCTGCGCGACAACCGCGTGTGGATGAAGACCGACGGCCGGATGCCCGATGAGCCGATCATGCATGTGGCCGCGATGTGTTACGCCTCCGACACCACCGTCCTCGATTCGATCATCACCACGCACGGCTTATCGTGGGGCATCGACCGACTTTTCGCGGCCACCGTGAATCATTCGATGTGGTTCCACCGAGACTTCCGCTTCGACGAGTGGATGCTCTACGCGACGCGGTCCCCGGTGGCGACCGGATCGCGCGGGATGGGTTCGGGGCGGTTCTGGATGCGGGATGGAACACTGGCCACCTCCGTCGTGCAGGAAGCGCTCATCAAGTACTTCCCGCCCAAGAAGTAGCGCGCGCCGATCCGCGGGAGAACGCCCACGCACTCCCGAGGCGCGTCCGACCTTCGTCTTCGGCGTACCGGGTCTGGCAGAAGGTCCGGGCCGGCGCCGAGGAAACCGGCGCCGAGGAAACCAGCCCAGTCACGAAGAAGCTGGGAGCCTGGGCGATGAGGAACGGTGCCGCGGCCGCATCGGCCCATCTCGACGGCCGTACGCCCAACGCGATCGACGTCGCCCGGCATACGCTCGCCGACCCGCGCTCGTCCTGAAGCAGGTGCGGTCGGCGATCGGTATGAACCACCGCACCGTCGTCGGATCGGGTGCCGCAGCGATTCCGCCAGAGGTGCTGCCGCTCTTCCTCTGTCTGGGAATGCCGGTGCTGGAGGTGTGAGGAATGTCGGCGACCCACCGGAGGTTCCACGATGACCTCGCCGGTGAACGTGAGGATCGGTACGGGCGGTAATCCGGTGTCGGATGTCGAGGTCACGCGCGCCGACGACGGGGAACTGCTGACCCGGGTACCGGTGGTCATGGTCGGCTATCGAAACTCCGCCCGACATGACAGCCGAGACGATCGACGCCGACGGGTGGTTGGCCACCGGCAACGTGCGGATCGTCGACAGCACGAAGAACTCATCGTCAACGGGGTCCGGAAAGAACACGTCGCCCAACAACATCGGGAACGCGCTGAAGACGCCGTCGTCGCTGATCGGTCAGGTCGTCGCGATCGGTGACGCCAAGCCGCTTGTGTCGGCGCTCGTCGTGGTCGATCCCGACACCGCGCCGCCCGCGCGACGGTACTGAACACGCCCGACGCCGTAGCCCGCACCCCCCACGATGGAAGTTGCGGTGCAAGCCCTCGCCGACGAGTACGCCGAGCACATCGACTCGCTCTACGCCGCAGACACCGGTGACGGTGTGATCGACCTTCGCGCAGCGGCCACCGCAGCACCCCACACCACCAGATACAGCGTCATGCCGCCGATCTGAATGCGTTGCGCGAGCCCCAGCAGCCAATCCCCGGACAGGTTGTCGGCGGCCAACATCCACACCGTCGCGACAGAGATCACCACCAGGATCGTCAGGCCGAGCAGACGCAGCACCGGCCAGATCGACGTCCGCCACGCCGCGACCACCCCGAGGATCATCGCAATGAAGATGGCGAACACCGCCACACTGCTGGTGAAGGCGTGGATGTGATGTAGTTGGGGCAGCAGCCCACTCGGCTCCGACGGACAGTTCGGGTCGACGTGCGGAATGCAGTCGATGGGCGACAATGCGTCGGTGATGGTCGACACCCCGAACGCCGCAAGCGAGACGAGCGCGCCGCGGGCGAAGCCGCCGGCCACCACGGGACGAGGAACGAACGCCAGCACCCCGGCAAGCATGGCGCACACCGCGGTGATGACGTCTCCGTACACGTAGACCAGGCGATGCGGGCGGTGCTCCGCGTCGAGTTCACTCATAAAGCTGCGCAGCGGATCCAGAGGCGAGGCCCAGAAGAACTCCAGCACCCACGACGAGTAACAGATGCCTGCGGCGGCGATGAGAATGCCGACGACGATCAAGCGCGGCGACAGCTCCCGGACAGACAGCACCTCGTCAGGTTATGTCATCGGTGTTCACCCCCCAGCGACGCCACGTTCGCCCTACCCATGCACCGGCATCATCCACATCGACGATGTGATCCGAGTCACTGCCGGTCACATTCTCGGACCGCCTGGTGTCTCGGGTAAGTCAGATCCCCGGAAGTAGAGGAATGAGAACCATGAGTGAACAACGCAGCACGGTGGTGGTCGTCGGTGGCGGGTACGCCGGCACGATGGCAGCCAGCAGACTCGCCGCAGAATCCTCGTTCGATGTGGTGATGGTGAATGCGCGAGACCACTTCGTCGAACGTATCCGGTTACATCAATAGGCGTCCGGCACCGCCACGCCCACCCGCGACTTCGAGACGCTGCTCTGCGCACGCGTCCGCCGCATCGTCGCCACCGCGGAACACATCGACGGACCCGGACGACTGGTCGGCCTCGACTCGGGCGGCCGGCTCGACTACGACTGGCTGATCTACGCCGTCGGCAGCTCCGGGCCGTGCGGCGATCGAGGGTGCCGCCGACCACGCCCACCTGGTCACCGACTGGGAATCGGCCACCCGCCTGCGCAACCGGCTGGCAGAGCTGCGAGGCGTCGGCCGCGTCACCGTCGGCGGCGGCGGCTTGACCGGGATCGAGACCGCCGCCGAACTCGCCGAGGCCGGTCACCGGGTCACCCTCGTCACCGCCGACGAGATCGCCTCCAACCTGTCCGTCCGTGGGCGCGAGCGGACACGCCGCGCGCTCGATGCTCTCGGCGTCGTGTGCCACGAGCACACCCGGGTCGAACGCATCGGCGCCACAGCGGTGACACTCGTTCACGCAACGGGCGAGATGCAGGTCGGCGAGATCGAGGTCAACGGGCTGCCGGGATTCACCGTGGCGGTGTCCGACGATCCGGGTGTGATCCTGTGGCTCGATGTGGTCGACGGTCTCATCCGGCACGTCTTCGTCATGCGGAATCCGGCCAAGATGGCGGCGGTGCGTACGGTACGGGAGATCTCACGTCACTGAGGTGGCGCGTGCACATCTGCGGTTCAGGCGACATGCCGGTCGGCGGAGTGGACGTCGTGCAGTTGTCCGGCCGGGTCGACGACCATGATCACCGGCCCCATCGTGGTGGCGGCGCGTTCGATCAGTGCCTCGATCTGCGTCGGATCGGCCGGATCGCAGACGACCGCCCAGACCTGGTCGTGGACGGCGGCGTCCACATAGGAGACGAGATCGCGCGTGTGGCGCCCCGCGACCACCGCATTGCGGCCCGAGCGCAAAACCTGATCGATGACGGTGCGCGACCGCGGCGAGCCGTCGGTGACGACGAGGACAGTGTCGGTGAAGGAGTGCTTCGCAGTGTGCATACCGATCATCACACTGCGCGCAGCTGGGATGGCGCCGCGATCGCGCTGGCAGTTGGCTGAATGGCGCGCGGTGGATCGCCAGCGTGGTGCATTCGGTGATACGAATCCGCCGCGCCGGCGGGATCGAAGGTTTTACCCGACGCGCCTATGCCGACCGGTACAGCGAGATGACGTGCATGGGTGCCGCTTAGGTGACAACCCACGACATGGTCGATAGCGCGCCGGACCGGGTGTCCGTCTGAGCGTCGCCCGTGTGACGCCCGGTCTGTTCGTCGGCGATCGCGGTCACCGCGCCCGCGTCGAGGAGTCGTTCGAGGTGCAACTGTGCGGTCCGGCGCTCCACCGATCGCACCCACGGCGCCTCGACATGTGGGCGATACACCAGCCGGTGTGCCACGATCTCGTCGAAAGTCCTTGGCTGTCGCAGGAACTCGAGTAACCGTTCCTCGCGCTCGAGGATCCGATGACGGTAGGTGGCGAGTCGGATACCGAACTCGGAACGTCCGGTCACCACACCCTTGTGGTGGAAGGTTCCGTACCAGCGGGCGTCGATCTCGCCGACCCGGTCTATGGAGGCGAGGAAGTCGTCGAGACTGGACCCGAGATCGCCGTACATCGGTCCGAACGACGTCAGGTCGATGTCGGCGACGTAGAGAAACCCGGCAGGCTCGATCAGCACGCCGCAGTGACCGGCGGTGTGTCCGGGCAGGTGGATGACCGTTGCGGTCTGGTCGCCGAGGTCGAAGGTGTGGCCGTCGGTCACACCCACGACGCCGTCACGCACGGCCGGCAGGTGGTAGTCGTCGGTCATCACCGTGGTCATCGCGTCGCGGAGATCCGGCTCGAGCCCATAGCCGGCGATGAGGGTGTCGAGCGAGCCGACGGCGGCCGCGTCGTAACGGTGGGCGAAGGTGTCGGCGGTGAAGTGCCGCAGCCCGGCGATGTGGTCCTCGTGCGCGTGACTGATCATCACCGCGTCGGCGCCGACGGGGTCGTCGTCGAGGGCGAGTGACGGATCGATCACCAGCACCGCGTCCGATCCGCGGACCACGACGGTGTTGCCGTACGGTACGACGCCGCCGTTACCCGCCGTCAGGACGTCGACCGGCCCGAAACGGTTGACGGTGTACACCTCTCAGCCCTGCGCGGCCACGGTGGCAACCACGCCGCCGTCCACGAGTAGGTCGGTGCGGGGGACGAACGACGATTCGCGGCCGAGGAAGGCGGTCGCGGCGGTGATGTCGGGTGCGGTGCCCACCCGTTCGGTGACCGAGCCCTCGATCATCGATCGCATCGTCTCCGCGCTGGCGTCGGCGAGCTCCTGGCGGCCCATCGCCGTGGCGATCACCCTGGGAGAGATGCTGTTGATACCGGCGCTGCGGGCGCTCCAGCTGCGGGCCGCCGCGCGCCCGCGGATGTGGTTGGGCTGCTGGGCGATCCCATTGGCCAGATCCGGCGTCGAGGCGACGTCAGCGTGCAGGAAACCCCAGCCGAGCAGATCCGGTGCGGCGGTGGCGGCCACTGCCGCGGCCTGATCGGCCCGCAGCGGCCCGAACACGTGTCCTGCCATGCTCGCGATCACCACACCCGCATCGCCGGGGTCGGCGACTCCGTCGACGATGTCTAGCGACAGGGCGACCCGAGGAGCTCGACTCGAAGGATCGCCTCCGGGCTCGCGTGCACCGGCGACACACCGACTGTGTGGACGACCTGGTCCACAGCGCCGAGCCCGGATGCGTGCTCGGCCGGCGCCCTCAGCGAATCCGCCGCCGCCCACGTCCACCGGAAAGCCGGAAACGTCACACCCTTTGCCGTCGAGGCCGTCGAGGCCGTCGACCCGCACCTCGAGAGCGGTCGCATCGGCATCGGCGAGTCGGACCTGCCGCCCGCAGCCCTGCCGACGCGCGATCACCACACCCCTGCCCTCGGTTCCGACGACGACCAGCACGTTGCGGCTCATTGCAGACCTTCTCACCGTTGACGTCAGATCACCTGACGCCGCCGAATCTTCCGGTTCTGGGCGGGGATGTCAAGGGCGCATACCACGGGCGATATTTCCGACCGTGGAACCTGCCGCGACCCCGAGGGCGTTGCGACCGGACAGATACGCTGGCACATATGCATGTGGTGTCCTCCGATGACCGATGCCCGTGTACCTCCGGGCTGATCTTTGGCGAATGCTGTGGACCGCTTCTCGAGGGTCGGCGGCGCGCGCCGACCGCTCAGGCGTTGATGCGTTCACGATTCTCCGCGTTCGCCGTTGGCGACCGGGAGTACCTGCTGGCCACGTGGCATCGGCGCACGCGCCCCGGCGATCTCGAACTCGACGACGAGATCGACTGGTATCGCCTCGACGTCACCGAGACCTCCGGAGGTGGTCTGTTCGACGATGCCGGAGAGGTGGCCTTCGTCGCCCACCACCGAACCGACGGAGTGCGCCGGACGATGTCCGAACACAGCCGCTTCGTGCGCGAGGACGGCCGTTGGTTCTACCTCGACGCGCTCGGTGTGAGGTGATCGGTCGTGGGGATTCAGATCTCCTCGGAGAGCACGGTCGAGGCGATGCGGAATGCCGAATTGGCATCGGGCACCCCGCAATAGATGGCGCTCTGCAGGATGACCTCCTTGATCTCGTCGATCGTGAGTCCGTTGCGGCGGGCGGCGCGGATGTGCATGGCGAGTTCTTCGTGGTGGCCGCGCGCGATCAACGCCGTCAGTGTGATCATCGATCGGCTGCGCCGGTCCAGTCCCGGTCTCGTCCAGACCGTTCCCCAGGCATAACGGGTGATGAACTGCTGGAACTCCTCGGTGAGGTCGGTGATGGCGGCGGTCGCCCGGTCGACGTGCGTGTCGCCGAGAACCTCACGGCGGACCGTCATTCCGGCCTCGTAGGGATCGGTGTACGGATCGGTCACGAATGGGCTCCTTCGAGATAGCGGTGCGCGCGCGTCACGACGTCGTCGACCAGGATGTCGGTGGCGCCGAGATAGTCCGGCGACGCCGCATGTCCGGCCAGTCGTGACATCGTTTCCTGCTCGGTCAGAATGCCTTGGGCCGAGACGAGATTGGCGGCGGCGCGGTCGGGGTGAAACCGTAAACCGGTGAGCAATTGCGCGGCGTGGGCGCCGGCGGTGACGGTGAGACGGCTCAACGTGCGCAGCGTCGACCACTCGGCGTGCCAACCCCCGTCGGAGCGTTCGTCGAGGCTCGCCGCCGACGCGGCATGCAGGGTCGCGGCGAGACCCGGTGCGACCAGCGCGGCCCGTCGGAGCAACACGGTGAGGACGGGATTGTTCTTGTGCGGCATCGTCGATGACCCGCCACCGCCGCCTTCGGTGAACTCGCCGATCTCGGGTCGGCCGGCGATCGCCAGATCACCTGCGAGGTGCCCCCATGCGTCGCAGCAGGTCACCAGCGCGTCACCGATGCGGGTGGTGGTGGCGCGCGTGGTATGCCACGGCGTCGAGGCCGCCAGACCGAGGGTGCCTGCCGTTGCTCTCACCAGTGCCCGCGCGGCTTGCGCCGATCCGGTCAATTCGACTGGTGCTGCGAGAGTGCCTGCGGCGCCGCCGATCTGGACGGGAATCGGAGGGAGGGCGTCGAGGGTGTCGGCGGCGTCGAGGAGGGCGGTGAGCCATACTCCGAACTTGCGTCCCGCGGTGCCCGGCAGTGCCGGCTGAGTCAGTGTGCGCGTCAGCAGGGGAGCATCACGATGGGCGTTGATCAATGCCTGTAGCGCCCCGACCTGCGTCCGCAGATGGTCCTCGATGCGGCGCAGTACGTCTCGCGCACACATCATGAGTGCCGTGTCGAGGGTGTCCTGACTGGTGAGTCCCCGGTGCAGCCACTGTGCGGCGGTGTCGCCGGCGCGCGAGCGCAACAACGACACCAAGCCGCTGACGGGGTTGCCGTCGGCCTCGGCGTCCACGGCGATGGCCGTGAGATCGTCCGTGCTGACGAGTGGACGGAGGTCTGCTGCGGCGTCCGCGGGTGCCACACCGTGGCTGACAAGTGCTCTCAGCCAGGCGTTCTCGACCTCGATGAGGGCACGCAAGAGCGCTTCCTCGCTCATCAGGTCGCCTGCGCGGTGAGCGCCCGGCCAAAACAGATCACTCAACGTCTACTGTCCCGGGTAGTGGAGGAAGACGGTCTCGTCGGCGCCCTGTAAGCGCAGGTCGAAACGGAATCCGTCGCCGTCGGCCGTCGCGATCAGGGTGGCGCGTCGATCCTCGGGCACACCGGCCAGGAATGGATCGGCCTCGGTGAGTGAACCTGGCAGGTAGGCGCGGGTGAACAGCCGATGCAGCAGGCCGCGACCGAACACGGTGATCAGGAAGTATGGCGCGGCGCCCTCGATCGGTCCGGGTGGGACTGTGCTGAAAGAATATTCGCCGGCGTCATCGGTGGCGCAGCGTCCCCAACCGGTGAAGGTCCACCCGTCTCGGCGAAGCGATCCGGGTCGCTGCACCACGGTGCCGTCGGCATCGGCCTGCCAGAGTTCGAGTAGCACGTCCGGGACCGGTTGGCCGTGGCCGTCGGTGACGATTCCGTGCAAGCGGATCGAGCCGGGGGAGCGTGGCGGCACCAGCTCATTGTCACCTTCGAAGGGCAGTGCGTACCCGTAGAACGGTCCGACGGTCTGGGCGGGTGTGGGCGGCAGCAGGGCGGTCATCAGTTCTCCTCGTTGTCGAGCGGGGTGCGATTGCTGCCGGTGAGCACAATGTCCCAACGGTAACCGGTGGACCATTCGTGACTGGTCACGTCGTGATCGTAGGCGGCGACGAGCCGTTCGCGTGCCTTCGCGTCGACTATCGACTGGTAGATCGGGTCGAAGGGGAACAGCGGGTCGCCCGGGAAGTACATCTGGGTGATCATCCGCTGCGTGAAGTCGGTTCCGAAGAGCGAGAAGTGGATGTGCGCGGGCCGCCACGCATTGTGGTGGTTCTTCCACGGATAGGGGCCGGGTTTGATCGTAGTGAAGCGGTAGTTCCCGCTCTCGTCGGTCAGGCATCGCCCGACGCCGGTGAAGTTGGGGTCGATCGGCGCGTGGTGCTGGTCCCGTTTATGGATATAGCGCCCGGCCGAGTTCGCCTGCCAGATTTCTACGAGTTGGCGACGCACCGGTCGGCCCTGACCGTCGAGGACTCGACCGGTCACCACGATGCGCTCACCGATCGGCTCGCCGCGATGCGCGATCGTGAGATCGGCTTCGAGCGTGTGGACATCACGTTCCCCGAACACCGGCGAGCACAGCTCGAGGGTCTCCGGATCGGCGTGGTGTGGGTCCTTGGTCGGATGGCGCAGCAGGCTGCTGCGATAGGGCGGATAGTCCAGACGAGGCTGGGTTTCCTCGATGCCGGCGTGCTGATATGCGGTCTCGATGGCGGTGATCTCACCGCTGATCTCCCGCTGGCTGGCCGACGCGCTGTCGGGGTTGGTGTTCAGGGCTGTCATGTGGCTCACAGTAGGGCCGTCTGCGTGAGCTGGAAAAGAGTAGACTTCCGCTGAGCGGAAAAGGTATGTCGTAAGGAGTCTTATGGCCGGCAACACCTCGATCGCCGGGGCCACTGTCACCTCACGCGTCCTAGCGATCATCGGGGCGTTCGACGAGCGCCACCGAGTGCTCACGCTCAGCGAACTCGCCCGGCGGTCGAAGTTGCCGGTGGCGACCACGCACCGACTCGCGGCCGAACTCGTCGCCGGAGACGCGCTGGCACGCCGTCCCGACGGCCGGTTCGTGGTCGGTCGACTCCTGTGGGAGGCAGGTCTGCGTGCGCCGATCACGGGCCGACTCAAGCAGGTCGCGGAGCCGTTCCTGCACGACGTCTACGCGGCGACGCTGGCGACCGTGCACCTCGCGGTTCGCGATGGCGCCCAGGTGCTCTACGTGGAGCGGATGGCCGGGCGTGCCTCGGTGCCGATCGTCAGCACCGTCGGCAGCCGGCTTCCGTTGCACTGCACCGGCGTCGGCAAGGTGCTGTTGGCGCACGCGCCGGATGATATTGCCGCAGAATCGATGTCGAACCTGGTGCGGATCACCCCGCACACGATTACCTCGCCAGAGGTCCTCGCACGTCAACTGGAGGACATCCGGGCAAGTGGATACGCCACCACCAGCGAGGAGATGTCGCCAGGAGCCTGCTCGCTGGCCGTGCCGGTGGTGCCGGCCAGTGATCGGACGTCGGTGGTCGCGGCCATCGGGGTCGTGGTACCCACGCTCAAACGGGATCGCAGTCGGCTGCTCGCGGCGCTGCAGGTTGCCGCGAGCGGTGTCGGGCGGCAGCTGTGATCGCCGGCAACGACGAGCGTCGTGCGGACTGCTGTCACACGGGACCGATACCCGCTACGTGCCTATGCCGCACCATGACAGGGTGACCTCGACGGCAGAGGTGCGGCAGTGACTGACGATGGTACCGATACCCGGCATCGCCGAGCTGCTCGTCATCATTGTGCTTGCCCGGTCGGGCCGTTGCGGGTACCACCGCGTGCCCGTCGTCGGGCCGCGTATCAGGTTTCGTTCATGGTGGCTGCCCGTCGGCGTGATGCTCGCCGTTGTCGTGGTCCTGCCCCAAACGGCGGCGAAGTGGGCACGTGCGCCCATCCGACGGCGGCTGCTCGTCGCCGGATCGATGGTCACCATCGGCTCCAACCGCCGCGATCGCGCTGCCGGTGCTACCCGTCGGCCCGGTGCGAACCGTCAACCCGCTCAACTGGGAACGCAGCAAGCAGGTGGCGCGGCCGGAGTTCGCCGCCGCGGTCGACAGCGTGTGGTCGGCGAGCCCCGCCGATCGGCGTGAGCGCGCCGCGGTGGTGACCGCGAACTACGGGGAGGTCGGTGCGCTCGAACGCCTCGATCCGGGATGTCGGTGTGTTTGGGACACCTGGGCTGCTCCGACTGGGGCCCGCGCCGTCCGGTGGGCGGACCGGCCGGTCCTGCTGATCGATCACCTCGACCACAAGGAGGTGCGGCGTCGGCATCGGGCGATGCGACCCGCCGCACGGGACATGGTCGCAGGTGTGGCTGTACTTCCGACACACCCGAGGGTCTCTCTACGCATTGCCGTGTCGCAGAATCCATTCGATCAAGGGCGTGGTGGTTCTCCAGTCGACCCGAATGCGGTCGACGAGGTCGGCGGTATGGATGACCGGATCGAATCCGTAGTCCCGCATGACCGTGATCGTCTTGTGTCGCAGTAGACCGATCCGCGGATGATCCCGATCGAATCCCCGCGGCGCGGTCTTGAGTGTGTCGCCGCCGACTTCCCAGCCGGCGTCGGACAACTCATCGACGATTCGCTCCAGCTCGGATCCGGTGCGCTCGTTGACGATCGCGGCGCGGATGGCGGCGAGCCGGTCGGCCGCGGTGTCGTAAATACCCGCGCCGACCCGGACGCCGGGCGCACCGATCTGCACGTAGTACCCGGTGGCCGGCGCAACCGCGACGTATGCGCCCTGATGGGTCTTGTAGGGCGACTTGTCCTTGGCGAAGCGCACATCGCGATACGGCCGGAACAGTGTGGCCTCGCCGAATTCCTCGGCGAGGTCGGCAGTCAGCGCAACCATAGGTTCGGCCACTGCGGAGGAATACGTGGCCTTATGCGCCGTCCAGAACGACTTCGTGTTGTCGATCTCGAGATCGTCGTAGAAGTCCAACGCAGCCTCGGGAAAACCGGTGAAACCCATCAAGTCAGTCTAGGCGGCCGATCCGGGTAGCGATCGTTACCGCCGAGCGAGGTGGTCTGTGTTGTCGAGACAATCCCGCAACCACGTCGGAGGCGACTGTTCGCTCGCGTCGCCGAGAGGGCGGGTGGGGTGGTTCGCGGTGGACAGTGGACAGACCGTCGGACTCGTCCGCTGCGTCGTCGCGCAGGGTCGGTTCCAGTGCACCCCATGGCGCTCTGGCGGCTACTCGATATCGGCTGTGCACGAGCGATCCCGGCCACGGTCCTGACTTCGATGTCGGGAACCGTACTTTGCGATCCGCCTACCTCTGGCGACATCGTCGACACATCACCCGCCCGATCTCACCCCTGGTTACACCGTCGTCGGTATGGCTTGTTCAGTGCGAAGAGCAGTGTGCATGCCGAGGTGGACGACTCGTGCTCGAAGAACGTAGTGGCACCGCCATGGAAAAGCTGCGCACCTTCGCCGCCATCGTGACCTCGTTCCTGGGTGCAGAAGTGTTGATCGTGTCCGTCGGGAAACTGCCGGAGAGGTTCACGATCGATGACGTCGTCGGTCCACGGTGGCATCGGATTGCAGTAGGTGCTCATGGCCGGGGTGTTCCTGGCCGAACATCCTAACACCGTTGGCTACCCGTCGATCTCGTTGTGGTAGAGGACGTTGGTTCGCTGACCGTCGTCGCACTTGGCGTCATCCCCGCCTATCTGTTGTCCCTCGCGACGAAAAGCGCAGGGCTGCTTCGCATTGCGTCCGAGGTGGAGAAGCAGGGACTCGGCCGCACCGAGTTTCCCGCCACGCCGTGTCCCGAGGGCATACCGGTCACAGTCATGCGCACCACCGAAGAGTTACTTGTCGCCACCGACGAGGTCAAATACATGTTCGGTCCCATCGACTCCTACGACGGAGCATCTGGGTTGTTCCCCTGCGGCCCGATCTCTCGTCAGCCGGCCGGTTCGGTGACGATCCGGTAGTCAGCGGTGGTTGCGCCGTGCTCGGCCGTCACGACCACCAAGACCAGCGTGCCATAGGGGTCACGCCACGACGAGTGGGTCCGGCGAAGTTCGGCGGTCGGCACTTGTGTTGTCGCCGTGAACGAGTGGTCGTCGCGGCCGACCTCCACCGCCGAGCCGTCGACGAAAATTTGCACCATCGGGGCATCGGTGCATCCGGTGATCTCGATGATGGTGACGTCGCCATCGCCGCGAGCCGTTGCGGTCATCGCGAGTTCGGGGGCAGCACCAGCGGCGAGGGTTCCCGGCCGGGTGAGTGTGGGCAGTTCGGGGGTTCGCGGTGGCGCCGTGCGCCGATGGGTCCGGTGCTCGAATGCCCACCCGTAGGCGAGCAGTGCGTTGTCGGTGTAGGCCCGCCCGGCGAATGTCAGGTTCACTGGCATGCCAATGTCGCTCATCGTCCCCATGGTGAGGTTGACCGTCGGAATGCCGTAATGCCTGATCATGGTGTTGCCCGTCGACACCCACACCCCGTTGGCCATGGCGCGATTGTGAGCCTGTGGGTCGGTGTCGGCATCGGCGGCCCCGACGTCGAGAGCCGACGGGAACACCAGTGCATCAAGGCCCAGCTCGTCGAGCCAGTCCTCGAAGTCGTTGCGGCGCAGTCTTTCCAGGCCCCGAACGCCCTCGGCGAGGTTGGGGATCTCGGTGAGCGGGGCGATGCCCTGCGCTGCGCGGTGGGGGTACTCGCTGATGTCGAGGTTGTAGCGCGCGTAGTAGCCGTCGAGCGGGTCGGGGATCGCACCGTCGGGTAGCGGGAAGATCAGCTCGCCCTTGACGTTTTCGAGGCGGTGCAGCGTCGGATCGCCGGTTGCCTGCAAGAAGTCATCCCACGCCCAGATGGTGAGATCCCACATCTCGGCGTCAAAGAAGCCGGTTGGCAGGATGCCCCGAGCGTAGCCGTCCTGGGCGCCGGGACGGTCGAGTTCGTAATTGGTCAGCGCCGGGAAGTCGACGTCGACCACTGTGGCGCCCGCGGCCTCGAGGTCGGCGCGAGCACGCTCCCATAACTGCATCACCGACGGCCGCGGGGTGATCGGCCAACCGGCCTGATCGTCCTGGCCGAGAATGATGCGAGGTGCGCCGAAACGTTTGCCGTGCAACGCATCCCTATCGCGCAGGTCGAGGTAGGAGGCGGGTCGAATTTGTGATGCGGCGGGTAGGCTCACCCACGGCTGGGTGCGCCAGAAGTCGCCGCGGGTCTGAGGATCGTCAGCGACGAGCACATCGAGTAGCGCCAGCATGTCATCCATCGTGCGGGTATGCGGCACCACCACGTCCATGGTCGGTGTCAGCGGCCAGTTACCGCGCACCGAGATGACACCCCGGGAGGGGGTATAGGCGGCCAGCGCGTTGTTGGACGCCGGGGACCGCCCGCTCGACCAGGTTTCCTCGCCGAGGCCGAAGGCCGCCATGCTCGCCGCCGTCGACACGCCCGATCCGTTCGAGGACCCGGAGAGATATGCCGCCGCGAGATAGTTGCCGTTGTAGGGACTTTCGGCACGGCCGTACACGCCGCGTTGCATTCCTCCGTTGGCCATCGGTGGCATGTTGGTCAGGCCCATGCAGATCGCTCCGGCAGCGCGAAGCCGCTCGATGGTGAAGGCGTCGTTGCCCGCGATCAGATTCTCGAAGGCAGGAGATCCTGCCGCCACCGATAGTCCCGCAACTCGGTAGCTGTCCTTGGCGGTGTAGGGAATCCCATCGAACGGACCGAGTATCTCCCCGCGAGAACGCCGTTCGTCGGAGGCGCGGGCCTCGTCGAACATCCTCGGATTGAGCACCGGGATCGCGTTGAGTGTGGTGCCGTGGCGGTCGTAATGCGCGATGCGGTTGAGGTAGGCGGCGACCAGCTCGACGGCGGTCACCTGGCCCTGCGCGAGTGCCTGGCTCAGCTCGGCGATCGACGTCTCCACCACCGGCGGAGTCTGTGCAGGGGGAGCGTTCTCCGGGCGGCGGCTGGTCATCACAGCTCCACGACGGCGGGCTGTTGCTGGGTGATGCAGTGGATCCCGCCGCCACGCGCCAGGATCTCCCGCGCGTCGATGGTCACCACGCGCCGTCCGGGGTACACGGCGGCGAGGATCTCGGCGGCGCGCTCGTCGGCGGCGGGCTCGCCGTAGCCGCAGGCGATCACGCCGTCATTGACGACGAGATGGTTGATGTAGCTGTAGTCGACGAAGCCGGTCTCGTCGCGAATCGTCTCGGGGGCGGGCAGGTCGACGATGTTCCATCGGCGCCCCGCGGCATCGGTGGTCCCGGCGAGGAAGTCACGGAGCTCGCGCATCACGGCGTGGTCGGGGTGTTCGGGGTTGGGCTGCTGGTGCAGGAGCAGCGTTCCGGGGGAGGGTATGGTCGCGACCATGTCGATATGCCCGCGGGTGCCGAAGCGCTCGTAGTCGCGGGTCAGTCCGCGCGGCAGCCAGATGACCTTCTGCGCGCCCAGTGTGCGGGCAAGTTCGGCTTCGACGGTTTCCTTGGTCGCGTAAGGGTTTCGGCCGGGATCGAGCTGGACGGTCTCGGTGATCAGGACGGTGCCCTCGCCGTCGACGTGGATCGCGCCGCCTTCCTGGACGAGCATGGAGCTGATGACCGGCACTCCCGCGGCCTCGGCGACGACGCGTCCGATGCGGCGGTCGTTGTCCCATTCGGCCCACTCCTGGGCGCCCCAGCCGTTGAAGGTCCAGTCCACCGCGGCCAGGTGGCCCGCACCGTCGGTGACGAAGGTCGGGCCGATGTCGCGCATCCAGGCGTCGTCGAGTTCAGCCTCGATGATGTCGATGCCGGCAGTGAGCATCGTGTGGGCGCGGGTGGTTTCGGTCGGGTCGACGACCACCGTCACCGGTTCGAACTCGGAGACCGTGTTGGCCACCGTACTCCAAGCGGTATAGGCGGTTTCGGCGTCGGCGGGGCTCTCGGCGAGGGTGGTGTTGGCCCTCGGGAAGGCCATCCACACGCGGTCGTGCCGTGCGGTCTCGGCTGGCATGGTCCACGACACCTGATGTTCCCCTTGCTGTCAGATATTGATCTGATGGTCAATAACTGGCGAGAGTACGGGCCTGTTGCGCTGTATGTCAAGGGTTTCGTCCATTATTGATAGACGGATCAATATCCGGGTTCGTGATCATCTACCGTGTACTGGTGGTGATCTTGCGACAGCGTATGGAGGTTCTCGACGCCCCGCCTTGGCGACTCCGGCCGGACCGGAGTCCGTATGAGTAGGTCGTCGAGTGCGGTCCGACCGCGCGCCGCGCGCAAGTCGCCCGAGGAGCGCGCGCAGGAGATCCGTTCGGCTGCATGTGAACTCGCCCGCAGTGACGGCCTCCCAGCGCTGACCCTGCGGTCGGTGGCCGCCCGGATCGGCGTCGCCCCGGCGCTCGTGGCCCATTACGAGCCGAGTATGGACGAGCTCGTCGCCGCCACCTTCACCACCGTGACCACCGCGGAGGTCGAGGAGATCGCCGAACTACTTGCCGAAGCGCCGTCGGCCACCGACAAACTACGTCGACTCGTCGCGACACTGTTGGAACCCTCTCGGGACGACGTGACCACGGTGTGGGCCGATGCCTTCAGTCTGGGCCGCACCAACGACTCACTCGCCGCTGCGGTGCGCGCGGTGATGGACACCTGGCGGTCGCTCGTTGTCGGGGTGATCGAGGAGGGCGTCGCGTCGGGGGAGTTCACCACCGATGAGCCGGCGGATGTGGCGTGGCAATTCCTCGGCATGGTCGACGGTGTCAACGCGCACGCCCTGGTGCACTACGCCGGCACACCCGACCGCGGGCGCCTGGTATGTCGCGCCCTGGAGAACGAGCTCGGTCTTGCTCACGGCACTCTGCGAACCTCGAGCTGAATGCCTTCGGGGACAATCGAATAGGTGCGCTCGTGTGCTGCCGGGCGTGGATGGTGTTCGACAAGTGGCCAGGGCAAGTAACGAGGGACGCCGAGGTCGCCAACTGGACTTGGGCAACATCGTCGGGATTCCGCTGCGGCTGTATCGACGTCGTCAACTGAGGGCGGATGTTGTGGCCACCGTCAGCACGGTGGAGACGAGAAGACCGATCCACGGATGTCGTGTGAGCTTCGCGTTCGACCATTCCGCTGATCGGCTGTGTGGTGCGAGTCGATGCCTACCAACCAGCGATTCCTTCGAGAGAGTAGTGAGCTCACTATTGACTGGCCGCAAGGCCCACTCTATTCACCCACTGCGGAAAGGTCTGGCGCGTGAGCGTTGTTCTCGCCGCGAAGATCGGTGATCAACAGCGTTTTCCTGGTGCCCTCGGGGGGAGTCGAACCCCCAACACACGGGTTTTGAATCCGTTGCCTCTGCCAATTGGGCTACGAGGGCATGCAACTGCGTTGAGCTGCGGGACCAGTCTAGTAGATCGGCCGAGTAGCGATTCAACCGGTACGCTTCCCCTCATCGTCCGTCGTGCGCGATGGGCGTGGCCTGGGTGTTCACGCAGGTCGAGCGCGCGAGGTGGAGGAGGGGATGGTGACGGTGGCGGACAGTGCGTCGGTAACGCCGGACGGAACGCAGGTGGGCCACAAGGTTCTCGTGGCCGAGGACGACTCGCTGATCCGGATGGACCTCATCGAGATGTTGCGCGAAGAGGGCTACGACGTCGTCGGTGAGGCACCCAATGGTCAGGCGGCCGTCGAGTTGACCGAACAGCTCGCCCCCGATCTGGTGATCATGGACATCAAGATGCCCGTCCGGGACGGAATCGATGCGGCCGGCGAGATCGCGAGCAAGCGTCTGGCCCCGGTGGTCATGCTCACCGCGTTCAGTCAGCGCGACTTCATCGAGAAGGCCCGCGAGGCCGGAGCGATGGCCTATCTGGTGAAGCCCTTCACCAAGGCGGATCTCGTGCCCGCCATCGAGGTGGCGGTCAGCCGGTATCAGGAACTTCGCGAACTCGAGAACGAGGTAGCGTCGATGGCCGATCGTCTCGAGACCCGAAAACTCGTCGAGCGGGCCAAAGGCTTGCTGATGGAGAAGCAGACGTTGTCCGAACCTGAGGCGTTCAAGTGGATCCAGCGCGCCGCGATGGATCGCCGTACCACGATGAAGGCCGTCGCGCAGGTCGTGGTGGAGACACTCGGTCCGCAGGAGTGACCTCGACGGGTCGTTCGTTAAATCTCTGAAACAAGCTTGATGCGCATCTGCGCGGTTTCGCTCGGTTAGCCCGCGCAGGTCGGTCGTCGGGTCTATGTTCCTCTCAGGGTCTACGGGGTAGATCTCCCGGCGACGCCGGGTGGGCGGATGAGAGGCAACAAGTATGCGACGTCGAATGGCGACCGCAGCGATCGCGGTGACACTGACTGGAATCCTCGCAGTCTCAGCGTGTAGTAACAAGTCCACTGATTCTGGGTCCGGTGCGAGTGGCTCGTCGGCAAGTAATTCGGGTTTGACGATTTCGGCTCTCAACCAGATCAATACCCAGGGTAAAGAGGTTCCGCCGGCCGCGGAGTCGGCGGCCCTGAACCCGGCCCAGCCCGGCGGCGCCAAGTGCGATCCGTCGACCATCGCCATGGCCGGAGCCCTCACCGGCTCCAACGCGGCACTCGGTATCAACATCGTCAACGGTGCGCAGCTCGCCGTCGATCAGCACAACAAGGCGAATCCCGACTGCAAGATCACCTTGAAGCGCTTCGACACCGAGGGAGACCCGCAGAAGGCCACCCAGGTCGCCCCGCAGATCACCAACGACAACTCGATCATCGGTTTGATCGGTCCGGCGTTCTCGGGTGAGACCAAGGCCACCGGCAGCATCTTCAATCAGGCCGGTCTGGTGTCGGTCACCGCCTCGGCCACCAATGCCGCGCTGACACGGAACGGCTGGAAGACCTTCTTCCGCGGGCTGGCCAATGACGACTCTCAGGGTGCGGCGGTCGGCAAGTATCTGACCAACTCGCTGGGCAAGAAGAAGGTCTGTGTCATCGAGGACGACAGCGCCTACGGTGTCGGCCTGGCCGCGGTGGTGACCAAGTCACTCGGCTCGGCTGCCGATTCGAACTGCTCGGGCAAGGTCAAGACCGGTGAGCGCGACTTCTCCGCGATCATCTCAAAGGTGACCAACGCCAGTCCCGACGCCGTGTTCTACGCCGGGTACTACGCCGAGGCAGCGCCGTTGGCTCAGCAGCTGAAGTCGGCCGCACCCAATGTGACCTTCGCGTCCGGTGATGGCACGAACGATCCGCAATTTGTTGCCCAGGCCGGAGATTCGGCCAAGGGTGCCTACCTGTCGTGCCCGTGTGGTCCGGCGCCGGCAACGCTGGCCAAGGAGTACCAGGCGGCGTTCAACCAGGCCTCCGGCGTCTACTCGGTGCAGGCCTACGACATCGCCTCGATCATGATGAAGGGCATCGAAAAGGGCAACACCACCCGATCGAAGTTGCTGGAGTTCATCCGGACCTACAAGGGTCAGGGTCTGGCCGGCCCGTACTCGTGGACACCGGACGGCGAGCTCTCCTCGTCCCTGATCTGGGTCTACCAGGTCAAGTAAGTCCTACACATCCGGTGCGCCCGGCCACCGTCCGGTGGTCCGGGCGCACCGCGTGTTGCTGCTCTCATCCGGCTGAAGGGGAGGAAACGTGAGCACACTCTTCGCGGCGGCCCAGACGACCACCGACGTGGCGTCGACCATCGGCTTCGACGTCCACTCGCTCGTCGACGGTTTCTGGGGTCTGACCATCGAGGGATTGACCTATGGATCGGTGTATGCGCTTGTCGCAGTGGGTTACACACTGGTCTACGGCGTGTTGAGATTGATCAACTTCGCGCATTCCGAGGTGTTCATGCTTGGCATGTTCGGCACCTATATCGGCCTGCTCATCATGCGTTTTAGTCCGTCGGGCAACGTCTACGCCGAGGGCACGCTGATGACCGTGGTGTATCTCGCGCTAGCGGGACTGTGCGGCATGGTCGTGGCCGGCGGTGCCGCCGTCGGATTGGAGTTCGTCGCCTATCGACCACTTCGACGCCGCAACGCCAAACCACTGGCGTTCCTCATCACCGCCATCGGCATGTCGTTCGTGCTCCAGGAGTTCGTGCACTACGTGCTACCCAAGGTGCCGGTGGACCCGCCGCTCGGGGGCTCCAGCGCGCAGCCGACGATCCAGCTGGTCCAGGCCGTCGAGGAGTTCACCATCTTCGGTGCGCCGGTCACCAACCTCACGATGGTGATCATCCTGTCGGCGATCGCGTTGGCGCTCGGCACTGATTTCATGATCAACAAGACGCGGTTGGGACGCGGTATCCGGTCGGTGGCCCAGGACCCGGACGCGGCCCTGCTCATGGGGGTCTCGCGGGAGCGAATCATTCTGGTCACCTTCTTGATCGGCGGCCTGCTCGCCGGCGCCGCGGCACTGCTCTACACCCTGCGTGTGCCGAACGGAATCATCTTCAACGGCGGATTCATCTTGGGCATCAAAGCGTTCTGCGCGGCGGTGCTCGGTGGCATCGGCAACGTGCGCGGCGCGCTTCTCGGCGGGCTGCTGCTCGGGGTGATGGAGAACTACGGATCGGTGGTCCTCGGCAACCAGTGGAAAGACGTGGTGGCCTTCGCCTTGCTGATCCTGGTGCTCATGTTCCGTCCGACGGGCATCCTGGGAGAGAAGCTCGGAAAGGCCAGGGTATGACGACTGCACCGACATCGCTCACGTCGCCCGAACGCCATGGGCTGGGTGACGCCATCCGAACCTGGTGGGAAGGCCTCCCGCGGGTCATGCAGTGGCTCGTCGGGGTTCCATTGATCATCCTGATCGCCCTCCTTCCCGTCATCAATCCACCGCTGATCACCACGACTGCCACCAACTTCGGGGTGGTGATGGCGACCTTCGCGATGACCGCCCTGATCGCGGTCGGTCTCAACGTGGTGGTCGGGCAGACCGGTCTCCTCGACCTCGGATACGTCGGGTTCTACGCCGTCGGCGCTTACGTCGTCGCGCTGATGACCAGCCCGTCGAGTCCGTTGTGGGGCAGCACCGACCACGGGTTCTTCTCCGGTCCGTGGGCGTGGCTGGCGTGTGTGCCGCTCGCGATCATCATCACTGGGATCACCGGTGTCATCCTGGGCACGCCGACGCTGCGCGTGCGTGGCGACTACCTCGCGATCGTGACCCTCGGTTTCGGTGAGATCGTGCGGTTGCTCGCCGACAACCTCACCGACGTCACCAACGGTGCGACCGGCTTGCAGAGCGTGCTCTACCCGGAGATCGGCCGGTCCGCCGACAGCTCCGGTGGTGTGTTCTCCACTGCCAACAACACCTCTTCCCTGAACTACGGCGTGTGGTGGTATTGGCTTGGCATCGTTGCGGTGATCATCGTGCTCATCGTCATCGGTAACCTCGAACGCAGCAGGGTCGGTCGCTCCTGGGTGGCCATCCGCGAGGACGAGGATGCTGCCGAGATCATGGGTGTGCCGACCTTCAAATACAAACTGTGGGCGTTCGTCATCGGAGCCGGGATCGGTGGTCTGTCCGGGGCGTTCTACGCCGGGCAGGTGCAGTACGTCGACCCCACGGCATTCACCGTCATCAACTCGATGCTGTTCCTGTGTGCGGTGGTCCTCGGCGGACAGGGCAACAAGCTCGGCGTGATCGCCGGTGCATTCATCATCATCTACCTACCCGCCCGCGTGCAGGGCATCTCGGTGGGTGGAGAAGCATTGAGCGAGTACAAGTATCTGTTCTTCGGGGTTGCCCTCGTGGTGCTGATGATCTTCCGTCCACAGGGGCTCTTTCCGGCACGCGCCCGGCTGATCACGTTTGGACGCCAGGTGTACACCGCGATCCGACGCACCCCCAAACCGGCGCCGTCGACCGAGGAGGCCGCCGCATGAGTCACCGCATGCCCGACGAGCCGAGCCCGGCATCCGGTGCGCCGGACCTCACCAAGCAGATCGCCGAGGTGCGCGCAGATCCCGAGGCGACCACCCTGGTCAATCCGACTCAGATCGACCCGGATCTGACTGATCCCGTGGCGGTAGCCGAAGCCGTTGCACCGCAACGCGACATCGCGGTCGACAAGGGTGAAACCCTACTCAAGGTGGAGGGCCTGACCGTCGAATTCGGCGGCTTGGCCGCCCTCGACGACGTCAGTTTCGAGATCCGCCGCGGCGAGATCCTCGGCCTCATCGGACCGAACGGTGCGGGTAAGACGACCTGCTTCAACGCGATCACCGGGGTGTATCGACCCACCCGTGGCACGGTCACCTTCGACAATGCGCCGTTGGGAAAGCTCAAGCAGCACAAGATCACCCGTCGAGGGATAGCCCGCACCTTCCAGAACGTCCGGCTCTGGGGAGAGATGACCGCGCTGGAGAATGTCTGCGTGGGCACCGATGCGCGCCACAAGACCTCGGTGTTCGGCGGCATCCTGCGGACACCCCGGCACTACCGGGAAGAGCGTGACGCGGTGGATCGCGGGATGGCGCTGCTGGAGTTCGTCGGGATCGGTCCACGCGCGGCGGAAAAGGCATCCAACCTTCCCTACGGCGATCAGCGTCGACTCGAGATCGCGCGAGCACTGGCCACCGAACCGAAACTCTTGTGCCTTGACGAACCCGCCGCAGGCTTCAACCCCAGCGAGAAGACCGCACTGATGGGCCTGATCCAGAAGATCCGACAGGACGGGTACACGATCCTGCTCATCGAGCACGACATGCGACTGGTCATGGGCGTCACCGACCGGATCGTGGTGCTCGAGTTCGGCCGCAAGATCGCCGAAGGGTCACCCAAAGACGTCCGCGACAATCCGGCGGTGATCGCCGCCTACCTGGGGGTACCCGATGACCAAATCGACGAACATGTCTGAGCCGTTCGAATTTGCAGCGAGAGGTGCACCACGAGAGTCGGGGCAGTCGGTGTCCGGGAAATCGGTGTCGGTACCGCCGGTTCTCGAACTCACCGACGTCGTCATCCACTATGGACGTGTCCAGGCGCTGCACGGCATCTCGTTGCGGGTCGAGGCGGGTGAACTCGTGACGCTGCTCGGCGCCAACGGTGCGGGCAAGTCGACGACGATGCGTGGGATCTCCGGACTGAACAAGCTGACACAGGGTGACATTCGCTTCAACGGAGAGTCGATCACCCGCCTCGCACCACACGAGCGGGTCAAACGCGGCATCATCCAGGTTCCGGAGGGACGGCGTATCTTCCCGGGGATGACGGTCCTCGAGAACCTCGACATGGGTTGCTACGGGCGGAAATTCGAGAACAAGACGGCCTACAACGAGGCCCTGGAGCATGTGTTCGAGGTGTTTCCGCGGCTTGGTGAACGCCGAAAGCAATTCGGCGGAACGATGTCCGGTGGTGAGCAGCAGATGCTGGCCATCGGGCGCGCGCTGATGGCGCGGCCCAAGCTGCTGCTGCTGGACGAACCGTCGATGGGGCTGGCGCCCATGGTGATCCAACAAATCTTCCGGATCATCGGACAGATCAACAGTGAGGGCACGACGATCCTGCTGGTCGAACAGAACGCGCAGCAGGCACTGAGCCGATCCGACCGCGGCTACATCCTCGAAACCGGATTGATCACCAAGGAGGGGGCAGGCAAGGATCTGCTCGTCGACGACGCCGTGCGCGAGGCCTACCTCGGCGTTGCCTGAGCCCGATTCGCCTCGGCCCGCACGGAGAGTCGGGACATGACCGACACGACGGTTGTTTCCACCCGCGATCTCGATGTGACCAGTGAGCTTCTGGCGCACGAGTTCATCGACGATCCGGTCACGCGCTGGATAGAGAGTGGATCCGCGTGGCGACGTGCAGATGTTCTGCACCCTGGTCCGGTGGACGCCACCCAGCGATGTGGGAGCCGGACCTCGCGGTACGTGCCGCAGGGCCGGGCGGGGTCGCGGGCGGCGAAGGTCTGTCAGGGGTCGCCACTAGACTCGTCCGGGTGAGTCCCGCGAAGAGTTCGACCGCCACCCGAGGCAAGACCAAGGCCGGCACCCAGCCGACGCTGATGCTTCTCGACGGGCATTCCCTGGCCTACCGGGCGTTCTTCGCGCTGCCGGCCGAGAACTTCAAGACCGAGACCGGTCAGCACACCAATGCGGTGTACGGCTTCACCTCGATGCTCATCAACCTGTTACGCGACGAGGAGCCGACCCACATTGCCGCGGCGTTCGACGTCTCCCGGAAAACCTTCCGCTCGGAGATGTACCCGGAGTACAAGGCGCAGCGGTCGAAGTCGCCCGACGAGTTCAACGGCCAGGTCGATGTCACCAAGGAAGTGCTCGATGCGCTAGGGATCGGTGTGTTCGCCATCGACGGCTACGAGGCCGATGACATCATCGCCACGCTCGCCACCCAGGCCGAGGCACAGGGCTTCAAGGTCCTCGTCGTCACCGGCGACCGCGACTCGCTGCAGCTGGTCGACGACGCGGTGACCGTCCTCTACCCGCGCAAGGGTGTCTCCGACCTGACCCGCTTCACCCCGGAAGAGGTCGAGAAGAAGTACGGGCTGACGCCATCGCAGTACCCCGATTACGCTGCGCTACGCGGGGATCCGAGTGACAATCTCCCGGGTATCCCGGGTGTGGGGGAGAAGACGGCATCGAAGTGGATTCGGGAATACGGTTCACTGGCCTCCCTCGTTGATCACGTGGATCAGATCAAGGGCAAGGTCGGCGACGCCTTGCGGGCCAATCTCGCGTCGGTGCAGACCAATCGTCAACTCACCGAACTCATCCGAGACATGGCACTGCCGGCTGGGCCCGACGACCTGGCCCGGGTCGGCTGGGATCGTGACCGCATCCACCAGTTGTTCGACGATCTCGAGTTCCGAGTGCTGCGGGATCGGTTGTTCTCCACGCTCAGCTCGGTCGAGCCGGAGGCAGAAGCGGGCTTCGATCTCGACGGTTCGGTGCTGGCGGCTGGACAGATCGTCGGCTGGCTCGACGATCACGCACGCACCGGACGCACCGGGCTGACCGTGACCGCGCCACACACGGTTGTGGGTGCCGACATCAGCGGGATCGCTCTGGCCGCAGCAGACGGAGTGTCGGCGTATGTCGACATCACCCAGCTCGACCCGGCCGACGAGAAGGCACTCGGGGGCTGGCTGGCCGACCCCGACACGCCCAAAGCCCTGCACGAAACCAAATGGGCGATCCACGCGCTGCGCTCGCGCGGTTGGAGGCTGCGCGGCGTCACCAGCGACACCGCGCTGGCCGCCTATCTGGTGCGCCCCGGCCAACGCTCGTTCAACCTCGACGATTTGGCTTTGCGCTATCTGCGTCGAGAGCTTCGCGCCGACGACGGTGCAGGCAACGATCAGCTCTCGCTGCTCGACGAGGACGGTGGGTCGGCCCAACAGGCCGAACAGCACATGCTCGAGGCGCGTGCAGTCGCCGAACTCGCCGACACCCTTGACACCGAACTCGATCGCATCGATTCGCGGCCCCTGTTGACCGAAATGGAACTGCCGCTGCTGTTTGTCCTGTCGGATCTGGAGGCCGCAGGGATCGCGGTCGACGTCGATCACTTCGCCACCCTGGAGGAAGGTTTCTCCGAACGCATCCGCGCCGCCGCGGAAGCGGCCTACGAGGTCATTGGAGAACAGATCAATCTCGGGTCGCCCAAACAGCTACAGACGGTGCTGTTCGACAAACTCGAGATGCCCAAGACCAAGAAGACCAAAACCGGCTACACCACCGACGCCGATGCCTTGCAGATGCTGTACGAGAAGACCGAGCATCCGTTCCTCGCGCATCTACTCGAGCATCGTGATGCCACCCGGCTGAAGGTCACCGTCGACGGGCTGCTGAAATCCGTCGCCGACGATGGCCGGATCCACACGACCTTCAATCAGACCGTCGCGGCCACTGGACGACTGTCGTCGACCGAACCGAACCTGCAGAACATCCCTGTGCGCACCGAGGCCGGCCGCGAGATCCGTCATGGCTTCATCGTCGGCCGCGCCGAGGACGGGACGCCGTTCGACCATCTGATGACCGCCGACTACAGCCAGATCGAGATGCGCATCATGGCGCACCTGTCCGAGGACGCGGGGCTGATCGAGGCGTTCAATACCGGCGAGGATCTCCACAACTTCGTCGGGTCCCGCGCGTTCGGTGTGCCGATCGACGAGGTGACCACCGAAATGCGCCACCGCGTGAAGGCCATGTCGTACGGACTGGCCTACGGGCTCAGTGCTTTCGGGCTCGCAGCGCAGTTGCGGATCAGTCGCGATGAGGCCAAGGAACAGATGGAGGCATACTTCGCCCGGTTCGGTGGGGTGCGTGACTACCTGCACAACGTCGTCGCCGAGGCGCGCCGAAACGAATACACAGCAACATTGTTCGGTCGCCGACGCTATCTCCCCGATCTGAACAGCGACAACTGGCAGCGCCGCCAGGCAGCCGAACGCATGGCGCTCAACGCACCCATCCAGGGCACTGCCGCCGACATCATCAAGGTCGCGATGATCAACGTTCACCAGCGGCTCACCGCCGAGAAGTTGGGCTCGCGGATGTTGCTGCAGGTGCACGACGAACTCGTCATCGAGGTCGCCGCCGGCGAGCGCGATCAGGTCGAGACCGTTGTCCGCGAAGAGATGGGCAACGCCATCACGCTGTCGGTGCCGTTGGAGGTATCGGTCGGCTATGGCCGGTCGTGGGATGACGCCGCCCACTGAGGATCACCCTCCGACGATCCTGAGCAACCGACGATGCCGAGTGGCCCATGTATGACGACCGACGCTTGACCCGACCGCCGTGGGTGGTCCCGGTCGTGGTGGGTTGTGTCGTCGGTCTGATCATCGTCGCGGCGGTCATCGTGGGACTCACACTGTCTGGGGGTCCATGGAATACGGGTTCGAGTACGGCCGCAGACTCCACGGCGGCCCCGACGGTCGTCGTCACTGAGACGACGACCGAGTCGGCCACGCCCACCGAGACCACCACCGGCGACAACACACAGGAGAACAGCGACCCGAGCGACACGCCGACCCCATCGCTTCCGGTTCCACCGGTCGCCGACACCGTTTGGTACGCACAGTTCGGTGCGTTCGGCAGCTACCGGCGGGCCGAACAAGCCCGCGACAACCACTACGGCTCGTTGATCCTGCCCGGTGAGATGCTCGGATCGGGCAGTCGCTACGTGGTGGCGCGTCCTGCCGAATCGCGCGCTGACGCCGAAGACGTCTGCGCGCACTTCGACTCCGGAACATGCGTGGTCAAGCAACGCGTCGAGTGACGGGGGTGGGTCAACGCGTCTCCAGAAGCAGCCGACGTTCGAGCGTGTCGAGTAGCAGGCCGAGCCCGAATTCGAAGGCCGCATCGGCGCGTTCGCGACCGCTCGGGGCGGCGGCGACCGCCCGGGCGAGCGAACTGTCGTCGGCAAGGGACGCGACCGACCAGACCGTCGCCGGTGCTGCGGCGTCGAGCGCCGAGCCGAGCGCGAAGGTGTCGAGGAGCGTGATGAGGTGCAGGATCTCCGGGTCGGCGAATCCGGCCGCGAAGAGGCACTGCGCGAGGTGGTCGTAGCTGTTCAAGATCGCCGGAGCCTCGACGGTCTGCCCGGTGAGCGCACGCACCAGCGCCGGATGCGCTTCGAATGCGTCCCGGTAACTCCGCAACCACGTCGTGACCGCCGCCCGCCAGCCGCCGGACCAGTCAACGTCGTCCGCCATTGCCACCGCGATGGTGGCGCGTACCAGCTCGAGTACCTCTTCGCGTCCGGAGACGTGGTGGTAGAGCGAGGAGACCGCCACGCCCAGCCGTTTGGCCAGCCCCGGCATGGTGAAGGTCTCTTTCGCATCGAGCTCGGCGAGCGCGGCACGAGCGATCGAGTCGCGGTCGAGGAGCGGCGAGGTCGGTCGGGGCACGACGTCAGCCTAGGCCATGACCCCGCGCTTACCGATCACGCTCGGAACACGAAACTGCCGTCGACCATCGTCGCAACGACAGGAGCGTCGGCCAGTTCGTCGGGTGGGGCGGTCAACGGGTCGACGGTGAACACGGTGAAGTCGGCGCGGGCACCGACTCCGATCCAGCCGGCATCGGCGGATCCTTGGGCGCGGGCAGCGTGCGAGGTGTACCCCTCCAAGGCCATCGAGGCGGTCAGCCCTTGCTCCGGGCACACCGGGATCTCGTCGAGATGACCTGCGCGACGGCGTAACTGCGCGTCGGCAAGGATCTTGCGTGGGTCGAACGGTGCCACCGGCCAGTCCGATCCGAGCGCCAACAGTGCTCCTGAGTCGCGGATGTCGCGGGTGCGGAACGCGCGATTCGCGCGCTCGGTACCGAGCCGGACCGACCAGTTGTCGCTCTGATCGCCACGCGTATAGAGGGTGCAGTGGTTGGGCTGCATGCTCGCGACGACGCCGGTCGCGGCGAACCGCGCCACGAGATCGTCGGGCAGAGTTTCGATGTGCTCGATCCGATGCCGGACGCCGGTGGGTGGCGCCGGGGTGTCGGCGAGAGTGTCGAGGGCATATCGGATGCCCGCATCGCCGATCGCATGGGTCACCGTCGGTACCCCACGCGCGGCGAGATAGCGGACGGCTTCGCGATACTCAGCCGGATCGGGCCACAGCGATGCGGTCGATTCGCCGTGTGTGTCGGCATGTTCGAGCCATGCGGTCCCGCCGTCGATGGTGCCGTCGATCATGAACTTCACCCCGTCGACCCGCCAACGCCGCCCGCCGCGCCTCTGCAACTCGACGATGTGGTCGAGCTGTGCGCGGTCGGTGCCGGGCATACAGAACGGCGCGAACCGCAACCGGATCGGTAGATCTCCCGAGTTCTCCAAGCCGGCGACGAGATCGCCGCTGTCCGCCTCGAAGTCCATGGCGTTACCCGAGGTGATCCCGGACCGCGCCATGGCGGTCAGCGACTCGTGCAGTCGCCGACGACGAGTAGTCGCCGGTTCGTTCGGTAGGGCGCGCTCGACGAGCTCGATGGCTTCGAGCTCGAGCAGGTGTCCGGAGGGGATCCCGTCAGTGCACACGATCTCAGCGTTGCCCGCGAAGGGGCGTGGTCCGTTCACCCCAGCCGCGTGCAACGCGGCCGGACTCGCGAGCGCCGAGTGCGCGTCGAAGAGATAGATGAACACGGGAACATCGTCACCAAGTGCCTCGACGATCGGTGCATGGGTGATCGGCCGGCCGCCAAAGACGTTGGGGTCGAGCCCCCAGCCGAGCACCCACGCGTCGCGGCGGGGTGCGGCGCGTAACGCGACGACGAGTTCGTCGAGATTCCTCACCGACGAAAGGTCGTGTCCGGCAGTCATCTTCAAGCCCAGTACCGGATGAATGTGTCCGTCGATGAGTCCGGGCGTCAGGGTTGCGTCACCGAGATCGATGATGTCGGTGGCGCCACCGATCTCGGTCTTGATCGAGCGCGCATCGCCGATGGCGGTGACTCGGCCGTCCCGGACGGCGATCGCCTCGACGGGTGCGCCGGAGCGCAGGGTGTGGATGGTGCGGGCGAGCAGGACGGTGTCTGCCGAGCTCATTCGGTGATCTCCTCGTTCTGTTCAGCGTTCGGTATCGGCATGCGGGTCGTCGTACAGCCCGCCGATACGTTCGAAGATTTGTGGTCGGCGGAGCCGGAAGTATTGGGCTACCGCGATCCCTGCGAGCAACACGGCGCCGACGAGGCCGACCAGCCAGGTATTGGTGGTGGAGTCGGCATTGGTGAGCAGCTTGATCTTCGAGATCAGGACCGCCAGCGCCACACCGAGTACCACGATGCTGACGATTCCGGCGATGACGGCGACCCCTTCGACTCGCACGAGGCGCTTGCGCGCGAAATAGGCCACCGCGGCGATCGCGGTGATCAATTGTAGCGCAATGATTCCGAGTACTCCGGGGGTGTTCACCAGGAGCAGGAGACGGTAGTAGGGGTCGGCGCCGGCGATGGCGAAGGCGCCCACGACGACCGCGGCGATGACGGTTTGCAGTGCACCGGCGCGCGCCGGTGACCGGAACACCGGGTGTGTGCGGTCGAGATAGGCGGGCAGCACGCCATCGCGCGCCAGTGAATATGTGTAGCGGGTGATCGCATTGTGGAAAGCGATCTGTGAGGCCAAAGCACTGGTCACGATGAGTATCGACATGACGTCGGTGGCCCACGTTCCGACGTACTGGGTCATCGCGGAGAAGAACAGTCCCGCAATGTCGTTGGTGGCCGCGGCCTGGACCTCGCGGGCGCCGAAGGCCTGCACCATCGACCAGACGATGAAGCAATACGCGATGGCCATGAAGCCGACCGCCCAGTATGTCGCCCGGGGAATGGTCCGGTCGGGGTTGCGCGCCTCCGAGCGGTAGAGCGCGGTGGACTCGAATCCCATGAACGCGGCGAAGGCGAAGGCGAGGGCGGCACCCATGCCGGGAGCGAACACCGCGGACGGATGGAAGGAGTCGAGGCCGATCCCGTGGGCGCCGCCCTGCGCCAGCACGGCGAACGACAATATCAGCAGGATCCCGGTTTCCAGGGAGAGCAGCACCCCGAGGAACTTCGCCCCCACGTCTATTCCGCGCCGACCGACGTACCAGACGATCACGATCGCGGCGAGTGCGAGATAGGGCCACCCTATGGTGATGCCGAACAGGCGGGTGATCGCGTCCTGGGTCTGGATGGCCATCAAGCCGTAGACGCCGATCTGCAGGGCGTTGTAGGCGACGACGGCCAACAGCCCGCAACCGAGTCCCACGGACCGGCCGAGGCCGAGCGTGATGTAGGAGTAGAACGCTCCCTTTCCGCCGGTTGCCCTGGTCATCGCCATGAAGGCCACCGCGAAGATCGCGAATGCGGCACCGGCAACCAAGTAGGCGACCGGCGCCCCGGCCCCGCCGATGGACAATGCCAAGGGGGCGACGCCTGCCATCACGGTCAGTGGTGCGGCGGCCGCGATCACCATGAAGGCGATGGCGGGAGCGCCGAGCGCATTTTGTTTCAGGCCGATTCCGGGTGGTGGTGGACTGTCGGTGCCCTCGGGGCGCGCTGGCTCGGGCGGAGTGGCATTCGATGGGGTCGCCGGTTGTCGGGTCATGGGAGTGCTCTTTTCGCAAGCTGTGAGATCAGCAGAGGTTTAAACGAATCCGATTCGGTTATGAGAATGAGGCACGTCACACCCGGTGTCAACAGCAGGCGTGGTCGGGTTCGCGCGGCATGTTCGAGGTCGGTTCAGTCGATACGCTCGGGCCGATGAACACAACGAGGACGCGACGACGCATCGGTGTCATGGACGGCGACGGAATCGGGCCGGAGATCGTGCCCGTGGCGAGGGAGGTCGTCTCCGCGGCGGGCGCGCTCGTCGGCATTGAATTCGATTGGGTGTCACTGCCACTCGGGGTGTCGGCGATCAAGACACACGGGCGTCCGGTTCGGCGAGGAGACACTCGAGGCGCTCGAAGGTCTCGACATCTGGGTCCTGGGCCCACATGACTCGGCGGGCTACCCGGCGCACTTCGCCGCAGACCTCACCCCCGGTGACATCATTCGCAAGAGATTCGGTCTCTACGCAAACCTGCGACCCGTGCCGGGCGATCCCCGGTGTCGGCGCACTCGCGCCGGACCTCGACGTCGTCATCGTCCGGGAGATCTCCGAAGGCTTCTACGCCGACCGAAATATGGCGGTCGGCTCGGGTGAATTTCATGCCCACCCCTGACGTCGCGCTCGCCGTGGGGGTGATCTCGCGTGCGGCGACCGAACGGATCGCGCATCAGGCGTGCCGTCTCGCGGGTGAACGCTCGGGTCGGCTCACCATCGTGCACAAGGCGAATGTGCTGCGATTAACCACCGGGCTCTTCCGGGACGTGTGTCGGGAGGTCGCCGAGCAGTATCCGGGACTCGTGGTGGACGACAAACACGTCGACGCCATGGCAGCCCTGCTGGTTCGCCGGCCTGGCGATTTCGACGTCGTCGTGACCGAGAACCTGTTCGGCGACATCCTGTCCGATTTCGCGGGTGAACTCGCCGGATCGTTGGGCACCGCGGGCTCGGTCAACTGCTCCGACACGGTCGTGATGGCGCAGGCCTCGCACGGCGCTGCCCCCGACATCGCCGGACGCGGAGTGGCCGATCCGATCGCGATCATCGACTCTGCCGCGATGTCGTTGCGATGGTGGGGAACCCGGCACGACGACGCTCGGATGCTCGCGGCCGCCACGGCGATCGACACCGCTGTCGGCGACAGTGTCGCCGCCGGTGCCCGGACTCCGGATCTCGGCGGCACGGCCACGACCGCCGATGTCGGTCGCGCCGTGGTCGATCATCTGAGTCGGCAAGGCCGAACCGGTTAATCTCTCGTAACCAACCGGTGAAAGCAGCTCCGAGCAAGTAAGTTCAGACGGCGGGGGACAGCCCTGTCTTCTGATCGGCCGACCTGCCCCGGAGAGTGATTCCGAGGCGCGAAGGGATAGTTGTGATGCGCGATCTCCGATCGTTCGGCAGCCTACGACGTCTGCCCGGGATCTTCATGGTGCTCGTGGGCGTGATTGCCCTTGTGGTGGCGGGCTGCTCGAACGATGACTCGTCGACCGGTGCCGGCGGTAACTCGGCTATCCAGCCGACAACCGTCGATGTTGCCAAGCAATCCGATATCGCGGCACTGTTGCCGGCGGGAATCCGGGAGTCCGGACAGTTGATCGTCGGTGTCAATGTGCCGTATGCGCCCAATGAGTTCAAGGACAGCAGCGGTCAGATCATCGGCTTCGATGTGGATCTGATGAATGCGATCGGCAAGGCCCTCGGCCTCACCCCCGTGTATAAGGAAGCCGATTTCGACAAGATCATCCCGTCGATCCAGGCGGGCACCTTCAACATCGGTATGTCCTCGTTTACCGACAACAAGGAGCGCGAAGCACAGGTCGACTTCGTGAACTACTTCAGCGCCGGCATCCAGTGGGCGCAGCAGGCCGGTGGAAACATCGACCCGAACAACGCCTGTGGCAAGAAGGTTGCGGTGCAGTCGACGACCGTCGAGGACACCGACGAGGTCCCGGCGAAGAGCAAGGCGTGCACCGACGCCGGTAAGCCCGCCATCCAGATCCAGAAGTACACCGATCAGTCGGAGGCGACCAATGCCCTCGTCCTCGGACGTGTCGACGCGATGTCGGCCGACTCCCCGGTGACCGCCTACGCGATCAAGCAGGCCGGTGGAAAAATCGTGGCCGCCGGACCGGTGTTCGATTCGGCGCCCTACGGTTACCCGATCGCCAAGGGATCCTCACTCGTGCAAGCGGTTCAGAAGGCCGTCCAGTACCTCATCGACAACGGCCAGTACAAGGCGATCGCGGAGCACTGGGGCGTCGAGGCGGGAGTCATTCCGACCGCTACCGTCAACGGCGCGACCAGCTGACGGTGACCGCTCCGACGACTGGCCCGATCGGTGCCGGCCCGGACGACTCGTCCGAGCCGGCGCCGATCAAGGCGGTACCCCTCAGACACCCCGGGCAGTGGATCGCCGCGGCGATCGTGCTCATCCTCGTCTTCCTGTTCGTGTGGGGAGCGGCGACCAACCGCGCGTACGGCTGGGGGACCTACGCGAAGTACTTGTTCGACACCCGCATTCTCGAGGGTGTCGGGTACACCCTTGCGCTGACTGTGCTCGCGATGGTGATCGCTGTCGTCCTTGGCGTCCTCCTTGCGATCATGCGGCTGTCACCCAACGTGGTTCTGCGTTCGGTGTCGTGGGTTTACCTGTGGATCTTTCGAGGGACTCCGGTCTATGTCCAGCTGGTCTTCTGGGGTCTGTTCCCGTCGCTGTATAAGCAGATCGATCTCGGTATCCCGTTCACGGTCCAGTTCGCCCACCTCGACATCCAGTCCCTCAACGCGGCTTTCACCTTCGCGATGATCGGACTGGCGCTCAACGAATCGGCGTACATGGCCGAGATCGTGCGCGCCGGTATCTCCTCGGTGGGTGAGGGGCAAACCGAGGCGTCGGTGGCGCTGGGGATGTCGTGGACCCAGACGATGCGCCGGACGGTGTTGCCGCAGGCGATGCGGGTCATCATCCCGCCGACAGGCAACGAGGTGATCAGCATGCTGAAGACCACCAGCCTGGTGACCGCAGTTCCGTTCAGCCTTGAGCTCTACGGTGTCGCGCATGACATCTCGGGCGTCAACTTCCAGCCGATCCCGCTCCTGTTGGTCGCCTCGACCTGGTACCTCGCGGTCACCAGCGTGCTCATGGTCGGCCAGTTCTACCTTGAGCGCTACTACTCGCGAGGAGCGTCGCGACAGTTGACCGGTCGGCAATTGAAGGCGATGGCGGCTGCGCAGAACACGGTACTCGCCGTCGACGAGGAGAGTGATGAGCGCCGTTGAAACCACTGCGCCACCGATGGTTCGCGCCGATCGGGTGTGCAAGAGCTTCGGGACCCTGCAGGTACTCAAGGGAATCAGCCTCGAGGTCGCCAAGGGTGAGGTCCTCTGTCTGATCGGCCCATCGGGATCGGGGAAGTCGACGTTCTTGCGTTGTGTGAACCATCTCGAGGTGGTCAACGCCGGGCGGCTTTACGTCGACGGTGATCTGATTGGGTACCGCGAACGCGGCGACAAGCTCTATGAGATGAGCCCGAAGGATGCGGCCAAGCAGCGGCGCGACATCGGCATGGTATTCCAGCATTTCAACCTGTTCCCGCATCGCACCGTGTTGGAGAACGTGATTGAGGCACCGACACAGGTCAAGAAGCAGAAGAAGGACGCGGCACTTGCGCGTGCCCGCGAACTGCTCGACAGGGTGGGGCTCGCGGACAAGGCCGATACCTATCCGGCCCAGCTCTCCGGCGGGCAGCAACAACGAGTCGCCATCGCTCGTGCGCTCGCCATGGAACCCAAGCTGATGCTCTTCGACGAGCCGACCTCGGCGCTCGACCCCGAATTGGTCGGCGAGGTGCTCGGTGTCATGCGCGAGCTCGCGGCGTCCGGGATGACGATGGTGGTGGTCACCCACGAGATGGGGTTCGCGCGTGAGGTGGCCGACCAGCTGGTCTTCATGGACGGTGGTGTCGTCGTGGAAAAGGGTGATCCGCGTGAGGTTCTCGCAAATCCGCAGCACGAGAGGACCAAGAGCTTCCTGTCCAAACTCCTGTGAGTCGGTCGGCGGCTGTCGTCGGCGGCTATGACGAATACGGGCCCGACGCCACCGTAGAACCTGCCACGGCGCCGGCCCGTCTATTGCTCATACGCTGTCCCGAACCGGTGTCCCCGGTGTCGTGTTCATGACGCGATCGGGTCGTGGTCATCGAGAGCCGGTGCGCGGTGTTCCGGTTGGATCTCTTGTGACGCGGTCGGTGTGCTGCAAGAAGTCAGCTGTCCGGCTTGCGGCAACAGAAGATTGCGGTGCCCGGAAAGTATTGTCCCCGAAGCGGACTCCATTGACCCCAGACGCGTTCGAGGTCGTCGGGCCATTCCGGTTCCACGATGTCGTCGAGGATCAGACCGGCAGAACGGATCTCGCGAACCCGATCGCCGATCGTCCGATGATGCTCGACGTAGGTGATGGTGCCGTGGGCATCGACCTCGGAGTACGGGGTGCGATTGAAGTAGGGGATTGCGACGGTGAGTCCGTCGGGTCCGGGGTCGTCGGGGAACATCCAGCGCATCGGGTGATTGACGGAGAACACCCACCGGCCACCGGGCACGAGAACCCGTGCGGCCTCGGCCATCACACGCCCCGAATCGGCCACGAACGGCACCGCTCCGAATGACGAGAAGGCGATGTCGAAGGTGGCATCGGCGAAGGGGAGAGCCTCGGCCGTGGCCTGGACGAGAGGAACCGGGGTCTCGTCGAACCGATCTATCGCCGCCAGCCCGTACCCCAGCATGCGCCGCGAGAGATCGGTCGCCACGACGTCGGCGCCCTGCGCGGCAAGCCATCGTGAACACGGAGCCGATCCGCAACCGATTTCGAGTACGCTCTTCCCCTGCACCGCGCCTAACAGGTGTGCGTCGGACTCCCGAAGATTCTCCGGGCACCACACGAAATCGCCCCCGGGTGTGCCGGCGCCGAGGAAGTCGCCGTGCTCGGCGTGGTAGTCGGTGGTTTCGGCGTCCCACCAGGCGCGGTTGGCGCGAGCGCTGGTCGCCGAGTCGATCGGTCCGAGTTGGCGTGGTGCGGGTGCACCGTCATCGGGCACGGCGGGATCGTCGGTCACGTGCCGATGATACGAAGCGCGGCAGAACTGATGGCATTTGGCGACGTTCAGCAGCTCCGGCCGCTGATCACGTGTTCGACTTTCGCGTCGCCGTCCCATCGGCGCACCCCGGTGATCGTCGCGGTGTCGGCGGGGTGAACGGAGTCGAGTGTCTCCAGAGCACGCCCGATCTTGTCGAGTCCGATTCGCCGGGCCACGGTGAGGTGAGGGGTCCAGGAGCCTGGTCGGGTGTGGGCAAACAGCGACTCCTGCCCGTGGTTGTCGGCGGTGAGCGCAGCGCCTACGCGCACGATCGACGCGTGTACCGACAGCAGTTCGGCGCTGGGCACGATCAGCCGTGCGAGGACTCGTCGGGCCCCGTGACCGAACACGACCACGTCGCCCAGCGTGACGCGGATCGGCAACCGCATCGCGACTGTGCCCAGAGCTGCGTCGATGTCGGGGGAGATGCGGGCCGCGGCCATCGCGGTGATGTGGGGGCGATTGGTCGCCGAACCGTTGTCGGCTGCAGAGGGTAGGCCGGCGTCGCCCAACGTCGCCCATTGCTGGCGAATGTACTGGTCACAGGCTTCGTCGAGGAGGAATTCCACAGAGTGAGCCATCCGGTCATCTCCCGTCGTCTGTCCCCGCGGGGTCCGCGTGCCAACCGGCCGCGGGCGGCATTTGCCCAGCACAATGCGCCTGGAGTACGCTGACCTGCGCGCGTGTGTAGCACTCTCGCGCGTCCAGCATGCCCTCACCCGGGTGCCATCGCACGCGATGGCGCGTGGGCGCACCGAATCCGTGGCCGACACGATTTGAGGTTGCGCCGACACGGCTGAACTGAACCACGAACTGTACCTACTACCTACCTGTCCGGAGCAACTCACCAATATGCCGTCCTCCACCATCACCTCGCCGCAAGTAGCCGTCAACGACATCGGCTCGGCTGAGGACTTTCTCGCTGCCATCGACTCCACGATCAAGTACTTCAACGACGGTGACATCGTCGAGGGCACCATCGTCAAGGTCGACCGCGACGAGGTTCTGCTCGACATCGGTTACAAGACCGAAGGCGTGATTCCCTCACGCGAACTCTCGATCAAGCACGACGTGGACCCCAATGAGGTCGTCAACGTCGGTGACGAGGTTGAAGCACTCGTCCTCACCAAAGAGGACAAAGAAGGCCGGTTGATCCTGTCCAAGAAGCGTGCTCAGTACGAGCGCGCGTGGGGCACGATCGAGGAGCTCAAGGAGAAGGACGAGGCTGTCAAGGGCACCGTCATCGAGGTCGTCAAGGGCGGCCTGATCCTCGACATCGGTCTGCGTGGCTTCCTCCCGGCATCGCTGGTGGAGATGCGCCGCGTCCGCGATCTGCAGCCGTACATCGGCAAGGAGATCGAGGCAAAGATTATTGAGCTCGACAAGAACCGCAACAATGTGGTGCTCTCGCGCCGCGCCTGGCTGGAGCAGACCCAGTCCGAGGTGCGCAGCGAATTCCTGCACCAGCTACAGAAGGGGCAGGTCCGCAAGGGCGTCGTGTCCTCGATCGTCAACTTCGGTGCGTTCGTTGATCTCGGCGGCGTCGACGGTCTGGTTCACGTCTCCGAGCTGTCCTGGAAGCACATCGATCACCCGTCAGAGGTGGTCACCGTGGGCGACGAGGTCACCGTCGAGGTTCTCGACGTCGATCTGGACCGCGAGCGCGTGTCGCTGTCGCTCAAGGCGACTCAGGAAGACCCGTGGCGTCAGTTCGCACGCACCCATGCGATCGGCCAGATCGTCCCGGGCAAGGTCACCAAGCTGGTGCCGTTCGGTGCGTTCGTCCGCGTCGACGAGGGCATCGAGGGCCTGGTGCACATCTCCGAGCTCGCCGAGCGTCACGTCGAGGTCCCGGACCAGGTGGTCGCCGTCGGCGACGACGCGATGGTCAAGGTCATCGACATCGACCTGGAGCGTCGCCGGATCTCGCTGAGCCTCAAGCAGGCCAACGAGGACTACACCGAGGAATTCGACCCGTCGAAGTACGGCATGGCCGACAGCTACGACGAGCAGGGCAACTACATCTTCCCCGAAGGCTTCGACCCCGACACCAACGAATGGCTCGAGGGTTTCGAGAAGCAGCGTGAGGCATGGGAGGCGCGCTACGCCGAGGCGGAGCGTCGTCACAAGATGCACACCACGCAGATCGAGAAGTTCGCCGCTGCCGCGGCCGAGGCCGAGAAGGCCCCGACAGACTACTCGTCGGCGTCGGAGAGCCGTAGCAGCTCGTCGACCTCGTCCTCGTCGACCTCATCGTCGGGCGGCGGATCGCTGGCCAGCGATGAGCAGCTCGCAGCACTTCGCGAGAAGCTGTCGGGCAACGCCTGATCGCGGATCTGACAACCCTGATCTGAGCTGATACGAGAGTGCGGCCCTTCCCGGAAACGGGGAGTGGCCGCACTTTCGGTTTCTCGGGAATGGGCTTCCTCCGAGTGGGGCCTCATGTGCGTCTGGCTGGGGCGTGCCAACATCCCTCTCGTCACAAGACCGACAGTGACGCCGTGAATCGTGGCCTGGTCCGAACCCGACGAATGGCAGTCGCCGATGCCGAATCCGTGCATCCATGGTGACCGAGCCGATGTCGGCGAATACGCGGTAAGCCGTCGACCTTTCGACTGCGACGTTCGCGAGCACGGCGACGCTTTTGGTACAGACGATCGAGCTGACCGGCGTCTGCGGCGGACGGTCCGGATTACGGTCCCACGGTTGGGTTTGCCACACTGGGACCGTGATCCGAGTGGGGCTGACCGGCGGCATCGGGGCCGGAAAATCGACAGTGGCCAAGACGTTCGTCGAGCGCGGCGGTTTTCATGTCGACGCCGACAAGATCGCCCGGGAAGTCGTCGAACCGGGTACTCCGGGTCTCGCGCAGCTCGTTGAGGCGTTTGGCGAAGACATCCTTGTCGGTGACGGATCGCTGGACCGCGCCGCGCTCGCGGCGAAGGCGTTCGTGGACGACGAGAGTCGCTCCACCCTGAACTCGATCACCCACCCGCTGGTCGGGGCGCGCACCCAGGAGCTGCTGGAGGCTGCGCCCGACGACGCGATCGTGATCCAGGACATCCCATTGCTGGTCGAAAGCAACATGGCCCCGTTCTTCCATCTGGTCATCATCGTGCACGCCGATCCCGAGGAACGTGTGCGCCGGCTCGTCGAGCTGCGCGGAATGCCGGAATCCGATGCTCGTGCACGCATCGCCGCCCAAGCCGACGACGATCAGCGCCGGGCGGTCGCCGACGTCTGGCTCGACAACTCGGGCAGCCCGGAGGCGCTCGCGGCCGCCTCGGGGTGGGTGTGGGAGCGTCGACTCGTTCCGTTCGAGACCAATGTGCGTACCCGTACTCCGGCCGTGGTGGATGCCGAACTCCTTGCGGCCGAACCCAACTCCTCGACACTGCCCACGCGTATCACCAACCGGTTATGGGCCCTGGCGGGCGCGAACGCCACGACGATCGATGCCGCGGCACGCGGCAGTGTCCATCCGGAATTCGTGATCACCGCGCGCGACGCCGACGCGTCGAATGTACTCGCCGACGCGCTCGCGCCGGGGGGATTCGTATCGATCGGCGACAGCCGGTTCGGATCTGCCGACCCGGGTCGGCCTGCGGCGGTGAACGTCCGAACGGCCGAGTGAACCGGTCCTCGGCCGGTCGGAGCGTGGTGGCGCAACAATGTTGCGCGACAACAGAGATCTCGGTTGCCGAAAATGCCGGTTCCGCGACGTGGGATGCTCGCTGCGATCGGCCTCGGCGCAGGTGCCGCCGCTATCGCGGGCTGCGCCACGATACCCGAGGTGTCACCGGATGCACGCGCGCAGGCGACTCGTTGCCCTTCTCGGTGCTGACGGCCGGTCGCGTCGCGAAGGTCTGCGCACCTGGATCGGATTCCCGCTGCGGTCGGTGGAGGCGGCGCGAGCCGTCGGCCACTGCAGACGATCACCCCACTCGCCGCGCGGTTGGGCGTCGAGCCGGTCATCCGATTCACCCATGACGGTCTCAGCGGTGCGGGCAGCCTTCGTGCGTGGGCAGGCCGGGGTGACGCTGATCAGCTGGGGGTATTCCCGAATCCGTCGCCTGATCCAGGAATTCAGCCCGGTTTCCCCGAGCTCATGCGACTGGCCCGACGACCGGTTCGACAGGGTCTGGGTGCTCCGACCGAGCGAGACCGGCTGGGCACTCGACGAGGTGGCGCAGTTGCTCCTGCACGGTGATCGAGCGGTCTGAGGCGGACTCAGGGGCGATCGAGCCAGAACACGTGCCCGCCGACCTCGGCGTCAAGCCATGCGTCGACGTCATGGGCGTGTTCGGCGACCCCGGCGAGGGCTCGCGTGGCGATCCCCACGGCCGCGACGCAGCTGTCGGTGGGCAGCAACCCGGCGCGATGGGCGCAGAAGAGCTCGTCGACGTCGATCAGCTCCAAGGGGGTTCCGGGTACATCGACGAGATCGAGATACCAGTCCACGGCATGCCAGCGGCCCTCGCCGTCGGGGCCGTCGAATGCACCCACGTCCAGATAGAGTCGCTGACCCGTGCGGTGCCCTTCGGTGAAATGAAAGATGTTCGCACGGAGCCCGAGCGCCGGGAGGAGCCACGACTCGAGGTGATGGAACCGCGGATGGTCGGCGGTCCGTGACATGTACAACCCGAAATCGCTGACCTCGTACCGTTCGACAGGCCGCACGAACCCCTTGTTGTCGGTATTGGTCATCGCCGGCACGTCGAAGGTCTCGCGTTTGGGCGGATGGAGGCGCTCGTGAGACGGGAGATCGGCCGAGTCGGACATGCATCGACCCTAACCGTGCCCGCATCGCGCGATCGCATGGAACACACGTGTCGTAGGGCGCGTTTACCCTGGCGTCATGGCCTTTGCAGCAGAGCGACCGGTGATCGCGCATTCCGAGTACCGCCCGATCGGCGAGATGGAGCGCACCGAGGGCCACTTCGAGGTGGTCAGCGAGTACCAGCCCGCCGGTGACCAACCGGCAGCCATCGATGATCTGGAGAAGCGGATCGCCGCAGGCGAAAAGGACATCGTGCTGCTCGGTGCCACCGGAACCGGTAAATCGGCGACGACGGCCTGGCTCATCGAACGCGTCCAGCGTCCGACCCTGGTGATGGCGCCCAACAAGACACTCGCCGCGCAGCTGGCCAACGAGCTGCGCGAGATGCTCCCCAATAACGCCGTTGAGTACTTCGTCTCGTACTACGACTACTACCAACCCGAGGCGTACATCGCGCAGACCGACACCTACATCGAGAAGGACTCGTCGATCAACGACGACGTCGAACGTCTGCGACACTCGGCCACCTCGAACCTGCTGTCGCGCCGGGACGTGGTGGTGGTCGCGTCGGTCTCGTGTATCTACGGTCTCGGTACCCCCCAGTCCTACCTCGATCGGTCGGTGGAGATCGCCGTCGGCGACGAGATCGATCGGGACGCATTGCTGAGATTGCTCGTCGACGTGCAGTACGCACGCAACGACACCGCCTTCACCCGTGGTACCTTCCGCGTTCGCGGCGACACCGTGGAGATCATCCCTTCCTACGAAGAGCTTGCCGTACGGATCGAGTTCTTCGGCGACGAGGTCGAGTCGCTGTACTACCTGCACCCGCTCACCGGAGACGTTGTGCGGCAGGTGGATTCACTGCGAATCTTCCCGGCGACCCACTACGTCGCGGGACCGGACCGCATGGAGAGGGCGATGAAGAGCATCGAGGACGAGCTCGAGGAGCGCCTCTCTGAGCTGGAACGCAAGGGCAAACTCCTCGAAGCGCAGCGGCTCCGCATGCGCACCACCTACGACCTGGAGATGATGCGCCAGGTCGGGTTCTGCTCGGGCATCGAGAACTACTCGCGCCACATCGACGGCCGCGGCGCGGGTACCGCGCCGGCGACACTCATCGACTATTTCCCCGAGGATTTCCTCCTGGTGATCGATGAGTCCCACGTCACGGTCCCGCAAATCGGCGGCATGTACGAGGGTGACATGTCCCGTAAACGCAACCTCGTCGAATACGGGTTCCGGCTGCCGTCGGCAGTCGACAACCGCCCCCTGACCTGGGACGAGTTCGTCGACCGCATCGGACAGACCGTCTACCTGTCGGCGACTCCGGGTCCCTACGAGCTCGGCCAGTCCAACGGTGAGTTCGTCGAGCAGGTGATCCGACCAACCGGGTTGGTAGACCCGGAGATCGTGGTGAAACCGACCAAGGGCCAGATCGACGATCTGGTGCACGAGATCCGGGAACGCACCGACCGCGACGAGCGTGTACTGGTGACGACCCTGACCAAGAAGATGTCCGAGGACCTCACCGACTATCTGCTCGAACTCGGCATCCGCGTGCGGTACCTGCACTCCGAGGTCGACACCTTGCGGCGCGTCGAGTTGCTCCGGCAACTGCGGTCGGGTGACTTCGACGTCCTGGTGGGCATCAACCTCCTGCGCGAGGGACTCGACCTGCCCGAGGTATCGCTGGTGGCGATCCTCGACGCGGACAAAGAAGGATTTCTGCGCTCGACGACCTCGCTGATCCAGACCATCGGCCGTGCCGCGCGCAACGTCTCGGGGCAGGTCCACATGTACGCGGACAAGATCACCGATTCGATGCGCAACGCCATCGACGAGACCGAGCGCCGCCGGGCAAAACAGATCGCCTACAACAAAGAGCGCGGGATCGATCCGCAGCCGCTGCGCAAGAAGATCGCCGACATCCTCGATCAGGTGTACCGGGAAGCCGAGGACACCTCGGCGGTGGTGGTCGGATCGGGCCGCAGCGCCAGCCGTGGCCGACGTGCGCAGGGCGAGATGTCCGGTGCCAAGGTCGCCAGCGCCGGTGTGATCGAGAAGCGTGATGTCTCGGCGATGCCGAGAGCCGAACTGGCCGATCTGGTTTCGCAGCTGACCGACCAGATGATGGCTGCCGCACGCGACTTGCAGTTCGAACTCGCGGGCCGCCTGCGTGACGAGATCGCCGACCTGAAGAAGGAGTTGCGAGGGATGGACGCTGCCGGTATCAGGTAGCGTACCTGGGCGTGCCTTGCCCGATCGTGGGACAAATCGCCCCGCGGCGCACTAGCCTGCACACCCAGGGCTCCCTAAAGTGTGGGGGATGGTTGCGCCCGCGAAGTGCGGGGCCGAACACGTAGTGGAGGTACGAATGAGCGCATATACCACAGTGGTCGTCGGGACCGATGGCTCGGAGTCATCGATGGCGGCGGTCGATCGCGCCGGTGAGATTGCCGGAGAGTCGGCAAAACTGGTGATCGCATGCGCATATTTCCCCAACGACCGTTCCGCCGGTGAGGTGGCCGACGTGCTGAAGGACGAGGCCTACCAGGTCACCGGCTCCTCGCCGACCGAGGAGATCCTGCGTCGGGCCAAGGAACGCGCGACCAAGGCGGGGGCCACCCAGATCGTGCAGCGCGCGGTCAAGGGCGCACCGGTCGACGCGCTGCTGCAGCTCGTTACCGACGTCCAGGCCGATCTCCTGGTCGTCGGAAACCGAGGTCTCAACTCGATCGCCGGCCGCCTGCTCGGTTCGGTGCCCGCCGACGCCGCACGCAAGTCCACCTCGGACGTCTTGATCGTCCACACCACCTAAAGGGATCATCTCGCCACAGCCGACAGGGCGCCCCGCTCAGCGGGGCGCCCTGTCGGCTCAGATGGTGTGGCGGTTGTTCGTATCCGAGCTCAGGCCGTCGGCATATCTGCGAGCTCCGCGGGCAGGTCCCGGCTGTGAATGACGATCAGCCGCTGCGTGCTTCGCGTCAGCGCGACATACAGGTCGCTGAAGCCCCGGGGTGACTGATCGATGAGCTCGGCCGGCTCGACGACGATGGTGGTGTCGAACTCCAGTCCCTTGCACGTGGTGACCGTATGTAGCCGTGGCCGCGGATTGGCCACCTGCCCGGACGCATCGGTGTCGGTCCCCGGTGCCTCGGTGACCTTGTCGTGTGCTTCGCCGATATTCGCCAGCGCCTGGGCGATCATCGGATGTATCGCATCGGGCACGACGATCCCGGTCAGACCGGTCAGCTCAAGCGCGGTGGCCGCTTCGAGGATGGTGGCGGCCAGGCGACTCGGCTCGGCGCGGATGGCCACGGGCTCGATTCCGTTCTTGCGCAACGATGTTGGGGCGGTGGCCCCCGGATCGACCCGTCTCAGCACGCGTGCCGCATAGGTCATGATCTCGGCGGGGGTGCGATAATTGACGGTCAGTTCCCGCAGCTGCCATCGGTTGGCGACATACGGCGTGAGTACCTCACTCCACGAGGTGGTGCCGGCCAAGTCCCCGGTCTGAGCGGTGTCGCCGATGATCGTCATCCACCGATTGGGTATGCGACGCATCACCATTCGCCACGCCATCGCGGAGAGTTCCTGCGCTTCGTCGACGATCACATGGCCGAAAGTCCAGGTCCGGTCCCCGTACGCGCGTTCCGCGGTGGTCGCGCGACTGGTCTGGGTCTGACGTGCGGCGAGCTGTTCGGCATCGATCAGGTCATAGGCCATAAGGATCTCGGGGTCCAGCTCGTCCTCGAGATCCTGTGGCGCAGAACCGGTGAGGATATCCAGGGCGTCCTGGGCCTCGGCGAGCTGACGGCGCCACTGCTCCTTCTCCCGTGCCTGGGCCTCGGCCGTGCCGTACCCGATGAGTTCGGCGAGTTCATCGAGCAACGGGACGTCGGCGGGAGTGAGATCGGACGCGTCCTCGGCGGGACTTCGATGCAGGGCGGCACGATCTTCATCGCTCCACCCGGGTGTGCATTTGCGCAGGGCGGCTTTGTCGGCGAGGAGTTCTCGCAGAACGTCCTGCGGGGTCAGGGTCGGCCAGAAGTCGAGCAGTGTCGCCCGGATGTCGGTGTCACGGGACATGTCGGCGTGGATGTCTGCGATGTCGGAGGAACTGAGCATCTGGGAGCCGTCGAGCAGGCTCGAGCCGATCGCCGCGGCGTGGCGTGCCGCCAGAGCGTGGAGCGCGGAGCGCAAGAACACCGATTGCGCCTGGTTGTGGGCGCGTCGGGAGGACCGTGCCTTCCCGCGGGCGGCCTTGATCAGCTCGCTGTCGATCTCGACCGCGTAGCCCTCGAAGTTGACCGGAATCGCAGTGCGCGGCAAGGATTCCCGGGCACGTACCGCCCGCTTGAGGACGTCGAGCATCGCGAGTCTGCCCTTGACCTCACGAGTTGCCCGCGGCTCATCGGCGCGGGCATGGACGTCGGGGAACAACTCGCCGATGGTCGCGAGTAACACGCCCGACTCACCCAGCGACGGCAGCACCTGGCCGATGTAGTCCAAGAAGTCGCTGTTCGGCCCGATGATGAGAATGCCGCTCCGCGAGAGGATCTCACGATGGGTGTAGAGCAGATACGCCGCGCGGTGCAGAGCCACGGCTGTCTTGCCGGTACCCGGGCCACCCTGGATCACGGTCACGCCGCGATGCGTGGAACGAATGATGAGATCCTGCTCGCGCTGGATCGTCTCGACGATGTCGGTCATTTCGCCGGTGCGTGCGGTGTTCAGCGCGGCGACGAGTGCCGACTCGTTGACGACATCACCATGACCGACGTCCTCGGCGGACGCGTCGTCGGCCGTCAGGAGTTCGTCGTTGACCACTTGTACCGAGCGATGTCGGGTGCGGATGTGCCGGCGCCGGGCGACCTCCTCTGGCGCGGCGGGCGTGGCGAGATAGAACGCCCGTGACAGCGGTGCCCGCCAGTCGAGGAGCAGCGTGGTGTCGGCGTCATCGTCGTCGAGAATCCCGATCCGGCCGATCCGGCGGGTCTCGCCATCTAACATATCGAGTCTGCCGAAATACAGATTATGTTCGGCGGCATCGAATTTGGTCAGTTCATCGACGTACATCCGCTCGTAGGACTCGCGTTCGGACTGCGCCTGCGGGGTCCCGCCGGACTCGCGCAGGGTTGCTGCGAGGCGTTTGCCGGTGGTGGCGCGCATGCGGTCGAGCCGTGCGTAGACCAGATCGAGGTGTGTCTGCTCCTCGTCGGTTCGGGGGTCGTCGGTGCGTGCGGGTGACGAACTCATCGGGCCTCCGCAACCTCGGTGAGACCGGCGTCCTGGAGAACACCCGCCGCGCGGACGGATTCGATGAGCCGGGTCGCGCGGTCGGTGGCCGCCAGCCGATCGAGGCGCAGGGAAAGGGACGTCGAGCTCACGGTCATTCGATGGTAGTCGGGTTCGGTGGAGTCAAGTGCCGCGAGGTGTGCCTGCTCGAGCCATGCGGCGGTGGTCGCCAGTCGGGCGCCTGGTCGGCGATAGGGGGCCGCGTGGACGTACCCGTGCCGGGTGACGTGCGCAGAATGGGTGACGTCGAGGTCGGCCATCCACACCCGCACGACTCTGTCGAAGAGGATGGGAGTGTCGGGTCCTGCATCGACGAATTTGCGGCGCAGCGCTTGTGGCGTGGTGGTGGAACCGACGGCCTCCACGAAGGTGGCCGCTCCCGACGTCGTCGGAGGATATACCGGCGACGTTGGGACGGCGAACTCGTCGCACCACGGGTAGGGACGAGGATCGAGGCTCCTCGTGACGGGGTGTGATCGATGCCGGGTCGGCAGGGTCAGGACACGGCCTTTCGCCAGCGGCGACGGCCGGCCTCCGCCTTGTCCTGTGCGGTCGCGGCGAGAGACTTGGCTGTATCCGCCACCTTCGGTGCGCGGTCACCGATGAGCTCGGCGACCTCGGCGGAACGGTCGCCGATCTTCTCGGCCCATTCGGTGGAGCGTTGGCGTGCGGCTTCGGCGAGTTCGGGGGCGCGGTCGCGCAGCAGTTCGGCGGCCTCCTCGGACTTCTCCCCGAGGGCCGACGCACCCTCATGAGTGCGTTCGACGATCGAATCCCACGCCGACGAGCCGGCCTTCGCGCCGACCGGCAGAGCCGCGGTGACCGCGGCGGTCGCGGCACTGGCCTTGCGCTTTCCGCGCCACGCGAGCGAGGGCTTGCCCTCGGTGTCGGCTGCGGCGATCAGCAATCCACCGGCGAGGCTGACGTTCTTGAGAAACTGGGTGCGCTGCAGGTTGCGCTTGGCCGGATCGGTCTCCTGCCAAAAGGGATGGCCGGCAAAGGTGGTCGGCACTAGCGACCCGGCCAGACCGAGTGCTGCGATTCGCGGGAACTTGCCCGTCGCGAGCAACAATCCACCGCCGACCTGCACGGCGCCGTTGATCCGCACCAGCAATTCGGGGTCGTGGGGTACAGCGGCGGAAACGTTCTCGGGCAGGGCATTCAAGGAACTCTCGATGAAATCACCCGCCATCTCGGCGCGGCCGGTCGGCTTGCGCAACGCGTCGGCACCCGACGCGATGAACACGGTGGCGAGCATGGGACGGGCGATACGGCGAAGAATCATCAGTGACACTGCCCTTCGTTCGGTCTGCGTGCGGAGCCGGACGCCCGACGGTGGCCGACCCGGGTTCTCGAATCAGCTCGGTCGTTATGGCGCCTCATCGAGGCTACCCGTCGTGGGCAGGGCACCGGGGATTGCGGGAGGAACGGTCACCAGCCCCTCTCGCGCCACTCGGGCAGCGCAGGCCGCTCGGTGCCCACCGTGGTGTCCTTACCGTGTCCGGGATAGACGACGGTGGAATCGGGGAAGCGATCGAACACCTTGGTGGAGACGTCGTCGAGGAGGGTGTCGAAATCACCCGGTTGCCAGGTCTTCCCGATACCTCCCGGGAACAGGCAATCACCGGTGAACAGATGCACCACGCCGTCGGCGGGATCGGTGAGGGCGAGCGCGATGGAGCCGGGGGTGTGGCCGACGAGATGGATCGCCGTGAACGTGAGGTCACCGACGGTGAGTTGGTCACCATCGTCGACCAGCGTGTCCGGTCGGACCGGAAGTTCCTCGGCGTCGAGGCGTCCGGCGGCGGTTGGTGCACCGGTCGCGGCGGCGACCTGCTCGAGCGCCTGCCAGTGGTCGAAGTGTTGGTGGGTGGTGACGATCTGGGTGGGGGAGCCGCCGAGTTCGCCCAGGACGGCGAGGATGTCGTCGCCGTCGTTGGCGGCATCGATGATCAGCTGCTCACCCGAGGATTTCGAGGTGATGATGTAGCTGTTGTTGTCCATCGGGCCGACGGACATCTTGGTGATGGTCGCGTGGGATAGCGTGCGGCGCTGAGGGCCACTCTCGGACAGGTCGCCGGTGTAGTCGTCGGAGATCGCCAGATCGTTCGAGGTCATAACACCCAACCCTAGACATTCGGGAGCCCCGCGTATCGTGGATCCCTGGCGTGCCGGGAAGCCTGTCCGGTGCGTACAACCCACTCTCCCGGAATTTGTCGGTGGCTCCCGCTACGGTCATGCGCGCGGGGCGCCCTGCGCCCGGACATTCGAGTTCTTGAGATAGGAATGCAGTGGTTGATCGCCTGATCGTCCGCGGAGCCCGTGAACACAACCTGCGCGGAATCGACGTGGACCTGCCGCGTGACAGTCTGATTGTCTTCACCGGTCTGTCCGGGTCGGGGAAGTCCTCGCTGGCCTTCGACACGATCTTCGCCGAGGGCCAGCGCCGCTACGTCGAGTCGCTCTCGGCGTACGCGCGTCAGTTCCTCGGCCAGATGGACAAACCCGACGTCGACTTCATCGAGGGCTTGTCCCCGGCGGTCTCCATCGATCAAAAGTCGACCAACCGCAATCCGCGGTCGACGGTCGGCACGATCACCGAGGTGTACGACTACCTGCGACTGCTCTACGCGCGCGCCGGTAAGGCACACTGCCCGGTGTGTGGCGCGGAGATCGCCAAACAGACACCGCAGCAGATCGTCGACCAGGTCCTCGAGATGGGGGAGGGCACCCGGTTCCAGGTGTTGGCGCCGGTCGTCCGCACCCGCAAGGGCGAGTTCGTCGACCTGTTTGCCGACCTCCAGACGCAGGGCTTCTCCCGTGCGCGGATCGACGGCAAGGTCCATCCGTTGGCGGAGCCGCCGAAACTCAAGAAGCAGGAGAAGCACGACATCGAGGTCGTCGTGGACCGCCTGGTGGTCAAGAGCAGTGCCAAGCAACGATTGACCGACTCCGTGGAGACGGCGCTGCGCCTGGCCGACGGCATCGTGGTGCTCGACTTCGTCGACCTCGACGCCGACGATCCGCACCGCGAGCGACGCTTCTCCGAGCGGATGGCCTGCCCGAATGGGCACCCCATCGCGATCGACGATCTCGAACCCCGATCGTTCTCGTTCAACTCCCCGTACGGAGCATGTCCCGAGTGTGATGGGCTCGGTGTCCGCAAGGAGATCGACGAGGATCTCGTCGTGCCCGACCCGGACCTCGCATTGTCGGAGGGCGCGATCGCGCCGTGGTCGTCGGGACACAATGCAGACTACTTCCTGCGACTGATGGGCGGCCTGGCCGACCAGATGGGTTTCGACGTCGACACCCCGTGGAAGAAGCTGCCCGCCAAGGCGCGCAACGCGCTGCTCAACGGCAGTGATCATCAGGTTCACGTCAAGTTCCGCAACCGTTACGGCCGCACCCGCTCGTACTACACCGAGTTCGAGGGCGTGATGGCCTTCCTCAGCCGGCGGATGGATCAGACCGAGTCCGAGCAGATGAAGGAGCGTTACGAGGGGTACATGCGCGACGTGCCGTGCCCCGCGTGTGGTGGGGCCCGCCTGCGACCGGAGATCCTGTCGGTGACCCTCGACCATCCGACCGACGGGCCCCGATCGATCGCGCAGGTCTGCGAACTCTCGATCTCCGAATGTGCGACGTACCTCGACGGTCTGTCCCTCGACGCGCGGCAGAAGGCGATCGCCGGCCGTGTTCTCAAAGAAGTGCAGGCTCGTATCCGGTTCCTGCTCGACGTGGGCCTGGAGTACCTGTCGCTCGAACGCACGGCCGGGTCGTTGTCCGGCGGCGAAGCACAACGCATCCGCCTGGCCACCCAGATCGGTGCAGGGCTCGCGGGCGTGCTCTACGTCCTCGACGAGCCATCGATCGGGCTGCACCAACGGGACAACCGACGGCTCATCGATACACTGACCCGGTTGCGCGATCTCGGCAACACGCTGATCGTCGTCGAACACGACGAAGACACCATCCGCGCGGCCGACTGGATCGTCGACATCGGCCCCCGGGCTGGCGAACACGGTGGTGAGGTCGTGCACTCGGGCAGCTACAAGGAACTGCTCAAGAACCGAAAGTCGTTGACGGGCAACTATCTTGCCGGCCGCGACACCCTTCCGGTGCCGGCGATCCGACGGCCGATCACCAAGAACCGGCACATCACGGTGGTCGGGGCGCGCGAACACAATCTGCGGGGCATCGATGTGACGTTCCCGCTCGGTGTGCTGAGCGCCGTGACGGGAGTGTCCGGGTCGGGGAAGTCGACCCTCGTCAACGACATCCTCGCCACGGTCCTGGCCAACAAGCTCAACGGCGCCCGACAGGTCCCGGGCCGGCACACGCGGGTCAACGGGTTGGGAAACCTCGATAAGCTCGTTCAGGTGGACCAGTCGCCGATCGGACGCACCCCGCGATCCAACCCGGCAACCTACACCGGCGTCTTCGACAAGATCCGAACCCTGTTCGCAGCCACCACTGAGGCCAAGGTGCGCGGTTATCAGCCGGGTCGGTTTTCGTTCAACGTCAAGGGCGGCCGGTGCGAGGCGTGCACCGGTGAGGGCACGATCAAGATCGAGATGAACTTCCTCCCGGATGTCTACGTGCCATGCGAGGTGTGCCACGGGGCGCGGTACAACCGCGAAACACTTGAGGTCCACTACAAGGGCAAGACCATCTCGGAGGTCCTCGACATGCCGATCGAGGAGGCTGCCGAGTTCTTCGAGCCGGTGACCTCCATTCACCGATACCTCAAGACGCTGGTTGAGGTGGGGCTCGGTTACGTCCGACTCGGGCAGCCGGCGCCGACCCTGTCCGGCGGCGAGGCGCAACGTGTAAAACTGGCCGCCGAACTCCAGAAACGGTCGTCGGGACGCACCGTCTACATCCTCGACGAGCCGACCACCGGCCTGCACTTCGAGGACATCAAGAAATTGCTCGCGGTGATCAACGGATTGGTCGACAAGGGCAACACCGTGATCGTCATCGAGCACAACCTCGACGTGATCAAGACCGCGGACTGGGTGATCGACATGGGGCCCGAGGGTGGAACCGGGGGCGGAATGGTTGTCGCGGAGGGCACTCCGGAGGAGATCGCCGACATCCCCGAAAGCCACACCGGCAAGTTCCTCGCTGAGATCCTCCACGACGAACGGGTCGCCTCGGCCGGCTGACGGCGCCCGTCAGTTAGCCGACAGCGCTCACCTACCCGCCGACGGCGCCCGTCAGTTCGCCGACGGCGCTCGCCGACCCGCCGACGGCGCTCGCCGACCCGCCGACGGCGCTCACCGACCCGCCGACGGCGCTGGCGGTCAGACGTTGTTGTCGAAGGCCTTCATCGAACTCCGATCCGGCCAGGTCAACTCCCACAGGCGGTGGATGCGTCGACCTCGGGATGTTGCGACGAACATCACTTCGATGTCAGCGGCAGTTTTGTCGGGACGTTTTCGTCGTGATCCAGAGACGCCCGGCAAGGTGATCGGAGTCGTCGACCCATCCTCGTCGTCGTAGCGCCCAGCGTAGGTGATGGGCGTCGAACAGACGTGGGCATGGCCGGCGTGGAAGGCGTCGTAGTCCTGCGTCTGGCCATTGGCGACGAGGATGAAATCTCGGTCGTAGTACTTGTCCACCATCGAGATGTTCTTGGCCTCCACCATTCGCGTGAACATCTCTCGCATCACCGCGTGGAGCGGAGGTGTGATCGCGTCACCCACCCATCGACTTCCGGATCTCCTCAAGTCGTCTCTTCGCGGCCTCATCGCGCTTGCGCATCATCTCGTCCACCTGCTGACCTTCGGGGGTCCCTTCGGCCAGCTCTTGTGACCCGATCGCCGTCGCGATCCGATTCTCGATCTTGTCGCGCACGAAATCGAATGCGGGAACGCCGGATTCGGTGTAGTCGGGGTCTGGGATCGACGGCGTGCCGCCGAACTGTCCGGGCGTCGTGGGAGGTACGACCACCTCGGCGTCGATGATCTCGTCGTCGGGTCCACCGTGCCCGTTGGGGGAGGATGCCGACTCGCCAGATTCCGTCATGACTTCCACCCTATGCGTGCCCGGGGGACGCCTGTATGCGCTTGCCGAGCGGTGACGAACGAACCGGCACCGGCGACGGTGTGCGGACAGGCGCCGAACGCCTCACACTGAGAAGATGGCGGTTGACGGCTCGGTTCTGCGCGTCGCGGTGGCGCAGCCGGGAGACGGTTCGTCGTCACTGAGGGACAGTGCGCGTCGTCACGCCGGCTTGATCCGGCGTACAGGCGCCGACCTGATCGTTTTTCCCGAACTGTCTCTGACCGGGTATCACCTCGACGCACGCGATGTTGCCGTCGACGCGACCGAACTCGGGGTGATCGCCGCCGCGTGCCACGAAAGTGGGTGCACGGCGCTGATCGGCGCGCCGATCAGCGAGAACGGGCAGCGATATATTGCTTTCCTTCGCATCGATGCGACGACGACATCGGTGGTGTATCGGAAGTGCTTCCTCGGAGCGGACGAGCGTCCGCACTTCGCGGCCGGGCCGGGGCCTTGTGCCATCGCGGTGCAGGGATGGCAGGTCGGGCTCGGTATCTGCCGCGACACCGGGGTGGCAGCGCACGTCGCCGACACGGCCGCGATCGGCATCGATCTGTACGCGTGTGGCGTCGTCCACCATCGGTGGGAGTTGGACGAACAACGGCGCCGCGCGGCTCGGATTGCCGAGGCGTGTCGGTCGCCGGTGGCGATGGCGAGTGCTGCCGGCAGAACGGGCGGCGGCTACGACCTGCCGGCCGCACATTCGGCGATTGTCACTTCCGCAGGGAAGGTCGCGGCCGATGCCGGCACCGCCGTGGATGCGGTGGTGGCATGCGACCTCCGGCTGCGCCGGGCTCTTGGCCCCGCGATCATGGGTGAGCCATACCCGCCACGGCCAACACAGCGCCCAGGACACCGACGACGACATACCCCATGATCGTCAGGCCACGCCGGAGTCGAGAACCCACTCTGGATCCGAGTAGCGCACCTACGGTCACCAGTCCGGACTGCCAACTCAGCGAGGCCGCGATGACCCCGACGACAAATGCGATCCGCGCCACGTGAGGCAGCGGACCGATGGAGACCGCCACTGCAGAGAAGTAGACGAAGGTCGCCGGGTTGATCGCGGTCAAGCCGAAGAACACCAGGAATCGGCGGCCGGTTCGGATCCGCCGATTCGGCAACGCCGTCGTCGCTGTCGGGGATCGACGTCGGATGCCCACCACCGCGATGACGATGAGAACCACTCCGCCGAGCACCTCGGGGAGCGCACCGAGTCGGCGGACCTCCGGTGCCACGATGTTTCCGACGACGACCGACGCGAGCGCGTAGAGACCGTCCACCGAGGCGACCCCGACAGCCGCAGGCAGTCCGTGGCGAATGCCCGCGCTGACACCTTCGTGGATCAACAGAATCCCGATCGCCCCGAGCGGCATCGCCACGCCGAGCCCGGCCAGAAGACCCATACCCATCGCACTCGCCACCTCGCTCATGCCGTTGACCCTGAGGCGCCGGACGGACGCAGAGGAGAGATTGAGCAGCGGAGTGCACAATTTTCTGTATGGACGACATCGACAGACAGATTCTCGGCATTCTTGCCACCGATGGCCGAGCATCGTTCAGTCACATCGGTCGAGTCGTGGGCCTGAGTACCAACGCTGCGGCTTCCCGCGTCAGGCGACTCGAAGGTGACGGCGTGATCCTCGGGTATCGAGCGGTGCTCGCCGATGCCGCCGATGTCGACGTCCCGGTCACCTCGATCGAGGCCTTCATCGACATCCGACTGACGAGTGCGGTGTGAGTCGGCGTAACCGGTTGGGGTCGGTGGCGCACGATGAGCCGAACGCGACGCGGTCTCAGCGCCGGCGGTCGCGCACCGGTCCGGTGTACTTCTCGCCCGGTCCTTCGCCGGGCTCGTCCGGGTATGCGCTCGCCTCGCGGAATGCGAGCTGCAGCTGCTTGAGTCCGTCGCGGATGGGTGCGGCGTGGATGCCGAGGTCGGCGCGTGAAGCGTCGACCAGTCCGGCGAGTGCGTGGATGAGCCGCCGGGCCTCGTCGAGGTCCACGTCGGACTCCGCAGCGCCCTCGGCGAGTCCCAGTTTCTCCGCCGACGCGCTCATGAGCATCACGATGGCCTTGGTGATGACTTCGATCGCCGGAATGTCAGCCAGGTCGCGGATGTTGTCAGCGGCGGCAATGGAAGCGTTCGACTCGGTCGGTCCGTTACCTCTCGTCCCGTCGGCAGCCCCGTCACCTGCGGCATCGGCGGAGGGCGAATAGGTGTTTCCGGTCATGACTGCTAGACTTCCATAGCACGACCGCCCCGGTTCGCCGGGGTTGCAAGTGGAGTCAGGCTCCCACCGCTACGACGCGCCATTAGCGCAGTTGTACGGTCCGGTCCCCAAGGCCCAGGTCAGCCGCATGGCTGCGTGGGTGGGATACGCCGAGCGTATTCGCGTGGACCGGTCGGCGTTGGAGCCCTGCCGATGATCTCTCGAAGATCATCGCCGGGGCTTTTTTGCTGAGGCCTTCTCCTCCTGCGCCCGACTCATCGCGGCGGCCGACCTGTTCGGAATTATCAAGGAGGCCCCATCAGCACTGAGACCCGCATCAACGAGCGCATCCGCGTACCGGAGGTCCGACTCGTCGGACCGAATTCGGAGCAGGTGGGCATCGTGCGTGTTGAAGATGCGCTCCGCCTGGCCTACGAGGCCGATCTGGATCTGGTCGAGGTCGCACCCGACGCCCGCCCGCCGGTGTGCAAGATCATGGACTACGGCAAGTTCAAATACGAAGCCGCCCAGAAGCAGCGCGAGGCGCGTCGTAACCAGCAGATGACCGTCATCAAGGAGCAGAAGCTCCGCCCGAAGATCGACGACCACGATTACGAGACCAAGAAGGGTCACGTCATCCGGTTCTTGAAGGACGGGTCCAAGGTGAAGGTCACCATCATGTTCCGTGGACGCGAGCAGTCGCGACCCGAGCTCGGATTCCGGCTCCTGCAGCGTCTGGGCAACGACGTTGCCGAGTACGGGTTCATCGAGACCTCGGCCAAGCAGGACGGACGGAACATGACGATGGTCCTCGCCCCGCACAAGGGAGCGAAGACCCGCGTCAAGGCGCAACAGCAGTCGCAACGCCCGCCACGGCAGGCCGACGACGACAGCGCCGACGCCACGAGCTAGTCGACACCGGCGTCGACTGCCCCGGCGTCGGCGTACGGACAGACCATCGCGAACCCAGCGCGCCCGCCGGAGCGGGCGCTGCTGGAGTTCGCCGTAACGAAGGAAGACACATGCCGAAGAGCAAGACCCACAAGGGCACCGCGAAGCGCTTCAAGGTGACCGGCAGCGGCAAGATCGTGCGCCAGAAGGCCAACCGTCGCCACCTGCTGGAGCACAAGCCCTCCCGTCGTACCCGTCGTCTCGACGGCACGACCGTTGTGAGCGAGAACGACGCACCGCGCATCAAGCGCCTGCTCAACCGCTGACGCCCTGACCACCACCGAGAAGAGGATTGACAAATGGCACGCGTGAAAAGGGCTGTCAACGCCCAGAAGAAGCGTCGGACGACCCTGGAGGCCTCCAAGGGATACCGCGGTCAGCGTTCGCGCCTGTACCGCAAGGCCAAGGAGCAGCAGCTCCACTCGCTGACCTACGCCTACCGGGACCGTCGCGCCCGCAAGGGTGAGTTCCGCAAGCTGTGGATTGCGCGCATCAACGCCGCGGCTCGCGCCAACGACATCACCTACAACCGCTTCATCCAGGGACTCAAGGCCGCGGGTGTCGAGGTCGACCGCAAGGTGCTCGCCGACATCGCCGTCACCGACCCGGAGGCATTCACCGGTCTCGTCGAGGTCGCGCGTAAGGCGCTGCCCGCCGACGTCAACGCGCCGGCTGCCTGATCGCCACGTAGTTCGAGTTGGTTCAGACCGACAACACACGACCCGTGACGGACGTTCTCTCTGAACGCTCGTCGCGGGTCGTGTCGTTGGCGAAGCTGCATCGCACTGCCGCACGCCGCACCGAGAAGCGGTTTCTCGTCGAGGGCGCCAACGCCGTCTACGCCGCGCTGGCGACCGACCGCGCCCGTTCGGTGCTGGTCCGAGACGACGCCGAACAACGCTTCGGTGAGCTTCTTGATCGGGCGCGAGCACATCGGGTGCCGGTGCACCGACTGTCCGACCGTGCCGCGGCCAAACTGGCCGAGACCACCACGGCGCCGGGGGTGTTCGCCGAATGTGATCTCCTCACCGTCGATCTGGACGAGGTCCTCGCCGGATCACCCCGGCTGCTCGCCGTCGCGGTCGAGCCTCGTGAGCCCGGCAACGTCGGCACCCTGATCCGATGTGCCGACGCGATGGGCGCCGATGCGGTCGTCCTGCTCGGTGACGCCGTCGACCCGCACAACGGGAAGGCGGTCCGCGCGAGCGCGGGAAGTGTGTTTCACATCCCGGTGGTGCGCGAATCGGACACGACAGCCGCGCTGAGCGCACTACGCGCCGGCGGCATCCTCACCCTGGCCACCGCGGCCGACGGTGAACTGAGTCTCGACGACGCCGACGACGTGTTCACCGGCCAGGTTGCGTGGCTGTTCGGCAACGAGGCCCACGGATTGCCCGACACCCTGCTCGCCGACGCCGACCACCGCATCGCCATTCCGATTCACGGTGAAGCCGAAAGCCTCAATCTTGCTGCGGCCAGCGCGATCTGCCTTTATGCGGCGGCTCGCATCCAGCGTCGTCGGTCGGCGTCGTCGGACTGAGACCGCGCTTCGGCGCCCGGTCGAGTCCGACCGTGTTTCCGATATTCCCGAGCAGGGGGTCGGGCGCACGGTGGACGCGGCGACCTGTGCCGGTGCGTCCACAGCGGGTCGACTAGTCTGGGATCTCGATGTCCGCCGTCGCGCATGTGTGATTCGCCAGACGTGACAATCCGGACGTGACAACACCGAGGAGATCACCACCCGTGGCCAGCTCAGCCGACCGCCCCGCCGACAAGGGTTCCGAGGACCTGCGGTTCCCGGAACCATCGGAACTCGACGCCGCCGCGTCCGCCGCGGTGTCGGCGTTCGAGGCGGCGGACGATCTTGATGCGCTTGCGCTCGCGAAGACCGCGCACCTCGGTGACCGGTCACCGATCGCACTGGCCCGGCGCGCGCTCGGCAGCCTGCCGAAGGATGAGCGGTCAGCTGCGGGCAAGTCCGTCAACGAGGTTCGCGGTCGGGTGGCGGCCGCTTTGGACGCGCGGACCGCCCAGCTCGAGGCCCAGCGAGACGCGGCCGTCCTGGTCGCCGAGTCGGTTGACGTGACCCTGCCCAGTCGACGACGACCCCTCGGAGCGCGTCACCCGATCACGGTCATCTCCGAGCAGGTCGCCGATGTCTTCGTCGCGATGGGCTGGGAGATCGCCGAAGGGCCGGAGGTCGAGACCGAGCACCATAACTTCGACGCCCTGAACTTCCTGCCCGACCACCCCGCGCGCTCGATGCAGGACACGTTCTACATCGCACCCGAGGGGTCGCGACAGGTGCTGCGCACTCACACCTCGCCGGTCCAGGTGCGGTCGATGCTCACCCGCGACGTCCCGATCTACGTCGCATGTCCGGGGCGCACCTTCCGGACCGACGAGCTCGACGCCACCCACACGCCGGTGTTCCACCAGATCGAGGGTCTCGCCGTCGACAAGGGTCTGACGCTGGCCAATCTGCGTGGCACCCTCGAGGTCTTTGCTCGGGCACTGTTCGGCCCGGAGACAACGACGCGTATGAGAGCGAGCTACTTCCCGTTCACCGAACCGTCCGCCGAGGTCGACGTATGGTTCCCCGCCAAGAAGGGCGGCCCGGGATGGGTGGAGTGGGGAGGGTGCGGGATGGTGAACCCGAATGTGTTGCGCGCCAGCGGAATCGATCCCGATGTCTACTCAGGATTCGCGTTCGGGATGGGCCTGGAACGTACCTTGCAGTTCCGCAATGACATCTCCGATATGCGCGACATGGTCGAAGGTGACGTCCGCTTCTCCCTGCCGTTCGGCCCTGCGATCTGAGCTCGCCGCCCGACACCGCAAACGATCGAAAGTAGCTGATTGACGTGCGTGCCCCACAGTCCTGGTACACCGAGGTGTTGCGAGCCGGCGACCCGACCTGGTCGGCGACCGCTGAGGAGATCGACGCGGCATTCGTGCGTGTCGGTTTCGAGATCGAGGACATCGACGTCTTCCCGACGATCACCGGCCCCCTGGTCATCGGCCGGGTGGAGACGATCGAGGAACTGACCGAATTCAAAAAGCCCATCCGCTTCTGCACCGTCGCGGTCGGTGAAGCCGAGCCTCGTGGAATCGTGTGCGGTGCACGCAACTTCGCCGAGGGTGACCTCATCGTGGCGGCATTGCCCGGTGCCGTGTTGCCGGGTCCGTTCGAGATCGCCTCGCGCAAGACCTATGGGCGCATCTCCGACGGAATGATCTGCTCGGTCTCCGAATTGGGGATCGGCACCGACCACAGCGGCATCCTCGTACTCGCACCGGATACCGCCGAGCCGGGTGCTGATGCGCGTGCAGTCCTCGGACTCGACGACACCGCCATCGACGTCAACGTCACCCCCGACCGTGGCTACGCCTTCTCCGTCCGCGGGCTCGGACGTGAACTCGCAAGCAGTTTTTCGGTGCCCTTCATCGATCCGGGCCTGCCCGGTGAGGCGCTCGTCGCCGGCGGTGATCCGTGGCCGGTGGCCATCGAACCGGGGTCCGCCGCCACCCGCTACACCGCGCGCCTGATCACCGGGGTCGATGCGGCCGCCGTCTCGCCGTGGTGGATGCAGAAGCGCCTGATGGTGGCCGGGGTGCGGCCGATCTCGGCGATCGTCGATGTCACCAATTACGTGATGCTCGAACTTGGTCAGCCGTTGCACGCGTTCGACGCCGACAAGCTCACCGGAACTGTCACCGTGCGCACCGCGGCGGCGGGGGAGAAGCTCACCACCCTCGACGGCGTGGTGCGCACACTCGATCCAGAGGACGTCGTGATCGCCGACGACAGTGGTCCGATCGCCCTGGCCGGGTTGATGGGCGGCGCCGACACCGAGGTCGGGTCGGGGACCACCCGGGTTCTGCTGGAGTCGGCCACCTTCGATCCGGTTCGGGTGTTCCGGACCGGTAAGCGCCACAAGCTGACCTCGGAGGCCACCAAACGGTTCGAGCGTACCGTCGACCCCGAGATCACCGCGGTCGCCTCGGATCGTGGTTCGACGCTCATCGTGCAACTCGCCGGCGGTGCGATCGCCTCCCCGCTGTCGGACCTTCGCGTACATGTCGATGCACCGCAGCCGATGTCGATCGCCGCCGACGAACCCGACCGCACCGCCGGGGTGACCTATGCACCCGGAACCACCGCGGCCCGACTCGCCGAGGTTGGCTGCACAGTCACCGGCACCGACCCGCTCGAGGTGATCCCCCCGTCGTGGCGGCCCGATCTGCGTCAGCGCGCCGACCTCGTCGAGGAGGTGTTGCGGCTCGAGGGTCTCGAGGACATCCCGGCAGTCCCGCCCACCGCGCCCGCGGGGACCGGTCTGACCCCCGCCCAGCGCCGGCGCCGCGGCATCGGGCGGACACTCGCGCTCGACGGTTTCGTCGAGGTGCTGCCGTACCCGTTCATGCCGGCCGGCATCTTCGACCAGTGGGATCTCCCGGCCGACGACGAGCGACGACGCACGGTGAAGGTGCTCAATCCGTTGGAGTCCGATCGGCCGGAACTCAACACGACCCTGTTGCCCGGTCTGCTGGAAATGGCTGCGCGCAACATCTCTCGTGGTCAGCGTGACCTCTCGTTGTTCACCGTGGGGCAGGTCGTGATCGCCGGAGACAACGTCGTTCCGGTCGGGGCAGTCGATGTGACCCGGCGCCCGACCGACAAGCAGATCGCCGCACTCGATGCCTCGCTGCCGCACCAGCCGCTGCACGTGGCCGCGGTCCTGACGGGGCTGCGTGACCCGGCGGGCCCGTGGGGCCAGGGCCGCGCGGCGGATCATCTCGACGCCTTCGAGGCGGCTCGCACGATCGGCCGCGCCGCCGGCGTGACGGTGGAGTTGTCGGCCGACGATCATCGACCCTGGCATCCCGGCCGCTGCGCTCGAGTGACCGTGAACGGGACGACCGTCGGATACGCAGGTGAACTACATCCCGCGGTCCTCGAACGCGCCGGGCTCCCCAAACGGCTGTGTGCGGTGGAGATCGACATCGATGCGCTGCCGCTGACAGCGAACCTGCCGGCGCCGAGTATCAGTGTGTTCCCGGCCGTATTGCAGGATGTCGCGGTGGTGGTCGGCGAGGCGGTGCCCGCAGCCGAGGTCGAGAAGGCGTTGCGCGACGGTGCCGGGGATCTCCTCGAGGCGATCGAGCTGTTCGACGTCTTCACCGGCGCCCAGGTCGGCGACGGACACAAGTCGCTGACCTTTGCGCTGCGCTTCCGCGCGGCGGACCGTACGCTCACCGAGGACGAGGCGAGCAACGCCAAACTTGCGGCGGTGGAAACCGCGAGCGAACGACTCGGGGCGCGCTTGCGCTGATCGCGTGAGGGCCACGTCTGCGCGCGGTCGCGGTGAGGCCACCAGGGGCGGTGTGAATTGATTTGCACCGCCATGCATAATGATTGCATGACGATCAAGGTGGCGGTCGCCGGTGCGAGCGGCTACGCGGGCGGTGAGATCCTGCGACTTCTGTGCGGTCACCCCCGACTGCGTTCGGGTGAGCTGGAGATCGGCGCGCTGACCGCGGGTGGCAACGCCGGCAGCACGCTCGGCACCCTTCATCCCCATCTGCTCCCGCTGGGCGACCGCGTGCTGCAGGAGTCGACGCCGGAGATCCTCGCAGGCCACGACGTGGTCTTCCTCGGCCTGCCGCACGGGACGTCGGCAGCCATCGCGGATGCCCTTCCGCCCACGACGCTCATCATCGACTGCGGTGCCGACTTCCGGTTGCGCGACAGTGCCGACTGGACTGCGTATTACGGGGGACAACACGCGGGCACCTGGCCGTACGGCATGCCCGAGCTGCCGGGTAACCGCGAAGTCCTCTCCGGTGCCAGTCGTATCGCGGTTCCGGGCTGCTACCCGACGGTCTCGATCCTGTCGCTGCTGCCGGCGGTCGCCGCGGGGCTGATCGAGCCGGCGGTCACCGTGGTCGCCGTCAGCGGGACCTCCGGTGCGGGGCGCACGCCCAAGGTCGACCTGCTGGCCGCCGAGGTGATCGGGTCGGCACGGGCCTACGGCGTCGGCGGTGTGCACCGGCACACACCGGAGATCGCGCAGGCACTCTCGGCTGCCGCCGACATGCCGGTGACCGTGTCCTTCACCCCTGTTCTGGTCCCGATGTCGCGGGGCATCCTGGCCACCTGCACCGCCCGTACCTCGGCGACTTCTGACGATGTGCGCGCGGTGTATGAAAAGGCTTATGCGGAGGAACCTTTCGTGCACCTGCTGCCGGCCGGTGCCCTGCCGACGACCGGTTCGGTGATCGGATCCAATGCGGTGCAGCTGGCGGTGACCGTCGACGAGCGCGCAGGTACTCTCGTCGCGGTCGGCGCGATCGACAACCTCACCAAGGGCACCGGTGGTGCTGCGGTGCAGTCGATGAATCTCGCGCTGGGCTGGGACGAGACCGAGGGTTTGAGTACCGTGGGGGTGGCACCGTGACCACATCGGATGATCGGATCGACGCCGACGATCGCATCGCCGGCGGTGCGCCGCTGGACGCACCGCGGTTGGTGCGGGAGCAGGGCGTCAGCGCCCCGCTCGGTTTCCGGGCTGCCGGTATCGCGGCCGGTATCAAGGCATCCGGCAAGGAGGATCTTGCACTGGTCTTCAACGAGGGCCCCGACTACGCCGCAGCCGGTGTGTTCACCCGCAACCAGGTCAAGGCAGCGCCGGTGCTGTGGTCGCAGCAGGTACTCACCACGGGCCGACTGCGTGCGGTGATACTCAACTCCGGAGGTGCCAATGCGTGCACCGGGCCGGGCGGATTCCAGGATACCCACGCCACCGCGGAGGCTGTTGCGGAGGCACTGAGCAACTGGGGCACCGAGACCGGTGCGGTCGAGGTCGCCGTCTGCTCCACCGGGTTGATCGGCGACCGCCTGCCGATGGACAAGGTGTTCGCCGGCGTCACCGAGATCGTCCACGAGATGGGGGGAGGCCTGTCCGGGGGAACCGACGCGGCCTACGCCATCATGACCACCGACACCGTGCCCAAACAGGTTGCGCTGCACCACCCCCAGGGATGGAACGTCGGCGGCATGGGCAAGGGCGCGGGAATGCTCGCCCCGTCACTGGCCACCATGCTGTGCGTGCTGACCACCGACGCTCGCGCGTCCGCCGAGCAACTCGACACCGCCCTGCGGCGGGCCACGGCGCTGACCTTCGATCGACTCGACGTTGACGGTGCCACCTCGACCAACGACACCGTGCTGTTACTCAGTTCCGGGGCCAGCCAGATCCCGGTCGATCAAGCAGACCTCGACGCCGCCGTGCTGGCGGTGTGCGACGACCTGGCCGCACAGCTGATGGCCGACGCCGAGGGCGTCACCAAACGCGTCACCATCACCGTCGCCGGTGCGCGTACCGAGGACGACGCGATCACCATCGCACGGACCGTGGCGCGTGACTCGCTGGTGAAGACCGCCCTGTTCGGCTCCGATCCCAACTGGGGTCGCGTGCTCGCCGCAGTGGGGATCGCGCCGGTGACCATCGATCCCGACCGGATCTCGGTGTCGTTCAACGGCAACGCCGTCTGCATCGACGGTGCCGGCGCACCCGGCGCTCGTGAGGTGGACCTGTCCGGCACCGACATCGCGGTGCGCATCGAGCTGGGACTCGGAGAGTCGTCCGGTTCCATCCGCACCACCGACCTGTCGCATGCCTACGTCGAAGAGAACTCGGCCTACTCGTCATGAGCCCCGACGCAGTGAATCCCGGGGCCGAGAATGCCCGGGGCACCGATCGCAGGGACGTCGGCCTCGACAAGGCGCAGGTACTCGCCGAGGCGCTACCGGCGATGCAGGCACTCGCCGGTGCGACCGTGGTGGTCAAGTACGGCGGCAACGCCATGGTCGACGACGAGCTCAAGCGTGCGTTCGCCGCGGACATGGTCTTCCTGCGTGCCTGCGGAATGCACCCGATCGTCGTGCACGGCGGCGGTCCGCAGATCTCGGCGATGCTGCAGCGGCTGGGGTTGTCGGGGGAGTTTCGCGGCGGGTTCCGCGTCACCACCCCCGAGGTAATGGACGTCGCCCGGATGGTGTTGTTCGGTCAGGTCGGGCGAGAACTGGTGGGACTCATCAACTCCCACGGTCCGTACGCCGTCGGCCTGACCGGTGAGGATGCGCACCTGTTTACCGCAACACGCCGGACCGTGATGGTCGACGGCGTGGCCACCGACATCGGACTGGTGGGTGACATCACGTCGGTGAACACCTCTGCGGTGCTCGATCTCGTTGCGGCCGGACGTATCCCGGTGGTCTCGACGATCGCCCCGGACCGTGACGGCGTCGTGCACAACATCAATGCCGATACCGCCGCCGGCGCGCTCGCCGAAGCGCTCGGTGCGTCGCGGCTGGTGATGCTGACCGACGTCGAGGGGCTGTACACCGACTGGCCCGATCGGGGGTCGTTGGTGTCGCGGATCGACGTCGAGCAGGTCGCGACGCTGTTGCCGCGCCTCGATTCCGGCATGGTGCCCAAGATGGAGGCGTGCCTGCGGGCGGTGACCGGCGGAGTCGACGCGGCGCACGTGATCGACGGCCGTGTGCCGCACGCGGTGCTCGCCGAGCTGCTGACATCGAGTTCGGCGGGCACCACCGTCGTGCCGTACCGAACCGGCGCCGGTTCGGTCACCGAACCGGCATCCCGAGCTCACCCCGACACTCCTGATCCGAAGGCCACGACCTCATGACCACTCCCTGGCAGCAGCGGTGGACGACCGCGCTGATGAACAACTACGGCACCCCCGCCCTCACCCTCGAGCGTGGCGCCGGCGCGCACGTGTGGGATGCCGACGGCAACCGCTACCTCGACCTCCTCGGCGGAATCGCCGTGAACGCGCTCGGACACGCCCATCCCGCGATCATCGACGCGGTCGCGAACCAGCTCGGAACCCTCGGGCACGTATCGAACCTCTACATCAACGAGCGCGTCGTCGAACTGGCCGAACGGCTGCTCGACAAGTTCGGGCAGCCCGGTCGGGTGTTCTTCTGCAATTCCGGAACCGAGGCCAACGAGGCGGCGTTCAAACTCGCCCGGCGTACCGGTCGACCGCAGATCATCGCTGCCGACAAAGCATTTCACGGTCGAACGATGGGTGCGCTGGCCATGACCGGACAGCCCGCCAAGCGCGCGCCCTTCGAGCCCATGCCTGGCGGTGTCGACTTCGTGCCCTATGGCGATGTGGCGGCGCTCGAGTCGGCGGTGTCGGAACGAACGGCTGCGGTCATTCTCGAACCGATCCTGGGCGAGTCCGGTGTGGTGGTGCCGCCGGCGGACTACCTCGCGCATGCCCGGCGGATCACGTCCGAGCATGGCGCGTTGCTGATCCTCGACGAGGTGCAGACGGGAATCGCACGCACCGGAACGTTTTTCGCCCACCAAGCGGTGGGCGTCGTCCCGGATGTGATGACCCTGGCCAAGGGGCTCGGGGGTGGTCTGCCGATCGGTGCGTGTCTCGCCACCGGCGACGCCGCCGACCTGTTCACGCCCGGTCAGCACGGCACCACCTTCGGGGGGAATCCAGTCAGCGCCGCGGCGGCACTCGCGGTGCTGCGGGTGATCGACGACGAGGGGTTGCTCGACCATGTCGCCGCGGTCGGTAAGGCGATCGCCACCGGCGTCGAGGATCTCGGGCATCCGTTGATCGACCACGTCCGTGGGTCCGGTCTGCTACTCGGGATCGCACTCACCGCGCCGATCGCCGCGCGGGTTGAGAGCGCCGCGCGTGGCGGCGGCTTTCTCATCAATGCACCGGCGGTCGACGTCGTGCGCCTCGCGCCGCCGCTGATTCTCACTGAGGAGCAGGGTCGCGAGTTCGTCTCGGCCTTACCGGGTTTCCTCGATGCCGCAGCTCACGATGCCGCAGCTCACGATGCCGCAGCGCACGATGCCGCAGCTCACGATGCGAAGGAGAAGGCATGACCCGCCACTTCCTCCGGGACGACGACCTGACACCCGACGAGCAGGCCGAGGTCCTCGCGCTCGCCGCGGAGGTCAAGCGCGACCCGTACGCACGTCGGCCGTTGGAGGGCCCGCGCGGGGTCGGTGTGATCTTCGACAAGAACTCGACGCGCACCAGGTTCTCGTTCGAGATGGGCATCGCCCAACTCGGCGGACACGCCGTCGTCGTCGACGGTCGGACCACCCAACTCGGTCGTGACGAATCGCTCGCCGACACCGGCCGGGTGCTGTCGCGCTTCGTCGACGCGATCGTCTGGCGGACCTTCGGTCAGGATCGTCTCGACGAGATGGCCTCGACCGCAACAATTCCCGTGATCAACGCGTTGTCCGACAGCTTCCATCCGTGCCAGGTCCTCGCCGACCTGCAGACGATCATCGAACACAAGGGAGCCGCCGCGGGACTGCGGATGACCTATCTCGGCGATGGTGCGAACAACATGGCGCATTCGCTCGCGCTCGGCGGCGTGACCGCCGGGATGCATGTGACGATCAGTGCGCCGGAGGGCTTTTCGCCGGACCCCACGGTGATCGCTGACACCGAGAAACGTGCGCAGCTGACCGGCGGGTCGGTCCAGGTGATCGAGGATCCGGTGCACGCGGTCGCCGGCGCCGACGTGCTGGTCACCGACACCTGGGTCTCGATGGGGCAGGAGGACGACGGAAGAGACCGCAAGGCCCCGTTCCGGCCGTACCAGATCAACGCCGACCTGCTGGCCCAGGCGGCATCGGATGCCGTTGTGCTGCACTGCCTGCCCGCTCATCGCGGCGACGAGATCACCGACGAGGTGATCGACGGTCCGGCGAGTGTGGTGTTCGATGAGGCCGAGAACCGGCTCCACGCACAGAAGGCGCTGCTGATCTGGTTGCTGGAGCACCGATGACGGCGTCGAGCAGACCCGAACATCCCGAGACGCGGCTGGCCTCCACCAGGGCCGGCCGCCACGCACTGATCGTCGACATCCTCGCCAAGAACCAGGTACGCAGCCAGTCGGAGTTGCAGCATCTGCTCTCCGCCCGCGGCATCGACGCCACCCAGGCCACCATCTCCCGCGATCTCGACGAACTCGGCGCGGTGAAACTGCGTGCCGCCGACGGCGGCGTCGGCGTCTATGTGGTGCCCGAGGACGGGTCGCCGGTACGCGGGGTGTTCGGCGGGACCGATCGGCTCTCCCGGTTGCTGTCGGAACTGCTCGTCTCCACCGACGCCAGCGGCAACCTCGCGGTGTTGCGGACACCGCCGGGAGCGGCTCACTATCTCGCGAGCGCGATCGATCGGGCGAGCCTGCCCGACGTGGTCGGCACCATCGCCGGCGACGACACCATCTTCGTCTGCGCCCGTGATCCGGTCGACGGCGCGGAAATGGCCCGACGAATCGAGGGTCTCGTGTGACAACTGCACGTCGCAGGGGACCCGACAACCAGCCCTGATCACCGCGAGTCCGCTTCGGCGGACCCCGATCACTGTCAGCCAACCGCGCATCCCAGAATGGATGTGCACATTCGAAACAGGAGTTCACTGAAGACATGGCCGAACGCGTCGTACTTGCATACTCGGGCGGACTGGACACCTCGGTCGCCATCAGCTGGATCGGCCGGGAGACCGGCAAGGAGGTCGTCGCGGTCGCGCTCGACCTCGGTCAGGGCGGCGAGGACATGGAGGTCGTGCGTCAGCGAGCACTCGACTGCGGTGCCGTCGAGGCGGTGCTCGTCGACGCACGCAACGAGTTCGCCGACGACTACTGTCTGCCGGCGATCACCTCCAATGCCTTGTACATGGACCGCTATCCGCTGGTCTCGGCGCTGTCGCGGCCGCTGATCGCCAAGCACCTGGTGACCGCGGCGCGTGACCACGGCGGCACCGTCGTCGCTCATGGCTGCACCGGCAAGGGCAACGATCAGGTGCGTTTCGAGGTCGGATTCGCTTCGCTCGCACCCGATCTTGAGGTCATCGCCCCGGTCCGCGACTACGCCTGGACCCGGGAGAAGGCGATCGCCTTCGCGGAGGAGAATGCGATCCCGATCAACGTCACCAAGAAGTCCCCGTTCTCGATCGACCAGAACGTGTGGGGCCGTGCGGTGGAGACCGGGTTCCTCGAGGATCTCTGGAACGCGCCCACCAAGGACGTGTACTCCTATACCGAGGACCCGACGCTCAACTGGTCCTCGCCCGATGAGGTCATCATCACCTTCGACAAGGGCCGCCCGATCGCCATCGACGGTAGGCCGGTGACCGTGCTCGAAGCCGTCGAGGAACTCAACCGCCGTGCCGGGGCACAGGGCGTTGGACGTCTCGACGTCGTCGAGGACCGGCTCGTGGGCATCAAGAGCCGCGAGATCTATGAGGCCCCGGGTGCGATGGTGCTCATCACCGCGCACGAGGAGCTCGAGCACGTCACCCTGGAGCGTGAACTGGGACGATTCAAGCGTCGCACCGACCAGAAGTGGGCCGAATTGGTCTACGACGGTCTGTGGTTTTCGCCGCTCAAGCGTTCGCTGGACTCCTTCGTCGAGTCGACGCAGGAGCACGTCTGCGGTGACATTCGCCTGACTTTGCACGGCGGACACATCTCGGTCAACGGTCGGCGCAGCCCTGAGTCGCTGTACGACTTCAACCTCGCGACCTACGACGAGGGCGACAGCTTCGATCAGTCCGCGGCACGCGGATTCGTCGAGTTGCACGGTCTGTCGTCGAAGATCGCGGCGCGCCGGGATCTGATCGGTGAGTGAGAAGACCGGAGGCACCAACGAGGGTTCGCTCTGGGGTGGCCGATTCGTCGACGGCCCGGCCGCGGCAATGGCGGCGCTGAGCAAGTCCACGCAGTTCGACTGGGTGTTGGCGCCCTTCGACATTCGCGCATCCAAGGCGCATGCGCGAGTCCTCAACGCGGCCGGACTGCTCGGCGACGACGACCTCACCGCGATGCTCGACGGACTGGATCGTCTGGCCGCCGATGTCTCCGACGGCACCTTCGGCCCGGCGCCGTCGGACGAGGACGTCCACGGCGCCCTCGAGCGGGGATTGATCGAGCGGGTGGGCGCGGAGTTGGGCGGACGGCTGCGAGCGGGCCGGTCGCGCAACGACCAGGTGGCCACCCTGTTTCGGATGTGGTTGCGTGAGGCCATCAGTCGGGTTGCATTGGGGGTTCTCGATGTGGTCGACGCGCTCACCACGCAGGCTGCCGCGCATCCTGAAGCGGTGATGCCCGGCAAGACCCACCTGCAGGCGGCGCAGCCGGTCCTGCTGGCGCACCATCTGCTCGCCCACGCCCAGCCGCTGATCCGTGACATCGATCGCCTTCGTGATGCCGATCGGCGGACCGCAGTGTCGCCGTACGGTTCCGGCGCCCTCGCCGGTTCGTCGCTCGGACTCGATCCGGGCGCGATCGCCACCGAACTGGGTTTTGACGCGCCGGCCGAGAATTCGATCGACGCGACGTCGGCGAGGGATTTCGCCGCCGAGGCCGCGTTCGTCTTCGCGATGATCGCCGTCGACCTCTCGCGCCTGTCCGAAGAGATCATCATTTGGAGCACACCGGAATTTGGCTATGTGACGTTGTCGGATGCGTGGTCGACCGGTAGTTCGATCATGCCGCAGAAGAAGAACCCCGATGTCGCCGAACTCGCACGCGGCAAGGCTGGGCGAATCATCGGTGACCTGACCGGACTCATGGCCACCCTCAAGGCCCAACCGCTGGCATATAACCGAGATCTCCAGGAGGACAAGGAGCCACTGTTCGACGCGGTCGCCCAGCTCGAGTTGTTGCTTCCGGCGATCGCCGGGCTCGTGGGTACCTTGGAGTTCCACGAGGAGCGGATGGCCGAGCTTGCGCCCGCCGGATTCACCCTCGCCACCGATATTGCCGAATGGCTTGTGCGTCAAGGTGTTCCATTCCGGGTTGCGCACGAACTCGCCGGTGCCTGTGTTCGGGAGGCGGAGAAGCGGGGGGTCGGGCTCGACAAACTCGACGACGCGGCCTTCGCGGCGATCGATCCGGCTCTCACCCCGCAGGTTCGTGAGGTTCTCACCGTCCGCGGTTCGATCGAGTCGCGAGATGCTCACGGCGGTACCGCACCGCGGCAGGTGCGGCGTCAGCTCGATGCGTTGGCCGAGGACACCACCCGATTGCGCACTTTCTGGCTGGACAGGGTGCCGGTCCGATAGTGTGCGGACGCCGTTGTCGGCGCGTCGGGGGCGGGACTGGCCGATAGCGGTCCGTGCGCTGAATGGGGTGGGTAGAGTGAGGACCCACTGAGGAGGGGTGTCGAGTGGGCGGAATTCCGGATGTGGGCGCGGTGGTCGGCCGTGTGGTCGCAACCGCACAGAACGGACTCGAGGTACTGCGTCTCGGCGGTCTGGAGACGGGCACGCAGCCTGCGCCCTTCGCGGTCGTGGAGACCGAGAAGATGTTCAAGCTGCGGCGGTACTTCCCCGGCGACGACGCCGATGGCCCGAACGTGGTGCTCATCCCGCCGATGATGGTCTCGGCGAACGTCTACGACGTCACCGAAGACAATGGGGCGGTGTCGATCCTGCATCGGCATGGGATTGTGCCGTGGGTGATCGATTTCGGTTCACCCGACACCGTCGAGGGTGGGCTGGAACGCGATCTGGCCGACCACGTCGTCGCGGCGAGTCGGGCGATCGACCTGATCATCGATGCCACCGGAAACGACGTTCACCTCGCCGGGTATTCACAGGGTGGGATGTTCGCGTACCAGACCGCCGCGTACCGACGTAGCAAGGGCATCGCGAGCCTGATCACCTTCGGCAGCCCCGTCGACGTGCTTGCCGGCTTACCGCTCGGACTGCCGGCCGGGTTGGTGGTACCCGGTGCCGAGATCCTCGCCGATCGCGTGGTCAGTCACCTGTGGGTACCCGGATGGTTGGCGCGTTTGGGATTCCAGATGCTCGACCCGGTCAAGACCGCGCGCAGCCGACTGGACTTCCTGCGGCAGCTTCACGACCGCGACGCCCTGCTCCCGCGTGAAGATCAACGGCGCTTCCTCGAATCCGACGGCTGGGTCGCATGGTCCGGCCCGGCGATTGCGGAGTTGTTGCGACAGTTCGTCGTTCACAACCGCATGGTGTCCGGTGGATTCGTCATCAACGGCGAACTGGTCACTCTCGCCGAGATCACCTGCCCCATTCTCGCTTTTGTCGGCGAGGCCGACGACATCGGCCAGCCGGCCGCGGTGCGGGGGATCGTTCGCGCCGCCCCCGATGCCGAGGTTTATGAATCACGGGTATCGGTAGGACATTTCGGACTTGTCGTGGGCAGTACCTCCGGCGCCCAGACGTGGCCGATCACCGCGGAGTGGATCGGGTGGCAGTCCGGCCTGCGCCCCAAGCCCGAGGGGCTGGAGACGATGACGGTTCCCGAGCCCGGTAGTGGGTCGGGGGTGAGCGTGGCGTCCCGGATCACTCACGGCCTCGGTGCGGTGGCCGACGCCGGAGCCGGGGTCTCCCGCGACTTGATTGGCATCGCCTCATCGCTGCAGCGGTCGTCGATTGCCGTCGCTCAGGAGTCGGTACGCACCGTGCCCCGCCTCCTGCGACTCGGCCAGATCCAGGCAGGGACCCAGATCTCGCTGGGAAAGCTGATGTCGGAGAACGCCAAACGTGGCGCGCAGAAGGAACTTTTCCTATTCGAGAACCGGGTGCTCACCCACGCGCAGGTGAACGTGCGCATCGACAACGTCGTCGCCGGTCTGCTGTCGTGTGGGATTCGTCCGGGTCAGCGCATCGGAGTGCTGATGGATACCCGCCCCAGCGCCTTGGTCGTGGTGGCGGCGCTGTCGCGACTGGGCGCGGTTGCGGTGATGCTCTCGCCCGAGGGCGACATCGATGAGATGTTGCGTCTGTCCGACTGCGGCGTGGTGATCACCGACCCGAAGAACCTGGAGACCGCTGCGTCGCACTGTGATCGAGTGCTCATCCTGGGTGGAGGCAGTGGGGACACCCGGGTGATCGACAGTGCTGACGGTCACCGCATCGTCGACATGGAACAGATCGACCCCGACGAGGTCGAGATGCCGGTGTGGTACCGCGCTGATCCCGGGTTGGCGGGCGATCTGGCGTTCATCCTCTTCACCAGGTCACAGGGCAAACTGGCGACCTGGCCTATCACCAACCATCGGTTCGCGATGTCGGCGTTCGGGGCAGCGTCGGCTGCCGGTCTGACCGATCGGGACACCGTGTACTGCCTTCCGCCGCTGCACCATGCGTCAGGGCTGCTCACTACACTCGGCGCCACCGTGGTCGGGCGATCCCGTATTGCGCTGTCCAACGGTGTCGATGCCGAGGCCTTTGCCGTGGAGGTTCGCCGCTACGGCATCACTGTCGTCTCCTACACGTGGACAATGATGCGCGAGATCGTCCGGTCGGAGAATTTCCACATCGCCGAGCACAATCCTATCCGGTTGTTCATCGGTTCAGGGATGCCCGTCGGACTGTGGGAGGACGTGCAGGCAGCCTTTCCGCGGGCGCGCGTACTCGAGTTCTTCGCGACCGCCGACGGCTCGGCGATTCTGGCCAATGTGGCCGGCGATCAAGCAGGGTCGATGGGACGTGAACTGCCGGAGACGAACCCGGTTCAGGTGGCCGCCTTTGACATCGAGAATTCACGTCTTGAGGTGGCGCCCAACGGATTCGTTCGGCGCGCCGATGCGGGGGAGGTCGGGCTCCTGCTGGCGCGCACCCGATATCGGTTCGACATTTCCTCGACCGTGCTGCGAGATGTGTTCAGCCGCAATGATCGTTGGGAGGTCTCCGGTCACCTGTTCCGACGCGATTCCGACGGCGATCTGTGGTTCATGGGTTCGGCAGACTCCGCGGTACGCTCGACAGACGGAGTCCTGTTTCTCCCGCCGATCGAGAGTGCGTTGTCCCGGGTTCCCGGTGTCGACCAGGTCGTCGCCTATAGCGTGGGTGATCCCGGTGCGCAACTGGCCATCGCGGCACTGACATTGAGACCCTCGATGAGGGAGGAGTCGCTGACCGTAACCAAGTTGCGGGTCGCACTCGGTGAGTTGCCGGCTCCGCAGCGTCCCCATGTGATCCGGGTGGTCCACGAGATTCCGGTATCGGACTCGTATCGCCCAATGGCGACAGCGTTCGTCCGGGAGGGACTACCACAGCCGGGCCCGAAGGTTTGGTACCGCGACGGCGAGGGGCGTTACCGCAGGTACACAAGGTCGTCGGCGGCCAAGGTCGCATGGAGCGGCGCGGCAGGGACGGAGGACGCGGGCCAGCCCACCGGCACGATACGCTGACGGGCGGGGAGATCGCCGAAACGGTTCGTGTGATCGTCGAACGAAGGGAATCAGCGGAATGTCGTCTCGTGCCGAGGCCATCGATCCGATCGTTCGGGAACGACTCGTGTGTCCGCAAGACCATGGCCCGCTGATCGACGCAGGCGACGAGTTGTACAACCCGCGCCTTCACGTGGCCTACGGTATTGATGCCGACGGAATTCCCGTGATGCTCGCCGATGAGGCGAGAGCCGTCGACGAGGCCGAGCACGCTACATTGACCAGCGCGTCCTGAACCGCCGCCATCCTGTGCCTGCCCCTAGGACGCGTTAGGGGCCCGGGGTGGGAAGATCGTCGGGTGAATGCGCAGACGTCGGAGAACGCAGTGACCACCAGCGGAATTATCGAAGAGCTCGAATGGCGTGGTCTGATCGCGCAGTCGACCGATCTCGATGATCTTCGTGCTGCGTTGAACGCCGGTTCTATCACTGTCTACGCCGGCTTCGACCCGACCGCGGCGAGTCTGCACGCCGGCCATCTCGTGCCGCTGCTGACGTTGCGGCGCTTCCAGCTCGCCGGCCACCGACCTCTCGTACTCGCCGGTGGCGCTACCGGACTCATCGGGGACCCGCGCGAGGTGGGGGAGCGTTCCATGAACGCCGCCGACGTCGTCGAAGGGTGGGCGGATCGGATCGGCGGGCAACTGAGGCGGTTCGTCACCATCGACGACGCGCCCAACAGCGCGGTTTTGGTGAACAACCTCGACTGGACCGGGCCGATGTCGGTCGTCGACTTCCTCCGGGACCTGGGCAAGCACTTCTCGGTGAACGTGATGTTGGCGCGCGAGACCGTCAAACGACGCCTGGAGACCGACGGCATCAGTTACGCGGAGTTCAGCTACATCCTGTTGCAGTCCAACGACTACCTCCAGCTGCATCGACGGCACGGCTGCTCGCTGCAGATCGGCGGGTCAGATCAGTGGGGCAACATCATCGGCGGTGTCGATTTGGTTCGACGGGTCGACGGAGATGCGGTCCACGCGCTGACCGTACCGCTGGTGACCTCATCCGACGGGAAGAAGTTCGGCAAGTCCACCGGTGGCGGTAGCCTCTGGCTCGATCCGGAGCTGACCAGCCCGTATGCGTGGTACCAGTACTTCGTCAACACCGCCGACGCCGACGTCGTGCGCTACCTGAGGTGGTTCACCTTTCTCAATCGTGAGGAAATCGCCGAACTCGAGCGCGCCACGGAGGAGACCCCGCATCTCAGACTCGCGCAGAAGCGACTCGCAGCAGAGATGACCACGCTGATCCACGGCGCCGAGCACACCGCCGCCGTTCAGTTGGCCAGTCAGGCCCTGTTCGGGCGCGGGGATCTGGACGATCTCGACGAACAGACGCTGGCTGCAGCACTCGGCGAGACGACGGTGATCGACTACTCCAGAACGCGGCCGACCATCATCGAGCTGTTGGTCGACACCAAGCTGTGCGACAGCAACAAAGCTGCACGACGCGCTGTCGCCGAGGGCGGGGCGTACGTGAACAATGCGAAGATCTCCGACGAGGAGTGGCGGCCGGCCGACTCGGATCTGTTGCACGGTCGTTGGTTGGTGGTTCGGCGTGGCAAGAAGTCGTTCGCGGGCGCACGTATCGTCGCCTGAACTGGGGATTTGACGCGATGTTCCAACGCATGTAACTTTCTCGTTGCACCGCAGAGAGCAACTCCCCCGGGGCCGACAGGAATCGGGGGGTTGCGCGATGTCCTCGCTTCTACGGAGTTGAGGGCAGCAGACCGCGGTGAGCCGGAACTGCGGTGAGGTCAGACAGGATTTGGCCGAAGCGTGAGGTTCTGGTACTCTGGACGAGTTGCCCGCGATTGGGTGGCGAATCCCGAACGACAACTCACTGAAGTTCGCCTCTTGTGTGGGGTGGTGTTGGTGGGTGTGTGTTCTTTGAGAACTCGATAGTGTATTGGTGGATTGTTTGGTGCCATTTTTTTGTGGCATTGGAGTTTGTGCATTGCGCTCTTTTTGTGGGGTGTGGTGTGCAGTTTTTTGTGCCAGTTTTTTGGTTTGTTTTTGTCAGGTTTGCTTTCCTGGTTTGTG
>NZ_RKMH01000006.1 GCF_003797185.1 Gordonia oryzae
GCACCCTCGACCGAGTCTATCGGGGCGTCCTTGTCGATCCAGTTGCGCAGCGTTGCGGGGTTGATATCCAGCAACTCCCCGACGTGCTTGCGGGCACTCAGTTTCGACTCGCCCGCCTCCTTCAGACGATCGTGATACATCCGAACCGCCCGCTCACGGGTCTCCTGATCGAACTTGCGTGGTGCTCCCATACCGACATTCTCCTGGTGAGATCACGGTCTCCACCAGACCCAGGACGGTTCAGTGTGCGGCCAGCACCGTGGTCAGGCCGAATCCGACCGAATACGAGAGCCGTCGTCGGGTGAGGTAGTCGAGGAAGTCGTGGGTGCCACCAGCAGAATCAGTGCGGATCAACACGTTCTTCCCGACCCGGTACTAAGAAACGTCGAGGATTTGCGCCAACGCTTGCTCCACGATGGTGATGCGATCGGTCGCGGTGTTCGACCCGGCACTGCCGGTGCGTAACTTGATCGCTACGGGTTCGCCGGTACTGGCGGCCTGGTGATCGACGAACGCGCACAGTGGGTGGAACCCGAAACCCTTATTCGAGGTCGGGGTGGCGTGTTCCCTATCTGAATGTGCGGTGATCAGGGTGGCATCCACGTCCATGATCACCGGATTCCGGTGATCACGATCGTGGCCGGGGCCGCCTGCCCGGCGGCGCGGGCCGTTGCACGAGCACTGTCGACCGCTGCCAACGCGGTGCTGGCATCGGCGGCCAGGAGTGTGATCAGCCGCGACACAGTCGGAACCGAGGGCCACCGAACCGAACACGTGCGGGTAGGCACGAACTTGGTTGATGTCGGCCAGACAGTCCCCACCCATAGCGATCGCCACCGCGAGGGCGGTGATGATCTTGCCCGGATCATGCGTGGCCAACGCTTTCCGCCACGGCGACAGTGCCGCCGAAAGACCCCTGACCAGACCCGTTGCGATGGCGGTCTGCAGCAGCACCGTCGCACCGCCGTGTGACACAATCCCGATTCCCGACCCACCCGCGGACAACACAGGGTAGGGCGAGGTAGACATCCTCACCTGAATGGTGCACCTCGACTCGGTCCGATTAATACCTTCGCAAGTTCACTCATCCCAGTTCAGGGCACTATTCTTCGATTACGACACGGAATTACCATGAAAGCCCGAGGCTAGGTCGTGACCAAGTTGTATCCCTCCCCAGATTGCGACAGGAGTGACTGATGTAGTTCAGTGGGGTAATTGTGACTAGATTCTTGGGTACCCGCTCATCCGTCGGACGCCATCCACGCCGGCGGGCACATCGTCGTCTCGGTGTCGCCCTTCTCGGCGTGTCGGCCGCCGCGGCCTTCCTGGGTGCGGGCACGGCCGCCGCCGATCCCGTCGACGATGTCGCCAACGCGCTCACCGCACAACTGCCCAACTCGTCCGCGGACATCGGCGGCTTGCAGGATCTGCTGCCCAACATTCCGGGCTTGGGTTCGCTGCTGCGGCCCAACGGGGCACCCGGAACCACCCGATGCACCTCGGTCATCCAGATCGGTGACTCCACCTCGGTGGGCGTTGACGACGCCTCCCGCGTCCCCGCCGCCACCGACACGCTCTCGGCGCAATACAAGCGGGTCGGTGCCACGACCGTCGATCTCGACGCCGACGGCGGACGATCGATCGTCGAGAAGCTCAACGGCAAGCCCAACGCCGACGACGCGGTCGCTGCCCACCTCGCCCGCGGCGAGCGCGGATGCTGGGTGATCGCGATGGGTGTCAACGACGCGGCCAACATCGCCGTCGGCAGCTCCGTCGACGCCGACGCCCGCATCGACCGCATCATGAGCCAGTTGCAGGGCCAACCCGTGCTCTGGCCGACGGTCACCACAGCCAACCCCGGCAACCCGGCCTACAACGCCGCGGCGATGAACTCGTTCAACAATGCGCTGCGCCGCGCGTCGGTGCGTTACGCCAACCTCGCCGTCTACGACTGGGCCGCCGTAGCGCAGCCGAGCATGTTCGTCGACGGCATCCACTACACCGCGGCCGGTTCCGCCGAACGCAACCGCCGATTCGCCGACGCACTGGCCACGGCCTTCCCTCCCGGCACGGGAGCCACACCGACACTCAAGTGGGTCGCAGGCTGAGTCCGAAGACCCTTGCGGATGCAAAGGTCTTGCGTCGAAAACCTTTGTGACACATCTCAATCTCGCGAACCGGGCACACGTTCCCCTATCTGGTGGACAGCGCCGCAGCGACTGTGGATTTGTCGGCCCACATCGCTACACTGATCGGCTGGTGCACCTCACGGGGTGCTCCTCAACATTGATTTCACGCCCCAGCCGCCACCAGAACGAAGCCGCAGTCTGCCCGTATGCCACGTCCCACCCACAAGGGGTCCACGTACCTCCCCTCGCTTGATGGTCTCCGCGCCCTCGCGGTCGGCTTCGTCGTGCTCTATCACCTGCACATTCCGGGCTTTTCCAGCGGACTCCTGGGCGTCGGCGTGTTCTTCACCCTCAGTGGGTTCCTGATCACGTCGCTGTTGTTGAACACCCGGGCACGCACCGGCGGTTTCCAGCTCAAACGCTTCTGGCTCGCCCGCGCCCGCCGCCTGCTCCCGGCGGTACTGCTGGTCCTGGGCACGTCGCTGATCGCGGCGGCGATCACCATGCCCGACAAGCTGGCGAAATACTCGTGGCAGGCTCTCTCGGCACTGTTCTACGTCAACAACTGGTACAACATCGGCTCCTCGGAGTCGTACTTCGACAGGTTCAGCGGGCCTGGACCGTTCGATCACCTATGGTCGCTGTCGATCGAGGAACAGTTCTACCTGCTGTGGCCGCTGTTGCTAGGTCTACTGCTCTTGGTTTTCAAGAAGCGAATCTGGGTGACCCTCGTCATTCTGGCACTGGCTGCGGTTTCGTTCATGCTGCTCAACGGTGTCGCCCACGCCGGATTCGACAACACCCGCGCCTACGAGGGCACCGACAGCCGCGCGGGCGGACTCCTCCTTGGCGCGGCGTTGGCATTCTGGTGGCCGGCCCGAGCACGCACGGTCAGCCACAACCAACGCTGCACCATCGACGTCTTCGCGCTCGCCGGACTCGGCCTGATGGTCTACCTCATCGCGACCACACCCGACGGCTCGCTGTCGCTGTACCAGAACGTCATCGCGATGCTGACGATCGCCACCATCGCAGTGCTCATCGCGACCGTCGTCCCCGAGTCACTGGTGGCCACCGTGCTCGCCATCGGCCCACTGCGATGGATCGGTGAACGCTCCTACGGCATCTACCTGTGGCATATGCCGATCATCGCGTTCATGCCCGCGACGTTCCGGTCGGAGAAACCCGTCGCCACCGGAACCATCGTCATCGTCGCCACGCTGATCATCTCCTCGCTGTCCTGGCGATACGTCGAGGACCCAATCCGACGACTCGGGTTCCGCAAGGCCTTCACCACTGCCCGCGATCCAGAAGACACCCTCGTGAACCACTTCCTCGCCTGGCTAATCGCCCTGTCCACACGCTTCACCGGATGGCTCGGCACCATCGAGCAGCGTCTCGCCGAACGTACGGATTCGGCCCCCGCAGCCGACCCCGCGCCGCAGTCTCCACCTGCCACGCCCGACCCGCAGACCCCACCGATCCCAGGGCCGCCCACCCCGGCCCCGGCCGCTCCCGGCGTCCCGGCGTCGGCATCGACCTGGCAGCTCGGCCGACCCGACATCGCTCACGAGCCGGGTGCTGCGACCGCGACTCATCCCGAAATCCCCGAAGCCACCGCGGCGGAAACCCTCGCGGCCACGGACATGCCCATCGACGTCGAGGCCGCACTCGAGGAGAACTCGACGTCGGATGTGATTCCTGTCAACGAGTCGCCGACCGTGGTGCTGGCCGTCGCCGCCGACGCGCTTCGGCCCTCTCAGCCGCCGCAGGACGAGAACACCCCGAGCGACACCCAGGACTCGGGTGCAGCAGACCAGATCACCGACGAACCCGGCGGAGTCGACGAACCCGGCGGAGTCGACGAGGCCACCGCGGAGATCCCAGTGACCGCCGAACAGTCGGCGACGGCGCAAACCCTTGACGATGCCGCAACCGTGGAACTGCCGGTCACCCGGGTCGCCAACGTCACCGATCCCGACGTCAACGATCCTGATGAGGACGCACCCGACGAGGACGCTCCGCACACCATGGATACTGCCGAAACGGACGAGCCCGTGGATGCCGAGTCCGGCGAGGCCACCGAGTCCGGCGACCCCAACGAGTCCGGCGACCCCAACGAGTCCGGCGACACTGTGCCCGCGAACGAGGACACCAATTCAGACGACACCAATTCAGACGAAGCCGATTCAGACGAAGCCGATCCAGACGACGAGGAAGCCTCGGCCGCCGCCGATCAACCCGACGCCACGGAAACGGCCCCGAGCAGCGCAGATGCGGATGCCGTCCCGACCGATGCCGCCGCCAACTCGGCTGAGTCGGATTCGGACACCTCGACACCTGTTGCCGCTGGGGACATCGACTCTGCCGAGGACATCGAACCTGCCGAGGCCGAGTCGACGATCGAGCAGCTCGGGGTTCCCGCAGACGGATCGTCCCCAGACGAGTCATCTCAGGACAAGACATCCGCGCCCGAGGCCGCGCCCCGGCAGCGGCCGGGCCTCACGCAATCGGCCGACACCGTCCGCGGTACCTCGGCACCGTCGGAGGCCGACACCGTCCAGATCCCGGTCGCGATCGATGTCGAGGCCGCACTCTATGCCACCGATCAGGTACCGCACCCGGGTGCCGAATCCGCTGCCGCCCCGACGCGGCCCCCCCACCCCGCGGGCGCCGAGACCGCGCGCATGCCGGTAGCGCCGCCCGCTCGCCCCGGTCAGCCGCCACGCCCCCCGCACGCTCCGGCGTCGTCGACGTCGAATCTGCGTCGGCGTCGCAAGCAGTGGCATCTGATCAGTTCGATCGTCGTGGTCGCGGCGTTGGCCATCGGTGGTCTGGTCGCGCTCGGCGCGTTGCACGCCGACACCGAAGACACCCTGGACACCGCGAGCCTGACCGAAGACCTTCCGTCCACACCCACCACACGCCCGGCCGGGCCGACGTTGCCCGTCGACCAGCGTCGTACCAGCTGCACCACGGTGATCCATATCGGCGACTCGACGTCGATCGGAATGAATGACCCCGACAACCTGCCCAACCCGGCCGACCGGATCGTCGGCCGCTACCGCGCGGTGGGTGCTCGCACCGTCATCACCGACATCCAAGGCGCCCGATCCAGCCTGGAACTGGTCAACGGTGAACCCAATGCGGTCACCGCCATCGAGGGGCACCTGGCCCGTGGTGAACGCGGCTGCTGGGTGATGGCGATGGGAATCAACGACACCGCCAACGTGGAGGTCGGCGGACCCGGCCCGGTCGACATGCGGATCGACCGACTCCTCGGCCCCCTGCGCGACGAGCAGGTGCTGTGGCCGACAGTCATCACCAGCCCGCTCAACCAGAACCCGGCCTACAACAACGCCGCCATGCAGCGGTTCAACAAGGCGTTGCTGCGGGCGTGTCAGCGCTACCCCAATCTGCGGATCTACAACTGGGCGGGCGAGGCCCGACCGGACTGGTTCAGCGACGGCATCCACTACACGCCCGCCGGCTACATCCAGCGGGCCTATCGCTTCTCGATCGCGTTGGCGTCGGTGTTTCCCGCCTCCGACGCCCCGCCGCAGGGATGTCTGCTCGCGTCGTCCGGGGTGCAGACGATCCCGCCATCGCCGACACCACGACCGGCACCGACGACCTCCGGGCAACCCGCATCACCACCTCGTCAGGGGTGACCCGACCAACAGTTTCGCGGTGTCCGCCGAACAGCGGATATGCCTGTCCCCCGTCCAGGTGACAGGCACCGTGCCCAATGAGGCTGCTACGGTCGCGGCGCTCTACACTTGGCCGGCCGCTGCCTCGAACCCGTACCGTCGATGTGTCCCAGGGGGCCACACCCATCAACGATTTCCTTCTGCATCTGATCGCACTGGTCAACCGCCTCGTGGGCTGGTTGACCCGAGTGCAGGCGCGTCATCTCGCCGCACGCGCTGGCCACCCCGAACCCGCCTTGACACTGGTCGCCGCGGAAGGCGTCGCCGTTGACGAAACGACTGCCACCGGTTGGCAGATCCCCGACAGCCACACCACACCGCCGCCCACCGAGGACTCCGCGGACGTCGCCGAGGTTCCGCAACCCACAGACGATGCCGGACACACCGTCGACCGTGTGATCGGCGATGAACCCGATGTTGTGACCACCGACGTCGATCGTCGGGAGCCGCCCGCCGATCCGGAAGATCCGCCGGTGTCCGGCGACGCACCAGCGACTGTCGGCGGTCGGCCGCTCACGGTGGCCGAGATACCCATCGCCCCACGCCCCGACGACCTCGACACCCCCGACAGCTCCGACGCCGACACCTCTGACGACATCGACGACGCGGTTCCGGCCGATCCGACCCATGACGAGCCTGCGACGAACGACGAGCCGGCAATGGGCAGCGGTGTGCCAGAGCAAACAACCCCAGAACCGAACGACGACACCTCCGTCGACGCGACTCCGGATGAGACGGTTCTCGCACCGAATGTCGTGGCGTCAGACGAGGACCCCGATCACCCCACCCCGATCGTGATCCCGGTGATGCGGCACCGTCGACGTGAAGCGGCGGGACTACGAGCACGACTCGCCGACACCGACACCGACGACACCGCGGTACCGTCGCTCGACGACGTCACCAATCGGCCCACCCCCCTGGCAGGGCCCGCTGCGGCGGTCACCGTCACCGAACCAGCGGCCACCGAACCAGCGGCCACCGAACCAGCGGCCACCGCCGCCACGCCACCCGCGGTGGCGCCGGGCCGGATTCGGCACGCGCTGGGCCTTGACGGTCTGCGCGGAATCGCGGTCGTGGCGGTCGCGGTCTATCACTTCTACGCACCGGCGATGCCGGGCGGCTACCTCGGTGTCGACATCTTCTTCGTCCTGTCCGGGTTCCTCATCACCTCGCTGCTGGTGCGTGAACGCGGCGTCACCCGAACCACCTCACTGCCACGCTTCTGGCAACGCCGGGTGCGGCGCATCCTGCCCGCCGCTGTCACCGTGTTGGTGGTGTGCACGGCGATCGCCGGGCTGATCGGCGGTGACGTCGCGGTGGCGTTGGTCGAGCAGTTCCTCGGGTCGCTGTTCTTCGTCAACAACTGGGTGCAGATCGCCCAGTCGCACAGCTACTTCGCCGACACCACACCGCAGATCTTCATGCACTACTGGTCGTTGGCGATCGAGGAACAGTTCTACCTGGTGTGGCCGCTGTTGTTCATCGCGACACTGTGGGTGCTGCGCCGCCTGCGACTGCGGACCCAACTGCGGGTACTCGCCGGTGTCGCCGCACTGCTGGCGTCGGCGTCGGTGGCCGCGATGGTCCTGTTGTTCGACCCCAACACCGACCCGAGTCGCGTCTACTTCGGTAGCGATACCCACTCGTTCGGGCTGCTCATCGGGGTGGTGTTGGCGTTGCTGGTCACCGCACCCGATGCCGACGCCCGCGACTCTTGGCCGCGGTGGGTCGGGGCGCGCGCGGCCACCATCGTCGCGTGGACGCTGGCGCCTGCGGCGTTCATCGCACTCGTCGTGCTGTTGTTCACCCTCCCCGACACCGCACCCATCACCTACCGCGGTGGGCTGGTCTCGGCAAGCCTGCTGACCGCATGTGTCGTTCACAACGCGATCCGCGACACCGGCCCGGTGGCGGCGCTGCTGCGGGTGCCGGTGCTGCGCTGGCTGGGACAGCGTTCGTTCAGCCTGTACCTGTGGCACTGGCCGGTGGTGGTGTTCTTACGTCAGTGGCTCGACACCGGCAACGCGCGGTCCCCCGCGACGCTGCCCGACTGGGCGATCGGTCTGCTCGCCGGCGTGATCACCCTGGTGCTCTCCGACCTGTCCTACCGCTGGATCGAGACCCCGTTCCGTCGTCGCGGATTCCGCGGGGTGCTGCGCGGTCTGAGCGATTCACCGCGGTTCCCGGCACCGGCAGCGGTGATGGCCGCGTGCCTGGCGGCGGTGTTGTTCGCCGGGGTGTCGCTGGGTACCAGCCCCGACAAGTCGTCGTTGGAAATCCAGCTCGAGCAGCTCGCCCAACTGCAACAGCAGGCGAATCTGGTGGCACGTCACCTTCCGCCACCGCAACCCGCACCGGCAACACCCACGCTGCCCTCGGGCCGCGACATCACCGGGATCGGCGACTCGGTGATGCTGGCATCCTCACAGGCGTTGACCGCCCGGTTCCCCGGCATGTACATCGACGCGCAGGTGTCACGGCACTACTCCGGCGGCGAGGGTGTCATCGAGAGCCTCGCGGCCAGTCGCATGCTGCGCAAATATGTGGTGTTGGGTTTCGGCACCAACGGTCAGGCCTTCGACGGTCAGCTCGACCGCATCCTGCGCGAGATCGGCCCCGGCCACAAGATCGTGTTGCTTGTGCCCTATGGGCCCGTCGACGGAATCCCGCAGGCCGCACGTCAGGTGCTGCAGTACGCGCCACGTCACGCCAACGTCTACCTGGCGCCGTGGTGTCAGGCCGCCGCCGCGCATCCGGAGAACCTCGGACCCGACGATGTACACCCTTTCGGCCCCGGCACCGTGATGTACGCCGACGCCGTCACCGTCGGGCTCCGGCAGGCCGTCACCGGACGCCGCGACACCTCCATCACCTGCCCGATCTGACAATTCGCGTGGTCGCCCGGTACCACAGCCGGGATAAGATGCGGCCCAACGAGTTCCACCGACGACTGACGTGGCGGTACCGCTCAGCCGGTGACCCACCGCGTGGCCGGTACGAAGCCCGTTCCGGGCGGGTAGGCAGCCGCCAATGCGTCGGCGAATTTCCGGTTGCGGTCGGCGGTACCGGCCGCCGTGTAATGAATTCCGTCGCCGGCGAATTCGTCGGCGCGCGCCGCCCCTGCCCAGTCATAGACTGCGAGGTTGGCATAGCGTGCGGTCGCGTCCCGGAGCGCAGTGTTAACGGCGGCCATCGACGCCGCGCCGAATGCCGGGTTACCCGGCGACGACGAGGTGACCGTCGGCCACAGCACCGGCTGTCCTTGGAGTTGACGCATGATGCGGTCGATGCGTTCGGCGGCGCCGACTCCGCCGCCGGCGATGGCACCGGCATCGTTGACGCCCATCGCGATCACCCAGCATCCGCGAGCCCCGGCCGCCAACCGTGACGCGACCGCATGTTCGGCGTCGAGGGCGGGACCGCCGACGACGGCACGCCCGCTCACCGCATCGACGGTGACCGTGGTGGCACCGACTCGGCGGTACTGCGAGGTCGCGGTGTCGGCGGCGGACGGGAGGGCCGCGGCATTGTCGGCGGCCACAGAGGTCGAATCACCGATCTGGATGACCGAGGTACATCGCGACGTCCCGGAGCCGGGCTGCGCGGTCCCGAGTAGGCCGTTGAGGGCTCCTGAAAAGTCGTCGAGTCCCGGTAGCTCACCGTGCGACGATCCGCCGGGCAACTGCGCAACAACCCCGGACAGGCCGTCGAGCGGTCCAGCATGTGCGACGCCGGCGCCGACGGCGCTCAGCGCCAGACCTGCGCCGATCAGGCCCACGGCAGACCGTGACATCGCCGCGCGGCAAGAGAAGTGGAAGCGCAATCGTTTAATCACAACAGTCACACTGAACTACATGAGTCACTTCTGCCGCAACCGTAGACATGCTACGAGTTGATCAAGACTCGGTCGCGATATCCCCGACGGATCCGCCGAGCGCCTTGTCCCACAGCTCCTCGGTGCGTGCCTCGCCGGGCCCGACCACATCGGCGAACACGATTCGACCATCGGCACCGATCAGGAAGGTGCCACGGTCGGCGTACCCGCGGTCGGGGTTGAACACCCCGTAATCACTCGCGATGGCGCCATGTGGCCAAAAGTCCGACAAGATCGGGAACAGGAAGCCCTGCGCCGCTGACCACACCTTATGGGTGGGTGGCGGCCCGACCGACACTGCGACCGTGGTCACCTCGTCATTGGCGAAGCGCGGCAGGTTGTCTCTGATGAACCCGAGTTCGCCCTGGCAGGTGCCGGTGAAAGCGAGCGGGAAGAACACGATGAGAACCTTGCGACCCTCGGAACGCAACCGCGACAGCGAGACTCGTTGGTTGTTCTGGTCGCGTAGCTCGAAGTCCGGCGCGGTGGCGCCGATCCCCAGCGGGACCGACATCTGCGTAACCCTCATGGGCGTTTGCCGGAACGCGACTTCGGTTGCACCAGACGCGAACCCGACCAGTCTCCGAGACTGACTACCGAGGTCTGGGTCAACCCGGCAGTGGGCGCCGCCTCGGCGATCTCACTCGGGTCGACGTAGCCGGGACTGCCCGTCTTCGGCGAGAAGACCCAGACGTATCCATCGTCGGCGAGCGGACCGATCGCGTCCATCAGACGGTCGACGAGATCACCGTCGTCGTCGCGCCACCAGAGCACCACCGCGTCGATGACGTCGTCGGCGTCCTCGTCGAGCATCTCCGCGTCGATCGTGTCCTCGATGTCGGCACGCAGGTCGTCGTCTGTGTCCTCGTCCCAGCCGAGTTCCTGGACCACCATGCCGGGGGCAAACCCCAGTTTCTGTGCACTGCTGCCATCGGAGCCATTGCTCCCTGAGGCGGCTACCACCGCGCGAGACCTCCCAAGTCAACATTTTTCGCCGTGTTGGCAATTCGATCGCAGCCGACCCCCATCAGTCGACTATTGGGACAGCGTAATGCACTCGACGATCGTGCACCGACACGAATTCATGAACTCGCGCGCCACAGGGCTATCGGGGTGGGCGCTCACCGGTCGTGGTCGGGGCCAGTCCGGGCGGGGGCGGCAAGTAGGTCGCGCAGGCGGTCAGCACGGACTGCTTGTCGCGGGTCCAGGTGTCGGCGATCGGATTCAGGCCGGCGAGCTCGCGACGCCCGATGGCGTCACCGAGCCGCCCCGAGCTGGTGACAAAGGCGTTCACCGGGCCGGTGACGTCAGCGGCGACCGCGTCGGTGACCTTCGCCCGGATCTGGTCCACACCTGCGATCAGGGTCGCCCGGGCGCGGTCATCGAGGTCGCCGACACGGTCGTAGGACTGGACCGCGTTGAGACGATCGACAAAGGTGTTGTAGCCGCGCACCATCACGACCATCGACGACATGGCCTGCCGACACAGCGTCACCGTGAGCTCTCGGCGTGCCGCCGAGGTCGAGGCCGACTGTTCGGACCGGTACATCGACACCTGTGCGGAGTCGACAGTTGGCGCGCCAGGCACCGACGTCGTACATCCGGCGACAACCAGCACCACGGCCGTCACGACCACGGCCGCACCCCCGGCGGTTCTCCGGCCGCGCAACACCCCGGAGCGCCCCAAGTCGGCGTCCGTCCGATGGCGTTCAGCTGTCTCGCTGTGGCACCCCACGACGTTGCGCAGCTCCGCCAGGTAAGCCAGGCGGGCCGATGTAGGCCTCACTGCACGCTCCTTACTCCGCGGTAATCACAAACCGAACGCTACCGCAGGTCAAGTACTACGCACCTAATCCGAACACCCCCGATGCCAAGCGAGGCGACATGGGGCACGATGTGGAGTGAGTCCGTGAGCGAGCACACCATCGTCGTCAACGGACTCTCGTGTCATCGCATGCTGGGCATCACCCCCGCCCGGCCCGATCGAGGAGTAGGCATCACCGTGACCGACCAGGCAGAGAAGGACGTCAGCGCGACCTCCGGCGGCACCACCGATAGATCGGGTCCGCGCGTGCGCGTCATCCGGGAAGGCGTCGCATCCTATCTGCCCGACATCGACCCCGACGAGACCGGCGAGTGGCTGGAAAGCTTCGACAACCTCGTCACACATGCCGGACCGGCCCGAGCCCGCTATCTGATGCTCCGGCTGCTCGAGCGCGCAGGCGAGAAACATGTCGCCATCCCCTCACTGACGTCCACCGACTACGTCAACACCATTCCCACCGACCTCGAGCCGTGGTTCCCCGGCGACGAGGGCGTCGAGCGCACCTTCCGTCAGTTCATCCGCTGGAACGCCGCCATCATGGTCCACCGCGCCCAGCGTCCCGGTGTCGGGGTCGGCGGACACATCTCGACCTATGCGTCGTCGGCGTCACTGTACGAGGTCGGCTTCAACCATTTCTTCCGCGGGCACGAGCACCCCGGTGGCGGCGACCAAATCTTCATCCAGGGCCATGCGTCGCCGGGTATCTACGCCCGCGCCTTCCTTGAGGGCCGGATCAGCGGCGAGCGGATGGACGGGTTCCGGCAGGAGCACAGCCACGCGGGTGAGGGCGGCGGTCTGCCCTCCTACCCGCACCCGCGACTCATGCCCGAGTTTTGGCAGTTCCCGACGGTGTCGATGGGTCTCGGTCCCATGAACGCGATCTATCAGGCGCGGTTCAACCACTATCTGCACGATCGCGGTATCAAGGACACCTCCGACCAGCACGTCTGGGCCTTCCTCGGCGATGGCGAGATGGACGAGACGGAGTCACGCGGGTTCGCCAGTTTCGCCGCAACCGAGGGCCTGGACAACCTCACGTTCGTCATCAACTGCAATCTGCAGCGACTCGACGGACCGGTCCGTGGCAACGGCAAGATCATCCAGGAACTCGAGTCGTTCTTCCGTGGCGCGGGCTGGAACGTCATCAAGGTGGTGTGGGGCCGCGAGTGGGATGCACTGTTGCACGCCGACCGCGACGGCGCCCTGGTGAATCTGATGAACACCACACCCGACGGCGACTTCCAGACCTACAAGGCCAACGACGGCGCCTTCGTGCGGGAGCACTTCTTCAACCGCGATCCGCGCACCAAAGAACTCGTCAAGAACATGTCTGACGCCGAGATCTGGAATCTCAAGCGCGGCGGACACGACTACCGCAAGATTTATGCCGCCTACGCCTCGGCGATGGCGCACAAGGGTCAGCCGACGGTCATCCTGGCACACACGATCAAGGGCTACACCCTGGGCAAGCACTTCGAGGGCCGCAATGCCACCCACCAGATGAAGAAGCTGACCCTCGATGACCTCAAGGACTTCCGCGACGAGACGCGAATCCCGATCAGCGACGCCCAACTCGAGGAGAATCCGTACCTGCCGCCGTACTACCACCCCGGCATGGACGCCCCGGAGATCCAGTACATGCTCGACCGCCGCAAGAACCTCGGCGGCTTCCTGCCCGCGCGCCGAACCAAAGCCAAGGCGTTGTACCCCGAGGTGAGCAAGGCACTCGCCACCACCGCCAAGGGCTCGGGTAAACAGCAGGTGGCGACCACCATGGCGCTGGTACGCGTGTTCAAGGATCTCTTGCGCGACAAGGAGATCGGCCATCGGATCGTGCCGATCATCCCGGATGAGGCGCGGACCTTCGGGATGGACTCGTGGTTCCCGACGCTCAAGATCTATAACCGCAACGGACAGCTCTACACCTCGGTCGACGCCGAGTTGATGCTGGCCTACAAGGAGAGCACCGAGGGCCAGATCCTGCACGAGGGCATCAACGAGGCCGGCTCGGCCGCCTCGTTCACCGCCGTCGGCACCTCGTATGCCACGCACGACGAGCCGATGATCCCGCTCTACATCTTCTATTCGATGTTCGGCTTCCAACGCACCGGCGACAGCTTCTGGGCGGCTGCCGACCAGATGGCGCGCGGCTTCGTCATCGGCGCCACCGCGGGACGCACCACGCTGACCGGCGAGGGCCTGCAACACGCTGACGGTCAGTCACCATTGCTGGCGGCGACCAACCCGGCGGTAGTGGCCTATGACCCGGCCTTTGCCTACGAGCTCGGTCACATCGTCGCCGACGGTCTACGTCGGATGTACGGCGAGGATCCGGAGAACGTCTTCTACTACCTCACCGTCTACAACGAGCCGATCAGTCAGCCGGCCAAGCCCGACGACCTCGACGTCGAAGGTGTACTGAAAGGCATCTACCGGTTCAGCCCGCCCCCGCAGGACAAGCAGTATCCGGCCAACATCCTGGTCTCCGGGGTGACCATGCCCGACGCCCTGCGCGCCCAGGAGCTGCTGGCCGCGGAGTGGAACGTCGGAGCCGCGGTGTACTCGGTGACGTCGTGGAGCGAACTCGCCCGCGACGGCATCGCGATCGACCGTGCCGCGGTGCGGACCCCGTCACAGGATGCGGGTCAGCCCTACGTCACCAAGGTCCTCTCCGACACCAGCGGACCGTTCGTGGCGGTCAGCGACTACATGCGTGGCGTACAGGAGCAGATCCGCGCCTACGTGCCGGGGACCTACCTGACACTCGGTGCTGACGGCTTCGGATTCTCCGATACCCGCCCGGCCGCTCGTAGGGTCTTCAACGTCGACGCCGAGTCCATCGTTGTCGGGGTGCTGGTGGCCCTGGCCCGCGACGGGCACATCGATGCCGCGGTCGCGGCACAGGCCGCCGGCAAGTACCAGCTCACCGACGTCAGCGCCGCTGAGGTGTCCTACGCCGACACCGGCAGCGCCTAACGTTCGACCGGTCCGTCGACTGCGGCGGTCGCCCCTTCGCGGGCGACCGCCGCAGTCGTTGACGGCACATTCGTCTGCCCCGTGAGCCCGGACGCCTACTGTGAACACATGTCGGAGCATCGGGTGAATCAGGCGCCGCCGCCCAGCGACGTGTTCGGGGAACGTGGCGCGCATGTCCCCGCCCCGGCCACCGTGCACGACGCACTGCCCGATACGCTGCTGCGTCGCGTCAAGCAGTACAGCGGTCGCCTGGCCACCGAGGCCGTCCACTCGATGCAGGACCAACTCCCCTACTTTGCCGACCTCGACGCTGCTCAGCGTGCCAGCGTGCAGCTGGTCGTGCAGACCGCGGTGGTGAACTTCGTCGAATGGATTCAGGACCCCGAGGGCAACGTCAAGTTCACCGTTCAGGCCTTCCAGGTCGTCCCGCAGGATCTCGCGCGCCGCATCACGCTGCTGCAGACCGTGGAGATGGTGCGCGTGGCGATGGAGTTCTTCGAGAAGTGGTTGCCGCTGCTGGCCCGCAATGACGCCCAACTGCGAGCGTTGACCGAGTCGGTGCTGCGCTACGGTCGCGAGATCGGGTTCGCCGCGGCGGCTATCTACGCGTCGGCGGCAGAGTCGCGAGGGGCGTGGGACTCACGCCTCGAGGCGCTCGTTGTCGACGCCGTCGTCCGCGGCGACACCGGCCCGCAGTTGTTGTCGCGGGCGGCGGCGTTGAACTGGGATTCCGACGCCCCGGCCACCGTCATCGTCGGCGCGCCTCCTCCTGAACAGAACGTCTCGGTACCGCTGGCGATTCACAACACCGCCAAACGCTATGACCGGGCCGCACTTTCGGTGGTGCAGGGCACCTTGCTGGTGACCATCGTCAGCGGGCCGATCACGATGACCGACCCGTTCAGCAATGCATTGCTCGACCACTTCGCCGACGGTCCGGTGGTCATCGGGCCGACCATGCCCAATCTCGGAGCTGCACATACCAGCGCCACCGAGGCGATGGCCGGGATCTCCGCGGTTGTCGGCTGGCCCGGCGCGCCGCGGCCGGTGCACAGTCTCGAACTGTTACCTGAGCGGGCACTCGACGGTGATGCATCGGCAACGACGACACTTATCGAGACGCTGGTGCGTCCACTGTCCACCGGCGGTTCGATCCTCAACAGCACCCTCGAGTCCTATCTGGACTGTGGCGGCTCAGTGGAGGCATGTGCCCGAGAACTGTATATCCATCCAAATACAGTCCGGTACAGACTGAAGAAAATTGCAGAAGTGACAGGACGTGATCCAACTAACCCTCGCGACAGCTACGTCCTACGCATCGCGGCAACGGTCGGGCGATTGACACATCCGAGGAACGAATCGCCACACTCAGCCACATGAGGAACATCAGCCACACCCCTGTTTCCACATTTCCGCTGGCAGATGCGTTATGGACACATTTATGTAACGAATCTCGAAGTGATGACGATGCGGAACCAGCCAGAGGCATCTTTGTGGGAACCCTACAAATCCTTGCGATGAGGTCTAGTGACCTCGACACCCACATAGGCCACCAAAACAGTGTTCTCTGGTCACGTGCTTTCGATGCTTGCGCCCGGTCAGGGCTCTCAGACACCCGGCATGCTGACTCCGTGGCTGGAACTCCCCGGTGTCCGCGATCAGCTGGCGACGTGGTCGAAGCTGATTCAACTCGACCTAGAACGGCTCGGCACCACCGCCACCGCCGAAGAGATCACCGACACGGCGGTCACCCAGCCGCTCGTCGTCGCCGCGGCCCTGTTGGCCTTCGATGAGTACCTCAAGCGCGGCGAGCTGCCCGACGACGCCGTGATCGCGGGCCACTCGGTCGGTGAACTCGCCGCCGCGGCCATCACCGGCGTCATCAGCTCCGACGACGCCGTCAAACTGGCCGCGATCCGCGGATCCGAGATGGCCAAGGCATGCGCCCGCCAAGCCACCACCATGGCCGCGGTGCTCGGCGGCGACGAGGACGAGGTCCTCGCCCGTCTCGACGAGCTCGCGCTCGTGCCCGCCAACCGCAACGCCGCAGGCCAGATCGTCGCTGCCGGCCCGGTGGAGGCCATCGACGAGCTGATCGCAAGTCCGCCGGAAAAGGCCCGCACCCGCAAACTCGCCGTCGCCGGCGCCTTCCACACCGACTACATGGCACCTGCGCGCGACGCCGTCGCCGCTGCCGCGTCGCAGATCACCCCCTCCGACCCGGCCCGCATCCTGCTGTCAAACTCCGACGGCCGGCCGGTCGCCGACGGCGCCGAGGCACTGAGCAAGCTCGTCACGCAGGTCACCAGCCCGGTCCGCTGGGATCTGTGCTCGGCCTACATGCGCGAGGTCGGCGTCACCTCTCTGGTGGAACTCCCACCCGCCGGAGCTCTCGCCGGCATCGCCAAGCGCGAGATGAAGGGCACCCCCACCGTGGCGTGGAAGACCCCCGACGACATCGAGAAGGTCATCGAACTTGGATAGTGGTCGCGACCACGCGACCTCACCGGAAATCCGGTTGTCACCGGATATCCAAGCACCCGAGATGCTTTCATGCCTCGGGTAGCTCCGGACAATCACCACCCACAGCGAAATCACGAGAAGGGAACCACCCACGTGGCTGCCACCCAGGAACAACTCATTGCCGGTATCGCCGAGATCATCGAGGAAGTCACCGGCATCGAGCCGTCCGAGGTGACGATGGACAAGTCGTTCGTCGACGACCTCGACATCGACTCCCTGTCGATGGTCGAGATCGCCGTTCAGACCGAGGACAAGTACGGCGTGAAGATCCCGGACGAGGATCTCGCCGGCCTGCGCACCGTCGGTGACGCGGTCACCTACATCCAGAAGCTTGAGGCGGAGAACCCCGAGGCCGCTGCCGCCATCCAGGCCCAGATCGAGGCAGACCAGAACTCGTGAGCTCGCCTTCCCTCCGCGAGTACTCCACGCTGGGCGGGAACTTCCCGAATGTGGTGGTCACCTCCATGGTGGCCACCACCTCCCTCGGCGTCGACCTCGACTCCACGTGGCAGCGCCTACTCGACGGCCAGACCGGCATCCGCGAGCTGACCGACGACTTCGTCACCAAGTACGGTGAACTGCCGTGCCGTGTCGGCGGTCGCCTGCTGTCCGACCCTGCCGACGAAGTGACCCGCGTCGAGGCACGACGCATGGCCTACGTCGAGCGCATCGCGCACGTTATGAGCAAGCGCCTCTGGGCGCAGGCCGGTGAACCCGAGGTCGATCCCGAGCGCCTGGCAGTTGTGCTCGGCACCGGACAGGGCGGCGGCGACGCGATGGTCGACGCGGTCAAGGCGATCGAGACCTCCGGGAACTACCGCAAGGTCTCCCCGCTGGCGGTGTCGATGGCAATGCCCAACGGCCCGGCCGCCGTCGTCGGCCTCAACGTCGGCGCACGCGCCGGTGTGATCACCCCGGTCTCGGCGTGCTCGTCGGGTGCCGAGGCGATCGCGCACGCCTGGCGGCACATCGTCATGGGCGACGCCGACATGGTCGTCACCGGCGGCGTCGAAGGACACATCGATGCGATCCCGATCGCCGCGTTCTCCATGATGCGCGCGATGAGCACCCGTAACGACGATCCGGCGGCGGCGTCGCGACCATTCGACAAGGATCGCGACGGATTCGTCTTCGGCGAGGCCGCTGCGATGCTGATCCTCGAGCGTGAGGAGCACGCCAAAGCCCGTGGGGCACATATCCACGCGCGCGTACTCGGTGCCGGTATCACCTCTGACGGTTTTCACCTCGTCGCTCCGGACCCCAGCGGTCAGGGCAACGCGCGAGCGATGACACGGGCCATCCAGACGGCGGGGCTGACCAAGAACGACATCACCCACGTCAATGCGCACGCCACCTCGACCCCCATCGGCGACACCGCCGAAGCGGTCGGGATCAAGGCAGCCATCGGCGATCACGCTGCGGTGTATGCCCCCAAGTCGGCCCTGGGTCACTCCATCGGCGCGGTCGGCGCACTCGAATCGGTGCTCACGATCAAGAGCGTCGAGGAAGGCGTGATACCGCCGACGCTGAACCTGGAGAATCAGGATCCCGAGTGCGACATCGAAGTGGTACACGGTCAACCCCGGCATGGTCGGATTGATTACGCGCTGAACAACTCGTTCGGCTTCGGTGGGCACAACGTGGCGCTCGCCTTCGGTCGCTACTGACCATTCGCGACACCCCGAGGAGACAGCGATGACCACATTGGCTCCCGTCACCGGCCATGAGGACTCAGTCGATCCGCGAGATCCGCTGCTGCGGTTGACCAACTTCTTCGACGAAGGCTCCCTGTCGCTGCTGCACCCCCGAGACAAATCGGGAGTGCAGGCGGCGATCGGAAAGGTCAACGGCGTTCGCACCGTCTCCTACTGCACCGATGGCACCGTGATGGGCGGTGCCATGGGTGTCGTGGGATGCGCCCACATCGTCAACGCCATCGACACCGCCATCACCGAACAGGCTCCGGTCGTGGGCATCTGGCACTCCGGTGGGGCACGTCTGGCCGAAGGCGTCGAAGCCCTCCATGCCGTCGGCGGAGTCTTCGAAGCTATGGTGCGGGCCTCCGGCTACGTCCCGCAGATCTCGGTGGTCGTCGGTTTCGCCGCAGGCGGCGCCGCCTACGGACCCGCACTCACCGACGTGGTGATCATGGCACCCGCCGGACGTGTCTTCGTCACCGGTCCCGACGTCGTCAAGAGCGTCACCGGTGAGGACGTCGACATGGAATCACTCGGCGGCCCGCTCACCCACGGAAAGAAGTCCGGCGTCAGCCACATCACCGCCGATTCCGAGACCGACGCCTACTGGCGGGCCCGCCGGCTGGTCTCTACCTTCTCCCGCCCCGGCCGATTCGACACCGCGCACGCCGAGGCCGGCGACACCGACCTCAAGGCACTCCTGCCCGAATCCAACCGCCGGGCCTACGACGTGCACCCGGTGGTCACCGCCCTCCTCGACACCCAGCTCGCCGCCGACGGCGACACGGAGATTTCGAGTTTTGAAGAGCTGCAAGCGAAATGGGCTCCGAACATCGTTACCGGATTCGGCCGCCTCGCCGGACACAGCGTCGGCGTCATCGCCAACAACCCACTGCGCATGGGTGGTTGCCTCAACTCCGAAAGTGCCGAGAAAGCCGCCCGCTTCGTCCGGCTCTGCGATGCCTTCGGCATCCCGCTCGTCGTCATCACCGACGTCCCCGGCTACCTACCGGGAGTCGGACAAGAATGGAACGGCGTCGTCCGACGCGGCGCAAAACTGTTGCACGCCTTCGCTGAATGCACAGTCCCCCGCGTCACACTGGTCACCCGCAAGATCTACGGCGGGGCCTACATCGCCATGAACTCCCGCGCCCTGGGCGCCACCGCCGTCTACGCCTGGCCCGGCTCCGAGGTCGCCGTCATGGGCGCCAAAGCCGCCGTGGGCATCCTGCACAAAAAGGCTCTCGCGGCGGCTCCCGACCACGAACGCGAAGCTCTCCACGACCGCCTGGCCACCGAACACGAAGCCATCGCCGGCGGCGTCGGACGCGCCCAATCCATCGGCGTCGTCGACGAAGTCATCGACCCGGCCAAAACCCGCAGCATGATCACCGCCGCACTCGCTGCAGCACCGGCACGCCGCGGGCGGCATAAGAACATACCCCTGTGATTGGCGCCGGCTCCGCCGTCGCGGTGCCGCCGCGCTATCACCCGCGTCTTCCCTCCTCATCGCATTGTCGCTGCGCTCCTCGCTCTTCGTCAGTCCAGACGCGGGCGCGCGGCGGCGTGGTGAGTGGGTTTGCGCCGACAGCGCTCGTCTCGACGCCGACAGCGCTCGTCCCAACGCCGACAGCGCTCGTCTCAACGCCGACAGCGCTCGTCTCAACGCCGACAGCGCTCGTCTCAACGCCGACAGCGCTCGTCTCAACGCCGACAGCGCTCGTCTCAACGCCGACGGCGCTTGTCGTCTCGATGGCGTGGCGCGGTAGGCGGCGCCCGTGCACGCACTTCGGCCCCGGCAAAGGCCGGGGCCGAACGAAGAGAGGTTCTCGGGAGCTATCCGACGCGCTGCTGCAGCCAGGTGACCTCGGCGCCATAACCACCCATGCGGTAGGCCTCGAGTGCGTGATCCCACGCCGTGCCGAGCACCGATTCGATCTCGCCGGCCAAACCGGCACTGTCGGGCTGCGACTCGATCATCGCGCGCAGCTGGGTCTCCCCGACGATCACGTCGCCGTTGGCACTCATCGAACCGCGCCACAAACCCAATCCCGGGACGTAGCAGAAACGTTCGCCGTCGACGCCCTCACTGGCGTTCTCGGTCACCTCGAAGCGCAACGCCGACCACTCGCGCAGCGCGGTCACCAAACGGGCGCCCGTGCCCACCGGCCCTGCCCAATCGACCGTCGCACGCTGCATCCCCGGCTCGGCATCCTGTGCCGACCATTTCAGGTTCGCGCGCGCATTCAGGGTCGACGACAGAGCCCACTCCACATGCGGGCACAGCGCCACCGGCGCCGAGTGGATGTACACCACTCCTGTAGTCACGTCCGCAAACTGATTCAGGTTGCGCACCTTGGTCACCTCCGGTTGTCGACGAGGAACGTCTTCCCCAACACACCTCGCAACACCGAATAGCACACTCGTGACACCGATTGTGCCCTATGAGGTACGTGTTGCGCCAGTTTCTGATGCGCTTTTATGAATCTTGTGTGGTTGGAGTGGACAACCGCCAGTCGCCCAGTGCCTCGCACACACTGTCGTTGAATTCGCTCCACAACGGCTTGGCCCACGCACCGAACGGCCGGTCGGTGAGTACCACGCACGCCCGGCCGAAGCGTGGGTCGACCCACAGGAAGGTCCCCGACTGCCCGAAGTGACCGAAGGTCTCCGGTGAGTTGTTCGCACCGGTCCAGTGCGGATGCTTGTGCCCCCGGATCTCGAATCCCAGACCCCAGTCGTTGGGCTTGTGTTTGCCATAACCGGGCACGAATCCGTCGAGACCCGGGAAGGCGACGCGAGTCGCTCGGTCCAGCATCTCCGACGACAGCACCGTCGGCACCAACAGATCAGCTGCGAAGCGCGCCAGGTCGGCGACCGACGAGCGTGCGCCGTGCCCGGCCGGACCATCGAGGACGGTATCGGTCATCCCCAGTGGCTCACACACCGATTGCCGCAGATACTCGGCGAAATCGATGCCCGTCGCGGCATCGACGGTCTCGGCGAGCACCTCGAATCCGGCACTGGAGTAGATCCGCTGGGTGGCCGGTGGGGCCATCACCGTTCGGCTGTCGAAGACCAGTCCGGAGGCATGCGCCAGCAGGTGGGCCACCGTTGCCCCGGGCGGTCCCGCCTCGTCGTCGAGTTCGAGCGCACCCTCTTCCACCGCGACCAGGACGGCCTCGGCGACCAGAAGCTTGGTCACCGAGGCGAGTTCGTACACCCGGTCGATGTCGCCATGGCTCGAGACAATGCCCGAGCCGCCGATCACCGCGGCCGCGACATTGTCCACCGGCCACTCAGCTAATGCATCCAGTACCGCCACATCAGCAGAGGTTACGCGGCGTCGCGCTCAGTGGTCCTCGTCGGTGTAGCGGATGACGCCGCGGATGTTCTTGCCGTCCAGCATGTCCTGGTAGCCCTGGTTGATCTGGTCGAGACGGTACTGCCGGGTGATCATGTCGTCGATGTTCAGCTTGCCCATCCGATACATCGACAGCAGCTGCGGGATGTCGAGTTTGGGGTTGGCACCACCGAAGATGGTGCCCTGCAAGTTCTTCTGCAGCAGGGTGAGCATCGCCAGGTTCAGGGTCACGTCGGATTCGAGCATGTTACCCATGCCCGTCAAGACGCATGTACCGCCCTTGGCGGTGATCCCCATCCAGCTGTCGACGTCCTTGCCGTGGACCTCCCCGACAGTGACGATCACCTTGTGGCACATGTGCCCGAAGGTGATCTCAGCGATGGCCGGTGCCGCCTCCTCGATCGAGGCGAAGGTCTTGGTGGCCCCGAATTTCATGGCCTGCTCGCGCTTCCACTCGACCGGGTCGATCGCGAAGACATTGCGCGCACCGGAGATCACTGCGCCCTGCAGTGCCGCAGTACCCACACCGCCGACGCCGACGATCGCCACGTCCTCGCCCGGGCGGACGTCGCCGCTGCGGGTAGAGGAACCATAGCCGGTGGGAATCCCGCATCCGACGAGCGCGGCCACCTCGAACGGAATCGACTTGTCGATCTTCACCGCCGACGCCTCGTGTACCACCATGTATGGGGCGAACGTACCGAGCAGCGTCATCGGGTAGACGTTCTCACCTTGGGTGGTGTGAATACGGAACGTGTTGTCCGACACCGCCTCCCCTTGCAGGAGCATGGCGCCCATGTCGCAGAGGTTGGCCATGCCCGACCTGCACGACGGACACTTGCCGCAGGACGGGATGAAGGAGAGCACCACGTGATCGCCGACCTCGAAGTCGGTGACGCCCTCGCCGATCTCCTCGACCACGCCGGACCCCTCATGACCGCCGAGAATCGGGAATCCGGCCATCGGGATGCCACCGGTCATCAGATGATGATCGGAGTGGCACATCCCGGCCGCTTCCATCCTGATCTTGATCTCGTGCGCCTTGGGATCACCGATCTCGATCTCTTCGATCTGCCACGGCTTGTTCAGTTCCCGCAGCAGCGCACCCTTGGTCTTCACCCTCGAACCTCCACTCGTGCCGGCACGGCGTGGCGCATGCCACTCCTCGGGCGGAATTGTAACGTGTTCCAGTTCAAAATTGTAACGTGTTTCATTTCTTGAACCTGAGGGTCTCCGCCCGTGTCCCCCTGGACCACCGTCGGGCCAGCGACCGCACCAACGACCCGGCCGCCGATCACGAAGAAGGCCCCGGCCGACGACGCAGTGCGCGTGCCAACCACCTCCGGGGTCCACACCGCGTTCACAAGGGGCGGTCAGTTCGCCAGACCGGCGTCCTTGCTGCCGTAGGTCGATCGCAGCGTCGGCTTGACGACCTTGCCGCCGGCGTTACGCGGCAATTCGTCGACGATCACGAGGTCCTTGGGATGCTTGAAGCGTGCCAGATTCTCGTTGAGGTAAGGCTCGAGGTCGTCGAGGGTCAGATCGTCAACGCCCTCGGCGAGCACGACGACGGCCACCGGCACCTCGCCCCACTTCTCGTGCGCGCGACCGATAATCGCCGCCTCGGCGATCTTCTCGTGCCCGAACAGCACATTCTCGACCTCGGCGCAGTAGATGTTCTCTCCGCCCGAGATGATCATGTCCTTGGCACGGTCCACAACGTAGAGGAAGCCCTCGTCGTCCTGGCGGACGAGGTCGCCGGAATGGAACCAGCCACCGTGGAAGGCATCGGCGGTGCCCTGCGGGTTCTGCCAGTAGCCGATCATCATGTTGGGACCGCGATAGATGATCTCACCGACCTCGCCAGGGGCCACATCGTTCATCTCCGGGTCGACGACACGGGCCGTGACGGCCGGCACCACCTTGCCGATCGAGCCGATCTTACGCAGGGCATCCTTGCCCTCGAGCACACAGGTGATCGGCGACATCTCGGTCTGGCCGAACACCGCGACGTTCAACGCGTCCGGGAAGGTCTCGTTCATCGCGCGTAAGACCGTATCCGCCGCTGGGGCCGCACCCCAGCTGATGACCCGCAGCTTGAGATCGCGTGGCCGGGCCTGCTGTGCGGCGCACACCGCCTGCCATTGCGCGGGGACCAGGAAGATCGAGGTAATGCCCTCCCGTTCAAGGGTATCGAGCATGTCATCGGGATCGAAGGCCCCGAGCGGGTGGATCACCGACAGCGCACCAATGTAGATCAGCGGCGCCATCGCGCCGAGTCCGGCGATGTGGAACATCGGTGCCACACACGATCCCACGTCGTCGGGGCGGGTACTCAGGGCCTGCAGACAGGTGACGGCCTGGGCCTGCAGGTTCTGGTGGGTAAGCATGGCGCCCTTGGGCTTTCCGGTCGTCCCCGAGGTGTACATGATCAGTGCGACCGATTCCTCCGGCACGTCGATCTCGGGGAGATCCGACGAATCCTCGGCGACGAGCTCCTCGAACTTCAAGTGTGCGGGATTCTCGGTATCACCGACGACGATCGTGGTGTCGATCGCCCCAGTCGAGGCACTCACCGCGTCGGCCAGCGGAGCGAGAAGAGACTCGGTGACGATAACCTTGGCGCCAGAATCGCTGACCAGGAACGCGATCTCCGCCGGACTCATCCGGACGTTGACCGGCACCGGGATGGCCCCGATCAGGTTGGCGCCCATCACGGCCTCGATGTACTCGGAGCGGTTGAGCAACACCAGCAGGATGCGATCGCCGTAGCCCACGCCGCGTCGGCTCAGTGCGGCAGCGAACCCGCGCGTGCGTTCGTCGAGTTGTTTCCACGTGGTCAGGGTGCCCAAGAACTTCAGGGCGGGCCCGTCGGGATTCATGAACGCATGTCGGCGGACCTGGTTGTTCCAATGGTTACGACGAGACCGGAGTGGTTCGGTGGTGAGGTCGATGGTGTTGTCGATCGTCGCGGTCATCGTGGCGTTCTCTCCTTGGTGTGCTTCGCGGATACTTTTGTGCGGCAATGATGTACGTGCAGAGTCCGCGCTCGGCGGCACTTCGAGGATCAGCTTCGTCGCCCGGTGAAGGCGGCGAGCGCCGCGCGGAACTCCGGCGACTGGAGCAACTCGGTCTGCCCCTCGAGCTCCCGCTCGAGTGCGGACGCGAATCCCGACATCGTGTGCGCGTCGAGAGCCGACTTGGTCAGACGCACCGCTGAGGGCGACAAGCCCGCGAGTTTGTCGACCGCTGCGGCAACCTTCGCGTCGAGTGCCGCACGGTCCTCGAGTACCTCGGTGACCAGTCCGGCGTCGTATGCCGCAGGCGCCCAGAGCTTCTCGCCGAGGAGCGCCATCGCATTGGCGCGCGCCCGACCGACCGCGGCGGCCACCAGCATCGATGCCCCACCGTCGGGCATCAGACCGATGTTGATGAACGCGAGCAGGAAGTAGGACCGGGCGGTGGCATAGATCAGGTCTGCTCCCAGGGCTAGCGAGGCACCGATTCCCGCCGCGGCCCCATCGACCGAAGCAATGACCGGCACCGGTACGGCACGCAATGCGCGGGCCAGATTCGAGCCGGAGGAGATGATCCCGTGCGCCTGCTCACGCCCGAGTCCGTCGAGGCCACCGCCGTGAGCGATGGAGGTGATGTCGGCGCCAGTGCTGAAACTGCCTCCCGCCCCATCGATGACCACCAGGCGAACCGACTCGTCGGCAGTCCAGCTCGTCAAAGCCTCGACGATGCGCCGATTGACATCGGTGTCGAGGGCGTTCATCCGCTCGGGCCGCGAGATCGTCAGCCGCGCCACGCCGCTGTCGTCGAGTGACTCGATCACGCCGGGAACCTCCCGTGCCCCGCCGACCGCGTCGTCGATCGTCGTGTTCTCGCTCACCGCTCCCCTGACTCTCACCGCTGTCCGCATCTGCGGGCACATGCCACACGGTACACCACGAAGAGACCTGAATCACGAGAATGTCGATTAACATATATATGATCAATAGGCATTTCACCAGTACTTTTCTCGAAATATCTCTGGTTCAGCTCTGCGAATAAACTATCCGACTACGATGTCGACGTGACCACCCGGAGTACGCCCCGGCGGCGCCCGGTCGATCGCCGCACACACCTCATCGAGGTGGCCGCGCGCGCCTTCAGTGATGGCGGCTATCACGCGGTCCGCCTCAACGACATCGCCGAGGCCGCGGACATGTCGGCGCCAGCGCTGTATCGCCACTTCCCCAACAAATACGCCCTGTTCGCCGAGGCCACCAGGGTCTTGGCGGACCGTCTCGCCGCCGCCACCTCCAACGTCCCGACCGAGACCGATCCGCGTCAGGAGTTGTACGCACTGCTGGCGGCCATCGCGACGGCCTCGATCGAGAACCGGCGCACCGGCGGTCTCTATCGCTGGGAATCGCGGTATCTGAGCGGGACCGGCGCCGCTCATGTGCGCGCGGTCGTGATCGCGCAGCATCGCCGTATTCGGTCGGCGATCCTGCGCTCGCGCACCGACCTCGACCGCCACGACGCCAACACCCTCGCCGCAGCGATGACCAGTGTGGTGGCCAGCCCCGCCACTCATCGGGCCACGCTGCCGGCACCCGAGGTGCAACACCTGCTCTGCGACGCGGCGATGAGCCTGCTCGACATCGATCTCCTCGAAACCGCCGGGTCGGTTCCCGTTACCGGACCCGGACTCTCTCCGACGGGCAGACGCGAGATCATCCTGTCCGAGTCGATCGCCCTGTTCGCGGTTCGCGGCTTCCACGACGTGACGATCGAGGAGATCGGGCAGGCGGCAGGCATCCCAGCCTCCGGGGTCTACCGGCATTTCACCAGCAAGGTGGCGATATTGGAGGCAGCGTTCTGGCGAGCCTCCGACCGCACCACCGCCAGCATCGCCGACGCCCTCGCCGCGTCGCGGACCCCCGCCGACGCCGTTGCGCACATGGTGCGGCGCTACATCGACCTATGTTGTGCCGCACCGGAACTGATGACCGTTTACCTCTCCGAAGCGGGCCATCTCCAAGCCCACACCCGGACCGCGCTGCGCACCCAGCAACGCCGCAACGTCGAGGAGTGGGCCGCCTGGGTGTGCCGGGCGCACCCAGAGGTCGACGCGAGCCGAGCGCGCTTTTTGGTCCATGCCGAACTGGCGGTCGTCACCGATCTGGTCCACGGGCCCCAACCGCCCGCGCCGGCTCGCATCGACGCAATCTGTCGACGAATTCTCTTGAACCGGTGAATTATTCGACGACCGTGAACCCCGCCAGCATCCAGCGTCTGTCCTGTTTGGTGAGCGTCACCAATACCCTGGACTGATACGGGATGCCTTGGGGCACCTCGCTCGTCAGCTCCGGTGAGGTAATGGCCTGATCCAGGCTGACGAGCACGACGGCGTTGTCGGCACTCATCGACTCGATGCCCCCATGTGCGGCAGTGGCCTTGGAGACGCCCTTGACGTTGGCATTTCCCGCTCGGGCGTCCTGGGAGGACGCGATGAACGTCTTGGCAAAGTCGGGGGTGGAGATCTGGCGGATACGCGCGTCGAGATCGCCGTAGTTCGACGAGTCGTAGGTGGTCAGCGTCGCGGCGTAGCTCTTTGCGGTGTCGATGACGGCCTTCCGGTCGGCATCGGACGGCCCGGCGGCGGCCGCACTGTCGGCGCTGTGCAGGCGGTAGGCCAGCATACCGGTGGAGATCCCAAGCCCGACCACGAGCACCACGAGCACCGCAACCGCCGCGAACAGGGCACGGCTCCCGCCCATCGTCAGGCGCCGGCGCCCAACGGGCCCCGACGTCGCCGCCGATACCTCACCGAGTTTGCGCGGCACCCGATCCGGATCCGACGCGCGGACCGCCTTGCGTTCGGCGTCGGCGCGCAACCGCTCACGCGCGCGGCGATTGGCCTCGAGGAAGCCGAGCCCGTCGAGCGGCGTGGGTTCGGATGTCCCCGATCCGGCGCGCTCACCTGCCCAGTCCAAGTCATCGCCCGCGTCTGCGGTGTCGACGTCTCCCCTGGTCGCACCCTCATCGCCATCGACGGCAAGCGCGCTCTCGTCCACCGGAGAACTCTGCGTGGATCGGCGTGCTGACTTGGGCATGGCCACCAATGTAGCGGCAGTATCTGTGGCGGCGGTCACGGGTAGAGGTATCAGACATATGATTCAGAGGCGGCCGTGACGATCCACGGGCGACGCACGTACCCGAATTCGAGCCGGCGCCGGATGCGTGGCGCACTCAACTCGACGGTCTACGGGGGGCCAATGAAATCCAGCGTGACATCAACAGCACGACATTCGGCGTCCGAGCGTCGGGAGGGTCGGGCGGGCGGCGCCGACGACCATGCGCGCTTGCGTCGCCGGCCGCAGCTCTCCGAGGAGGTCGCCGCGCACCTGCGGCATCTGATCATGACCGCGGACTTCCGGCCGGGCGAGTACATCCGTCTCGACGAAACCGCCGAGCGGCTCGGGGTAAGCGTAACCCCGGTGCGCGAGGCCCTGCTCACGCTGCGCGGGGAGGGAATGGTCAGCCTCGAGCCTCACCGCGGCTATCGGGTTTCCGATCTCGACCGCATCGACGTCGACGACCTCTTCTGGCTGCAAGGTGAGATCGCGGTGAAGCTCGCTCTGCGCACAGCCGAGGTGATTACCTCCGAGGACATCGCCGATCTTGAGTGGTGCAACCAGAAATTTCGCTCGACCGTGGCATCCGGCGACACGGCGGCCATCATCGACGCGGAATTCGAGTTCCACCGGCGCCACAACGTGATCGCGGCCGGCAAAAAACTCGCCTGGTTCCTCTTCTCGGCAGCGCGCTACACCCCCACCCAGCTCTACGCCTCCGACCCGGAATGGGGCGAGGTCGCCCTGGACAGTCACGATCGGCTGATCGCGGCCTACCGCGCCGGCGATCGCGACGGTGTGATCGCACAGACCCGCCGCCAATTCGACGACGGCGCCGAGCGGCTGATGAAACACCTTGATCAGACCGGCATCTGGGATAACCCCGACAGTTGACTCGCGTTGGACGAAAGGGTCAGACGCCGCCCAGGTCCGCCGAGACCCACTGATCTGTCCGGACGGTCACGCGGGTCTGGCTACCGTGCTCGCCGGCGGCGAACTCGACATAGCCGTCAGGCTGGACATGGCTTCGCGGCCAGCGGTTGTTATTGCCGTTCGAAGCTCGATCTGTCGGTGGTCGGGTGCATCATGTGGTGCACAGTGACACACCGCACCCAGTTCCTGAAACGGGAAACACTCCGCGTAGTCTCCGGGTTATATTCCACAGATTGTCCACAAGCGAAGGGAGATAGCTATGTCGGACCACACCTACCGTGCTATCGACATCGCCAAGTGGTTTGTGGCCTGGGCAGACCCCGAGGACGCACTCACGAACATGAAGCTCCAGAAGCTCTTGTACTACGCGCAGGGCCATCACCTGGGGAGCAACGGCAAACCGCTATTTTCAGACTCGCTGCAGGCCTGGTCGCACGGTCCCGTCGTGCCTGCGGTCTACCACGAGTTCAAGAGGTTCGGCGCGGCACCGATCGAGCTGGATGACAGCGATGACTTCACATGGGATCGGATCGACGACGACACGTCCTTCTACCTGGGCCAGGTCTGGAACACATACGGCGGGTTTACAGCTGCCCGCTTACGGAATATGACCCATGAAGAGGCGCCCTGGCTCAATGCTTGGGGTGAAGGCGATTTGCGCGGCTCGACCATAGCAGTCGATGACATGCGGTCGTTTTTCGCGCCCGCGGCTCAACGGTGAGGCGGTGGGCGCGAAGAGCGGCAAGCGCGGAAAGCGTCCAGCGGCACCCGCAGATGGTGTCGGAGTGCCTACGGAGCCGCGCAATCACAATGCGGAGAGTCCAAAGTTCTGTTTGAAGCACCTGGTCAATGATTTTGATGTCAAGGCGCTTGACCAAGAGCGCGTAAAGGCATTCGCCGAGACGCTGCAGCGGCTATGCGCTCTGACCTGGAACGATCTGGGTCAGGCTCCGCGCAAAGGACTCGGGTACGAGCAGATTCCCAAGCATTCGATCAAACCGTCGATTCCGCAGGCTTTCGAGGATTCGGACAAGTTCATGGTCTTCCGCTACTGCGGGCAACTGCCGATGGCGGGCGTGAGAGTGCGGGATGTGTTCCACGTTGTGTGGATCGAGCCAGAGTTCAACAAGCTGTACGACCACGGCTCAAGCTAAGCCAGTACCGCGTCGGTTACGCCCGATATCATCCAGTGATGACCAAGCACATCACCGACGCCATGATCGACGCCGAGCTGGCCCGTCAAGACCGCAATAGGGACTCTGGGGTGGTTGAGGTTGTCGGTCGTGTGGACGCCAACCTGTCGTTCTCACAGGTGGTGATCGCCGTCGTGGTCGCCAACCTCATCACAGCAGTCATCCTCGGCATTGTCGCTGGGATCGTCACGCTCGCGGTGATCGCCGGAACGACGTAATAGTGCAGCGGCGTGGCGCCTTGAATCTAAATAGGAGACAGCTGGCCTTATGCTGCAACAAATCTCGCCGTGTCACCAGATGAGGTCAGCCCGATCGGAAGCCAAATCATCGCGATCGGTGAGGTAACTGTTTTGTGGGCCGCCGACGCACGAATCGATCGAGCAATACGAGCCAGCGCTGCAGTATCAGGAGAGGGTCGATCACACAGTAGCCGGTTCGTCAGGGCGGCAGCAGTCGTGGAGCACATCGCATCGGAAGCGATAGATGCAGCGGCCGGCCAGCTAAGAAAGAAGGCTGCGGAGAACCACGCTCAAGTGGTATTCGTCGTGGCGCACGTACTCGACTACCCCACTGTTGAAGCCTTCAGCTCCCCACTGCTGGCTCATCATCTGCCCAAGCCAGACCTACCGACGAACGTCGATGCCCTTTGGATGCTGTTTGGAGAGTCAACGGCCCTCGGCTCTGCCGAGCGAACGCTCATCGGCACGGACGCACAGTCGCCGTTCCAGTTCCAACTGGAGGTCGCCGACGACAGCGCCCCTGACTGCCGCAAAGACGACGAATAAACGTCGGATCGGCTCGATGGACCCGGCGGCTCCACGGACGTATCCACTGTTCATCGGTGGGGCGGGCGGGGCTCGAACCCGCGACCTACGGATTATGAGTCCGCGGCTCTAACCGACTGAGCTACCGCCCCAGCGGGCACGTCGTGCCCGAGCAGCGACAATACCGCACGGTGCGGCAGCCGCGATCATGCGTCGCCCTGGCACCTCGGGCATAACCGACCGCGGTGCACCCGGGCACTAGACTCTACGGCGTGCCTGACGCGGTAGCACCGACGACGCGTCCGGCGAGCGAACGAGAACGAGAACCAGCGAAACAGGAGTGACGGCGCATGGCCGGGGTCGATGACGCAAGACCGGGGCGAGGGCTCCCCGAAAGCCTCGTCGACGTGGCCGCCCGACGCATCCGCGACGCCATCTTGTCCGGGGCATTGGCGCCGGGCGAGAAGATTGTCGAGGAGAATCTCTGCGCAAGTTTGGGTTTCAGCAGGGCACCCATTCGGGAGGCACTCCGACTCCTTGCACAGCAAGGAGTCGTCGAGCATCTGCCCCGCCGCGGCGCGAGGGTGGCCGAGTGGTCACCGCGAGACATCCTGCAGCTGTTCGAACTACGTCAGCTACTCGAGCGCTTCGCCGTCGAATCGGCATTGCCGCTGACCGATCCGGAAACCCAGTTGGCGCCGGTTCGCGCCGCGATCGAGCAACTCGAGAACGCCTCCGACGAGTTGGACAAAGACGACGCCCACCGGCGTTTTCATGCCGCCGTCGTGGGACTCGCCGGCAATCGGCAGCTCGACATCGCCCTGGCACCGATCCTGCTGAAGCTTCAGCTGCCGATGGCGGTCAATCTACGCGCGGAAGCCGCCGATCACGGTTCGCATGACGGTTTGCGTCGCCACCACGACATCCTCGCCGCGCTCGAGGCCAACGATGTCGCGGCCACCGTGGCGGCGCTGCGCGATCACGGCCACCTGCGGTACCTCGACCTGGTCGCCGCGCTCGACGACGACGCGGCATCCGCCTGAGATCCGCCTCGCACGCGCTCCGCCACTCCTGCGCGCATGCGGCGTGTGACGCCGCCTAACACGAACGACACACAAATGTTCTACGTCCGCCATGATTCTGTCGACAATCGACGATATGAACATTCGCAGCGGCTCCGGTGGACCCCTCGGAGGTCCGACCATCGCGGAAATTCTCGACAGCCACCTCAGCGGCGGCGGATCGCCGACTCGCACCGCCCGGCGGGTGGCCGACGCCATCGCCGCCCGCGGGGAAGACGGAACCTGGATCTCGACGGTTGCCGGCGATGACCTCGTGCGCGCCGCCGCGGACCTCGAGGCGCGCCCCGGTGCCCGCGCGCTGCCGCTCTATGGGATCCCGTTCGGGGTCAAGGACAGCATCGACGTCGCCGGGGTACCAACGACGCTGTCGTGCCCCGACTACGCCTACACGCCCGACACGACCGCGCCGGCGGTACAACGCCTGCTCGATGCCGGCGCCCTGTACGTCGGCAAGACCAACCTCGATCAGTTCGCGACCGGACTCAACGGCACACGCACCCCGTACCCGTTGCCACGCAGCGTTTTCGGCAATGAGATGATCTCGGGCGGTTCGAGTTCCGGTTCCGCCCTCGCGGTGGCGCTCGGCGAGGTTCCGTTTGCTGTGGCGACGGACACGGCGGGCAGCGGTCGGGTGCCGGCGGCGCTCAACGGGATCGTCGGCTACAAGCCCTCGCGGGGATTGATCAGCGCGGTCGGACTCGTTCCCGCGTGTAAGTCGTTGGACTGCATCACCGTGATGGCCGACGGCATCGACGACGTCGACCGCGTGATGGCGGTGATGGCAGCCCGCGACGAGGCCGACCCGTGGTCCCGCTCGCCCGGAGCGGACCACCGCGGGGGCCTCACCGTCGGTCTGCCACCGATGTCGCAGCTGGAGTTCTTCGGCGACGACGCGCTGCGCGAGGCTCACCAGACGTTCCGGGAACGGCTCTCGCACATGCGCTTCCCGGTTCCGGTCACCATCGAGGAGATCTCTCTCGAACCGTTCCTGGCCGCAGGCGAATTGCTCTACGCGGGTCCATGGGTCGCCGAGCGGCTCGTCGTCTTCGGGGAATTCCTCGCCGCCCATCGGGACTCGATCCATCCGGTCGTCCGCGAGATCCTCGAAGGCGCAACCAAGTACACCGCGGTCGATGCCTTCGCCGCCATGCAACGACTCGCCGAACTGCGCGCCGAGGTCGGCCGGGTCTGGGACGGGATCGACGTCCTCGTCATACCCACGATCGGCCGCACCTTCACCGTCGCGGAGGTGCTCGCCCAACCCCTGGCGACCAACACCATGCTCGGCCACTACACCCACTTCGGCAATCTCCTCGACCTCACCGGGGTCGCTGTCCCACAAGGACTCACCGCCGACGGCCGACCGCACAGTGTCATGGTGCTCGGCAACGCCCTGCACGACGACGCGGTGCTGCAGATGGCGGCGAATCTTCTCGACGAACCGCGCCATCACCCTGGGCATCAGCACCCCGCCGACACCGACTCTGAGGCAACCACTCGCGCGTCGTAGACAACCGCCGTCGACAACCGCCGCCACCCCCTTCGCTCGCACCCACCGGAGACACCATGGCCGTGACCATCCCTGCCACACCCGCCCCGATCGACCTCGATCTCGATCACACCGCGCTGCTGATCATCGACATGCAGCGCGATTTCCTGCTTCCCGGCGGTTTCGGGGAGTCCCTCGGCAACGACGTCACCTTACTGCAGAAGGTGATTCCGCCGCTGGTTGACCTTCTCGCCGCCGCACGTCGAGTGGGCTTACCCGTCATCCACACCCGCGAAGGACACGAACCGGACCTCTCCGATTGCCCGCCGGCCAAGCTCCGACGTGGCACGCCCAGCAAACGCATCGGTGACACCGGGACGTTCGGCCGGATTCTGATCAGGGGCGAGTACGGGCACGACATCATCGACGAACTCGCACCCGCCGCGGGCGAAGTGGTGATCGACAAACCGGGCAAGGGCGCCTTCTACGCCACCGGGCTCGCAGAGGTCCTCCAGAGCCGCGGCATCACCTCACTGCTCGTCACCGGGGTCACCACTGAGGTCTGCGTCCACACCACCACACGCGAGGCCAACGACCGCGGCTACGAGTGCGTCGTCATGTCCGACTGTGTCGGTTCGTATTTCCCCGAATTCCAGCGTGTCGGCCTGGAGATGGTCGTCGCCCAAGGCGGCATCTTCGGGTGGACCGCCCACAGCGCCGACGTCATCGCCGCACTGGACGGTTCCAACACCGACGACGCCGCTTCCTGATCCGCCCCGCCACGGACACCGACGTCCCCCAGTCCCGACCACCCCAGTCCCCCGACTCCCGACTCCCGACACAGCATCCGCCCGAGCACCTCAAGGAATCGCGATGAGCGCCACCGCCGAAACCACCTCTCCCGCAGCAAATCCGTCCCCCACACCGAACCCACGGATCCCCTGGTGGACTCGTGGCGACACCAACGCGTTCTTCGGCCTTGGTTTCAACATCCTGGTCAACGTGTTAACCCTGACCGGCCTCATGATCGGTGTGGTCAAGATCCCCGCCGACGATGTCTTGGGGACAGTGCTCCCGGCTCTCGGCGTCGCGTTGATCCTCGGCAACGTCTACTACACGTTCCTGGCCCGGCGCCTGGCCCGTCGTGAAGGCCGCACCGACGTGACCGCGCTGCCGTACGGCCCGAGCGTGCCCCACATGTTCATCGTCGTCTTCGTCGTGATGCTGCCCGTCTATCTCACGACCAAGGACGCGATGCAGGCCTGGGAGGCCGGTCTCGCGTGGGCGTTCATGATCGGCGTCATCGTTATGATCGGCGCGTTCGTTGGGCCCTACGTCCGAAGACTGACCCCGCGCGCAGCAATGCTCGGCACCCTGGCGGGCATTTCGCTCACTTTCATTGCGATGCGCCCGGCCGGACAAATGTGGGACGCCGCCTGGATCGGGCTGCCGGTGCTGGGCATCATACTGATCGGCTTCTTCACCGATGTGCGGCTACCCGGCAACATCCCCGTCGGCCTGGCCGCTCTGCTGGTCGGTACGGCGATCGGCTGGATCGGTGGCTTCATGTCGGTACCCGACCTCACCGCAGCGGTCTCCGACATCGCGGTGGGCATCCCCGACCAGCGCTTCGACATGCTGTTCTCCGGACTGGGACATCTCGCCCCGCTGCTCGGGACGGCGATCCCGTTGGGCGTCTACAACTTCACCGAGGCGATGAGCAATGTGGAGAGTGCCGCGGCGGCCGGCGACAGCTACAACCTGCGCAGCGTGCTGCTCGCCGACGGCGCCGGTGCGTGCATCGGTGCGGCGTTCGGGTCACCGTTCCCGCCCGCGGTCTATATCGGTCATCCCGGCTGGAAGGATGCGGGCGGTCGCGCCGGGTACTCCCTGGCGAGCGGGGTCGCGATCGGTGTGCTGTGTTTCGCCGGACTCTTCGGGGTGCTCGAGGCGTTGCTGCCGGTTCCGGCGATCGTCCCGATCTTGCTCTACATCGGCCTGCTCATCGGCGCCCAGGCGTTCCAGGCGGTGCCACGTCTGCACGCGGTCGCGGTGGTTGCCGCGATCCTGCCCAACCTCGCCCAGTGGGGCAGCGGGCTGATCGACAACGCCCTGTCCGCGGCGGGGACGACCGCCGACAAGGTCGGCGACGCTGCTCTCGGCAATGCCGGCCTGGTCTACAGCGGCCTGACTACACTCGGCCAGGGCGCGGTGCTGGTAGGACTGATCCTGGGCACCATCGTGACCTTCATCCTCGACAAGAAGTTTCACTACGCGGCGATCGCATGCGGCGTCGGCGCCGTGCTGTCGTTCATCGGGCTCATCCACGCACCGGAGGTGGCGTGGGCGGCCAATCCGGCTGTGGCCCTGGGTTACCTCTTCTTCGGCCTGATCTGCCTGGCGTACTGGTTCCTTCCGGGAGCCCGCATCCCGGTGGTCGTCGACGAGGCCGACGTCGTCGCCGGTCACTGAGAGCCCGAGGGACTGCTCGGGTGGCGCGAACTGGCGTTTTGTTCTTTGCCCGACCCATGCGCTAAAGTCAGCGTTCGGTTCTGATGCCGCCCCGACGGGGTGACACCGGCACCACCCGAGCAGTCCCCCATAGCTCAATTGGCAGAGCATTCGACTGTTAATCGAACGGTTACTGGTTCGAGTCCAGTTGGGGGAGCAACAAAACCGCCTGGTCACAGGCGGTTTTTTGTTTTTCGACTCACACCACGTGGGTCATCGTTGCCGGCGAGTCAGCCCCGGACAGGGCCAGCACCTCATCGAACCCGGCGACGACGCTGTCGGCGAAGATCTCCGGTTCGGTGATCGACGCCGCATCGAAATTGATTCCCAGACACGCAATGCCGTTGTGGGTGATCATCGTCGCCATCACCGCGCAGCCGGGCAGCGGGCCGAAGGGATACATCCGTTCCACCTTGGCGCCGGCGACGAAGGTCTCCCATGGGATTCCCGGAACGTTGCTCGCCTGCAGGTCGTTACCGCTGGTGGCCCCGCTGAAACGTCCCAGCAGCCATCCCGGTATCCAGGCCAGTACTGGTCCCATGGTGTTGAACACGTCGACGGCGGGTTCGGTGCGCGCCGCCCGCACCTGCTCGCGGATCGTCAGCACCCGCTCGAAGGGGTCGGCGATGCCGACCGGACCGGCCATGCGGCCCACCGCAATCCGATTGCCTCCTTCGGGGTCCTCGGGTCGGCGTACCGAGATGGGAATCGCCACCGGAATCGCCTCCACCGGCCGGCCGAGGCGCTCGTGATAGATGCGGAATCCGCCGATCAGGCCACCCAGGTACACGTCGTTGACCGAAGCACGCACCGCCGACCCGGCGGCACGCAGATCGGCGAAGGGTACCTCGAACGCCGCGAACCGCCACGACAGGCTGCGATGGGCCAGCAGTGGTGACCCGGGTGGGCTTACCAGACCGGCCACCCGTGGCACCGAACGTCCGTAGCGCAGTGCCTTGCTCAACGCCCGTTTCGGGTCGACGAGTGCACGGGCACCGCTCACCACGACGTCGACGCGATGCGGTACCCGCGCCACCTCGTCGCCGATCTGACGACGCAACACCTCCAGTGCCGAGACGTCGACCGGGGCGGGCACAGGCGGCTGCGGCTTGTCGGGTTTCGGCTCGCGGGTGGTCGAATGCAGTTGCGCCAGTGCGATGATCGCGCCGAGACCGTCGGTCAGCGCATGGTGACCCTTGAGGAAGTACGCAGCCTTGCCGCCGGGCAGCCCCTCGATGAGATAGCCCTCCCACGGCGGCCGCGCCGGATCGAGCGCCGTCATCGCCAATTGCTCACAGGTGGAGAGCAATTCACGCATCGAGCCGTCCCCGGCCAACCGTAGCCGGCGGACGTGATAGTGCAGGTCGAACTCGGGGTCGATCGCCCAGCTCGGGGTGCCGGTACCGAACGGCGAGTCGATCACCCGCTGCCGAAAGCGCGGCGCCATTCGGCTACCCCACTCGTGGGCGGCGATCAGCCGATCCCATTCCGGCACAATGTCATAGATCTCCAGCATGCAGATCGTTCCGCGGAGCCGGCGATCACTGTCGCCCCGCCACATCACGGTGTCGACCGGGCTCATATGCGGTTCGGTGCCCCAGTCGAGTGGACGGTCCTCGCTCATCCGATCACCTCCTGGTCCGCGGCCGACCGACCGTTCTCGAAAAGGTCGACCGGCCAGTCGGCCAGTGTCGAGATGAATTGTTGCCGAATCTCTTCGGCGCGGTGCCCGATGTCTTCGGCGCTCCAGGACGAGGTGTCCACCGGCTCGAGCACCTTGACCTGCACCACGCCGGGCTTGATCAGCTGCGCCCCGCGCCACATCAGCTCACCCGTGTTGCGCAACACCACCGGCACCACCGGCACCCCGGCCTGCATCGCAATGTGAAAGGGACCTTTCTTGAACAGTCCAACTCGTGGTGTCGCCGAGCGGGTTCCCTCGGGTGCGACGACCAACGAGGCGCCCTCGTCGCGGAGTTTGGCCACCGCGGGCGCGAGCTGCTCGATGGCTTTCCCGGCGTCGGCCCGATCGATGAACACCACCCCGGCGGCGTCGAGGACCTGGCCGAAGACCGGTAGCCGGCCGATCTCCTTCTTCGCAACGCCCGTCGCATCGGAGCGCACCAGGTGGATCATCACCGGCAGATCGAGTTTCGACTGATGATTGAAGACGAAGACGCACGGGCGAGCCGACGTCAGATACTCTGCGCCACTGATGACCTCGACACGCACCCCGGCCAGCGCGAGCCCGACATCCATACCCCCGGACACCGCGGACTGCATCATCTCCGCCGACCGGTCCCGCCGCACCAGCCCACCGAGCACCCCAACCGCGGCCGAGGTGAGAAAGGTGCCGTAGAAGGCGCCGGTGCGCACCGCCATCTCGAGTCGATTGTGGGTTGGGTTGCGCAGATCCAGGATCGGCCATCCGCGGGCGAGCGCCTCGGCGCGCAGGACGCGTTTGGGCGACACCGCCGCCGGATGTCCCACCGACTCCAGATACGGAATGTCCTCGTTGCCGTCGCTGTAGGCGAACGACGCGTCGAGATCCATGTCGTGTTCGCGTGCCAGCGCACGCACCGCCGCCGCCTTTCCCGGCCCCCACAATGGCCGGCCCACCACCCGACCGGTCACCACGCCGTCAACCACTTCCACGTCGGTGGCCAGCGCGTGATCGGCGTCGATCTCACGGGCGATCGGGGCGATCTGGAACCGCGTCGCCGACGACGCGATGACGATGCGGTGGCCCATCGCCCGATGTGCGCGCAGGATCTGCCACATCTGTGGTCGCAGTTGGGCGGCCGTCTCGTGTGTGAACAGGCTCTCGCCCAGCGCGAGCAGGTCGTCATAGGTCTTGCCGGCGAATGTGGGTCGCGTCGCGTCGAGCACCTCGGCGTAGTCCTGCTCGGATTCGACGCCGCGCAGTCCGATAAGCAGGAAGTCGGCGAGTTCACGGAGTCCGAATTCCATACTGCGCACCCGCGCCCCGATGATCGCGGTCGCCGAGAAGCCCTCGATCAGAGTGCCGTCATAGTCGAAGAACGCCCCGACCTGCTTGCCGCGCTTAGCCGATCGGATCTGCGCCAATCGCTCGGCGAGCGCGCTCACCGGATGCCCCCGATCTGCTCGGCCTCGATCGCCGCGATCTTGGCAAGCCGTTCACGCATCTCCTCGACCTCATCGAGCCACGCCCGCCGCGCCCCGGCAAGACCGACGCCCGGCTCGGCGTCCGCCGCCCGAGCGATCAGATGTCGGTTGTCGGCAAGCCGGTACGCAGCGTCGTACAACTCGGTCGACACCGAGTCCTTGCTGCGGATCACCGCCTGCAGTTCCAGCTGGCGGCCGAGTCCAAGACAGTCGGCGAGCACCCGCTCCTTGTCGATGGGTGCGTCGCCGAGCGCGACGAGTCGTTGCGCGACAACGAGTTGCGCGTCGAAGAACGTCTGCAGTGTGCGCCGGGCGAACAGCGCACCGGACGTGGCGAGCAGGGTCTGGTGGATCCACTGTGGGGTCGGTGGGGTGTCGCGCCATTCGGGGGCGATGAGGTCGAGTTCGGCGCCGAGTCGGTGCAGGAACATCTCTTTGGTGGGAAAGAAGAACTCGAACTTCAGCAGATCGCGGATACGCAAGGCCTCCTGTTGGGAGGCGGCCAGCATCGCATCCACATCGGCCTCGAAATCGCCGCGATCGGCGGCCACCAAGGCCATCTCGACGATCGCCCGGTCGACGAAGTGGTGCAGGGCGCCGTTGCGGTAGTACGCGGCAACGGCATGATTGCCGGGTGCGATCGACCAGACGGTGTCGGTGCCACCGTCGAATCGGGTGAGCACCCCTGCGGCGGTGAGTTCACGCAGCGTCGAGAGCAAACCGAGGCCGCGGCACAATTGCGCGTCCGGCCCGGGCAGTCCCCGGCGGTCGATATAGTCCAGGAGCGGCTCGAGGATCTCCTCGATCTCCCCGGCCGTATAGGCACGCTCTCCCGCGCCCAGCAGTGCGAAACCTGCCAGGGACGTGGCCGAAATCGGTGTGGCGGCGTTGATCTCGTCCATCACCCGGAAGGCGATCTTGTCCAGCGCCGCCGGATCATCCCCACCTTCGACGATGGCCTCGCGCAGCGAGAAGGGTGTCCCGAAGCGCACCCGCGCCGTACCGAGGTGGGTGCGTTGAGCTTTGGCGTACTTCAACAGCCAGGTGACGTCCTCGGGCTTCTTCGCACCACCGGCCGATTCCCGTGCCATCGCTGCGATCTCGTGGAGTTGGTCGTAGACGATCGAGGTCGGCACCACCATCATGTCGGCATCGTCGAGCTGTTCGATCGCGTCGACCACATACGACAGCAAGCCGAGTTTCGGTGGGCGGAGTTTGCCGGTTCGGCTGCGACCGCCCTCGATGTACCACTCGAGATTGAAGCGCTTGTCGACGATGAACGACAGGTAGGAGCGCATCGCGAACTTGTAGACCGGGTCGCCGCCGAACTTGCGCCGGATGAAAATCACTCCCGCGCGGCGTGCCACCGGCGCGATCGGCCAGATCGCGAGATTGTTGCCACCGAGGACCAGATTCGGTGGGAAGTCATGGCTACGAAGGACTTCCGAGAGCACCAGGGTGTCGACGTAGGAGCGGTGCGAGGGCAGGAAGATCAGACCGTGGCACTTGTTCAGCGCGCGCAGACGGCCGAGGGTGTCCAGGTCGACAGACACCGTCCACGCGCGCTCGTAGAGCGCGCGGAACGTGGAGGAGAATACGTCGTCCATGAGCCGGCTCTGGGTGGCCACGAAGGCCGACATCTTGTCGGTGGCCTCGGCCATCACCGCGGCCACCGGCCGGCCGAGATCGGCGGCAAGTGCGGCGGCATTGTCACGGAAACGTGCCGAGGAACCGATCTGTTCGGCGACCAGGCGCGGCACCTTGTAGCGGTCGCCGACGATCTGGCGTTCGGCCCGTTCGGCCGACAACGCCGCCTGTACCCCCACGAACGCGGTGAAGGCCTCTCCCTCCGCCGACGACTGCTCATGCCTGGCGCGCAGATCGGCGACGGTGGCCGCCTCCCCGACGGCCACCCGCACCCGATCGGGTCGGCGCTTCTTGATCGCGTTCTGCCGAAAGGCCGGCGGTCGCCGCGGATTCGACAGCACGAGAACGTCGGCCACCGACACCCGCCGCTCCCCCTTGCGGACCGGGGGAAGCCACACCACGCGTGCGGGGATGAGTGCGGTCTCGGGTTCGAGGTTCTCGGCATCGATCTCGTCGAGGGTCCGCAACAATGCGTCGGGATGTGCGGTCTGAGCCCACTCCGCCACCACCTGTCGCTCGCACGGCGTCCCGACCTCCGCGAGCACGATGTCTGTCAACGACCGCCACCTCTCCTCATTCCGACGACTCCCGGCACGAACCATTGTGACCCACACCACACCGCGCGTTCAGCTGAACGCCGGGAATCGCCTCGTGTCGCCGCCCGACTCGGCCCGGGCAGGCGTTCCGTGCCCATGCACCCGACGCGGCGGGCCACAGTCCCGATCTCACACAAGCACCCCGTCACCGCAGGCGCCCAAGCGTGGCGTTCCCGACGTGAACGCACTGAGGGCGATGCCGGCCGTCACACCGGTTCCTGCGTGATCAGCGGCATCGGATTCGCGATCGTGATTCTGGGCCGAAAAGACTGACCAGACCAGAACCGACTGACGTTGAGCCCGGACCGGTGATCACATCGGTTCGGGCTCAACGTGTTTGCGGGCGGCCGCAGCCGCTGCACGCCTCCTTCGGTCCATCGATGCGTCAACCCGCCCGTGGAGTGTGAGGCACCTCACCTGAACTCGTCCGGAGTGAAACACCGCGCTCACTGCCCATTCGGACAGGTATGCCCCCATACTTCTGTGCATCGTCCACGACGTACCGAGGGAGGCGACCATGACTGCGACCGCCGATCACATCTGGGGGCGTCCGCGCCCCATCCCCGACCGCTGCTCGGGCATCCACACCTACGCGGGTGGGTGCGTCTACAACGCCGACGACCCGCACCGACCGATGTATCCGGCCGAATTGCGTCCGGGCATCCGTACCGAAGCGGCCTGAGCGCACTGCTCGGCAAAGGCCTCTGAGCGCACTGCTCGGCAAAGGCCTCGGTCAGCCGATGCCCTCGGTGGGGTCGACGGCCTGCTCGAGCAGACTGCGGCGATAGGCCTCGAGTGCAACCAAATCACCGAAGACGGCGTTGTACGCGTCGGGGTCCTCGCTGGGCGCCATACGCCGCAGGCGTGACTTGATGTCGGCGATCTGCGCACCGACCCACACCTCTTGCAAGCGGGCGAGCACGCTGTTGACGTAGCGCGGGATGTTGTCCTCGGTCACGCTCATCGGCTCGACGGCGAGTTCGGTCACCATCGGCGAGAGCACCGGGTCGTCGACCTCGTGGTTCACCGCGTCCACCCATTGCGCGCCACCCATGCCCGACGACGTGCCGCCGAGGTCGGCCATCGCCTGACGCAACCGCATGTAGATCGGCTCGGTGAAGCACTCGGACGGAAGCGAATCGAACACCGTCCCGGCGATCGCCGGGTACTGCAGCGCCGCCTTCAACGCCTCACGTTGCGGCCAGAGCCGCGGGTCGTCGGCGCGGGGACGCGCCGACGACGGGCCCTTCGCCGCCTCGGGTCGATCGCGTCGCATCCCCGACGCCCCGGTTGTCTGTGCGCGGCCCGTAGCGCGGTTGTGCCGGGCGGCTTCCTCGCGGACCCGGGCGAGCACCTGCGGCACCTCTTCCCACCCCACCCAGCCGGCGAGTTGGCGTGCGTACTCGTCGCGCAGTGCAACGTCTTTGATGCGGGCCACCACCGGCACCGCTTCACGCAGCGCATGCACCCTGCCCTCGGCGGTGTCGAGATCGTGCGCGGCGATCAGTGTCTTGATCGCGAACTGGAACATCGGGATTCGGCGGGCGATCAGGTCGCGTACTGCGGCCTCGCCCCGCTCCTGCCGCAGTTCACACGGATCCATCCCGTCGGGGGCGATCGCCACGAAGGTCTGCCCGGCGATCGACTGTTCTCCTTCGAAAGCCTTGAGCGCAGCCGCTTTTCCCGCGTCATCGCCGTCGAAGGTGTAGATCACCTCGCCACGGAAGTACGAGTCGTCCATCATCAGCCTGCGCACCAGCGCCAGATGATCCTCGCCGAAAGCCGTCCCGCACGAGGCGACCGCCGTGGTCACCCCGGACAGATGCATCGCCATCACGTCGGTGTACCCCTCGACGATGACCACCTGATGACCCTTGGCGATGTTCTTCTTCGCCAGATCCAGACCGAACAGCACCTGAGACTTCTTGTACAGCATGGTCTCCGGCGTGTTCATGTACTTGCCGAGATTGTCGTCGTCGAAGAGTTTGCGCGCTCCGAAGCCGATGATATCGCCGCCGAGATTGCGAATCGGCCAGAGCAGCCGACGATGAAACCGGTCGATCGGTCCCTTGCGGCCCTCCTTCGACAGTCCCGCCTCGCGAAGCTCGTCGAACTCGAAGCCCTGACCGAGCAGGTGTGTGGTCAGCGTGTCCCAGCCGGCCGGGGCATACCCACAGCCGAACTGCGCCGCAGCGGCCGCGTCGAAGTGACGTTCGGTCAGATAGTCGCGTGCGATCTGCGCTTCGGGTGAGCGCAGTTGGTCGACGTAGAACTTGTGTGCCGCGGCATTCGCGGCGGCCAGGCGGGCCCGGGTGCCGCGATCACGCACGACACTCGGTCCGCCGCCCTCGTAGTGGATCTGATAGCCGATCCGGTCGGCGAGTTGCTCGACTGCCTCGACAAAACCGATGTGCTCCTGCTTCTGCAGAAAGCTGTAGACGTCGCCGCCCTCACCGCACCCGAAACAGTGGAAATGGCCGTGCACCGGGCGGACGTGGAACGACGGGGTCTTCTCGTCGTGAAAGGGACACAGGCCCTTGAGGCGATCGGAACCGGCCTGGCGCAACGCCACATACTCGCCGATGATGTCCTCGATTCGCGTCTGCTCACGGATTGCCGTGATGTCGCGATCGGGGATTCGGCCTGCCACTTCGCCCAGTGTAGTGACCGCGACCGTGGTGATCGCGACCGACGTGACCGGCGAGGAGGAACCGCACTCAATTCCCCGGATCGGCCTTCCCCGAAGGCGCCGTGGTCGACGCGCCCGATCCGGCTGAGTCGTCCTGCGCTCGATCGCTCATCGCTGCTGTTGAGGATGCCGTTGACGACGTAGTCGCCGACGGCGAGATCGCAGGTGACACGGCGGCCATGGACGACGGCTCGGCTGCGGCGGTTGCGGTTGCCCAGGGCGTGGTTGCCGCGGGTGTCGGAGTAGTCGTCGTCGCACTGGTGGACGTCGGTCTGGTGGGAAGTCACGACGATCGTTCTGCCGAGCGCCGACGGCGTCGGGGCAGGGACGAGTGCAGCGGTGGACGTGGTCGTGGGGGGGCGACCGCCGCCGCGAGCCGGGACTCACCGGTGCCCTGACCGATGGCGCTCACACCGGATCACCACCCCGACAGATGCCGGGGCCATCCTGAATCGGCAAACACCGCGCGATGAACCTGGCGCCCGAGGATCTTCGGCACCGCGCCCGAATATTCACCCCAGATGTGCCTGCGCGCCCGAGTTCTGCTTGTCCATCCGTTCGAGTCTGCCCTCGGTCATCGACGCGATCTGGTCGACGATGACCCTGGTGCGGGCGGTGTCGTCGGCGGCATGTTCCCAACTGGGAACGAAGACCGGGTCGAGCCCCCCGGGAGCCGCGGCGCTGAGCCACTCGCCGACACGGTGGATGCGTTCGCGCTGCCGAGCCTGATGGGCCTTGTGCCGCACGTTGGAGAAGATGAACCGCAGCGCAAGGGTTTTCAGGATCGCCACCTCGGCGGCGATGAGCGGTGGCACGGACAAGTCGGCGTCGTACCGGGACAGCGACCGCCCGCCCACCACCTCACGGGTGCCGGTGATCGCCGCTGAGGCGAACCGGCCGATGAGTTCGCTGGTGAGCCGCTTGAGCCGGACCGACGCGTCCAGACTGCCGTCGAACACCCCGACAGCGCGCACGATCTCCATGCGGGAGAGACGTTGTGCGGCATCGATCAAGGGTTCGGGCTCGAGACCAGGGAACTCCTTGATCCCGATCTCGGCGAGCGTGCGTTGGTCGTCGGGATCGGCGAGGGTGCGCAGATCGATACGGTTGGCGATGACACCGTCCTCGAGGTCGTGGACCGAGTAGGCGACGTCGTCGGACCAGTCCATCACCTGCGCCTCGATGCACTGCCGATCGCCCGGCGCCTCGCGTCGGACCCAGTCCAGTGCCGCGGCGTCGTCGGCGTAGGCTCCGAACTTCACCTTCGGCGGCCGGCGGGTCCACGGGTACTTCAGCGTCGCATCGAGAGAGGCGCGCGTCAGGTTGAGCCCGGCACTGCGGCCCTGATCGTCGAGCAACTTCGGTTCGAGCCGGGTGAGGATCCGCAAGTTCTGCGCGTTGCCCTCGAATCCGCCGATTTCGGAAGCAAATTCGTTGAGCGCACGCTCGCCGTTGTGCCCGTAGGGGGGATGGCCGATGTCGTGGGCGAGGCCGGCCAATTCCACCAGGTCGGGTTCACAGCCGAGGCCGATCGCGATACCGCGGCCGATCTGCCCGACCTCGAGCGAATGGGTCAGACGGGTACGCGGCGTGTCGCCCTCGCGCGGTCCGACGACCTGAGTCTTGTCAGCGAGGCGACGCAAGGCAGCCGAGTGCAGTACGCGCGCGCGGTCGCGCGCGTACTCACTGCGGTGGTCGGTTCGGGTTCCGGGTAGGCTCGCGACCTTGGCGCCCTCGGGCACCATCCGCTCGGTGGCCTCATCGCCGTAGAATGCCGTCGGGGGAATCCCGGATTGGGACCCGGACCGTCCCGTCGGAGTGCGGTCAGTCAAGCACCCAGCCCCGGGCGACGGCGAAGTCGGTGATCCGGCTGCGGATCGCGACGATCTGCGCGGCCGTCAGGGCGTCGGAGGAATCGAGCAGAAGTTCGGTCACCTCTTCGGTGAATGCGGCCGCATCCAACGATCCGCCACCGCCGGCACGCGGACGGCGCGGACGATCCCGATCGCCACCGTGTGAACGGCCATGGTCGTCGCGGCGATGATCGTCACGGCGGTGATCATCGCGTCGCGGCGGGCGTCCCCCACCGGATTCCTCGGCCGGAGCGGCCTCGGTGACCGCGACGTTGATCGCCTTGGAACCACGGTCGGTCTCCTCGACATCGAAGGAGACCTTGGCGCCCGGCTTCAGATCGTTCTCGTCGATGTCGATGTCGTTGATGTGCAAGAACACGTCTGCCCCACCGGATTCCGGGGCCAAGAACCCGAACCCCCGGTTAACGTCGTAATGGACGACCTTGCCACTGACTGCCACGATTGCACTCACTCTCTACTGATCGCTGCGGCGGACCCCGTGCCCGAACCTCGCGACTCCGCTCCAAGTGTGACAGACAGCCGCAGGTCAAGCCCAATCGAAAGTTGTTCGCCGATCAGGAGCCGAGGAGTCTGCCTCCCAGATACTCGGCCACCTTGTCCAGGGCAACCCGCTCCTGGCTCATGGTGTCGCGCTCGCGGATGGTGACCGCGTGATCGTCGAGGGTGTCGAAGTCCACGGTCACACAGAATGGTGTGCCGATCTCGTCCTGGCGCCGGTAACGCTTACCGATGCCCTGCGCATCGTCAAATTCGACGTTCCAGTTCCTGCGCAACTCGCTGGCGAGATCCTTGGCCTTCGGCGAGAGTTGCTCGTTGCGTGAGAGCGGCAGCACGGCCACCTTGACCGGAGCCACACGGCGGTCGAGGCGCAGCACCGTGCGGGTGTCGGTGCCGCCCTTGGCATTCGGCACCTCCTCCTCGGTGAGTGCGTCACACAGAAACGCCATTACCGAGCGGGTCAATCCGGCTGCCGGCTCGATGACGTAGGGCGTGTAACGCTCGCCGGAAGCCTGGTCAAAGAACGACAGGTCCTCACCAGAGGCCTTCGAATGCGTGGAGAGGTCGAAGTCGGTGCGGTTGGCAACGCCTTCGAGTTCACCCCACGGGTTACCGGAGAAACCGAACTTGTACTCGACGTCGACGGTGCGCTTGGAATAGTGCGAGAGCTTCTCCTGCGCATGCTCGTAGAGCCGCAGGTTCTCCGGATCGATCCCGAGGTCGACGTACCAGTTGAATCGCTGATCGATCCAGTACTGGTGCCACTGCTCGTCCTCGCCGGGCTTGACGAAGAACTCCATCTCCATCTGCTCGAACTCACGGGTGCGGAAGATGAAGTTGCCGGGAGTGATCTCGTTGCGGAAGCTCTTGCCGATCTGGGCGATCCCGAACGGGGGCTTCTTCCGGGACGTCGTCATGACGTTCTTGAAGTTGACGAAGATGCCCTGCGCGGTCTCCGGTCGGAGATAGTGCAACCCCTCCTCGTCGTCGACCGGACCGAGGTAGGTCTTCATCAAACCGCTGAATGCCTTGGGCTCGGTCCACTTTCCGGGCTGGCCGGTCTCGGGGTCGTTGATATCGGCGAGGCCGTTCTGCGGCGGGTGTCCGTGTTTGATCTCGTAGGCCTCGATGAGGTGGTCGGCCCGATACCGCTTGTGGGTATAGAGCGACTCGACGAGCGGGTCGGTGAACACCTCGACGTGACCGGAGGCCTCCCATACCTGCCGCGGCAGGATCACCGACGAGTCGAGGCCCACAACGTCGTCTCGGGAGGTGACCATGGTGCGCCACCATTGCCGCTTGATGTTCTCCTTGAGTTCCACACCGAGCGGCCCGTAGTCCCACGCCGAGCGCGTTCCACCGTAGATCTCACCACTCGGGTAGACCAGACCGCGCCGCTTGGCGAGGTTGACAACGGCTTCGACTTTGGACGGGGCGGCGGCCACGATGAATCGCACTCCACAGACGTTGGGACAAGGTCACGCCGCCGACACCTTCGATGACGGCAACCCCTACAGGGTAGCCGCCGATCACAGACGGAGAATAATCGCCGATCCGCTCGATGGTCCCAACCCGACGACCACGCCACCGCACGCCTCTTCACACCAGCGCGGCCCGGGCATGCCGTATCCGCGTGTCCCAGAGCACGAGCCGAAATCCCCACCGGGAGCACCTGCGCAGCCGTCGACGTTCCGCGGCGAGGTAGTCGTCGAACCAGCGCTGAGGGTCGGCGCTGAATTCCACGCGCGGTGCGTACCCAGAACGCCGGCGGCAGATCGCCGATCGTGCGCCGGCGCCTGACCGGGCCGTACCGGCGTCGCACCCATGCGCGGTACCCGACGCGGGCGATCGTCGGTAGGAAATCGCGCACCTCGTCGCTCACCGAGATCTCGGCCGGCCGCGGAATCTGGGTACTCGTCGAAGTCATCGCGGTCGGCGGCCCACCGGACCCACACGCCGGCCGTTGACCGCACGCCGACATCGGCTGCCGGTCCTTGGCGTCGCCGAGGATGGCTGCGGCCAGAGACGACGAGGTTATGCGTGGGCCCGCCTGACCGCATGCCGATTCCGAACCGCCATACGTCCCAGACTCGCTGGTATGCCTCTCTCAATATCTCGCGGACGTCGGCAGCGCTCATCCCAAATGACAACGGCTTCCCATAAGATGGTCGACATGGACACCCCCCGACCCTGCGACGCGCTCACCGAGCGCACCGACGCGCAGGCCCGTGAGGCCGCCAGCGATCTCCTCCGCGCGCTGGCCGCGCCAACCCGGATCGCCATTGTGTTGTCCCTACAGGAAAGCGCCAAATGCGTTCACGAGCTCGTCGGCGGACTCGGGCTGAGTCAACCTCTCGTCAGTCAGCACCTCCGGGTCCTCAAGGACGCCGGCGTGGTGCGCGGACACCGCAATGGACGCGAGATCATGTATGAACTCATCGACGATCACCTCGCGCACATCGTGACCGATGCCCTGGTCCATGCCACCGAATCGTCGGTCGAGAGCGAGTTGGCCGGTCACCACGAATCGGTTGACGCCACCGCCGACCCGGCCGATCCGGTGGCGCAGGAGCGGACCGGAGCCTCATCGTGAGCGGCCGATCGGCCGCGGGACCGGTCACCGGCATCCGCTCTACCCGACAGCGTGCGGCCATCGCCGACGCCCTGGCCGACAGCGAGGACTTCCGGTCCGCGCAAGAACTCCACGAGCAACTCAAGGCCCGTGGCGAGTCGATCGGACTGACCACGGTCTACCGCAATCTGCAGGCCTTGTCGCAGTCCGGACAGATCGACGCCTTGTGGGACGGCACGGGTGAGACTCGTTATCGCAACTGCTCGTCCGGTCATCACCACCATCTGGTCTGCCGGGAGTGCGGCACCACCGTCGAGGTCCAGGCCGACCCGGTCGAACGCTGGGCCGCGACGGTCGCCGAGGAAAACGGATTCACCGACATCCACCACACCGTCGAGGTCTTCGGCAGGTGCGCGCAATGCCAGGCCGGTCGTCAGGAGACTGCGCCGCCGACCAGGTGATCGGCGACGTCGGCGCCGGTCACCAGCACCAGATGCAGCATGGTCAACAGTGCCATGTCAGCGAGGCCCCCGATCGGAAACGTGTAGTAGAGCAACACGTCGGTGGTCACGCCTTCCGGGTCGCTGCGTCGCAGACTCCCGAAACTGAGCTTCGCGTCGTGGGTGTCCACGTCGTCGCGTAGTTGCGGGATGTTGGGCAGATTCACCGCGATCAGTTGCGTGACGCTGAGGACCTCGAGGTTCTCGGCGATGTCGACCACGCGGATCGAGGCGCGGGTTCGTCCCACCCGGACGATTACCGAATCGGCGTCACCACCCACCACGTCACCGACCTCGGTGAGCAACCCGCGCACGCGCGCAACTGTTGCCGCGTCGTCGGTCATGTGGGTCTGACCCCACCGAAGCGCCGGTCGCGTGAGGCGTATTCGACACATGCCGCCCATAGGTCGCGGCGATCGAAATCGGGAAAGAGCTTCTCCTGGTACACCATCTCGGCGTAGGCCGACTGCCAGAGCAAGAAGTTGGAGATGCGCTGCTCGCCGGAGGGACGCAAGAACAGATCGACGTCGGGCATATCCGGCTCATCGAGGAATCGCGCGAATGACGACTCAGTGATCCGTTCCGGGTCGATCTCGCCGGCCGCCGCTCGCCGCGCGATTTCCCTTGCGGCATCCGCGATCTCGGCACGTCCACCATAGTTGACGCACATGGTCAGCGTCATCACGTCGTTGTCCTTGGTCAGTTCCTCGGCGATCTCGAGTTCCTTGATGACGCTGCGCCACAACCGTGGCCGTCGTCCCGCCCAGCGCACGCGCACCCCCATCTCGTGCATCTCGTCACGCCGACGTCGGATCACATCACGATTGAACCCCATCAGGAACCGGACCTCGTCGGGACTGCGCGACCAGTTCTCGGTCGAGAACGCGTACGCCGACAACCACTTCACACCGATCTCGATACATCCGCACACGGTGTCCATCAGCACGACCTCGCCGCGCTTGTGGCCCTCCGTGCGCGGTAGGCCGCGATCGGTGGCCCACCGTCCGTTGCCGTCCATCACCAGGGCGACGTGGTTGGGGACGAACTCCGGAGGCAGATTCGGTGGGGTGGCACCGCTGGAATGGGGATTGGGCGGGCGGAGGAGTGCACGTGCCCGGTGCGTGGTCTGCTTCTTGGCGGAGCTACCCGGCCGCAACGCCATCTTCGACTCCTCTCGCGCCTGACTCGACCACCCTATGGGGAGCGGCGCGCTCGATCAGCGGCAGGGTACGCAGCTGCCGTTCCAGATGCCATTGCAGATGCGCGGCGGTCAGTCCGCTGGCCTGGCGACGCAGCGAATCGGAAGCGTCGGTGGTGTGCTCCCACTGGCCACGGAACAGCGCATCCATCAGGTCGAGCACCCCCGGGGAGGGGGTTGCCGCGCCCGGCGGCCGGCAGTGCAGACACACCGCTCCCCCGGCAGCGACGTGAAACGCACGGTGCGGGCCGGGGGTGGCGCATCGTGCGCACAACTCCAGCGCAGGCATCCAGCCCGCACAATGCATGGCTCGCAACAGGAAGGCATCGAGGATGAGTTGACGTGGGCGACGATCCTCGGCGAGCGCCTCGAGCGCCCCGACGGTCAGTCGCTGCAACTGAGTGGCCGGCGCACGCTCCTCGCCGGCGAGTCGTTCGGCGGTCTCGAGCACCGCGCACGCGGTGGTGTAGCGCCCGTAGTCGGCGACGATGGCGTCGGAGAAGGCGTGCAGACTGTGCACCTGCGTGACGACATCGAGGTTGCGGCCCGGATAGAGATGGATGTCGACGTGGGCGAACGGTTCGAGTCGTCCACCGAACTTGGACCTGGTGCGGCGCACTCCCTTGGCCACCGCGCGCACGAGCCCATGGTCGGCGGTCAGCAACGTGATGATCCGATCGGCCTCGCCGAGCTTGTGCTGGCGCAGCACGACAGCCTCATCACGGTAGAACCTCACCGCGTCATTGTGTCACCGATCAACGACAGAGCCCGGGGGTGACACCCCGGAGAATGCGACGTTCGCCTTGGCCAGCCGGGTGCGCACGGTGTCGGTGAGTTGTTGACCCATCTAGCGTTGACCTGTTCGGAGATCCGATCGGCGAAGATCGTGGTGACCGCCGACGCGAAGGTTCCCGATCCGCAGTAGAGGTAGACGTCGATGGCGACCGGCTCCGGCCACGCCTGCAGCACGGTTGCCTTGCCCAGTGCGAGAACGGAATCGGAGAATCCGGCGCCGAGTGCCACCACACCGTAGACCTTGCTGCCGAGGAGCTCGTTGAATGCGGTGACCGGTCGGTGCGGTGCACGGCCATACCTCTCGTGGCGGCGTTGGTGATGATGTCGTCGGCGACCTGCTTGCCGCAATCGACCTGCGTGAAGATGCAATTGCCATTGTCGAAACTGCCGCCACAGTCCGCCTGCGGTGTCCTAGAAGCCCATGCGGCGCAACTGCTTTGGATCGCGCTGCCAGTCTTTGGCCACCTTCACGTGCAGGTCGAGGTACACCTTCACACCCAGGAGTGCCTCGATCTGACGGCGCGCCGTAGTGCCCACCGCCTTGAGACGGGACCCCTTATGGCCGATGATGATGCCCTTCTGGCTGTCACGCTCGACGTAGAGGATCGCGTGAACATCGACCATCGGCGCTTGCTCCGGTGCCCGATCCTCGCGCGGGATGATCTCCTCGATGACCACCGCCAACGAGTGCGGCAACTCATCGTGCACTCCCTCGAGTGCGGCCTCACGGATGAACTCGGCCATCAGGACCTGTTCGGGCTCGTCGGTGAGTTCTCCGTCGGGATAGAATGCCGGGCCGTGCTCCATCAGCGACACCAGCACCTCGGTCAACACGTCGATCTGCTCACCCGAGGTCGCCGAGACGGGCACCACTTCCGATGTGGGTCCGAGCAATTCGGAGAGGGCGAGCAGCTGGGCGGCGACCTGCTCGGGACCGACGCGATCGATCTTGGTGACGATGCCGAGCACCGTGGTCCCCGGCGCCATCTGCCGGACCTGCGAGACAATCCACCGGTCACCCGGACCGATCCGCTCGTCGGCCGGGATGCAGACACCGATGACGTCGACCTCGGAGTAGGTGTCGCGAACCAGATCGTTGAGTCGCTGACCGAGCAGCGTCCGCGGCCGGTGCAGCCCTGGGGTGTCGACAAGGATCAGCTGAGCGTCGGGCCGATTCACGATTCCGCGGATGGTGTGGCGGGTGGTCTGCGGCCGATTGGAGGTGATCGCGATCTTCTCGCCCACCAGCGCATTGGTCAAAGTCGACTTGCCGGTGTTCGGACGGCCGACAAAGCACACGAAACCCGAACGGAATTCGGTCATGAAGCCGCGTCCGCCCCGGCACCGGCCCGGATGCGGTCGAGCACGGTGCCCGCGGCATCGGCGACCACCAGCAGTGCGTCCGGGCTGATCTCGGCGAGTGTCGCGCGGCCCGGGTCATCGGCGCCACCGCCGACGATCACCGCGGCCTCGAACGACTCGGCACCACTCGACAGTGCGGTGACCACTGCGACCTGTAGTGCCGACAGTTCCAACGAGGCGGTACGCACGTCGGCACCGGCATAGGTTCGGCCATCTCCCTCGCGCACCGCAGCGCCCGACGGCGACTGCGCCCGGCCGCGCGCGCCGCGGGCGAGAGTCACCAGCTTGGCGTCTTCGTCACCCAATGGCTCGCTCACATGGTCTCCTTCTCCTGGGCGTCCCGGCGCTCAGCGTATTCGCCGTTGCGTCGAGAGCGTTCCCCGCCCCGTGAGCCGCCACGCCGGCTCGGCGCGTCGTTGCGCTCTTCCTCTCGGGCATCGAGCGGATCCCGCTCGGACTCGGGCCCCTCGATCTGCTCGACGAGCACGGTTGTGATGCGCTGGCGACCTTGCCGATTCGGCCTGCCCTCGGCCACCAGTTGCAGGCCGTGGCTCGCGACACGAGCCCCCGGCAGCGGGACCCGGCCGAGTTCGAGGCCGACGAGACCGCCGACGGTTTCGACCTCGTCGTCGTCGATGTCGATGTCGAACAGTTCACCGAGGTCTTCCACCGGTAGTCGCGCCGAGACGCGGTAGCGACCGTCGCCGAGATCTTCCACGGGGGCGACCTCACCGGTGTCGTACTCGTCGGTGATCTCCCCTACGATCTCCTCGAGGACGTCCTCGATGGTGACGAGCCCGGCGATGCCGCCGTATTCATCGACGAGCAACGCCATGTGGTTGTGGGTACGCCGCATGTCCTCCAGAACCCGGTCCAGCGGCTTGGAGTCGGGTATGAATTCCGCCGGGCGCATCACCGCCGAAACGCTCACCATGCGGGCGTCCTCGCCGTGCATCGAGCGCTCTACGAGATCCTTCAGATACACCACCCCGAGAATGTCGTCGGGATTCTCCCCGATCACCGGGATACGCGAATGCCCGCTGCGCACAGCCAAACTCGTTGCCTGCGCGGCGCTCTTGTCACTCTCGATCCAGATCATCTCCGGTCGCGGCACCATCACCTCGCGGGCGTTGGTGTCGCCGAGTTCGAAGACCGACTGGATCATGCGGCGCTCATCTGCGGCCACCACCCCGCTCGCCTCGGCGAGGTCGACAACCTCCCGCAACTCGACCTCGGTGGCGAACGGCCCGTTGCGGTATCCCTTGCCCGGCGTCACCGCGTTTCCGATGAGGATGAGTAGCCGGGTCAGCGGGGTGAGGATCACGCCCAGGATCTGCAGGGCAGCGGCCGAGGCCAGGGCGATGGTGTAGGCGTGCTGACGACCGAGCGTGCGCGGTCCGACCCCGGCAGCCACATATGACACCACCGCCATCCCGGCGATGGCGACGGTCAGTCCCCATTCGACGCCCAGTTCGGACACGGCGATCACCGCGACCATCGCGACGGCAGCGGTCTCACACACCACCCGCAGCAACACCGCGAGACCGACATAGGTCGCGCGAGCGGCGAGCACCCGCATGAGCCGCACCGCACCCGCGCGCTTTTCCTTGACCATGTCCTCGACGCGGGCAATCGACACCGTCGACACCGCGGTGTCCACCGCAGCGAACACACCACTGAGGACGACGAGGACGACGGCGCACAGCACGAACCACGAATAGCCGGCCCCGGTCACTGCTCCGACGAGCCCGCGGGCCGCTGCTGCGCGGAGCCCTCGTCACCTCCCGGGAACTCGGGGAACGCGGAGTCGGTGAACCCGATGTTGGTCAGCAGACGGGTGTCCCGGTCGGCTTGACGTTGCTGCTGGGCCTGCCGGTGCCGCTGCGAATAGAACTCCTCGAGCAGACGGTTCTGCAGGCCGAACATCTCCTTCTCCTCCTCAGGTTCTGCGTGGTCGTAGCCGAGCAGATGCAGGACGCCGTGGATGGTGAGCATCGCCAGTTCGTGCTCGAGTGAGCGCCGGGCCTCGCGGGCCTGTGTGGCGGCGAATTGGGGGCAGAGAACGATATCGCCGAGGATGGCAGGGCCCGGCTCGGCGGCATCGGGTCGCCCGCCGGGCACCAACTCGTCCATCGGGAAGCTCATCACGTCGGTGGGACCGGGTAGATCCATCCATTGCACATGCATGTCGGCCATTGTCGGCTCGTCCACACAGAGCACCGAGAGCTCGGCCCCGGGATGAACGTCCATCGCCTCGGTCGCGAATCGTGCTGCGGCGAGCACTAATTCGGCGGGGACGTCCACGCCGGACTCGTTGGCGAATTCGATGCTCATGAGCGTCGTCCCTGACTTGCCGAGCGCCGCGCGGCGCGATTGGGGCCACCGATACGATCCGAGTCACGCAGTCGCGGGTTGTCCCGCGCCGCCTCCTCGGCCCGCCCATAGGCGTCGACGATGTCGGCGACGAGCCGGTGCCGGACCACGTCCTGACTGGTCAGGGTGGCGAAGTGGATGTCATCGATGCCGTCGAGGATGCGGGCGGCGGCCATCAGTCCGCTCTGCGCTCCGCCGGGCAGATCGACCTGCGTGGTGTCGCCGGTGACCACCACCTTCGACCCGAATCCCAGCCGGGTCAGGAACATCTTCATCTGCTCGCCGGTGGTGTTCTGCGCCTCGTCGAGGATGATGAAGGCGTCATTGAGCGTGTTGTGGGTCAGCAGGAAGTCCTCGGTGACATAGAGCGAATCCTCCGCCGCCACACGGATGCAGACGGCTTCGTCGGTACCCACCGATTCGATGCTTTCGATGTAGCGCTTGGGCGCTGTGACCGTGGTCGCGCCAAATTTCTGCGCCTTGCCTGTCATCCGGAACGGAGCGAGCCCGTCCGGGAGACGAATGTCGAGGACGTGGGCGTCAGGTCGGGCCAATACCTCTCGACCCGGCGCTCTACCCGAGGGCATTCTCCGCGCGACGTGGGTTCGTCCGTAAACGACACCGCCCAGCGATCGCACCAGGAACATCACGTCATCGCGCAGCTGGTCCGACACTGTCACATACTGCACACGGCAGGACCGGCCGGTCTGGGTCACTGCGCCACTATCAGTGTCCAGAAGACCCTGCAGCACTGCCAATCGGACGTCGGACGAGTTGAGAAGATACTGCTTCGGTACGAACGTCGTAGAGGACGTGGTGCCCCACAATCCGAGTTCGCGCATGGCGTGGGTGACCGCGTTCTCGATCGTGACCGGCTCGCCGGGAGTGGCGATCCGGTCGAGGACGTAGTCGACGTCGGATCGCTGTCGTGCGCGAACACCCGGCACGGCCATGACCAGCGCATCGACCAGCGCACGGTCGGCTGTCGTCAACGATGGCGTGGTCATCCCCTCTATGCAGCCGTCACCCAGGATCAGACCGAGCGCATAGGGGTCGAGCGGATGCGGTTGACGAGGAAACTCCGCAGCGCCACTCAAGAGCGGTAACTCGAATCGGTGATAGTGAGCCGCCCGGAGATTTCCGATCATCTCCTTCGTCTCGAGCACCCTCGGGCCGGTGCCGCGACGACGGTCGTCTGGCGTGTACACCGACCACAGGTGGTCGGTGGAGCAGAGGGTGGACGCACCGTCGGCAGTGGTGACTCGCACGATGTCCTTGAACCCCTGCGGGTAGACGCCAAGGACTTCGGTCGGCGTGCCGTTCGAGGCGATGACGTGATCGCCGACCTCGATGTCACCGATCGGACGGAAGCCCTGTGGCGTGAGGACCCTGGTCGACACCGGCTGCGCCCGGCCACGCATATACGCCAGTGGCGCCACTTCGATCACCCCGGCGGCCATGAGCTTGGGGATCGACTCGGGGTCCATCATGTCGTGCAACGCGTCGTAGAGCGGTCGCAGATACGGGTCGATCTTCTCGCTGAGTGTTCCGGGCAGAAAGCCCAGTCGCTCACCGGCTTCCACCGCGGGTCTGGTGAGAATGATGCGGTTCACGCTCTTGGATTGCAGTGCCTGCACGGCCTTGGCCATCGCCAGATAGGTCTTGCCGGTACCGGCCGGGCCCAGACCGAACACGATGGTGTTGGCGTCGATGGCATCGACGTAACGCTTCTGGTTGAGGGTCTTGGGCCGGATGGTCTTGCCGCGGCGCGAGAGGATGTCGAGGGACAGGACATCGGCGGGCGATTCGGTGGCACCCTCGGACAGCATCGACACGCCCTGGCGGACGAGATCTGGGGTCAGCGTGGTGCCGCGACCGACGAGGTCCGCGAGTTCACCCATGACGCGCTCGGCGGCGGCGACGTCGGCGCCACGGCCACGAAGCGTGATCTGATTGCCGCGCACGTGGATATCGGCCGGGAGGAGTTGCTCAAGCGTGCGCAGATTGACATCGCTGGTGCCGAGCAGCCCGAACACCACCTCGGGAGGGACATCGATGATGGAGGTGACCACAGGTCCGGCCCCTGCGGCGCCGCGCGCCGGCGCACGACCGTCGGGGTTGTCGTCACTCACGTATCAGATCACTCCTGGAGTTCGGGGGGCGCGCCATACGGCGATGTGTGGTCAAGTCTATCCCTGCCCAACGGGCAATCCGCGATCGAATATTCCGTTCTCCGCACCGTCGCGCACCTCGGACCCAGCGCTCTACAGTCCCAGCGCCCGGATCGTCTGCCGATTACACACGCTGCGCGGATCGACGAACGCTTCGTGCCCCTCCTCGGGCACGACGATCAGTTCGGCTGACTGACCCCGCGCGGATACCGTGGCGACATAGCGGCGGCTGAACTCCACCGGAATGGCGGTGTCACGGTCGCCATGAATGACCACGACATGTGCGTCGAAGGGTTCCTGCTCCATGGGAGATGCGGCCCGATAGCGCTGGGTCGCCTGTGCGTGAGGACCGCCGATCAATGCCTGCACCGACTCCCGGCCGGCCTGTCCCGCGGCCACGAGATCCAGGGCCGCCGACTGGGCGACCACGGTGGTGATGCGGGTGTTCGCGGTCTGCGCCCGCAGCTGCGCGGTGGCCCACACCGCAAGCTGACCTCCGGCCGAATGCCCTACGACCGCAACCGAATTCCAGTCGACACGGTCGGCGACGGCTGCCGGCAGGGCGTCTCGGACCGGCCCGTCGAGCGCGTTGATCGCGGCGATGACGTCACGGCCGGTGTGCGGCCATCCTCCGCCGTTCTCCCCCACGCGCCGGTACTCGATGTTCCAGACCAACGCGCCACGTTCGCCGTACTGCCGGGCGATCGCCGACTCGATGGTCAGCGAGAACTCGGTGGTCCAGTAGCCGCCGTGGATCAGCACGACAGGCCGCATCGTGGCGGGAAGATCGGCCTCCTCGGCAGCGTGATAGATGTGCCCGAACTGCGAGTTCGCCTCACCGTAGGCGATCGCCGTCCGGTGCACCGCGCAGCGCCTCATCGGTCGCACCGATCGGGTTTCATCGGACCCACCGATCGGTGAGGACACCGAGCGCGCCGAGGGCGACCGACGCGGCCGTCGAGGTCCGTAACACCTCTGGCCCCAACAGCACAGCCTGCGCGCCGAGCGCGGTGAGATCGGCGATCTCGCTGTCGTCGAGACCGCCCTCGGGCCCGACCACCAGCATGATCTCGCGTGCCCGCGCCAGTGGCAGGCTCCGCAGCGTCACCGCAGCAGCCTCATGCAGTACCGCGACCACACCTCCGGCGGCGATCACCTCGGCGGCGTAGGCGCGCACGTCGATCGTGGAGGCGAGGTCGGTGACCTCCGGAATCCACGGACGCCGACTCTGTTTGGCGGCCGCGGAGGCCGCGGCCCGCCATTTGGCGACACCCTTGTCGGCCTTGCCCGCCCAGCGGGCGACGCACCGTGCCGATTGCCACGGCACGATCCGGTCGACACCGGCCTCGGTGGCGAGGTCGACGGCCAACTCCGAGCGCTCGGATTTCGGCAACGCCTGCACCAGGGTCACCGACGGCCGCGGCCGGTCGGTGAACACGAACCGGTGGGCGAGCGCCGACAGCGCATCCTTGCCCTCGACCGCGCTCACCTCGCAGGTGGCGACCGACCCGGCGCCGTCACCGAGCAGCAGGGTCTCCCCCGGCCGCAGCCGCGCCACGGTCACCGCGTGGCGGCCTTCCGGCCCGGAGAGCAGGGTGGTGGTGCCGGCCGGCGGGACCTCATCGACCCAGAACAGGGGCGGGCTCACGTCCGGGCCGATCAGCGTCCCGCAAAGGCGTTGCGCAGTCGCGAGAACAACCCGCCCGGCGCTGCTGCCGCCGAGGTCGTGACCAGGTCGATGGCATCGTCGGACGCCTCGCGGAAGACTTTCAGCGCCTCGGTCTGCGCGGCGTTCAGCTTGGCCGGTACCGCGACGTCGAGATGGACGTGGAGGGTGCCGCGGGCACCGGTGTTCACGTGCGGCATACCCCGACCACGCAGTGTGGCGACCTGGCCGGGCTGGGTACCGGGCTCGATGGTGACAGTCGCGAGATCCCCGAGGATCGTCGGGACCTCGAAGCTACCGCCGAGCGCCGCGTCGGCGATCGGCACCCGCAACGTGCAATGCAGGTCGTCCTTGTCGCGAATGAACACCTCGTGCGGGCGCTCGCTGACCTCGACGTAGAGATCCCCGGCCGGTCCGCCGCCCGGCCCGACCTCACCTTGACCGGCCAACCGGACCCGCATGCCGCTCTCGATTCCCGCCGGGATGCGCACGGTCATGGTGCGGCGCGAACGCACCCTTCCCTGGCCGCCGCATTTGTGGCACGGATCGGGGATGACCTCACCGGTGCCGTGGCAGGTCGGGCATTCGCGCACCGTCATGACCTGGCCGAGCAGCGAACGCTGCACTGCCTGGATCTCGCCGGCACCCTTACAGGTGTCGCAGCTGATCGGCTTCGAATCGCGGTTGGTCCCCGACCCGTGACACACATCGCACAGGATCGCGGTGTCCACGGTGACCTCCTTGTTCACCCCGGAAGCGCACTCCTCCAGGTCGAGCTCGACGGCGACAAGCGCGGGCTCACCGGGCTGCACGCGCGAGCGCGGCCCGCGGCTACCACCGAAAGTACTGCCGAACCCACCGCCGGAGCCGAAGAACGCCTCGAACACGTCGCCGAGACCGCCCCCGCCGAAATTTGCACCGAATCCACCTCCGCCCGGACCTGCCAACGGGTCACCGCCGGCGTCGACGATCCGCCGCTTCTCCGGGTCGCTCAGCACCTCGTAGGCAGTCGTGACCTCCTTGAAGCGCTCCTCTTCTCCCGGGTTGACGTCGGGATGCAGTTTGCGGGCCATCTGGCGGTAGGCCCGCTTGATCTCCTGGTCGGTTGCACCCTTGGCGACGCCCAGGATTCCGTAGTAGTCAGTTGCCACGGTTGTCTCGGTCCTTCGTTCTCACAGGTCACGTATGGCTCCGGGGATACCCTCACGGAGCCGGTGCATCGGATACCTCACCGAACGCGACGCCTGCCGCGCGCATTTCCTCTCGAGGCGGTTGTGCGCCGCCTCTGGTTCAGCGCTCGGCGAGCACCTCGCCCACGTACTTGGCAACGGCTGCCACCGACGCGATGGTTCCCGGATAGTCCATGCGGGTGGGCCCGACGACCCCGACCCCGCCGAACACGGTGCCCGAAGCACCGTACCCCGTCGACACCACCGAGGTGCCACGCAGGTTCTCGGTCCGCGTCTCCTCCCCGATCTGCACCGTGACCCGGCCCATCCGCTGGCTCGTCGCCAACAGCTTGAGGACGACCACCTGCTCCTCGAGAGCCTCGAGGACCGAATCCATCCCGCCGTTGACCGGGGCGAAATCGGCGGCGGCCCGCGCGAGATTCGACGTGCCCGTCACCACCACACGGTCCTCGCCCCGTTCGACGAGGGTCTCGACCAACACGGTCGCGACATTCACCGTCGCGGTCCGCAGATCGGCTGGTGCGTTGTTGGCCAATTCGGCCACCGACGCCGAGGCCTCCTCGAGCCGCTTGCCGTGCAGCGCCGCGGAGAACATGTCCCGCAGACGGACGATCTCGTCCTCGGCGAGGTCTTGCGAAAGGGCGACCATGCGTTGCTCGACACGGCCGGTGTCGGTGATCACGATCAGCAACAACCGCGAGGGTGACACGGTGATCACCTCGAGGTGACGCACCGTCGCGGTGGACAAGACCGGATACTGGATGACCGCGACCTGGCGGGTGAGCTGGGCCAGCAGTCGCACCGACCGGCGCAGCACGTCGTCGAGATCGACTCCGGAATCGAGCACTGACAGGATCGCGCGACGCTCGGCCGCTGACAGCGGTTTGACCTCGCTGATGCGGTCGACGAACATCCGGTACCCCTTGTCGGTGGGTATCCGTCCCGAACTCGTGTGTGGTTGCGCGATGTAGCCCTCGGCCTCGAGTACCGCCATGTCATTGCGCACCGTGGCACTGGAGACGCCGAGCTGATGGCGTTCGACGAGCGCCTTCGACCCGATCGGCTCCTGCGTGGCAACGAAGTCGGTGACGATGGCACGAAGAATCTCGAACCGCCGATCATCGGTGGTCGACACAGGCCAGACCTCCTCTCGAACCCGCCCTCTGCCCTACAGTGGGTGGGTTCATTCTACGAAACACCGCCACGAAGTACGGGTGCACGTGTTCGATCGGCGAGGCGCCGGCGATCTCCGGCGGCCCGGGCGAACACCGCCCACGACAGGAAGGTCGCGATGATCTTCAAAGGCGTCCGGGAGGGCAAGCCATACCCTGACCACGCGTTGACCCATCGCGGTTGGGCCAAGATCCCGCCTCGACAGTTCCGCCTCGACGAGCTGATCACGGTGACTACGGTGCTCGCCCTGGACAAGCTGCTCAGCGAGGATTCCACGTTCTATGGGGACCTGTTCTCCCATGTGGTCCGCTACGACGGAAACCTGTTTCTCGAGGACGGTCTACACCGGGCGGTCCGATCGGCGCTGCGTAACCGCACGGTCATCCACGCACGGATGCTCGATCTCGATGCGCTCGATCTGCGACCGGGGGCGCCGCCGCTCGACGAGCAACTAGGCACCGAGTCCGACGAACTCCCCGCAATCGGGGCCACTCCGCCATTCGGGGAGTCCCCGGCCGGCGGGGCGCACCGACGCGCGGCCCGCAGTACCGGCTGGACCCCGCCACCTCAGCGCTGGTGAACCCGACACCGGCCGATCGCGTCGTTGTTGTTCGACGGTCCGATCGGTGTCGGCACGACCAAACTGGCCCGCCGGCTCGCCACGCAGAGCGCCGGGAGACGCCGACAAACTTTCGCGGATCGACATCAACACCCCAGCCCAGGAGCACCCTGCCGCATCTCTGCCCGACGCACCCCCTGGCCATCCGGGCGCGCAGGAACACATCACCCGCTTCGGCCCGGAACTCTTGGAGGGCAACACCTCTCGACCGGCTGTCGTCCTGTTCGACGAGGCGGAGAAGGCGCACACGACGGTGCTGCGCTCGGTGCCGCAGATCCTCGATTCGAAAAGGGCGAGCACCACACGTGGGCCGGCCGTCTCCTGACGGGCCTGACCCTATCGGCGCTCCGATCTCGTCGATCCGGCCGTCGTCCACCGAAGCGCCCGTGGCCGGTGTCGGATCGCTACCGCCCGACAGGTCGAGGCAACCGTCGAGAACAACCTCGCCGACGCACTCGGCGCACGTGGCCACGTCGGTCTGATCGAGGCGCCCGGCCGGATCTGCACCTGATCGCCCGGCGTCGTCAGCCGTCCTCGCCCGCGATGAGGATCTCGCGCACCACGGCGTCGGCGAGCAGGCGACCGCGGTCGGTGAGGACCCACGCATCGCCGGTCGGACGAAGCATTTCTCGCGCGACGAGTTCCTCGGCGCACGACACCTCCGCCCCGCAGAGGGACTCACGGCGTAACCCGCTGCGACACCGCGCGGTCAGCATCACCGATTCGACGTGGCGGTCCGCGGCGGTAAGCACCTCATGGGCGGCCACCGGCAGCGAGCCGTCGGCCAGAGTGCTCGCATAGCGCGCTGGATGTTTGACGTTGGACCACCGGACCCCGCGCACGTGCGAGTGCGCTCCGGGCCCGATTCCCCACCAGTCGTGGCTGTACCAGTAGGACAGATTGTGACGACATTCCGCGGCAGCCGAGCGCGCCCAGTTGGACACCTCGTACCACTCGAAACCGTTGTTGCCCAGGCGTTTATCGATGTGCTGGTAGCGGGAGGCGAGGACGTCGTCGTCGGGGGCGGGCAGTTCACCGCTGCGGATCCGCCGCGCCAGCGCGGTGCCGTCCTCGACGATCAGCGCGTACGCCGACACGTGATCGACGGGGGTGGCCAGTACCGCATCGAGGCTCGCGTCGAGGTCGGCGTCGGTCTCGCCGGGTGTTCCGTAGATGAGGTCGAGATTGATGTGGGCGAAACCGGCGACGGCCGCCTCGCGGGCCGCGGCGACGGCGCGGCCGGGGGTATGCGTGCGGTCAAGGGTGCTCAGCACGTGGGGGGCCGCAGACTGCATTCCGAGCGAGATCCGCGTGAAGCCCGCCTCCAGTAGGCGCGCGAAGAACTCCGGTGAGGTCGATTCCGGATTGGATTCGGTGGTGATCTCGGCATCGTCGGCGAGATCGAATCGACTGCGCACGGCATCGAGCAGACCAGCGAGGCCGTCACCACCGAGCAACGACGGTGTGCCGCCGCCGACGAAGATGGTCGACACCGGGCGCGCCGGGGTCATCAGCGCCGCAGCGTGGTCGAGTTCGCGGCCCACCGCCTCGAACCACGAATGCGGCGACGCCGACGACCCGAGTTCGCCCGCGGTGTAGGTGTTGAAGTCGCAGTATCCGCACCTCGACGCGCAGAACGGAACGTGCAGGTAGAGCCCCAGGCCGATCCCGGCGTCGACGGCCCCGCAGGCGTCGACGACCACGGCCGGCACGGCGGCAGTCGAAACGGACGTCACCACCCCATGATGCGCGCCCACCCCGCACAGCCCCGAATCACCCAGCCTCGAATCCGGGGAATACGCACCAACGCGCAGGCCTTGCTCTCGGTAGGCCACCACATTCGCGACGTCGGTCCTGCAACGATGCCAGCATCGCTGCAAGCCACTTTGCCTCACCGTGGTGCAAAGTATTCCCAAGTAGACGCGAGACGGATGGTCGTGGCACTATGGAGCACGTGAATTTCCCCGGGGTGTGGCTCGCCGCGCGACGCCACGTAGATCTCAAGCGCGTCTGCAGCGCTACCTGTCGTCTGTAGACGACGTTTCGGCCCGGAGAGTCCCCGCATCTGACGCGGGTATGCCGCCACGTCACAGCCCAGACCGTGCGATCGCCGGTGCCCTGTGCGCCGGCACAGGAGAGTTCATGACGTCAACGACGGACCTCACCGAGGCCGGCAACTCCCCCGTCCCCGAGGAGTCCGCCCCAGGCCCACGCGCCGGATCGGCAAGCGCCGAGACCGCGACATCAGGTTCCGCGACAGCGGGCACCGCGACGACCGGTACCGCCGAGCGCCCGGCTCGCAAGAAGACCCGCCCGACCACACGACGCGCCGAAGGTCAGTGGAAGCTCGGCTACCGCGAGCCTCTGAACCCCAACGAGCAGGTCAAGAAGGACGACAACCCGCTCAACGTGCGGGCGCGGATCGAGAACATCTACTCCAAGCAGGGCTTCGAGTCGATCGACAAGCAGGATCTCCGTGGGCGCATGCGCTGGTGGGGTCTCTACACCCAGCGCGCCGAGGGTTACGACGGCACCTGGACCGGTGACGAGAACATCGACACCCTCGAGGACAGCCACTTCATGATGCGCATCCGTTGCGATGCGGGCGCTCTCAACGTCGAACAGCTGCGCACCCTCGGTCAGATCTCGACCGAATTCGCCCGCGACACCGCCGATCTCTCCGACCGGGAGAACGTGCAGTATCACTGGATACGCATCGAGGACGTCCCCACCATCTGGGAACGCATCGAGGGTGTCGGGCTCAAGACCACCGAGGCCTGCGGCGACTGCCCGCGCATCATCCTGGGATCACCCTTGGCCGGAGAGGCCGTCGACGAGGTACTCGATCCGACGCCGGCCATCGACGAGATCGTGCGCCGCTACATCGGCGACCCGCAGTACTCGAACCTGCCGCGCAAGTTCAAGACCGCGATCTCCGGTCTGCAGGACGTCTCGCACGAGACCAACGACATCGCCTTCATCGGCGTCGAACACCCCGAACACGGTCCGGGACTTGATCTCTGGGTCGGCGGCGGCCTGTCGACGAATCCGATGCTCGCCCAGCGAGTGGGAGCGTGGATCCCGCTCGACGAGGTCCCCGACGTCTGGGAGGGCGTCGTGTCGATCTTCCGTGACTACGGCTATCGCCGGCTGCGCACCAAGGCCCGCCTGAAATTCCTCATCAAGGACTGGGGCATCGAGAAGTTCCGTCAGGTCCTCGAGGACGAATACCTGCACCGCAAGCTGATCGACGGCCCGGCGCCCACTCCGTTGACCGAGCCGCGCGATCATGTGGGTGTCCAGAAGCTCAAGAATGGTCTGAACTCGGTGGGCTTCGCCGCCATCGCGGGCCGGGTGTCGGGCACCAAGCTCACCGCCGTCGCCGAGGCCGCTGAGCGCGTCGGCTCCGACCGCATCCGGTTCACCCCGTACCAGAAACTGATCGTGCTCGACGTCCCCGACGACCAGGTCGAGGTGCTCATCGCCGACCTCGCCAAGCTGGGGCTCATCGCCCGCGCGTCGAATTGGCGCCGGAACCTGATGGCGTGCAGCGGGATCGAGTTCTGCAAGCTGTCCTTCGTCGAGACCCGCAAGCGGTCGCAGGTGCTGGTGCCCGAACTCGAGGAGCGTCTGGCCGACATCAACTCCCGGCTCGACGTCCCGATCACCGTGAACATCAACGGCTGCCCCAACTCCTGCGCCCGATCGCAGATCGCCGACATCGGCTTCAAGGGACAGCTCGTCGAGGACGGCGCGGGCGGGCAGACCGAGGGATTCCAGGTCCACCTTGGTGGCAGCCTCGGCCAGGACGCCGCATTCGGCCGTAAGCTGCGCCGGCACAAGGTGACCTCCACCGAGCTCGGCGACTACATCGACCGCGTCGTCCGCAACTTCATAGCTCAGCGCGAGGACGGAGAACGGTTCGCACAGTGGGCCGTTCGTGCCGACGAGGAGGCACTCCGATGACCATCTCCACCGCAACGACCACCGGTCGTCACTTCAGCCAGGATGAGCTACGCGCGATCGCCGAGCAGGGTGCCGCCGACTTGGGTCCCGACGCCACCCCCGAGGAACTGTTCGCGTGGACCGCCCGGACCTTCGGCGACAACTTCGTCGTCGCCTCTAACATGCAGGACGCGGCGCTGGTCGATCTCGCCGTCACACACATCGATCGTGACCTCCTTGGCGGCGATCCGGTCAAGGTCCTGTTCCTCGACACCGGCTATCACTTTGCGGAGACGATCGGCACCCGCGACGCCGTGGAACAGGTGTACGGCGTCGACATGATCAACCTGACCCCCGAACACACCGTCGCCGAGCAGGACGAACTGTTGGGGCGCAACCTGTTCGCCCGAGATCCCGGCGAATGCTGCCGCCTGCGCAAGGTGGTGCCGCTCAAGTCGGGTCTGCGGTCCTACGACGCCTGGGTGACCGGCATCCGCCGGGTGGAAGCCCCCACCCGGGCCAACGCGCCGCTGATTTCGTTCGACGAGGGCTTCGGGCTGGTGAAGATCAATCCGATCGCCGCATGGTCCGACGAGCAGATGCAGTCCTACATCGATACCCACGGCGTACTCGTCAATCCTCTTGTCGACGAGGGCTACCCGTCGATCGGCTGCGCCCCGTGCACGGCCAAACCCGAACCCGGATCCGATCCGCGCAGCGGCCGTTGGGCAGGCCGCGCCAAGACAGAATGTGGGCTGCACGCATGACCATCACCGATCCCGTCGCCAGCGCCGACCGCGAGGTGGACACCAGCGACGACTTCACCACCCTCGATGCTCTCGAGTCCGAGGCCATCCACATCTTCCGTGAGGTCGCAGGCGAATTCGAGCGACCGGTGATCCTGTTCTCCGGCGGTAAGGACTCCACCGTTCTGCTGCATGTGGCACTCAAGGCGTTCTGGCCTGCGCCGCTTCCGTTCTCGCTGCTGCACGTCGACACCGGGCACAACCTCACCGAGGTTCTCGAGTTCCGCGACCAGGTGGTGGCCCGCCACGACCTGCGGCTGCATGTGGCCAAGGTAGAGGACTACCTCGCCGACGGTCGGCTCACCGAACGTCCCGACGGAGTGCGCAACCCGCTGCAGACTATCCCGCTGCTCGACGCGATCACCGAGAACCGCTTCGACGCGGTGTTCGGCGGCGGGCGCCGCGACGAGGAACGCTCACGCGCCAAGGAGCGGATCTTCTCGCTGCGCAACGCCTTCGGCCAGTGGGATCCCAAACGTCAGCGCCCGGAGCTATGGAACCTGTACAACGGTCGCCACGCTCCCGGCGAGCACGTCCGGGTGTTCCCCCTGTCGAATTGGACCGAGCTCGACGTGTGGCGTTACATCGCCCGCGAGCAGGTGCTGCTGCCGTCCATTTACTACGCCCACGAGCGTGAGGTCTTCGAGCGCGACGGCATGTGGATGACCCCCGGCGTGTGGGGCGGGCCGCGCGACGGTGAAAAGCTCCAACGCCTTTCGGTCCGCTACCGCACCGTCGGTGACGGTTCGTCGACCGGAGCAGTCCTGTCCGAGGCCGCCGACAACGAGGCCGTCCTCGCCGAGGTCGCCGCCTCTCGACTCACCGAGCGTGGTGCCACCCGCGGTGACGACCGGGTGTCGGAGGCGGCCATGGAAGACCGTAAACGCGAAGGATACTTCTGATGGCCAACAACACTCTCGGACACGTCCCCGATCTGCTGCGCATCGCGACCGCCGGAAGCGTCGACGACGGCAAGTCGACCCTGGTCGGCCGGTTGCTCTACGACACCAAATCGGTGCTCGCCGACCAGATCGACGCGGTGACCCGTGCCTCGGTCGACCGTGGGCTGGCCGGGCCGGACCTGTCACTGCTCGTCGACGGCCTGCGCGCCGAGCGTGAGCAAGGCATCACCATCGACGTCGCCTACCGCTACTTCGCCACGCCCGCACGCTCGTTCGTGCTCGCCGACACCCCCGGCCACGTGCAGTACACGCGCAACACCGTATCGGGTGCCTCCACCGCGCAGCTGGTGATGCTGCTCGTGGACGCCCGCTACGGCGTAGTCGTCCAGACGCGGCGGCACGCCGCGGTGATGGCCCTGCTCGGTGTTCCGCAACTGGTGCTCGCGGTCAACAAGATCGACCTCGTCGAGGATGCGGCCACGGTATTCGCCGAGATCTCCGACGAATTCCGCTCCCTGACGCGCACTCTGGGCTGGTCCGACGAGCAGGTCACCGCTATCCCGGTGTCCGCGTTACATGGAGACAACATCGCCAGCCGGTCGCAGAACACCCCGTTCTATGATGGCCCGACACTGATCGAGCATCTCGAGACCGTCCCGAGCGGGTCGGATCGCTCGGAAGTGGGTCTGCGATTCCCTGTGCAGTACGTGATCCGGCCGCGCACACCGGAATACCCGGATTACCGCGGGTATGCCGGACAGATCGCCGCGGGCCGGGTCGCCGTCGGTGACGAGGTCGTCGTGTCACCATCCGGGGTCCGCACAACCGTCACCCAGATCGACACCGCGGACGGTCAATTGGCGACCGCACACACCGGTCGCAGTGTCACCCTGCTGCTAGCCGACGATGTCGACATTTCCCGCGGTGACCTCATCGCCTCGGCCGTCGATGCCCCCGAGCCGATCCAGCAGTTCTCCGCGACAGTGTGCTGGCTGGCAGACAAGCCACTGCGCCCAGGTGCCCGTTTGCTGCTCAAGCACGGCACCAAGACCACCCAGGCCATCGTCGGCACCCTCGACGTGCTGTTCGACGAGCAGAACCTGGCGTTGACCGATGCACCGGACTCGTTGGAGCTCAACCACATCGGCCGCATCACCGTGCAGACCGCCGAGCCAATTCCGGCCGACGACTACCAGGTGAACCGAGAGTCGGGCAGTTTCCTGCTGATCGACCCGCAGGGCGGCAACACGCTGGCAGCCGGGCTCATCGGTGACGCTCTCGCATCCCTGCACCTCCAAGAGTTGGTGTGAGCGCGAGTCTTTTGCTCGTCGCACACGGCAGTCGGGATCACCGGTTCGCCGACACTGCCCGCCGCGTGCGGCACGCCGTCGCCTGTCGTCTCTCGGGTACCGATGTGCGCCTGTCGTTCCTTGATTTCGACGAGCCCCTGGTGGCCGGCGAGCTGGCGGCGCTACATGGGCGGGTCGTCGTGGTGCCGCTGTTATTGGCACCCGGCTATCACAGCGACATCGATCTACCTGAGATCGTCGCCTCGACACGGGCGCCCGGTAATGCGGTGATCACCAGCGTGATCGGCGCAACCTCGCTGTCGGCGGCGTTGGCCGATCGTCTCGAGCAAGCCGGGCTCGCCGACTCCGACGGCCTGCTCGTCACGGCCGCCGGTTCGACCAATCCCGCTGCCGCGCTGGTGGTCCGGCGACGCGCCGTCGAGCTCTCGACCCGGCTACACCGCCCGGTCGACGTGGTCTTCGCAACCCGCCTCGGTGCCGCTGAGATCGCCCTGCGCACCGCGATCCGGCGACTGCGTACCGCCGGAGCCGAGCGCATCGCCTTGAGCCCCTACTTCCTGTCCGCAGGCCAGTTGACCGAGCGCGTCGAAACCGCACTGGACCAGCTCGCACCGGGCGCCCTGGTCGCCGGTCCACTCGGCGCGCATCCGGATGTGATCGAGGCTATCGCCGACCGTTACACGACGGCGGTGGCGTGCTCCCACCTGACGGCGGTCTGACCGCTGATCCCTCGTGATGACGGCCCGGGCCCGGCACCCGGGCCGCACCGGCCCGCTCAGCTCTCCGAGAACGCCGCAACCTTGGTCGCCCGCGCGTACACGGTCTCGCCGGCCTGAAGATTGAGCGCGTTCTGATCACCGCGGGTAATCTGCGCGGCGAACTCCTCACCCGAGGCCACCGCCACGAGTTCCACCCGGGTCTCGAATCCCAGATTCACCACCCTGGACACCGTGGCCTTGAGGACCCCGGTGTCCAGGGTCGGGTCCGCAGACGGCCACGCCATCTCCGGGGTCCGCCCGATCCGGATATCGTGCGGGCGAACCAGTTCGCCGTTGAGTCGCACGGTCGAACCGAGGAACGACGCGACGAACGGGTTGACCGGTCGGTCGTAGAGATCGTCGGGCGCACCGACCTGTTCGATACGGCCCTTGTTGAGCACCGCGATCCGGTCGGAGACGTCGAGCGCCTCCTGCTGGTCGTGGGTCACCAGCACCGTGGTCACGTGGACCTCTTCGTGCAGGCGGCGCAACCACTTTCGCAGGTCTTCGCGCACCTTGGCGTCGAGTGCGCCGAAGGGTTCGTCGAGGAGCAGCACCTTGGGATCGACGGCCAGGGCGCGAGCCAGGGCCATGCGCTGGCGCTGGCCGCCGGACAACTGCGCGGGAAACCGCCGCTGGAACACGGTGAGCCCGACGACCTCGAGCAACTCGTCGACCTTGGCGTCCACCTCGGCCGTGGGCTTCTTGCGGATCTTCAACCCGAAAGCGATGTTGTCGCGCACGGTGAGGTGTTTGAAGGCCGCGTAGTGCTGGAACACGAATCCGATGTCACGCTGCTGCGGTGACTTCTTGGAGACATCGTTGCCGTTGATGATCACGGTGCCCGAGTCGAGGGTGTCCAGGCCCGCAATCGCCCGCAGCAGTGTCGATTTACCCGACCCCGACGGACCGAGTAGCGAGGTCAATTGGCCGTCGGGGATGTCGATCGAAACATCGTCGAGAGCCGCGAAGTCACCGTAGCGCTTGTTCGCTCCGATCACCGAGATGGACATATCACACGCCTTTCTCACTGGTAGAGGCATTTCGGGGGGCCGATCCTTGCGGCGCGGCGTTATGGTGGACATGCTCGGTGACCACCTGATGGGCGCCGATCGACTCCGGACCGTGCGGCGCGTTCGACTGGGTCTCGACAACCGCGTCGGGCGAGGCGGGACCGTCGGCACCGGCGCCACTGGCATCGGCGACACGGGATTTCGCGCGACGCTCGATCAGCGACATCAGCACAAGCACGACGATCGCGACGAACATGAGCAGTGTGGCCGCAGCATACGCACCGAACTCGTTGTAGTCGTCGGTGTAGCGCGAGTTGACCAGCAGCGTCAGCGTCTGGGAAAGACCCGGATAGTTCGACGACACCATGGTGACGGCGCCGTACTCGCCGAGCGCGCGAGCCACCGTGAGTACCACACCGTAGGTCAGCCCCCATCGGATGGCGGGTAGGGTGATCCGCCAGAACACCTGCCACGCATTGGCTCCCAGGGTTGCCGCGGCCTCCTCCTGTTCGGTGCCGATCTCGCGTAGCACCGGCTCTACCTCGCGCGCCACAAACGGCAGTGTGACGAACAGGGTGGCGAGGACCAACCCTGGGAAACCGAAGATCACCCGGAAGCCGAGGCTCTCGACGCCGCCGAACCATCCGCCGTATCCCCACAGCAGGATCAGCGCGACGCCGGCAACGACCGGGGACACCGCGAACGGCAGGTCCACCACGGCCTGAAGGACACCCTTGCCCGGGAATCGTCCACGCGCCAACGCAAGTGCGGTCAGCACTCCGAAGACCACGTTGAGCGGCACGACGATCACCACGATCAGCAGGCTCAGCTGCAACGCCGAGATCGCCGCCGGGGTGGTGATCCACTCCCAGAACTGCACGATGCCGTGTTCGAAGGAGCGATAGAAGATGGCGCCGACCGGCACGATCAACAGGATGAACAGATAGATCAGCGCGATCCCGCGCAGCCCGTATCGGGTCAGGGGCGACACTTTCATCGGTCGGAGTCCTCTCGGGTGGACTGCCGCCGGCCCGCAATGCGCAGGATCAGCAGTGTGACGAACGCGATGAGCAACAGCACCACCGAGATCGCCGCGGCGCTGACCGGTGAATCGATCTCGATCTGTTGCTGGATGTACTGCGCGGCGACCTGGGTGTCGCCGGGAATGTTGCCGCCGATGAGCACCACTGAACCGAACTCCCCGATCGCGCGGGTGAAGGCCAGCCCCGCCCCGGTCAGGATCGACGGCAGCAGCGCCGGCAGCACGATCTTGCGGAAGGTCGTCCAGTTGCGCGCACCGAGAACCGCGGCGGCCTCCTCGACGTCGACCTCGAGTTCGAGCAGCACCGGCTGCACCTGTCGCACGACGAACGGCAGTGTGACGAACGTCAGGGCGATCACCAGCGCCGGTTTGGTGGCGTTGAGCTGGATGTCGATGGGGCTGTTGGGGCCGTAGAGCGACAGCAGCACCAGGCTGGCCACGATGGTCGGCAGGGCGAACGGCAGATCGATGATCGCGTTGACGAATCCCTTGCCGGGGAACTCATCCCGGACCAACACCCAGGCGATGATGGTTCCGAAGACGACATTGATCAGCGCCGCGAACACCGAGACGAGCACAGTGATCCACAGGGCGTCGAGTGCTGCGGGCGCGGTGACCGCATCCCAGAACCCGCTCCAGCCGTCGTCGAAGGACTGCACAGTGATCGCGGCCAGCGGCAGCAGCACGATGACACTGAGCCACAGCCAGGCCAGACCAACGGTGGCCGGGCTGACCCCGGTAAACGTGCGCACACGCCCCAGGAATCCGCCGGGCGGGGCGGCACCGGGCGGCGACGCGGCCGCTTCGGGTTCGGTGGTCGAGGCGTTCGAGGTCACTGTCTGCCCCCTGCATCGTAGATCTTGGTAATCGCCCCTTTGGTGCCGAAGAGCGCCGAGTCGACGGCCTTCCACCCGGTGAGATCCACGCCGTCGTTATTCGCGGCGGTCCCGGCACCGAGAACCTTGCCCAGCTCTTTGATCGTCCACAGCTTCTCGATGGCCCCAGGGAACAGGTCACGGGTCTGCTCGGCGATCGCCGGGACGACCGGCCGGAAGCCCTGCTGAGCCCAGATCCGTTGTGCTTCATCGGAAAACAGGAAGCCGACAAATGCGCGGGCGCCGGCCACGTCGGAGGTCGTGTTGACGATCGCTACCGGATTCTCGATCTTGAACGTCTGGGGCGGAATGAGGTACTCGACCTGATTGCGCGGACTCGCGGTCGCGTTGGCCCGGTCGAGCATGATGGCTTCGTTTTCGTAGCTGATCAGGACATCACCTTGACCCTGCTCGAATGCCGTCGTGGCCTCACGACCAGACTTGGGCACCACACGCACATGGTCGCGGACGAGCTGGGCGACGTAGTCGAGGCCGGCCTGAGGGTTGCGGCCACCGTTGCTCATCGCCGAGTATGGCGCGAGCAGATTCCACTTAGCCGAACCCGAGCTACCGGGGTTGGGGGTCACTACCTGTACCCCCGGCTTGAGCAGGTCGTTCCAGTTGTGGATGTTCTTGGGGTTGCCCTTGCGCACCACGAGTGCCACGACCGACCCGAAAGGCGTGCTGTTGTAGGGGAACTGGGTCTTCCAGTCTTTGTCCACCAGACCGGCTTTCACCAGGCGGGTGATGTCGGGCTCCACGGAGAGGTTCACTACGTCGGCGGGTACGCGGCGCGCGACCTTGCGGGACTGGTCCCCGGAGGCCCCATAGGACGCCGAGAAGCCGATGTCGGCGCCTGCGGGGGTTGCGCGGAAGGCCGGGACGATGTGGTCGAATCCCGATTTGGGCGTCGCATACGCCACCAGGTCGAGGTGTCGGCTGCCGCTGGAGATGTCGACACCGTCGGGTTCGTCGGTCGAACCGCCGGCGCACCCGGAGATCAGGACCATCGCGAGGGCCAGCAGACACACCAACACCGGTGTGCTGCGTCGCGTGACGGTGACAGCACCGCCGGGCACGTTTCTCCCGGGCGCGTGACCCCCGGGCACGGTATTCACTGACACGTTCCTCCGTGACTGAGATGGCCATGACAGGCATGGCCGGCTGGGCATGAATCGCGTCCGCCGGGTGCCGGCATCAACAAGTTCGGTGGATGCGTGTCGTCCGGCGGACCGACTCACGCTAGCAACGCGCCCGACCGGCGGGCCAACCATCACCTACCAGCTCTTGACACGGTCGATCGACGATGCTACCGAGTCAAGAGCCAGGCCAGCAGGACCAGCACGATGAGCGCCAGCAACGCCCAGGTCACACGTGAACCGATCACCGACTACAAACCTTTCCTGTCTTCATCGGCGAACCGACGACGATCGATCACCGACATCACGCCGTCGACCAGCGCGTTCAGTGCGATGGCCACGAAGATCGCGCATGGCACCACCACCACGAGGGTGACCAGGAGCTGTGGGACGAAGGCCAGGCCGGTCAGCCATTCCTCCGTTCCGTCCCACCAGGCGAGTAGCCCGTTCACCAGTGATCACCTCATCTGCCGCCGAACATCCCAGGGTTCTGATCAGCGTGATTCGAAATTCGTGGATCGTCCGATCCGGTCTCGTTTCGGCGCCTGCCCCAGGCCGTTCGCCATCATATGCCCCGATCTGGTCGCCTCAGCCCGGTGCGTCCAGCCGCCAGGGTTCGTAGGCGCGAGGGTCGTTGATCGGCTCCATGTGAATCGTGACCCGAAGGTGATCGAGAGTCGAGTGCAGTTCGTCCTCCACCGCCTCGGCGAGGTCGTGGCCGTGGTCGATCGTCCAATCTCCCGGGACGAGCATGTGCAACTGGACGAAACGCTCGTGACCCGCCTCGCGGGTGCGGACATCGTGAAAATCGACCTCGCCCGACCGGAATCGGTCGAGGACACCGGAGATCTTCACCAAGTCGGCGGCGGGCAGCGCCGCGTCAAGCAGACCGTCACCGGATCGCCATATCAGGCGCCCGCCGACAACCACGATGTTGATCGCAACCAGGATCGCGACAATCGAATCCAGTGGCTGCCAACCGGTCAGCAGAACCAGGAACACACCGACGACCACCCCAACCGTCGTCCACACGTCGGTCAGCAGATGTTTGCCGTCTGCTTCCAGCGTCATCGACCGGTGTCGCTTGCCAGCTCGCAGCAACAGCACCGCGACAATCGCGTTGACGATCGTGGCGGCCACCGAGATAGCCAGACCCAGCCCCACCGACTCGAGTTCGGCCGGGTGGGCAAGTCGCTCGGCGGCTGCAACCACGATCGCCACGGATGCCGCGACGATGAGTACCCCCTCGAACACCGCCGAGAAGTACTCGGCTTTGGAATGGCCAAAGTTATGCTCGGCATCGGCCGGACGCGCGACGACCCGCAGCGCGAGGAATGCAGCAATCGCCGCCGCCAGGTTGACCAGAGACTCAAGCGCATCGGAGAGCAGACCGACCGACCCGCTGATCCGCCACGCGAGCAGCTTCATGACGATTACCACGATCGCGGTGACGATACTGAGCAGCGCGTAGCGCGTCAGATCCTGGCGTGCCTCGACGGACCCGGAAGACATGTATCCATTGGACCACGAGTAGTGCAACCGCGGGCACTACAGCCACTGGTACCGCAACCACGAGTAGCCTCCGACGAGGCACTCACCCGATCACCGCCCTCGGGTCCGACGCCTCTCGGGTCGCCAACAGATTCTCGATCGCCTTCTCGGTGTAGACCCGATAGCCGAAATCGGGCCGGTAGCCGTGGATCTCGGGGGTGTCGAGCGTGGTGATGAAATCGAGGATGTTCGCACTGAAGACCTGCCCGGGCACCAGGACGGGGAAGCCGGGCGGGTACGGGGTGACAAAGGTCGCCGACACCACGTCCCGGCCCGAAGCGATCCGCTCGAGAATCGTTTCCGCCGAGAGGTATTCACAATTGGCGTCGTCGTAGGCGAGGTAGAACGCGCTACGCACGTCACCTTCCGGTGTCGGCTCGGAGCCGGAGGGGTCGCAGAACGCCGGGTGAAATCCACTGAAATCGGGCATCGCTGGCGCTCTCTCGGTCAACCGGCGGACCGTCTGTTCGAATCGCGCGCGCTCGTCGATCCCCATCTCCTCGACATTCTCGTCGAGTTCGCGGACGATGTTGACCATCACTTCGACGAGGAACGCGACCGAGCTTCGCGTGGTGCCGATGTTGGTCATGAACAACACCGTGTTGCGCGAGGTCTTGTTGATCTGGACCCCGTATCGATCCATCAATTGCTCACGCTTGAAGGTGTCACCGTCGTAACCGGTGCGCCCGATGGACAAGGTGATCCGCGACGGGTCGAGGACGAATTCGTCTTGGCTCCAAGCGGTTTGCATGTTGCGCAGGCCGGACCGCAACGGCTGATCGATGCGTGAGGGCCGGTGGGTGACCGGGATGAGGTCGCTCGTGCGCAGACACTTGACGTAGCGCGCCAGCAACGGATGGTTGTCGATGGCATCGCGAAGGCGCATCGCGTTCTCGATCTGTCGCTGGACCAGTTCGACGCCCTCGAGCGCCACCTGGCGTCTGCCGAGATCCAACGACGCGAGGATCTGGTAATTCGGCGAGGTCGAGGTATGTGCCATATAGGCCTCGTGAAATGGCTCGGCGACCTTCTGGTCGAAGTCCTGATCGAAGACGTGGATCATCGAACCCTGTCGCAACGACGTCAACGTCTTGTGGGTGGATTGGGTCGCGTACACCCGCACTCGTGCGCGGGCGGGATCGGGTCGCAACCTCGTATTCAGCAGTTCCTCGTCGGTGACCTCGGACTGAGCGCAGAGATGGTCCTCGTAGGACGCCCGGTACTGCGGATCGGCGAAACGCCGACGAAGTTCGGCCGCACTGTGCATGGCAGTCCGGTTGCGGTAGACCGGATGGAAACGCGCGAACGCGAACCACGCTTCGTCCCAGAGGAATACCAGGTCGGGCTTGATCGCGAGACACTCTTCCATGACGCGAATCGGGTCGTAGACGATGCCGTCGAATGTGCAGTTGGTGAGGGAGATCAGCTTGACACGGTCGAGCTTTCCGGCGCGGCGAAGCGCGAGGAGCTTGCCCTTGATCTCGCGCATCGGCACCGCCCCGTACATCGAGAAGTCAGGCAGCGGATAGGCTTCGAGGTAGGTCACCTGCGCGCCGGCCAGCAGCATGCCGTAGTGGTGGGACTGGTGACAGTTGCGGTCGAGCAGCACGATGTCGCCCGGCGCGACGAGCGACTGGGTCACGATCTTGTTGGCGGTCGACGTACCGTTGGTGACGAAGTAGGTGTGCCTGCTGCCGTAGATCTTTCCGGCGAGTTCCTGCGCGTCGCGCAATGGCCCGGTTGGCTCGAGGAGCGAATCGAGACCGCCGCACGTCGCCGACGTCTCGGCCATGAACACGTTGAGCCCGTAGAAACTCACCATGTCCTGGATCCAATGCGATCCCACGATCGACTTGCCCTGAGAAATGGGCAGCGCATGAAAGACGCCCGTGGGGCGGTGGCTGTACTCCTTGAGTGCGCTGAAGAACGGCGTCCGGTACCGCTCGGCGACACCCTGCAACAGACTCAGGTGCAACTCCAGAACGCCTTCGCGCGCATGGAATACCCGGCGGAAGTGCGCGCCGAGCCTACCCGCCATGTCCTCGACCTCGATCTCGGTCATCAGGTAGAGATCGAGCTCGGGTCGCAGATCACTCAGTGCGCCGGCCAGGATCTGCGCGCGTTCCTCCGGTGAGAGGTGCTCGGCCAACGACTCGGACAACTCACGATCGACGAAGTCGTCGAGGCCGGTGAGGTCTCGGGCGGACGCGTGCGAGAACCGGCGCCGGATCACCACGGCCTGCAGGTTCGCGTTGAGCCGAGCAGCAACCATCGCCTCTTCGCCGCTTCCGACGACAACGAGTTCGTAGGCACACTGATCGTCGGGGCGGCGCCAACTGCGAACCTCTTGCCGCAGCGCACGTTCGGCCGCCTCGGTCATCGACTCGACGACCAGGACCTCGAAGTACAACTGGCCCTGAGTATTCACCGGTCGATGCTCGATCTCACGGGGATCGGTCGGGAAGATCGCCGCATCCTTGTCGACGTCTGCGTCGCCGTGTCGGTAGGACTCCGTGGTCAACGCATTGTTGATGTCGGCCACCATCTTGCCGAAGTGACGGTGATCCCCGGAGCCGAAACGCCGCTGCAGTCGCGCGAAACGCGACGGACCCGGAAAAGCCCAATAGGGTTCGAGCGTAGCCAGTTCGGTGATCAGACCGCGACAGATCCCCAGATATTGCTCACGCCGCTCGCCGACGGTATCCGGACGATTGAGGCGATCGGCCGCTTCGTCGAGGCGACACCACAGATCGCCGCGCAACTGCCAGACACTGTTGTAGGCGTGACCGTTCTCGACCATGGCAAACCCTCTCGACGCCGGGTATCCCAGGGTCGGCGCCCCGAGGGTCGGACAGGCGAATGCCGATCGAACGGGCGATGGCGTTCTGGTGAGCAGCCCGCCACCGTCTCATCGACTGCTGGTCACACGTCCTCGGAGACCAGCCCGCGCCGTCGCATCAACGGCCCGATGTCGGGCTGGTGTCCGATCAACAGCACATGTGGCGAGAGCGGTTCGACGCTGTTACCGCGCGACAGCGTCGAGGCGGCGAAGCGAGCACCGTTCTCCCGGCGCAAACCACCCTTGGCAAGGAACCATTGTTCGGTCTCGGCGTCGAGTACCTCCGACCAGATGTAGGAGTAGTAGCCGGCCGAATAGCCGCCGCCGAAGATGTGGTTGAAGTAGGCGCTGCGATAGCGCGGTGGGATCAGGTCGGTCCCGAGTCCGGCCGCACGCAGGGCGTCGCTCTCGAATGCCTCGACGTCGTCGACCGCCTCGGCGTCGGCGACCGACAGTCGGTGCCAGGCCAGGTCCAGTGCCGATGCGGCGAGATACTCGACGGTGCCGTGGGCGGTGTCGGCACCGGCGTTGGCCCGTGCGGCGTCGGCGAGTTCGGCGGGGATCGGCTCCCCCGTCTCATGATGGCGCGCATAGTTGGCGAGCACATCGGGGTGCAACGCCCACATCTCGTTGACCTGCGAGGGGAATTCGACGAAGTCCCGCGGCACCGACGTCCCCGACTGCGACGGATACTCGACGGCCGAGAGCAGGCCGTGTAATGCGTGACCGAATTCGTGGAACAGCGTGGTCAATTGATCGATGCTCAGCAGAGCTGGTTGTCCCGCATCGGGTTTGGGGATGTTCAACACGTTGACGATGACGGGTTGGCTAGCCAGCCTTGAAGACTGATCGACGATGTTGTTCATCCACGCCCCGCCCCGCTTGGACGGCCGCGCGAAATAGTCACCCAGGAACAGACCGATGCTGTCACCGGACTCGTCGAAGACCTCCCAGATGCGCACATCGGGGTGGTAGGCGCGCAGATCCGGGCGCTCGGTGAAGCTCAATCCGTAGAGAACTCCCGCCGCGTAGAACACGCCGCGCGTGATCACGGTGTCGAGTTCGCAGTAGTCGGCGAATGCGTCGAGATCCACCTCGGAATGTGAATGACGTTGCCGCGCAAGCCAATAGGTCAAGTCGGCGGCACCGATCCGGACGTCCGGGTCAATGCCGCGCGCGAACTCGGTCAGCGCGGCGATCTCCCGCCCTCCCGCGGCGCTCGCCGAGCCGATCAACTCGGTCAGCAACTGCTCCACGGCCGTCGCGTCGGGCGCGGTCTGCTCGGCGATCACATAGTCGGCGTGATCGCGATAGCCGAGCAGTTGGGCGCGCCGGGCCCGCAGCACGACGATCTCGCGCAGCAACTCCCGCGTGTCGAACTCGTTGCCGCGCGCGCATCGGGAGATCGAGGCGTCGAAGATCCGTTGCCGGGTCCGCGGGTCGGACAGTTCGGTCAGCACGGACTGACTCGTCGGCAGTTCCAGGCTGATCAGGTAGCCGGACTCGTGACCGGCCTCGGCGGCGGCGCGGCGCGCCGAGGCGATCTGGCCGGCGCCAAGCCCGTCGAGCCGGGAGACGTCGTCGACGAACACCGCCGAGGCATTGGTGTCGTCGAGGATCTTCTGCGAAAAGGTGGTCGTCAGATACGCCAGGCGCGAGGATATCTCACGCATCTGGGTCTGCCCGGACGCATCGAGACCCGCACCCGCGCGCACGGCGTCGCGGTAACTCTTGTGAAGGAGACGGCGTTGCGGCTCGGTCATCGCGACCTGATCGGCGCGGCCGTATACATCCGAGATCCGGGCGAACAGCGCCGGGTTCATCGCGATGGCGTTCGCGTGATCGGTCAGCCGCGTGGACAGCTCTTGGGAGATCTCGTTGCGCCGCGGGTTGGTGTCGGCGCCGACGAGGTTGAAGAACACCCCAGCGGCGCGAGCCAGATCGCGGCCCGACAGTTCGAGAGCCTCCACCGTGTTGGCGAAGGTCGGCGGTTGCGGGTTGTCGGCGATCGCGGCGATCTCATCGAGGTGGGTGCCCATGGCCTCGGTGAACGCCGGCAGGAAATCCTCGTCGGAGATCGACGCGAAGTCCGGCAGTCCGTGCGGCAAATCACTGTGTGCGAGAACGGGATTAATACTCGGTCCGTCGGCGGTCATCATTTCGCCTTCGGCTTGTCGCCCTGGGAATCGGTGGACAGTGCCGCCACGAAGGCCTCCTGCGGCACATCCACCCGCCCGATGGTCTTCATGCGCTTCTTGCCCTCCTTCTGCTTCTCGAGCAGTTTGCGTTTACGGCTGATGTCGCCGCCGTAGCATTTGGCCAGCACGTCCTTGCGGATCGCTCGAATATTCTCGCGCGCAATGATCTTCGATCCGATGGCGGCCTGGATCGGCACCTCGTACTGCTGGCGCGGGATGAGCTCCTTGAGCTTGATCGCCATCTTGTTGCCGTAGGTGTAGGCGGCATCGCGGTGCACGATCGCGCTGAAGGCGTCGACCGCCTCGCCCTGCAACAAGATGTCCACCTTGACCAGATCGGCCTCCTGCTCACCGGCCTCCTCGTAGTCGAGACTCGCGTATCCGCGGGTCCGGGATTTCAGCGAATCGAAGAAGTCGAAGATGATCTCGGCCATCGGCATGGTGTAGCGCATCTCCACCCGGGTCTCCGAGAGGTAGTCCATGCCGCCGAGTTCGCCGCGCCGCGACTGGCACAGTTCCATGATCGCGCCGATGAACTCGCTCGGCGCGATGATCGTGGTCTTGACGATCGGCTCGAAGATGTTGCGTGCCTTGCCTTCCGGCCAGTCCGACGGGTTGGTCACAATGTGCTCTGCACCGTCTTCCATCACCACCCGGTAGACCACGTTGGGTGCCGTCGAGATCAGGTCGAGGTCGAATTCACGCTCGAGGCGCTCACGGGTGATCTCCATGTGCAGCAGGCCGAGGAACCCGCAGCGGAACCCGAAACCGAGGGCTACCGAGGTCTCCGGGTCATAGGTGAGCGCAGCGTCGTTGAGTTGCAGTTTGTCCAGCGCATCGCGCAGCACCGGGTAGTCGGATCCGTCCACCGGATACAGGCCGGAGTAGACCATCGGTCGGGGCTCGCGATATCCGGTGAGTGGCTCTTCGGCACCGTGCCGAGCCGTGGTCACGGTGTCACCGACCTTGGACTGCCGCACATCTTTCACACCGGTGATCAGATAGCCGACCTCGCCGACGCCGAGTCCCTTGGACGGCTTGGGTTCTGGGGAAACGATGCCGACCTCGAGCAGTTCGTGAGTGGCGCCGGTGGACATCATCGCTATCTTCTCGCGCGGCACGATCGCGCCGTCGACCACACGCACGTAGGTGACGACGCCCCGATAGGTGTCGTAGACGGAGTCGAAGATCATCGCGCGCGCCGGTGCGTCCGGATCGCCCTGCGGCGCCGGGACCTGACGGATCACCTCGTCGAGCAGCGCGGGCACACCCGCGCCGGTCTTACCCGAGACCCGCAGGACCTCGTCGGCCTCGCACCCGATGATGTGGGCGATCTCGGCGGCGTAGCGATCGGGATCGGCCGCGGGCAGGTCGATCTTGTTGAGCACCGGGATGATGGTCAGGTCGTTGTCCATCGCGAGGTAGAGATTGGCCAACGTCTGCGCCTCGATACCCTGCGCGGCGTCGACCAACAGCACGGCACCCTCGCAGGCCTCGAGCGCGCGCGACACCTCATAGGTGAAGTCGACATGACCGGGGGTGTCGATGAGGTGCAGCACGTACTTCTCGTCGGTGCCGTCGGCTCCGGTCACCGTCCACGGCAGCCGGACGTTCTGTGCCTTGATGGTGATGCCGCGTTCGCGTTCGATGTCCATCCGGTCGAGGTACTGCGCCCGCATGTCCCGATCCGAGACCACACCAGTGAGCTGCAACATCCGATCGGCGAGGGTGGACTTCCCGTGGTCGATGTGCGCGATGATACAGAAGTTCCTGATCTGCGCGGGATCGGTGAACGTGGTGTCGGCGAAGGTGGGAATCGGACTACTCCTCGGTGGTAACACGGTGTTGCGTCGTACCAGTTTCTCATGACCTCGGTTCCACACGACCTCGGTGCGGACCCGACCCGATCACCCCGGAACCCCCGAGGGCGCTCCTCTGACCGCCGACAGCGCCCAGCGCATGCCGCGCGATACCGTGTCGCTGTGGCGGCGAACAGCGGAATCGAACCCTACGACGAGGGCTCGGTCGTGGCGACCATCCATCATCCCGAGCAGACGCCGCGGGCGAGCGTCGTCCTGGCACACGGCGCCGGGGGCAACCGGGATACCGCGATACTGCCGGCCTACGCGAGTGAACTCGCCGGCCGCGGATTCGCGGTGGCCCGGATCGACCTGCCCTACCGCCAGCGCCGCCCCAAGGGACCGCCGAGTCCCTCGACCGCGCCCGCCGACCGCGACGGTATCCGTGCCGCCTGCGCGGCCTTTCGGTCGTTGTCGGCGGGCCCGCTGATCGTCGGCGGCCATTCCTACGGCGGTCGGCAGGCCTCGATGGTGCTCGCCGAAGACGGCGCTGAGGTGGCCGACGGCCTGTTGTTGAGCTCCTACCCGTTGCATCCACCAGGCAAACCCGAGAAGGCCCGCACCGAGCATCTGCCGTCGATCACCGTCCCGACGCTCGTCGTGCACGGCAGCACCGATCCGTTCGCCACGACCGACGAGATCGGCGCGGCGATCGACCTGATCCCCGCCCCGACCCGGCTGGTGGAGATCGCCAAGGCGGGCCACAGCCTCGATCCGACGAAGAAACCCACAGCGCCCCTCGCCGCCGACGCGGTCGAGCACTTCCTGCTCCGGGAGATCGGCGCAGGATGGCAGATCGACGCATGAGCCGCCGCACGATGCGCCCCACCGCGGAGGTGGCCCGATCCATCAGCTACTCCCCCGACCTCGATGGGGATGCCGATCCCGGTGAAATCGTCTGGACCTGGGTCGAATTCGAGGAAGATCCATCACAGGGCAAGGATCGGCCGGTACTCGTCGTCGGCCGCGATCCGGCCGAGAACCCCGCAGCCGATGACGGCAGCGGCACGTCAGAGCACGTCCTCGCACTCATGCTGTCCAGCAAGGATCATCACCGCGACGACGACGCCTGGCTCTCGATCGGCGCAGGTGGCTGGGACGCCGATCATCGCGAGAGCTTTATCCGCCTCGACCGCGTGCTCGTCATCGACGCCGACGGCATTCGGCGCGAGGGCGCGATCCTCGACCCAGCCCGATTCGACAGGGTCGCAACGCAACTGCGCGATCGGTTTGGCTGGCGGTGATCACGCCAGCCGCGTGATCTCGACGACGACGTCGAGATCTGTGGCCTGACCACCGGTGTAGATGCCCTTGAGTGGCGAGACGTCGGAGTAGTCGCGCCCCACGCCCACCGACACGTGCTGCTCGGTGATCTCAGTGAAGTTGGTCGGGTCGAATCCCCACCACCCACCGGTCCATGCCTCGATCCACGCGTGGCTCTGACCTTCGACAATCTTGTCTACGGCCGCATCGGGTTTCGGATGCAGATATCCCGAGACGTAGCGGGACGGAATACCCAGCCCACGCAACATCAGCAAGGTCAGGTGCGCGTAGTCCTGGCACACACCCTTGCGCTCGTTCCACGCGTCGACCGCGGTGGTGTGCACACCGGTGGTACCCGGGACGTATTGCATCTCGTCGTAGACGTAGCGGCACACCGCCTCGACGGCCTCTTCGGGATCGAGCCCCCTGGTCAGCCGCTTGGCGGTTGCCACCAGACTGCGGTTGCGGGGCACATACGGCGTGTTCGACAGCGCCTCGTCGTAGCGGTCCTCGACCTCCTCGTTACGGATGCCGTCCCAATCGCGTTTGCGGTCGTCCTCCGGTCGTTCACCGGGTTCGGTCTCCACCACCGACATGCCCGAGACCTCGAGTTCCTCATGGGGCGCATGGAGATCGAAGGCGGTGACCGCGGTCCCCCAGTAGTCGGTGTAGCGGTACGAGCGAGTCGCCGGAACGGTCTCCACACGATTGACGATGACGTTCTGCCTGCTGTCGCTGCGCGGTGTCAGCCGGGCCTCGTTGTAGGACGAGGTGACCGGGCTCTGGTAGGCGAAGCCCGTCGAATGCACGACCCTCAGTCGCCAGCTCACAGTTCACTCTCCTCGATGACATGTTCCTCACCGTCGCTGACGCGGGCATCGGCCCACGACACGTACGGCGACACATGGAAGTACTGGGCGGTGACCGCCTCGTTGACCGCACGGCAGGTGTCCTGCAGATCGAGCAGCCGCTCCTGCAATCCGTCGAGCAGATCGCCGGGCTCCAGGAACTCCAGCGAGCTGCGCGCCCGCCCGAGCAGGAGCAGCGCCTCGGCCTGGGCACCGGTACGGCTCGGGCCTTTCTCCAGATCGGCCAGATTGTGTTCGGCGACGCTGAGTGCATGGAACACCGACCGCGGGAAAAGTCGGTCCAGCAACATGAATTCGACGATGTTCTCTGCGTTGATGACGCCGCGGTACGTCCGCAGGAACGTGTCGTGCGCACCAGCGGACACCAGCACGTTGACCCACGCGGGCGAACCAGCGCGATCTCCGGCACGCGCGAGAAGCATGCGGATGGTCATGTCGACCCGCTCCACCGAACGACCCAACAGCAGGTAGCGGTAACCGTCGTCGTGGCTGAGCGTGGCGTCGGCGAGTCCGGCGAACATCGCGGCGCGATTCTTCACATACGACAAGAACTCGTGAGGGCCCAGGCGGCGTGATCGACGCTCGGCTTCGGCCAGACCGTTGTAGGTGGTGTTGAGGCACTCCCACATCTCACTGGAGGTGACTTCACGTGCGCCCCTCGCATTCTCGCGGGCCGAACGGATGAGGTCGACGATCGATCCGGTCGATTCCTTGGCGTAGGCGACGCGTTCGGTCAGCGACCAGACATCGAGTTCGGTTCCACCCGGGGGTGCGTCGAGTCCCAGGACCTGGATAACCAGCCGCACCGACGAGTCGACGTCGGCGGTGGCATCCTCGAGCAACTGGTGGATCGCGACATCGAGCAGGCGTGCCATGTCGTCGGCTCGCTCGACGTAGCGACCGATCCAGTAGAGCGATTCGGCGTTGCGGGCCAACATCATCGGACATCACCGTCCTGGTTCGGCACCGATCGTGACGACTGCTTCTGGATCATCTGCGTCTGGGTCATCGAACCCAGTGTGTGCGTCTGCGCCGAGTGCGTGCCGACACTCTGCTGCTGCTGTTGCTGTTGGGTCTGCGCCACCAACGGATCCGGCGCACTCTCGGCGGGTCGAGCCGCGGCGACACCACTCTTGGTAACGACCTTGGCGCCGGCGAGCTCCCGCTCACCCTCGGAGCTGCGGGTGGCGAGCACCCAGGTGTCCTTCGATCCGCCGCCCTGGCTGGAGTTGACCACCAGGGACCCCTCCGGCAACGCCACCCGGGTCAGCCCGCCGGGCAACACCCACACCGATTCGCCGTCGTTGACCGCGAACGGGCGCAGGTCGACGTGACGCGGGCTGAGGTTGTCGCCGGCCTTGGTCGGCACGGTCGACAACTGCACCACCGGCTGCGCGATCCATCCGCGCGGATCGTTGCGCACCTTACGGGCCAAGGTGTCGAGTTCGGCCCGGGTCGCGTCGGGACCGAAAACGATTCCGTAACCACCCGATCCCTCAACGGGTTTCACCACCAGCTCGTCGATGCGATCAAGGACCTCCTCGCATTCCTCGGGAAGCCAGCACCGCAACGTGTCGACATTGGCGATGATCGGCTTCTCGCCAAGGTAGTAGTCGATGATCTCTGGCACGTAGGTGTAGATCAACTTGTCGTCACCGACGCCGTTACCCACCGCCGACGAGATCACCACGTTACCCGCACGTGCCGCGTTGAGCAGGCCGGCGACGCCGAGCATCGAATCCGGCCGGAACTGCATCGGATCGAGGAAGTCGTCGTCGATGCGCCGATAGATGACGTCGACGCGCTGCTCGCCCTCGGTGGTGCGCATGTAGACGACGTTGTCACGGCAGAATAGATCACGGCCCTCGACGAGTTCGACGCCCATGAGCCGCGCGAGCAGCGAGTGCTCGAAGTACGCGGAGTTGGCCACGCCCGGGGTGAGCACCACGATGTTCGGGTCGGCCTCGTTGAAGGCCGCCGAGGCCCGTAACGCCCGCAGCAGATGGCTCGGATAGTCGGCGACCGCACGGACCTTGTGCGAGGAGAACAGGTCCGGGAACACCCGGGCCATGGTGCGCCGGTTCTCCATCACATAGGACACACCCGACGGTGAGCGGAGATTGTCCTCAAGCACCCGGAAATCGCCGTTGGCGTCACGGATCAGGTCGATTCCCGCGACGTGGATTCGGACTCCGTTGGGCGGCCGGATGTTTGCGGCCTGCCGATGGAAGTGCTCGCAGGAATGCACCAACCGTTTGGGCAGAACCCCGTCGCGCAGGATCTCCTGCTCGCCGTAGACGTCGTCGAGAAACAACTCGAGCGCCTGCACACGCTGGGTGATACCGGCCTCGAGTTTGGACCACTCCGATGCCGAAATCACCCGCGGCACAACGTCCAACGGGAAGGGCCGTTCCTTGCCCGAGAGGGAGAAGGTGATGCCCTGGTCGATGAAGGCGCGACCGAGCGCGTCGATACGGCCCTCGATGTCGGCGCGCTCGGATTCGGCCATGACCTTGAAGATCCCCCGGTAGGCCGACCGGACCTCACCCTGGTGATCGAACATCTCGTCGTAGGCCACACCGAAGGACTTCGCCGCCTCGTAATCCGCGAAAATCCCTGTTTCCGTGGATTTTACGGAGGTGGCGGCGATCTTTGCCCGGCCCGTCCGCGCATTCGACGCCGGCTTGCCGTCCGGTTTCGAGGACGACGTCCGATTCGCGGTCGTCTTCGCCGAAGAGGTCTTACGCGCCTTCTTCGCGGGCGTTTCCGTCGGTGCGGGGCTCATAACCTGACATGTTGCCTCAGATTCAACGATTCGGCATGGTGGTCCGCGGACCCCGACACCCTCGCCGACCCCAGTAATCGGCCGACGCGGAACTCAGCCGCCGATCGAACGCCGTAGGGCCAGGATCCGTCGGCGCGCGCGCCGCACCAGATTCATCGCACGCGTTTGCGCGGCCGGGCGTGTCACCGGCATCGGCGCCCGGATGATCATCTCGGCCAATGTGTCGAGCGCCACAGTGAGAACCTCCTCGGCCTGCGGTGCCGTCGCTGCGTCGTCGCGCTCGCGCCGCACCTGCAGGTCGTCGAGCGAACCGACCACGGAGTAGCCCGCGGATCGCAACCCGGTGATCATCTCGGCGGACCGATCCGCAGCCCATGCCCGCTGTTCGTCTGACAAGCCGGGCGGCACACCGTCGGACCGGCCCGACATGATGTGGGCGACGACCTGCTCCTTGAGGACCCGCTCGTATCGCTGCCACTCCACGACGTCGGGCTGCAACCGCGTGTTGAGCAGGCGCAGCATCTCGGTCTGGGCCGCCGACAAAGACGTGTTCAGGTTCGGCACCGGAACGGTCAACGGAGCCGGGTCGACACCGAGCACCGACAGGAATCGCTCCCACAGACCGTCGCCGTCACCACGGATGCGTGGCACGGTCACCACGTGCACCCGCTCGGCGCCGACCACCTGCGACCAGCGGGCCAATATCCGCACATGATCCTGGAACTCCCAGAACGGTTCCTCCTCCGGCAGTTCACCGGGGTCCCCGGCCCCGACGTTCGGTGACTCCGCATATGCCCGCACCGACGTCACAAACTCGTCGAATGAGGCATGCCGCTGGTTCTTGACGTTCTCCTGCCAGACCGAGGGCAACTGACGCGCCAGATCTCGGACGGTTGCGATGACATGGACCTCATCGGCGAACGACAGATCCGCGACGAGGCGCCGCGCCTGATCGACGGTGGCGGTGGCGAACAGTTCGTGGGAGACCAACGCAGTCTGGGGCCACGGTCGCATCTGCCCGACCATCGATGCCCAGGTCCGCGCATGGGCCGGATCAACCCAGTCGAGGTAGCGGTCGGGCTGCAGATGTGCGGCGGCGTGGAAGTGGTCGGTGATCTCGTTGCCTGGGTACAGCAGCCCCGACTCTTGCAGGGCGAGGTCGCGATTGTGCCAGAGCCGATCCTGTAGGTGCGTGGTCCCGGTCTTGGGTAACCCGATGTGAATGTAGACGACGGACATGATGGTCGTCACAATAGTGCCCGATATCTCCGATACCACTGCAGCGACACTGGGTATCGGCTGCGAGTTCGTCTCGACGGTGAACTGTCCACGAGGCCACGCCAGCCGATCGCCCATCGCGATTTTGGGGGCAGGTGTCCGGCTGGTAAACTCGATCGCTGTCGCAGCGTCGCCCGAACCCGATCACGGGAATCAGGTAAGGCCTGCTCGGGAGCGTCTGGAGATCCGGCCCGAGCCCATCGATCACCGATTGGGTTCGTCGGGTTGATCGCAACCCGACGAGACACGACCGAAAAGCACCAACACCAGACACACGAACTACACAGACGAGGTACACACGCGTGGCAAACATCAAGTCCCAGGTCAAGCGCAACCGCACCAACGAGATCCGTCGGCAGCGCAACCAGTCGGTCAAGTCATCCCTGCGCACCGCGATCCGCGGTTTCCGTGAGGCCGTGGATGCCGGCGACAAGGACAAGGCCGGCGAGCTGCTGGTGACCACCAGCCGCAAGCTCGACAAGGCCGCCAGCAAGGGCGTCATCCACGCCAACCAGGCTGCCAACAAGAAGTCGGCAATGGCACTCGCCCTCAACAAGCTCTGAGCCGTCAGTAAGCTCTGACGACTCAGAGCGATCTGATTCGCCGGCATGCCTTCGGCGACTGCGAGCGCCTGACACGGCTGCTGCGGCCCGAAGCGAATCAAGGCGCTTTTCTTTTCCACCTCACCCCGGTGATCCCCACGCGGTCGCCGGGGTGACGTGCGTGGCTCGTCACCGATCCCCTACCCCGCGCGTCGGCGGCCCACGGGTCGCAGCCCCGCGACGCGGACCACCGCATCGGTCAACGCGAAGTCCGCGTCGGCGGCCTGTCCCTTGACATCCCCGTTGAGTGCGGCGACGACCATCACCGCCGCGGCAATCGACTCCGAATCCCACGCCCGCCCCTGGGCCTGAGCGTTCTTCACCCGGCGCGGCGACATTCCCAATTCGGCTGCCGCGGAGGCATCGACGTTCCCAAGGGCACGCACACGAGCGATCGCATGCACCGCCTCGGCCAAGGCATCGGCCAGCAGCACCCGCGGGACGCCGTGGTGCAACGCCCAGGCCAGTGACTCGAGCGCACCCGCACGGTCTCCGGCAACCGCCTTATCGGCGACCTCGAAACCACTCACCTCCGGACGGCCCTGGTAGTACAACCGAACCGACTCCTCGTCGACCTTGCCGCCGGTATCGGCAACGAGCTGGCTGCACGCGGCCGCCAGCTCCCGCAACGCGGCACCGACGGATTCGACGATCACCTCCACCACATCGTTGGAGACCCGGACGCCCAGGGTCCGGAACTCGTTGCGGACGAACGTCATTCGCTCCGACGGCCAACGCGGCGCCACACACTCGTGCACCGAGGCGTCGGCCTTGCGAAGATCCGTGGCCAGCGACTTCGCGCGGCCGCCCCCCGTGTGGATCACCAGCAGGGTGACGCCCTCGGGTAGCGCCCGTGCCGTCTCGGAGAGCAGCGCCGCCGGCTGCTTACCGGCATCGGCGGCCGACTCCACGACCACCACCCGCTCGTCGGCGAACAACGACGGGCTCAGCAATTCCGCGAGTTCCGGGCCTGTGACGTCACCGGCCCGCACCCTGGTCACCGGGACGTCGGTCCCGGCGGCCGCCGATCGCTGCGCCACCACATCCTCGATGACGCGGCCGGTGAGGAAATCGTCGTCCCCGAGGAGCAGATGCAGTCGTTCGGTCACGGGCCCCATCGTGCCAGACCCCGCCGGCACCGGAGCACCGCGATCCGCACCGAGTCGGCGTCGATGTGACGGACCGCAGCAGCGACGGCGACGATCATGGCCGAGCACATCAACGACACCATCACCCCGGGCCAGCCTTCCGGTATCCCGATCATCGCCCACTGCCACGACCCGAGGCGATCAGCACAGGTGAGCATCCACCACACCTCTGGTGCCATGGCGCGGATCAGCAACTCCGACAGCATCATCGGGACACCGTCTACTGCTCCGACCGCCCCGATCAGCGCTGCCGCGGTGCCGACGATCCCGACGACGGCCACCACCGGCGCGACAGCCACATTCGCCAGTACGGTGACCAGGCTGAGGGTGCCGGACAGGTACGCGATCATCGGGGAGGTGGTCACCGCGGCCGCAATGGCCATCGCCGTCACCTCGGCTATCCCGGCGGGCACCCGGATGGCCCGCAGCGCATCACGGATACCCGGGGCGACCATCACCAGACCCGCGGTGGCAACGACGGACAGTGCGAATCCCGAATCTCGGGCCAGCTCCGGCCACCACAACACGCCACCGATTACTGCCGCACCAAGCGCGGGCAACGCCTGCGAGCGCCGCGAACTGAGCACTGCCAGCAGGCCCACCCCGCCCATCATCGCCGCGCGCAGCACACTCGGTGACGGACGCACGAGGATGACGAAGCCGACGATCGTCAGGGCACCGGCGACGGCCACCACTTTCGGTGACGCGCCGGCCAACCGGAACGCGAAGATCACCGCACCGCACACCACCGCGAAGTTGGCGCCGGAGACCGCGGTCAGATGGAGCAGACCGGCAGCCCGGAAGTCGTCGCGGACCTCCGGCGACAGCGCGCTCTCGTCGCCGAGGACCAGACCTGGGAACAATCCCGACGACTCCGGCGATAGTGCCCGTACGGCGTTGCGCTGCAACCGTTCCCGGATGTCACCGGCGATCCGCTGGTGCGGCGGGGGACGTCCCAGCAAGGTCGGCGCACCTGAGGCAGTCACCCGCGCGACGACGAGTTCTCCCGGCGGCGGCGGACGTACGGTCACCAGGACCCGCACACGCTGCCCCGGAAGCACACCGGCCCATGACTGTGCCCGACCAACCAGTTCGGCCGGTGCCGTGGACACCGGTCGCCGTGCGACGGCGTCGATCTCGACGCGGGCCCGCACCATGCCCGCCGCGGATGGACCGAACGCCACCGGATCCTCACGCAGGGTCAGCCACATCGTGACCTTGCCGCGCATTTCGTGCACCGGATGACGGTCACGGGTTTCCAGCCGCAACGCCATCGCCGTCGCGCAGGTCGCGGCGAGTACCGTACATATCAGTGCCGGGCCGACGATCTCCCACCGCAGGCGACGCGATCGCCACATCAGGACGACGACGACCGCGACCACAGTCGAGGACACCGCGATCATCACCGACACGCTGACCGTGGCCCCGAGGCATACCGCCGTGATCAGCCACACCGACACCGACGGTGACAGCAGCCGCAGATCCTGATCCCGCATTCAGACCGTCACCAGTCCGCGTAGCTTGGCCAATCGGGACGGACCGATCCCGTCGACCTCACCGAGCTGCTCGACGGAGCCAAAAGTGCCGTTGCGCGTGCGGTAGTCGATGATCGCCTGCGCGGTGACCGGACCGACGCCGGGTAACGCGTCGAGTTCGGACTCCGATGCGGTGTTCAGGTTGACCAAACCGCCCACGCTCCCGGCGGCACCTGCGGCCGGCGTGTCCGCACCTGTCGAATCCGGCCCCCCGGGGTCACCGGTCTCCGAGCCGACCGCGGTTCCGGCGGCGGATGCGCCGCCCGAGGGCACGACCGCGCTGCGCAATGCCAGCCTGCCCTCCTGCGCCGCGTAACCCACGAGGATCTGGTCGCCGTCGCGAACGGGCTGCGCCAAATTCAACGAGACCGTGTCGGCACCCTCACGCGTGCCGCCGGCGGCGGCCAGTGCGTCGGCGATCCGGGCGCCGCTGTGGAGTCGGACCACACCTGGCCGGTGCACCAATCCGACGACACTGACCACCACCTGGGCATTGGCGGCAGGTGGTTGTCCCGCACCCGAGGCGGACGCGCGCGACGGTGCAGAAGCGGCATCGGAGACGTTCGACGATGTTGCCGGCTCTCCCGGAGCGCCGAAGTCCACCGCGGGTGCCTCTCCGGAATCGGCGAACAGACCGAATCCGGCGATCACGCATGCCGCGACGCCGACAAGAATGACGGCGATCGCGGCCGGAGGGGCGACGGCGAAGCGGCGGCGCGGCCGGTCGTCACGTCCGTCCTCCACGTCGTCGTCGGCATCAGGGTCGGCTCCATCGGGGTTGGCGTCATCGTCGAAGTACGGGCCGCCGCCCACCGAGGGGTTACCGACCCGGGCGGAGGGGGTCCCGGCGTGGTCGGGGCGGACCGGGGCAGGATCGGTGGCGACCGGATCAAGCCAGCCCGGCAGTGCCACCACACCCCACCCGTCATCGCCCGCGGTCCGCGGCGGCAACGGATCGCCACCGCCGGAGTGTGCATCGGAATCAGGTTGCAGGGCTGAATCATCGAGTTCGAGGGGTGCCGGTACACCGTCGGCGACGCGCTCCAGCCCGGAGAGCCGGTCGAGTGCCGAACGGCGCCGAGTGCGGGCGTGAGCGTCCTCGGCGCCGGCCCGACGCGGTGTTCGTGAGGTGTCACTCATGTCAGCGAACCTACGGCGATGCACAGACCTGTGCGGTCGCCTGCGTCGTCGTCGCCGGCGATCTGTGTAGCGCCGCAGTTCTGTGGACTACGGATCGAAAATCGCCGGCGGGTCAGTCGATCTGGTCGGCGCCCTCGATCGGGTCCAGGTGGGTGGTCACGGTCAGACCGAGTGCGCCCGGTCCGATATGACTGCCGAGGATCGGACCGAGGTCGACGGTCAGAGCGGAGGTCACCACCCGCAGCCGTTCGCGGACCGTGTTGGCGAGATCGTGTGCGGCGTCTGGGATCTGGCAGTGGTGCACGCCGAGGGTCACCGCCCGGCCGTCGGCGAAGTCGACCGCAGTGTCGGTCATCTTCGCCACAGCCCGCGAAAACGTCCGTTGTCGCTCGCGCAGGGTCAGGATGCCGTCGTCGATGGCGAGTATCGGTTTGATCGACAACGCCGACCCGAGCAGTTTGCCCGCCGCACTGATGCGGCCGCTGTTGCGCAGGTTGTCCAAACTCTGCACGCAGATCAGCGATTCGGCGGTGGAGGCTTGGCGGATAGCCGACTCGTAGACCCGGTCGCGGTCGGCTCCGGCGGCCGCGGCCTGCGCAGCGGCGATGGCCGCAAAGCCCAGGCCCAGCCCCACCGAGCGGCTGTCGACAACCCGGATCAGGCCGGGATGATTCTCGGCGGCCAGTCGCGCGGCACCCCACGTCCCCGACAGTCGCCTCGACATCATCACCGCGACCACACCGGCACCGTCGCTGGCCGCGACTGCGGTAGCGAACGCGGTGGCGAGTTCCTGCGGATTGGCGCCCGAGGTCGTCACACCCGATCGACTGATCAGATCGTCGGGAATGTCGTCGATGCCCTCACGGTAATCGACACCGTCGAGGGCCAGGTGCAACGGGACCACCGAGATGCGATAGTGCTCGGCGATCGCCGGTGGGAGGCGGGCCGAGGAATCGGTGACGACGACAACAGGCACGGGTCTACGTTAGCCGTTGCATCCCGGTGCCCCACGCCGGTGTGGGGCACTCGGGATTGGTGGCGGTTGTCGCGCTCAATCCGTCAAGATGGGCGCGAGGACCGCGGCGACCGCATCGGCGATCTGCCGGTGACAGTCGAATCCCCAGTGAATCCCGTCCGGGTTCATCTCGTCGGCGGCGTCGGCGAAGTGCGCCCGGGTGATCGAGGAGAACTCGACGGTCGGCACACCCGCCGACGATGCCCACTGTTGCATGGCCGCCGTCGTCGGGATACGACCGGTATGTACGTTCCCGTAATAGGGACTGCGGTGTGTGGGCGGCAGACACACCACGACCGGCAGATCGGGCCGTAGCCGGGTGAGCGCGTCGACCACCTTGTCCAGGTGCTCGACGGTCACCTTCGGCGGGAGCGCCACCGGCCAGCCGAGGCGCGACGCGCGTGGTTGCCACCACTGATATCCCGTGCGCACCGCCTGTCGCAGCCGCGGCGGACGCAGATACCGGATCTGTTCGCGCAGCGCCGTCGGCAGGGGCGAAGGGAGGCTGTCCATCCCGCCGATCGCGAGAACGACCGCGCGCGCCGACGGGACTGCCGACCAGATGTTGGGGTCTTGGGTCAGCGCCCACCACACGTCACGGCTGGTCCACCCCACCCGGCCGAACAGCCGGGTCGGCAGACACACTCGTGCGCCGAGGAGGTTCGGCCAAATCCGTGGATCGTCGGCGGGCAGTCCGCCGCCGGGACCGTAGTATGCGAGCGAGTCCGACAGCACGAGCAGGCAACCGTCGGAGCACGCGGCGGGGGCAGGGCCCGCCGGATCGGGACCCGTCGGGTCAGGCACCGTCACTGGATTGCCGAGTCGGTCGCCTCGGCCGAGGCGTTCCACACGTCCAGGCGCCATCGCGGATTCTCACCGGGAGCCGCATGCCCGGACAACTGCACCCAGCTGGTGTTCGCCAGGCCACCGAGAATCGGCCACCGCGCCACCGGCAGATCCAGCAAAGCAGCGGTCATCGCGGCGATGACCCCGCCGTGTGCGACCAACACCACCGGCGACTCCGGCGATACACCGGTCCCCCAGTCCTCCAGTGCAGCAACGAGTTCGGTGACGACCGGCACCGCCCGAGCGGCGACGTCGACGCGGCTCTCGCCACCCGGCGGCGCCCAGGTGGCGTCGTCGCGCCAGATCGCCCGGGCACCGGGTGCCTGCGCGTCGACCTCCAGATGGGTCAAGCCCTGCCACTGCCCCAGGTGTGTTTCGCGCAGCCGCTCATCGGACTCGACCGACAGTCCGGTCGCCAGCGCCAACGCCTCCGCGGTGTCGCGGGCGCGACGCAGATCCGACGACCGGATCACCATGGGATTTTTGTCTGCCAACGCTGCTGCAGCCGACTTTGCCTGCTGCACACCGATTTCGGAGAGATCAGTATCGAGCTGCCCCTGCATCCGACTGGTCGCGTTATAGCCGGTCTGTCCGTGCCGCAACAGGATCAACCGGCGCACGATCGGCGTGAGGCGTTCGACGGAGGTGTCGCCGCTGTCGGGACCGCCACTCACTCGGACTCCTGATCGCTGGTGACCTCGACGGTCGGACAGTCCTTCCACAAGCTCTCCAGTGCATAGAAGGCGCGCTCGTCGGCATGCTGAATGTGGATCACGATGTCGATGTAATCCAGCAGCGCCCAACGACCTTCGCGAGTACCTTCTCGGCGCACCGGTTTGTAGCCGGCCTCGCGCATCTTGTCCTCGACCTCATCGGTGATCGCATTGACCTGGCGCTCGTTGTCGGCGGATGCGATGACGAACAGGTCGGTGATCACCAATTGTTCGGAAACATCGATGACGGCGACGTCGTGACCGAGTTTGTCCTCGGCCGCCAGCGCAGCCACCCGCGCCATCGCCAATGCCTCGGCTGATGCAGTCACACAAGTCCTTTCATTACAGCGGCCGCCCCGAGCGGCGCATCATGTCGAACGGCGGGATCGGTCACGGCGCCGACACCCGGGCGGAGTTGCTGCGCAGCGGTCGATAGAGCCGCCGCTTGGCGATGTACTGCACGACGCCGTCGGGAACGAGATACCAGACGGGACGTCCGTGCGCAGCGCGCGCCCGGCATTCGGTCGAGGAGATCGCCAGGGCCGGGATCTCGAGCATCTGCAATGTTTCCGGGGGCAGATCCTGAAGATGCTGAGACAGGTGACTCGCATTGAGTTCGTAACCGGGCCGACTGACGCCGATGAAGTTGGCCAGCTCGAACAGCTCTTCCCAGTTCTGCCAGGACAGGATCGATTCGAGCGCGTCGGCGCCGGTGATGAAGAACAGTTCGGCGTCGGGCAGAGTCGCGTTCAGATCCCGCAACGTGTCGACGGTGTAGGTGTTTCCCTCGCGGTCGATGTCGACGCGACTCACCGAGAAGCGCGGGTTGGATGCGGTCGCGATCACCGTCATCAAATAGCGGTCCTCGGCGGGTGAGACCTCTTTGCTGCGCTGGTCGTCCTCGCTGCGCGGATCGACACTGTCACGCTGACCGACACTGCGCGGCTGATCGACGTCCTCGGGCCCCGATCCTTCGTCCTCGCCGAGTTTCTGCCAGGGCCGCCCGGTGGGCACGAAGATGACTTCGTGCAGCGAGAACCGGTGCGCCACCTCACTGGCCGCCACCAGGTGGCCGTTGTGGATCGGGTCGAACGTGCCACCCATCACGCCGATACGGCGGCGCGCCTGGGGGCGGTCGGTGGACATGAAGGCTGAGTCTACGCGGTGGGAACCGGCGAGCCGGTCGCGACGGCGGGCGGGCGCATCGTCACACCGGTAGCAGGTCGGCGATGACGGTGGCGAGCTGGCGGGCGTTGCGACACTCGAACATCTCGATGACCTGGGCATAGTCGTCGGCGACCGAGTCGCCGGTGCCCCATTCGGCGCCGGCCTCGGGGTTGAGCCAATAGGCGTGGCGCGCGCGTTCGACGAGTCGGGCGAGCAGTTCGGTGCGGGGGAAGCCGAAGTTGGTACGGGCGTCTCCGAGGATCAGTAGTGCGCCGCGGTGGGTGAGGGTCTCGGCGTAGTCGTCGACGAAGCCACGCAACATGTTGCCGTAGTCGGAGTGCCCGTCGCGGGTGATGAGCCGGGCGGTCGAGATCATCCGGTGCATCGCTGCCCGGGAGTCACCACCGAAGCCGGCGTCGGCGTCGTTGCGCGGGTCGAACAGATCGGTCACCTCGTCGACGGTGTCGATGAACGCAAACACCCGGACCTTCGAGAACTGCTGGCGCAGTGCGTAGACGAGGTTGAGAGTGAATTGGGAGAACCCGGCAACCGAGCCGGAGACGTCACAGATGACGATCAGTTCAGGCCGTCCGGGTCGGGGTTTGCGGTGGCGGAGTTCGATGGGCACCCCACCGGTCGACATCGATGCGCGCAGGGTGGTCCGCACGTCGACCGGACCGCGATGGGCGCGTCGGCGGCGGATCTCCAACCGCGAGGCCAACAATCGGGCCAGCGGGTCAATCGTGCGGCGCAGTTCGGCCTGTTCCCTGGCACCGGCGGTGAGGAAATTGATGTTCTCCGGCAGGCTGGGCACCGCGTATTCACCGACGCGTTCGCGGCCGTTGCGCGCCGACATCCGGCGTTGGGTTTCGCGTTCGATCGCCGCGCGGACCGCTGCGGCCCGATCACCGGCGGCCCGGCGGAACATCGGCTCGGTACCCAGATCGAGATCCGACGGCGCCCCGCCGGCCATCGCCGCCGCGATCCGGGCGATTAGGGTCTGCGGGTCGATTACCGACAGCGCTTGATACGCCGAATACGCCTCACCGCGGGCGGATTCGTACCGCCCGAGCGTTTCGACGATCTCGGCGACCATCGCGTCGAGACGGCCGTCGGACGCCGAGTCGGGGTCGGCCAGCAGGGTGGCCAGCGCGTCGCGGGTGGCGGCGATGTCCACCTCGCCGTCGGCGGAGCGCGGCAGCTCCTCGGTACTGGTGCGCACTCCGGGTGCGGCCGGGAACCACAGGTCGAAGAGCCGATCGAAGGCCGCCCGATGCAGATGGTCGTCGAGCAGTGTCGCCGCGAGTCCCTCTCGCAGACTGCTGCGGTCGAGCAGGTCGAGGACCTCGACGGCACGTGCGGCGTCGATCAGTTTCGACGGCCCGACCACCACACCGCGTCGGCGCAACTCGTCGACGAAGTCGGTGAGGTGGGCGACGAATGGCGTGGTCTCCGGCACGGCCGACATCAGCCGAGTTTGAGTTCTTTGATGGCTGTGGTGAGATCCGGTCGGTGTTTGAGTACGACTCCGAGGGTGCGCGCGATCAGTCCGTTGTCGAGCCGATGTCCCGACAGTCCGGAGGTGGATTCCCCGGCGCCGAGCGCGAGCAGGGTGTTCGCCCAGTCGATGGTCTCGGCCACCGACGGCTTCTTGCGGATGTCGAGGGTGCGTAGGACGCCGACCACCCGGACGAGTTCGGCCGCCAGCGACTCGGTGAGCGCGGGCACCCGGGAGGCAAGGATGTCCTTCTCCCGCTTGGCGTCCGGGAAATCGATGTACAGGTACAGGCACCTCCGCTTGAGGGCCTCGGACAGTTCGCGGGTGGCATTGGAGGTCAACAGCACGATCGGGCGCCGGGCGGCGACGACGGTGCCCATCTCGGGGATGGTGACGGCGAAGTCGCTGAGCACCTCCAGCAGCAGGCCCTCCATGTCCACGTCCGCCTTGTCGATCTCGTCGATGAGCAGCACCGTGGCACCGGGCCGCGATATCGCGGTCAACAGCGGCCTCGGTAGCAGGAACTCCTCAGAGAAGATGTCGGTCTTGGCCTCTGCCCAGTCCCGGGTTCCGGTCGCCTGGATGTGCAGGATCTGCTTGGCATGGTTCCACTCGTAGAGCGCCCGCGCTTCGTCGATGCCTTCATAACATTGCAGCCGCACGAGTTCGGCGTCGGTGGCGGCAGCGATAGCCCGGGCCAGTTCGGTCTTGCCGACCCCGGCGGGACCCTCGACGAGTAGCGGTTTGCCGAGCCGATCGGCCAGGAAGGTGGCAGTCGCGGTGGCGTCATCGGGCAGGTAGCCGGTGCCGCGCAAACGGGCGGCCACGTCGGGAACATCGGCGAAGGACGGGTGCACCGTCGAGTTGATGTCGGTGGGCGTTGTACTCACGGAGGCTCCTCTCACACCTGGCGGATGTGGCCGTCGCCCCAGACGACCCACTTGGTGGAGGTCAGTTCGGGCAGACCCATCGGACCGCGCGCATGCAGTTTTTGCGTCGAGATGCCGATCTCGGCACCGAATCCGAACTGCTCACCGTCGGTGAATGCGGTGGAGGCGTTGACCATCACCGCGGCGGCGTCGACGCGGTCGGTGAACTCCTGAGCCGCGGCCAGATCGGTGGTGATGATGGCCTCGGTGTGTCCGGTGCCGTAGGTGTCGATATGGGCGACGGCGGCGTCGAGATCGTCGACGATCTTCATCGCGATGTCGAGTGAGAGGTACTCGTCGGCCCAGTCGGCGTCACTGGCGGGTTCCATGTCGGCCTCGTCGCCGTGGATGACGACTCCCTGCGACCGGAGGGCCTGGCTGATCTTGGGCATCGCCTCGGCGGCGATCGCCTTGTCGATGAGCACCGTCTCGGCGGCGTTGCACACGCTGGGCCGCCGCGTCTTGGCGTTGAGAACGATGCGAGTGGCGACGTCAACGTCGGCGAGTGCGTGCACATAGACATGGCAGTTGCCGGTTCCGGTCTCGATGGTCGGCACAGTGGCGTTGGCGACGACGGCGTTGATCAGCCCTGCTCCGCCGCGCGGGATGACCACGTCGACCAGTCCCCGCGCCCGGATGAGCGCTGTCACGCTGGCCCGGTCGTCACTGGGCAGTAATCCGACCGCATCAGCGGTGACCCCGTTGGCGCGCAGGGTGTCCTGCAGTATCCGGACCAGTTCGGCGTTCGATGCCGCCGCCGATGACGAACCGCGCAACAACACGGCGTTGCCGGACTTGAAGGCGATTCCGAAGGCATCGACAGTGACGTTGGGCCGCGCCTCGTAGACGATGCCGACCACCCCGAGCGGGACACGTTCCTGACGCAGTCGCAGTCCATTGGGCAGCGTCTTGCCCGCGACGACCTCCCCGATCGGATCGGGCAGTGCGGCGACCTGGCGCAGCCCTGCGGCGATTCCGGCCACCCGCTCGGGTGTCAGCCGCAACCGGTCGAGCAGACTGCCCTCGATCCCCGATTCCTCGGCGCGTGCGAGATCCTCGGCGTTGGCGGCGATGATCGACTCGGTCGTGGCCTCGATCTGCTCGGCAGCGGCGATAAGCACCTCGTTCTTGGCGGCGGTGGTGAGCCGGCCCAGAGCGCGGGATGCGTTCTTGGCGGCCGTGGCCAGATCGGCGACGGTCTGCTCGACACCGCTGTCGGTGGGGCTGACGGCGGGTGCGCTCATGGATTCTCCCGGTGCGGTGTGGCGGTGCGTGGTCGGTGATGTCTCCTGGTCGGCACGCCTGCTGGCCGGCTATGACGACCAGCAGAGGCCGACCACCAGAGTACGTGCGGCCACAGACGACTCCCTACGTTGGGCCCGCCGTCCGACAATGCCTCGGCGCTGCACGGTCATGACCCGCCTGCACCAGCCCGTCGCGCCGTCGTCGGGAATGGACGGGCACCCTGGGTATCGGCGGTACCGGTGGCGTCGGTGGCGCGCCGATGTCATCGGCGGCCCGGCGGTAGAGCGTGTGATGCTGGGCCCAGGCGGCTATCGCGACCACCACCGGATCCATCGGCAGTGAGGCGAAGGGCGCAGACCATCGATGCGCGAGGCCGCAGTGATCGGCGCCTGCTCTGCCCAACCAGGCTTTGCCCACTACGACTGTGCGCGGTCGACTCGCGTGACCTCCCAGTCGATCACCCATGTGCCGGCCGAGACGACGCCACATATCTGGTGACATGCCGACCGATCCGCCGGCTGCCGGGTCGAGCGTTTCGCACGATGTGACACACCAGATGGGTCCGTGCCTCAACTGATCTGCACTGCCTTCGGGCCGCAGCTACCGGTGGGCTTGCCGGAAAGTTCCTCGACCCGCGACCCATCCGAGGCGCCGGCGGAAGCGAATGACTCAGTGAGCACGCCCACTCGGACAGGCTCATTCCGCCCACAGTGAGGAAGAACATGCGATCCACCGCAGCAACCCGAATCACCTTGGCCGCATCGGGTTTCGTACTCGCAGCCGGCTTGGTGACAGGATGTTCCAGTAGTGACGACTCCAGCGCGTCGACGCCCACCACGACGAGCAGCATGTCCGGGATGAGCGGCATGACGAGCACGAGCGCAAGCGCTGCCCCGGCCGCCGATCTCGTCGGAAGCGGCTGTGCCGCCTACGCACAAGCCAACCCGAGCGGTCCGGCGTCGGTGAATGGCATGGCCACGGCACCGTTGGCCACCGCCGCGGCGGCCAACCCCGAACTGAAGACCTTGACCCAGGCCATCTCCGGCAAGCTCAATCCGCAGGTCAACCTGGTGGACACGCTGAACAACGGACAGTACACCGTGTTCGCGCCGACCGATGCCGCGTTCGCCAAGCTCCCCGCTGCGACCGTCGAGCAGCTCAAGACAGACTCGGCGATGCTGACCAAGATACTCACGTATCACGTTGTGTCCGGCCAGATTTCCCCGGCCGACATCGACGGACAGCACAAGTCACTGGAAGGTGGCACGGTGACGGTCACCGGGTCGGGCAACGACATCAAGGTCAACGAGAACAGTTCGGTCGTCTGTGGTGGCATCAAGACCGCGAATGCAACGGTGTACCTGGTCGATTCGGTGCTGATGCCCCCGAGCTGACCCCGCTCCGGCATCGAAACCCCTGACTCCCAACAGGATCGGCCCTCAACAGGAATCGAGTACCTCGGTGAGCACCTGCCGGCTGGCCGCATCGACGGCCAGCCGGTAGGCGTCGGCGACCGCAACGAACTGAATGGAATACCGGCAGTGGAACGCTCGCAGCGGCGGCATCCACACGGCCGGCTCGCCATCACCCTTGGCCTGATTCGACGCGGCATCGACCGCAACGAGATTGGCGGGGTCATTGGCGAACTCGACGCGACGCTGCGCCGACCACGACCACGCACCCAGATCCCACGACAGTGACAGCGGCACAATGTGATCGATCTGCACGGCGATCGCGGACCGTTCCCGGCGGAAGAGCACGGTCGCACCGGTGTACGGGCTGCGGAACTCACCGGTCAACACGGCCTTCGGACAACTGCGCACTGACCCGACGGCGACATCCGACAGGTCACGCATCAGGATGTCGTTTCGCGTGTCGCAACCATTGTGCCCGCCGGTAACCGAGACCGCGTCGGTCCATGCCACACCGAACGCCGACCGTTGGTAGTCGCCACGATCGGGTCGGTGGGATACCACCGTCATCCGGCTCAATGATTGCAGCGCGCGGCGGGCATCGGCATGAACGGCCGCATCGGGCGCCCCTCGGTCGAGTTGAACGGTGACGGCAACGGCTACCGCCGTGACCACCACCGCAAGCAGAAGCACCCACCGTCGCAGCGGCCAGGTGATCCCTGCGGGCGCGAAGAGCCGACCGAGAACGGCCTGGCCGCTACGACTTCTCCAGGTATGCGATCTTGTCCGGTACCAGGATCGCGTCCACCAGAGCACCCATCGCAGGGTGGTCGGCCAGTGTCTGGTCCACAGCGACGATGTCCTGCGCGAGATCCCGCGCGTCGGCGATGATCTCGACGTCGTCGAGCAGCGACAGGAAGTGCAATGACGTCTTGCCGCCGGACTGCAGCGAACCGAGGACATCACCCTCCCTTCGCTGTTGGAGATCGATCTGGGCGAGCTCGAATCCATCATTGGACGCAGCGACCGCCTCGAGTCGTTCCATCGACTTCGAACCCGGCGACACCCTGGTCATCAACAAGCACAGGCCGGGCAGTCCACCGCGGCCCACGCGTCCGCGCAACTGATGGAGCTGACTGACGCCGAACCGGTCGGCATCGACGATCACCATTGTCGTCGCATTCTTCACGTCGACGCCGACCTCGATCACCGTCGTCGACACCAGGATGTCGATCTCGCCGCGGCCGAACGCATCCATCGTCTCGGCCTTGTCCTCGGCCAGCATGCGTCCGTGCAGCATCGCGATCCGATGCCCTCCGAGCGGACCCGCAAGCAATTCGTGGAACTGATCGATCACCGCGACGGTCTCTTCCTCGGACCCGTCCTCATCGGCACCGGCACCTCGTGCGGGCTTGCGCCCCTTGCGCGCTGTCGCCTTTTTCGGCGCCGCCTTCTTGAGCGCCGGCGCGTCGGGATCGTCGCCGATGCGCGAGCACACCACGTAGACCTGACGGTGCGCGGCAACCTCCTCATCGACACGCTCCCAGGCCCGATCGACCCACCGTTGCTTACCCATGGGTACGACGTTGGTCGTGATCGGCCGGCGACCGGCGGGTAGTTCGGTCAGCACGGAGGTGTCAAGATCACCGAATGCGGTCATCGCGACGGTGCGCGGGATCGGCGTTGCTGTCATGACCAACACGTGCGGCGCGATGCCGTCGCGGCCACGTCCGCGGAGGGTGTCGCGCTGCTCGACACCGAACCGGTGCTGCTCGTCGACGACGAACATGCCCAGATCGAAGAACCTGACGTTCTCCTCGAGTAGGGCGTGGGTGCCGATCACGATGCCGGCCTGCCCGGTGACGACGTCGAGGAGCGTCTCTCGTTTGTCCTTGGTCTTCATCGATCCGGTCACCAGGGCGAGTTGGGTGGCACCGTCTGCGGCGCCGAGCCGGCCGGCCGAGCCCAGGTCACCGAGCATCGCCGAGATCGTTCGATAGTGCTGCGCAGCAAGCACTTCGGTGGGCGCTAGAAGTGCGCACTGGTGGCCGTTGTCGACGACGCGCAGCATCGCTAGCAGCGCCACCAATGTCTTGCCCGAGCCGACTTCACCCTGGAGGAGCCGGCTCATCGGCTCGTCGCGACCGAGGTCGGTGCCGATTTCCTCGGCGACGGTACGCTGTCCGATCGTCAGAGTGAACGGCAGCCGGGCGAGCAGTTGGTCTTCGAGGCCGCCCGCCACATGCGGGCAGACCGGTGCGGTGTCGGTGCGCCCGGTAAGCCGCCGCTGCGCGAGGACCAGCTGGATCGCCAGTGCCTCATCGAATTTCATGCGTTCACGCGCGGGACCGATCTCGCCGTCGGACTCCGGGAGGTGGACTGAGCGGACCGCGTTGTCGGTGCCGATGAGGGACCGTTCCCGACGCTGCGCCTCGTCGAGGGCATCGGGCAGGGGCCCGACGAGGTCGAGGACACGACGCGCGGCGCTCCAGATCTCCCACGACTGGCAGGTACTCGTCGCCGGATACATCGGGATGATCGACCGATCAAAGAGTGCGAGCAGGGGGTTGGGTGCCGAGGGATCGGATTCGCTTGCGGCGCGCTCGATCTCGTACATCTCCATCATCATCGGACTGCCGACGACCTTCTCCAGGTCGTCACCGGCCTCGGGCAGCACCAACCACTGCGGATGGGTCAGCTGTGGCTGACTCCGGAAGAATTTCACCGTGCCGGCCAGCATCACTTTCCGTCCGGCGGTGAGCACGCGAGCGACGCTGTAGGGATTGAAGAAGCTCACCTCGAAGGTTCGTTTCTCGTCCATGACCGACAGCCGGAGGATCTTTCCCGGCCGCGCCTTCATGGACGTCATGTTCGCCTTGGTAACCCGCCCGACGATAGTGACCCACTCCCCCTCCTCGAGTTCCTCGGAGGCCGATGGCTGACCGCGCCGGACGTAGCGGCGCGGAGGATACCGGAGCAGTTCGCCGACGGTCGAGATCCCGATGGTCGCCAGACCCGCAGCCGTCTTCGGGCCGAGCACACCGGCCAACTCTCCGGACAACGTGACCGTCCCGGGGAGCACCGACGGAACCATGACGGCGTCGTCTGTCGCCGCCGGGGTATGTCCAGACCGACCGGTCGAGGTGCGCCTGGCCGCCACTACTCGATCCCGACCTGGATCAGGTCGTCGCCCTGACCAGTGGCGTACACGCTCAACTCGATGCCCGCGTAGTTGCGCCGCACATGTTCGGCCAGCGCGTCCAGCGCGGCATCGTCGACCTCGGAGCCGGCCAGCACCGTCACCATCTCGCCACCGGTGGCCAACATCAGGTCGAGAAGGGCGGTCGCGGCCTCGGTGTGATCCGGGGCGATCACCAGCACCTCCGAACCGATGAGTCCGAGGATGTCGCCAACCTCGCAGGTACCGGCCAGGGTCATCATGCGGCCCTCGGCGCGGCGCAGGGATCCCCATCGGGCGCCGGCCGCCGCCTCGGCCATCGCGTAGGCATCGGCGTCGGCGGATTCCCCTGGGTCGTGTACGGCCAGCGCAGCCAGACACTGAGCCATCGACAGGGTCGGTAGCGACACCACCGACCGCTGCTGTGATCGGACGTCGGCGGCAACGGACACGAGATCCTGGCTGGTCATCGCACCGTTGGCCATGACGATGACGTGCGCGGCGTCGGTCTCGCGAATCGCCTGCGCCAGTATGTCGGTACTCACCCCGCCGTCGGCGCGCACCACAGCGGCGCCCGCGTCGGCGAACAGCGCAGCGGCTCCTTGTCCTTTGACGACGGCGACGATGGCCCGCTTGTATCGCGGCGGCGGTTCGGCCGAGTCGACCTGCGACCGGATGGCGTCGAGGGCGAAACAACTGATCCGGATATCCGACATCTGTCCTGCCGCCACACCGGCCTGTACCGCCTTGCCCGGTTCGCTGGTGTGGACGTGCACCGAGAACCGCTCACCGTCGCCACTGGAGCTATCGCCGACGATGACGACGGCGTCGCCGATCTGGTCGAGCTCGTCGCGCAGGACACCGATGTGTTCGCCCGCGGCGCCGTCGAGCAGGTACATCACCTCGAAATCCATCTCCGAGGACCCCGAGCACGTCGCGTCATCGGGATGGCCCGGCCGTCCGCCGCCCATCAGTGAACCCCGGTAGCGCCGACGCCGCGCCGATACCCCGGTGATCACCGCGACCAGCGAGTCGAGCAACACCAGGAAGCCGCGCGCTCCCGCATCGACCACGCCGGCAGAGGCGAGCTCGGGCAGTTGATCGGTGGTTCGGTCGAGGGCTTCGGCGGCGCGGTCGGCCACGGCACGCACCAGATCACCGGGCAGGTCGTCGGCATGGGCGGACGCGGTCGCCGCCGCCACGGAGATGACGGTCAGGACAGTGCCCTCGCGCGGCTCGCTCACCGCGCGGCGGGCGGCGAGCCCGGCCAGACGCAGGCCGGCACTCGCGAGATAAGACAGCGACAACTCCCCGGGGGCCGCGACCTCGACGGCATCGGCCACCCCGACGAGGACCTGCGAGAGGATGATGCCGGAATTGCCCCGCGCGGCGCCCACCGCGGCATCAGCGAGTGTGCGGGCCACCGCTGCGATGTCGGCATCGAGGGGCAGGGCGGCAGCGGCATCGGCGGCGGCGCGCATCGTGTAGGCCATGTTACTGCCGGTGTCGGAATCCGGGATGGGAAAGACGTTGAGGTCGTTGATCTCTCCGCGCGCCGCGTCGAGACCGTCGGCGCTCGCCTCGGCCCAGTCACGCAGCAGCGCCGGGCTCATCGTCTGGGTCGTACCCGCCCGTGCGATGTTCCCATGTGTCGTGCCCCCGTACGCCTGGTTCCCGTGCGCCTGGTTCCCGTGCGCCTGGTTCCCGTGCGTCTGGTTCCCGTGCGCCTGGTTTCCGTGCACTACGCCCCCTTCGGCGCCCACACCATCGGTCATGCCACGATCGAACGCCGCCACCACCACCTCCCACCGACAACGCGCGTCCACGACCCGCGCGAGCACCGAATCATCGCAGTTGCCGACATCGCCGACCACTGTGGTCGAGGTTACTCGCGAGGACCGACGGTGTCGGACGGGACTCCGCGGGCCCGGGGACTCCGCCGCATCGCCGCGTGGGTAGTCCCGCTCGGATTTGGTTCGCGACGGCCGGGCCCGCTATCCTTGCAGGGTTGCCTTGCCGCCAACGTGGCTCCGAACATACGGCGCGCGCTGTCGTCGCCCCCACCCGGAGCTTGTGACGGCGGGCTGACCGAGAACCACACATCACTCACCCCCGAGGAGTTCGTTATGGCTGCCGTCTGTGACGTCTGCGGCAAGGGTCCGGGCTTCGGCAAGTCCGTTTCGCACTCGCACCGCCGCACCAACCGCCGGTGGAATCCGAATATTCAGTCGGTCCGCGTCGAGGTCGCCCCGGGCAACCGGAAGCGAAAGAACGTCTGCACCTCCTGCCTGAAGGCCGGCAAGACCTCCCTGGTCTGACCAACCCTCTGGTCCTTCGATCTGCGATCGTCGGCGAACAGACCCGACCCACCGAGCGAACGCTCGGGCCGGGGTCGGGTCTTTTTCGTACCCCGGCTAGGGTGACGGATATGACTGCCACCCACGACGCCGCTGGCCCCTGTCCCGTGACCCAGGACGGCGCCGTCCTGACCATTGCCGTCTCGAGCCCCTCGGCCGGCAACCCCCTCGACGACACCGCGCTCGGCGAGGGCACCGCGGCACTCAACGAGATCTCCCGCGGCGAGCGAGAGGTCGGCGCGATCCTCCTCACCGGTCCCGGCGCCAATTTCTGCGCAGGCGGCAATGTCCGCGCCTTCGCCGACGCGCCGGACCGTCCGGCCTACATCCGCGAGGTCGCCGACATCTTCCATGCCTTCGTTCTCGCACTCGCCGGCGCCGACCGGCCGGTTGTCGCAGCCGTGAAGGGTTGGGCCGCCGGCGCCGGTCTGAGCATTGTGCTCCACGCCGACATCGCGATCGGCGGAACATCGACGGCTCTGCGACCCGCCTACGGCGGCATTGGCCTGACTCCCGACGGCGGCATGTCCTGGACCCTGCCGAGGGCGGTCGGGGCCGCCCGCGCTCGCGAGATCATCCTCACCAACCGCGTCATCCGCGCCGAGGAAGCGCTTTCGATCGGTATTCTGTCCCGGGTCGTCGACGACGACGCGATCACCACCGAGGCCGAGTCGGTGGCTCAGACCCTCGCCGCCGGGTCGCGCGCTGCGCTGTCGGCCGCCAAACACCTACTCACCGCGTCGGCGACCACGTCGCTGCCGGAACATCTTCTCATCGAGGCGCAGTCGATCTCCGAGCGCAGCGGTGAGCCCGAGGGGATCGAGGGAGTTGACGCCTTCGTCGCCAAGCGAAGCCCGGATTTCGTTGCCGCACGCGAGAACTGACGCCGGCGCCGAGTTCGGCCCGGACTTCCGCCACGATCTCGATCGATTGTTCGCCCTGCGGCGTGATGTTCGCCGGTTCCGTACCGACCCGATCGATGCGGACCTGCTCGAGACCATTCTGCATCGCGCCGAATCATCTCCATCGGTGGGCAACTCGCAGCCATGGCGATGGGTCGAGGTGCGATCACCGCGGCGCCGCGGACAGATCCGGGAGAACTTCGCTCGGTGCAACTCCGACGCCCTGGACGGCTACGCCGGCGAACGTGCGCGGCTCTACGCCGGGCTCAAGCTCGCCGGGCTCGACGACGCCCCGGTCCACCTCGCGGTGTTCACCGAACATGAACTGCCCCAAGGGCACGGTCTCGGGCGCGCGACCATGCCCGAGACGCTCGACTACTCCACGGTGGCAGCCGTCACCTCGCTGTGGCTCGCCGCACGGTCACACGGCGTCGGCCTCGGATGGCTCTCGATCCTCGACGCCGCGGCCGCGCACCGCACCCTCGAGGTGCCCGACACCTGGTCGCTCACCGCCTACCTGTGCCTGGGATACCCCAAAACCACCACCGACGTTCCCGAACTCGAGCGCGTCGGCTGGCAAGAACGTACCGATCCGAAGGCGCGGCGCTTCTCCCGCTGAGTTGTCGGCGTCGGACAACACAGCGCTCTCCCCGACGCCGACAGCGCTCGGATTCCCGCCGACAGCGCTCTCCCCGACGCCGACAGCGCTCGGTGCCGACGGCGGCAGGCGCCGTCGGCGAAATGAAGGGCGCCGTCGGCGAAATGAAGGGCGCCGTCGGCGAGGTCTCGGGCGCGCGGGGCTCAGGGATTCAGACGCTCAGGACGGCAGGCGCCAGTCGACCGGCTCGCCGCCGAGGTCCTCGAGTTCGGCATTGGCGCGGCTGAAGGGCCGTGACCCGAAGAACCCGCGACTCGCCGACAAGGGTGAGGGGTGTGCCGAGACGATGGCCGGGACGTCGGGCATCCACTGCTGCAGGCCCGCGGCATCACGCCCCCACAGAATGGCCACCAACGGGTCGTCCCGGTCGACGAGAGCCTTGATGGCGCATTCGGTGACCTTCTCCCAACCCTTTCCGCGGTGTGAGGCCGGTTCTCCGGGCGTCACGGTCAGCACACGGTTGAGTAGCAGGACACCATTGCGCGCCCACGGTGTCAGGTCACCGTTGGCCGGGCGCGGATAGCCGAGGTCCTCGCAATACTCGGTGTAGATGTTGGCCAGCGACCGCGGAATCGGCGAAACCTCCGGCGCCACCGAGAAACTCAGACCCACCGCATGCCCCGGTGTGGGATAGGGATCCTGCCCGACGATGAGTACCCGAACGTCGTCGAAAGGACTGGTGAAGGCGCGCAACACATTCTGTCCGGCGGGCAGGTAACCGCGCCCGGACTCGTTCTCGGCGCGCAGGAACTGCCCCATCTCGGTGATGACGTCGGCCACCGGTTCCAGGGCGTGTGCCCAACCGGGGTCGAGGAGTTCGGCAAGTGGCTTGGGCGCCATGTCAGTCGAGCCTCCGGAGCGATGTCCGGTAGTGCTGGGCGTTCTGGAAATACATCTCGACGTTCATCTCGAGGTGTCCCGGTGGTACCTCGTATCCCTCACGCAGTTTCGCGGGGATGCCGAGCACCATTCTGCGTGCGGGCACCACTGCATCGAAGGGGACCACCGCACCGGCCCCGACGATCGCACCCGCGCCGACCGTGGAGCCATTGAGCACCACAGACCCCGACGCGATCAACACATCGTCACCGATGGTCGAGCCCTCAATGTGGGCGTTGTGGCCGACGACGCAGCCCGCACCGATGACGGTGGGATGAATCGGCGTGCAATGGATGACGGTGCCGTCCTGGATGTTGGTGCGCCGACCGATGGTGATCGTGCCGTAGTCACCGCGCAGCACTGCGCCAGGCCACACCGAGACGCCGTCGGCGAGGGTCACCGCGCCGATGACCGTCGCATCGGGATGGACGTAGACGTTCTCTCCCAATTCAGGTTCACGGTCGTCGAGCGCATAAATCGCCATGGTGGTGATCTAATCACCGCCGGTACTCGTTGCGGTCCGCCACCCCGCGAATACCTGTGTCAACCACCAACCATCAAGCACCGACTGCCGAGAGCCTCAGCGCTCGAATGCGCGCCATCCGTTGAGCCCGGCGATGTCGGCGCCGTCGATGGTGACGCGGGCCGGTCCCGGTCGGACCTCGCCGATCTCGGTCCACCCGGGCGGTACCGCGCCGGGCGCGAACGACGCCAACAGTTCGTGGTCCTCCCCGCCGGTCAGTGCCCAGGTCCGCGCATCGGCACCCAGCAGGGCTGCGACCTGGTCCACCCCCGCGCATCTGGGCACCGCATCTCCGGTGACGGCCAAAGACACCCCCGACGAGGAAGCCATGGTGCGGAGTTCTTCCACCAGGCCGTCGGAGATGTCGGTCATGGCGTGGGCTCCCGCGCGTGCGGCGAGGACGCCCTGCGACAGATCCGGCGCCGGCAGAAGGAACGCCGAGACCACCGACGCACGTGGATCGGCGTCGCGCTGCCACCGCGCCATCGGCGCGACACCGGATCGACTAACCACCGCGAACCCTGCCGCCGCCGATCCGAGCGGACCACTGACCGCCAGCACATCGCCGGCACGCGCACCGGACAATGTCACCGGCGCGAGACCGTCGAGGGCGCCGACCGAGGTGATGCTCACCACGATCTCATCGGCCGCCACGAGATCACCGCCAAGGACCCGCGCCCCGAGCCGGTGCGCGGCATCGACGATGCCAGTGTTCAGATCGGCGAGCCAACCAACCGTGGTCTGCGGCGGACAGGCCAGTGCGACAACCACTCCGGTCGTCCGGCCGCCCATCGCGGCGATGTCGGCGGCACTCTGCACGACGGTGCGCGCACCGATCTGTGTAGCGCCGGACCATTCGAGCCGAAAGTGTCGGTTCTGCACCGCGGTGTCGGTACTGATGACGGTCGGCCCGACGTCGAAAACCGCAGCGTCGTCACCGGAACCGATCACGATGTCGCTGCCGGACGACGATTCGGGCCGGTGCGCAACCGCTGAGGTGAACATCGCGATGATCGCTCGCTCCCCCACCTCGCCGAGCGTCCCGGACCCGTCGACCGCCGACCTGTCGACCTCGTGCCCACCGACGTCATGCCGATCAACCTCGTGCTGATCAACCTCGTGCTCGGGCCGACCACCGAGGGGCTCGGTGCCCACCTCGACTCCCCTCCCTCGCGGTGCCGACTCGCCACCCACGGGGTTGTCAGCAACAATGTGTCCCAGCAGTGTAGTGGTTCGGGCGTTGTGAGCCCGGTCGCCACGGCACCGCCTGCGGGGTCATCAGCCCGACTCCCGCGACGTGGCAGATGTGTGGAGAGGATGGCCGTGGTTCAGGCTTACATACTGATCCAAACCGAGGTCGGACGAGCGGCTCTGGCCGCGGCGACCATCGCAGAGATCTCTGGGGTCGCCTCGTCCGAAGAGGTCAGCGGTCCGTACGACGTGATCGTTCGGGTGGACGCAGCCGACGCCGCGCATCTACGCAACGATGTGGTCCCGCAGATCCAGAAGGTCGACGGCATCACCCGCACCCTCACATGCCCGGTGGTGTCCGCCGAGCCCTGAGCCACTCCGCACGGGCAGTCGCGGGGCGCGGGCGCCGGCACGGTTAGGGTGAGGCGTGTGAGAAGCCCCGAAGACTCCCCCGGCGATGGGCGCGACACACCTGAGCCCACCGAGACGACCACCGGCGAGCCCGATCACGCGCGATACGAGGGCCGCTCGGATCCGCGATTGAGCCCGGCCCTGATCGCCACGCTCATCACCATCCCGATCATGCTCATCGTCGGATTCATCGCCTTCGCGGCACTCAAGTCGTCGGATCAGCAACAGATCCCGGTCGATTCGTACGCGGCGCCAGCGTCCGCCGACGGCCGGTGCGCGACACTGATCGCCGCGCTACCGGGGTCGTTCGAGGGGTTCGGCGCCAAGCAGGTCGACGGTGGCACCGCAACCTGGAAGGGGTCCGAAGGCGGCGACCCGGTGACCGTGCGCTGTGGTGTGGACCGGCCGAGCGAACTCGCCCCGTCGAGCCGACTCCAGACGGTCAACGGGGTGCAGTGGTTCATCACCGACACGATCGAGAACCGTGGGCAGGCCTACGTGTGCGTTGATCACCGGCCGTATGTGGCGCTTTGGGTTCCGGTCAGTGGCGGCAACTCCTCGATCACCGACGTCTCGGCGGCCATCGGTCGCGTATTACCCACCGGTCCTTTGGATTTCGGGTGATCGGCGAGCCGTACTCGGCTCAGTCCCGGTAGACCTCGGGCTTGGTGGTGCGACCGAGCAACGACGCGACCGCGTCGGCGACCGACATGCCGGAATGGCACACACCGTGGACCGCATCGGTCAGCGGCATCGACACCTCGTGCCGGGCGGCGAGCGCACGCACCGACGTGCACGACTTCACGCCTTCGGCGACCTGCCCGTTGGTCGCGGCCTGCGCCTGTTGCATTGTCGCCCCCTCGCCGAGTCGCGCACCGAAGGTTCGGTTGCGCGACAACGGAGATGAGCACGTCGCCACCAGATCACCGATACCGGCCAGACCGGCGAGGGTCTCGATGTGCGCGCCGACGGCGACACCGAGCCGGATCGTCTCCGCGAGGCCACGAGTGATGATGGTCGCCAGGGTGTTCTGTCCGAACCCGACGCCGCTGGCCATCCCACACGCCAGGGCGATGACGTTCTTCACCGCGCCACCGATCTCACAACCGACGACGTCGGTGTTGGTGTACGGGCGGAAGTAGCCGGTATTGAAGGCACTCTGCAGCGCTTGTGCCCGTTGCTCATCGCGGCACGCGATCACCGTCGCCGCCGGCTGCCCCTCGGCGATCTCCCGCGCGAGGTTGGGACCGGTGAGTACCGCGATCCGATCCTCGGGCACCTCGCCGACCTCGGCGATCACCTCACTCATCCGCATCAACGAGTGCGTCTCGATCCCCTTGGCAAGCGATACCAGCGTCGCGTCCGATCCGAGATGCGGCCTCCACGCGGTCAGGTTGTCGCGCAACGACTGCGACGGCACCGCGCACACGACGATGTCGGCATCGGGCAATACCTCCGCGAGATCACTGGAGGCACGGAGTTGCTCGGGCAGTGCGATGCCGGTGAGATAGTCGGGGTTGGTGTGCTCGGAGTTGATCGTCTCGGCGAGCTCGGGCCGTCGGGCCCACAACACGGTATCGGTTCCCGCGTCGACCAGAACCTTCGCCGTCGCTGTCCCCCACGAACCGGCACCCATGACCACCGCGCGCACGTCCACCACCCTTCACCGATCGATTGTGCCTTTCACCCTAGCCCGCGGCCGATCCCGATCGGCCGTGATTGGGGTGTCCGGTGGGCACGCGGTCGGCGCCGACTGCGCCGCGTGATCCATCATGGGGAGTGTGGGAGGCGAGAACAGCAACGATGACGTGCAGACGCCGGCGGTGGCCGCCGTTCTGGTTGTCAAACACCTCCGCGCCGCCAAGACCCGTCTCGCCGCGTCCCGCACCTCACCAAGCGCGGCCTCCGGAACAGCTGCCCCGGCATCGCCGGTGACACGGATCGGTGAGCACGGCGAGCTGGTGCTCTCGATGCTGCTCGACACGCTGGCGGCGGTGCGGTCGGCGGGACTTGAGCCGATCGTCGTGGTCAGCCCCGACGACGACGTTCTGCGGGCGGTCGCGGCCGCCGGGGCCCTGGCCTTGCCGGAAGTCGCACGCCCGGACTCGTCACTGAACCTTGCCTACGCGCAGGGGGCGGAGTGGATACGCGCCCACCGGCGCGACGTCCGGGGCGTGCTGATGGTGCAGGCCGATCTCCCTGCCGCAGGCGCCGCCAGCATCCGCGCCGTACTCGATGAATGCACCGAGATCCCGCACGCACTGGTCACCGACGCCGGCGGCGACGGGACCGCGCTACTCCTGCGTCCCGCCGACGATGTTCGACTGCCTCGCTTCGGAATCGGTTCGGCCGCCGCACATCGCGCCGACGGAGCACTCGAGATAGATCCGGCGCACCGGCGCTGGCCGGATCTGCGCACCGACGTCGACACCGCGGCCGACCTCGAGGCCGCGGTCGCGCTGGGAGTGGGAGCGCACACGCGAGCTGTTCTCGGTCTCGACGGGCCGATGACCCGACCTCGGGCGTCGTGGTGGACCCGGGCCGGGCGGTGAGGCTGCGGCTCGCCGGACCGATGCGTCATGATTGAGCGGTGAGCCCCGCAGACGACACCTCGACCCAGCCACTCACCGCGATCCCCGGCGCCCCGCCGGCGGCCACCCTGGCACCAGATGAATCGGCCGATCTGCCCGAGGACCGTTATCTGAATCGCGAACTCAGTTGGCTCGACTTCAATTCGCGTGTGCTCGCACTCGCCGAGGACACGTCGCTGCCGTTGCTCGAGCGCGCGAAGTTCCTGGCGATCTTCGCCTCGAATCTCGACGAGTTCTTCATGGTGCGGGTCGCCGGGCTCAAACGCCGCGACGAGACCGGTCTGTCGGTGCGGTCCGCGGACGGCCTCTCCCCCCGCGAGCAGTTGCTGCGCATCGCCGGACGCACCCAAACCCTTGCCGACCGGCATGCTCGGGTGTTCCTCGATTCGGTGCGACCTGACTTGGCGGACAACGGAATTCACGTGGTGTCGTGGTCGGAACTCGATGCCGATCAGCAGAATCGGATGGTGGAACACTTTCACGAGCAGGTCTTTCCGGTACTCACCCCGCTCGCCGTCGATCCGGCCCATCCGTTCCCCTACATCTCCGGACTATCGCTGAATCTGGCGGTGACGGTCAAGGACACCAACGAGGGCGGCGAGCACTTCGCGCGAGTCAAAGTGCCCGACAACGTCAATCGTTTCGTGCGCGTCGACCAGCTCGTTCCCGGGTCGGCGGTGGCCGACGGACGCGGCCACCACCCGGCCGTGCTGTTGCCGATGGAAAACCTCATCGCCGCGAATCTGGAACACCTGTTCCCGCAGATGCAGATCGTCGAGCATCACGTCTTCCGGATCACTCGTAACGCAGATTTCGAGGTCGAGGAGGATCGCGACGAGGACCTGCTGCAGGCTCTCGAACGCGAACTCGCCCGTCGACGTTTCGGTTCACCGGTGCGTCTCGAGGTCGCCGACGACATGAGCGAGCACATGCTCGAATTGCTGCTGCGGGAACTCGACGTCAATCCGGCCGACGTCATCCAGGTACCCGGATTGCTCGATCTGTCCTCACTGTTCGAGATCTACGGTCTGGATCGTCCGCATTTGAAGGATCGTCCGTTCGTTCCCGCAACGCATCCGGCGTTCGGGGAACGCGAGACACCCAAGAGCGTCTTCTCCACCCTGCGCGAAGGTGACGTGCTCGTCCATCATCCCTACGACTCGTTCTCCACCAGCGTTCAGCGGTTCATAGAACAGGCTGCTGCCGATCCGCACGTATTGGCGATCAAGCAGACGCTGTACCGCACGTCCGGGGATTCGCCGATCGTCAACGCGCTCATCGACGCCGCCGAGGCGGGCAAGCAGGTCGTGGCGCTGGTGGAGATCAAGGCGCGCTTCGACGAACAGGCCAACATCAAGTGGGCACGTCAACTCGAGCAGGCCGGTGTCCACGTCGTCTATGGTCTGGTCGGCCTGAAGACGCACTGCAAGACATGCCTGGTGGTGCGACGCGAGGGTTCGACGATCAAGCGCTACTGCCACATCGGGACGGGCAACTACAACCCGAAAACCGCCCGCCTGTACGAGGACGTCGGGTTGCTCACCGCCGCACCGGATATCGGCGCCGACCTGACCGATCTGTTCAACACGCTGACCGGCTACTCCCGCAAGACCGAGTACCGCAACATCTTGGTTGCCCCGAACGGCATCCGTTCGGGGATCATCGAACGGATCGACCGGGAGAGCCTCGCTCATCACGAGGGCGACGCGCGTGCGCGGATTCGTTTGAAAGCCAACGCGCTCGTCGACGAGCAGGTCATCGACGCCCTGTATCGGGCTTCGCAGAGCGGGGTTCCGGTGGAGATCGTGGTGCGCGGGATCTGTGCATTGCGGCCAGGGATGCCGGGTGTGAGTGAGAACATCGCGGTGCGCTCGATCCTCGGACAGTTCCTGGAGCATTCGCGCATCATGCATTTCGGGGCGCAGGACGAGTACTGGATTGGCAGCGCGGACATGATGCACCGCAACCTCGATCGTCGGATCGAGGTGATGGTGCAGGTGCGCGACGAGCGCCTTACCGGTGAACTCGACGACATCTTCTCCTCCGCTCTCGATCCGCGAACCCGGTGCTGGGTGCTGCATTCCGACGGTAGCTGGGTGGCTTCCCCCGCGGTGGGTGAAGAGGTGCGCGATCATCAGCGACAGATGATGCGCCGGAATCGCCGCCGGGACTCGGGCGCATGACACCGCCGGGACTCGGGCGCATGACACCGCCGGGACTCGGGCGCATGACACCGCCGGGACTCGGGCGCATGACACCGCCGGGACTCGGGCGCATGACACCGCCGGGACTCGGGCGCATGACACCGCCGGGACTCGGGCGCATGACACCGCCGGGCCTCGGGCGCATGACACCGCCGGGCCTCGGGCGCATGACACCGCCGGGCCTCGGGCGCATGATCCCGCCGGGACTCGGGCGCATGATCCCGGCGAGGCGGGTCGACATCGCCCGGTAACCGTGGTCGGCTACGATCGCCCGCGTTCCAGGGTTCACGGGTGTCGACAAGAGCAGAGGTGTAGACGAGGCGATGTCCAAGTCGGTCAAGTCGGATTCGCGGGAAAGCGCTCCCGCCAGGGCCATGTGGGCAGCCGGTGGGGTGTTGTGGCGCCGATCGAAGGGGGCGGTGCAGATCGGGGTGGTGCACCGCCCGCGGTATGACGATTGGACCCTGCCCAAGGGCAAGCTCGACGCCGGTGAGACCCTGATCGATACCGCTGTCCGGGAGATCGACGAGGAAACCGGGCATGTGGTGCGTTTGGGTCGGCTGCTGACGACGGTGTCCTACGATCTGCCGCACGGCCGCAAGCATGTCCGGTACTGGTCAGCCGAGTCGGTGGGTGGGCACTTTGAGGCCAATCATGAGGTAGACGAGCTGGATTGGTTGTCGACGGAGCAGGCGGCAGATCGCCTGAGCTATCGGTTGGATCGTTCCGTGCTGAAGGAGTTCACACGGTTGCCCGTCGGGCTCACGACGCTGCTGCTGGTGCGGCATGCGCGTGCGGGCAGCCGTTCTCGGTATCGAGGTGAGGACCGGACGCGCCCTCTCGACGCGACGGGCCGGGAGCAGGCGCAGGCGCTGGTGCCCTTGCTGACGGCGTTCGGGGTGAGCGAACTGCACAGTGCGAATCCGGTGCGTTGTGTCGAGACTCTCACCCCGACCCGAGATCATCTCGGGGGCACCATTGTCGCGGAAGCCGCGTTGTCGGAGACGGCCTACGCCGACGACCCGGCACCGGCACATGCGCGGATCAGGGACCTCGCCAAGGCCGGAGACGGGCGGGTACGTGCGGTGTGCAGTCAGGGCAAGGTGATTCCACCGCTGATGCAGTGGTGGGCCCAGCACGACGGTCTTTTGCTGCCCGAGGCGCGCAACCGCAAGGGAAGTGTGTGGGTGCTCTCGACACTCGCGGGCGCACTGGTGGCGGCCGACCACATCGATTCTCCGCTGCCACGTCTCGACCACTGAGCCGAAGGCGACAAGTCACCACTGAGCCGAAGGCGACAAGTCACCACCGAGCCGAAGGCGACAAGTCACCACCGAGCCGAAGGCGACAAGTCACCACCGAGCCGAAGACACCAAGTCAATGGCGGGGCCCAGACAGCAACTCACCCCTGACGAGGGAAGTTCGTCAGGGGTGAGTGCGATGGTGGTCGCCCGGGGCATGACCCGGTTGCGGGCTCAGCGCCGGGTGGTCTTCTTGGCGGGAGCCTTCTTGGCGGCGGTCTTCTTGGCCGGAGCCTTCTTTGCCGCGGTCTTCTTGGCCGGAGCCTTCTTGGCGGCGGTCTTCTTCGCGGCAGTGGTCTTGGCCGGGGCCTTCTTTGCTGCGGTCTTGGTGGCAGTGGTCTTGACCGGGGCCTTCTTTGCCGCGGTCTTCTTGGCGGGAGCCTTCTTTGCCGCGGTCTTCTTGGCGGGAGCCTTCTTTGCCGCGGTCTTCTTGGCGGCGGTGGTGGTACCCGCACCGCTCCCGCGCTTGACTGCCGGACCGGTCGCCGAGAGCTTCTGCTTGCCGGCGACGACAGCCTTGAACTGTGCTCCAGGACGGAACGCCGGAACCGAGGTGGCGCGCACCTTCACGGTCTCGCCGGTACGCGGGTTGCGTGCGACGCGCGGTGCGCGACGACGCTTCTCAAAGACACCGAAGCCGGTGATGGTGACACTCTCGCCGCGGTTCACCGCGCGGACGATGGTGTCGACGATCAGCTCAACCGCTTCGGTCGCGGTCTTGCGATCAGCGTCGAGCTTCTTGGTCAGCTCATCGATGAGCTCTGCCTTGTTCATTGATATACCTCCGCAAGCTGTTCTGGCCGTGTCTGATATGGCCAGCTAACCCCACACGGTAAACGTCCAAGGCGAAAACGTCCATCTTCCACGCCAATCGACGGGACGTGTTGCGAAAATTTCAGGCCGCTAACACGTTCCGTCGATGGCGTTCGGGGCTTGTCTGTGGGCCGAACCCGGGAGGGGACTTCAGAACGGCAGAGTCACCGGCGTGAAGGAGGGCCGCCCGTTCTCGTACTCGGAAATCGCGTCTACCTGCCGTAATGTCAGGCCGATGTCATCGAGGCCCTCCATCAGACGCCACCGCGTGTAGTCATCAATTGTCAACGGCACCACGAGGTCTGCTGCAGTCACCGTCCGCTCGGAAAGGCTCACAGTCACTTCGAGGCCGGGCTGCTCGTCGAGTCGCTTCCACAGCAGTTCGACATCGGACTGCTCGACTTGGGCGGCCACCAGGCCTGCTTTGCCCGCGTTGCCCCGGAAGATGTCGGCGAATCGGGAGGAGATGACCACCCGAAAACCGAAGTCCGACAGCGCCCAGACGGCGTGTTCGCGCGACGACCCCGTCCCGAAGTCCGGTCCGGCGACCAGGACCGACCCACGATTCCAGGGTTCGGCATTGAGGATGAAGTCCGGATCCGAGCGCCAGCTGGCGAAGAGTCCGTCCTCGAATCCGGTTCGGGTGACCCGTTTGAGGTAGACGGCAGGGATGATCTGGTCGGTGTCGACGTTGCTGCGGCGCAACGGTACGCCGATCCCGGTGTGCTCGATGAAGGGTTCCATGATGTGACTCCGGTCTGCGAATGGGAGGTGTGGCAGGGACTGTCCGGGAGTTCCCGCCGAAGGCCAAGACTTCTGGGGCGCTACAGGTCTGCGGGCGAGGACAACGTGCCGCGCACTGCGGTGGCGGCGGCCACGGCCGGTGAGACAAGGTGTGTTCGCCCACCCTTGCCCTGCCGGCCCTCGAAATTGCGGTTGGAGGTCGAGGCGCAACGCTGGCCCGGGGCGAGTTGGTCAGGATTCATCCCGAGGCACATCGAGCAACCGGCCTGACGCCACTCGGCGCCTGCGGCAGTGAAGATCTCGCCGAGACCCTCCTCCTCGGCCTGCGCACGCACGCGCATCGACCCGGGCACCACCAGCATGCGTAGCCCGTCTGCCACTGTGCGGCCCTTGAGGATTTCGGCAACGGCACGCAGATCCTCGATCCGTCCGTTGGTACAGGAGCCCACGAACACGGTGTCGACGGCAACTTCGCGCAGCGGGGTGCCCGGTGCGAGGTCCATATATTCCAGCGCCTTGGCCGCTGCGACGGAGGCGGTTTCGTCGCCCATGTCGGCCGGATCGGGAACCTTCGCCGACAGTGGTGCGCCCTGCCCTGGATTGGTTCCCCAGGTCACGAACGGGGAGAGTGTGGCGGCGTCGATGCGAACCTCGGCGTCGAACTCCGCGCCGGGATCGGTGCGCAGCGAATCCCAATAGGCCACGGCCGCATCCCAGTCGGCGCCGGTGGGGGCATGCGGACGGCCCTGCAGGTACTCGTAGGTGACGGCGTCGGGCGCGATCATCCCGGCGCGGGCGCCGGCCTCGATCGACATGTTGCAGATGGTCATCCGCGCCTCCATCGACAGTTGATCGATAGCCGAGCCGCGGTACTCCAGGACGTAGCCCTGCCCACCGCCGGTACCGATCTCGGCGATGACGGCGAGGATGAGGTCCTTGCTCGTGACGCCGGAGGGCAGATCACCGTCGACGGTGATGGCCATGGTCTTGAAGGGCCGCAGAGACAGCGTCTGGGTCGCGAGGACATGCTCGACCTCGGAGGTGCCGATTCCCATTGCCAGCGCACCGAATGCGCCGTGGGTCGCGGTGTGCGAGTCGCCGCAGACCACCGTCATACCCGGCTGAGTCAGTCCCAGTTGCGGACCGACGACGTGCACGATGCCCTGCTCGGCATCTCCCATGGGGTGTAGCCGGATACCGAATTCCTCACAATTGCGGCGCAGCGTCTCGACCTGAGTGCGCGACACCGGGTCGGCGATAAGGTCGGTCGCGACCGTCGGGACGTTGTGATCCTCGGTGGCGATCGTCAGGTCGGGCCGGCGCACGGGACGGCCGGCGAGCCGCAGACCGTCGAAGGCCTGTGGACTGGTGACCTCGTGGACCAGATGAAGGTCAATGTAGATCAGGTCGGGTGTCGACGCCCCGTCCCCGCGGACGACGACGTGGTCGTCCCAGACCTTCTCGGCGAGGGTACGTGGCCCCGCAGCAGAGTCCGCACGACTGTTCGTCGCACCCGCAGGGCTGTTCGATCCGGTTGAGTTGTTCGTCATGGCTGCACTCGCATCCGTCTCTGGCAATGTCGCTGCCGGCGACCGTAATGGGCTGGGCGATCACCGACCGACGTGCATCTCAGTATTTGGACAGCTAGTATCGTCCTATGGGAAAGGATAGCGCATCGGAGCCCCACAGCGGAATCGGCGTCCTCGACAAGTCGGTCACTGTCTTGCGCGCCATCGCCGAGACCCCGTGCAATCTCACGGAATTGTGCGAACGCACCAGCCTGCCCCGGGCCACCGCGCATCGACTGGCGGTGGGCCTCGAGACGCACCGCCTGCTCGCACGCAACTCCGCCGGCCGGTGGTATCCCGGGCCGGCCTTGGGCGAACTCGCCTCCTCGGCACATGATCCGGTGCGCGAGGCGGCACTCATGGTGCTGCCGCGACTACGGGAGATTACCGGCGAATCGGTCCAGGTGTATCGCCGCGAAGGGTCCGAGCGGGTGTGTATCGCGGCGATGGAACCACCGACCGGACTGCGGGACACCGTCCCGGTGGGCACCCGGTTCCCAATGACCGCCGGGTCGGCCGCGAAGGTGCTCGCGGCGTGGGCCGACCCGAGCACCCAGCGACACCTGTTGGCCGACAGTGCCTTCAGTGACCGCTCGCTACATGACATCCGACGACGCGGGTGGGCGCAGAGCGCAGGTGAGCGTGCGGCGGGCGTCGCCAGTGTCTCAGCCCCGGTACGCGATGGCGCCGGCGAAGTCGTTGCCGCGATCTCGGTTTCGGGACCGATCGACCGGATGGGACGCCGCCCCGGGGCCCGCTGGGCCGCGGATCTCCTCGCCGCCGCCGACGCCATCCACAAGAGGCTGGTATCGACTCAATAGGACCACTGGGTTAGCGTCGGTTTCGAAGCACACAGACCTTCCGCGGACCGGATTCCCCACCGCGGGCGACGAGGAGGAAGTAACCGGGCAATGGGCACAAACCAGCGCACCCAGATCGTGATGAGTCCCGACGAGGTCGAGGAATTCATCGCCCGCAGCCGAACCGCCACACTTGCCACGACTGGACCCGATGGCAACATCCATCTCGTTGCCATGTGGTACGGGATTATCGACGGCGAGATCTGGTTCGAGACAAAGGCCAAATCGCAGAAGGCCGTCAATCTCCGGCGCAATAATCGGTGTTCGGTTCTCATCGAGGACGGCGACACCTACGACACCTTGCGCGGCGTCTGCATCGAGGGCACCGCGGAGATCCTCGACGACGCCGATTCCTGCCTGCAGGTGGGTATCTCGGTGTGGGAACGCTACACCGCCCCGTACACCGAGGAATCCAAACCCTTCGTCGAGCAGATGATGAACAAGCGCGTCGCGGTACGCATCACCGGAAGCCGGACTCGCTCCTGGGATCACCGCAAGCTCGGTCTGCCACAGACGCCGGTGTCCGGATCGACGGCCCAGTATCTGTAGGCACCACTGCCTCCGGCGTCGATAACATCCCCGGCAGCACATGCGAAAGGCGCCCTCCCCGGCATTACCGGGAAGGGCGCCTTTCTCTGTAGCCCCGACGGGATTCGAACCCGCGCTACCGCCTTGAGAGGGCGGCGTCCTAGGCCGCTAGACGACGGGGCCATAGACCTTGGTGGTCGCTGGGGTACCAGGACTCGAACCTAGAATGGCGGTACCAGAAACCGCTGTGTTGCCAATTACACCATACCCCAAGGTCTTTTCTTTTCCTCTCGGAAAAGAACCTGCGATAGATTAGCAGAGCACTACCCCTGGACCACAAATCGTCTGGTCAGAGGCTACTTTGCGGCCAACTCCCGCGCCGCGCGCAGACGCGCGAGGCTCACGTCACGGCCCAGGAGTTCCATCGACTCGAACAGCGGAGGCGAGACCTGTGACCCGGTCACCGCAACCCGCACCGGACCGAACGCCTTGCGTGGTTTGAGGCCCAGATCGTCCACCAGCGCGGCGTTGAGGGCGTCGTGCAGCGCCGACGTCTGCCACGACGACAGCGCCTCGACGGCGGCGATGGTGGCGTCGAGGACAGGCACCGCATCGGGCCCGAGGTTCTTGGCGGCCGCCTTCTCGTCGATGGTGAACTCCGCGTCGGAGACGTAGCAGAACGACATCAACGCCCACGCATCGCCGAGCACCTGAATCCGGGTCTGCACGAGTTCGGCGAGGGCGGTGAAGGTGGCGTCGTCGATCGGCTCCGACAGGTGACCGCGGTCGACGAGGTAGGCCTTGAGCCGCGCGGCGAAGTCGACGAGTTCGAGCATCCGGATGTGCTCGGCGTTGATCGCGTCGGCCTTCTTCTGATCGAAGCGTGCGGGATTGGAGTTCACGTCACGGACGTCGAACTTGTCGATCATCTGCTCCAGGGTGAACACGTCGGTCTCGTGCGAGTATCCCCAACCGAGCAGCGCGAGGTAGTTGAGCAGACCCTCCGGCAGGAATCCGCGGTCCCGGTGATGGAACAGATTGGACTGCGGATCGCGTTTGGAGAGTTTCTTGTTGCCCTCCCCCATGACGAACGGCAGATGCCCGAACACGGGCACCGCCTCAGCCACGCCGATCCGGATCAGCGCCTCGTACAACGCGATCTGGCGTGGTGTGGAGGAGAACAGGTCCTCCCCGCGCAACACATGGGTGATCCGCATCATCGCGTCGTCGACGGGATTGACGAGGGTGTAGAGCGGATCGCCGTTCGCACGGGTCAGCGCGAAGTCGGGAACAGTACTCGACTTGATCGTCGTGGCGCCGCGGACGAGATCGTCCCAGGAGATGTCACGGTCGGGCATACGAAGGCGGACAACGGGATTGCGGCCCTCGGCGCGATAGGCCGCACGCTGATCGTCGGTGAGGTCGCGGTCGAAGTTGTCGTAACCGAGCTTCGGGTCACGGCCCGCTGCGCGATGCCGTTCCTCGACCTCCTGCGGAGTCGAGAACGCCTCGTAGGCCTCACCCGCCGCCAACAAACGCTTCACCACGTCGAGGTGGATTCCACGACGCTCCGATTGCCGGTACGGACCGTACGATCCACCGACCTCGGGGCCCTCATCCCAGTCGAGTCCGAGCCATCGCAACGATTCCAGGATCGCATCGTAGGACTCCTGGCTGTCGCGGGCAGCGTCGGTGTCCTCGATGCGGAAGACGAAGGTGCCCTTGTCGTGTCGGGCCTGCGCGAAGTTGAACAGCGCGGTGCGCACCATCCCGACGTGCGGGGTACCGGTCGGGGACGGACAGAATCGGACACGCACGGCGTCGGTGCCTGCGGGAGCGGGGCGGGCGGAATCGGTACTGGCCATGCGGCTCAGCGTATCGAACCGACCACCCGAGCAGTCAGTCCCGGTGGCGGTCGCAGAAGTCGACGATGAGCCGGTTCACCTCGGACGGCTGTTCGAGATAACCGAAGTGCCCGGCCTTTGCCACCTCGGCGTACTCGGCTCCCGGGATCGCGTCGGCCACCTCACGTGCGAGCTTGACCGGCAACGTACGATCGTCGGCGAATCCGACGACGAGTGTGGGTCGAGTGATCCGCCGGTATGCGTCGAGACGATTGGCAGCCCGGTGGTGCAGTCCGAGCTGAGCACGCACCCCAGGGGTTACCGACTGCGGCGAGAACCCGATGATGTCGAGCCAATCTTGCGCGGCCCGATCGTCGTCGAGGGTGTGCGGCGACAGGTTGAGGTGTGCGGTGATGGCGGCCTCGTACTCCGGGGGCAAGGTGATCTTCTGGTCGTAAAGCGCGCGCTCGCCGGCCGAGATCGCCTCCTGCAGCGGCGTGCTGCGGCCGTAGGTGGCCAACATCACCGCGCCGCGGACGAGGTCGGGCCGCGCCAGGGTGAGTTCCTGGGTGATGCGGGCACCCAGCGAGGTGCCCACGACGAAAGCCGGTCCGCCGAGATGCTCGATGAGTCCGGCGGTGTCGGCCACCATGTCCTCGAGCGTGAACCCGGCGGCGCACTCCGAGGACGGGGCGATGCCACGGTTGTCGAACAGGGCGACACGATAGCCGGCCTTGCGCAGGGCCGGTTCCTGATTGGCCTTCCACACCCGGCCCGGACTGCCGGTGCCCATCACCATCACGACGAGGGGCCCGTCGCCGGCCACCTCGTAGGACAGGTCTATCCCGTTGATCCGAGCGGTGCTCACCGGTGCCGTCACGGCTTGTCCACCACCGGATTGCTCAGCGTGCCCAGACCTTCGACGGACACCGAAACCCGTTGCCCGGCAACCATCGGACCCACCCCCTCCGGGGTTCCGGTGAGGATCACGTCACCGGGCAGCAGCGTCATCACCCGGGAGATCCACTCGACGATGGCGCCGATGTCGTGCAGCATCAACGAGGTTCGGCTGCGCTGGCGCACCTCTCCGTCGAGTTCGGTGCGGATCTCGGCATCCGAGGGATCGAAGGCGGTGTCGATCCACGGTCCCAGCGGGCAGAAGGTGTCATAGCCCTTGCCGCGTGTCCACTGCCCGTCGGCCTGTTGCTGATCGCGGGCGGTCACGTCGTTGGCGACGGTGTACCCCAGGATGACCCCGGCCGCCTCGGAGGCCTTGACGTCCTTGCAGGGACGACCGATCACCGCGGCGAGTTCACCTTCGAAATCGACACGGTCCGAGGACGGCGGCCGCACGATGGGGACCTCCGGCCCGATGATCGAGGTGTTCGGTTTGAGGAAGATCACCGGATTCTCGGGAGCCGAGCCGCCCATCTCGGCCGCATGCGCGGCGTAGTTCTTGCCGATGCAGATGACCTTCGTCGCCAGGATCGGCGCGAGCAGTCGCACATCGGCCAGCGGCCAACTCCGGCCGGTGAAGGTCGGGGTGCCGAAGGGATGCTCGGCGATCTCCTTGGCGACGACACCGTCACCGGAATCCTCGAGCGAGACAAAGGCGACACCATCGGGACTGGCGATTCGACCAAGACGCATGGCCCGAGGGTATCGCACCGCCGTTGTCCACACTTCGGGACGTCGATTGGCCTCGTGCCGATCGTGGGTTCTAGAATATGGGAGCCACTTCCCAAATAATGAGACAGCCGGAGCGGCATGTGAGAGCTTCGAGGAGGCGACATGAATTCCCCAGACACCATCGGCACCACCCGCAGGTGGACGATGCTCGCGTGCTCGCTGATCGCCGCGATGACCACGACCTGCGTGGTGTCCGGCGTCGCCTATCTGATCCCCGCCCTGCACGCCGAGGGCATGAGCGTGTCGCGGGCGTCGGTGCTCGCCGCGGTCCCCACGGTCGGATTGATGCTCGCCATCATCGGTTGGGGCAGCCTGCTCGATCGGCACGGCGAACGCGTGATCCTGACGATCTCGCTGTCACTGACCTTGGTGGCGGCGATCGCGACGGCAGTGGCGGCATGGCAATCGGCCCCATTCACCGTGTTGGCGGCGCTGCTGTTCCTCGGCGGTCTGAGTTCCGGTGCCGCCAACGGCGCCAGCGGCCGGATCGTGGTCGGCTGGTTCCCCGCGGCCCAGCGCGGCACGGCCATGGGCGTCCGGCAGATGGCCCAACCCCTGGGAATCGCGGTGTGCGCGTTGAGCATGCCCGCGATCGCCCAACACCTCGGCATCGCCGCAGCGCTGGTGGTCCCGGTCGTGGTGACCGCACTCGGCCTGCTCGCGTGTGTGCTGGGCATCGTCGATCCGCCGTCGGCTCCCACGACCGCTGCCGCACCAGCACGAAACCCATACCGCGACAGCTGGTTCCTGGCACGGGTGCACGCGGTCAGCGTGCTGTTGGTGATCCCGCAGTCGATGCTGTGGACCTTCGTGCCGACCTGGCTCATCGTGGCCCGCCACTGGTCCCCGGCCACGGCCGGTGTTCTCGTGACGATCACCCAGACCCTCGGCGCGCTGGGGCGCATCGCGGCCGGGCGATGGTCGGACGCCTGGTTGTCCCGGATGCGGCCGATCCGGCTGATCGCCGTGGTCGCCGGCGTCGCGATGGGCGTTCTGGCACTGACCGATTGGGCCGACAGTCCGGTGTGTGTGGTCGTCATGATGGTGGCCTCGATCGTCTCCGTCACCGACAACGGCCTGGCCTTCACCGCGATCGCCGAATTCGCCGGGCCGCGCTGGAGCGGACGCGGTCTCGGCATCCAGAACACCGCACAGTATCTGGCCACCGCCGCCACCACCCCACTGTTCGGCGCGCTCATCACCGCGGTCGGCTTCCCACTGGCCTTCGCCGCGAGTGCGGTAGCACCGATGATCGCGGCGCCATTGGTTCCGCGCGACCGGCTCCCGCAACCGGAACCGGTGTCGGTCGAGACACCGGAATGAGCGCGAGTCAGCCCGGCAGACGTTGGGCGAGCACCGCATTGATCAGGCCGGCAGCCGTCGCGGCATCGTCGACGACGACGAAGTCGCGACGGCCGTCGACGCGTGTCACCAGCACCGCCTCACCCGAGCGCACCACGAATCCCCACGCGCCCTTGGCCTCTCCGCGGACGGCCAGACGGCGGCCGTAACCACCGGTGTCGCGTAGGGCGTGCACCGTGATGACCTCGGCGCGGACGATATCGGCCATGGCGATCTCCTGGCGAGGCCACGGCAGCGCACCGCGCACCGTCAGCGCGGTGCGATCGATCCGCACCCGCACGGTCCCCATCAGGACGGCGCCGACGATGATCACCGCGGGAACCACCAGCAGCCACCACAACCCGGTCAGCGCGGTGATGACGACCAGCGCCACCGCGGTGGCGGCGTAGAAGGCGTCGGCGACCACCGAGTTCCCGACCGCGCGTTGCCAATAGAAGCGTTCCCCGGAGGCGAGGTCTTCGGCGGGCACCGCACCCACCGGCCCGCCGACCGCGGTGGCCCACTGCGGGACGAGAACCCAACTGCCCGCCGCGACCACCGCCGCGATGCCGAGGGTCATCAGGATCGGCACCACCGGCGTGGCAACGTCGTGCACGTCGGCCACTCCCCGCTGCCCGGCCGCCACGGCCGGTATCAACCCGGCGATCACCACCACGAGAAAGTTGATCAGCACCACACTCGCCCGCACCTGCCGGGGATGCGACATCGCGAGGGACGCCACGGTGCTCACCACGCCGGCGAGTACACACACGACCACCACCGTCACGATCGCCCCGGCGACGCTGCTCGTGCCGTCGACTCCCCCGGTACCCCAATGCGATGCCATCGGATCAGGAAGCTCGCCGCGCCACGCCGCCAGCAACGACACCGCGACGCCCAGCATCACGACCGGCGGGACCACACCCACCAGCACACAACGAAACCGTTGTCCCCGAGTGGGTTTCGACATCGTCGCACTCATGACATCCTCCTGGTGATCTCTGCCGACAATTCCGTGGGCCCCAGCCCCCACCGCTGCGCCACCCCGACGAGCCGATCGAGGGCCTCACCGATCTCGGCCTGTTCCGGCGCGCGGTCGGACACCACCGCACCCCGCCCGCGACGCAGTTCGACGAGCCCGTCATCCCGCAGGATCTGATATCCCCGCAACACCGTGTGGACGTTCACGTCCAACGAGGCGGCGAGTTCACGCGCGGCAGGCAGCCGTTCGCCGGCGCCGATGTCACCGCGGACGATGGCACCGCGGACCGACGCCGCGATCTGGGCGAAGATCGGCGAGCGATCGGTGGGATCGACTCGAATGAACACAACCTGATTGTATAGTTCTATTGAAACTAGAACAAGTGGCCGCCGGCGAGGGGCACACGCGATCCCCCGCCGAGACACTCTCGCGTCGGCCACAGATGACGGTGGCCCGGTACCGGGGTGGGGTCTCCTCGACCACACACCACCGAGCCGGGCCACCGGACAGTGCAGAATGCGTTGCGCTACAGCCGCTCTCGAATGCGCTTGCCGATCTCCGAGGTCGACAACTCCTGGCCGTCGCGGTCGAGCAGATCGTCGGCGACGGCTTGTTCAACGCGTCGAGCGCCCTCGGCGTCACCGAGGTGATCGAGAAGCAGTGCCACCGACAGGATCGCGGCCGTGGGGTCCGCCTTGCCCTGACCGGCAATGTCGGGGGCGCTACCGTGTACCGGTTCGAACATCGACGGATTGGTCCGCGTGGCATCGATGTTGCCCGACGCGGCAAGCCCGATCCCACCGGAGACAGCCGCCGCGATGTCGGTGATGATGTCGCCGAACAGGTTGTCGGTGACGATCACGTCAAACCGTCCGGGGTCGGTGACCAGGTAGATGGTCGCGGCGTCGACGTGGCAGTAGTCGGTGGTGACATCGGGGTACTCGGCACCGATCTCGGCGACCGCCCGACTCCACAACGATCCGGCGAAGGTCAGCACGTTGGTCTTGTGGACCAACGTCAGGTGATTGCGCCTGCGGCTCGCCCGCTCGAAGGCATCCCGGACGACGCGCTCGACGCCGAAGCGGGTGTTGACGCTGACCTCGGTGGCGACCTCGTGCGGGGTCCCCGCGCGGATCGAGCCACCGTTGCCGGTGTAGGGGCCCTCGGTGCCCTCACGGACGACGACGAAATCGATGTCGGGGTCGCCGGCGAGCGGCGAGCTCACTCCGGGCAGCCGGCGCGAGGGCCGCAGGTTCACATGGTGATCGAGTGCGAAACGCATGGAGAGCAGCAGTCCGCGTTCGAGAACCCCCGACGGCACCGACGGGTCACCGATCGCGCCGAGCAGGATCGCGTCGTGCTCACGCAACGAATCCAGATCGGCCTCGGTCAGCAATTCACCGTTGCGGTGATAGCGACGGGCACCGAGGTCGTACTCGGTGGTCTCGACGTCGGGGGTCACCACCCGCAACACCTCGAGTGCCTCGGCGATGACCTCGGGGCCGATTCCGTCCCCGGCGATGACGGCGAGCTTCATGACAGATCCACCTGTTCGATCAGAGTTGCGCCGACTGCGGACTCGATGGCCTCGACCACCGAGTCGTCGACCTCGCGGCTGACCCGCAAGATCATCGTGGCACCGGCACCCGCGGCGTCCTGGGAGAGCGCCGCGGCGAGGATGTCGATGCCCGCGTCACCGAGCAGCGTACCGATCTTGCCCAGCGAGCCCGGCTGATCGGTGTAGCTCACCAGGAGGTTGAGGCCCTCGGCGCGCATGTCGAAGTTGCGTCCGTTGATGTTGACGATCTTCTCCACTTGCCGCGGCTCTGACAACGACCCGGCCACGTTGTGGACCGAGCCGTCGGCGAAGACCGCCTTGACGTCGACCACGCTGCGGTGGTTGGGACTCTCGGAGGCGGTCGTCACCTCGCTGGCAACACCGCGGTCCTGCGCCACCTTTGGGGCGTTGACGAAGGTGATCGGCTCGGTCAGGGCGGCCTCGAACAGGCCGCGCAGCGCCGACAAACCCAGCACGTCGACGTTGCTCGAGGCGAGTTCGCCGCGGACATCGATAACCAGTGACGTCGGAAGTTCGGAGCTGATCGCCCCGACCAGCACACCGAGCTTGCGCGCCATCTCCAGCCACGGGGCGACCTCTTCGTCGACGGTGCCGCCGACGATGTTCACCGCGTCCGGGACGAAGTGGCCGGCCAGGGCCAACCGCACGCTCTTGGCGACATCGATACCCGCGCGGTCCTGGGCCTCGCTGGTCGAGGCACCCAGGTGCGGGGTCACCACGACCTGCGGCAGTTCGAACAGCGGCGAGTCAGTGCATGGTTCGGTGGCGAAGACGTCGAGGCCAGCGGCGCGGACCTGTCCGGACACAATCGCGTCGGCCAGCGCCTGCTCGTCGATGAGACCACCGCGGGCGGCGTTGACGATGATCACGCCCTTCTTGGTGCGGGCCAGCTGGTCGGCGCCGATGAGGCCGAGCGTCTCGGGCGTCTTGGGTAGATGCACCGTGATGAAGTCGGCGCGCTCGAGAAGCTCGTCGAGCGAAACCAATTCGATGCCGAGCTGGGCCGCTCGCGCCGGCGACACGTAAGGGTCATAGGCGATCACGTGGGTCTCGAAGGCGGCCAGTCGAGCGGCGACGAGCTGGCCGATCCGGCCGAGTCCGACCACGCCGACGGTCTTGTCGAAGATCTCCACGCCGTTGAACGACGAACGCTTCCAGGTGTGTTCGCGCAGGGTCGCATCGGCGGCCGGGATCTGCCGAGCCGCCGAGAGCATCAGCGAGATGGCGTGCTCGGCGGCGGTGTGGATGTTGGAGGTGGGCGCATTGACCACCATCACGCCGCGCTCGGTGGCAGCCGGCACGTCGACATTGTCGAGGCCGACGCCTGCGCGCGCGATGATCTTCAGTTTCTTGCCCGCTTCGAGGACCTCGGCGTCAACGGTGGTCGCCGAACGCACCAGGATCGCATCGGCATCGACGACGGCTTCGAGCAGTTTCGGGCGATCGGGTCCGTCCACCCAGCGCACCTCGACCCCGTCGCCGAGTGCTTCCACGGTCGAGGGGGCCAGTTTGTCGGCGATGAGAACGACCGGCAGGCCAGCTGAGGTCACAGTTTTTCTCCAGAATCGGTGGCGAGATCGGGCGCGATGCCGTATCGGCATCCGCAAGTCAGCTTAGAGACCTCTCCTGATGCGACGAACAGCCGGGCGTCAACGCGACCGGAAGGCACAGGATGGACGTGTACATTGTGAGCGGCATTACGGAAGTGTTGCGATGCGGCGGCAGAGTGTCGCCGGACGGCGGCACCCGTCGAGTCCGCCGGTACGGTGGCGCTTGGGGAGATGTGTCAACAATCGATCAGGCGGTCGAGAAGCCTCGCCGATCGGGTAGCAGAGTGGAGAGTGGATGAAGAAGAAGCTGACAGTACTGTTGGCTGTCCTGGCGGCGACGGTACTCGCCGGCTGGGGGGCTCCCGGCGCCGCGCAGGCGGCTCCGGCGAAGATCTTCCTTGGCGGTGGATCCGGAATCCTGATCCCACAGGGCGGTAACTCCGCCAAGGCGTGCACCCTGACCACGATCGGTCACGCGAAGACCGGTCAACTGATCGGCATCACCGCAGGACACTGCGGCCAACCCGGACAGCAGGTCCTCTCCGAGACGTTCCAGGATCGCGGTCAAGCCGGTGTGGTGACCTACTCCGACCCGAAGGACGACGTCGCGATCATCGAGTTCGACCCCACACGCGTCGTACCGCTGCGCACCGTGCGGTCGGTGACGATCCGCGGGATCGACACCCGCCCGATCGGCTTCCCGACTGTGGCGTGCAAGGAAGGCCGCACCACCGGCAGCACCTGCGGTGTCGCCTGGTTCTCCGACGGTGACGTGCACTTCTCCCAGATATGCGTCATCGAGGGCGACTCCGGTAGCCCGGTGGTCGTCGGCGACAAACTCGTGGGCATGGTCAACGCGTACTACTTCCTCGGCTGCCTCGGCCCCGAGACCGGCACCAATATCGGGCCGATCCTCAACTACGTGAACCACACCAAGTACAAGGGCTTCTCGGTCTACTGACCCTGAACTCGCTCCATCGGGTGCGCCCCCTCCCCATCTCGGGAGGGGGCGCTCCCGTCTGTGTGGGGCCGGGCGTTCGGGCAGACCTCGCCGATTCATCCGCCGGTACCGTGTCCTCGGCGATGATCGGCCATCTCGGCCTCGAATTCGCGCCGCGTCAGCTCGGCGATGCGCCGATGATCCTCGGCGTCGACTCCCCCTGATCTCCACGACCATCCACCGCTCTCGATCCACCCGTCGAGAGCGGCGTCGATGCGGCGGCGCAGCTCCGCGTCACGGACTCGCCGGTCACGACAGAACAGTGCGTGGTCATCGGGGCGCCAGGTGCTCGGCAACGGAAGGACAGCGTCGATCAGGCCCGCTTCGACCCCTGTGACACCGTCGAGTCCGGCGAGCATGCTCCGGATCTCCTCGGTGCGTTCGGGCTCGCGCGCCAGATCTCGCAGCACCGCAACGTATTCCGGAGGCAACGGTGAGTGGGCCCGATCAGACATCGGCTCGACCGTCGTCGACGAGTGATCCGTCACGCAGTCGCCGCAACACCCGGGCGTCACCGAGCTCATCACGCAGTTCCGGATGCCGCCGATAGAAGTCCAGAAGCCAGAACGTCGTCGGCGCTCCGAGCCGCGCGACGTTGCACCGCAGCCGTGGTTCCTCGTCCGCGCCGATGGCCAGCCATGCGTCGGCACCCCTGCGACGTCTGCCCACATCGGTGGGCATCGGCTCGGTGCGGTCGAGGTCGGTCCAGGCAATCGCGCCCCGTGGACCGAGTCTCTTGCCGACGATCAGCGCGTGCGGGGTCAGCACCAGAGGGTCGGGCCGGCGCCGAACCATTTCCCAGACGAGACCGACCGCACCGGTGACAGCGACGGCCAGAAAGGTGAACGGCGAGACCGGCCGCGGCGAGTGTTGCACGAAGGAGAGATCGAGTTCTCCGGAGCACACGGCGTAGAACGCCCCGGCACCGCCGAGGGCGAACGCCGCCGGCAACGCAATGTCCACCGCACGTTCGCGGTCATCGGCACGAATCACCAATGCCGCCCCCGCGATTCGCACGCCACAGAGGTCCGGTCGGGTCGCGCCCGTGCGCATCCACCGGAGTTCTTCGGACAACAGCAGCAGGGCGACCCCCGCGGCGCCGGACGCGGCCGCCACCGCCACGATGACGCTGCCGCCGAGAGCCGACATCACCGACGCCCCCACGAAGATCGAGCAGACAACAGCCCAGAAGACCCTGCCCGCCCACAGACGCCACCGTGCTCCCTGCCAGGCACGTGGGCATCGATGGTATGCAGGCCGCTTGCCGACCACCTCGAGATTCCTCATCGACACAGCACCTGACCCACGATGTTGCCCACCATGGAACCCCCAAGACTCACGCTTGCGCCGGTCCAGAAGGCTCGCAGCGGACTCATCTCCGGGGCCAATGCCAGCAGTGCCAGATCGGCGCCCAACCCGACACCGCCGGCCACGCCTGCCACACACCGTTCGTAGCCGTTCTCCGCCGTGGCGACCCCCATCGCCGTACCGAGCAGCGTCAGACCCGGCCCGGCCGCTTTCGCACCGATCTCCAGGCGCGCGACCTGAGCCTGGTTGAGGTATGGAAGCCCGCGTGCCACACCGGATTCGGTCGCGGACATGACACCCGCGGCCAGGGCGATCGCATAGTCACGAGAGGACGGGATGGGGAAGGTGATCCCGTCGACGACCGCCTCGGTCGTACCGTCGGGGCGCTCGGTCACGACTGCGGGCGACTTGCCCGGACGAGTCAACGACACGGTTGCCGTGCCATCGCCCGCGACGGTGCGCGTGGCGGTCAGAACACCTTCGGGACTGCGGAATTCGGTCCGGTTCACTCCGGGACCGCTGGTGTAGGTCTGCCTGGAGCCGTCGAGCATCCTCACCATCGTCGTCGTGGTGTCACCGGCGGTGGTGGTCTCGGTCTCGACGACCGTACCGGTCATATGCTCGAGGAGGCGCGCGCGTTGCAGGCCGCGGCCGAACTCGGGATTGGTGCCGCCGGTGTTGTCACCGTGCGGGGCTTCGGTGAAGTCCCTGGGCGCGTGGGGATCCGCGCCGATCTCGGGAAGGGCCAGGCCGAGACCGTCGCCCATCAGTGTTCGGCGCACAAATGCGCCGATGTCGTGATCGGCTTGGCTCAGGTCGACCAGGGCGGGATTGAGTTGCACCTGAAAGGTGTCGGCGACGGTCGCCAGCGTGGCGGCCAACGTCGCCGGGTAGTTCTTGACGCGCGGCAGCACCAACCAGTCGTCGGTGACGAACAGATCGCTGGATTCTATGACCGTCAACAGGTTTCGGATCTTCGACGCCGCTGCGGTGAGGTCCGGAACGGACCGGGCGATACCGATCGCCGAGTTGCGCGCGATGGCGCTCACCGAGGTGGCCCGCAGGCAGCCGACGTCGATCGCAGTCTCACCGGACTGCGCGGCCACGCCGGACCACAGACCGTCTTGCGCCAGACGCGAGATGGCGTACCGGGCGCCCGAGACCTCGTCGTCGAGTGCTTCGCCGCTGTCCCACAGCGTGCGGCCGGCAGCCCCCACCGATTCGGTCCGCCACGTGTCGAACACCGTGCGGCTGGGAATCATCACGCCCTCCCGGGAGCAGGGACGCGACCGAACCGGTCGGCCAGCGCGGCATCGGAGGTCTCGTAGTCGCCGGCAGCGGTGTACACGGCCGCCGACACCTGCCCGAAGTAGTGGCCAACAGCGGCCGCATCGCCGAGGCGGCGGTCTGTGCGGCGTACGCCGTGGTGGAGCCAGGCATCAACGCTGCAAGCGCGTCGAAGTGGTGCGGCATGGGCGACGCGGAGCACTGTGCGCCCACCTCGTCGACCCGAGTGGCGAACTGCCGCAACGCTTCCGGATTGACATCCATGACTCTCCCCCATCACATCGACACCGATGGGCCAAGCGTAGAGCAGATGCGTCGACGGGCCGAGAATTCATCCACAGCCTCCCCTGTCGGCCGCCGCAGACGACCGTGGCCCCGTTCCCATCGGGAACGGGGCCACGAATCACGCTTGTGTTCAGGCGGTTTCGGTGATCGGCCGATCCACCCAGCTCATCAGGTCGCGCAGCTTCTTGCCGGTGACCTCGATCGGGTGCTCGGCATTCTTCTTGCGCAGGTCCTCGAGCTCCTTGTTGCCGCCCTCGACATTGGCGACGAGACGCTTGACGAAGCTACCGTCCTGGATGTCGGAGAGGATGGCGCGCATCCGGTCCTTGGTGTCGGCGTCGATGACCCGCGGCCCCGACAGGTAACCACCGAACTCGGCGGTGTCGCTGACCGAGTAGTTCATGCGGGCGATGCCACCCTCGTAGATCAGATCGACGATGAGCTTGAGCTCGTGCAGCACCTCGAAGTAGGCCATCTCCGGGGCGTAACCCGCCTCGACCATCACCTCGAAGCCGGTCTTGATCAGTTCCTCGGTGCCACCGCACAGCACGGCCTGCTCACCGAAGAGATCGGTCTCGGTCTCCTCCTTGAAGGTGGTCTTGATGACACCGGCACGGCCGCCACCGATCGCACTCGCGTAGCTGAGCGCCAGCGCCTGACCTTCACCCTTCGGATCCTGGTCGATCGCGATCAGGCAGGGCACACCCTTGCCATCGACGAACTGCCGGCGCACCAGGTGACCCGGGCCCTTCGGGGCGACCATGCCGACGGTGACGTTGGCCGGGGGCTTGATCAGACCGAAGTGAATGTTGAGACCGTGGCCGAAGAACAGCGCGTCGCCGTCCTTGAGGTTGGGCTCGATGTCCTCGGTGAAGATCTGCGCCTGGCTGGTATCGGGCGCCAGCACCATGATCACGTCGGCCCAGGCGGCGGCCTCGGCGGCGGTCATGACCTTCAGGCCCTGCTCGGCAGCCTTCTCCCGCGACTTGCTGCCCTCGCGCAGGCCGATCGCGACGTCGACACCCGAATCACGCAGCGACAGCGAATGCGCATGTCCCTGGCTGCCGTAGCCGATCACCGCGACCTTGCGGCCCTGGATGAGCGACAAGTCGGCGTCGTCGTCATAGAACAATTCGATCGCCACAGTTGACTTCCCTTCGATTTATGTTGTGCCCCAAATGGATCGGTTATCCCGCGTGGGGCGCGATGTGACTTGCGTGCGTCAGCGGTTGGCCGACATGCTCTTCGGGCCGCGCCCCAGGGTGACCGCGCCGGATTGCGCGATCTCCCGGATGCCGTACGGATCGAGCATCCGCAGCAGCGCCTCGAGCTTCTCGGCGGTGCCGGTCGCCTCCACTGTCACCGACTCCGGGGAGACGTCGATCACCTTGGCGCGGAACAGATTCACGACCTCGATGACCTCCGAGCGCACTGAGGAGTCGGCGCGTACCTTGACCATCATCAGCTCACGTGAGACCGAGCTCGACGGGTCTTGCTCGACGATCTTGATCACGTTGATCAGCTTGTTGAGCTGCTTGGTGACCTGCTCAAGCGGGAAGTCCTCGACGGAGACCATGATCGTCATCCGCGAGACACCCTTGAGTTCCGTCGGCCCCACGGCGAGGGACTCGATGTTGAACCCGCGCCGGGAGAACAATCCCGAGACGCGGGCCAGGACGCCCGGACGGTCCTCGACGAGGACGCTGAGGGTATGGGTACTCACTTCTGCTCGCCCTCCTGGCCGAGGTTGGTGCTCTGATTGACCGCTTCGTGGATGTCGGCGGGAGCGGAGGCCGACGCATCGTCGTCGAACAGCGGCCGGATGTCGCGGGCCGCCATGATCTCGTCGTTGCCGGTTCCGGCGGCGACCATCGGCCACACCTGCGCGTCGGCACCGACGATGAAGTCGATGACGACCGGACGGTCATTGATCTCGCGCGCCTTCGCGATCACCTCGTCAACCTCTGCCTCGTTCTCCACCCGGAAGGCCGCACAACCCAGCGCCTCGGCAAGTTTGACGAAGTCGGGGATGCGCATCGAGTGGGTCGCCAGGTCAGTGTTGGAGTAGCGCTCCTCATAGAAGAGGGTCTGCCACTGCCGCACCATGCCCAGGTTGCCGTTGTTGATCAGGGCAACCTTGATCGGAATGCCCTCGATCGCACAGGTGGCCAGTTCCTGATTGGTCATCTGGAAGCAGCCGTCGCCGTCGATGGCCCACACCTCGGTGTCGGGGGCGGCCATCTTGGCACCCATCGCGGCGGGCACCGCATACCCCATGGTGCCGAGTCCGCCGGAGTTGAGCCAGGTCCGCGGCTTCTCGTAGGAGATGAACTGCGCCGCCCACATCTGGTGCTGACCGACGCCTGCACAGTAGACGGCATCGGGGCCGGCGAGCTTGCCGATCTGGGAGATCACGAACTCCGGCGACATCGAACCGTCGGCGGGACGGTCATAACTCAGCGGATAGGTACGACGGATGCCGTCGAGGTAGTCCCACCACTCCCCGAGCTCCGGCGTGGTACCGGTGGTGGCCCGCTCGGCACGCAGCGTGTCGAGCAGATCGAGGATGACCGCTTTGCAGTCGCCGACGATCGGCACGTCCGCGTGGCGATTCTTGCCGATCTCCGCCGGGTCGATGTCGGCGTGAATAACCCTGGCGCCCTGGGCAAATGACGAGAGCTGGCCGGTCACCCGGTCGTCGAAGCGGGCGCCGAGTGTGATCAGCAGGTCGCTGCGCTGCAACGCGGCGACGGCCGCGACGGTGCCGTGCATCCCCGGCATCCCCAGATGCTGCGGATGCGAGTCGGGGAACGCGCCGCGCGCCATCAGCGTGGTGACGACGGGGATGCCGGTGAGTTCGGCGAGTTCGAGCAACTCCGCCGAGGCGTTGGCCTTGATGATCCCGCCACCGACGTAGAGCACCGGGTTCTTGGCGGCGTTGATCATTCGCGCCGCCTCCCGGACCTGCTTGCCGTGCGGCTTGGTCACCGGCCGGTAGCCGGGCAGGTCGATCTGCGGCGGCCAGGAGAAGGTCGTCTGGGCCTGCAGGATGTCCTTGGGGATGTCGACCAGCACAGCGCCGGGACGACCGCTCTCGGCGATGTGGAAGGCCTCGGCGATGACGCGCGGGATGTCGATCGCGTTGGACACCAGGAAGTTGTGCTTGGTGACCGGCATGGTGATACCGGAGATGTCGGCCTCCTGGAAGGCGTCGGTACCGATGAGCGCGCGACCGACCTGGCCGGTGATCGCGACGACGGGCACCGAGTCCATTTGCGCGTCGGCGAGCGGGGTGACGAGGTTGGTGGCGCCGGGACCCGACGTCGCCATCATCACCCCGGCGCGTCCGGTGACCTGCGCGTAACCAGTAGCCGCGTGACCCGCCCCCTGCTCGTGTCGGACGAGCACGTGGCGGACCTTGCGCGAATCGAGAAGCGGGTCGTACACCGGGAGCACCGCACCGCCGGGAATACCGAAGACCACCTCGACACCGAGTTCTTCCAGCGAACGGACCACCGACTGCGCGCCGCTGACACGCTCGGGGGCGACGGTGTTCTGCCGGACCGCACGGAGGCTGCCCGCCGCCGGCGATTCCTGACGCGGCCCGGCGCCCGGAGGGGTCGTGTCCGTACGTGCTGTTGGTGCGCTCACTGCACGGTCCTTCGTGTTCGTGGTCGACGGTCGTCGTTCTCAGTCGCAGGTGCACTGCCGCACTGGTCTGTACTACCGCTCAACCGGGGATTCGGGGTCAATGGGGGGTGGGCAACAAAAAACCCCCGACAGCGGTTGCTGTTCGAGGGTGGCGCGTCGATGTTGGGAGGTCGATGTAGTGACCGGTCAGGCGACGACGCGCCGGCCGAGTACTACGAGAATCTCGTTGTGCATCACGACAAACACGGTAGGACTGCCGATAGTGCAGAGTCAAACTCGCCTTCTCCGCGTCCCAGATTTTGGGAAGTCACTGGTCCTCGGCACCCCCCGCGCGTCACGAGCACCGACGCCCGGATGCCACAATGAGATCGTGACTCGTTCTACCTCCGGCGCCCGGTCGTCCACCCAGTCCTCGTCCGACTCGGCACGGTCGGCCCCGGCGGAATCGACCACAGCATCACCATCGGAGGCGATGTCGGATAAAGCCGAGCTGCCACAGGAGTTCACGCTCAGCAAGCTCGCCTATTTCACCGTGCCTGCAACGCTGCTGGTGGTGCTGATCCTGGCCGGCACCAACCTCGCGTGGTTCGGCTGGACCTTCGCGGTCCCGGTCCTGCTCGCAGTGTGGATCCGGCGCATCAAGACCGTGGTGACCGAGGACGGACTGCGCGCGGTCGGCACGTTCGGTTCCAGGGACGTCGAGTGGCCCGACATCGACGGCCTACAGTTCAGCCGGTGGGGCCCGGCGCGGGCGGTGCTCACCGACGGCGATCGCGTCCGCCTGCCCGCTATCACCTTCGGCGATATGCCGCGACTCTCGGCTGCCAGCGCCGGCCGGATTCCCGACCCCTTCGCCGCCGCCCGCGACGCACGCTGAGGCGAGCGGGAACTGTGTTGTTCGCGCATGTCAGCCAGGAGTACCGTGGACGCGGCTGATCGTCCACGCCATTGTGTCGACGGTCGCGGTCAGCGCCGGCGGCGAGGAATCACACCCACCCCCACCTCCTGAGTCGGACCCGCTCGCGAACACCTCCGAGCGGTTCGCGCGCTGACCCCACGTCAGTGCCGTGCGCGTCCGCATTGCGGGCGCCCGTACGAACCCGATTGAGGAAACCTCATGCCACCCTTGCGGTCCCGAACCACCACCGTCGGACGCGAAGCCGCCGGCGCCCGCTCCCTGTGGCGCGCCACCGGAATGACCGATGACGACTTCGGCAAGCCGATCGTCGCGATCGCCAACTCCTACACCCAGTTCGTCCCCGGGCACGTTCATCTCAAGGACGTGGGAGAAATCGTGGCCGAGTCCGTCCGCGCTGCCGGCGGGGTGCCCCGTGAGTTTCACACGATCGCCGTAGACGACGGGATCGCGATGGGCCACGGTGGCATGCTCTACTCGCTGCCGAGCCGCGAGATCATCGCCGACAGCGTCGAATACATGGTCAACGCCCACACCGCCGACGCCCTGGTCTGTATCTCCAACTGCGACAAGATCACCCCAGGCATGCTCAACGCCGCGATGCGCCTGAACATCCCGACGGTGTTCGTCTCCGGCGGACCGATGGAGGCAGGCAAGGCCGTCGTCGTCGACGGCGTCGCACACGCGCCCACCGACCTGATCACCGCCATCTCGGCGTCGGCCAACAGCGGCGTCGACGAGGCCGGGCTCGGCGAGGTCGAGCGCTCGGCGTGCCCGACCTGCGGGTCGTGCTCGGGGATGTTCACCGCAAACTCGATGAACTGTCTCACCGAGGCGCTGGGTCTTGCGCTGCCGGGCAACGGTTCGACCCTGGCCACCCACGAGGCCCGTCGGGCGTTGTTCTCCCGAGCCGGGCGCGTCGTCGTCGAGGCCGCCCAGAAGTGGTACCGCAACGACGATTCCTCGGTGCTGCCCCGCAATATCGCGGGCCCGACCGCCTTCCGCAATGCCATGGCCCTCGACGTCGCCATGGGCGGGTCGACGAATACTGTGCTGCACATCCTCGCCGCCGCGCAGGAGGGCGAGGTCGCCGATTTCGATCTGTCTGTCATCGACGAAATCAGCCGCGGAGTGCCGTGCCTGTCGAAGGTCGCGCCCAATTCGGACTATCACATGGAAGACGTGCACCGGGCCGGTGGAATCCCGGCCATCCTCGGGGAACTGCGTCGTGCCGGGCTGATCGACGACTCGGCGCCGACCGTGCACTCCCCGAGTATCGCAGCGTTCCTCGACGACTGGGACATTCGCGGCGGCAGGGCGACCGACGAGGCCATCGAACTGTTCCACGCCGCGCCGGGCGGCGTGCGCACCACCACCCCGTTCTCCACCGCAAACCGGTGGGACGAACTCGACACCGATGCCCAGGGCGGCTGCATCCGCGACAAGGATCACGCCTACACGGTCGAGGGTGGGCTCTGCGTGCTGCGCGGCAACCTCGCGCAGGACGGCGCCGTCCTCAAGACCGCCGGGATCGACGAGGATCTGTGGCACTTCGAGGGCCCGGCGCGCGTCGTGGAATCCCAGGAGGAGGCCGTGCAGGTCATCTTGTCCAAGACGCTGCAGGCCGGTGAGGTGCTCGTAGTCCGCTACGAAGGCCCGTCCGGCGGGCCGGGCATGCAGGAGATGCTGCACCCGACGGCCTTCATGAAGGGCACCGGGATGGGCAAGAAGTGCGGCCTGATCACCGACGGCAGGTTCTCCGGCGGCTCGTCGGGGCTGTCGGTCGGTCACATCTCCCCCGAGGCCGCCGCCGGCGGCGTCATCGGTCTCGTCGAGGACGGCGACCCGATCGTGATCGACGTCAAGACACGGCAGCTCGCCCTTCTCGTCGACGACGAGGTGCTCGCGGAGCGCCGCGCCAAAATGGAGGCCTCCGAACGGCCGTGGCAGCCCAAGGACCGGCAGCGCACGGTGACCACGGCGTTGCGCGCTTACGCCAAGCTGGCCACCTCGGCCGACAAGGGTGCGGTCCGTCAGGTCGACTGACTCCGTTTCCTCCCAAAGCAATTGGTTCTTCCTCGGGAGATCTCCCGAGGAAGAACCGAATGCTCGGGGACGAAGATGTCGCGCGCCGGCTACTGCGGATTGCCGGGCGAGTTGAGCGGGTTGGTCCCGTTGAACAGCATCCACACCGCGACCGCGGCGACGATACCCACGATCAGCCAGGCGACGGACCCGAGGAACGGCCGACGCGCCCAGCCACGGGCGGCGTCGAAGGCGTAGAGCCCCGGACCGGTCAGCACGAGGGCGGCGGCCGCCACCGCGAGGACGAGCTCGTATTCGATGCCACCGGCTGCGGCGAAGAACGCCAATCCTCCGGCCAGCGTCGTCTTGTAGGCCGCGGCCAGGAGCATCACCGAGACGATCGCACACGCTCCGATCGGGGTGAACAGGCCCAGGACGACCATCGCGCCGCCGATCGTCTCGGCAAACGTACCGACGATCGCCAGCGGCCGGGTGACGTCGGCGTGGAACCCGATAGTCGGGTTGGGATTGTTGGCGAGCATCTGCTGATATCCCGACAACCCTGGACCACCCCAGATCCCGAACAGCTTGGACAGACCGTGCGCGACGGCGACGATGCCGACCGCCAACCGCAGCAGGAGCAAGCCGAGATCGAGGGTGCCGCGCGGGGCGGTCACGGTGATCGGTTCGGCACGGGCCGCTTCGACGGTAGATGCATCGTCGGCGGGATCGAGGTCGGCGGGATCGAGGTCGTGGGGATCGAGGTCGGCGGGATCGAGGTCGTGGGCGACGCGCCGGCCGAACGCACCCCGCCGCCGATGGCCGGTCTCGGGCTGTTCGACGCGGTCGGTACCGGCCCGTTTCTCGCCGTCGGTCGCGACATCGCGGTCGAGACCGTCCCCGGCCTTCTCATACTCACCGAGCGCCCGAGTGGTCGGCAACGGCTCCTCACCGTGCAGGAGTGCGCGCGTGGGCGTCTCCGCCTGCTGCGCACGTGTGCGCGACAGGTCCGGGAATGTCTCCTCCACCGACCGGATCGGCGTGGCGGGTAGCTTCTCGGTGGCCTCCGGCGTGGTGGATCTCGCGCCGGCCGGCTTCTCGCTGGCCGACTTTTTGGTGACCGATTTTTCGGTGACCGATTTTTCGGTGACCGATTTTTCGATGGCGGCCGTCTCCGCGTCCGCCACGGTTCCCGGACTCGCAGCCATCTCGGGCGGTATCGGCACGGGATTGCGGCGCGGCGGAGGCTGCTGCGGTATGCCGATCGGGCGGGTCTCCACCTCACCTGGATCGAGGTCGTCGAACGAATCCACCCGTGACAACCGTCCCGGTCGACGATGGTGGCGCGCATAGAAGGCGTCGCGGTCGGCGTCGCTGATCAGCGGGCTGGCGCTCTCGGGTGTGGCGCTCTCGGGTCGGCGAAACGCTCCCGTCGGTTCGTCGTAGGGGCTCGGCGGCTGGAACGTCTTGTCCGGCGCGTCGGGAAGTTCGCGATCGGTCACAGCCCGATGCTAGAGGTTTCCGACCCTGGGGCGGCCGATCGCCGCGCGGTCGGCCGATGGCAATCGCCTAGTGTGGTGGGCATGCACGAGGGGCGGAGAAGGCAGCGACGAGGGGCCGGGCCCGGCCGGCGTCGTCGGACGCTCGCCGCCTGTCGCCACCTGACGACCGTGCTGATCGGTGTCCTCGCAGTGCTGCTGACCATCGCCGCCTGTGCGGATTTCTCGCAGCAGGATCGTGATCAGGCTGCTGGTCCGTTCAGCCCGAATAACGAGCCGTTCGGAGTGCAGTCGACCCAGCCTCCGCAGTCGGTACCGGAGAACCCCGGACAGGAGAGTCCTCCCCCGCCGGGACCCTGCGTCGATCCCGACCCTGCCGTCATCGCGACGTGCCTCGCCTCCACCGGCGGGGTGCGTGCGGGCGACGACGAGGGCGCGGTCACCGTCGTCGCCGAACGCACGACCGGCAAGATCATCACCACCAAAAGGTATGGGCCACAACGAGTCGTGGCGTCCTTCGACGTCGACAGTTCGGGCGACGGAGGGTTGATCGACTTCGCCTTCTCCCCGACGTATCAGCAGGATCAGCTGATCTACGCGTTGATCACCACGCCCTCCGACAATCGGGTCGTACGCCTCGCCCCCGGTGACGTCGCCAAACCGATCTTGACCGGAATCCCCAAGGGGGCCACCGGAAACATGGGCGCGCTGCTGTTCGCCTCGCCCTCGGAGCTGCTGGTGGCGACCGGAAACGCCGGCAACCCAGCGGCCGCCGCCGATCCCGGATCGCTCGCCGGCAAACTCCTTACGGTCACCAACCTGTCCTCCGGGTCGACCGACCGCCCGAAGGTCCTGGCCTCGGGACTCGGTGCGAATGTCGCGTTGTGCCCGAGCGGCTCCGGTGGTCTGTATATGACGGATCAGGGTCCGACCGAAGACCGCCTGCAATCGGTCGAGGAATCGGGGGCGACGACGGTACTGTGGTCCTGGCCCGACAAACCGCAGATCGCCGGCTGCGCCGCGACCCGCGGGCAGATCTTCGTCACCGAGACGCGAACCCAACGCATCGAAGCGATCAACGAACCCACCCGGCAGCGCCCAACCCTGACTCCACCGACCGTCGTACTGGAGAAACGCTACGGAGCGCTGGGCCGGATCACCGCGGTCACGCCTGACAACGGTCGGCTGCAGGTCGCGACAGTCAACCGCACTGCTGGGCGACCCGTATCCACCGACGAGCGCGTCATCTTCTTCGCTCCGATACCTGGAGAAGGACTTCAATGAGCTGGAACTACCTCTGACGCCAGTAGCCAGTCAGTCGTCCAATCGCGGTTCGGCGACATCGTCACAGCATGGCCGTACAACGTCCTACTGGCAGGCGGCCAGCACGAGTTCCTGCACACGCGCCGGATCTGCTTGTCCGCGCGTCGCTTTCATGACATCGCCGACGATCTTGCCAGCCGCTTTCACCTTGCCCCCACGGATTTTCTCGACGATGTCGGGGTTGGCGGCCAGTGCGTCGTCGATGGCCGTCTGCAATGCCGAGTCGTCGCGCACCACCTCGAGTCCGCGATCGGCGATGATCTGTGCGGGTTCGCCTTCGCCGTCGAGTACCCCGACGGCGACCTGCTGGGCGAGTTTGGTGGTCAGCTTGCCCTCGTCGACGAGTCCGATGATCTCGGCGACCTGCTCGGGAGTGATCGGCAGATCGGCGAGGTCACCACCACGACTGTTGGCCTGCTGCGCCAAGAACGATACCCACCACCCACGCGCGGCTTCCGGTGCGGCGCCGGCGTCGACGGTTGCGATGATCAGGTCGACCGCCCCGACGTTGACCAGATCACGCATGACCTCATCGGACACGCCCCACTCCAGTTGGATACGGGCACGGCGCACCCACGGCAGCTCCGGCAGCGTCGCGCGGATCTCCTCGATCCACTCCGCGGACGGCTGCACCGGCGGCAGGTCGGGCTCGGGGAAGTAGCGGTAGTCCTCGGCGGTCTCCTTGCGTCGCCCGGACGAGGTGGTGCCGTCGGTCTCGTGGTAGTGGCGGGTTTCCTGCACGATCTGTCCGCCGGCGGCGAGCACCGCGGCCTGCCTGCGCATCTCGAAGGTGACCGCCGTCTCGACGCTCTTGAGCGAGTTGACGTTCTTGGTTTCGGTGCGGGTGCCGAATTCGCTTGCGCCCTTGCGCATCAGGGACACATTGGCGTCGCAACGCAGCGACCCCTGATCCATCCGCACATCGGAGACCCCGAGCGACTTCAGCAGATCTCGCAGCGCGGTCACATAGGCGCGGGCCACCTCCGGCGCGCGTGCGCCGGCACCGACGATGGGTTTGGTGACGATCTCGACGAGTGGCACCCCGGCCCGGTTGTAGTCGAGCAGGGAGTGATCGGCTCCGTGGATGCGCCCGGCGCCACCGATGTGCAGCGACTTGCCGGTGTCCTCCTCCATGTGTGCGCGCTCGATCTCCACGCGCCAGGTGGTGCCGTCGGTGAGTGCGACGTCGAGGTGACCTTCGTAGGCGATCGGCTCGTCGTACTGACTGATCTGGTAGTTCTTCGGCTGATCGGGATAGAAGTAATTCTTGCGGGCGAACACGCTCGAGGGTCGGATCGAGCAGTTCAGTGCGAGGCCGATGCGGATCGCGTATTCGATGGCGGTGGCGTTGACCACCGGGAGCGAGCCCGGAAGGCCGATGCACACCGGGCACACCTGGGTATTGGGGTCGGCCCCGAACGCTGTGGGGCAGCCGCAGAACATCTTGGTCGTGGTACCGAGTTCGACGTGGACCTCGAGTCCCATCACCGGATCGAATTCGTCGATGACCTGGTCGTAGTCCATCAATTCGGCAGCTGCGGCAGTCATGGCCACCAGTTTATGCGGCCGCGGGTCGGGACAAATCTCGGGGACGAAAGCAGGGACGTTCCCGATGCCATCGGCGCCGCCGACTCCTAGCGTTTCAGGTGTCAAATGCCCCGGCGAAAGGACGCCCGATGACCATTCCCCAGACACCGCACACCACACGGGTTCCCGCCGCTCGGCGGCTCACCCGCTCGCGCGGCGACGCCTGGCTCGGCGGAGTGTGCGGCGGCATCGCCGCATGCTACCGATGGGATGCGTCCCTGGTCCGTGCGGCGTTCGTCGCCTCGATCCTGCTGCCCGGTCCGCAGGTGCTGCTGTATCTGCTGCTGTGGATCGTGATCCCCCGCGACCCGGCGTGAACCCGGCCGCACCTCAGCCGAAGATGACCCGGATCTCCTGATACTGGTCCAGCGGCACCGTCTTGGGGTTGGCCAGCGCCTCGTCGAAAGTGATGCGGTGCATCTCGGTGCCGCGTAGCGCGATCATGTGACCCCAGTACTTGTCGGCGACGAGGTCGGCGGTGGCCATGCCCATGCGAGTGGCCAGCACCCGGTCGAACGATGTGGGCGTACCGCCTCGCTGGATGTGTCCGAGCACGGTCGCGCGGGTCTCGATGCCGGTGCGCTCCTCGATCATCGGTGCCAACACATCGGCGATACCGCCGAGGCGTGGACGGTTGAACCCGTCGAGCCCCTTGGTGGAATGGGCTTCTCCCATGTCGGGCAGCTTGAAGCCCTCGGCGACGACGACCATCGGCGCACGACCGCGATTCTTGACGCTGGTCACCCATGCGCAGATCTGATTCATGCTCTCGGGTTGTTCCGGGATCAGGATCGCGTGCGCGCCACCGGCGATTCCCGAATGCAGGGCGATCCAGCCCGCGTGGCGTCCCATCACCTCGAGCACCATGCAGCGTTTGTGCGAATTGCCCGTGGTGCGCAGCCGGTCGATTGCCTCGGTGGCGATGTTGACCGCGGTGTCGAAACCGAACGTGTAGTCGGTGGCGTTGATGTCGTTGTCGATCGTCTTGGGGACGCCGACGATGTTGATGCCGTCGGTGTAGAGACGTTTGGCCGCCGATGCGGTGCCCTCACCGCCGATAGCGATGACACCGTCGATCCCGAGGTTCTTGAGGACCTTCTTGATGGCGTCGGGGCCACCGTCGGGTTCGGAGTACGGGCCGAACCGGCTGGTGCCGAGGATGGTGCCGCCCTGGTTGGACAGGCCTCGCACCACCGAGCGGTCGAGTTCCATGATGTCGCCGTAGACCAGGCCGTACCAGCCGTCGCGGAAGCCGACGAACTCGTGGCCGTAGACCGTCTCACCCTTGAGTACTGCGCCGCGGATCACCGCGTTCAGTCCGGGGCAGTCGCCGCCGGATGTGAGAATCCCGAATCTCTTGGCCATACCGCTGTGAGCCTCCTGCCCGTTGGAGCCGGGATCGCCGGAATTCCGCGCGACCCCGCGTCTGCACACAATCTAGTGCCGACAGCGCCCTCGCGCCCGCCGTCGGTGCCCGCGCGGAAGGCCCGGGGTGCTCACTTGAGTCCGTTCTCGTAGGCGAAGACGACCGCCTGGGCGCGATCGCGCAACGACAACTTGGTCAGGACGCTGCTCACATGGGTTTTCACGGTTTGTTCGGCGACGAACAGGTCGGTGGCGATCTCCTGGTTCGACTTGCCGTCGGCGACGAGATCGAGCACCTCACGCTCTCGAGGTGTCAACGCCTCGATCGCCCGATCCGAACGCGGACGGGTCCGGCGCCCGGTGACCTCACGGATGAGGCGGCGGGTGATCGACGGCGCCAGCAGCGCCTCGCCCGCGGCGACCACCCGAACCGCCCGGACGAGTTCGTCGGCGGGGGCGTCCTTCAACAAGAAACCCGATGCACCGATCCGCAACGCCTCGTAGACATAGTCGTCGATGTCGAAGGTGGTCAACATCAGGACCTTCGTGCGGCCTGCGACGCCGTCGGCGGGTAGTTGCACCTCGTCGGCGCCGCGCGCACCGAGAATCTGTGCGGCCGCCCACAACCCGTCGCGGCGCGGCATCCGCACATCCATCAGGACCACATCGGGATGAACCCGCCGACACAACTCCACGGCCTCAATGCCGTCGGCGGCCTCACCGAGCACCGACAGGTCGGGTTGCGCGGCGAGCAGGGCCGAGAATCCCTGACGGACCATCGCCTGGTCATCGGCGACGACGAGCGTGATCGGCACGGCGGCAACGCTACCCGTTGGCGGGGAGCCCCGGCACCGCACCACGCGACTCCGCGAGCGACGACATCACCGGAGTCCGTGCCGAAGCGGGGATGTGGGCGCGCACCGCGAATCCGCCGTCGGATGTGGGTGTGGCGGTCAGGGATCCGGCCACCGCCCGCGCCCGGTCGCCCATGCCCGCGATACCCACCCCGGCCCCGGACAGGTGCAGGGGAGGTTCGGTCGGGGCGGTGTTGACGACGCTGACCTGTGCGGCGGGGCCCGCGTACGGCTCGCCGACGGCCGGGGTCAGACGCACCTCGATGACGCCGCCCGGCGCGTGCCGCGTCGCGTTGGCCAGGCATTCCTGGACGATGCGATAGATCACCAGCGCCGACGACTCGGCGAACACCGGGTGGTCTAGTTCGTCGGTGAAGTCGATCCGCGCGCCTGCCCGACGGGTCTGGCTGATCAACGCGTCGATGTCGGCGAGGCCGGGGCTCGGGGCGGGCGCCGCCTCCCCAACGTCACCGGCTCCCGACACCCGAAGGACGCCGAGCAATTGCCGCACCTCGTCGAGTGAGGTGCGCGCGGCCTGCGCGATCGCCTCGAACTCGGCCGCGCAGACGTCGTCGACGTCGGGCAGCCGGTACCGCGCGGTCTGGGCCATCACGACGACCATCGACATGCGATGTGCCACAACGTCGTGCAGGTCTCGCGCGATCCGGGCACGTTCCTGCAGCACCGCACTGGTCGACTCGGCGACCTTGGTCTCCTCGGTGCGCACGGCGAGTTGCCTGCGCGAGGTGAGCAGCCCGCGCAACAGTGCCACGACGACGACCATGAAGGTCAGCCCGACCACCCAGCCGACCCGCGCGCCCGACGGTGCCGCGAACGCCATCACCAGCGACGCACAGATCCACACCGGCGCGAGCAACCGCAACGGGCAGCGTAGGTACGCCATGAACGTCAGGATCAGGAACGCGATGATGTGGGTGACCTGGATCGTCCACGGCCACCCCGGCGCCGCGGGGATGAACAGCCCGATGAGCTGCACCCCGATCACCGAGATCGCCCAGCCCAGCATCGGCGCACTCCACGCCAACGCTACCGGCCATGCCACCACCGCCGCCAGGATCGGCCAGGCGTACGCCGGAACATCCAGTGTCAGAGGCATTGTCGGCCATGAAACGGCGAACAGCACCCCCGCGAAGATCGCGAAGAACCAGTTGCCCGGAGACCGGACCCAGGCACGTACACCCGGGTGCGCGACCACCGGTAACGCGCGCAGTTCATTGACGGCCGCGGTGCGTGCCGCTCGGACCATCCGTCCCATCATGTGATCACCTCGACCTCCACGCTAGGCGGCGTATCGGTCGAAGTCCTCATACTGCGGAGCGGAATTCGCACGCTACCCGAGAGCCAGACCGGACCACCATCACCCTCTGCGGAGCCGACACCGGTCGGCTCGCGCGGGCGATGTGCCCGCGTGAACGTCGTTCCTAGCGTCAACGACATGACTTCTGACGATGCTCGACGAACACTGCGGCGACGTTGCTTGCGTCCGGTGATGTGGATTCTGATCGGCCTGACCGTGATGGTGTTGCACGTGATGGCTGCCGGAAGGGCATCGGCGGTGTTCGATTACTCCCCGACCGACGCCACCGCCGCCGAACAGACGGTTCGCGCGCTCGTCGGCCCCCATCCGGAGAGCGTGCAGCGTGTTCTCCCCACCGATTTCGCGGCCGTCATGGGTTATCGCCCAGTGCTCGACAGCGGCTACCCGGCCAACCCCGACGGCGGCTGCTCATCGCCCATCCCCCTGCCCGATCGGTTCGAACCTGCCTGCCGCACACACGATTTCGGCTATGACCTGCTGCGCTACGCGCAGCGCGCCGGTCACCCGCTGGGCCCGTGGGCCCGACCGGCCCTCGATCACATGCTCATCGAGCGGATGCACGCGGCGTGCCACGATCCCGTCTGTACGGCCGCCGCCGAGCTCAGCTGCGCCGGCCTGGCCCTGAACACGTGGCGGCAGTACTCCGGCCCGCCGGCACCGTCGGAGTCGATGACGACGATTACGGCGTCGACCGCCGTTCGGGTCATCGCCGAGATGGGTGGCCACAGCGGGGTGACGCGATGATCACCGCCGTCGTCACCGTCACACCGCATCAACGAGCGCTCGTTCGACGAGCACTGGGCCGGCTCGCCCCACCGGGTTCGCTCACCGTGCTCGGCGGGCTCATCGGCGCGCTCGTCGCCTTGTGGCCGGGCTCGTTGCCACGAGATGTCGTCACCGCAGCCGTCCTGAATGGCGTGTGCGTGGCGGTGATGACCGCGGTGGGTCGTGCGCTCGGGTCGGCACGGCCCGAACGGCTCATCATCTCATGGGCGCTCTACGCTCTCGCGGTCGCAGTCCTGGTGGCCGGGTCAATCGCAAACACCCTGTGGCAGAACATTCTCCGCAGTGATGTCGGAATCGCAGGCGTGGGGTCGGCATACCCTGCGGCGCTGACCGCGGCCGGGTGTGCGGGATTCGTCGCGGTCGCATGGTTCGGGCGCCGCGCTGCGATGGCGGCAACCGCAGCGCTCGCCACGGTCGTACTGTTTGCCATGCACGCGACCTCGGCAGCCGCCGCGACCGATGCCACTGCCACGGCCGCCGACATCGACCGCGCGGCAACCCTTCTCACCGATTCGTGGGTTCGCGAGGGCGGTGTGCACCGTGGCGCGGTGGTGATCGCGGTACCCACCGGATCGGGGTGGGTCGACCCGCAGGCGACGACGGCGATTCGCGCACGCCTGCACGACGATGTGGAGTTCTTGTCGTTGCCGTACGCATCGGCGTCGTCCTGGCGGGTCTTCGTCTCCGACCGAGGCTCGGCCGCGACGGCGACCGTGGCCCTGCTACGCCACGTCCTCGACGCCCGCGAGTCACTGCCACCGGGCGTCCCTCGACCGCGGGTCTACCTCTACGGACAGAGCCTGGGCGCCCTCGGCGCCGACCGTGCGCGGGAGTGGGCGCAGGCCAGTCATCCCGGTGCGGTGGCGGGCACGGTGCTGGCCGGGGTCCCCGCCGACACCGTCGATCCGCGGGGTGGCGGGTCGTCGCGCATCGTGTTCGCCAACGCGTCCGACCCGGTCACCCGATGGTCGACGGCAGCGGTGTGGCGCCCACCGACACGCCCAGTGCAGACCAGGATCGTCGGTGCGCGGATGCACAGCCCGCCGTGGCTGCCGGTGGTGTCGTTCGTGCAGACGTCGGTGGACCTACTCGGTGCACTCGACGGCCCCGTCGGGACCGGGCACCGCTACGGGCCCGAACAGGGCGCGCTGCCGTGATACCGAGCAGAGCTACGCGATCGGTCCACGGGCGGCTTCGTAGGCCGCCCCCACGCGGTAAAGCCGGTCGTCGGCGAGTGCCGGAGCCATAATCTGCAACCCGACGGGCAGCCCGTCGTCGGCCGAGACACCCGACGGCACCGACATCGCCGCGACACCGGCGAGGTTCACCGGAAGCGTCGCCAGGTCGAACAGATACATCGCGAGCGGATCGTCGACCTTCTCGCCGATCCGGAACGCGGTGGTCGGGGTGGTCGGTGAGACCAGGACGTCGACCTTGTCGAAAGCGGCGTCGAAGTCGGCGGCGATAAGGGTCCGCACCTTCTGCGCCTGGCCGTAATAGGCGTCGTAGTAGCCCGAGGACAGTGCGTAGGTCCCGATCATGATGCGACGCTTGACCTCCGGGCCGAAACCGGCTTCCCGGGTGAGGGCCATGACCTCTTCGGCACTGTGGTGGCCGTCGTCGCCGACGCGGAGTCCGTAGCGCATGGCGTCGAAGCGCGCGAGGTTGCTCGACACCTCGCTGGGCAGGATCAGGTAGTACGCACCGAGCGCATAGGTGAAGTGCGGGCACGACACCTCGACGACCTGCGCCCCGCGCGCGGTCAGCTCGACGACGGCCTGTTCGAAGGAGGCGAGTACCCCGGGCTGGTAGCCCTCCCCCTGCAGTTCACGGACGACGCCCACGCGCACTCCGCTCAGATCGCCGGCCGCACCGGCCTTCGCCGCGCCGACCACATCCGGGACGGGGGCGTCGATCGACGTGGAGTCACGCGGGTCGTGACCGGCGATGATCTCGTGGAGCAGTGCGGTGTCGAGCACGGTGCGCGCACACGGGCCACCCTGGTCGAGCGACGAGGCGCACGCGACGAGCCCGTACCGGGAGACCGTGCCGTAGGTCGGCTTGACGCCGACGGTGGCGGTGACCGCAGCGGGTTGGCGGATCGATCCACCGGTATCGGTGCCGATGGCCAGCGGGGCCTGGAACGAGGCGAGTGCCGCAGCACTACCGCCGCCCGAGCCGCCGGGAATCCTGGTGACGTCCCAGGGATTTCGCGTCACCTGGTAGGCGGAGTTCTCGGTGGAACTACCCATCGCGAACTCGTCCATGTTGGTCTTGCCGAGGATTGGCAGCCCGGCCGAGCGCAGTCGTTCGGTGACGGTCGCGTCGTACGGGGGCACCCAGCCTTCGAGGATCTTCGACCCGCAGGTGGTCGGCGCATCGGTGGTGGTGAAGACGTCCTTGAGGGCGATCGGTACACCGGCCAGTGGCGAGCTGGCCTCGCCCGCGGCGATGGCTTCGTCGGCAGCCTTGGCCGCCACCAGCGCTTGCGGACCATTGACATGCAGGAATGCGCCCAGCTGGTCGTCGATCTCGGCGATGCGATCGAGATGCGCCGAGGTCACCTCAACCGAGGAGACCTCGCCGGCGGCGATCTTGGCGCCCAGCTCCGCGGCGGTGAGGCCGGTGATCTCGGTGGACATACGGGTCGACGGCGCGCTCACTGTTCCTCCCCCAGGATCTGCGGGACCGCGAAACGATCCTGCTCGACGGCGGGCGCCCCGGACAGCGCCTGCTCGGTGGTCAGCCCCGGTACGGCCAGATCGGGACGCAGCACATTGGCCAGCGCCGCCGGATGGGCGGTCGGCGGCACGTCGTCGGCGGCCACCTCCGACACCTGCGCGACATGGGCGAGAATCGAATCGAGTTGCTGCGCATAGACATCGAGTTCGTCCTCGCTCAGCGCCAGCCGCGACAGTCGGGCCAGATGCGCAACCTCGTCGCGGGTGATCGCAGATCCGGTGGACGCGGACCCGGAGTCCGCAGACCCCGTGCTCGCGGACTCTGAGTCCCCTGCCATGTCGATTGTGTCCTTCCGTGCCGGATCTCGCCGGGCCCCATGCGTCATGGACCCGATGTCGCTGCGGCCGGTTGCCGACCGGCGACCCCACCAAGCCTAGGCCACGGTCAGCGCGGCCATCGCGCCAGGCGGGCAGTGATCCACGGCAAAAGCATGGACACCATCAGCGGGGTGCTGCTCGGCGTGGCGAGCGACGTCTTGAGCACCAACGGCAGATCACCGAGATGGGCAATCACCAGATGAGTGATCGACACCGACAACGGGAAGTATCCCAGCCAGCTGGTGATCGCTTGCGTCCAGCGCGGCGGCGGCACACCGAACACGCGGACCGCATGGGTCAGACGGGATTGCGGTTCGAACCATGCCCCGGTACCCGAGAGTCGATGCGTGGCGAATTCGACCGCCACGCCCCTCACCTCGCGCCGGCCATGCGCGGCGAACCGGAGTTCGGTCCCAGTCGTCGAGCGCCAGCCGGTCGGCGAACCGATAGACGACGGGGTACTCGACGGGATGTTGTGGCGACCGCAACCAGCCACCCCGGAGAAAATCGGGAGGTTCGTGCCGGCGCGATTCCGGCGTCGGTTCGGTCACCGTGCAGCGCCGCCGCATCGGGAAGTAATTAGATGGACGTAGGATCTCCTGGCGTGATCATCGTCACGAACAGGTGGCTCGCATGCTGCCGCACGTGCGCCCGCACCCAAGCACCGGCCGCCCGTCCTCGGCAGCCCCGCTGGGCCGGTGCGACAATGGCGGCCGTGTCCTACCTGCTTCGGGTGTACCTCCACGACCGGCCGGGAAGTCTCGGTCTACTTGCCGTCCAGCTCGGCTCGGTCGGCGCCGATATCTTGTCCCTCGAGGTCGTCGAGCGCGCGGACGGCTATGCCGTCGATGACCTCGTGGTCGAGGTGGCGCCCGGCTCACTGCCGGACACGCTGATCACCGCCGCAGAGAAGGTCAAGGGGGTCCGGGTGGACTCGATCCGCCCGTACTCCGGAGTGCTCGACACCCATCGCGAGCTGGAATTGGTCGATCAGGTTGCCACTGCACTCGACGACCGGCTGCAGGTACTGGTCGACAACGCGCCTCGCGTGCTGCGGGTGTCGTGGGCGACGGTGCTGACCCGGGCCGCGGGCGGTGTGCTGCAGTTGTTCGGCAGCTCCGGTGCGCCCGAGACGCATGCTTCAACCGTGGACTGGCTCCCGCTGCAGAGCGCTGTCCGACTCGACTCCGACGCCGACTGGGTACCCCAAGGTTGGCAGGAGATGGACACCCGGCTGGCGGCCGCCCCGCTCGGTGATGGATCGAAGGCAATCCTGTTGGGACGCATCGGCGGACCAGACTTCCGGCCGTCGGAGATCGCGCGTCTCGGTTATCTCGCGGGGATCGTGTCCACCGTGTTGCGCGCGGAGTCCTGAGCGTCCGTGTCCGAGAACACCATTCCGTCTGAGCACCAACCCGACGGATTGCCGACCGGCCAGGTAACTGCGACGACCGCCGGCCACCTCGACGCCCGGCGGGTCTGGCACCACCCCTCTCAAAGTCGACGACTCCACGCTACGAGCCGGAATGCCCAAGTGTCGTCGATGGGTATCGGATTCTGCTCGCGGACACCACGGTGGCGTCCAGGTGGCGTCCGCGTCGGTGACCGCGCCTGCGGGCCCGGCGCATGGCGACCGTGTGCCGGCCAGGTGGTTCACCGGGCCTGCAGTGTCTCCCCTCCAGGCACTGTGAGGGCCGCACACGGTCTCCGATATCCGGACCGCGATCTCAATGCGGCGCTGGCTCGCCCGTCTCGAGGAGGTGTTTGAAGCCGTCCTCGTCGAGGATGGGTACCCCGAGTTGTTCGGCCTTGTCGGCCTTGGCGCCGGGCGAATCCCCCACCACCACGAAGTCGGTCTTCTTCGACACCGATCCCGATGCCTTACCGCCGCGTTCCAGGATCGCTTCCTTGGCGCCGTCGCGCGAGAAATCCTGCAACGACCCGGTGACAACGATCGTCTTGCCCGCCAATGTTCGCTGGATCGACTCGTCTCGCTCATCCTCCATGGAAACGCCTGCTGCACGCCACTTCTCGACGATCAAGCGATGCCAGTCGACGGTGAACCAGTCGTGAATGCTCTGCGCGAGCGTGGGACCGACCCCCTCGACGGCTGCCAGTCGTTGCGGGTCGGCCTCCTCGATCGCCTGCAAGGAGCCGAATTCGGTCGCCAGCGCACGAGCGGTGGGCGGGCCGACGTGGCGGATCGACAGGCCGACGAGCACCCGCCACAGAGGCACCGCTTTCGCTTTGTGGAGATTGGCCAGCAGGCGCGTACCGTTCGCCGACAATGTGCCCTTCTTGGTGGTGAACAATGCGGTCTTGGCAAGATCATCTGCGTTGAGCGAGAACAGGTCTCCCTCATCGGTGATCACCCCCGCACCGAGCAGCGCGCCGGCCGCTTCGTACCCGAGGGCCTCGATGTCGAAGGCGCTGCGTCCGGCGAGGTGAAACAGTCGCTCACGCAGCTGCGCCGGGCACGACCGCGCGTTGGGACAACGGATGTCGGCGTCGCTGTCCTTCTCCGGCCGCAGCACCGAACTGCACTCAGGGCATGTGTCGGGCATCTCGAAGGCGTACTCACTGCCGTCACGCAAGTCAACCACGGGACCGAGGACCTCGGGGATCACTTCGCCGGCCTTACGGATGGTGACCGTGTCGCCGATGAGAACGCCCTTGCGCTTGACCTCCGACCCGTTGTGCAGGGTGGCCCGCGCCACCGTCGATCCGGCGACGAGCACCGGCGCGAGCACTGCGAACGGGGTGACCCGACCAGTGCGTCCGACGTTGACCTCGATTCCGAGGAGTTCGGTGGTGACCTCCTCGGGCGGGTACTTGTAGGCGATAGCCCAGCGGGGCGCGCGCGAGGTGGCACCGAGTCGGCGTTGCAGGGTGACGTCGTCGACTTTGACGACGATGCCGTCGATCTCGTGCTCGACGTCGTGGCGGTGCTCACCCCAGTAGTCGATCTTGTCGAGAATCGCCTCTGCGCCAACGAGCTTGGTGGTGTGCGAGGACACCGGCAGACCCCAGGCACCGAGCGCGAGATAAGCGTCATGCAGTGATCCCGGGCGCCACCCTTCGGTGTGGCCGATGCCGTGGCAGATCATCCGCAGCCGACGTCGCGCAGTGATCTGAGGATTCTTCTGTCGCAACGACCCCGCTGCGGAATTGCGCGGATTCGCGAACGGCTGCTTGCCGTCGGCCACCAACGAGGCGTTGAGGGTCTCGAAGTCCTCCACTCGGAAGAAGACCTCACCGCGTACTTCGAGAACGTGCGGTATCGGGTACTCGTCGGAGGCGGTCAGTCGTTGCGGGACATCGGTGATGGTGCGCGCGTTGAGGGTGACGTCTTCGCCGGTGCGACCGTCACCGCGCGTGGTTGCGTGATCGAGCACCCCGTCGCGGTACACCAACGCCAGCGCGACGCCGTCGATCTTGAGCTCGCACAGATACTCGGTTCCCGTGCCCACCTCGTCGGCCACCCGAGCGGCCCACGCTCGCATCTCGTCGGCGTCGAAGACGTTGTCCAGCGACAACATTCGCTCGAGATGGTCGACGGGCGTGAACGCGGTGGAGAAGCCTCCTCCGACAAGCTGGGTCGGCGAGTCGGCGGCGGCAAGCTCCGGATGTGCCTCCTCGAGTTCCTGCAGTTGCCGCAACAGCCGGTCGAACTCGCCGTCGGAGATGATCGGTGCGTCTTTGACGTAGTACCGGAATTGATGTTCGCGGATTTCCTCGGCCAATGTCGACCACTGTTCTCCGACGTCGGCGGACGGGCCGTCGTTTGCCACCTGATCTGCTTCTGCCACCCACCGAGAGTATCGAAACACCCCGACAGTTCTCCTCGAGCGTTCTGGCAGACAGGTACGCAGCGTACGATGCTGCTGACGTGGCCTCGAGGCCTCGTCGCTGGTGCTCCTGGGCACCTCGACTATCGGGATGTGCATCCTCCTGATGGTCATGTGGCCCGGCGGTCCCTGCTCTTCGGTGGTCGAGGTGTCACGAGGAGCGTGAGCGACGAGACTCGAGCGCCACCGGAGTTGTCCACGCTTCGAGGAGTCGACCCATGCCCCATCCGATCATGTTCGACGATGCCGACCCTTTCCTCATCCGTGTACGTGAAGTGGCTCTCGCATTCCCCGACTCCACCGAGGCGGTCGCGCACGGCCGACCAACATTCCGGTGCGGCAAGATGTTCGGCACCTACGGCGGCGGTGAGAAAGGGAGAATCCGCCACGAGCGCTCGGTGTTGTTCCTCGCCGACCCGGCCGAGCGTGCCGCACTCGCCGAGGATCGGCGGTTCTTCGTCCCCGCCTATTTCGGACCCGCAGGTTGGCTCGGCATACTTCTCGACGACGCCACCGACTGGATCGAGGTCGCCGAGTTACTCGACGCGAGCTACCGCCAGATCGCCCCGAAGCGGTCACTCGCTAAACTCGATGCCCGAGAATGCATGTGACCGCTCCGGCGACTATCACCACTACCAAGGCGGCGCGCGATGCCCATCGCGCAGACCGATCTCAGCGGCCAGCAAGGTCCCGCTGCACACGGTGACCACCCACCGCGCTCGGCGTGCCGCGGCGCGACTCCCACGTCATCGTTTCGGCGCAATGCCGGGCCTCGACGAGGCCGATCCCCCGGTAAGACCACAGCGTCGATCGGCGTGTCGGGGGCCGGCAGCGGGTACGCGGCGACATCGAGGCCGACACCGGAGGAGACCGGCCGATCCCCACCGACACCATCGAGCTCTCGTAACCTGCCAGCGCCACATCACGACCAGCATGCACCAGCGACGCCGAGGACCACCACTGATTACGTCACGGTCCATGGTGCCGAACGCCTGCGATGGCGTCCCGGACGAAGCTCCCATCAGGACACGCCCAGCCCGGCACCCTCGATCGGACGCAACCCCCGTCATGCGCCCACCGGAATCGTCCGTCCCAGTCCTGATCGCGATCATCGTGCGGACCGCGTTCGGTCCGGTATGCAGCAGCGTGCAGTTCGGCAAGTGAGCTGGCCAGCATCAAAGAAGTCGACTGAGGCGAGCACCTCACAGCGCGTCGGGATCAGCGGACAGCAACTCCCCGGCGCGTGCGCAGATGCTCAGCGCGGTGCGCGCCCAGTCCGGGGACGCTCCGGCCAGCCCACATGTCGGGGTGACGATCACGTTGTCCGACAGCACTTTTCGGCCCAGGCCGATGCGGTCGACCAACTCGGCGAGGGTGGTCGCGACCGTCTCGGCATGGATGGCGGAGTCTGCGTGGCCGCCCGGCAGGACCCCGGCGACGAGAACATCGCCGCGGTCGATCAGGCCGCCGATCCCATCGAGTGCCGCGGTGTCCGCAGATCCGATGCCCGTGACGTCGATGCTGTACGCCACATCCGGGAGTGCGTGCACGAGATCCCATCTCGGCGCGCCGCAGTTGTGCACGATCACCGGTACGTCGAGGCGCTCACGCACCGAGCGCAAGGCCTCGGCGACGTCGGCGACCGGGACCGGCGGGATGACGTCGAGCCGGGTCAGTGGCGGCACCCGACCGTCGATCACGGTCCCCACCATCGGCTCGTCGAGCTGCACGATCACCGAGGCACCCAGCCGGCGACGGATCTCGCCGACCAACCCGGCGAGCCCCTCGGCACCGGACTCGACGAGATCGCGCAGCGCACCCCGATCGCGAATGGCTTTGTGCCCGTTGACGAGTTCGATGGAGGCGGCCAACGTGAACGGCCCGGCGACCGCGACCTTCACCGGCCGTCCGGTGCCGATGAAACCGGCAGCATCCCAGATCTCCTCGATCGCGTCGAGATCCGCGGCGAGGAACCCACGGGCACGTCGCGCCACCGAGGAGCCACGGGCGCCGAGCCGGTAACCCCAGGTGGCCGAGTCAATCGGGAGGTCGACGAGCACCGCGGCCATCCGCCCGATCATGTCCGCACCGATTCCGCGAGCCGGCAACTCGGCGAGATGGGCGAAGTCGAGTTCGCCGTTGATGATCCTCGCCGCCTCGCGCGGATCGGTGCCCGGCATCGAACCGACACCCGTTCCCACCCCGGTGGGCAGATCGGTCATCGGTCTACTCGGCGAGCGACGCCGACACCGGTCGGGCCGCAGATCCCGGGCGCGACGACGTGGAAGCGATTCGGCCCGAACCGAGTACGAGATCACCGTAGTCGGGATCGGGGAGATACAGCACCGCGGCCTGCCCACGCGCGACACCGGTCAACGGCTCGCCCAGCGCGATCTCGATGCAGGGACCGTCGGGGCCCTCAACCGGGGTGGCCACCGCGGGAGCCAGCCCGCCGTGCGCGCGCACCTGAACGATCACCTCGACGGGGCCCTCGGGCGCATCTCCGGAGGTCCACACCGCGTTGCGGGTACGTATCGAATGCACCTGCAGATGCTCCTCGGAGCCCACGGCGACCGTGCCGGTCTCGGGATCGATGTCGGTGACATAGCGCGGACGACCGTCGACTGCGGGCGCCTCGATACCGAGTCCCTTGCGTTGGCCGATCGTGAAGCCGTGCACCCCGTCGTGATCGGCCAACCGCTCACCGGTCCCGGCGTCGACGACCGCACCCGGCCGCACGCCGATGCGTGCGCCGAGAAAAGCACGGGTGTCCCCGGTGGGGATGAAGCAGATGTCATGCGAATCCGGCTTGGCGGCCACCGACAATCCCCGTCGCGCGGCCTCGGCACGGATCGCGGGTTTGGGCGTGTCGCCGACCGGGAACATCGCACGGTCGAGCTGGTCCCGGGTGAGCACAGCCAGGACGTAGGACTGGTCCTTGTCCGGATCGACGGCCCGACGCAGCTGTCCTCCGGACAGGCGCGCGTAGTGGCCGGTGGCCAGCGCGTCGAAGCCCAGGGCCATCGCCTTGTCGGCCAGCGCCGCGAATTTGATCTTCTCGTTGCAGGTCAGGCACGGATTCGGGGTCTGACCCGCGGCGTAGGCGGCGACGAACTCGTCGATGACGTCGTCCTTGAAGCGATCGGCGAAGTCCCACACGTAGAACGGGATTCCCAGGACGTCGGCGGCGCGGCGGGCATCGTCGGCGTCTTCACGTGAACAGCACCCCCGCGAGCCGGTGCGCAGGGCGCCCGGAGCGGTCGACAGCGCAAGATGCACGCCGACGACGTCGTGACCGGCGTCGACGGCACGCGCGGCGGCAACCGCCGAGTCGACGCCTCCGCTCATGGCTGCCAGGACTCGCATCACTGTGTCCGTCCGCCGGGCGCCGACACCAGTCCGGCAACGCGGGCACGCTCGACCACCTCGCCGATGATGTCGGCGACGGTCTCGATGTCCGAACGGGTCGTGCTCGGGGCCAACGAGAACCGCAGGGAGCCGCGGGCCTCGGCCATGTTCAGACCCATTGCCAACAGGACGTGGCTGGCCTGCGCGACGCCCGCCGTACACGCCGAACCGGTCGAGCACTCGACGCCGTTGGCGTCGAGCAGCATCAGCATCGAATCCCCTTCGCATCCTTCGAAGGACACGTGGACGTTACCCGGAAGCCGACGCTCGTCGCGCGGTCCGTTGGCGAACGTGCCGGGAATGTCGAGGATGGTGGCGAACAATTCGTCGCGCAGTGCGGCGACCGCGACCATCGATTCGGGTAGCTCGGCGGTGGCGATCCGCAGGGCAGTTGCCATTCCGACGGCCGCAGCGACCGACTGTGTGCCCGAGCGGACATCGCGCTCGTGGCCTCCGCCGTGGGCCAGCGGCACACACGCCACGTCGCGGCCGAGTAGTAGTGCGCCGACACCCTGCGGACCGCCGAATTTGTGGGCGGCCACACTCAAAGCCGACAACCCACTCGCCCCGAAGTCGACGGGGATGTGCCCGACGGCCTGCACCGCGTCGGAGTGCATGGGGATGCCGAACTCGGTGGCGATCGCGACCAGCTCGGCGATCGGTTCGATCGTCCCGACCTCGTTGTTGGCCCACATGATCGACACCAGGGCGGTCTCGTCAGCGTGCGCGGCGAGTTCGGCGCGCAATGCGGCAGGCGAGACGAACCCTGCGTCGTCGACTGGCAAGACGACCAGTTCGGCGCCCTGCGTGGCCAGCCATTGCGCCGAGTCGACGATCGCGTGGTGCTCGATGGACGAGATGACGACCCGACGGCGTCGGTCATCGGTCTGACGTCGCGCCCAGTAGATTCCCTTGACCGCAAGGTTGTCTGCCTCGGTACCCCCGCTGGTAAAGATCACCTCCGACGGCCGCGCACCGAGCGAGGCCGCGATCGTCTCCCTGGCCTCCTCGAGCAGACGCCGCGCCCACCGACCAGCCCCGTGCAGCGACGAGGCGTTGCCGGGCTGGGCGTAGACGGCGTTCATCGCCTCGATGGCCTCGGGCAGCATCAAGGTCGAGGCGGCGTGATCGAGGTAGACGGGGGCTCGGGTGGGCGTGGACATGTCATTGCCAAGGATAGACGCGCGCGGGGGCCCCACCAATTCCACATCGGCCCGATATTCTCGACGACCCGAGATTCTCAACGCGCCGCGTCCCCTCGCGCGGATACCCCGAGACGCTCAGCACCTCCCCGATGTGGAGAACATGGTGAAGATCGTGGCAGGCCGAAAGCGCGGTAAAGCCAGGCGAAGGTGTCCTCGTCATACACCGTGCGCACAGCATCGGCGGACGCCGCGAGCATCGCGCTCGGTGTCATTGCCTCGGCACGTTCTTTCCGAGTCTCTTGGTCAGCTTCGTCGAGGATGACAGCGTGCCGATGCTGCAGCGGCCCCTTCCGGCCCGGGAGACAGCAGTGTCAGACCACGCACAGCCGTTAAGACCTCATATGTGTTGGTTGATCCCTGATGCCGGATAGACGCCTCGTCACTTCGCGACGCCGATCCGATCAGCTGTTCACAGCGCGCGGCCATCGTCCGTCGATCGCCCACGGGCAGCTGAGGTTCGTAGAGACTGACCTCGACCGCGACGGCCCGCATCCGCAGCACCCGGGCAAGGGTGTCCGCCGGCCCGTCGTCGCCGATGAAACCCGGTTCGGCCGTGGGGATTCCGGCGGCGCTGAAGGCGATACCGATGGGCAGGATCGGAACCCCCGCATCGAGGGCCGATTGGAAAAAGGCCGGCCGGAACCCGCCCTGCGCGCGGCCGCACCATGTGGTGCCCTCCGGGAAGACCGCCACCGACGAATCCCGTTCGAGCCCGGCGACGGCCTCGGAGATCACCGTCGGCAGCGTCCGCAGCGAACCGCGGTCGATAGAGATGACGCCCAAACGCCGCGCGAGCGTCGAGATCCCAGGCATCGCGGCGACCTCGGACTTGGCGACGAAGTGTGCTGGCTGCACCACCGCGATCGCCAGGATGTCCAGATACGAGATGTGGTTGGCAACGATCAGTCCGCGGGCGCGCGATGGAAACGGTCGGCGATCGTCGATGGTGACACGTATTCCAATGGCGCGCAGCAGCTCTCGCGCCGCCCACCGCAGGTAGGCGCGGCGCACCAGCCGGGGTGTCACCGTGGCCATCAGCCCCACGAGTCCGATCATCACGGCCGTGGCCACCAGACGCGCGATCCGCAGGGCCACCACGATCCGCCCGACCCGCGGCCCGGCGTCGTCAAGACAGTGCGACCCGCAGGGGCTCGTCGGATACCACGCGTGTTTCACCTCGACCTCGGTATGCGCCGGGGTGCTCACCAGTCCGGCGGACTGGTCGAGTTCGGGCGAAGCGGCGGGGTGGGACTCCGCGGTACCCGGTTCTGTCCGCGGGTCCTCAAACGTGGCCCGAACGCCGACCGCCGCGGTCACGCCGCGCCGCCGAGCCGAACGACAGTGTCGCGGAGCCGGTCGAGATAGCGAAGGTTGGCACAGTCGAGATCCAGCACCGTCGGGAAATCACCGACGTCGAAAGCCGGGTCGACCGCCGGGTCGCCGCACACCCGCGCACCGAGACGCAGGTAGGCGCGCATCAGCGGTGGAAGCACGACCCTATCCGGCGCAGGGATAGCGTCGAGCGCCACGCCGTCGACCCGTGGACTCTCGTGCGGGAGCACCCGCCACCGCGCGCGGTAACGCTGGTTGAGTTCGTCCCTCGCGCCGCGCAGCGCGCTACCTCGAGCCGCACCATCGACGTCCGGACCGCCGAGCGGCATTGACACCGACCCCATCAGATATCGGTAGCCCGACTCCTGCAGGTAGCGCAGGATCGACGCCCACATCAACGCGGTGACCGACCCGTCCCGGTGTCCGGTCGCCACGCAGGCGCGGCCCATCTCAACGGTCATCGAGGCGATCTCGTCCAGTGCGGTCAGGTCGAACTCGGTGGAGCTGTACCAGCCGCCGGCGGCAATGGCGCGCGGCGGCGGCAATAACCGGGCGCAGCCGATGATGCCGTGTTCGGCGTGCCGGGCCAGCAGATGTTCACAGTGGTCGTCGAAGTGGTCTGCGTCGAGGCGGGATTCGGCGTCGCCGATGTCATCGGAGAATCCCGGTTCAGCGGCGAAGACCTCGAACCGGAAGCGCTGGGCGGCCGCGATGTCGGCCGGGTCGTCGGTGAGCACGATCCGCAACGGCCCCGCGTGCACCAGGGTACGGCGGGACAAGCCACGGTCGGTGCAGGTCGCAGCGGTAACAGGTCCAGATGTCATACCTGAGATGAAAGCCAGACCGGGCATCGTGAGTGCGACGGCTGGTCGTCGTGTCGGTGCTGGTCGGGTGAACACGTCCAGCGTGGCCGACAGTAGCGTGAACTCTACGCAAACACCGACAGCGCCCCCGGGAGATCGGACATCCCGGGGGCGCTGTCGGTGACGCAGGAGGCGACTACTTGCGCTTCTTGACCTCTTCGGTCAGCTGCGGGGCGACGTTGAACAGGTCGCCGACGATGCCGAAGTCCGAGATCTCGAAGATCGGGGCCTCTTCGTCCTTGTTGACCGCGACGATGGTCTTCGAGGTCTGCATGCCCGCACGATGCTGGATGGCACCGGAGATACCCAGGGCAACGTAGAGCTGAGGCGAGACTGTCTTACCGGTCTGACCGACCTGGAACTGACCCGGGTAGTAGCCGGAGTCGACGGCGGCACGCGAGGCACCCACAGCAGCACCGAGCGAGTCGGCGAGTTCCTCGACCACCGAGAACTTGTCGGCACTGCCGACACCGCGGCCACCGGAGACCACGATCGAGGCCTCGGTCAGTTCCGGACGATCGCCACCGACGTTGGCCTCGACCTTGGTGATCTTCACAGCGTTCTCCGCCTGCGCGGGAACCTCGACGTCGACGCGCTCGCCGGCACCGGCCTGCGGAGCCGCCTCGACACCACCCGGACGGACCGAGAACACCGGCACATCGCCCTTGGCCTGGGCCTCGACGGTGAACGCGCCACCGAAGATCGAGTGAATACCGATACCGCCCTCCTTGACGTCGATGACGTCGGCGAGCACGCCCGATCCCAACCGCACGGCCAGGCGTCCGGCGATTTCCTTGCCGTCGGCGGTGGCCGCCACGAGGATGCCGGCCGGCGACGCCGACTCGGCGATCGAGGCGAGCACGTCGACCTGCGGGCTGATCAGGTAGGTCGCGGCGTCCTCGGACTCGGCGACGTAGACCTTCTCCGCACCGGCTTCTTTGAGGCCGTCGATGATACCGTCGGCCTTGCCGGGCGCGCCGACCACGACGGCCGACGGAGCACCCAATGCGCGGGCGGCGGTGATGAGTTCGCTGGTCACCTTCTTCAGGGCGCCCTCGGCGTCCTGCTCGACCAGAACGAGAACTTCTGCCATTTTCGTTTACTCCTGGATGTATGTGGGACCCTGCGAAATTCGCTACCGGTTCAGGCCGGTGAGCAAGTTCGCGGGCACGGGTGGTGGTCTGCGGCCGGTGCTAGATGATCTTCTGCGCGACCAGGTACTCGGCCACCTTCACGCCACCGTCGCCCTCGTCGGCGACCCGCTCACCCGCGGTCTTCGGCGGCTTCGGGGTGGAGTTGGTGACCTCTGAGCCCGCGTTGGCCCGACCTACCTCGTCGGCCTCGACGTCGATCTCGGCCAGTCCGACGACCTGGACCTCTTTCTTCTTTGCGGCCATAATGCCCTTGAAGGAGGGGAAACGCGGCTCGTTGATCTTCTCGTTGACGCTGACGATCGCCGGCAGATCAGCGGTGATGTGATAAATGCCGTCGTCGGTCTCGCGCTCGCCGGTCAGGGTCTCGCCCTCCAGCGTGAGCTTGCGCAGATGCGTCAGGTGCGGGAGCTCGAGGTACTCGGCGATCATGGCCGGGATCGCGCCTACGCGACCATCGGTGGCCTCGTTGCCGGCGATGACGAGTTCGACACCCTCAACGGTGCCCAACGCACGGGCGAGCACGTAGGCGGTCTGCACCGCATCCGAGCCGTGCAAGGCGTCGTCTTTGATGTGTATGGCTTTGTCAGCACCCATCGACAGCGCCTTGCGGATCGCCTCGGTCGCCCGCTCCGGACCGGCCGTCAGCACCGTCACCTCGCCGCCGTTGGCTTCCTTGATCTGCAGCGCTTCTTCGACCGCACGCTCATTGATCTCATCGAGTACCGCATCGGCGGCCTCACGATCGAGGGTGTAATCGCCGTCAGAGAGCTTGCGCTCGGACCAGGTGTCAGGGACCTGCTTGATAAGAACGACAATATTTGTCATGGGTCTTCGTCGACCTCCTGCGTCGGGTTTGGCAACTTACCGGCGGGTAAGGCCATCGGTCTTCCCCACTTTAGCCCGTCCTATTATCGGGCAGAACATCGACTAGCTCACAAAATGGACGGGGGACTATTGTCGTGCGGATGACCGACGTACACCGGGATGTGCCACCCGGCACGCCGCGGACCCTGACATCGGACGAACAGCTAGCCCTCACCGGGGAGCGCACGGTCCCCGGTATTCCCGCGGAGAACTACTGGTTCCGTCGTCACGAGGTCGCCTATGCCCACATCGTCGGTAGGTGTGCCGGGCGCCGGGTCCTCGAGGCCGGCTCCGGAGAGGGGTACGGTGCGGCAATGCTCGCAGACGCCGGCGCGCGGGTCACCTGCGTGGACTACGACGAGTCGGCCGTCGCCCACACGCGTCGTCGGTATCGGCAGGTGGAGGTCCGGCAGGGAAATCTGATCGACCTACCCCTGCCCGACGGGTCGGTGGACGTGGTGGTCAACTTCCAGGTGATCGAACACCTGTGGGATCAGCCGGCCTTCCTCACCGAATGCGCGCGTGTCCTGCGACCAGGCGGCGAACTGCTCATCTCCACTCCCAACCGGATCACCTTCTCCCCGGGCCGCGACACCCCCCTCAACCCGTTCCACACCCGCGAACTCAACGCCGCCGAATTGAGCGGATTACTCGCCGACGCCGGTTTCACCCTCACCTCGATGCTCGGCGTCCATCACGGCGAACGGCTCGCGGGTCTCGATCGCAAGTGGGGCGGTTCGCTCATCGACGCACAGATCGAACGTGCCCTCGCCGGCCAACCCTGGCCCGAGGACCTGATCGCTGACGTCGCCAGGATCGGCGCGGAGGACTTCGACATCCGTGACGCAGACGACGCCGGGATCGACGCCAGTCTGGATCTGCTCGCGATCGCGATGCGGCCCTAGCGCATGCCCACCCCACACCGGACCCCGCCGGCCCCCGTCCCGGGCCAGTTCACCCTGGTCCTGCACTCGCATCTGCCGTGGTTGGCCAACCACGGCAGATGGCCCGTCGGCGAGGAATGGCTGTATCAGTCGTGGGCCGCCTCGTACCTCCCGGTGTTCGCGATGCTGCGACGATTGGCCGCCGACGGTTTCTCTGACACGGTTTCGCTCGGGATCACCCCGGTGCTCGCCGCACAGCTCGACGACCCGCACTGCACGGCGTCGATGTATGAGTGGTTGGCCGACTGGCGGTTACGGGCGATGGAGGCGGCCGTCGACGCCGACACCGACCGCCGTGCCCTGGGTCTACGTGAACACCGCAGCGCGACACAGGCATTGGGCGAATTCGAGCGCCACTGGCGCCACGGTGGCGCGGCGACGATCCGCCAGGTGGCCGACAGCGGCGTCGCCGAGATCCTCGGCGGTCCGCTCGCCCATCCGTTCGCACCGTTGCTCGACGCCCGGCTGCGGCAATTCTCCTTGAGCGAAGGTCTCGTCGATGCCCAATTACGCTGGGGTACAAGACCGCACGGGATCTGGGCTCCCGAGTGCGCCTTCGCCCCGGGAATGGAAACCGAGTACGCCGCCGCGGGCGTCGGCCACTTCATCGTCGACGGCCCGACGCTGCACGGGGACACCGCACTCGGACGACCCGTCGGCACCGGCGACGTCCTGGCCTTCGGCCGTGACCTGACCGTCAGCTACCGGGTGTGGTCCCCGAAGTCGGGGTACCCGGGGCACGCCGCGTATCGCGATTTCCACACCTACGATCACGCGACCGGACTCAAGCCGTCGCGGGTGACCGGGAAAACCGTGGCCGCCCAGGACAAGAAGCCCTACGACCCGCAGCGCGCCGATGCGGTGATCGATCGCCACGTCGACGACTTCATCGGCCACGTCCGCCAGCGCTTGATCTCCGAATCGCAGCGCATCGGACGACCGGCCCTGGTGGTCGCGGCCTTCGACACCGAGTTGTTCGGTCATTGGTGGCACGAGGGACCGGTCTGGCTCGAACGCGTCCTGCGCGGGCTACCCGAGGCGGGCGTGCAGGTGGGCACCCTCGCCGGTGCCGCCTCGCACGGCTATGTCGGTGCGCCCGTAGATCTTCCGGCCTCGTCGTGGGGATCGGGCAAGGACTGGCGCGTCTGGGAGGGGCCGCAGGTGTCACATCTCGTGCAGCTCAACGCCGAGGTGAGCCGGACCGCGCTCGAGGCGATCGACAAACTCGTCGACCCGCGGGTGGGCCGCAACCACGTCGCCGATCAGATCGTTCGTGAAACGCTGCTGACGGTCTCGTCGGACTGGCCGTTCATGGTGTCCAAGGACACCGCGGCCGACTATGCGATCGGCCGGGCCCATACCCACGCCCACGCGACCCGCGAAATCGTCGACGCCGCCCTCCGTGGCCGCGCCGACGCGGCGGAGAGGTTGCGACACAACTGGTCTCACGCCGACAATCTGTTCGCCGACCTCGACGCCCGACGACTGCTCGAGATCACCGGCGCCGCAACCGGGCGGTGCCGGTGATGCGGGTCCTACTCATCTCGTGGGAGTACCCACCGGTCGTCGTCGGCGGGTTGGGTCGTCACGTGCACCATCTGGCCACCGAGTTGGCCGTCCTCGGCCACGACGTCGTCGTCCTCACCCGCCATCCCTCGGGTACCGATGCGGTGTCGCATCCGACGACCGATCGCATCGTCGACGGGGTGCGGGTGATCGCGGTGGCCGAGGACCCGCCGGAGTTCTCCTTCGGTACCGACATGATGGCCTGGACACTGGCGATGGGCCACGGATTCATCCGAGCGGGGCTGACGATCCTCGCCGGCGAGCGGGGGTCACGAGCGACGAGCTGGACTCCGGAGGTCGTCCACGCGCACGACTGGATCGTGGCGCACCCGGCCATCGCGCTCGCCGAGATCTTCGACGTGCCACTGATCTCCACGATCCACGCAACCGAGGCCGGACGCCACAGCGGCTGGGTCAGCGGCCAGATCAACCGCCAGGTCCACTCGGTGGAATGGTGGCTGGCGACCGACTCCGACGCCCTGATCACCTGCTCGGAGTCGATGCGCGACGAGGTGACCCGCCTGTTCGGCCCGTCGGTGCCCAACCCCTCCGGTACCGAGCGCCCTGTCTCGGGTCCCTGCCTCGCCGATATCACGGTGATCCATAACGGCATCGACATCCGCGCGTGGCCGTTCGCGCCGCACTCGACGCCGACCGGTCCCGCCGAGTTGTTGTTCGCCGGCCGGCTCGAATACGAGAAGGGCGTACAGGACCTCATCGCCGCGCTCCCTCGTATCCGTCGTACCCACCCGGGCACAACGCTGACCATCGCCGGCACCGGAACGCAGCTGGAGTGGCTGACCGAGCAGGCCCGCCGACATCGGGTCGGGCGCGCGGTGACCTTCCTCGGCGCGGTCGATCATCGGGGCCTGGTGGAGTTGATGCATCGCTGCGCCGCGATCGTACTGCCGAGCCGCTACGAGCCGTTCGGGATCGTGGCACTCGAGGCCGCGGCGACCGGGATTCCCCTGGTGACCTCCACCGCGGGCGGCCTCGGTGAGGCGGTCTGCGACGGGGTGACCGGCCTGTCGTTCGAGCCCGCCGATGTGGCCGGACTGGCCGCGGCGGTGCGGGCCACCCTGACCGATCCCGGCTCGTCGGCGCAGCGCGCCCGCCGCGCGCGGGCACGGTTGTCGGAGGATTTCGCGTGGACGGAGGTCGCGGCGCGCACCGCGTCGGTCTACGCTTCGGCCAAACGTCGGGTCCGCCAACCGTCAGGGCGACCGATCATCAACCGACGCCCGCTACCCGAACGGGACCCGGCTCAGCCGGAGTGAACCCTACTTCTCCGACTGTGACTGCGTGCGCTCGATGTCGGCCTGGGCCTTCTTGCGCTCGATGTCGGCAAGTGCGCGTTCGAGTTCGGCACGCTGGGCGACGTTGGCATCCCAGGCATCCTTGCGATTCTTGACGACCCGGGCGGGCGCACCGACCGCGATCGAGTAGTCGGGGATCTCCCCACGCACCACCGTATGCGAACCGAGCACGCACCCGCGTCCCACGATCGTGTTGCGCAGCACCGACACCTTGGCCGCGATCCAGGTGTCGGGCCCGATGCGCACCGGCCCCTTGACGATTCCCTGATCCTTGATGGGCAAGGTGATGTCGTCTGTCCGGTGGTCGAAATCGCAGATGTAGCACCAGTCGGCGATCAGCGTCGAACCACCTATCTCCAGGTCCAGATAGGAGTTGACGACGTTGTTGCATCCGAACACCGTCTTGTCGCCGATGCGCAGGCTGCCCTCGTGCGCGCGGATGGAGTTGCCGTCGCCGATGTGCACCCACCGACCGATCTCCATCCGGCTCAGCTCGGGGGTCGCGTGGATTTCCACGTTGCGGCCCAGGAACACCATGCCGCGCAACACGATGTGAGGGTTGGCGAGCCGGAATCGCGCCAGCCGCACGTATCGCACGAGATACCACGGGGTATATGCCCGATTACGCAGCACCCACCGCAGGGAGTCCAGGCTGACGAAACGCACCTGCGCCGGATCCCGACGTCGTCCGGCCCGCCACCTCGACCGGTAGCTGGCATTCCACATCGTCGTCATGGATGGCCACCCTAATCGACTCCCCAGTGTGGCCATCGTCGGCGGGCCACACGATAGGCTCTACCGTTGGCGCCGCCGGTGCGAGGTTCCGACGGCCAGGCGAAGAGGAGCTCCGATGGCGGTTGCCCGACGCTCACGTGCCCGAGGCCGGTTTCCGGCGCTCGTCGCCGTGGTACTCGGTCTGGTGACCGCGATGGCACTGTCTTCCTGTTCGGACGGACACATCGACATCCGCTCCGTCTACGGCGCGGGGTGGTCCAGTTTCGGCGGCAACGCCGCCAATTCGAACTTCGTCTACCCCACGGTCCCCGACGATCTAGCGCTGAGCTGGACCCGTCCCACCGGCGGCACAGTCACCGCACCGGTGACCATCTCGGCGACCGGCAACGTGGGTGTCACGTCGAACTCCTCGGGGTGCGATCTGTTGGTGCTCGATCAGCGTGACGGCCGCAAGAACTTCTGCAAGAACATGCGCGACGGCGTCGCGTCCAACGCGATGCTCACCGATCAATACGATCAGCCCTATATCGGCGAGGAGACCACGTTCCTCGCCTTCAATGCCGGTGGAGCGATCCGCTGGCGGATGCCGGTGATCGGGGTGCCACTCTCGGCGAAGTTCGCCGACAGCGGGGTGGTCCTGGTGGTTACCACCCAAGGACAGATCCTGCTGCTCGACACCCAGACCTCGAACCCGGTGGCCCCGGAGGTGCGCCTGCGCCCGGAGGCCGACCCGGGGGATCCGCTGTACGGCTTCGGTGACTGCGTCACCAACGGTCCGCGCTGTCCGGTCCCTGCACCACCCGCGGTCGACGTCGCCCATCAACGCTTCTTCCTCAACGTCTGGCCGACCGGCGTGATCGCGAGCGAGATCCGCGGCTTCTCCTATGCCGCCACCGACGGCAAGCGCACGGTCACCGAAATGTGGAAGGCACAGGTACCCGGAGGAGTCATCGGGCCGACGACGGTCTCGGCGGACGGCACGACCGTCTACGCCTTCACCAGGCTCGGCCAGATCGTGGCGCTCGACGCGGCGACCGGCCGGACACGCTGGACCTACGACAACGGGGGCTACGGTTTTGCCACCATGACGGTTTCACCGGATGGACTGATCATTCCGACCGGCGTCATCGGCGCACCGCTGACCCTCCTGCGCGACGAGGGCAACCGCGCCGAGAAGGTGTGGCAGCGTGATGATCTGGCCGCCGTCAGCCTTTCGGCCCTGACAAGTGCGGGTAGCGCCTGGACCGTGGTTCGTGATGCGGGGGCTCAAACGTTGTCGCTGACCGAGGTGTCAACCACCGACGGCAAGACGAAACGGTCGTTGCCGCTACCGGATTCGGGTGGGTTCGCTACCGGGATCGCGGTGTCGTCGTCGGGTCAGATCGCCACCGCCACCAATATCGGCGAGGTGTATTTCTTCGACAGCAAGCGCAACATCGCCGGACAATAAAACTGCGGTGAGCCCGGTGATGCCGGCCGCAGGCGCGGTCGGCTCACGCTCCGCGAAAGGTCTTGCGGTAGGTCGACGGAGCCATGCCGAGCTCGTTGCGTAGATGGTGCCGCAGGTTGTCCGCCGACCCCAGGCCCGACTGTTCGGCGATCTCGTCGATCGAGGCGCTGGTGGTCTCGAGTAGTTCGCGCGCGAGATCGAGTCGCCGGTCTCGCAGCCACGATCCCGGCGCCGTTCCGGTCTCCTCCCGGAACCGCCGGATGAAGGTGCGGAGACTCAGATGTGCATGTGCGGCAAGCCGTTCCACGCTCAGTGCCTCGTCGAGGCGGGTCAGCGCCCATTCCCGAGTGGCCAGGGTGAGGTGACCGGCGTCGTCGGGGACTCCGCGTTCGATGAACTGTCCCTGACCGCCCTCACGCCAGGGTGGCACGACGCAGTACCGCGCCACCCGATTGGCGACGGCGGCGCCGTGATCGCGACGGATGATGTGCAGACACAGGTCGATTCCCGACGCCAGCCCCGCCGAGCTGAGGATCTGCCCTTCGTCGACGTAGAGGACCGACTCGTCCAGTGCGACAGCGGGGTACAGCGTTCGGAAGTCGTCGGCGTAACGCCAGTGGGTGGTGGCACGGCGGCCGTCGAGGAAACCGGCAGCGGCGAGCAGGAATGCCCCGGTACAAATCGACACGATCCTGGCGTCGGGACGGATCCGTGCCAACGCCGCGGCCACACCGTCGGACATCGTCGCCCGTCGACGGCAGTTCTCGTCACGGGTGCCCGGGACGATCACGGTATCGGCCGTCGCGATCGCCTCGGGCCCCGCTCCCGCGATCAACTGATAGGCGGTGGTGGTCGCCACCGGCCCCGGGGCGATCGACACCGTGGTCACCTCATACAACGCGCGCCCGGCCTCGTCGGCCGCCTGTCCGAACAGCAGGGGCGCGATGGTCGCATCGAAACCGACCACCGGCGGCACGAGCAATACCGCCACCCGATGCGGCACCGGTGTGGCATGATCTTCCGACATATTGGCAATCATGCCAGTGGTACATGGTTGTGACCATCCCCGATGCTTGGTCGGGTGACCACCGATACCCGCCGCGCCGGACAGCCTGCACGTCTTCCACACCGCCCGCACTGGGCGTGGATCGTCGCCACCGTCAGCTTCGTCGCGATTCTCGGCGCGGCCGGATTCCGCGCCGTGCCGAGCGTCATGATGGATCCGCTGCACATGGAGTTCGGCTGGTCGCACGCCACCGTCGGCCTGGCGATGTCGATCACTATGGTGCTGTTCGGCGTCACCGCCCCGTTCGCGGCGGCACTCATGGATCGCTTCGGGGTCCGAGCAATCCTGACCATCGCATTGGTCCTCATCGCCGCCGGCACCGGGCTGGGCGTCTTCATGACGGCGAGATGGCAGTTGCTGTTGTTATGGGGGGTGCTCGTCGGACTCGGCACCGGGTCGATCTCGATGGGCTTCGTGGCGACCGTGTCCACGCGGTGGTTCGTCGACCGTCGCGGCCTGGTGACTGGTGTGCTCACCGCCGCGTCGGCGACCGGCCAGCTCATCTTCTTGCCGATCGTCGCCCACCTCACCGACTCCCACGGGTGGCGTGTCGCGTCGGTAGTCGTCGCCGTGGCCGCCCTGGCCGTCGTGCCGTTGGTCCTGCTGTTCATCCGCGACCGGCCCGCCGACGTCGGTGCCACCGCCTACGGCGCTCGGCCCGGTGGCGAGGACCCGGTACTGTCCACTCGTGGATTCGGTTCCGCCGCAAGCGGCTTGCTCCACGGCATGCGAGTGCGCGCCTTCTGGTTGCTGGCGGCGAGTTTCGCGATCTGTGGGGCCACCACCAACGGTCTGATCGGTACACATTTCATCCCGGCCGCACACGACCACGGCATGCCGACGACCGTCGCCGCCTCATTGCTCGCCACGATCGGCATCTTCGACGTCGCGGGCACGGTGTTCTCGGGCTGGCTCACCGATCGTGTCAGTCCTCGCGTCCTGCTCGTCGTCTACTACCTCGGACGGGGCGTGTCCCTACTCCTGCTGCCATTGCTGCTGTCTCCCCACGCCGAACCGAGCACCTGGGTGTTCATCATCTTCTACGGATTAGACTGGGTCGCAACGGTTCCGCCGACGATCGCGATCTGCCGCCACTACTTCGGCGTCGACACGCCGGTGGTCTTCGGCTGGGTCTTCGCCTTTCATCAGGTGGGGGCGGCCATCGCCGCCTTCGGCGCCGGCTACATCCGCGACGCACAGGGCTCCTACGACAACGCTTTCCACGTGGCCGCCGCCCTGTGCGTGATCGCTGCCGGATGCTGTGCGGCGATCCGGCTCTCAGCCCGCCCGGACGCCGGACTCGCAAACGAAGCCGACCCCCTTGCGGCCGATGCGGGTGAGCACCAGGGCCAGCGGACGGGCCCCCTTGAGCTTGAGCCGCTTTCGAAGCAAGTCCGGGTCGACATCAAGGCCGCGAACGAGGATCTCCAGTGAACCGCAGTCGTACGCGGCGAGCGCTTTGCGGAGCACCTTCTCCCCTGTCGAGGGCAGGCGCTCGATGATGCGGAAACCGCGCTCACCCTCGGGCACCGAATCGCCGGTGAGATAGGCGATGTGCGGATCGATCTGCCAGAGCCCGTGCCGGTGCGCATAGTGGCGCACCAGACCCGCGCGCACCACCGCCCCATCCGGGTCGAGGAGGAAGGTCCCGGGTTCGCCCACGGCCACGTCGTCGGACTCGGCGTCGGTGATCTCCCACACCCGCATCGTGCCGTCGGTGTCGGTGCGCATCACCGTGGCCCGACGCCCGTCGTCGATCCCCGGGCCCGACCACAGACAGGCTTCCCGCACCGACGAGTCCAGCGACGTCACCTGCACCTGACCGGCGAACCCGAACCGATCACGCAATACCTGATAGTCCAGTCCCGGAGCGCATTTCACCACCAGTGGCCGCCCGGCGTAGGTCATCAGCACATCGAGGAGCGGTGGCGTCAAGGCATCGAGACGGAAGACCCGGCCGGTACCCGAACGGCGAGCGGGGTCGGCGAGGAACACATCGGCTCCCGACGTCGGCGTGAGAGCGTCGGCGACGAGCAGCGTCGGGTCTCGGCCCGTACCGATCGCCATGCTCTTCGGGTCCATAGTGTTCTGTTGGGCCACCGTGCTCTGTTGGGCCACCGTGCTCTGTTGGGCCACCGTGCTCTGTTGGGCCACCGTGCTCTGTCGGACCACCGTGTTGTGCCGGGCCATGGCCAATCGGACGCGGTCGAGATCACTGCCGATCACCCCACCGATTCCCGGGGCAGCGGCCAACTCGATCAGCTCGCCGCCGATCGAGCAGGTGACGTCGTGGACCACTGCCCCTGGCCAGCGGGCGGCGATCTCGGCGGCGCGGTGCCCGGCAACCGGGGATGCGGTCGCCTGTTGCAGGGCGTCATCGGTGAGCAAGAGATCGTCGGCGTGGCGCAGCTTCCCGGCCGCGCGCCGACGGCACCGCACGGTCTCGATCAGTGCTGCGTCGTGCGGGGCATAACGGCTGCGCGCCTCGGTGATATCGGCGAGCATCGACCGATCCGTCAACGGCAACGCCGACACCATCTCGAGGGCCTTCACCCCGTGTCGCGACCGTAGAAAGGCCACATCGCCTAACCCGAACCCATACCCCACCGCCCCCATCCTTCCCCGTGCGGTCGTCCTCCCCCAAATTGGGTCATCCTCGGAGCAGATGTCCGCCTCGAGAGGAACGGGCAGAACAGCCCACCCCTCGCACCCGCCCAGAGTGCCCGGCGCCCCCACCGCCGGATTGACCGATCGCCCACAGCGTCGTCGGGGCACCGCGGGCATGACCGCTACCAGCATCAGCCGTTAGTCTCACCTCGTGGCATCGACAGACGACCGTCCGGCCGAACTCTCGGCCCCGCCCACCACACGTGCTGCGTGGTGGGCGGGTCTGCCCGCGGTGCAGCGAGAGCGGTTGCACACCGAGCACCCGGAGTGGATCGGCAACAGCGACGGACTCCCGGCCGCGGACCGCGATCTCGCGAATCGCGCGCTGCTGCCGACGGTCCGCGACAGCCTGGAGAAGCAGAGCCGCACATTGGCAGAACGGCTGGCCGACAACCGATTCGGCGGCACATTCACCTCCGATGACTCGCGCAAGTGGTACGTCGATGCAAAGATCGCCGACATCGGGGCGATCGAACGGGAGCTCCACCGCTCCGAGCCGGCGCATCCGCGACTGCTCATCTCGTTCGACATGCACAGCGGTGAGCGCGGGCACGCCGCGGTGGCCATCGGCAATCCCGACTCCGCCGACCACATCGGGGTCACCACCCCCGGTTTGGGGACCACCGTGCAACCCTCCCTGACCGGCGATCTGCCCTATCAGGGCATGGGCGGTGAGGGGCGCCTGCTGCGCGAGGAGACCCTGCGCCAGCTGGCCATCGTCGGACGCCCCGCCGAGACCGTCGCCACGATCGCCTGGATCGGTTATGACACACCGAATTTCAGGGGACCGGGCCGGCGCGTGTCGACGGCCCGCGGCGCATTGCATGTCGCCACGTCGAGCAAGGCTCGCGACGCCGCGCCGATCCTGTCGCGGTTCTTTGCCGGCCTCACCGCGGCGTCGGATCACCGGCCCCACCTGGTTGCCCTGGGCCACTCGTACGGGTCACTGGTCACCGCCGAGGCCCTGCGGCTGACTCATGGACTCGTCGACGATGTCATCTTCTACGGCTCCCCCGGCCTCGGCGGCGATCGCGGATTCGACCTCGACTACACACCGGAGAGCTTCAACCTCGAGTCCGGTGCCGCATACGTGTTGAAGAACGACGACGATCCGATTGCCGACCTCGGACTGTTCGGCAGCGACCCCGTCGAGAGTCCATCGTTGATCCGCCTCGCCACCCGCGCCGGCGTCGATCGCACCGGTGTCCGGCGTGTCGGATCGGCTGGCCACGCCACCTACACACGTGACGTCGAGGGCAAATCGACGATGGCCCAATACAACATGGCCGCCGTGCTCGGGCAGATGCCCGAGCACCTGATCACGGGGTTGTGACGGCCGAAAAGCGTTCTTCCCCAAACCCTTCGTACTTCCGCTGGATATTTCTTGCGGAAGAGTGAAAGTCTTGGAGAAGAACGGTCACACCTGGGCTAACTGGGCTTGTACCCGCTCACCACGACGTTGTAGAAGAACTTCGGCGGAACCACCTTGCGCAGCACATTCTCGTCGAGCCAGGTCAGGCGCTTCCACGAACCGAACGCGAAACCGGCCCAGCCCCAGCCGAGTTTGCCCGGCGGCACCGCAGCCTCGAAGGTACGGACCGGCCAGCCGAGCATCGCCGCGGCGAACTCTTCGGTCGCGGTCTGCACCGACGACGCTCCCGCCGACCGGGCGATGCCCGCCAACTCGTCGGGATCGAAGGTGTGGATGTCGACGACAGCCTCGAGCGCGGCGGCGCGCGAGGACTCATCGAGCTCCTCCTGCGGGCGGCGCCACGACTGCAGCGGAGCGAGCTTGGTGAGATTCGTCGTCAGATACCAGGTGGCCCGGCTCATCCACCGGGCATAGAAGTCACCGATCGTCGACGGCTCACCGGCGAAGACGAACCGACCGCCCGGCTTGAGTACCCGCAACACCTCGCGCAATGCCTGCTCGACGTCCGGAATGTGGTGCAGCACAGCGTGCCCGACGACGAGGTCGAAGGTGTTGTCGTCGTAGGGGATCTTCTCGGCATCGGCGACCCGGCCATCGACCTCGAGCCCGAGGTTCTCGGCGTTGCGCAGCGCCACCTTCACCATTCCCGGCGACAGGTCGGTCACCGACCCCTTCTCGGCCACCCCGGACTGCATCAGGTTCAGCAGGAAAAAGCCGGTGCCGCAACCGAGTTCCATTGCCCGCCCATAGGGCAGCTCACTCCCGGCGGCAGCCGCACTTGCCCCGCTCGCTGAGCTCCCGGCGGCAGCCGCACGTGCCGCCGGGACGGCGTCGAATCGGCCGCGCGCGTAATCGATACAGCGTTCGTCGAAGCTGATCGACCACTTCTCGTCGTAGGTCTCGGCCTCCCAGTCGTGATAGAGCACCTGCGCGAGCTTGGTGTCGGTCAGCGCCGCCGCGACCTCCTCGGCGCTGGCGTGCGGGTTGGGCGTCGGATCGACCGGCGACGCGGCGCCAGCATCGTTGTTCATCCCCGGCTCGTTCTCGGTGGTCGTCATGTGTCCCTCTCCCTCTGCGCGGCTCACTTACCCGTGAACCGGGCCTTCCCCGGGCCGTTCTCCACGAACGACTCCATTCCGATCGTGCGGTCCTCGGTGGCGAAGAGCGCCGCGAACAGTTGCTCCTCGATCTTCAGACCGGTCGCCAGGTCCACTCCCAGCCCCTGGTCGACGGCCTTCTTCCCGGCGGCCAGCGCCACCGATGCCGCATTGGCGAACTGGCCGGCCCACGCCAGGGCCGCGTTGTAGACCTCGTCGGGTGCGACGACCTCGTCAACCAGCCCGATCCGAAGCGCCTCGTCGGCGCCGACGAACCGGCCGGTGAAGATCATGTCCTTGGCCTTCGCCGGTCCGACGAGACGGGCCAAACGCTGCGTACCGCCACCACCGGGGATGACACCCAGCAGGACCTCGGGGACGCCGAGTTTCGCGTTGTCGCCGGCGATACGTCGGTCCGCGCCGAGCGCGACCTCCAAACCGCCGCCGAGCGCATAACCGGTGATCGCGGCGACCGTAGGCTTGGGGATCTCCGAGATCGACCCCAGCGCGGTCTGCAGGCGACCGGCGACCTTGGCCATCTCCGGATAGGTCATGTCGTTCATCTCTTTGATGTCGGCACCGGCGGCGAGCACCTTGGGACCGCCATAGACGACGACGGCCTTGATGTCGTCACGATCGGTGGCCGCAGCGGCCGCGGCGGCCAGCTCGGACTGGACCTGTCGGTTCAGCGCGTTCATCGGCGGTCGGTTGAGCAGGATGGTGCCCACACCGGGATGGTCGTCGGAGGTCTCTAGGGTCACGAACTCAGGCATGGTCGAAGGCTACCGTCTGACGATCAGGCTGTTCGAGCCGTCCCTGCGCCGCGGCGGCAGCGGTGAGATCGAGCATCCTCACCGCAGCGGAGGCGACAAGTTCGGCGGCACACGCGGTGAGTACACCGGTCGCCCTCGACTCCTCCATGCACGGCGACTACGCACTCGGACTCGCCGATCGGCGAGCAGGCGTTTTCCCACCCCGGATGCGTTGATGACCACGCGGTGGACCGCCGACAGGTACCGCAACGTCCGAATCCCCCCGGCCGCCCGGGTGATCGGGAACGTGGCCTCCTCAACCTCGACTACGACGTACGCTTGCTCAGCGCCGCACTCTCCGCAGCGAAGAAGGCGGCCGCATTTCTCGAAATTCGCGGTTCATCCGCAACTCTGCGACCTGATGGCGCCACCGCTCCAAATCGGTCCGCTCATACATCCGCGACCTCGCACTGGCCACCGACCCGGCAACTGCTCAGGCGCAACCTCGGCTATCGCGCGCAGCCGGTGTCGATCACCACATGAGCAGCTTCACGCCGATACTTGGACGTATAGCTCTTCGGCTTTGCGCCCATCACTCCATCCTCCCTTGCCAGCGTTGCGCCGGCCATCGGGATGTCCGGTGAACGGGGTCAACCTCAGAACAGGGACTCATCGTCACCACCGTCACCGGACAATCCGCCACCGGTGACAACGACGGCGCTACGTCACTGTTCATCAATCCGATCACCGGAGAACCACTGGATCTCAACGTCGGCTCGCTAGCCGGGGTACGCTGGGCGGCCCGGCGGCGGGAGCGGCGATCGGAACCCTTCGCTGGCCCCATCGGCACCGCTGTTGGTGCAGGTATCGGTGCTGCGGTCGGAAGTCAGGCCGGCGCGGACGCTGCCCGGTGGATCAAGGGACTGTTTGACTGACAGTAAGAGGAGAACCTAGTGCATCGGATGATTCGACACCGGCAACGAAATAGGGAAAAGCCCACGTCACATCGGTCATCCGTGCAGCCGCTGTACACGTTCTCAGAATTCTTTCGGCCGTCCACTAATGTTTGGGTACTTCAGCTGTACTCAGCCCCTACCGTTGCCGCCATTATGGCTGGTCTCATTATCGGTAGTTCTCTTCACTAGGTCATTGTCACAGGGGAGTTCGTATGAGCCTTATAGCCGTAGAGCAGGTGGCTCGCGAGTCGGGAAGTGCGGCTAGGCTTCGCGCTCCCTCCGAGACGGCCAAGGTTGCCATTCCTACAGAGTGGCGTGAAGCGGGCTCCCCTGAGGCGCATTCTGTGATGGCGAGTACGATATCTCTTCACCCGGCGCCGAAAGGTGACTTTGTTCCGAATACAGTCATCCAGTACTTTGACTTCGATTCGTATGAAACCCTGAGCTTGTCGCCAGTTGCGACCGACAAAGATATTGCGCCACTTTATCGGAGTGTTGTCTTTGGCCACCATGTATCTGACGACGGCCTACTCAGCGTCGATGAAGGGGCATTCAATCACGAAGGCCTCACACCGGCAGTCCGCAGGGTCCATCATACGTATCCCCTGCAAAGCGCGAGCAGATCGGGGTTGACCGTAATCACTTCAACAGCCCCGATAAAGGAATGGAAGGCGCTTGAACCAGATATCAGCACGATCGAATTGAATGTGCTATCTCGGGAAGGACCGCTAGGGTAATGTCACGACTCCGTAGAGTTCTCACTGGATGGATAGGCTGGCTAATCGTCTACCCAGCCCTTGGTTTCGTTGGCGGCTTGTTGATCGGAGTGCTGTTTTTCTGATGGTGCGGATCGATTATCGGAGACCCCAACGAGACGCGAGAGGCCGCTGCGACGCATTCTAGGCAACCGTCAAACCGGAAGAGCCCAATGAGTACTTGCCGTGCATCGACATCAGTAGGGGGATCGACCCCGGCGGCGTCGGCCCCGAGGCGATTGGGCGTTGCGCCGGAGCACTGTCCGACCGGTGCGCCGAGCACCCGCATCTACCCCAGCTCCCGGCCGACGGGGCGAAACCCTCTGTGTGCGAGTAACATCACCGGATTCCGCGCGATGTTCTCCGGTCTGGGCTGTACCGGAGCCGAACAACTGCTCTTCTGTGTCATCTCGCCGGTCGTCGGCCGGTGGACGCTGAGCGCTCTGCTACAGACAGTGCCGGAGCCGCCCGGCGACGCCGCGAGCAGACGCGCCGCTGTCGTCACCCACGCCACCGCGATGGCAGACTGCACATCAGGGCGCGACGTCGGCTGACGCACGGCCCGAGAGGAGCGGAGATGGCCCCGTCGGCAGCGAGTAACGCAGGGGATCCGGTGATGCTCACCGTCGGCGAACGGTCCATCCGACTGTCGAGCCCGGACCGCATCTATTTCTCCGAGCGCGGCGAGACCAAACTCGATCTCGCTCACTACTACCTCTCCGTCGGCGACGGCATCGTGCGCGCGCTGCTGGAGCGTCCGTGCATGCTGCACCGCTTTCCCCAAGGAGTGGACGGAAAGAAGGTGCACCAGAAGCGGATTCCGGCCGGAGCTCCCGACTGGGTGGAAACCACCGAGCTGTGGTTTCCCCGGTTCGGACGCACCGCCGACGAATTATGCGTCACCGAACTGGGCAGCGTGATCTGGGCGGTGCAGATGTCGACGGTCGAGTTCCATCCGTGGAACTCCCGTCGTGCCGATCCCGAATCGCCCGACGAGTGGCGAATCGACCTCGATCCGATGCCCGACTGCGACTTCGCACGAATTCGCCGGGTCGCCGGCGTCGTCCACGAGGTCCTCGACGAACTCGGCATCCGCGGGTTCCCGAAAACCTCCGGCGGGCGCGGCCTGCACATCTACGTCCGGATCGTCCCGGAATGGGGTTTCCCCCAGGTCCGTCGTGCGGCACTGGCATTCGCGAAAGAGGTCGAGCGGCGCAGTCCCGCGGACGTGACGACCACCTGGTGGCGCAAGGACCGCAACCCGTCGGCGGTGTTCGTCGATTACAACCAGAATGCCCGGGACCACACGATGGCCGCGGCGTACTCGGTGCGCGGCAACCCGCGGGCGACCGTGTCGGCGCCGGTGACCTGGTCGGAGATCGCCGACGCCGAACCCGACGACTTCACCATCGCCACGATGCCTGCACGATTCGCCGAACTCGGTGACCTGCACGCCGAGATCGACGACGTCGCCCACCGCCTCGATCACCTCCTCGAGTGGGCAGATCGCGACGAGGCTGCGGGCGAAACGACCGACGCCGCCGCCATCGTCGACCTCGACGAGTAGGACCCCACGGAGTGGGACGCCAGAGAGCGCTCAGAGCCGTACGCGCACAACGATTCCGGTGATGAGCGCCTCCAGCGCCCAATCGAAGGTGTCGACCGTCAGTGTCGCCGACTCCACACTGAGCGCTTAGTGAAGAGGCTGCTCGTCGGGATCGAAGCGGGCGCGTCGGGCCTCGGCGATCACGCGTTTTTCCCAGGCGCCGGATGCCGGCGCTGCTCGTCGACCATTCACCGGTGACGAGCGTGTTGAGCGCCACCAGCGCGCGCTGCACGGTCCGGTCGCCGAGATGGCCCTGCACGCCCTACGGGCGGACAGCCTACGTCCGGATCGGGGGCACTGGCCGGCCCGTCGATCTCCCTCGACACGTCGTGCGCGCGTCCGGTCTCGATCTGGGGGTCGGCTGGCAGCTCTATCGACCCGCGTCTCGGGACTAGAGGGTGATGTCGGGTGGGAGCTGATCGCCGAGACCGGCGAAGTAGTCATCGGACCGGGTGAAGGCCAATCCCGACAACCCCTTTCCAGCGCTGACCACCGGTTCGATCGGCTCGATGGTGCGCTCGGCGTCGAGGAGATCGGCCACGGTCGTGTATCGGGCCACCTCCGTCAACTGCGCCCACGTCGGGGGCAGCAGGAAGTGCTTACCCGCCGACCATGCGTCGATCGCGTCCTGCGCGCTCGCCCACCGGGTGACGTCGGCCTCGGTGGTCGATCCGTCCGGTTCCTGACCGGGCGGGACGGCCGCGAGGAAGAACCGGGTGTCGTAGCGGCGCTTCTCGTTGACCGGGGTGATCCAGTGCGCCAGCGGACGCAGCAGATCGGCGCGCAACGTGAGGCCGTGGGCGCGGAGAAATCCGGCGAACGACAGGGATTTGTCGACGAGGGCAGCACGGTCGTCACGCAACGTCGCGGGGTCGGGGAACTCCGCACCCGACGACGCGAGCAGCACGCCGCACTCCTCGAACGTCTCGCGTACCGCGGCGCAGACCAGGGCCTGCGCGAGTTCGGTTGTGGTGGAGAATTGTTCGGCCCACCACTGCGGCGCGGGTCCGGTCCAGGCGAGGTCGGCGTCGCTGTCACGGGGGTCGACCCCGCCGCCCGGGAACACCGTCATGCCACCGGCGAACGCCATCTGCTTGACGCGGCGCTGCAGGAACACCTCGATCCCGCCACCGCTGTCGGCACCACCACCGCTGTTCTCGCCGCTGTCGCGCACGAGCACCACGGTCGCCGCGTCACGTAACGGCGCGGCCTGCGGTGCCGACGTCCCTGCCATCGAAGACCTCCAACCCGTCCCGGCCGAGGTGTGTGCCGGGACACCCGTCGACACTATCGCCGGGCCGTGGCACAACCGCATCCAGGGCGGCCGATCCCGATCGACCGCGGCGACTCGTCAGCCGGCGGAACGCCGGTGCCCGCCGGCGCGGCGGGACCGGCGGGCGAAGAACCGGCCGTCGACCTTCGACAAGGTGATCTGCTGGCGGAACGCGGTCGACAGGTTCTTGCTCGTCAACACCTTGTTCAGCAGTCCCTGCTCCACCACGGCCCCCTCCGACAGGAGCATGGCGTGGGTGAACCCGGCGGGGATCTCCTCGACGTGGTGGGTGATGAGCACGATCGCCGGTGAGTCGGGGTCGGCGGCCAGCGCGGAGAGCCGTTCGACGAGCTCTTCACGCCCGCCCAGGTCGAGTCCGGCGGCCGGTTCGTCGAGCAACAGCAGTTCGGGATCGGTCATCAATGCCCGGGCGATGAGAACCCTCTTGCGTTCACCCTCCGACAGGGTGCCGAAAGCCCGATCGGCGAGGTGTTCGGCACCCATCGACTCCAGGGATTCGAGCGCCTGCGCCCGATCGACGTCGTCGTAGGTCTCCCGCCACCGGCCGATGACCGAATAGCCGGCGGAGATGACGACGTCGCTGACCACCTCGTCGTCGGGGATGCGGTCGGCCAGCGCCGCACTGGCCACGCCGATCCGCGTGGACAATTCGCGGACCTCGACCTTGCCGAGTTTCTCGGCCAGCACGAAGGCGATGCCGGAACTCGGGTGCAGTTCAGCCGCGGCCATACGCAGCAGGGTGGTCTTGCCGGCACCATTAGGACCGAGGACGACCCAGCGCTCGTCGAGTTCGACCTGCCATGTGACCGGACCGACAAGGGACGTTCCGCCGCGAACGACCGCGACGTCTCGGAAGTCGATCAACAGGTCGGGGTCGGAGGTGGGCTCGTCGGACACGGGATCGCTGGCGGTCACGGACTCCATCGTGCCCTACTCACCGCGCCCGTGGGCACCATCCTCGCGAGGCGTGTCCGCCCGGTGCCGGGGTCCGCCGAGGGTGCACCGACCCCGGCGTGACACCGCCGGCGCAACCGTGTGCGGGAGGACCAAAGTCGGGATCGGGCAAGGGAATAGCCACGTGCCCGACGACCTTGATCTGAGCATGAGTGTGCCTCTTTCGATCCTCGACCTCGCCCAGGTGGGCACCGGCGAAACCGTCGGCCAATCGTTGGCCGCCTCGACCGACATGGCCATCCGCGCCGAGAAGTGGGGCTACGAACGCATCTGGTACGCCGAACACCACAACATGTCGTCGATCGCGTCGTCGGCGCCCGCGGTGCTGATCTCCCACATCGCGGCGCGCACCTCCACGATCCGGCTCGGCTCGGGCGGGGTGATGTTGCCCAATCACGCGCCGTTGACGATTGCCGAGCAGTTCGGGACCCTCGGCGAGCTCTATCCCGGTCGTATCGATCTCGGGCTGGGCCGCGCGCCCGGCGGTGACCAGAACACGTTTGCAGCCTTGCGCCGTGACATGGCCGCCGCCGATCGTTTCCCGAACGACGTTCTCGAACTGCAGGGGTATCTCACCGGGCATTCGCGAGTGGCCGGGGTGAGCGCGACGCCGGGCAACGGTACCGACGTGCCGCTCTACATCCTCGGGTCGTCGCTCTTCGGTGCGCAACTCGCCGCGGCGCTCGGCCTGCCCTACGGTTTCGCCTCGCATTTCGCGCCCGCCGCGCTGACCCAGGCGGTGCAGATCTACCGAGAGCAGTTCCGGCCGTCGGAGCAACTGGCCGAGCCGTATGTGATCGCCGGGGCCTGCGTCATCGCCGACGAGGATCCGCAGCGCGCCCGCGACCAACTCCACCAGGCCAAGCGGCATCGGGTCTCCGCGCTGTTCGGCCGGGGCGGACGCAAGTTCACCGACGAGGACGCCGATGCGATCCTGTCGATGCCACAGGGACGCCAGATCGACGAGATGCTCACCTACTGCGGTGTCGGCACCCCGGACGAGGTACGGGACTATCTCGACTGGTTCGCCGGACATGCCGACGCCGACGAGGTGATCGTCGCGTCGATCGCCCCCGACCGGCAGGTATGGCTGCAGACGCTGGAGCACCTGGCGCCGGCGCAGGTCCCGGCGAGTTGAGCGCCGTCAGGCCAGCCGGAAGTCGGCGAACTCGAATCCGGGTACGACGACGCAACTGACCAGCGCCGCTTCTGTTCCCACGGCTCGCGCCCGCTGCCAGTGCCCCGGCGGCACGAGGGCCTGCGGCCGGTGACCGGCCTCGATGTCGGGTCCGACGACGATCGTTTCGATGTGCGCGATGCCGGTGGGCCCGGCGCCGAGGGGCACAGCACCGTCACCGCCGAGATCGAGCTCCACCGGCGCACCGCGGTGGAACAGCCACATCTCCGCCCCGCGCACGGTGTGCCAGGCCGATTCCTCGCCGGGCAGCAGCACGAAGTAGATCGCGGTGCCCGCGGCACGGTCGCCGTCGTATCCGGGCAGCGACGCCGCCGGCAGTGTGAGTTCGCTGCGCCACGTCTCGGCGTACCAGCCGCCCTCCGGGTGAGGCGTCAGACCCAGAGGTTGCGCCCACTCCGGCAATGCCGCGTGATCTTTCGTCATACGATCACCTCCGCGATGACGGTCACCGACCCCGGTGCGATCTCGGTGAAGCCCGCATCCCGAACGGCCACCGCCTCACCGGCACGTTCTGCGGCGAGCAGCCGCGTCCAGGTGGATTCCTCGGCGGAGCACACCATCAACGGACACCCGGCCGCGCGCCAGTCGCGGGCGGTGGCCTCATCGAGGAGCTTCACCGCGAGCATGGCGCCGTGACCCACCTGGGCCGCCGACTTCCCGACCGTCATCTCCAGTCGTGGATCCAGCCACAGACACACCCCGCGGCTGCCGGGCGCCGATGGCAGATCACCGCCGACCTCGGTACCGCCGATCTGCAATCGGGAGATGCGCTTGTCGACGTCGCCGACCCGACCGGGTACCAGGGCGCGGGCCTGCGCGCCGCCTTCGGTGGCCGTGAGGCCCCAGACCTCCTGTGCGGCAGCCCACTGCGCACCACGGGCGCGTCGCGCGATCTTGCGGATACGCGCGTCACACCAGGCGTCCATCGGCGCCGACCACGGACCGTCGCCACCGGATCGGTCGTCGAGGCACAGCAGCGCGACGGCACGGGCGGCGGCCACCAGAAGCTCGGCGCGGTGCGGCGGATCGGCTTTCTCGATGCGCAGCACCATCTGCATGGCGAGCACGTCGGCGGGATCCGGCGGGTCGTCGTGACCGCCGACATAAGCTGTCAGCCGATGGTGATCGTTCTCGAACGCATCAGGTACATCAGGGCCGGCGCCGGTCATTCCAGCGGAACCCGGCGCAGCACCCCGTCGGCGGCGTCGGCAGCCTCGATCTCGTCGCGGGTGACGCCGAGGATGAACAAGACCGCGTCGAGGAACGGGTGGCTGAGCGCGGCGTCGGCGACCTCACGAAGTGCGGGCTTGGCATTGAACGCGATACCGAGACCGGCCACCGACAGCATGTCGATGTCGTTGGCGCCGTCGCCGACGGCGATGGTCTGTTCCATCGGCACCCCGACCTGATCGGCGAACGACCGCAACGCCCTGGCCTTGCCGGGCCGGTCGACGATCTCTCCGACGACCCGACCGGTGAGGGTTCCGTCGACGACCTCCAGGGTATTGGCCCGCACGAAATCGAGTTCCAGCTCATGGGCGAGCCCGTCGATCACCTGACGAAACCCGCCGGACACCACTCCACAGTGATAGCCCAGGCGGTGCAGCGTGCGAATCGTGGTGCGCGCTCCCGGCGTCAGCTCCAGCGACGCGGCGACGTCGTCGAGAACACTCGCGTCGAGTCCAGCGAGCGCGGCGACACGTTGATGCAGGGACTGCGCGAAATCCAGTTCACCGCGCATCGCCGCCTCGGTCACAGCCGCGACCTCGGCCTCGCGGCCGGCATGGGCGGCGAGCATCTCGATGACCTCGCCCTGGATAAGAGTCGAGTCCACATCGAAGACGATGAGTCGCTTGGCCCGTCGCGCGAGACCCCCGCGTTCGACCGCGATATCGATGGAGTGGCGGGTGGCCACTCGCGCGAGACCCTTGCGCAGCGCGGCGTCGGCCGCGACGTCGTCGCGTCCACCGACACTGACCATCAATTCCAATCCGGTGAGCGGATAGTCGGCCACCCCGCGGATCGAGTCGATGTTGCCGCCCTGCCCGGCGAGTTCGGCTGCCACCGCGGAAAAAGCGCGCGCGGTTACCGGGCTGCCGAGCAGCACCACGGCGTGTGTCGACGGTTGATGGCTTCCGGACTGTCCACCGACTTCGACGTGGACATCCATCCCGACTGAACTCATCGCCTGCTCGATGACGTCCTGCACCTGCTCGGGGTCGGTGTCGCAAGCGACGAGGACACCGAGCGTCAAGCGGTCATGGATGACGACCTGCTCGACGTCGAACAGGGAAACCTGTTGTCCGGCAAGCGCACCCATGAGTACCGAGGTGACACCGGGTTTATCGGGTCCGGTGACGGTGATCAGAAGAGTCGCCTTCGCAACCGCACCCGGAGCGGCGTGAACCGATCCGGGTGCGGAAGTGGTGTGTGAATCCGGGGAGCCGCCCACCGCGCTGCGCCGCGTCAGTCGGCGGAGGACTCGTGGTCGCCGACGGTGAGCGGGTCGCGCCGGATACGTTCGGCGCTTTCGCTGTCATGCCCGTGGCCCGGGCCGACGTGAGCCTCCGCTCGCATCCGGTCGATCATGTGCGGATAGTGAAGCTCGAAGGCCGGGCGTTCCGAGCGGATGCGGGGCAGCTCGGTGAAGTTGTGGCGCGGCGGCGGGCAGCTGGTCGCCCATTCGAGGGAGTTGCCGAAGCCCCACGGATCGTCGACGGTCACGACCTCGCCGTAGCGGTAGCTCTTGAAGACGTTCCACAGGAACGGCAGCGTCGACAGACCGAGGATGAACGCGCCGGCTGTGGAGATCTCGTTCAACGTGGTGAAGCCGTCCGAGGGCAGGTAGTCGGCGTAACGACGCGGCATACCCTCGTTACCCAGCCAGTGCTGCACCAGGAACGTGGTGTGAAAACCGATGAAGGTCAGCCAGAAGTGCCACTTACCCAGACGCTCGTCGAGCATGCGTCCGGTCATCTTGGGGAACCAGAAGTAGATGCCGGCGTAGGTCGCGAAGACGATGGTACCGAAGAGCACGTAGTGGAAGTGCGCGACGACGAAGTAGCTGTCGGAAAGGTGGAAATCCAGCGGCGGGCTGGCGAGCAGCACACCAGTGAGACCACCGAAGAGGAAGGTGACGATGAAGCCGACCGAGAACAGCATCGGCGTCTCGAACGTCATGTGGCCCTTCCACATGGTGCCTATCCAGTTGAAGAACTTCACACCGGTCGGTACTGCGATCAGGAAGGTCATGAAGGAGAAGAACGGCAGCAGGACCGCGCCGGTGACGTACATGTGGTGAGCCCACACCGCCACGGACAGCGCAGCGATCGCCAGCGTTGCATACACCAAACCCGAGTAGCCGAACAGCGGCTTGCGGGAGAAGACCGGGAAGATCTCCGACACGATGCCGAAGAACGGCAGCGCGATGACGTACACCTCGGGGTGGCCGAAGAACCAGAACAGGTGCTGCCAGAGAATCACACCACCGTTGGCCGGGTCGTAGAGGTGAGCACCGAACTGACGGTCGACCTCCAAACCGAGCAAGGCCGCGGTCAGCAGCGGGAAGATCATCAGGATCAGGATGGTGGTGACCAGGATGTTCCAGGTGAAGATCGGCATCCGGAACATCGTCATACCGGGGGCGCGTAGACACACGACGGTGGTCACCATGTTGACGCCACCGAGGATGGTGCCCAGACCCGAGACGCCGAGGCCCATGATCCACAGATCGGCGCCGACACCGGGAGAGTGGATCGCGTCGGTGAGCGGGGTGTAGGCGGTCCAGCCGAAGTCGGCTGCACCACCCGGGGTGATGAAGCCACCGATGGCGACCGTCGAACCGAACACGAACAGCCAGAACCCGAAGGCGTTGAGCCGCGGGAAGGCGACGTCGGGGGCGCCGATCTGCAGCGGGAGCACGAAGTTGGCGAACCCGATCACGATCGGGGTCGCATACATCAGCAGCATCACCGTGCCGTGCATGGTGAACAGCTGGTTGAACTGCTCGGTCGACAGGAACTGCATACCCGGATGCGCCAACTCCGCACGCATCAGCAGTGCCATCAGGCCGCCGATGAGGAAGAAGGCGAAGCAGGCGACGATATACATCATGCCGATCAACTTGTGATCGGTCGTGGTGATCAGCTTGTAGATGAACGAACCCTTGGGCTGAAAGCGCTCCGGGTACGGACGTACTGGTGCCACTTGCGTGGTGGGCTGGTCTACCGCGGTCACAGATCCTCCTCTTGCCCGACCGGTCGGGATGCGATGTCCGCCGGTCGGCACATGAACAAACCGAGCGCTGGGTACCGATCCTAAACCCTTGCACCCACCCTGGCCGAGTGGGTCCTACGATCTGTCGTACATGATTTCTCGTGGGCACCATCGACGCAGGTCAACCCCAGCACCGGAGCCGACGCGCCAGGCTCGCCGGAACGTCCCGCCACGGCGTGCGGCCCGGCGGCGACAAGCTCGGGCGGGTGCGGTGGCGGCCCTGCTAGGTTGGGCGGGTGCAGGGTGGCGGTGAGGAACGGGTCGAACGCGGATCCGGCGACAGTGTTCGGAGTCGGTCGAGCAGGCGTGGCGTGGTTGCCACGGCAGTGCTGGTGTGCGTCGCAACCCTGTCGCTCGGCGCCTGTTCCGACGATCAGCCGTTACTGACCACCCCCGATGGCAAGACCATCTCCACCTCCACCACCCGCATCGCCCAGGTCAACGTCGTCTCCGCCGACCGCGACTACTCGCGCACCTGCCTGGCACCGACCACCGCCTCCGACCCACGCACCGACCCTAGGCGCATCGTGGTCACCGACCCGGCGCTGCTCGATGATCTCTGTGCCCTGGGCATCGGCCCCAAAGTGACCGCAGTGACCGCGGCCCCCGGCTCGGTCCCCGCCTATCTCGGACCGCAGCTGACCTCGGTTCCGGCGATCGGCACCACCCCCGATCCGACGGCGGCCCGCACCGCGGCCCCAGACATCGTGCTCACCACCCCGGCAACCTCAAGCTCGGCACAGTCCTTTACCGGAACGAAGACGGCGACGATCGCCGACGGCACCTGGCAGGAACGCTTCCAGGCGGTGGCCGCCGCCCTCGGCCGCTCCGCCGACGGCACCCGCCTCCTTCAGGAATTCACCGACGAGGCCACCAAGACCGGTACACGGATGGATGCCGCCCACAACCAGGTGTCGCTCGTGCGATTCACCAAGGACACCGAGATCATCGCCGGCACCGGTACATTCGCCGGCCAGATCCTGACGACGATCGGCGTGCAGCGCCCCGCCCCACAGCGTGGTGCCGACAGCTTCACCGTCACCGACAAGAACTTCACCGACGCCGACGCCGACCTCATCTATGTATCCTTCGACGGCGACGGGGGCCTCGATCACGGCACACAGGTTCTGCTCAGCGATCGCTGGCTCAACATGGGCGCACCCACTTGGAAGCGCGTCCTCTCGGTCAACGACGAGATCTGGTACAGCGGAACAGGCTTGGCGGCCGCGTGGCTCGTGCTCAACGATGTGAAGAAGTCGTTGAATGGCAATTCCTGAAGAAGCAACTCCTGACCTGGTCACCCTCGCCCGCACCCTGGCCGATCTGCACGTGCCCGGCAGCCCGGTTGTGCTGCCCACGGTCTGGGACGCGTGGTCGGCGGCCCTGGCCGCCGACGCCGGGTTCGCGGCGCTGACCGTCGGCTCCCATCCGGTCGCCGACTCGATCGGTCGCGCCGACCACGAGGGCATGACCTTCGACGAACTACTGACCCGCGTCCGCCAGATCACCGCAGCGGTGGACCTTCCGGTGTCGGTGGACGTCGAGTCGGGGTACGGCCGGTCGCCGGCCGCACTGATCGACGGACTACTCGACGCCGGAGCGGTGGGTCTGAACATCGAGGACACCGTGCACGCCGACGGTGGACGTTTGCGCGCCGCCGGAGAGCACGCCGAACTCGTCGGCGCGTTGCGCACCGCCGCCGACTCCGCCGGTGTCCCGGTCGTCATCAACGCACGGACCGATTTGTTCCTGCGTGCCGGAGGCGCCGAGACCGACCGCGTGGCCCGCGCGATCGAACGTCTGACGCTCTGTGCGCAGGCCGGGGCGAGCAGCCTCTACCCCGTCGGCCGACACACCGACGCGGTGCAGCGCGAGCTCACCTCGTCGTTGCCGTTGCCGGTCAACGCGATCGCCGTGCCCGCCGAGGATTCGCTCACGCACCTGGCCGAGCTCGGCGTCGGACGGATCAGCTTCGGTCCGTTCTGGCAGGCCGATCTGGCCGCACGATCGAAGGACCTGCTGGCCCGCTGGCAGTGAGCGCCCAAAGCGGACCGGGCGCCGATACATGCGCCGACGCCGAGGTGTTCGGCCCGTCGTGATCGCAACCCTCGCGCCCCGGGCGTGCCGGCGCGCACAGTGGACGAATGACTGTCACCGATGAGTACCTGGCCAACAACGCCGAGTACGCCAAGACCTTCTCCGGTCCCCTGCCCCTGCCACCGAGCCGTCACGTCGCGGTCGTCGCCTGCATGGACGCCCGCCTCGACGTCTACCGCGCGCTGGGGATCAACGAGGGCGAGGCCCATGTCATCCGCAACGCCGGTGGCGTCGTCACCGACGACGAGATCCGATCGTTGGCCATCAGCCAGCGACTGCTCGGCACCACCGAGATCATCCTTATCCACCACACCGACTGCGGGATGCTCACGTTCACCGACGACGAATTCAAGCGCGACATCCAGAACGAGATCGGTCAGAAGCCGGCATGGGCGGCCGAGTCCTTCCCCGACGTCGAGGAGGACGTGCGGCAGTCGTTGACGCGCATCCGCAACAGCCCGTTCGTCACCAAGACCAGTTCACTCCGCGGATTCATCTTCGACGTGGCCACCGGCACGCTGACCGAGGTCACCGACTGAGGACTCCGGTCTCGTCACCGAACCCGCAGTACTCTACGGCCAGCCCGGCGCCGAAGGGATCGACCCGTCGGCGATCGCGGCGGCCAATTGTGCGTGATCGCGTTCGGTCTGGTCGGCGTAGGCGTGCGCGAAACGCACCATCGATTCCTCAACCTTGTCGGAGGTGCCGAGATAGTCGGCGATGGCGCGGGCGTCGCCGCTACGGGCATGGGCTCGCGCGAGCACGTGGCCGCACGCGGCGGCGAACTGCGACAGCGCACGCGACACAGTCGGACCATCCGGAATAACCTTGCCATCGCGGAACTGTCGGACGTAGAACTCCCACTCCCCGATCGTCGTCCACCCCAGGAACATGTCCGAGGCGGTCTGAATCAGGCGCTGACCGTTGACAACCCGCTGACCGTGATGGCCGTAGGCGCTCGGTGCGACCACCTTCTCGTACACCGACGGGGCGGCCTGTTTGATCTGAAAGAACAGCGGGTCTCCGGTCTCGTGCTCCTCGGCGAGGTTCAGGAACACCCGCATGCCGACGCTGCCCACCCCGACGATCTGCTGCACCGCGTCGACGAGGTCGAAGCGACGCAGCAGGGCTGCGACGTTCTCCGGCACCGACGCGTAGTACGCGACGATCACGTCGTTGAGGACGTCGGAGTAGTCGGCCAACGCGTGCACCCGATAGGGCGGCTCCTCCTTGATCATCCGGCGGCCGTCGACGAGGTGGGTGAGTTTCTTCGAGGCTCCTCGGCTGGTCCGCTTCTGCGCCCGTTTCTCGATCACCCTGTCCAGGCGTGCCCCGTTCGCCGGGGTCGCAACGTAGCCGGTGAGCTCGTCGACGGAGAACTTCTCGGCCCACACATCGAGGATCGGCCACCCCGAATAGGTGCGCATCCACCTGCGGTAGCCGCCGAACCCGGCGCGAACCGCCTCGGTGGCAGTCGCGTCGGCGACCTTGTTATCTCGTGCCAGCACCACCAGACTTGCCAGGAATCGCAGCACATCCCACTCGAACGGCCCGGGCAGGGTCTCGTCGAAGTCGCGCAGATCGAAGGCCAGCGTCCGCTCCGGGGTGTTCCACAGCCCGAAGTTCAGGACGTGTGCGTCTCCGCAGAGTTGGACGGTGATGCCGGTGTTCGGCCGGGAACCGAGATCGGCGGCCATCACCGCGGCAGCGCCACGATAGAAGGTCCACGGCGACGCCGCCATCCGGCCGTGGCGGATGGGGACGAGCCGCTGATCGCGCGTCTCGTTCTGAGCCAGGATGGTCTGCAGCGCATCGTGCCCGCGCCCCGACGGGTCCCAGTCTCCGAGGGCTCGGCGAGGCACGATCTTGCGTGCGGCCTTGCCCGCCGAATGCTCATTGCCGGAGTAGACGGTGGGGCCGGAGGCCAGCGCCTCACCGTGGGTCTTCGGAGCGTCGTGGGTGGCGGTCATCGCTGGATTCTCTCGCAGATTGGCACCGCCGGCGGCCGTTTCGCGGTCGTGTCCGGGTCGCAAACTACTCTGAAGACCATGTCATCGACTCTCGCGACGCGGGACGGCGAGCCGTCGGCTCAGGGCGGGTCGCTGGTGGGATTACATGCGCTGTGGCGCCCGGGCGTGGGGTTGGCGGTCTGGGAGGACGCCGGCCGCACCGGCGAACTCCCCGATCCCCTGCGATCACTGTTGGCGGGTAGGCGTTTCCGCCGCCAGATCGACATCATCGACGATGCCGGCCGCCGCGACTTCGTCGCCACGATGACCCTGGGTACGGCTTCTGCCGTCTCGTTCCTCGATGCCACCCGCTCGCTGCCCGTTCCCGGCGACATCGCCTGGTATCGGCACCTCGTCGACGGGGTCCGGCGCTTCGTCGCCGCTGGCGCGGTCGCCCCCGCCCTGGCCGACATCGCTGGTGAAACGGTGTTCCGCTGGGCGCCATTGCCGACCCCGGCGTGGCGTGCCTGGAGTGCGGTAATCACCGGCGGCGCGCCCGGCGCGCTCGCCGACAACGGTGGCGGCGCCGCCCTGATGGACTTCGCGGCTGAGGCGGTCGATCACGAATGCCGTTGTCGGATAGATACTTCCGCGTCAAGACTGGGCGCGATCGAACCCACGACGCCGCTGATCGCCGCGCTCGTGGGCGACGGTGGGGTGCCGGCGGCCGCCACCCGCCCGGCGGCGATGTCGGCGTGGGCGGGCTGGGGCACGAGCGCCGCGGCCCATGAGGCCACCCTGATCTTTCGGCTGCACGAACCCGACGACCCGGACTCGCCGATCGACGACCTCGGCCCAGACGACACCGGCCGGGTGCGCACCGACCCGGACCGGTTGCGATGGCGTCTTGCAGTGTGTCGACGCTCGATCGACGGTCATGTGGCGCCGGTGTTGCCGGGTCGGCTCAATGCCACCGACCTCGATGAGGTGACCACCGAGCTGGCCACCGCGGTCCGGGCGTTTCCCGAACTGCACCAGGCGGATCCGGATCGAACGAGCCTGGACTACCTGCTGCCCACCGAACTTGCCGAACGACTGTTCACCACAGGCGCCGCCGCGCTGGCCGACGCCGGGTTCCCGGTGTTGTTGCCGCGCACCATCGCCGAGGTTCGGCCGAGTCTGACCATGCGGGCACGCCCGGTGGTCGGCGGCGGTGCGCCGGCACGCATGGTCGGGTTGCGAGAGATCCGGGAGTTCGAGTGGCGCCTGGCACTCGGCGACGGGCCGGATGCGATCACCCTCGGGGAAGCCGATCTGGACGAGTTATCCAGGCAGAAAGGCGATCTCGTTCGAATCCGCGGAGTGTGGGTGCGCGCCGAGGGCGCTCGGCTGAGCCGGGCGGCCGCGTACGTCACCTCCCAGCGCGCGCTTGCCGGTTCGGGCGGCGCACCCGACATGGGTGAGTTGCTCGGGTTGGTCACCGGTGACACCGACACCCTGCCGGTACCGGTGAGCGCAGTGCGCGGACTGGACTGGCTCGACGAGATCGCCGAGACCGGAGCCCTGCGCCCACACCCTATCCCGCCACCCGAACTGTTGGCGGCCTCGCTGCGCCCGTATCAGCAGCGCGGCCTGGAGTGGTTGGCGCATCTGGCGCGGCGTGGGATCGGTGGCGTCCTCGCCGACGACATGGGGCTGGGCAAGACGGTGCAGGTGATCGCTCTGCTCGCCCACGAAGCACATACCGCAGACACTGCCACCCGCTCGCCCACGCTGATCGTGTGCCCGATGTCGGTGGTGGGCAACTGGTCTGCCGAATTGGCCCGGTTCGCGCCGAGCATGCCGGTCGCGGTCCACCACGGTCCCGATCGCGCGAAGGGCGCCGCATTCGCCGCGGTCCACGGCAGCTCCGAGGTGGTGCTGACGACCTTCGCGATCGTCGCCCGGGACCGCGAGTTGCTGGCAGCGCACCCGTGGCGGCATCTCGTCGTCGATGAGGCCCAGCACGTCAAGAATGTGAGAACCGCTGCGGCCACAGCACTCCGGGCGATTCCTGCCGATCACCGGATCGCCCTGACCGGGACCCCCGTCGAGAATCGGCTGGAGGATCTGCGCGCGGTGATCGACCTGGTCAACCCCGGGCTGCTCGGGTCGGCATCGACCTTCCGTAATCGCTTCGCCGAGCCGATCGAGCGCGACCGTGATCCCGACGCGCTCGCCCGGCTGGCCGCACTGACCCGCCCGTTCATCCTCCGGCGCGAGAAGACCGACCCGTCGATCATCACCGACCTGCCAGAGAAGACCGAGATCACCGTGCGCGCCAATCTCACCGTCGAGCAGGCCGCGCTGTACCGCGCGGTCATCGACGATCTGATGGAGGCCCTGCGGGACAGACAGCAGCGCGCGTTGCGCCGGCGAACGGTGTTGGCGGCGTTGACGCGACTCAAGCAGATCTGCAATCATCCCGCGCACTATCTGGCCGACGGCACACCGCTGCTCCGTCGGGGCGCCCACCGGTCCGGCAAACTCGAACTACTCCACGACATCGCTACGACGCTGGTCGCCGAGGGTGATCAGGCCCTGCTGTTCACCCAGTTCGCCGCGTTCGGCGACTTGCTCTCGGCGTGGCTCACCGAGTTGCTGGGCACCGAGGTCCCGTTGCTGCACGGCGGCCTGGCACGCGGCGATCGCGACCAGATCGTCGACCGATTCCAGCACGGCAACAACGGGATTCGATCGCCAATCCTGATCGCCACCCTCAAGGCCGGCGGCACCGGCCTGAATCTGACGGCCGCCAATCACGTAGTGCACGTGGATCGTTGGTGGAATCCGGCCGTCGAGGACCAGGCGACCGATCGCGCGTACCGGATCGGGCAGCGGCAACGTGTGCACGTGCGACGCTTCGTGTGCGTCGGCACGCTCGAGGAACGCGTCGACGACCTCATCGCGAAGAAGCGCGAACTGTCACGACTGACGATGTCGGCAGGCGAGACCTGGATGGGCGAACTCGGCAACGATGAACTCTTCGAACTGTTCCGGTTGCGCGAGGACGCGGTGAGCGAATGAGCGGCGCCGAGATGAGTGCACGCCGATGAGTGCACGTCGCGGCACGGTCCCGGTGCGCGGGTATGCGCTCACTCCGTGGTCACGTGCGTTGGTCGACGTGGCCGAAGGTCGATTCACCGGCGACGGCACCGATGCGGCAGTCGATAGCCGCAAAATCACCCAGGCCCGCAGGTACTTCCGCGATCGGCATGTGCATCGGCTGAGGATCGACGCAGGTCGGGTCACCTCGTCGGTCGAGGGCAGTCAGCTCGAACCGTTCGAGGTGACGATCGAGATCCGCACCGTCGACACCGCGACGGTGGCAACGCTGCTGCGCGCCGCCGACGCTGTGACAGAGGTGATGTCGCTTTCGCGTGGTGAGCAGCCGCGCACCGTCGGTGAACTGGTGCTACCGACCGAAAGCGCCGACATCGTCGGCGCATGCACATGCCCCGACGACTCCGGACGGTGCATCCACATCCTGTCGACGTTGTACGAGGTGGCCGTCGAGATCGACCGGCGCCCCACCACCCTGCTGTCCGTGATGGGGACGTCGCTGCCGGATCTGCTCGACGCGATCGAAGAACTCGCACCCGCCCCAGACTCCTCCCCGTCGGGTGATAGTGGTCGGATCGGCGACGAGAATGACTCCGCACCGCCGCGAATCGACTTCTACGGCACCGGCGCGACCGCTCCCCCGCTCCCCTCACCGCCCCGGATGAATCCGCTCACCGACCTCGACGCCACCGCTCTGCGCACCGCGTTGCGGGCCTCCGGAGTCGCCCCCGGCGACATCGCCGAGGCCGTCGACGAGTTGGGCGATCTCTACGACCGGATCATCGAACCCTGAGGGCGGCTCTTACACCAAACCTGCGAGCTTGTAGGCGACGAGCGACCCGGACACCGCAACATTCAGGCTCGCTCCGCGCCCGACCATCGGTATCTCGACGACGTCGTCGAGCACGTCGAGGACGGACTCGCCGATACCTGTGCGTTCGTGCCCGAGTACCACCACGGTACGTCGCCGTGCGATCGGTAGATCGGCCAGACGCGTTGCGCCCTCGGCCAATTCGACGCCGATGAGGTGAGCGCCGGCATCGCGCTCACGCTCGAGCCACCGGACCGGGTTGCCGGTGCGATGGATACATGAGCGACCCGGAACGGTGTTGCCCCGTCGCAGGGCCGGACCCACCCAGTCGTGCGGTGGCACCGCCATACAGGCGCCCACCGCATCACAGGTGCGCAGCAGGGTGCCCAGGTTGGCTCCGTGCTGGGCCCACAGCGGCGCCAGAATGAGGTGGCCCCAACAGGAATGGGAGCGGGCTCGTCGGGAACGTCGGAGTTCGTCCGCCCTGCGGACGCGAACGCCGGCCATCAACTCAGGTGAGGCGCAGCGCCCCTTTCGGTGATCGACATGGCGACCATGCTAGCCGACCGCGGGCGCCGAGTACGAAGGGACGCTCACTTGACGGCGCGTTGGTCGGCGATCTGCACATGCGGTGCGAGTTGTCGCAGCAGCGGCAGGAGATGCTCGACGGGCGGCTGGTAGCTCGCCTCGTAGGTGGGTCGGAGCCGCAGCTCATTTCCCTTCTGGTCAACCATATTCGTGACGATCACGAGCTTCGGTGTCCGCGACGTACTCTTTCCCATTCCGGTGCTGCCGCTGGTCGTGTGCAGATCGATGACCGCGATGACACCGGTGACCGACGTCCACGGCACGAACTTGCCGTCGGCGCCGACTCCGTTTCGGTCAAAGTACATCTTCTCCTTCCCGCGCCGCGTGGTCACCGCGACCCGTCCGGTCGCAGCCAACTGCCGGGTAAGCTCCTGCTGTGCGGTGGGGTCGACGACGTAATCGCTGACGTTCAGCGTGGTCCAGAATTCGACGTGCGGCGCCAAAGCCCTTACTGCACTGCGGAACTCGTCGAAGTTCTCCGAGTTGAAGTGATGCAGGGTCGTTCCGTACTGCAGGGGTCGCCCGTTCTTGTTCGTCGCGCGCGAGGTGACGACAAGCGACGTCTCCCGTCGCCGTGCCGCGTGCGTCTGATGCGGATCGATCTTTCCGTAGCTGGTTCCGCCGCTGACGAAATCCAGGGCACGGATCTGATCCCAGGGCAGCTGAAAGGCCGGCGCCCAGATCCCGTCCGGGCCTGCGGTGACCTGAGGTCTACCGATCACCGATCGTGCTCCCCACAGGGTCAGCAGAACCAGACCGCTCCAGCCCACACCAAAGATGCCGAAGAAGATCACGCCGGCCACAGCATGCGCGGCCGCACAGATCGCGACGGCGACGAATGCTGCCACGCCGATTCCCCCACATACCCAAAACGCGGTCCAGCTCTTCGGTGGGGCGCCCACGACGCTCACCGTCGCAGGCGTGACCGGGCCCTTCCGGTGGTCGATCTTGCGGTGGTCGTTCTTGTCGTCACTCATGACGGCGGCCCCTCATCTCATTCGTCTCCGTCTCCCCAGCTACACCCAATCAGGCGGGTGCTCCTATCTCAGAAGTCCCAATCCTCGTCCTCGGTGTTGACCGCCTTGCCGATGACATACGAACTGCCGGAGCCGGAGAAGAAGTCGTGGTTCTCGTCGGCGTTGGGTGAGAGTGCCGACAGGATCGCCGGGTTCACGTCGGTCTCGTCCTTCGGGAACATCGCCTCGTAGCCGAGGTTCATCAACGCCTTGTTCGCGTTGTAGCGCAAGAACTTCTTGACGTCCTCGGTGAGGCCGACCTCGTCGTAGAGCGCCTCGGTGTAATCGGACTCGTTGTCATAGAGCTCGAAGAGCAACTCGAAGGTGTAGTCCTTGAGTTCCTGACGACGCTGCGCGGTCTGCACCTCCAGACCCCGCTGGTACTTGTAGCCGATGTAGTAGCCGTGCACCGCCTCGTCGCGGATGATCAGGCGGATGAGGTCGGCGGTGTTGGTGAGCTTGGCGCGCGAGGACCAGTACATCGGCAGGTAGAAGCCGGAATAGAAGAGGAACGACTCGAGCAGGGTCGAGGCCACCTTGCGCTTGAGCGGATCCTCGCCACGGTAGTAGTCCATGACGATCTGGGCCTTGCGCTGCAGGTGCTCGTTCTCCTCCGACCAGCGGAATGCCTCGTCGATCTCCTTGGTCGAGCACAGCGTGGAGAAGATCGAGCTGTAGCTCTTGGCGTGCACCGACTCCATGAACGCGATGTTGGTGAGCACCGCCTCTTCATGCGGGGTGGAGGCATCCGGGATGAGCGAGACCGCGCCGACGGTGCCCTGGATGGTGTCGAGCAGCGTCAGACCGGTGAACACCCGCATCGTCAGCTGCTTCTCGTACTCGGTGAGCGTGTTCCACGACGGGATGTCGTTGGACACCGGCACCTTTTCCGGCAACCAGAAATTGCCGGTGAGACGATCCCACACCTCGGCGTCCTTTTCGTCGGGGACGCGGTTCCAGTTGATCGCAGAGACGCGGCTCACCAGCTTGATGGGCGCGCCGTCGGCCGGGCTGTGGGTGCCTGCGGTCATGATGATCATCTCCTCATGGATGCGGATGCGGGTTCTACGGTATCGGTGGCGGTCAGGTGACGTGGATGAGGTCGAGCAGTTCGGCGGCGACTCCGGGGTCCCCCACCGTATCGAGGGCCGACAGCGGTCGGCGATGCCAGAGCGTGAGCAACACATCGAAAGCCGAACCACGCAGCGCCACATCGGCTTTCATGTGCTCTCGCGACCATGTCAGCCCGTTCGCGGACAGCTTGACCAGCCATTCACCTACCGGCTCGTCAAGGGTATGGATATGCAGTGTCGCCCCGTGCAGGTGCTGCGGAACGCCGCCAGACCGGGACAGGAATCGGGGCGCGAAGACCTCGAGCCACTCCTCGATCCCATCGGCGGAGACCTCGGCGTCGACCGGCTGCTGCGGGCCCGGCCGGATCGCGGACTCCAGATCCCATCGGTGAACGACGAGTTCGTGCGCCTGCCTGCGCGCCCACCACCCGACGGTGCGCGCACCGACGAAGGTCGGTGCCACCGTGTCGGGATCCCGGGTACCGAGGACCTCGACGAGTCCGCGGAGCCCACCTCGATACCATTCGGTCAGCTCGTCGGCCCGAGGAGTGGGGACGTCGGCGTAGGACTGCACCGAATCGTCGCCGACGATCCGTGCGGTCGCCCACCGGTGCACGGCGCCGACATGGGAGATCAGGTCGGCGGCGGTCCACTCGGGACAACTCGGTACGGGCACACCGAGATCGGCGGTGCTGGTGGCGGCGATCATGGCACCGTGGGTGGTGATCGCGGCCATCCATTGCTCGAAGCTCATAGCAGAAGTTGGGTTCATGGTCGCCCGAGGCTCACAACATGCAGCTGACGCAACCCTCCACCTCAGTCCCTTCGAGGGCCATCTGGCGCAACCGGATGTAGTACAGGGTCTTGATTCCCTTGCGCCACGCGTAGATCTGCGCCTTGTTGACGTCGCGGGTGGTCGCGGTGTCCTTGAAGAACAGCGTCAGACTCAACCCCTGGTCGACGTGCTGCGTCGCCGCGGCGTAGGTGTCGATGACCTTCTCATAGCCGATTTCGTACGCGTCCTGGTAGTACTCGAGATTGTCGTTGGTCATATAGGGCGCCGGGTAGTAGACGCGACCGATCTTGCCTTCCTTGCGGATCTCGATCTTGGCCGCCACCGGGTGGATCGAACTCGTCGAGTGATTGATGTAGCTGATCGAACCGGTCGGCGGAACAGCCTGCAGATTCTGGTTGTAGATGCCGTCACGCTGCACTGCCGCCTTGAGATCACGCCAGTCGTCGCGGGTCGGGATGGCGATCTCGGCGCGAGCGAACAACTCCGCCACCCGATCGGTCTTCGGCAGCCACTCCTGATCGGTGTACTTGTCGAAGAACTCACCGCTGGCGTACTTCGAACGCTCGAACCCAGCGAATGCCTTACCTCGTTCGCGCGCAATGGCATTCGATGCACGCAACGCGTGATAGAGCACGGTGTAGAAGTATATGTTGGTGAAGTCGATACCCTCATCGCTGCCGTAGAAGATGCGCTCGCGGGCAAGATAGCCGTGCAGGTTCATCTGACCGAGGCCGATCGCGTGAGACTCGTTGTTGCCGTTCTCGATCGACGGTACCGAGGTGATTGCAGTCTGGTCGCTGACGGCGGTCAATCCACGGATCGCAGTCTCGATGGTGTGCCCGAGGTCGGGCGAGTCCATGGTTTTGGCGATGTTGAGCGAGCCGAGGTTGCACGAGATGTCCTTGCCCACATGCGCATAGGACAGGTCATCATTGAACGTCGAGGGCGTCGAGACCTGAAGGATCTCCGAGCACAGATTGGAGTGGGTGATCTTGCCGTGGATCGGATTGGCCCGGTTCACCGTATCCTCGAACATGATGTAGGGGTAACCCGACTCGAACTGCAGTTCGGCCAGAGTCTGGAAGAACTCGCGCGCCTTGATCTTGGTCTTGCGAATCCGCTTGTCCTCGACCATGTCGTGGTACCTGTCGGTGACGTTGACGTCGGCAAACGGCACACCATAGACACGCTCGACGTCGTACGGACTGAACAGGTACATGTCATCGTTGTTCTTGGCGAGCTGAAAGGTGATGTCGGGGATCACCACGCCGAGGCTCAGCGTCTTGATGCGGATCTTCTCGTCCGCGTTCTCCCGCTTGGTGTCGAGGAAGCGGTAGATGTCGGGGTGATGGGCGTGCAGATACACCGCGCCGGCGCCCTGACGGGCGCCGAGCTGATTGGCGTAGGAGAACGAATCCTCGAGCAGCTTCATGATGGGGATGACACCCGAGGACTGGTTCTCGATCTTCTTGATCGGCGCACCGTGCTCACGGATGTTGGACAGCAACAACGCCACCCCGCCGCCGCGCTTGGACAGCTGCAGAGCCGAATTGATGGACCGCCCAATTGATTCCATGTTGTCTTCGATACGAAGAAGGAAGCAACTGACCGGCTCGCCCCGCTGCTTCTTACCGGAGTTGAGGAAGGTAGGCGTAGCCGGCTGGAAGCGACCCTCCATGATCTCGTCGACGAGATTACGGGCCAATGCGGTGTCACCGTCTGCCAGCGTCAGCGCCACCATGCAAACGCGATCCTCGAACCGCTCGAGATAGCGCTTGCCGTCGAAGGTCTTGAGCGTGTAGCTCGTGTAGTACTTGAACGCGCCGAGGAAGGTCGGGAAGCGGAACTTCTTTCCATAGGCGTGTCCGAAGAGGAGCTTGACGAACTCGCGGTCGTACCGGGCAAGGACCTCGGGCTCGTAGTAGTTCTCCTCGACGAGGTAGTCGAGCTTCTCGTCGAGGTCGTGGAAAAAGACGGTGTTCTGGTTGACGTGCTGCAGGAAGTACTGGTGCGCGGCCTCGCGGTCCTTCTCGAACTGGATCTTGCCGTCACGGTCGTACAGGTTGAGCATCGCGTTGAGGGCGTGGTAGTCGAGATCTCCCGGGTCGTGACCCGCCGGCGAGGCGTGCACACCCGACTTGCTGGCCGAGGTGGTGGTGTCGGTGGTCACGTCGGAGACGGATGCGGTGGGCGACACGAGAACTCTCCTGTGCTTTCAGGGTGTGCGGACGGGGGCGTGAAGGGCTGATCGGGGATGGGGTTGACGGATTACGGCTTCGACGATGAAACGACTACCGCGACACTGTAACGACTGGGTCGGACACGTCCGAACGAACGACTGGGTCGGACACGTCCGAACGAACGACTGGGTCGGACACGTCCGAACGAACGACTGGGTCGGACAGGCTCGGACGCTTGAAGGCGGGACTCACCGCGAACTCGACGAGACCCTCCCGAACCCGCGAGACGTCGTGGTCGGTGCCCATCAGCTCGAACCTATAGAGATAGGGCACGTGACATTTGCGCGAGATGATGTCCCCGGCGAGGCAGAACTCCTCACCGAAGTTCGTGTTACCCGCGGCGATCACCGCGCGAATCCACGATCGGTTGTCGGGGTTGTTGAGGAACTTGATGACCTGCTTGGGAACGAATCCCCCGCTGACCGCGGTCGATGGCCTGCCACCGCCGTAGGTCGGGCAGATGAGCACGTACGGTTCGTCGACACGGAACGACTCCACTGTCATCCGATCGGCGACGGGAATCCGTACCGACCGCAGCCCCAGCTTGCGGACGAAACGGTGAGTGTTCTCCGACACGGAGGAAAAGTAGACAACCAATGGCGCGGTGCCCGTCATATGTCCCACCCCCACCGAGTCTGATGAACGTCGTATTCGGTCAACAGCTACCCGATCAAGGGCCGCATCTGGTTGAACACCGTGATCCCATGCAGAAGTTCGTGGTCCGGTTGCCTGCCCCGGTGGATCGCACGGGGCAGGCAACCGCGCACGTGGCTGCACGTCGACCCGCCTTCGGTTCGATCCCGACTTCCCCTCCGGATCGAACGAGCGTGGCGAGTTCAGGCAGCGCTGGCGGCGAGCGCCTTGATGCGGTCGGGACGGAATCCCGACCAGTGGTCATCGCCAACCACGACCACCGGCGCCTGCAGGTAACCCAGGGCCATCACGTAGTCACGGGCCTCGTCGTCGGTGCTGATGTCGACGACCTCATAGGACAGCCCGTGCTTGTCGAGCGCCTTGTAGGTGGCATTGCACTGCACACAGGCCGGCTTGGTGTAGACGGTGATGGCCATTGATGAACGCTCCTCGGGTCACATGATGAACGGCAGATGCTCGTCGGATGGGTGGCGGTTGGTTCGGTTTTCCAGCGTGAAGAACGTGACGCAGATCACCGCATCTAGCCCTCCCCTGCGACCGCTGACGCCTCTACGCATCTCGGCCCTGCCGGTGCTGAGAACACTACACCTAGTGCCTGACATTTCAGAGCACCCCAAGAAGTTGTGAATCACATTCATGAAACTCGCAGGTCGCGGCGCATACACAATCACGAATCCCGGCGTGTTGCGGCGCCGCCGGGCGTGTCGCGTTTGCGCGCCTCAGCGACCCCCTGCTCACGGCTCACAGGCCACCGCGAGCCGTGGCGCCGTGGTCAGAGGCGGGAGGGCACCTGATCGGCCAGCGCGCGCACGGCCGCACCCACACCGTCGACGACGTCGGCGTGCAACGCGCCGTCGTCGAGCCCGCTCGCCTGAATTCCGAAGTCCACTTCTTCCACCACGCGACCACCGGCGATACCGACCGACTTGCGGGTGTCCGCGCGCGACCAGGTGCCCGCGTAACGACCCAGCGCGGCACCGATGACGCCGACCGGCTTGTCCTTCAGCGCACCATTGCCGTACGGCCGCGACAGCCAGTCGATGGCGTTCTTCAGTACCGCCGGAGTAGAGCCGTTGTATTCGGGCGTGGCCAGCAGAACCGCATCGGCCGCACCCACCTGCGCGCGTAGCCGCGCCACCGCGGGATCGATATCATCGGCCTCCGATCCGGTCGCGGAATCGAGGTCCTCGTTGTAGAAGGGCAGTCGCTCGAGGCCGTCGACCAAGGTCACCGACACGCCTTCCGGCGCATTGTCAACGGCGGCCAGAGCCAACCGACGATTGATCGAGTCCTTGCGCAGACTCCCCACCAGCGCCACCACATGAACGATTGATTCGGACATCACATCTCCTCCTTCACTCGAGTATCGATTGATAGGATCAACCGGACCACGGTCCGAATATTTCTGCATGACGCCGAGAGTTAGGTACATCACGTGTCCGAGTCAGAGCACAACGCACTGCCTCTGCGCCTGGCCGGCACCGGCGAACCCGAACGCGCCGACGCCGCACGCAATCGCCGCCTATTGCTCGCCGCAGCACAGACACTCATCGACACCCGCGGTGCCGCGGGGGTGACGATGGATGCCGTCGCGGCGGCCGCAGGCGTCGGTAAAGGAACGGTGTTCCGTCGCTTCGGTAGCCGGACCGGGCTGATGCATGCCCTGCTCGACCACTCCGAATCCGAGCTCCAGCAGGCATACCTCTCCGGTCCCGAACCCCTCGGCCCCGGTGCACCACCTCTCGACCGACTGCTCGCCTACGGGCGGGTGCGGCTGAAGATGACCGTGGATCATCTCGACGTACTCCTAGAAGCCGGCGCCGACAGCGGCGAGTTCATGAAGCACCCCGTCTGGCGGGCGTCCACCCATCACGTGCAGATCTTGCTGCGCCAGTTGGGTTTCGGCGACGACGTCCACACCTTGGCCATCGCGGTGCACGCACCGCTGGCGGCATCGTCGGTGCAGCACCTCACCGACACCGTGGGACTCGATATCGCCACCATCACCGATCAATGGGAACGCATGGTGCGGACCCTCGTCGCGGGCAGCGCCGCCCGCTGACCGCATCGGCGACTCCCACCAGTTCTCCCCGGATCGTATTCGATCGGAAAAAGATCCTCGGCGCGCGCGAACGCCCCGATCCCCTTAGCCTGTAGTGGTTCTGTGGGAAGGAAGTGTTGTGAAGGCTGTCATCATCGGGGCCGGCATGGGTGGACTCAGTGCAGCGATCGCGCTCAAACAACTCGGCATCGAGGTTGAGGTGTACGAGCAGGTCACCGAGAACAAGCCGGTCGGAGCGGCGATTTCGGTGTGGTCCAACGGTGTCAAGTGCCTCAATCACCTCGGACTCGAGCGGGAGGTCGCCGCACTCGGCGGCATCGTCGAGACGATGAGCTATGTCGAGGCCAAGACCGGCGACACCATGTGCCGCTTCTCGATGCAGCCACTCATCGACGAGGTAGGCCAACGACCCTACCCAGTCGCGCGCGCCGAGTTGCAACTCATGCTGATGAACGCCTACGGGCTCGACGACATCCACTTCGGCAAGAAGATGATCTCGGTGAGCGACGGATCAGACGGTGCCACAGTCGAGTTCGCCGACGGGACCACCGTCACCGCGGATCTGGTCATCGGCGCCGATGGCGCCAAATCGCGGACCCGCGAATACGTACTGGGAGGACCCGTCACCCGACGCTACGCGGGATATGTGAACTTCAACGGACTCGTGGAGATCGACGAGGCGATCGGGCCCGCCACCGAGTGGACCACCTACGTCGGCGACGGTCGCCGAGTGTCGGTGATGCCGGTGGCCGGTGGCCGGTTCTATTTCTTCTTCGATGTCCCGATGCCCGAGGGTGCGCCGTACGAACGGGGCAGCGCCCGAGAGGTCCTTGCCGCCGAGTTCGCCGACTGGGCGCCTGGCGTACAGACGCTGATCGCCGCCCTCGACCCGTCGGCGACCAATCGCGTCGAGATCCTCGACCTCGACCCCTTCCACACCTGGGTCAAGGGCCGAGTCGCGGTGCTCGGCGACGCTGCGCACAACACCACCCCCGACATCGGACAGGGTGGTTGCTCAGCGATGGAGGACGCCGTCGCACTGCAGTACGCGTTCCGCGACCATCCCGACGACGTTCCCGCAGCACTCGCTGCCTACCAGGCGGCGCGCACCGAGCGCGCAGGCGAACTCGTGTTGCGGGCGCGCAAACGCTGCGACGTCACCCACGCCAAGGACCCGGAGAAGACCGCACAGTGGTATCGCGAACTGCGGGACGAGGACGGCACCAACATCATCCGCGGAATCGTCGGCAACATCATGGGCGGGCCGGTCACCCCGGTCTGACCAGCGATGTGCCGCGATCACGGCCGACCCGGTCGGACACCTGCTCGGAAGACGCCCTAACCAACCGGCGCGCCGGCGGGGTCGGCGGCGAGGGCATCATGCGCGACGAGCGCATCGTGACGCGACAACGTAGGGCCCGAGGTGAGCAGCGAGACCACCGACCAGGGTGCGAGCGCGGGAGCGTCACCGAGCCCCAGAATCCGGCCGGTGGCCACATCCTCGATGCCAAATCGAATGCCCGAATCATTCAGGTAGAACAGTGATTCGGACCGAATGCTGTCCGGCTCGTTACCGGTGACGCGGAGATACTCACCCGACCCTGGGCGAACGAATGCCTCGTCGATACCGGGTCCACTGCCATCGGCAGTGGCCAGCGTGACCGGTCGCTGCGACGACTCGATCGGCAATCCGCGGCCGAGGAGCATGGCCGTGGATGCACGCGGTTCGTCGACACCTCGGGCCCACGTCGTACACAGCGTCGGGACCGCTGCCACATCCACCAGATGCGGTGGTCGAGAAGGAAACTCGCCGACCGGCAGGGCGGTATCGGTGTGCGGCACCGCATTGACGACAGCCGGTGACACCGTCACCACCTCCGCGCCACCACGATCGTCGGCGAGCCGTAACATCTCGGCTGTGGCCGCCCCGACGGGCTGCACCGCGCCGGCGAGCACCGCGTAATAGTGTGCCGCACCGTCGATTCCGACCGTGCGCACCACCGATCCGATCCGCACACCCGGCGCCGAGATCACCGGCGCCACCGTGTCGGAGGAGATGTCGGGAACCCGCAGCGACGCCACCTCCGGCACCGAATTGAGCAAGCCGGTACTGACCGTGCGCACCGTGGCCCCCTCAAGACCGAACGCCCGCATGACCGCCGGGTCCGCGGTGTCGACCTCGGCGCGCACCGGCATCGGCCGGTCCCCACGCCGAACCGTGTACAGCAGGAAGGTCGAACGGCCGTCGGAGGCCAGTATCGCGTCTTCTGGTGCGGCCGTGCGGAATCGGTCACCGAGCGCCGGCCTCTCCCCGATCACCGCCAGCCGAACCGCGTGCGGCCCATCCGGCCGGCCCGCGAGTTGTCGGTCGTCGATCCGGTCGCACACGCTCCACGTCGAGATCCCAGGGTGTGCCGAACCTGGCAAACCGGCAGGTGCACCCGGGATACCCAGCAGCGCACCGCGCGGATAGTCCGACAACCTGCGATCGCCGACCGACGTCGGGGCGGCGTCGTCGCCGACGATCAGGCGCGCCGAGGCGAGATTGAGAACGGGATGCAAGGTCTCGTCGATCACCACGAAGAGGCCGCCGCTGTCCTTGCTCACCAGGATTGCCGACTTGCCCACACTGCCCTGTGGTTTCACCAGACCCCAGATCCCGAAGCCGGCCAACGCCAGCAGCGCCAGCACCGTTCCGAGGACCAGAGCACGCATCTGCGAGCGCATCGGATCGTGCAGCATCCGGGCGTCGCGTCGGACCAGAGCGTGCTCGAGTCTGCTCAGCAGAAACCGGTAGCCGTTGACCTGAGCCTTCGTGGTGAGTTGCCGCGCCATGCGATCCCCTCCCTGCGCACACGACGGTGTCGATACCCGATTGGACGCACCCCATGTCCATTCGGTTCCCCTGTGGACTACGGGGTCACCGATCGGTCTCCGCGGCGATTTGTGCGATTTGGGTAGTACCCTAACCGATACACGCCGATCGTCTCGGCCCCGACATGCAGACGTCGTGTGCGCACACCTCGTCCTAGGCGCCGGATCGTGCACCGATACGTGGCAGAGACAGGTCGAACAGGGGGCGAGTTGAGATCGAGCAGGTCGGGACGGAGAGGTTCTGGACAGGATGGTACGAGAGCGTATCGGCGGGCTGTAGGCCCATTCCCGGTGCGGTACGTGGTGCTCATCGAGGTGCTGCTGGCCCTGGGCCTGATGATCTGGGCCGTCGGGGGCGCCCACCTGGGCGGACCGGCACTGGCGATCGCAGCGGTGGCCGCACTCATGATGATCCCGTGGCGCGAACGCACCTCGCCCCTACAGCGTATCGGTCGCCGATGTGCTTTTACCTGGGCGCGTCTGCGTCGGCGCACCGACGATATCGCCCCCGCACCGTTCGACATCCCGACCCGCACGGTCGTGGGATCACCGGTCGCCGACGTCGACGAGGCGCGGATCGGCGCCCGCTGGGCCGGCGACACCCTGATCACCGCACTGCGGGTCCGCCCTGGCACACCAGTACTGACCCGGCTCGGCGCGCCGGCTGACGTCGGCTCGGAGACCGCCGAAGCGCAAGTGCCCCTTGATGTTCTCGCCGCGTGCATCGATCCGTTCGACATCCCACTCGCCTCGATCGACGTGGTGAGCCACGGGATGCGTATCGGTGGTCGGGGCCCCGCGGCGTCGATCTATCTACGCACTCTGGGGCGACTGTCGGCCATCGCCTACCGGAACGTGTTCGTGATCCTGCGGCTCGATCCCCGGAACTGTCCCGACGCCGTCGCCCGGCGTGGCGGTGGCGCCGAAGGCGCACTCCGGGCGGCGACGATCACCACCAAGCGAGTCGCCCGCCGGCTGACCGAACGCGGGCTCGCCGTCACCGCGCTCACGGCGGCCGAGATGACCTCGGTTACCGACCATCTCGCCGCCGGCCACGAGCTCGACGAGCTGACCGAGGAGTGGGACGGGTTGCACGGCTCCCGACTGACCACGCGGTCACTCGCCGTCGATCCGAAGGAACTCCGGGCGGTTGCTGCCGACATCTGGTCACGGCCGAGCACTGCGACGACGCTGACGGTGCGTCTCGGACGAGGCACCGATGGTCGCCTGCAGATCGCCGCACTGGTCCGTCTCGATGGCGGTCCGGCTGATGTCGGTCCACACGGCAATGGCCCGAACAACGGTGACCCGGCCGGCACCATACGGCTGCACGGCCGCCAGTTCGATGCGTTTACCGCCTCACTCCCGGTGGCATCGTCCTCGCGGCTCGCACGCGCGCTACCCGCGGCCGACGGCGCACGTGCCACGCGACTCGTCGAGCACCTGGTGCTCCCCGCCGGCGGCTGCGGACAACTCCTCGGCGCCGATCGGGGCGGTCACGCGGTCGCGTTGCCGCTCGTCGGTCCAGGCATCGAGGCGGTCGTTCTCTCGGGCTCGTTTGCGATGATCGCCCAAACGGTGCTGCGCACGGTTGCGATCGGGACTCCGGTGGTGCTGCACACGGCCTCCCCGCAGCGCTGGCACCCGCTCGTCGCCGCTGTCGCCGATCCCCCGATGCTGCATGTCGCACTCGCCGACAACGCTGCGCGTGGGGCGCGAGTGGATCTCTACGACGGGATCGACCCGCCGGCCGGTCCCCCGCCGACGGGTGTCACGCGATTCGTCGTCGACGACGGCACGCGCCGACCCGGATCGGTCGCGACGATCTCGCTCATCCAGAATCCGCTTGTACCCCAACAGATCTCGGTGGTAACCCCAGCTGCCCGAACGACGGTAACGATGGTTGCATTACCCGAAGAGTGGGCGATGATCGGAGAGGCCGCAGCCGCCGAGCCGGTGCCAGCCGGGCGAGGGTAACCCCGATCACCCGCGGATCGGCACCAGCGCGCGGAAGAATACCGCGCGCGCCGACGCCGCGCGGACCACCACATCGGGATCGGCGTCGGTCAACCAGGCTGCCCGGCCCGCGGTCACCGCCATCGGCGCGTCCCCGGCCGGACGGACCTCGATGGTGCCGGACAATACCGCGAGGATCTGTGGGCCCGGCATGTCGAAACTGATCGATGCCGGCTGCGTCATCCCGGTGCCGTCGAGTTCCACACGGGACAGCCGGAATTCGGGAGCCGGGGTCAGATAGATGCGTTCGGCGCCTACGGTGCGGATCGCCGGGATCAGGTCGGACACGTCAACCGGCGTGAAATCGAGGACCCGCAACAGTTCGGGCACGTCGATGTGTTTGGACGTCAGCCCTCCGCGCAACACGTTGTCAGAGTTGGCCATGATCTCCACCCCGGTGCCGTCGAGGTAGGCGTGCAGATTGCCGGCCGGCAGGTACAGACCCTCACCGGGTTGCAATCGCACCCGGTTGAGCAGGAGCGAACCCAGCACCCCGGGATCATTGGGGTACATCTCACCGAGTTCGAGCAGGGTCCGCAGTTCGTCGCCGAAGCCGCTCTCACCCGATTCGAGCACGCGCACCGCAGCGGAGAGCACGGCGGGGGTCACCCGTTGGATCGCGGCCTCCGGCAGGGTGAGCCAGGTGGTGAACAACGCGCGCAGACCGTGTGAATCCGGTTGGCCCACCAACATTCCCAGGAACGGGTCGAGTTCGCTGACCTGCAGCTCGCGCAGCAACTCGACGGTGACCGCCGGGTCGCGGAAACCCGCGAGAGCATCGAACTCGGTGAGCGCGACCACCAACTCGGGTTTGTGCCACCGATCGCGGTAATTGCGATCGCGCGCATCGAGGGCGAGCCCCTGAGCGTTCTCCCGCGCGAAACCCTCACTGGCCTGGTCGGACGAGGGATGCGCCTGCAGCGACAGCGGTTCTTCGGCGGCGAGGACCTTGAGCAAGAACGGCAGCCGACCGGAGAACCGCTCAACGGTCGGCGCACCGAGCGCAGCGGTCCGATCGGACTCGATCACTGAGAGCAGATCGTCGCCCATCGTCGTCCCGTCGTCCTCCACGACGCACGCCGGACCGGCGCTGTGCGCGCCGAACCACAACTCGGCCTCGGGGTGCGGTGACGGAACCGGTTTGCCGCGCAGCGAAGCAATCGCGGTACGCGACCCCCACGCATACGTGCGGACTGCTCCCTCGATGACCTTCATCCTTGCTCGGCTCCGATCAGTCGCAGGTACACCGCTGCCATTTCGATACGCAACATCAACACCAACAGGGACGTGAGATCGCCAGGGGTGTCGGCCGGTTCGGCGGGGTGACCACCGACCACGGGCGGGGCGTGCGCGTCAGCGTCGGCTCCGACGAGAACCTCCATCGACGCCAGGGCACCGATGCGACGACGCGTGTCCCACTCACGGGCGGCGGTGGTGGCCACCAGCACCCGCGGTGGGGCATCGCCACGCGGCCCGTCGATCTGCGGGTCGTAGAACAGGGCATCGGCTGCCGACCCAGCCTCGGCCACCGGCCAGATATCTCGCGAAACACGCGAAATCTCGGCGAGATCAGCTGTGGCGCAACGGCTTCCAGAAACCGCAAACAGCACCGCAGCGGCCCGATCGGCCACCGCGAGGGTCGCGGGCGAGTCACCGGTCCACATCACCGGCCCCTCGCCGAGCCGAGCGGCGAGGATCTTGGCCTGGTTATGGAAGGTCTCGCGCGCGGGATGATCGGCGGCAGCCTCGGAGTCGAGCGCGTCGGCAAGGTCGGACACCGTGGGCGGGGATCCGGTGAACCGGACCTGGGTGAGCGCGGTGAACACCGCGAGCAACACCGCCACGAAGCCGGGGAAACGGAACCGGGGATCGACGTCCACCCGAGGCGAGAGGTCGATCCCATTGCCCCCCAATGCATCCCGTAACGGACCTTCGATGGGTGCACTGATCACAACCTCGGCGCGACGGCGCAACGACCGCGCCGCGGCGTCGGCGAGAATCATGTCGCCGCCATCGATACCGGCGAGAACGACGACGTCGAGCGGACCGATCCAACCGGGCAACGCCGAGGTGCACACGATGGGGACGTCGACCCGCGTGGCGATCGTCGCACTTACCATCGCAGTGGCGCCTGCGGCCGGACCACCCGGGGCGCACACGATGACCACACTCCGGGGACGCAACTCCGAGAGTGGCTCGGCGACACCCTCACGCACGGCCTCGGCGACCGAGCGCACCTGCGCCCCGGCGAGTGCGACCCCGTGCAGGAGTCCCTCGGTGTCGGCCGCGATCAGGTCGTCGACATCGTCGAGATCGGGGACACCGGTACGCATGACCTCTACAGTAGTCAGCCGTTCGCCACGGTGCCCACACAGCGCGGGACCCGACGACGCACGATCGGCCATCCGGTTCGCCGGAGAGCGCGGGCCATCGGGGGCGCTCGAGGCGATCAGCGAGAGACGAGTGGTTCAGTCAACGGGGTCGGGCAGGACCCGGAGGTGGCCGCGACGGCCCGGGCGCGGTGTGGTGGCGCCGCCACGCGGCCCGGGATCGGCGAGATGTGCGTCGCGGGTGGACGCCCGGTGACGCCCTGGACGCATGTCGTCGAAAGCATCAATCGGATCGGGATGCGACATGTCGGCGGCAACCCGCCCGGCACGTCCTCCGGAGCTTGCCTCGCGCACGGCCTCGGCAAGGGCGGTCAACTCGTAATCCTCGGCCAACGGCGCCGAGAAACCCCGTTCGCTGCGCAGCATCTCCCAGCCTCGGGGCACGGTGATCCGGCGCGCATGCTCGTCGCACAGATCCCAGGAATGCGGTTCGGCTGAGCTGGCGAGCGGCCCGATCACCGCGGTCGACTCCGCGTAGACAAAGGTCAGGGTAGCTACCGCGGAACGGGCGCAGCCGGGCCTGCAGCACTGGCGGGGAAGCTTCACGCCATTGAGGTTAGCCCGGCCCGGATCGATCCAGTGATCCCGACACGCCTGAACCGCCGAGACCGACACCGTGGACGGGCAACCGACGCAAGACGGGCACCGGCACGAGACATCGGGCAGGCACCCTCCTACACTCGCGCCATGCGATTCGATGGTTTTCGGCCACTGCGCGCTGGTCGTACCGGGCCAGCGCGTACCCCTCGGCGTCGTGAACGCCGGGGGCGTGGTCTGCGGACACCGTTGTTGCCGCCGAACGTACCAGCCTGGCGCAGCAGATCCGACGACTTCGACGCGGTGGCCATCGAGGCATTCGCCGAGATCGATGCGCGGTGGCACGACGAACTCGCCGGACTCGACATCGCCGTAGATGAGATCCCCCGCATGCTTCCGCGGGATCCGGAAACGATCCAGTGGCCCGACGAGGTGACCGCCGACGGCGCGATCCCGCTCGCACGGCTCATCCCGGCCGGTGTCGACGTCCACGGACAACCGACCCGCGCGAAGATCATCTTGTTCCGCAGACCGTTGGAGAGCCGTGCGCGTCGCGACACCGAACTGATCGAACTGATTCACGAGGTCCTCGTGCAGCAGGTCGCCACCCACCTCGGCGTCGACGAGGACACGATCGACGGGGGCCTGGACTGACCTGGGACGGCCGGATGCTGTCGCCGGGCGACGATCTCACGGGCCGACCCCGGTGGCTGACGACTCATGGTGCTCACCGTGCGGTGCTCACCATGACCGGAGTTCGCCGACCGCCGCTCAGATGATGCCGCGCTTGAGGCGGCGGCGCTCGCGCTCGGAGAGACCGCCCCAGATGCCGAAACGTTCGTCATTGGCCAGCGCGTACTCGAGGCACTCCGCCTTGACCTCACATCCGGAGCAGATGCGTTTGGCCTCGCGGGTCGATCCGCCCTTCTCCGGGAAGAACGCCTCGGGATCGGTTTGGGCGCACAGCGCCCGGTCCTGCCACTGATCCTCCATCGCATCGAACAGATCGTCGAACTCGTTGGGCACCAACGACAAATGCCGACGAGGAGCGTCGGACTCGGCGTCGAAGACCCCGCCTTGCGGTGAGCTCAGGAACGTGTCGTTTACCGGTCCGAGACTGTGATACAACGAGTCGTCCGAGCCGGTGACGCGTGAAGGATCTTGTGGTTCAAGGGGATTGCCGATCGGGTTGTCGAATGCCATCGTCGGCCCCTCCTGCCTGGGAAGTCGTTGTACTGCTGCTGTCTCGCGCCACGGCGTCACTGCCGCGCCACCCCGTCCACCTGTTCGTCGTTCGATCACCACCAGCGCCCGGCGTTCCGAGTCGCACTCACACATGCGAGCACCACCTCGACCCGAAGCGCCATCCGGTCGAACATTCTATCGAAACCACTTAGTTCTCAGTGATTTTCGATCTCGAACCGAAAATGACACTCATGTGATTAGACACGCTGGCGACCACCCAGGTCAAGCCGAGCGAGAAATCTCCTTAATACCACCGGCCGGAGCAAACCGGAGTTGCGACACGTGGGGAAGATGATTCGTCAGGAATCTCACAGATCCTGCGCTCCCGGATGTCCGGATTGCGATCTGAACCGGCCCCTCGGGACACCGACCCGTACGGTCTACCGCAAGCGCGGGCGCAGCGCCACCCCCTGTCGAGGAGCGCCACCCCCTGTCGAGGCCCGACGCGCACGTCGGTCATCGGTTCTGGTTCACCAGCCGTTGTGGGCCACCAGAGTCGGACCGCCGCCGTCGGGTCACTACAGTGGAGCGCTGTGAAGGTGACCGTTCTCGTCGGTGGTGTCGGTGGCGCTCGATTCCTGCAGGGTGTTCGCGAATTGTTCGGGCCGACGCCGTTTCCCGCACCCACCCAGGACTCGGCGGGCGCCGAGGCGCCAACTCCCCCCGGCCCCCACGAGATCACTGCGATCGTCAACGTCAGCGACGATGCGTGGATGCACGGGGTACGAATCTGCCCTGACCTCGACACCTGCATGTACACCCTCGGAGGGGGCATCGACACCGAGCGCGGATGGGGGCGCAAGGCTGAAACCTGGCACGCCAAGGAGGAACTCGCCGCCTACGGCGCCGATCCCGACTGGTTCGGGCTCGGCGATCGCGACCTTGCCACCCATCTCATCCGCACCCAGATGCTCGACGCGGGCTACCGGCTCTCCGACGTCACCGCCGCACTGTGTCGACGTTGGCAGCCCGGCGTGCGGCTGTTACCGGCCACCGACGACCGCCACGAGACTCACGTCGTGGTGTCCGCTCCGGATGGCGAGGACGGCGCCCGGGTGGCGATCCACTTCCAGGAGTGGTGGGTTCGACACCGGGCCAAGATCCCGACATTCGGGTTCGCCCAGGTCGGTTCGGACGACACGCACGCCGCTGCGGGCGTGATCGAGGCGATCGCCGACGCCGACGTCGTCCTGCTCGCCCCCAGCAATCCGGTGGTGAGCATCGGTGCGGTGATCACAGTGCCCGGCGTGCGCAGCGCGCTGCGCTCCACCGGGGCACGCGTCGTCGGCGTGAGTCCCGTCATCGACAACCGGCCCTTGCGCGGGATGGCCGACGAGTGTCTGTCGGTGATCGGAGTCGAGACCACCGCCGAGGCGATCGCGGCACACTACGGCGCGCGCAGCGGCAACGGAATCCTCGACGGGTGGCTCATCGCCGACGGAGACGAGGCCGTGGTCGAGGGCATCTCCATCGGCGCCGCTCCGTTGCTGATGACCGACCCGGCCACCACCGCGCACATGGTGCGCGCGGCGTGTGCCCTGGTCGGCGTCGACACCCCGCAGATCGTCGGACCGGACTCCACCGGGGTCGATCGATGACCACAGGCAACGGCGCATCACCGATCACTGATCACCGCGCGCCGGACATCGTCGAGGTGCGCCCGGTGACCGGGCTGCCGGAATTCGATACGACGACCGACCTAACCAGCGAAATACTTACGGCCGCACCGTGGTTGGCGTCCGGTGATGTGCTGGTGGTAACCAGCAAGGTCTTTTCCAAAACCGAGGGCCGCATGGTGCCTGCCCCCGCCAACCCCGACGAACGCGACGCCCTGCGCCGACGCCTCGTCGTGCAGGAATCGGTGCGGATACTCGCACGCCGCAACCGCACGCTGATCACCGAGAACCGGCTCGGCATCGTGCAGGCGGCCTCCGGCATCGACGGCTCGAATGTTCCGGTCGACTCGCTCGCGCTGCTGCCCGAGAATCCCGACCGCAGCGCCGCAGAACTCCGCGCATCCCTCGCCGCGGCCGCCGGGATCGATGTGGCGGTGATCGTCACCGACACCATGGGCCGCGCGTGGCGGACCGGACAGATCGACGTGGCGATCGGAGCCGCGGGTATCGCGGTCACCCACCCCTACGAGGGGTGTGTCGACAGCCACGGAAACCCGTTGGTGGTCACCGACATCGCCGTCGCCGACGAGATCGCGGCCGCGGCAGATCTGGTGAAGGGCAAACTCGCGGGGGTACCGGTGGCCGTAGTGCGCGGATTGTGCCCCACCGATGACGGGTCACGGGCGGCCGACCTGATCCGGCCGACCGACGACGACCTGTTCCACCTCGGTACCGCAGAGGCGATCGAGCAGGGCCGTCGGGAGGCGCTATTGACGCGGCGGTCGGTGCGCGCCTTCGCCGACACCCCGGTCGATCCTGAGTCGATCACCGCGGCATGCGCGGACGCGCTCACCGCGCCCGCTCCGCACCACACCCACCCAGTGCGATTCGTGTGGGTCCGCGACCCCGCGCGCCGAACGCGACTGCTCGATGCGATGGGCGAGGCGTGGCGCGCCGATCTCAGCGCCGACGAGAAGACCGCCGAGTCGATCGAGAAACGCGTCGCACGAGGGCGAATCCTCTACGATGCCCCGGAACTGGTGATCCCGTTCCTGATCCCCGACGGCGCCCACACCTATCCCGACGAGCGTCGCAACGCCGCCGAGCACACCATGTTCACCGTTGCCGCCGGTGGCGCCGTCACGGCCCTGCTCGTGGCCCTCTCGGTGCGTGGACTCGGCTCCTGCTGGGTCGGTTCGACCATCTTCGCCGCGTCCGTGGTGACCTCCCACCTCGAGGTTCCCGCGGACTGGGAACCGCTGGGCGCCATCGCTATCGGCCACCCTGCGCAAGAGTTCGGGCTGCGCGGGGGCGCACCTACCGACGATTGGCTGATCCTGCGGTGAGCGCCGAATCCCTGCACGATTCGGCGGTAGCGACCCTCGAGGCATGGACGGCGCCGTCACCGGAACAGGACTCATTGCGACACACCTATCGCGCCTTCCTGGACGCCGCTGCGCAGGCCTGCCTACGGGTTCACGCTCCCGGTCACCTGACCGCGTCGGCAATCGTCTTCGACGCCGGGGCCGACCACGTACTGCTGACGTTGCATCCGCGGGTGGGCAGATGGATTCAGCTCGGGGGGCACTGCGAACCCAACGATGCGACGATCGAAGACGCCGCGCTGCGCGAGGCGCGTGAGGAATCCGGCATCGACGGTCTGGAGTTGGCCGGGCTCGCCCAACTGCACACCCACCCGATCACCTGCTCGCTCGGCGTGCCGACGCGACATCTCGACGTGCGGTTTGTCGCGGTGGCCCCACCGACGTCCGACGGCGGCCTGCCGCCGATCACGATCAGCGACGAGTCACTCGATCTGCGGTGGTGGCCGGTCGAGGCGTTGCCCGCCGACACCGAGGGCACCGATATCGTCGCCCTCATCGCACTGGGACACCGGATGCTCGCACCCTGAGCGAGACACTGCAAGAGTGAGCAGACCGGCGCCCCAGAGCACTCAGACGCGGATGTTCTTACCGACGGTCACCACACCACCGGCACTGACCGCGAAGCGCTGACGGTCGGCCTCGAGGTCGGTACCGAGTTGTTCGCCCTCGCCGATGACGACGTTCTTGTCGAGGATCGCGCGTCGGACCACCGCACCCTTACCGACCCGCACGCCGGGCATCAGCACACTGCCCTCCACGACGGCGCCGTCCTCGATCATCACGTTTGCCGAGAGCACCGAGGTACTCACAGATCCGGCCGACACGATGCAGCCGGCGCCGACCACCGAGTCCTGGGCATGACCGCCCTGCACGAACTTCGCGGGCGGCAGATGTAGGGTCTCACCGCGAATCGGCCAACGACGGTTGTACAGGTTGAATACCGGGTGCACCGAAACGAGGTCCATATGTGCGTCGTAGAACGCGTCGAGCGTCCCGACATCGCGCCAGTACCCCCGGTCTCGCTCGGTGGCACCGGGCACCTCATTGTCGGCGAAGTCGTAGACAAACGCCCGCTGCTTGTTCACGAATGCCGGGATGATGTCGCCGCCCATGTCGTGATCGGAATCGGAGTCGGCCGCGTCGGCGCGGATCGCTTCCACGAGAGCCTCGGTGGTGAACACGTAGTTGCCCATCGAGGCGAAGGTGACGTCGGGATCGTCGGGTGTGCCCGGCGGGTCGGCGGGCTTCTCCAGAAACCGGGTGATCAGACCGGACTCGTCGGCATCGATACACCCGAATGCGCCGGCTTCCGAGCGCGGCACCCGGATGCCTGCGACGGTGACGTCGGCGCCGGAGTCGATATGCGCCTCGACCATCTGCGACGGATCCATCCGATACACGTGATCGGCACCGAAAACGACGATGTACTCCGGCTGTTCGTCCTCGATGAGGTTCATCGACTGGAAGATCGCATCGGCGCTGCCGGTGTACCACCGCGGCCCAAGGCGCTGCTGCGCAGGCACCGGGGTGATGTACTCGCCGTGAAATCCCGATGACCACCAGGTCTGCGAGATATGTCGGTCGAGTGAATGCGACTTGTATTGCGTCAGAACGCAGATGCGTTCATAACCGGCGTTGACCAGATTGGACAGGACGAAGTCGATCAGCCGGTAGGCGCCACCGAATGGGACCGCCGGTTTCGCGCGGTCCATCGTCAGCGGGTACAGGCGTTTACCCTCACCGCCCGCAAGGACGATACCGAGCACGTGCGGCTGTGATCTCACACTCACAACTTAACCGCCAATCTGTGCGCGGGCCAGACGAACACACGCCTCGATCCACCGATGTTCGCGACGTTCTCGCCTCGACGACATTCGGCTACCGCCGAGATTGCCCCGCTTTCGTGGCGAACTGCGCGCGCGGGCACTAGCGTCGTCGTCATGAGGGTGGCGATGATGACACGGGAGTATCCACCCGAGGTCTACGGCGGTGCCGGAGTCCACGTGACCGAACTGGTGCGACACCTGCGCGCACTGATCGCGGTCGACGTGCACTGCATGGGACAACCGCGGGACACCGCGACGGTCTACGCGCCCGACCCAGGGCTCGACGGCGCCAATGCGGCGATCACAACGCTGTCCGTTGATCTGCGGATGGCGGTGGGTGCCGGCGGCGCCGACCTGGTGCACTCACACACCTGGTACACCGGTCTCGCGGGGCACCTGGCGGCCGAGTTGCACGGCGTGCCACATGTATTGACCGCACACTCGCTGGAACCGATGCGGCCGTGGAAGGCCGAACAACTCGGTGGTGGCTATCGGGTGTCGAGCTGGGTGGAACGCAATGCCGTCGAGTACGCCGACGCGGTGATCGCGGTCAGCTCCGGGATGGCCAACGACGTATGCGAGACCTATCCTCGCCTCGATCCCGATCGAGTTCACGTGGTACGCAACGGGATCGACACGTCGCAGTGGTTCGCCGTCGACGACCCCTTCGGTCCGGACTCGACATTGACCGCGCTCGGCGTCGACCCGGATCGGCCGATCGCGGCTTTCGTCGGACGGATCACGAGACAAAAGGGCGTCGCCCACCTCGTCGCGGCCGCCCACCATTTCGACCCCGACGTACAGCTCATCCTGTGCGCAGGAGCTCCGGACACCCCGGAGATCGGTGCAGAGGTCGAGTCGGCGGTCGCCTCGCTCTCGGCCTCGCGCCACGGTGTGCACTGGGTCCGGGAAATGCTCCCACTCCCGCGTATCCGAGAAATCCTCACCGCGGCAACGGTATTCGTTTGCCCGTCGGTGTATGAGCCACTGGGGATAGTGAACCTCGAGGCCATGGCCTGCGGAACGGCAGTGGTGGCCTCGGCGGTCGGCGGCATACCCGAGGTGGTCCGCGATGCCGTCACCGGTGTGCTTGTCCCCTACGACCCCGCCGATCCGGTGGCGTTCGAGCGCGGGCTCGCCGACGGCGTCAGTGCGGTGGTGCGTGATCCGGCGACAGCCGAATCGATGGGCAAGGCCGGACGCGAGCGGGCCGCCGCGGAGTTCTCCTGGGATGCGATTGCCGAGCAGACCATCGGGGTATATCAGTCCGTCACACGCTGATCCGACCCCGACGGGTGGGACCGGTCACCGCGAACGCGGCACACCGTGACGGTGACCGCCACGGTGACCTCAAGGCTGCCGCCGCGAGCGTCGGCCACCGCATCGGCCACCTCGTCGATGTGCGCGCGGTCGTGGTGAAATGCCGAGGGCCCCATGGCGACGAGATCGGCGATCGTCGGCGCGGTCACCGTGCGCGTCTCCTGCACCACCCGCCGATCGATGATGCCGAAAGCCGGCGACAACGCGGCGTCGATCCGATCGTCCTTGTCCGGTCCCACCCTCAGCATGCCCAGCGGGCCCACGAGTTCGGTCAGGTGATCGGGACGGGGAGTCACGATGACCAGGTGACCACCCGCGCGTAGGACACGCGCGGTCTCGGCGATATTGCGCGGTGCGAACACCGACAGCGCCACCGTTGCCGAGGCCGACCGCATCGGGATCTGCCGCCACACATCGGCGATGACACTCGCAGCGGTTGGCTCACCGCGCACCGCCGCGCGGGCGCACGCCTTGGACAGGTCGATGACCACCCCACGCGCGGTCGGGGCCCGGCGAAGGCACGCCCGTAGATACACCCCCGGACCGCCCCCGAGATCGACAATCAGGGGCGACGGCTCGTCGACTGCAGCGCACAGTTCGGCGACTGCGATGGCGGTGGCCTCGACGACCGGCGACAGGACGCCCGCATCGTGCACACGCGCACGAGCGGCAACCATCTCCGGAGTGTCGGCGCGGAGTGCACCAGAGCGCCCGTCGAGGAGCGCAACGTAGCCGTGGCGGGCGATGTCGAACGAATGGCGCGCACCGCACCGCAGCGCGGCGCGGTCGGCGGTGAGATCCAGGTCATCCGAACAGATCGGACACCTCAGATCGGCAAGTAGCTCGGTCAGCGCCGAGCGGGCCTGCGACCCGGTCAGCCGGTGACCCCGCGGAGTTCTTCGCCGAGAGCCGCGGCCTCGTCCGGAGTCAGCTCGACCACCAGGCGTCCACCGCCCTCGATCGGAATGCGCACGACGATCCCACGTCCCTCCTTGGCCGCTTCGAGTGGCCCATCTCCAGTTCGTGGCTTCATCGCCGCCATTCTCAAACTCCCTTCAGAGTCTCGCGTCGCCGAGGGCTCCCGCCGTCGCCGGACGATCATTCCGACATGACGGGGCAGCCCGGATCGCGGCCATGCGGCCGGTGACGGTGGTTGCCGCCAGAGCAATGATACGTGGCGCGCCGACGTGCAGATGCCCACGCGCCCACATGTCAGTGACGCGTTTCGGTCACGGACCCGCCACTGGGGTCGGCAGAAGCCGCCCCGGCACCCTCCGGGCGGGGGTCCAGGGCACCCTCCGGGCGGGACTCCAGGGCGCCCTCCGGGCGGGGGTCCAGGGCGCCCTCCGGGCGGGGGTGGATGGCGGCGCTCTGTGGATCGCCGACTCCCGTAGACGGCGTGCGCGCCTCGTGACGACCGACGCTGGCGGCGTCCAGGTGCACCGACGCACGGTCGCGATCCTGCAACTGCTGGATCAGCGCGCGGAGATCGTCGATCTCGTCGGAGAGACGGGCCAGCGCCCAGTCGACCTCGCTCTGCTTGTACCCGCGGACGGTGACCGCGAATCGCAGTGCGCGCACGTCGTATCCGCTGATCCCGTTCCGCGGAAGACGGGTCAGCGTCGTGGCCGCGTCAACCGGCGGAAGGTCCTCACCGCGACCGAATACGAACCAGACCACGGCAAAGACGACAGCCACAACGACCGCCATGATCAGCAGGTACAGCAAGAGGGTCTGCATGATCCCATGGTGTCAGAGAGGTGACCGGCGGTTCCGCTGTGGCCCGGTGCCGCGTCACGCTCACAACACACGGGCCGTGGCAAGCGTCTGCCGGGCGAGGGCGGCCCTTCGGAGGCGAGGCGCGCCTACGAGGCGATCTCCTCGTCGTCAACGGCGATGTCGACCGCGCGCAGCGTCTTCATCGGCGGCCGGTCCTCGAGATAGACGTCGGTGGTATGCGGGGTGAACGTGCCGTCGGGCTCCGCGGTGAACTGCGTCAGCCCGACCCCCGAATCCTCGATGCCGCAACGGCGCATCAGGGTGCCCACGATCTGACGGCTCATCACGCCGAGCTCTATGAGCGGGCGGTTGCGGTGGGTACGCACCCCGAGATTCACCTGCCCGATGCCCTCGAGTCCGTACCGGTCATAGGTATCGATCAGCAGGCCGATCTCCACGCCGTATCCGGGCGCAAACGGCACCGAGGAGAGCATCTCACGGGTGCCTGCGTACTCCCCACCCAGGGGCTGGAGCACCGCTGTGAGTTCTGGTTTCTGCGAGGCGAGAAGTGGGCGGGCGACAAGTTCGGTGACCCGGCCGCCGCCGTTCGCGTCCTGTGTACCCCCGGTGCGCAGGGGACGGCGGTAATAGCCCTTGACCAGCTGAATGCCGGGGTTCACCAGCAGGGGTCCGAGCATCTTCGGCACGAACATCGGGTCGGGGTCGATCAGGTCGGAGTCGACGAAGGCGATGATGTCCCCGGTCGCAACGGCGATCGAGCGCCACAGTACCTCGCCCTTGCCCTTGACGGGCTCGAGTTCGGGGACCGCATCCTCGCGGCTGATCACCTCTGCACCGGCAGCCCGCGCCCGTTCGACGGTTGCGTCGGTGGACCCGGAGTCCAGCACGATGAGCTCGTCGACGAGTGTTCCGACCAGCGGCCGGATGGTGGCGATGACGTCGGCGACGGTTTGTTCCTCGTTCAGCGCGGGCAGGACCACCGATACCGTACGTCCGTCCTTGGCGGCGACGAGTTCGTCGATTGTCCAGTCCGGTTGTTCCCAAGTGTGGGTGGTCGACCACGAACCCCGGTCGGCGGTGTCTGCGGGCGCCGGCCACATGGCGGCCTTGTCCCGACCGGTGGATGCCTTCGGTGTCCGACCAGCGACGTGTGGGCGATTCTGGGTTCGACGTACCTTCTTGGTCATGCGAGTCCCCTGACTGTTCTGGCTGGAGGCCGTGTGCCCGCTATCGCGGCGACCATGTCGACCACGCGGCGGGTGGCGGCGACCTCGTGGACGCGGAAGATCCGGGCGCCGTGTTCAGCGCTCAGAGCGGTCGCCGCGAGTGTGCCCTCCACCCGGTGTTCGAGGTCCACTCCCAGAGTCTCCCCCACGAAATCCTTGTTGCTCAGCGCCATCAGCACCGGCCAACCTGTCTTAACAAGATCTTTTACGTGGCGTAACAAGGTCAGCCCGTGGTGGGTGTTCTTGCCGAAATCATGCGTCGGATCGATCACGATCGAGTCACGGGCGACACCCGCGGCCTCGGCCCGGGCGGCCGCCGACGTCACCGCTTCGAGCACATCGGCCACGACGTCGGTGACCGCATCGCCGTAGGCGACCCGATGCGGCCGGGTCCGCACCACCGCGCCGCCGGTGTGCGAGCACACGATGCCGGCTCGGCGGGCGGCGGCCACCTCGACCAGTCCCGGATCGGCGCCGGCCCACGTGTCGTTGATGAGGTCGGCGCCCACCGCACACGCCTGATCGGCGACCTCGCTGCGCCAGGTGTCGACGCTGATCAGCAGATCGGGGTAACGATCACGAATCCAGTCGATGAACGGCACCACCCGCGCGATCTCCCCCGCGGCGTCGACTTCCTCGCCCGGGCCGGCCTTGACGCCGCCGATATCGACGATGTCGGCGCCCTCGGCCACGACACGATCGACCCGCTGTTTGGCCGCGCCGTCGGTGAAACTGGCCCCGCGGTCGTAGAAGGAATCGGGTGTGCGATTCACGATCGCCATCACCAGCGCCCGATCGGCCGCGACGGGACGGCCGCACAGGGTCTCGCCGCCGTTCTCCGCATGTCGCGTATCCATGGCGACCAGACTACGAAAGCACTCAGTTCTTGGGTGCCTTGGCCGCCGCGACGTCGTCGGGATAGGAGTCGTAGTACTTCACGTATCCGTCGGAGCGCCCGGCGAGCACGTAGAGCGGGTCGTCACCGACCTTCTCGTAACCCTCGTCGCGCAGCTCGACCTTGCGGTTCTTGAACGTGGAGGTGGCCTCGAGCTGACCGACGATCCGGATGAACAGCGGCATCGCATATGTCGGCAGAGCTTCGTAGAGGTGCGACGCCATGTCTCTGCCATCGAGGCTCACACCCTCACGCAGCGTCACCGCCGCCATTCCGGCCTTGCCGTCGGTGCCCGGGACCTCGACGCCGAAGACCACCGACTGCGCGATCGACGGGTGGCCGTCGACCCCGGCCTCGACCTCGGTGGTCGCGACGTTCTCGCCCTTCCAGCGGAACGTGTCGCCGAGTCGGTCGACGAAGGCGATGTGGCTGAAGCCCTGGTCACGGACGAGATCACCGGAATTGAACCAGGCGTCGCCGTCCTTGAAGGCATCGCGGATAATCTTCTTCTCGGTCTCCTCCGGATCGGTGTAGCCGTCGATCGGGACGCGGTCGTTGATGCCGGAGATGAGCAGGCCGGTTCCGCCGCGCTTCACCTTGGTCAGCCGACCGGCGGCGTTACGTGCGGGCTTGCCGTCCTCGTCGTACTCGACGATCGCGTACGGCAACGGACAGAACCCGGCGGTGCGGCTGGCGTTGAAGGCGTTGACGAACACCAGGTTCAACTCACTGGCCCCGTAGAACTCGACGATCCGGTCGATGCCGAACCGCTCGCGGAACTCGTCCCAGATGTCGGTGCGCATGCCGTTGCCGACCACGAGGCGCACGCTGTGAGCGCGGTCGGTCGGCTTCTCCGGCTGCGCCAACAGATAACGGCACAGCTCGCCGATATAGCAGAACGCGGTAGCGCGATTGAGGATGACGTCGTCCCAGAATTTCGACGCCGAGAAATGTTTGCCGATGGCGATACAGGCGCCCGAGGCGAGCACCGACGACAGCGACACCGACAGTGCGTTGTTGTGATACAGGGGCAGCGGTACGTACATGGTGTCGCTGGCGCGCAGGCGCACCGCGAGGCCGCCAATACCCGAGAGACTGGCCAGCCACCGGTTGTGGCTCATCACGCTGGCCTTGGGCAGGCCAGTGGTCCCGGAGGTGAAGATGTAGAACGCCTCGGTGGATGCCGGCAGGGTCGCGGTGACCTGCGGGTCGGCCTCGGACCTTCCCTGCGCCGCGGCATCGAGTGCGGCGAAGTCGAGAACGTGCTCGGGCAGAGCACTCTCGGGAATCGACTCGAAGGCCTCCGCACAATCCGGGTCGTGGACGAACACCCGGGCCCCGAGAAGTTTCATACTGTGCTCGAGGACATTGCCCCGCTGGTTGTAGTTGATCATCCCGGCGATCGCACCGAGTTTGACCGTCGCGAGCATCACGAACAGGTCGGTCGGACAGTTCTTCGACAGAATCGCCACCACGTCGCCGGTCTGCACACCCTTCTCAGCGAGCACCGCGGCGTAGCGGTTCACCGTCCGGTTGGCCTCACCGTAGGTGGTCGACTTACCCGCGAACCGCACGAACGGACGATCTGGGTGGTTGGCGGCGTGCTGCGCGAAGATCAGGCCGATGGTGCGCTTGGCGTCGGCGGGTCGCCTGATGAGTCCGGGTGCGTGTTTGATCATCTGGGGCGCCTGCGGCGCCATCTTGAGTACGCCTCTGAACAGATCTGTGATTCCGACGGTGTCCTGGGACGACATCGACTTACTCGCTCTCTGGTTGGACGACGATGGCGCGCGCTGTCCGCCGCGAACACACGACGCCAGCTCGTGTGCACACCTTACCGGGCAGTAGCATGACGCAGCGCACCCTCCACAGAATCGGTGACCACGAGCCGGTCCAACGAACTCTGTGCCACGAATCCCGGGGCCACCAGACCCTGCAACCACGACAACAGCGGGCTATAGAAGCCCACCGGATCAAGCAGCACCACGGGTTTGGTGTGCATGCCGAGGACTCCACCGGTCCACGTCTCGAACAACTCCTCGAGCGTGCCGATACCGCCAGGCAAGGTGATGAAACCGTCGGCCCGATCGTCCATTAGTTTCTTGCGTTCCCGCATGGTGTCGGTGATGACGAGTTCGTCGGCGTCGAGGTCGGCGACCTCACGCTGCATCAGGGTCCGCGGGATGATCCCGACCGTCCTACCACCGGCCGCGCGCGTGGCATCGGCGACCGCGCCCATCATCGACACGTTGCCGCCACCGGAGACCAGCGTGTGCCCGCCCGCCCCGATCGCTGCGCCGAGTTCGGCCGCGAGATCCAGGTACTCCTGCCCCACAGTTCGTCCCGACGCGCAGTACACGCAGATCGCGCTCATCAGTCCTGCACCCTCTCGCTGTTTGTTCGCGGACCCTCATGGTCGGCGAATGGAGTGTCCCTGTCGCCCGCCGGTACGTTCCGCGCGTGGCCGGAGCAGTTCCGGTAGGGGCGTCCCGTCAGTCGGCCTCGCCCCGTGCGGCGCGGCGCTGCGCCGCCGCCCGGATGACTTCGACCGCCTCGTCGGGTTCGTCGACGACGGTCACCAAGTCGAGATCCTCGGGCGAGACCATCCTCTTGGCGACGAGAACCTCGCCCATCCACGCGAGCAGCCCGGCCCAGTGCTCGCGGCCGACGAGCACGATCGGGAACCGGACCACCTTCTTGGTCTGCACGAGGGTCAGCGCCTCGAAGAGCTCGTCGAGTGTGCCGAGACCGCCGGGCAGGCAGACGAAGGCCTGGGCGTACTTCACGAACATCGTCTTGCGGACGAAAAAGTAGCGGAAGTTCATCCCCAGGTCGACCCAGGGGTTCAGATGCTGCTCGAACGGCAGCTCGATGTTGAGTCCGATCGACGTCGCCGACGACTCGTGTGCTCCCTTGTTTGCGGCCTCCATGGCGCCCGGCCCGCCGCCGGTGATCACGGCGTAGCCGGCCGCGCCGAGGGCGCGGCCCACGCGCACCGCGAGCTCGTAATCGGGTGAGCCGGGTTGTAGACGCGCCGATCCGAACACCGTGACCGCCTCGGCGACGTCGGAGAGCGCATCGAAACCCGCCACGAATTCCGACTGGATGCGCAGCACGCGCCACGAGTCGCGCATGGTGCGCTCGGCGCTGCGTTCGGCGTCGCGCGGATCGACCCACTCGAGCAGCCGACGGTCGGTGGTCCGCTCGTCGCCGTCGGTGCGGCGCACGCGCATGGGGCCGATGTAGCGGGTGCTCTGGCGATCCTCGATGTCGACGTCGGTGACCGGATCAGGCTCGGCGGGCTCGCTACCAGAAGTCGTCTCGCTACCAGAAGTCGTCATGGGGCGTAACGCTAGCGCGCCCGGCCGATGTCCCCGCCACACCGACGGGAACCCGGTGTGCGTCAGTTCAGCTCAGGTAGGTCCGCAGCAGGTCGGTGACCTCACGGATCTGGGCGACCGGGACGCGTTCGTCGACCCGGTGGGCCAGGCTCGGGTCCCCCGGCCCGAGGTTCACCGCGGGAATGCCGAGAGCCGAGAATCGGGACACGTCGGTCCAGCCGTACTTGGCGCGGAATCGTCCCTGCGCGGCGTCGACGAGTGCGGCAGCAGCCGGATGCGAGAGACCGGGCAACGCGCCCGCGGCGGAATCGGTGAGCTCGAGCGTCACCGCACCGGAGGCGAGCGGCCCGGCCAACACCTCGCGAACGTGGTCGAGTGCGGTCTCGATGCTGCGGTCGGGCGCGAAGCGGAAGTTGACGTCGACGTGGGCGGCGTCGGGTACGACGTTGCCGGCCACCCCGCCGCCGATCCCGACGGCCGAGAGTCCCTCGCGGTACTCGCATCCGTCGATGTCGACGCGGCGCGGCGAGTACCCGGCGAGGGTGGTGAGCACCTCCCCAAGCTTGTGAATCGCGTTGTCACCCATCCACGCTCGCGCCGAATGTGCCCGCGTCCCGGTCGCTGTCAGGCGTACCCGCAGGGTGCCTTGGCATCCTGCCTCGATCTGCCCGGCCGTGGGTTCCCCGAGGATCGCCACGTCGCCGGAAAGCCACTGCGGCAGTTCACGTTCGATGACCCCCAGCCCGTTGTACTCGGCGGCGATCTCCTCGCAGTCGTAGAAGATGAGCGTGAGGTCGTGGCGCGGATCGGCCAGCGTCGCCGCGAGATGTAGGAACACCGCGTCACCGGATTTCATGTCCACGGTTCCGCACCCGTGCAGGACCTCGCCCTCGGCGGCGTCGTCGGTGCGCCGGCTCGGCAGATTCGCGGCGATCGGCACCGTGTCGAGGTGCCCGGCGAGGATGACCCGACTGTCGAGCCCCCGGTTGGTGCGCGCGAGCACCCGGTTGCCGTGACGCACGATCTCGAAGCCGGTGGTCTGCTCCCGGAGCGCGGATTCGACGGCGTCGGCGATGGCCGTTTCGTCCCGGGATTCACTGTGGATGTCGACTAGCGCCGCGGTCAGGTCGATCGGATCGCCATGGAGGTCGAGGGCATTCACGCCCCCACCGTAACGAAGCCGATGGCGCGGCGCCGAAAAGGGTTACACCCGCCTGGTTTACACCGCACGGATCACACCGGTCGAAGCTCGGCGGCGCCGAATGACACGTGGAACTGCACACACCACAGCACCACCGCCGGGAACCGGGCGAGTTCGGTCCCCGCAGGCACCGAATACACCTGATCACCACGGTTACCCTTGATCGGGCCGAGGTCGACGTGCGGCGCACCGCCTGCGGTACGCCAGCCGTCGAAGCCGCCGATCACCTCGCCGGCGGAGAGCCACACATGCACATCCGGGCCGGTGGTGGTGTCGAGGTTCTCGATGGCGAGAATCCTTGAGCCATCCGGCTTCTCGATGATCGACACAGCGCCGGCGGTGTCGTGTTCGTGGCTGATGAAGGTCCCCGACGAGAGCACCACGGGCGTGACCGGCGGCGCGCCCCGCTGTGGCGCACCGCTCGCGGCGACCGGGATCTCGTCGGCAATCTCGGTGTCGACGAACAACAACCACGGCTTGACGATCACGCCACCGATCACCGCCACGACGATCACCACCACTGCCAACCCGGCGAGCACCCACGGCCATCGCCGGCGCCGGCCCCGCCCGCCCTGGTGCGGAGTCCGGAGTCCACGTTCGGCCATGATGCGACAATACGGACATCACCCGGTCGCGACCAGCACGTTCGGCCGTTCGGATGATGGTTCGATCGTCTCCGGAGATGATCGCCATGTCCGCTCGTTCTCACTCGCTGTCACCGTCGTCGAAATGGTCGCCTTCGGTGTCGCCGCCACGACGACGACCACGCCGCGGGCCGGAAGGTGCATCGCAGCGCACTGATCCCGACTACACCGACACCGATACCGAGCACCACCTGCGCGACTATCGACACAGTGCGTGACCTGATGGTTCCGCCGGCTTGTGATGGGAGGCTCCGCCGCGGCGGAAAACCGCCGCCTGATCCGGCTGCCAACCGCACCGTGCCCCACCGGTAAGCTCGGGTGCCGTGACGAACAATGGTGCACACGCAGTCGGAATCGCCACGGTGACCAACGGGGGTTCCGCTGATCCCGGCGTCATCCTCGACGTCTGGTTCCCCGAGCCGCAACTCGGTACGAGTGAGCAGAGCGGCACGACGATCCTGGACGACGCCGCGACTCCTGGCGATCTTCGTGACCTGGTCGGGGTCGACGCGGTCCGCCGGGTCAAAACCGTCGCCGTATCGACCACGATTGCCGAACTGTCGGCGCCGCCGGTCGACGCCTACGACGTCTACCTGCGTCTGCACCTGCTTTCGCATCGTCTCGTTGCGCCGCACGGCACCAACCTCGACGGCATCTTCGGTCTTCTCGCCAATGTGGTGTGGACCAATCACGGCCCCTGCCCGGTCGAGGGCTTCGAGAAGATTCGCGCCGGACTGCGCGCCCGCGGCAACGTGACCGTGTACAGCATCGACAAGTTCCCACGCATGGTTGATTACGTCGCCCCCGGCGGCGTGCGCATCGGCGACGCCGACCGCGTCCGACTCGGCGCGCACCTCGCGCCCGGCACCACGGTCATGCACGAGGGCTTCGTGAACTTCAACGCCGGCACCCTCGGCGAGTCGATGGTCGAGGGCCGCATCTCCGCAGGTGTCGTCGTCGGTGACGGCTCCGACGTCGGCGGCGGCGCGTCCACGATGGGCACGCTGTCCGGCGGCGGCAAGGAGCGCATCGTCCTCGGCAAGCGCTGCCTGCTCGGCGCGAACTCCGGCTGCGGCATCCCCCTCGGCGACGACTGCGTCATCGAGGCCGGACTCTACGTCACCGCGGGCACCAAGGTCACCGGGCCCGACGGCACCACCGTCAAGGCCCGCGACCTCGCCGGCCAGTCCAATCTGCTGTTCCGTCGCAACAGCCTCAACGGCGCGGTCGAGGTGGTGCCGTGGAAGGGCGACGGCATCGCCCTCAACGAGGCCCTGCACAAGAACTGACACACCACCGCGCGCCGGGACCTGTCCGAAACGTTCAAGACACCTGTGGTGCGGTGACCATACGGTGATCGCATGACCGACACCGCGCACACCCCAGGACCGATCCTCGACGCCCTGTCCATCGTCGTCGCCGACATGGCGGCCACCGTCGACTTCTATACGCACCTCGGTCTGCGATTCGAGCCCGGCGCCGCCGACGCCTCGCATGTGGAGAGTTCGGTGGGCCCGATGAGGATTCTCTTCGACACCCGCACCGTCGTCGCCTCGTTCATGCCTGGGTGGACCGAACCCACCGGTGGCCATCGGATCGCGCTCGCGTTCGCCTGCGCCACTCCGGCCGAGGTCGATGCCGAGCACGCGGCGCTCGACGCCGCCGGATACCGGTCGATACTCGAGCCGTTCAACGCCGTCTGGGGTCAGCGGTATGCGGTCATCGCCGACCCCGACGGCAACCCCATCGACCTCTACAGTCCGCTGGTCTGACCGCCGGTCCACACCGTCGGCGGTGCGCCGGTGAGTTCGGCGAAGTCGCGGCACATGTGCGCGTGGTCGGCGTACCCGGCGCGCGCAGCGATACCGCTGAGATCCTCCCCGGCGTCGCCGAGCAACGCCAGCGCAGCCCGCATCCGCAGGATCCGAGCGAGAATCTTGGGGCCATACCCGAAGTACTGCAACGACAGCCGATGCAGGGTGCGCACCGACACCGAGGCCATCTCGGCGCATGCGGACACCGGGACACCGCGTGCCAGCATCGAAGGCAACGTCCCGATCCACGGCGGGGGTGATTGACCGGGTGTGGCGTCGCACAGCGCGAACAGCGTGGCCCCGACATCGTCGGCGGCCGCGAGCCTGTCCTCCCAGCGTCGCACGTCCGACGACGGCCAGAGATCGCCCAGCGACACTCGCGAATCCCGGAAATCCGACGCGGGGGCGCCGAGAAGTCCGGGCGCGTACCCGGGCGCGAATCGCAGTCCGGTCATGTCCCGGCGCCGGTCGGTGCCGAAGACGTACGGCCCGGTGTCGGGGCCCGCGATCAGGAGTTCCTCGCCGGTCCAGAGCAGATCCATGCATCCATCAGGCAAGATGATCGACTCACCAGGAGTAATCTCGGCGCGCCAGCACGTCGCCGGTCTCGCAGAGCGCTCGGCGGATGTCACCTGCGGTCGCGGCTCAGGCCAGGCGTTGCACCGCGGTCGCGATGCGCTCGTCGGTCGCCGTCAGCGCGATCCGCACGTGGTCGACGCCCGCGGGCCCGTAGAAGTCGCCCGGCGCGGCGAGGATGCCTCGCCGCGCGAGCCAATCGACGGTCTCCCGGCACGGTTCGCCGCGGGTGGCCCACAGGTACAGACCGGCCTCAGAGTGGTCGATGGTGAAGCCCGCTGCGCGGACCGCCGCGGACAGCTCGGTTCGGCGCTCGGCATAGCGGGCGCGCTGGACCTCGACGTGCGCATCGTCGGTGAGCGCTGCTGTCATCGCCGCCTGAATCGGGTACGGCACCATCAGCCCGGCATGTTTGCGCACGGCCAGGAGTTCGGCGATCAGGTCGCGGTCACCGGCGAAGAAACCCGCGCGATAGGACGCCAGGTTGGAGATCTTCGACAACGAGTGGACCGCGAGCAGCCCGGTGTGATCGCCGTCGGAGACACGTGGGTCGAGCACCGAGACGGCCTCGGCGTCCCAGGACAAACCGAGATAGCACTCGTCGGAGATGACGACGGTCCCGCGTTCGCGCGCCCACTCGATCACCTTGCGCAGGTGGTCGACCCCGAGGACTTTGCCAGTCGGGTTGGACGGCGAGTTCAGGAACAGCACGGCCGGGCGCGCCGGCCCGAGCGCCACCGTCGAATCGGCACGCACTGGGGTCGCACCGGCCAGCAGGGCACTGGCCTCATAGGTCGGGTAGGCGACCTCGGGAATGACGACCATCTCGCCGACGCCGACACCGAGCGTCGCGACCACCCCCGCGATGGCCTCCTTGGTTCCGACCACCGGAAGGATGCTCGACTCGTCCACGCCGGCGGCGCCGTAGCGACGACCCAAGGCCGCGGCTGCGGCGTCGCGCAGAGCTGTGGTCCCGATCGTCGTCGGATAGCCCGGGAACTCCGAGGCCTGCGCGAGTGCCTCGCGGATGACCGGATCGACGGGATCGACCGGGGTACCGACCGAGAGGTCGACGATGCCATCGGGATGGCAGTTCGCGGTGGCCTTGGCCTCGGCAAGGGTGTCCCACGGAAAATCGGGAAGGGCGGCACTGACCCGGCGTCGGGCCGGACGGTCACCGGTCACCGCGAACTCAGTCCTCGTCCTCGTTCATCGGGGGCAAGGACTTGATGAAGGGCGGGTCGAAGTCGGTCTTGCCGACCTTGCTGGCACCGCCCGGCGAGCCCAGCTCGTCGAAGAAGTCGGCATTGGCACTGAGGTACGGATCCCATTCGTCGGGGACGTCATCCTCGTAGAAGATCGCCTCCACCGGACACACCGGCTCGCAGGCACCACAGTCCACACATTCATCCGGCTGGATGTAGAGACTGCGACCACCTTCGTAGATGCAATCGACCGGGCACTCCTCCACGCATGCCTTGTCCATCACATCCACGCAGGGTTCCGCGATGATGTAGGTCACCACACACTCCTTTGCTGCAAACACTTCGGTCGGCCGCCGTCGCGCAGCGGGCCGAGATGTACGCGAGGGCTGGTCGCGTCGAGCACGCAGGCAGCGGCAATCCGCAGCTCTGAAAGACCGCACACGCGCGTGGTCCTAGAGTATCTGCCCACCAGGCGCCCCTCCCACACCCGCCCCTGCTCACCGACGATCGTTGAGTCACACATCACACCGGGTCCCGGTTGCGCCCAGGGTGAGCAGAACCCTCCCGCTCATGTCGATCCGCGGTCACCCTGGTCGGGTGAGCACTCCATCGAGGCGATGTCGCGGCGGTCACCGTATCCGACGCACTCCCCTCGCCCCTCGTTCGCAGGAGAACTCATGACTTCGACCCTGTCCTCCCCTACCCTGTCCTCCCGTACCCAGCCGTCCCGTTCACACCGCCCGGACCGGTCCGCCCGCCACACCGCCGCCCACCTTCCGACCCGGCTACGCCCGGCCGACCTGCTGCGAATCACCGACCAGGGCGTCGCCGACGTCCTCGACCGACGGTACGACCACCTGCTGCCGACCACCTGGGACCCGGTGGAACGGTGGTCGACCCGTCTGGAATCCGACGACGACCTCGACCTGTGGCTGATCAGTTGGACGCCGGACCGCTCCACCCACCTTCACGATCATGCCGGATCGCTGGGAGCGCTGACCGTGTTGAGCGGCGCACTGCGCGAGTATCGCTGGACTGGTGACGATCTCGCGCTGCGCATCCTCTCGGCTGGCGATCAGGCGGCATTCCCGCTGGGCTGGGTCCACGACGTGCAGCATCACGGGAGCATCCCGCCGGCGCGTGGTCTCACCGCCCCGACAGGCGATGCCCCCGTGGCCACTTCGAGCGGTCCGACGCTCAGCGTCCACGCGTACTCCCCGCCATTGACCGCGATGTCGTTCTACGAGGTGACCGACGGCGGCGCACTCCGCCGGACCCGGACCGAACTGACCGACGACCCGGAATAGAGCACCTATCGTGAACCCATGGCGATGACCATCGACGACATGCTGCTCGTCGCGCGGAAGTCCCTGCAACGACTAGCCGCCGAGGATCTCGCCGCCGAACTCGCCGCCGGTGCCGTGCTCGTCGACATCCGCCCAGCCGCGCAACGCGCTGCCGAGGGTGGGGTTGCCGAGGCACTCGTGATCGAACGCAATGTCCTGGAATGGCGATGCGATCCGGCCAGCGACGCGCGGATCCCACAGGCCGTCAACCACGACGTGCGGTGGATCATCCTGTGCTCGGAGGGGTACACCTCGAGCCTGGCGGCGGCATCGTTGCAGCAGTTGGGATTGCACCGCGCCACCGACGTCGTCGGGGGATATCGGGCCCTCGCGGCGCATCACGATGCCCGGTGAGCCGATAACCCCGACCGAATTCATCGCCGTCGCTCGCCCCCGCGCGCTCGCTCGGGGGCCGTGACCGTCACGCCGGCGCAGCGCACGAGACGACGCCGCGCAGCAATGCCCGGACGCATACTTCGCGCAATATCCGGACCTGCAGCCGACGGCCGACCCCGACATCATGCGCCTGCGCGTCCGTCCACAATGGTTGTGCTGCAACGGCTATCGACCGGACGGCGGCGAGGCCATCGAGTGACTCTGATGAGCGCGGCCCCGCTGACGATCGGCAGCCAGACCGCTCACGCCACCGCCGACCACGTCCGGGGTGACGGAATCCGATCGGCAGCCAGACCGCTCACGCCACCGCCGACCACGTCCGGGGTGACGGAATCCGATCGGCAGCCAGACCGCTCACGCCACCGCCGACCACGTCCGGGGTGACGGAATCCGATCGGCAGCCAGACCGCTGTGCGGATCGCTCAGTGCCGCTACGTGCTCATGCAGTGCCGGGTCGATCCACGACGACGCGTCGAGGATGTACGGCGGCTGCGCGGTGAGACGTTCGGTCAGGGTGAATCCTGCGCCCGCGGTGAGGTCGGCGAGCGCGTCGAGGTTGGGCCACGGGCGTTCGGGATTGACGTGATCGGGCGTCAACGGTGACACCCCACCCCAGTCGTCGACGCCGGAAGCGATGAGTGCCTCGCATTCGGCCGCCGACACCAGGTTCGGCGGCGCCTGAATCCGCATGTGCCGACCGAGCACGATCCGCGCGGTCGCGACCGCGGCGAGGAATTCGGTCATCTCGGCATCGGGGGTACCACGCATCGCGGTGTCCGGCTTGGCCCGGAAGTTCTGCACGATCACTTCCTGAATGTGCCCGCCGGCAGCGGCGATCTCGGCCATCGCAAGCAACGATTGCGCTCTCTCGGGGAGACTTTCACCGATGCCCACGAGGATTCCAGTGGTGAACGGAATCCCGACCGCGCCCGCGTCACGCAACACCTGCAGTCGTACCAGCGGATCCTTGTCTGGGCTGCCGTAATGAGGCATACCCTTCCCGGTGAACAGTCGGCGCGAGGTGGTCTCGAGCATCATGCCCATCGACGGGGCGACCGGGCGGAGGGCGGTCATCTCCTCGGCGCTCATCACACCCGGATTCAAGTGCGGCAACAACCCTGTGCGCGACAGGACCGCGATCGCGGCGGCGCGAAGGTAATCCAGCGTGGAGGTGTAACCACGCTCGGACAGCCATTGCGCGGCCTGCGGCCACCGATCCTCCGGCCGGTCACCGAGAGTGAACAATGCTTCCTTGCAACCGAGTTCGGCGCCCTTGCGCGCTATGTCGACGACCTCGTCGAGCTCGAGGTACATCCCCGCACCGGCCCGCGCGAGCTTCCCTGGGATCGTCACAAAGGTGCAGTAGTGGCATCGGTCGCGACACAGTGTGGTCAGTGGGATGAACACCTTGCGCGAGTAGGTGACCTGCCCGGATCGTCCGGCAGCCGCGAGTCCCTCATCGCGGAGATCGGCGGCGATTCGTTGCAGCGCATGCAGATCGGCGCCGGACGCCGACAACAGGGTGCTCGCCACCTCGACGTCGGTGACCTCGGCGCTCATCGCGGCATCGAGTGCCTCGACCATGCTCATGGACGGCATCAGTGCTCACTCCCCTCGCTCGCTGGTGGTGGCCACTGAGGATCGGGTGACAAACGGCTCCGGATCGAACGTGCCGTTGCGCTCGCGGAACGACAACGCCGTACCCGGCCACAGCAGTGTCAGCCGACCACTCTCGGGATCGACATACCAACTGTCGCAACCGGTCAACCACACCGTATCGGAACTCCGGTCGTCGATCTCCCGGGTGTATGCGGCCTCGGCGTCCGCGGTGACCTCGAGTGCGGCAATCCCCGCCTCGGTCATGTGATCGAGGGCGCCGACGACGTAATCGAGTTGCGTCTCGATCATGTAGATCGCCGAATTGTGGCCGAGAGCCGCATTCGGGCCGTCGAGCACGAACATGTTCGGAAAGCCGGCCACCACGGTCGAGGCGTAGGAGATCATGCCGTGCCGCCAGTGGTCGGCGAGCAACTCGCCGTCCCGGCCGTGCACGCGCGTGGCGACCGGCGGCCGCGCCGTCTCGAAACCCGTTGCCATGACCAGGATGTCAAGTTCATGACTGCGACCGCTGGACGCCCGCGCCTTCGATTCGACGACCGAGTCGAGCGACCCCGGCTCGAAGACGACGTTCTCACGCAACAAAGTAGGATAGAAATCGTCACTGAGAAGGATTCGTTTACAACCGATCTCGTAGTCTGGGGTGAGTTCGGCACGCAGCACCGGATCAGCAATCTGCGCGCACAGATGCCTCAATGCCCGCGCCCGGATCTCGTCGATGTCGGGACGGCGACGCAGCCGCTGCGCGAACGCAGCGTCGGCGTTGAGCAGCAGTTCGTTCCGGTGTGCGGCTGCCCGCTGCGGGTCTACGAGCTCTGCCCGCTCGGCGGGGTCGAGTCGACGATCCTCGCGCGGCACGATGTAGGGCGGGGTGCGGCTGAAGATGACGAGCTCAGCGGCGCGGTCGGCCACATGCGGCACGATCTGGATCGCCGACGCCCCGGTACCGACCACCCCGACCCGGGCGCCTGCCAGATCGAGGTCGGGCTCCCAGGCGGCGGTGTGGACCACGGTCCCCGGAAAGTCGTCGAGGCCCTCGATGTCGGGGATTCTCGGCTCCGACAACCTGCCCACGGCCAGCAACAGGATTCGAGCGGTCAGCGACTGCGCACCCTCGCCGCACTCGGTAACCAGATGCCATCGGGCACTCTGCGCATCCCATGTGGCACTGGCGAGTTCGCGACCAAGAAGGATGTGGTCGGCAAGTCCTTCGTCCTGGACGAGCCGGTCGAGGTAGGCGCGGATCTCGGCGCCGGCGGGATAGACCGCCGACCAGTCGGCGGGAGGACGGAACGAGAACGAATAGAGGTGACCGGGGATGTCGCAGGCGATGCCGGGATAGATGTTGTCACGCCAGGTTCCGCCCACGGCGTCGGCGCGTTCGAGGACCACGAACGATTCCTTCGCGCGCCGTGCCAGATGCGTGGCCATGCCCAGCCCGGCGAATCCCGCCCCGACGATCGCGACGTCGACGTGGGGTGCGCCCGCGGTCACCGGCCTGCCCGGTGCGGGATCGGCCGACCGCCGGGCTGCCGATAGGCGGTGGTCCGCTGGACCGGCGTGCGGCCGGCGCGCTCGGCGAATCCGGCGAGGGTATCCGCGTCGAGGAGGCGACCGGCCTCAGGGCCGGCCGACGGCATGATCGTGCCGTCGAGGAGCATTCCGCCGATATCGTCAACCCCGCCCCGCAGCACCTCGTCGACGACGTCGGCGTCGAGCTTGGTCCAGGCGACCTGAATGTGGTCGAACCGACCCAGGGTGACCAGCCGCGCGACGGCGTGAATCGCCCGCGTCTCGCGGCGTGAGGCGATCGCCTCCGCCGCCGACCGCAGGTGGGGTGGGGTGTTGTCGGCGACCATCGGCATCAGGATGAGCTCACTGAACCCGCCTGTACGCGACTGGATCCCGCACAGGGTCCGCAAATGGGCGAGAACGTGGCCCGGCGTTTCGACATGCCCGTACAACACCGTCGCCGTCGAAAACAGTCCCGCCTCGTGCGCTGCGGTGATGACCTCGATCCATCGGTCGCGGGCGTGGTCGGCCCCGGACGGTGCGAGGACGGCACGGACCTCGTCGTCGAGGATCTGCGCCGCGGTTCCCGGCACCGAACCGAGTCCGGCGCCGCGTGCGCGGCGCAGGAACTCCTCGACGTCGATGCCCAGGCGGGCGGCGGCGTCGCGGATCTCCGGTGGGCGGTAGGCGTGCAGATGGACCGGCGCCGCGGCGGTGATCCGCTCGATCAGGTTCAGGTATCCCTCGGCCGGGGCATCGGCGGGTAGTGGCCCCTGCATGCAGATCTCGGTCGCCCCGAGCTCGTGGGCCTCGACGACCAGATCCTCCAGTGACGGTTCGGCGGTCAGGCTCGCGGCGACCGCGGTGTCGAGATTGCGATTCACCACATAGGTGAGGGCCTCGGGATCGGTAACCGCACGGCGTGCCGCGTCGGCGTGCGCGCACAGCTCGTCGAGGAGATCGCCGTCGGCGCCGAGCAGCGCGATCCACTCCTCCTCGCAGAGGTCGGCCGACGTCCCTACCGGGGCGGTAGACAATCGCTCCAGCGCCGCGGCGACCCGCTCGACGGGCGCCCGTCGATCGGTCGCCCACGCGCGCAACACCATGGACCCACTCTAGCCGCAGCCCACCGGCGCCCGAGTCGGCTCGGGGTGCTCACACGTCTGGACGTGGCAGCCGTCCCGACCAGATCAGTGCCACCGGGATGCCAAGTCCGAACAGGACCAACATCAGCGTCGCGGGAACGGTGGTACCGCCGAGGTAGAGCACCACGTCACCGCCCGGACCGGTGAACGCCGCGACCAGCAGGACCAGAACCCACGCGGTCAACGGCGCGAATCTCAGCGGCGATTCGGTGGTGCGCGCCGCCAGCCACAGCAGTATCGCGTTGACCAGGCCCGCGACGATGGCGACGGCCGGAACGGGCTGCCCCCACACCCGCAGGTAGCAGAACGCGACCGATCCCAGTCCAACCACGACACCGTCGACGACCAGCATCGCGAGGAGGAAGCGGTCGAGCGCGCGGGTCACGGTCGCGCCTGTGCGGGACGGCGTTGCGGGGTGAACAGATCGCTGTTGCGAGCGGTGGGCTCGTTCGGTGCGGGGTTCGAGGACCCCTCTGCTGCCTGGCTGCGCAAGATGAAGTGCTCGACGTCGAAGATCGGCGCGAGGATGTTGTTGGACAAGGCGTATTCGGTCCGCGAGGGCGCCACGGTCACCTGCGTCGCGTGTACAGCCAGGGCGTCGACCTTGCGCTGGTACACCCCACCGATGTCGATGGCGGTGGTGATCCGGTTGTCGGGATAGCTGGGCAGTTCGGCGTCATGCGGCATCCGCCAGCCGTCGGGGACGCGGTCGGCCGCCGCGGCAAGACCGGCGCGCAGTGCGCTCGCCTCGGTGACCGACTCGTACACCAGGTAGTCGGTTCCGGTCCGCCCCGAGGCGATCGGTACCGCGGCCACCGATGCCTCGTGCACCGTCATGTGGTCGGGGTGTCCGTAGGTCCCCGCGGCGTCATAGGTGACGACCACCTGCGGATCGAACTCGGCGATCTCGTCGGCCAGCGCCGCGACGACCGTGTCGAACGGTCCCTGCGCCAGCGCGCGCGGGTGCTCCGCCGACGGTGTCCCGGCCATCCCGGAGTCGCGCCAGCGTCCGGCGCCGCCGAGGAATCGCGGGGTCAGCGGCGGGCGACCGGGCGGGGTGAGCGCCTCGAGCGCCCTGGTCAATTCGAGGATGCGGTAGCCGCCGAGCTGATCGGCACCGCCGTCGGCGACCAGTCGAGCCCAACGGTCGCCGATCACCTCGCCCTCTTCACCCAGGGTGAAGGTGACCACCCGCACGTCGACCCCCTCGTCGAGATATCGGGCGATGGTGCCACCGGTCATGATGGTCTCGTCGTCGGGGTGGGCGTGCAGTAGCAGCAGTCGGCGGCCTGCCGACTCGGACGGTTCGGTCATGTGATGTCCCAGGTGGCGGCGGTGCCGTAAATGGAGGTCTGAATCGGCCCGGACAGCGGCACACCGGTCACCGCCGGCGTCACCCCCACGAGCATGCTGTCCTGATAGAGCGGCAGGTAGATCGCCTGATCTGCCAGCAATGGTTCGGCCTCGGCGAGCATCGGCGTCGGGTCGTCGGCCGAGAGTGCATCGCGGGCAAGGGAGATCAGCGCGGGATCACACACCCCGGAGATGTTGCTGGCGTACACGGTGGTCGCACCCGACGCGTCCTGGCTGGGTGCGACGCTGGTGGGCGTCGGGGGTGTCGACAGCGACGGCGCGGTCCCGGGCTTGGGCTGATCGCAGTCGACCTGCGAGGCCAGCGCCGCCGCCGGGGGCACGCCGAGCCCCGTCCATCCGACGACCAGATCGACGCGGGAATCGGTCAGCGCAACGCCGTAGAGGTCACTGTTGGGCAGAGACACCACCCCGGCTCGGACACCGGCGGACCGCAGTTGATCGACGATGTTCGCCGCGGCCGACGTCGCCCGGGGGTCACCGCTGATCGCCCCGACCCGAACCGTCAGATCCTGGCCATCCTTCTCGAACGGGATGACACCGTCGGGCACCGGGGCGACACTGGGCTCCGCCGCTGTCGGGGTACTACTCGGTGCCGACGAGCTCCGCGGACTCACCGAACTCGACGGACCCGCCGAACTCGTTGGACCGACGGAAGTCGTTGGACCGGCGGAAGTCGATGGGCTCGGAGCGCCGGATGTCGGGGATTCCGGGGCGGGTGGCGTGCGCTTGTATCCCGCGGCGGCGAGCAGATCGTCGATCGCCTGCGGAGCCGGGCGTGGACGGTTCACCGGGAAGTATCCCGGGTCCGACGGTGCGTACACGGTGTTGGCGTACTGCTGCACCACCCATTCTCCGGCGCCGGCAAGCGTGGCGAGGTTGGTGTCGATCATGCCGAGGATCGCGCGCCGGACCTCCACCCGATTCATTACCGGGGTTCGTGCGTTGACACTGACCGTGAGGGCCCGCGAAGTCGGCCCGCGCTGATCGGTCACCCCAGGTACCGCGGTGAGCTCGGCCGCGGTCGCCGGGCCCGCGCCGACGGTCGCCAGCGCCGAGCCACCCGAGCGGATCGAGTCGATCATCTGCGAGTCGGTACCGGCTCGGCGCAACACCACCTGATCGAGTTTCGATGGCGTCATCCAGTAGCGGTCGTTGCGGATCAACCGCACCTCATCACGGGTGGGGTCGAGGGAAAAGATCTGAAAAGGACCGGCCGACACCGGCTTTCCCGAGTCCATACCGGTCTGGAAGCCGGCCGGGGTGCCACGAAGCACATGGCTGGGCAGCAGATTGGTGAATAGTTCCCGCCACCGCGGATAGGGCCGGGCGAACCGGACCTCGACGACCTTGCTCCCCGCACTGGAGGTAACCGAGTCGATCAACCGATAGCCGGCCGGCGCCACCACATTCGGCTGTCGCGACATCTGCTGCCACAGGTAGTTGAAATCGTCTCCGGTCACGGGCAGACCGTCGGACCACTGCGCATTGGTGTGGATGCGGTAGGTGACTGTGAACGGCTGGGTGGAGGTGACCTCCGCCGAGGTCACCAGAGCGTCGTTGCGTCGCCACACGACACCGTCGGGCGTCTGCATCGGAAGGAACGCACTGGGCAGAGTCATCGCGGCGATGGCCGTGGTGACCGGATTCTGATCGGCGCCAAGATGCGGATTGAAGCCCGTGCCGATCGAATCGGTGGCGATGTAGATGGTCTTGCCGTCGGGATACTCGGTCGGCGTCTGAGGGCTCGCGGTGTCCCGCACGGGCGGCGGCGGGTTGGCGGTACACGCCGCGGAGCCGAGCACCGCCGCCAGGACCGTGAGGACGAGCAGGAGTGATCGCCCGGCCGAATGCGTCGCGCGACGCCGCCTCGACCGCTCACATCCCACGTCCATCACGAATCCACTCACCCCCAGACCACGACCACGTTCACCCGAGCACGTTCGGGACTCAGCCCGCCGCGGCATCCCGCGTCTTGGCGCGCGAACGCTCACGGGCTCGGGTGGTGGCATCCAGATGCACCTTACGCACCCGCACCACCTCGGGAGTCGCCTCGACACACTCATCGGCGGCACAGAACTCCATCGCGCCCTCGAGCTCGAGATGCATCGGCTTGGCGAGGGTCTCCATCACATCGGCCGACGACTGCCGCATGTTGGTCAGCTTCTTCTCACGGGTCACGTTGATGTCGAGGTCCTCCGCGCGCGGGTTGATGCCCACGACGTGGCCCTCGTAGGTGTCGTCGCCGGGATCGACGAAGAACGTCCCGCGGTCGGCGAGCTGGATCATCGCGAACGGCGTGACGGTACCCGCACGGTCACTGACCAGCGACCCGGTGTGCCGGGCGCGGATCTCGCCGGCCCATGCGGCATACCCGTCGAAGACCGCATTGGCGATACCGGTACCACGGGTCTCGGTGAGGAAGTCGGTGCGGAAGCCGATCAGGCCGCGGGAGGGCACGGTGAACTCCATACGCACCCAGCCAGAGCCGTGGTTGTTCATCTGGTCCATCCGCCCCTTACGGGCCGCGAGCAACTGGGTCACCGCGCCGAGGTACTCCTCGGGTACGTCGATGGTGAGGTGTTCGAACGGCTCGTGCACCTTGCCGTCGACCCGACGGGTCACCACCTGCGGCTTGCCGACGGTCAACTCGAAGCCCTCGCGGCGCATTTGTTCGACCAGGATGGCCAGCGCGAGCTCACCACGGCCCTGCACCTCCCAGGCGTCGGGCCGGTTGATGTCGACAACGCGCAGCGAGACGTTGCCGATGAGCTCGGTGTCGAGACGATCCTTGACCATGCGCGCGGTCAGCTTGTGGCCCTTGACCCGACCGGCCAGCGGCGAGGTGTTGGTGCCGATGATGACCGAGATCGCCGGCTCGTCGACGGTGATGCGCGGCAACGGGACCGGATTCTCGGCGTCGGCGAGGGTGTCGCCGATCATGATCTCCGGGATGCCCGCGATCGCAACGATGTCACCGGCGACGGCGGATTCGGCCGGACTGCGCTCGACGCCGACGGTGGCCAGCAGTTCGGTGATCTTCGCGCGTTCGATGACCGGCTCGAGCGTCCCGTCCTCCTTGGTGACCGCACGGCACCAGGAGACGGTCTGCCCCTTCTTCAGGGTGCCGTTGTGGATACGCACGAGTCCGAGGCGACCCAGGAACGGCGACGCGTCGAGGTTGGTCACATGGGCCTGCAGCGGCGCCTCGGGATCGCCCTTGGGGGCGGGCACGTGCTCGAGCAGGACATCGAAGAAGGGATCGAGGTTCTCCCCGTCGGGCACCTCACCGTTGGCTGGCTGCTCGGTCGAGGCGATACCGGCACGGCCCGAGGCGTAGAGGACGGGCAGGTCGAGCACCTGTTCGGCCGCCGACGCGGCTTCCTCGTCGAGGTCGGAAGCCAGATCCAGCAGCAGATCGTGGGTTTCTTCGACGACCTCGGCGATACGGGCATCGGGACGGTCGGTCTTGTTGACCACGAGTATCACCGGCAACGACGCGCTGAGCGCCTTGCGTAGCACGAACCGCGTCTGCGGCAGCGGGCCCTCGGAAGCGTCGACCAGCAGCACGACGCCGTCGACCATCGACAGACCACGCTCGACCTCACCGCCGAAATCGGCGTGGCCCGGGGTGTCGATGACGTTGATGACGACCTCGGTGCCGTCGGGCTGACGACGGTGGACCGCGGTGTTCTTGGCGAGGATGGTGATGCCCTTCTCTCGCTCCAGGTCACCGGAATCCATCACACGGTCGACGAGCTCGGCGCGCTCGCCGAACACCCCGGACTGTCGGAGCATCGCATCGACCAACGTGGTCTTGCCGTGGTCGACGTGCGCGACGATCGCGACGTTGCGGAAGTTGGGAGCAGGGCTCACTGAGATCTCTTTCGTGTACGGGGGCGGTCACTCGGCGCACGCGGGACCGGCGCCGGCAGACTGACGACGGCTAACAGCGTATCGGGTCCACGGGAGAGACCGCGATCACAGCGGAGTGTCCGTGGGTGAACGGCCGGTGCTAGCGTCACCGCATGGGCACGAAAAACCCGGCAAAGATCGCCGACCTCAAGCCCAAAAAGAAGTGCTGTCGCTCCAAGACCCGCTGCGTACGCTGTCCGGTCGTCATCGCTCGGATGCGCAAACTCGACGTCGACTCGATGAGCAAGAAGGAACTCGGCAAGGCACTCAAGAAGGCACGGGCTGCCTGACGGTATCCCGCGCCGACAGCACCCCCTCTACCGCGACAGCGCCCGGTCTATTTGCCGACAGCGCCCGTCCCGACGCCGACAGCGCCCGGTTTATCGCCGACAGCGCCCGTCCCGACACCGACAGCGCTGTGAGCACCCAGCGCGCCTACCCAACGGCGTCGACCGCGTCGATCACTAGCGCCTCAACGTCGATCTCGATCAACGCTGCCATCGGTTCAAGAGCACGGTTGGCCACCAGCACGGCCAACCCGTGAATGGACATCCAGAAACGAACGGTGGCGGTCCACGAATACTGATCACCGACGAATTCCGCAACGACTGAGTGCAATTCGGCGATCATGGGTAGCGATAGCGATCGCAGGTCGGCCCCGGACCCGACGAGAATGTCGTGGCGGAACATAAGCTCAAACATCGCGCGCCGGCGTTGGGCAAAGCCGATGTACGCGCTCGCCGCGGAGACGAGTCGATCCCGCGGAGGTGTTGAGCGGTCTCGCAGTACCGGTGCGATCTCCGTACCAAGATCGTCGAGTCCGCTACGAGCGACGGCGGCCACGAGTTGCGCATGCGTCGGGAAGTACCGGCGTGGGGCACCGTGTGACACACCCGCGCTCCTTGCTATCGCCCGCACCCCCAGTGCTGTGAGCCCATCACTCTCGAGCAACTCCACTCCTGCGGCCACAAGACGAGAACGTGTCGTGTCGGCAGGCCTCCCTTTGGCGTTGGTCATGTAGACATTGTCTACCATGTGTCGAGTAGACAATGTCTACGCGCTTTCCAACAAGCCTCCCATCGACGAACACAGGGGACACGCATGTGGTATTGGCTGTTCAAGTACGTCCTGATCGGTCCGGCATTGTTGGTGACGTGCCGCCCTCGGATCGTCGGCCGCGATCTCCTACCGGCGACTGGTCCGGTCATCGTCGCGGCCACCCATAGCGCTTTTATCGACTCGCTCCTTCTGTGTCTGGTTCTTCCACGCCGGTTGACCTTCGTCGCGAAGAGCGACTACTTCGACCGACCGGGCTTGCGCGGGCGGATGCAGCGGTGGTTTTTTCTCGCGGCCGGTCAGATTCCCATCGATCGATCCGGTGGCGACCGTGCCGCGACCTCATTGACAACGGCGACCACCTTGGTGTCGGGAGGTGGCGCGTGGGCCATTCATCCCGAAGGGACTCGTAGTTGCGACGGCCGCGTGCACCGCGGCCATACCGGCGTGATGCGGGTTGCCCGGGCAACCGGCGCGCCGGTGATCCCTATTGCCTTGCGCGGCACCGAAGGTGTGAACCCCCCGGATCGTCTGATGTGGCGCCCGCATCGAGTCGACATCGTCATCGGATTCCCAGTTCCCGTCGACCAGACAATGGCAGACGACGACCTACGGAGCGCCACCGACCGCCTGATGATCGAACTCTCTGCAATGGCGGGGCGGCCCTACCAGGATTCCTACGCCGAACGCCGTCCGCAGGCACCGACGGCAACACCATGAGCGCTGTCGGCGAAATGGCGGGCGCTGTCGGCGAAATGGCGGGCGCCGTCGGCGGGCTGGCGAGCGCTGTGGCGTGGATCAAGCGGGGCGTAGCCGCGCCACCAGTTCCGGAACCCACACGGCGTCTGCGGGGACCAGGTAGCCCTGCTCACACATCGTCGACAGTTCCTCCGCACCGACCCACCGCACCGCCTGATGTTCACGGGCGGCGGGTTCGCCGGCAATCACATGCGCCCAACGGGCGATCAGCACCAACTCGTCGGAGAGCGCCACCCGTTCGCGTAGCTCACACTCGACGCCGACGTCGATACCCAGCTCCTCCGCCACTTCACGACGCAGGGCTTCCTCGTCGGTCTCACCCACCTCGGCCTTTCCGCCGGGCAGTTCCCAGAGACCGGCCAATTCGGCCGGTCGCGCCCGTCGGGCGAGCAATATCCGCGTGCCCGAAGAGTCGAGGATGGCTCCGGCCACCACATGCCGACGGCTCATCGTCGGATCACCGCGACCCGGTCGGGAATCAACCGCACCACTACGCGGTCACCGACCGCGATCGCTCCGGCGCCGATCGCATCGATCTCACCGTGATCGGTGGCCACCCGCAGGCGAGGACCTCCGGGGAGGTCGGCGACAACCATCGCCGTACCGAATGCACCCGAGGACTCATCACCCTCCTGCATGGCAGGATCTGTGGCCGGCTCGGCAAGCACCGACTCGGCCCGCAGACCCAACCGTGCGCCCGCATCCGGCACATCGACGGCAAGTGCTCCGAAGACTGTGACGGCCAGACCTTCTCGCTCCTTGTGCGCGTCAATGATGGTGGTACACCCGAGGAATCGCGCTGTCCACTCATCCCTGGGCGCCGACCACAGAGCGGCCGGTCGCGCTGTCTGGACGATCTCGCCATCGCGCATCACCGCGACGGAGTCGGCCATCAATGCTGCCTCCGTGTGGTCATGGGTGACGACGATCGTCGGAGTGCCTGCGGCACGGACGATTTCGGCGATCTCCACGGCCAGGCTGTCACGGAGTCGGCGGTCGAGGGCGGCCAGCGGCTCGTCGAGGAGAAGCAACCGCGGCCGCGGTGCCAACGCCCGCGCCAGCGCCACCCGCTGCGCCTGACCACCCGAGAGCGACTCGACGCGGCGTTTCTCGACGCCAGGCAGTCGTACGAGTTCGAGCATCTGGACAACCCGTGCGGCGATGTCGGCTCTCGACCACCCCCGCACGCGGAGTCCATAGCCGATGTTAGCGGCCACCGTGCGTCCCGGAAAGAGCTGGCCGTCTTGGAAGACGACTCCGAAATCCCGCCGGTGGGTGGCGATCTCGGCAAGATCGGTCCCGTCGAAACGGATCATTCCGGCGGTCGGTCGCTCCAGTCCGGCGACCGCGCGGATCAACGTCGACTTGCCGCATCCGGACGGCCCGAGCAGTGCGGTGACGAGTGAATCCTGGCCGCCCACAGACCAATCGAGTCCCTTGACGACCGATTCGGCCCCATACGCGACGCTCAGTTTCTCGATGTGCAGCATCAGATCAGTGTCCCCGAGCGGGGCCGGAAGATCTCCACGGCGAGCACCGCGACAGTGGTGACGACCACCAACACCATCGATGCGGCCATCGCCGTGGCGAGTTCGGTGGCACCCGGTCGGTTGAGGGCCGATCCGATCAGGACCGGCAAGGTGGTGGTGTCGGCGCGCGCGAGAAAGCTCGTCGCGCCGAACTCTCCGAGCGCCATGACGAAGGCGAAACCACCTGCGGCACAGAGAGATCGGCCGATCAGCGGGAGATCGACGGTGCCCAACACCCGCAACGGCCCGGCACCGAGGACCGCCGCCGCCTGACGCAATTGCTCGGGTACCGATTCCAGCGCCGGGATGACGATGCGGATAACGACGGGAATCGCGATCAGCGCCTGCACGCACGGGATCACCAACGGTGATCCGGCGATCTCTGCCGGCAGGACGGCCAACACGATCAGATACCCGAATCCCAGTGTGACCGCACTGATCCCCAACGGGATCATGGCGATCGCGTTGCCCACCACGCCGGCGACGCCCGGTGACCGCCGCAGGGTGATCGCCGCGATGCCACCAACCACCACCGCGATGACCATGGCAAGGATCGCGCTGAGCAGCGAATACCGCAACGTGTCCAGCGGCGTCACGCCGTTCACCGGTTCGGACAGTGCCCGATACCCGGCCAGTGTCCACGATCCGCCGACGGTCGGCCGCACCGACCGGATCGCCAGCACCGCAATCGGTCCCACCAGAACCAGCACCGTCCACGCCCACGCCAGCACCACCGGCATCCATCCGATGCCGGTGATCGCCGACGGCCTACGCCGCGCGCCTGCGGCGCCGGACGCGCCACCCGGGGCGACGATCCGGGTGCACAGCAACACTGCGACGACTACGACGATCTGCAGCAGCGACAGCATCACCGCCTCCGGGAGCCGGAAGTAGCCGATCGCCTGTGTATAGATCTCGGTCTCCAGAGTCCGCAGGGCCCCTCCGCCGAGGATGATGATCACCCCGAAACTGGTGGAGCAGAACAAGAACACCAGGGCGGCGGCACCACCGGCGGCCGGGGCAAGTTGCGGTGCGACCACCGACCACCAGGCCCTGGTCCGGGTCGCACCGAGCACACGGGCCGCCTCCTCGGTGCGGGTGTCCAACGAACGCCAGGCCGCACCCACGACCCGCACCATGACGGCGACATTGAGAAATGCATGCGCGGCGAGCACAGCGGGCCATCCACTGGCCATGCCGAGTCCGGCGAGCGGACCGTTCAGCAGAGCCCGGAAGGCCACCCCGACCACGACCGTCGGCAGGACGAAGGGCACGGTGACCATCACTGTGAGGACTACCGATCCCGATCCCGGCAGTCGGGCGTAGAGCCACACGATCGGCGCGGCTACGACTGCTGCGACCACGGTGGACGCACCGGCCTGGCCGAGGGTGACCCAGAGCAGGTGCAACGCATGGGTGCGTTCGAGCAATGCGACCGGCGAATCACCGGCGGTCCCGACATCGCTCGCCCGACGCGTCAGGGCGGCCACCGGCCACAGGAAGAACACCCCGAGGAACACCATCGGGATCGCCTGCAGTGCCGGCGTGGCGATGCGTCGCGGATCGGTCGCGTGCTGACGTCGTGTCTGCCGACCGTCACGCCGCAGCCCCGGCGATGACGGTTCTCCGCGGGTCGTCTCGGTGGACGGATCGATCAACGGCCGACCGCGGCGCGCCACTGCTCGAGCCACGACTCTCGGTTCTCGGCAACGTATTTCGGCGGCATACTGACCGTCCACTGTGGCAACGGCGCGCGCTGGACCCAGCCGTCGGGCAACGGCGTCTTCTCCTGCACCGGATAGACGTACATCGACGCCGGGAGCGCCTTCTGCACGGCGGGGCTGAGCATGAAGTCGACGGCCTTGCGCGCCCCGGTGATGTTCTTGGTGCCCTTGAGTATTCCGACGTACTCGACCTGACGGAAGCACCCGTCGAGCAGCGCGCTGGTACCCGGTGTCGCCGCGGGCGACGACGCGTAGGACAACACGATCGGCTTGGGTCCCTTACCCTCTCCTGCGCTGAACTGCTGGTTGTAGGCGATCTCCCATCCGGAATCGATGGCAGCTCCGCCTTTGATCACATCCTGCCAGTACGACTTCCAGTCGTTGCCGAACATCCCGATCGTACTGAGCAGGAAGGCCATTCCTGGCGAGGAGGTACTCGGGTCGATGAGCGCGGCCTGCGCGGCGTAGGTGGGGTTGCGCAGATCGCGCACGCTGGACGGCGGCTGCTGCCGGCGACTCGCGTACCAGTTGTTGTCGATGTTGAGGCAGACGTCGCCGCGGTCGACGGCGGTCAGTTCGTTGTTCGAATCCGGCACCGCGAACTGGACGGCGCCGTCGGCGGCTGCGGGCGGGCTGTAGGACTCGAGGGCCCCGGCGTCGATCGGACGGGAGGCGAAGGTGTTGTCGATGCCATAGACGACGTCGGCCTTGGGCGATCCCGGGGTCAGCGACACCGTCGATGCGAGGGTACCGGCATCTCCGGACTTCACGATTTTCAGGTTGAGCCCGGTGTCGGTACGGAAGCTGTCGAGCACCGACTGCGGCAGGCTGAACGAATCGTGGGTCAGCATCACGACATCCGCCGACGACGAGGCATCGTCACCGCATGCGGTCACCAAGGTGGCGCCTGCGGCGAGGACGACGGCAGCGACCCACACGCGCCGAAGTGACGACGCGCTGCCTCGGACGGATCTGCGCACGGACTCGCTGAAGTGACTCACGGGCTCCCCTGGACGGTGACGCGGCAATCGGGTGGACGGGCTCGGCGGGGACACCCACCGGTCAACGGTTCTGCCGATGTCCGACGCGCGGCCGAATTGCACGCCCACGTTGATCTAACCAGGTGATCAGTGCCCACACGAGCCCAGCCCGCGTAACACCAAGAGTAACAATTGTATCAATTGCCTCACTTGTCACAGCTCTTCGAGGTTAGGCTGCCTGGACACGGCCCCACCCGAGGGGCTTAGAATGACCGGCGACGTCCGCGGTGTGCTCACCGAGCGCCGGGTCCGGTTACTCGGCACGCCGCAGTGCTCGGGGGTGTGTCGGGGGGACGTCGGAGCCAGAGAACGCCAGCGTGGGCCGTGAATGATCTCGGCACACACCGACTTGGATAGGACCTCGCCTCGTGCGCCTGCAAGCACCGATGAGCCGATCCCGACGCCTGATCGCCGCCACCGCGGTGGCCATCGCGACGTCGCTCGCCATCCCCGCCGTCGCCATGGCGGCACCCGCCGGCCCGGCGTCTACCTCGCAGACCCCGACCCCGGATCAGCAAACACTCGACTCCCTGGGAGCATTCGCACCGGCGATCATCGGTGCAGTCACCACACCTGGCCCGGACGGCAAGGTCAACGCCGACCTGCTGCGGCAGGCACAATCTCTCGCCGATAATCCCGCGCTACCGCCGCAGATCAAGGACATCTGGAAGCGGATCAGCGATTTTCTCGGCGAGCCCGGACGGCAGCAACTCGCCACCCAGCGGGCCGCAGAGACCCGCGTGGCCAAGCCCGGTGACCCGGTGATCCCGCAGGGCCCGAACGCTCCACGTATCCAGGAGTTCCTGTATCCGACACTGGGCTTCGGCTGCATGCCGGGCAACGGCAACTCCCTGGGTCGGGCTCTGGTGACCGCGGGCCCGCAGGTCGCGCCCGCGCCCGGACCCAAGCGGGGCGAGGCCGGGTACGTGTACACCAGCCTCGGCACCGGCCCGGCCGTCAACAGCCCGGTTCGCAAGCTCTGGGTGAGCTGGCTCAACATCGACAACGGCCGCACCGGACAGTTGCAGCTCAAGCGCAACGAGAAGATCAATGTCACGGCGGGGCCGGGCACGTTCACCGGGATCGCGGCCACCGGCAAGGGCCGGATCATCTCCACCATCTACGGCGACGTCACCACCAAGACCAAGGGCCGAATCCTCTCGTGCACGATCGCACCGACGATCGGTATTGCGATCATCTGAGCGCTCTCGATGCGACATCAACGCCCCGGCCGCCCGGCCGGGGCGTTCGTGTTCTGACGGGCATATCCCCACGGTCGCGGGCGTATCACAACTCGGACTCGCGACTTGTCGATCCGACAACCCTCGTGCTTACTTTTAACTTCAGCACCATCTGTCACATTCGCCTCACTGGTTGCGGGCGAGTTGCCGCCTGAGGAGAGCCATGTCCATTGCGCCACGTTCGACGTCATCGGCGTCGCAGCCTCCGCTCCCGACGCCATCGGCGCGAAGCCCACGCCGGCGATGGGGTCTCGGCGCGAGCGGTATCGCGCTGGCCACCGCGCTGGCCCTGGCCGGTGGCGCTGGGCTCGCACACGCAGCACCGACACCCGCGCCGCATGCCCCGGCCACCCACGCCCCCACCACGGGCGCAACGGCCACTACCTCCCCCTCCGACCAGATCGGTGGCCTGATCAACCAGATCGAACTCGGCGCGGTTCCGCTCGACAGCGAACTCGCCGACGCCGTCCGCAAAATGAAGGCCGCCGGCGTGGATCAGATGGCACTCAAGGCCGCCGAGGCCGTCAAGAGCAGCCTCGGCCAGATCTCCCCCGACCAGATCACCGGCCTGCTGGGGCAACTGCCGCTCGGCGGACTCTCCTCGGTCTCCGCGCGCCGTGACGTCGACACGATCACCGACCCGAGTGCCGTGCTGCGTGCCGCCGGTATCCAGACCTTCACCCCGTCGATCGCACCGTTCTGCACAGCGCCGACTGCCGACAACCCACTGGGGCTAGTCACCGCCGGAGCCGGCGCGGTCGCCGGGCCGTGGCCGATGAAGACCGAGCCGACGACCCAGATCAGTCAAATCCTGCAGATGATCCCAGGTGTCAAGGTCCCTCCGCTGGCACCGATCAATCTGGTCGGCAACGGTCAGACCGGATACGCATTCGTGCCGGCCTCTCCGGTCACCGACGGCAAGATCCAGGTCGCCTGGTTCAACACCAGCACCCTGCAGGGAGGTTTCGCCGATCTGCAGTCACTGACCGACAACCCGCAGGCGGCGCTGTTGACCAAGATGATCCCGGCGCTCGGCGCCATCCGGCTCGCACCGGTGGAGACCGGCAAGGGGACCATACTGTCCGCGGTGTACGGCACAGCTCGCAACGGATCGCAGTCCTGCTTCTTCCTGCCCGCCGTCGGCATCGTCGACGCGACGTCATGATCACCCTGCGACGTCGGCCTCGCTGGGTCGCCCGACGCACCCGAATAGGCACCGCCCTCGCGACCACCGCCGTAGTGGTGTCCGCGGGCATCACCGGCTCGGTGATCGGCCTGGCGCATGCCGCGCCGGACTCCGGCCCCACCACCGAGTCCACCCCGTCCGCGAGTCCCACCGCCGATGCCACCACCTCGACGGGCATGCCGTCGGCGAGCCCGGGACAGCAGGCCGGAACCGTCTACGCGAACCGACAGATCCCCGGCTCGACACTGTTCGCCGGGGCACGTCAGGGCAATCAGTTCACCTACTGGAGCGTCGGCGCCGACGGTGCTGCGCATCTGAGCACCGGATCGCTCTACCTGCCACCGCAGACAGCTCCGGCCGGAGGTTATCCGATCGTGGTGTGGGCGCACGGTTCTCGGGGTCTCTCCGACGCCTGCGCCCCGTCCGTCCATCCGACCGAGACCGACCTCGACGCGTTGCGCACATGGTTGCGCCGTGGCTATGCCGTCGTCGGCACCGACTACGCCGGCCTCGGAACCACCGGCACGCCACAGTATTACGACGTCGACGCGACCGCCCAGAACATCGTCGACGCAGTCCGTGCCGGCCGCGACATCTCCGATCAGCTCTCCGCCCGGTGGGCCGTCGTCGGCGAAGGGCAAGGCGCGTCGGCGGCGATCGCCCTGGCCCGTTCGTTGCCGCAACCACTGGGCTCGAAGCTCGACTACCGTGGCAGCGCCGCGACGTCGATTCCCGCAGACTTCGCTTCTCTGCTCAGCAATCTCGGCCCCGCCACGACCCTGACAGCGCCGCCCGGATGGGTTTCCGACGCGCTGTACACCCTTGCCGCGATCCGCGCCGCACACCCCGAGGTCGGCCTCGACGGCTACCTCAGCGACACCGGACGTGCGTGGATGGGCAAGGCGCAGAACCTATGTGTCGGCGACCTGACGCGCGAGGTGGCCGGGCTCTCGCTCGGGTCGCTGTTCAGCAGACCGCTGGCCCAGAACTCGTCGCTGACCACCATCCTGTCGTCGGCGTCGACCCTGCCGTCGAGCGGTTTCACCCGACCGGTGCTGATGACACAGACCCTACAGGACCCGAATGTGGTTGTGCCGCTGACCCTGAAGTACATCAACGACGCCCGCACCGCCGACCGGCGTGTCTCCGGCCGTACCTACCTGACCCTCGATGAGCGCCAGGCAACCTCGATGTCGGACAACGACACCCGTGACTTCGTCGCCGGCCTGATGCGGTGAGGCGCCTGCCGTACGCACTCGCCTCGGGTGTCGCCGCAATCACCGGCGCCTACGGGTCGCGACGGGCCGCCGCACTCACCAAACCGGTACCGCTGGCGTTGCTGGCCGTCGAGGTCGGTCGTCGGTGGCACACACGAGCACCAGTCGACAACGCGCTACTCGGCGCTGCGGTCGTGTGCTCGGCGGCCGGCGATCGCGCAATGCTCACCGAGGAGTTCACACCGACGACCCCGGAGGATCAGCGCACTCGTCTGCCCCTCGCTCACCCTTTGAGCACCAAGGATTCCCGGCTGGCACTGGGAGCTGCACTGTTCGCCGGTGCGCAGCTGTCGTACTGCGCACTGTTGTGGCGCCGTGGAGCGCGCCCACGGGTACGCGAGGTGGCCCCGCGGATGCTCGCACTCGCCGAGTCGGCGGCGGTCATCGGCTACCACCGACCCCGACTGCTGTCGGTCCTCGGGCCCTACGGCAACACGCTGGCAACCATGTCGGCGCTCGCCGCTTCCGCACCCACCGGACAACCCACCCTGCGTATCGGCGGATTATTGTTCCTCGCTTCGGATCTGAGCATCCTCAATCGCCGTCATCTGATGAGCAACCCGGTGCGGCGACGAGCCGTCGAGGTGTGGGTGCTCGCCTCCTACTTCACCGCGCAGGCACTACTCGTCGGGACGCTCGCCGAGTAACCCAGAGCTACGTGACGCGAGCGGACTTGGCTGCGTATTTGCTTTTCAGCGCTGACAATTCGGAGTCGGCCATCGCATCCATGTCCTCGAGTTCGATCCCTTTGGTCTCGCGGACCTTGAATCGCACGAAGAAGTATGACGCCGCCGCACAGAAGGCAAAGAACCCGTAGATCCACCCCAATCCGACGACCTTGCTCATCTGCGGGAACAGCATCGAGATGATGAAGTTCGCGACCCAGTTGAACGCGGTGCACACGCCGAGGGCAACGCCGCGGATACGGTTGGGGAACATCTCGCCGAGCATCACCCACATCACCGGACCCCACGTAGCGGCGAAGGCGACGACGAACAGATTGGCACCGACGAGGGCCAGCGGCCCCCACGGATCGGCCAGTGACGTCGTGGGTTTACCGTCGACGACCGTGGTAACCGCCTGGGTGAAGGCTACACACGCCATCACCAGTCCGATGAACATGCCGACCGAACCCCACAGCAGCAGCACCCGTCGACCGATCCGGTCGACGAACAGGATCGCCACGAACGTCATACCGACGTTGATCGCCGAGGTGATCACCGAGGTGGTGAACGCGTCGTCGGTGGAGAATCCCACCGACTGCCACAGCGTCGTCGAGTAGTAGAAGATCGCGTTGATACCCACGAACTGTTGGAAGATCGCGAGCCAGATGCCCACCCACACCAGGGGATGCAGACCGAACGAAGGACCACGGATGTCGGCGAGCGAACTGTTGCGTTCACGCTTGACCGTCAACCGGATCTCCTTCACCCGCTCGAGCGGGTGGATTTCACCGGTGACCTCCCGCAGGATGCGCGCCGCCTCCTCGTCGCGGTTGCGTCCGACGAGATAGCGCGGGGATTCCGGGATCGACAGTGCCAAAAGGCCGTAGATGACCGCCGGGACAACACCGACGAGGAACATCCATCGCCATGCGTCCAGTCCCCACCAGAGGTCCTTCTCGGGTCCGCCGGCCTTGTTTTGTAGCACGGTGTCCGAAAGCAGCGCGGCGAAGATCCCGAGGGTGATCGCCAGCTGCTGCATCGACGCCAGGGCGCCGCGGTAGCGTGCGGGCGCGATCTCGGAGATGTACGCGGGAGCGATGACCGACGCGATACCGATGCCGAGGCCACCAAGAATGCGCCACAGCAACAGATCCCACAGCGTCTGGGTGTATGCGGTACCGATCGCCGAAATGATGAACAACGCCGAGCCGAGCAGCATCACCCGTTTGCGGCCCCAGGAGTCGGCCAGCCGACCGGCGAACCACGCACCGACCGCGCACCCGAGAAGCGCGACGGCCACCGCGAATCCGTTGACGAGGAAGCTCAACTCGAAGGTTTTCTGAATGGCGTCGACAGCGCCATTGATGACCGAACTGTCGAACCCGAATAGGAAGCCGCCGACCGCGGCGGCGATGGAGACGCCGATGACTTTGGCCGTGTGTTGGTCGGCGATCTCGGCGTTGTGCGCTTCTGACATGATCCGAACCCCTTCGTCCGGGCCCGATATCGGAGGGGATCGGGCTACCGCGGATTACGCTACCCCGCGAATTCGCGCGGCCCCCATGGTTTCGCGCACCCGCATGTCGCCATGGCCGAAGTGTTATCGGCCTCGGGCACTCGAAAATGGGACGGAGCGCCGCGCGAAGACCGAGCCGGGCCCGACACCGAGCTGGGCCTGGCTAGGCGGTTGCCTGGCCCCGGCAGCTGGAGTACTGCGGGTTCACCATCGGCACGAACGCCAGCGCACCGATCTTCTGGTTGATCGTGAAGCTCACCGGACCGCTTCCGGGGTGCAACACCGCTTCCCAGCCCACCACCTGGGTGCGGGTCGGGACGCGCACCGTGCCGGTGCGTCCGGTGCGCAGATTGCGCCACGCCACCGTCACCTCGACGGTGAATTCGAGTACGCCGGGCTTGGCTCGAGAGGACCCGACGAGCGAGATCGCCGGCCCGGGCAGTCCGTCGGAGGGGAAGGCGATCTGGTTGTAGACATCCACCCACACCGGAATGCGTGGTGCGGGCCACGGATTGGCGCTGTCGCAGCGCAGCGTGGTCACGTAATTCGGTTGCGGGTCGGGTGACGCCGACGCCGTACCCGAGGCCTCGGCGGTCAGCCCGAGCACCACCGCCACCACCGAGACAACCGCGATTACCGCCGTCTGCAAGCGCCGACCGCATCGGCCACGCAACCCCGACGTCGGCGATGTCGTCGACAGTGTTGTTGTTGACAGTGTTGTTGTGATCGGCGGCGTCTCCCCCGAGCGCCGAGAATCCACGGACCCACGCAGCATGGGCCTCAGTGTAGGGGCACTATCCTGATGTGATGGCGAAACTGCAGATTGCCCAGGATCCCATCGCCGACGAATTGTTGTCGACCGATTCGTTCGCGCTGCTCACCGGGATGCTCTTGGATCAGCAGTTCCCGATGGAGCGCGCTTTCGCCGGGCCGGCGAAGATCAAGGACCGCTTCGGTTCGCTCGATCCCGAAGCGATCGCCGCCGCCGACCCCACCGAATTCGCCGACCTCTGCGCCACCCCGCCTGCGATTCACCGCTATGGTCGCTCGATGGCCGGGCGGGTTCAGGAGCTCGCCCGAACCGTGGTGGCGGAGTACGACGGTGAGACCGAGCGGATCTGGACCGAGGCCACCACCGGCGCCGACCTGTTCGCGCGGCTGCGCGAGCTCCCCGGCTTCGGTGAGCAGAAGGCCAAGATCTTCATCGCGTTGCTGGCCAAACAACTCGACGTGAAGCCGGCCGGATGGACGAAGGTGGTCGGCGACTACGGAAAGAAGGGCTTCCGCTCGGTCGCCGATGTGACCGATGCGGATTCGCTGCTGCGGGTGCGCGAGTTCAAGAAGGCCGCCAAGGCGGCGGCAAAGGCCGAGTCCGCCCAGCACTGACACGCTATCGTTCCAGCATGAACTCCCCCGACAGGCCAGACGCTGGCGCGACTGGGTCGGCACCTCGCCGACAGTCCCCTGGTCCGATCGACGTCCGGTCCCTGATCGAGTTCCCCTTCCAGTTGGGCTTCGCGGTCACCGGCGTGACGCTTACCGCCGCAGAGTCGGCGGTGAACATCGCCCGCATCACCGCCGACAGCGTGCAGCACGAGTTCAATCACGCTCTGGGTATCTCCGGTTACGAGCTCAGCGGGGCCCGCGCGCCGTTGGCGCTACTGGGCCAGCTGGCCGATCTCCTCGGTCCCGATCGTCCGTTCGGCCGGATCGTCGCTGCGGGCGGACCGCTCGAACGGCTCCTCACTCCCGGCGGCGTCGTCGACCGCCTGACCGCCAAGGACGGATTGCTCGAAAAACTGACCGCGCCCGGCGGAATCCTCGATCAGATGTCGGAGGACGGCGGCATCCTGACGCGGTTGACCGCCAAGGACGGTCCGCTGGATCGCCTCACCCGTACCGGCGGGGTGATCGACCAGTTCACCGAGAACGAGGGCATTCTCGAACGCCTGACGTCGGAGGGCGGCATCATCGACAAGTTGACCGCACCCGAGGGCGTCCTGGAAAAGGTCACCGCCGACGGCGGAATCCTCGATCGCCTCGCCGAGGACGGCGGTCTGCTCGATCAGCTCGTCGGTGAAAACGGCGCGGTCGAGCGCGCCATCGCGCCGGACGGCCCGCTCGACCGCATCACCGAGCTCACAGAGGTGATCGGTCAGCTCGCACCCACCCTGCTCGCCATGCAGGACACGGTGCACGAGTTGGGCAAGACGGTAGATCTGCTCAATCAGACGGTGGCCCCGCTCGGCGGACTCGCCGAACGCCTGCCGAAGCGCCTGACGCGAGGCAGTCGGGGCGGCAACGGCTCGCCGACTTCGGCGCGTGGGTCGGGACCGGACGCCGGCCCTCCCCAGATCACGTCCTGATCGACTCGTTCCGGGCAGCTCACCGTCGTAGGGCTTCAGTCAGCAGGGCGAAGTAGCGATCGATATCGGGGCATCGCTGGGGTGCAGCAATCACCGAAAGCGTCACGCACGCACCGAGACCGTGCACGCCGTGGTTGAGTCCGTGCACCGGAGACAGTGCCGGGAAACCCGCGGTGATCACAGATCTGCTACCCCCACCGAGCGTGAGATCGGCCGGTCCCCGATCGACGGAGGAAACCACGCTGATGCCGTCGATGCGCTCCGGGAGCGGCGCCACCCCGGCCTGGCGGGCGCCGAGGATCCGGAGCGGGGCGGGTGTGGCGTGTTCGGCCCGTCGCGCGGCTGCGCGTTCGGGGGTCATGTGTTCGTCACGGGCGCGGGCAATCTCGGCGGCGATCGCCGCTGCTCGATCACCGAAGTCGGCGATGTCGGTGTGCAGGTCGATCCCAACGGTACGGAAGTCGTTGCGGGGAAATATATTCGGGTCCGTATGCGCCCGTCGCCGAGCGACGGTGAGGGTGATTGTCACCGGCATCGACGGGTGGCCGAGGAAGCGCGGAAGTGCGTCGGAGATCGCAGTCAGCGCTCCGACTGTGACGGTGCCGCCGCGAGCAGTGAGCGCATCGGCGTCAACGGTCAGGGTCCGTAGTTCGCGTCCGCGACCGGGTAGCCCGTTGATCGAGGTCGGCGCGACGCTTGAGGTCGCCCGAACCGCACCTACTGTCCCCGAAGTCTGCCGGTGTCGGTGTAACGCGAGACCGCCCCAGAAGAGCATGCGTGTGACGTCGATGGGCATGCGGGCCACACCGAGTGCCGCGGCGGCCGCGGCGTTCCTCACCGTCGTCGGCCGCCGTTCGGCCGGACACCATGTCTGTACCTCGACCTCCTTCACGGAGAACAGTTGTCGCGCAATGGCCGACGATCGTCGGCCGTCGCCGAGCGCGTGTGCGACCTGCAGAACCGCTACAACGAGATCGCTCTCTTCGGCGGCGCCCGCGCCCGCGGCGGGGGCAGGGGCAGGGGCAGGGGCAGGGGCAGGGGCAACGGGACCGTACAGGTGTATCCGCCACATCTGTTGTCGCGCATCGAGTTGATCGTCCATCGACTGCGCAATGTGATCGAGGCACCCTTGCCACGACAGCGGACCTCGGGTCACCCGCACCTGATCCGCGGAGACCGGAGCGTGCCGCCAGTACGGCCGGTCGAGGTGTATCGGGACGTCGGCGACACGCAGTCCCAGATCGTCGATCGTCGCGGCCCGCCGCAGCAGGTTTTCGGCGATGACGTCGAGAGCCGTTCGCGGCGAGGTGAATCCGTAAACCAGGAACTGATCACTGGGCATCGCCGACGACATCCAGTACCACATCGCGTCGACGGCGCTCATCCGCTGCACCGGGCTCACCCTACCGCCGGAAGCGCCGGGGCGGACATCGTCGATGACGATGCCCGCCCCGGTGGTGCCGCGCGCAGCTCAGTTGCCGGTCAGCTTGTCCTTGATCTTGCCTGCGGCGTCCTTGACGCTCTCGATGCCGTCCTTGAGCGCGGCTGAGGCCTGATCGGCCTTGCCCTCGCTTTTGAGACTGTCGTCGCCGGTGATATCGCCGCCAACTTCCTTGGCCTTGCCCTTGGCGTCTTCGATCTTGTTCGAGATCTTGTCCTCAAGTGCCATGACAGCTCCTTATTTTGATGGTCCCGCGCGCGGTGCGCTCGGGTCTGCCGGGGGTCCCGGCGAGTTCGTGGCGACACCCACGATGCGGTGTCGTGAAATATCCGTGAGTTCTGCGCTCGGGTACGAACTCAGCGACTCGGATTCTGTAGGTGGACCAAGGCCTGGACGTGGATGTCGGCACCGTCGACCGCCCGACGGATGTCCTCCACGGCGGGCCCGAGCACCTCGGCGATCTCGTCGTAGGAGTAGCGCGGCGGTGCGGTGACGTCGATGCGGATGATGCTGCGTCCACGATCGTCGAGGGCGCGCACGCTCGCCTTGTCGAACATCGTCCGCCCGGAGAGATCGTCGGCTACGGCTGCGGCGATCAGCTTGGGCGGAACCGTCAGGGTGCCCTCGGCACCGCTGCCGGTCAGGGTCAGGTCGTCCACCCGGCCGGGACGCGACGCGGTAACCAGCAGCGCGAACCCCCAGACCACCGCGATGACGACCACCCCGAGAAGCACAGCCCACCACCAGTTCTCCGCAGTGGTGCGACTCGCCCAGGTGGGGTCGAGATGGTCGACCCAGTCGTGGATGGGGGTGATGTCGAGTTTCCAACCAATGGCGCCGACACCCACCACCACCAGTGCCAAACCGATCACCGCAACGGTGAGTCGGTGCAGGATCGCTGGACGCCGGTTCACGAGCGTGCCTCCTTGCTGCGGACCACACGCCGGATCACCACGCGTGGAGGATGTTTCACCGGGGCCAGCGCCTTGCCAACGCGGTCGCGCATGGCCTGCTCGTCCGCACCGCCCGACACGGTGACGGTGACCTTTGCCCGTCGTCGGGTGACCACGGTCGTGGCGTGCTCGACCCCGGGGACGGTGAGCAGTGCGGCACTCGCGCGGCGCGCCATGTCGCCGCGGCGGGTCCACATCACCTCGAAGTCTCCGAGTGGGACGTGGGTGCGACGCCGAGGCTTGACCGCCAACCCCACCAACCACAGTCCGGTGATCACACAGATCACCGCGACCGGCCACATCCAGCCCTGCCACGTACTTCTTGTGATCCAGTCGGCGGTGTTCGTCGTCCATCGGGTTCCGTCGATCCATCCGGCGAACACGATGAGATCTCGGATCCCGACGCACGCCAGTCCGAGGAGCAGGAGCCCGACGAGCGACCCGACGATCGCCGCGCCCGGGTAGGCGGCCGGGGCGAAGACCTTGCCGCCGGCCACATCCTGATTCTCGGCGACAATCTCGGCCCGTGGTCGCGATGCGGATTCGGGTGTCGTCGAGGTGGTCATGAGTGAACCCTCCCCTGTACTGTCTCGGCGTCGGCGGCCATGTCGGTGTCATCCGGCGCGATGGCGTGCTCCTGCAACCCGCGCTTCTCGAATTCCGAAACAGCCGGTAATTCCACATAACCGTCGCGGGTGGCCGAGTTCGGTTTGTCGGTGGTGATCGTTCCCACCGTCACATCGACCCGAGAGGGCCGAATCCCGGTGAGCCGTGCCAGTTCGTCGGCGACGTGCGCGCGCACGTCCCGGCACACCTGCGCCACCGCGCACGGCCAGGTCAGTGCAACAGTGACCTCCACCAGCGGCGCTGTGTCGGACATGTCGATGCGCACCGCAGGGTATGCCGCTCCCAGCGCTCCCGGCCCGAGTAGCGATCCGATCGTGTTGCTGTACCGGATGACCCCGTTGATGTCGAGTGCTGCCCGCCGGGCGATCTTGGCGCCGACACGGTCGGCGATGATCAACGACCCCTTGGCATCTCCGGTGGCCGGTGCCGCGGTCCCCACGGCATCTGGGCGTACGTCGTCTACGCCTCGCGTCACGGTGGCGCCCGTGCGCGTCGGGTTCGACGACTCAGCCACGGTTCCGGCTTCGCAGCAGCGCACCGAGATCAATGACGCCATCTCGCTGTAGTCCCAGTGCCAGTCCAATCCCACCGAGGACCAGCGCGAGGACGAAGCCGCCGAATCCGCCGGTGGTGACCGCGAGTGCAAGCAACAGTCCGACGATCAGGCCAATGATTGCGTTGTTACCCATTGTGTTTCCCGTCTGTCGCGCCGGAGGTGTCACCGCCGGCGGGGGCGCCGCGTCGGGTACCCGAATTCTGTTGTTCCGGAGCTTGTTCCGCTCGTTGTTCCGGAAAGCTGATGTCTTCAACGGTCACATCGACCGGCACCCCGGCGACCTCTGTGGCAACAGCCACCGCATGCGCGGCGACGCTACGCAGGTCATGGGAGATGTCGACGATCACGTGGACTTCGCCGCGGTCGTCGTCGAGTTGCACACCGCTCACGCGACCGCCAGGGAGATAGGTGGCGATCTCACCGAACACGCCGCCATGCAGACCGGTGACTCCGTCGACCGCGGTCACCGCGTCGGCAACCCGCTGCGCGAGATCGACGCCCGGCTCCCCGGAACGTGCGGGAAGCCGCTCACCTCCGGATTCGGCCTGCACAGCGATCACTTGACCCGAGGCGAGGTATCGGTCTGGTCGTCGTCGTCATCGCCGAAGTTGATGTCGTGCACGGTGACGTTGACCTCGGTGACCTCGAGGCCGGTCATGGATTCGATCGCGCTGATCACGTTGCGCCGGATTGCCGCGGCCAGTTGATGAATGGCGACGCCGAAATCGGCGACGATCGATACGTCAACGGCAGCTTGCTTCTCGCCGACCTCGACGTTGATGCCCTGGGTGGTGCTCGCCGAGGTTCCGGGAATGACCTCGCGCATCTTTCCGACGACACGCTCGGCAGCACCACCGACATCATGGACGCCGTCGATCTCGCGGGTCGCGATTCCGGCGATCTTCGCGACGACCGCATCGGCGATCACGGTCTTGCCGCGGTCGCCGGGCGCGCCGCCCTCGCGGGCCAGTGCCAGCCCCTTTCCGGTGGGCTCGCCGGCATCCGTCGCATCGGCAGCGGCGGTCGTGGTCTTGTCGGTCACAGTTGAATCGGTCACGAGAACTCCTCTGTACTCACTTGACTACACACGGTCCACATGGTTCGCGGCATCGGCAGCACCACACGCGGCGACGACGACCTCAGAGCGTCCCATCGTGGTTCCGAATTGCGGTGCACGATGCCGGTATAAGGTCAGTCGTAGTGGACCCGAAATATGCACACGTGGATGAGAGTGATTCCGGTCACAGCATCCAGGCGCCGGGTGTGTCGCTGGAGCGTCTGTCCGTCGACGAGTTGGCCGCGGCCGCTGCCGTCGGCGATACCGAGGCGTTCTCGGAGCTGGTCATCCGGCTGACCCCGCCCTTGCTGCGGTATCTGCGCCGTATGGTGCCCGATGCCCAAACCGCGGAGGACCTGACCCAGGACACCGTGCTCGCTGCCTGGCGAGGGTTGCCGGACTTCGCCTTTCGCAGCAGTGTGAAGACGTGGGTATTCGCGATCGCGCACCGCAAGACAGTCGATTATCGACGCCGCCGACGCGAGATTCCGACCGACGACGCTCAATTCGCCGACCTGGCCGCCGCCGAACCGTTGCCGTCGGATGAGGCGATGCGCAAGACGCTGGTCGATGCGCTGGGTGCCGAGTTGGCCACCCTGCCGCAAAATTCCCGGGCGGTGTGGTGGCTCCGCGAGGTCGAGGGCATGTCGCTGGCCGAGATCTCGCGAATCCTGCAGATCAGCACCGGATCGGTCCGCGGACATCTGCAGCGCAGTCGTCGCTACCTCGCCACCCGGCTGGAACCTTGGCGGCCCGGTGCCCGATCGTCGGACCCGTCCGACGACCCCGGAGGCGATACCGACACCACATCGCAGGAAGACACCACATCGCAGGAAGACACCACATCGCAGGAAGGAGCGCCGGCGTGAGAAGCCGACTCGACGACGCACGCCCCGACGCCTGGCTCGTTGCTGCCGGACGTGAACTCGACGGTGCCACCGACCATCTCGGCGAGATCGCCAATCGCCTCGTCACCACGATCACCGCGAATCTCGGGCGGGTGCGCCGACCGGGCCGGAACCTCGACACCGACACCCCCGGGGTTCAGGTCTCCGACCGGGTCCTCAAGAAGGTCCTCACGACGCGGATCCGCCGGACCGCGGGTCGACTGGTGGTACATCTGCTCGTCGACGGCGAGGACGGACGCGTCGACCGCATCCGGATCGGCCTGATCGCCCGCTACCACGACGTGCTGCCGTGGGATTCGGAGCAGGTGCGCGACATCATGACCGACGTGTTGACCGAGTTACTCGGGCCCGAACACGCCGCGCTGGCCGCCTGCCACCTCGATATCGGCTGGAAGGATCTGGAAACGCACGAATGGTCCGCGGGAACCGCCGAGGACTCGTCACTTCTACCCGCACCCGGGCATGGCGGGTGAGCCGCCCCTACTCGCCCTGTGCTGCCCCGACTCTCACCGGCCGGCGGTCACCTGCGCTCCACGCATAGGGCAGATCCGCGCCGTTGAGGACATGATCGCCGATGGCGCGCAGCTTGAAGATCAGCGGATTGTGCACCGAGATCACCCGCGCGTTGCGCCAGTGCCGGTCCAGACGCAACCGCTCGGAGGTGATCGACGCCCCGCCGACCTCGAACAGGGTAGACGTGGAGTCGAGCACCGTCGTGATGACCGCGTGCTGGGCGCGGGCGACGTCGAACTCGACCTCGTCGAGTAGCGCCTCGTCGGTGGCACCCCCATCGAGGAGCAGATCGATCTTGCTCGCGACGTCGAGGACCAAGGTGCGCGCGGTGTAGGCAGCAGCGGCCAGGCGCCCGATGACCTGCTGCACCAACGGATCCTCGCGGGGCAGATCCGCCGCGCCGTGGGTGAAGGTGCGGGTGCGGGCACGCACCCATTCGGAGGTGTCGTCCAGCGCGCGTTGCGCGATACCCGCGAGTACCGACAACTGCACCAATTGCAGATACGACGTCGCATACGTTCGGCCGGGTGCTCCGTATCCGGCGCCGAGCAGACGATCGGCGGGCACCTCGACACCGGTGAACTCGGTGGTGCCGCTCGCGGTCAGCCGCTGACCGAAGCCGTCCCAGTCGTCGTGCTGGACAACCCCATCGGCGTCGGCGTCGACGAGAATCGAGACACGTTCTCCCCCATGATCACCGGCAACGAGGATGTGGTCGGAGTAGAGACTGCCGGTGCTGTAGTACTTGGTGCCGTCGACGCGGTATCCACCCTCGATGTCGGTCACCGTGGTGCGATAGCGGTCCACGGCGCCCACTCCGGGCTCGGTGATGGCGTTGCCGACCAGTGTGCCGTCGGCCACGGCGTACAGCCACCGCTGTCGGGCGGGCGAGTCGTCGGCGAGTAGTTGATCCTCGACGAAAGACCAGTGCACCCGAAGTGCTTGGGGCAGATTGGATTCCGCCGCCGCAAGGTCGATCAGCAGCCGGAACAGGGTCTGCACCGATGCTCCGTAACCACCGAATTCGACGGGGACACGCAGCGCACCGAACCGGACCTGTTTGAGCCATGAAATCTCGTCGTATGCGAGGCGGCGGTCCTCCTCTCGCGCGACGGCTCCCTCGGCGATCCGGGCGAACACCGGCCCGAACACGGCGTCGAGGTCGGCGTCGGTGTACTCGCCACTTGCGGGGGTGGTGCGCCCTGTGGCGCTCGAGGTCGCGGTCACGGTGGTCCTTTCATGACTCCTGCCACTGCGGTGTGCGAGTGCGAGGACAGGAGTCGTCTGGGGTCAGCGGTATGTCGTGTCGACTGTCGTGTCGGAGCCGCTGGCGCGGCATCGCGACACGAGGCTCCGACAGTCTCCGCCGCCGCTCCGCTGCCGCCCACACTTCTACGCAGCGCGCGCGCAAAGCGTGCGGATCGGAGTGACTCATGACTGCCGGTGACTTTTCTGCGCTCGCCGAGGCGGAAGCGCCCACAACAGCCATCACCCGACCTAGTCTTTGCGGAGAGCACGACACTACTGGGGCGCTCGGTGCACTACGCGCGCCCCGCCGGAGAAGGGGCACCCCCGATATGGCCAAAGGCAACGCACCCATGTCACTGCGCGCGAACCCACCAGCGTGGTCGATGCCGCGCGGCACCATCGTGCTGATCTCCATCGCCGGCATCGTGGTGGCCGTCGCGGGTATCCGATCGGTTTCGGCACTGGTGGCACCGGTCTTCTTGGCGCTGATGCTCACGGTGGCGGTGGCCCCGGCCGCGGGTTGGATGCGACGCAAGGGTTTACCGGCGTGGCTGGCCTTCGTCACGGTCCTGGTGCTGGTGTATGGAATCCTCGTGGGCCTGTTCGCCTCGCTGGCCTACTCGGTGGCGCGCCTAGCTACGATCCTGCCGAACTACAGCGACAAGGCCAACGATCTCGTCGCCTCGTTCCAGCGGTTGCTCACCTCGCACGGGGTCAGTGAACAAAAAGTGCACGATATGCTGCATCAGATCGATTCCAGCAAGATCATCGGCGCGGCCACCAACATCCTTCAGTCGACCGCCGGCCTCGCCTCGTCGTTGGTGTTGATCCTGGCGCTGCTGTTGTTCATGGCCGCCGACTCGGTCGGTTTCGGGGACCGGATGGAGTACCTACGCGCCGAGCGCCCCGACATCGCGTCGGCCTTCTCCGCCTTTGCCCAGGCCACTCGCAGTTATCTATGGGTAACCACGCTGTTCGGTCTGATCGTGGCGGTGTTCGACAGCGTGGCGCTCGCGATCATCGGCATACCGCTGCCCATCTTGTGGGGTCTGCTGTCGTTCATCACCAACTACATCCCGAACATCGGGTTCGTCATCGGCGTCATCCCGCCTGCGCTGCTTGGGCTCCTCGACGGCGGTGTGTCGACGATGCTGGTGGTCGTCGTGGTCTACAGCGTGATCAACCTCGTGATCCAGTCGGTGATCCAACCGAAGTTCGTCGGCGACGCCGTCGGGCTTTCGACCACCTTGACGTTCGTGTCGTTATTGTTCTGGGCGTGGGTCCTTGGTCCGCTCGGGGCGATCCTGGCGGTGCCGTTGACCATCATGTGCAAGGCACTGCTGCTCGACATCGATCCGTCCACCCGATGGGTCGATGTGCTGCTCAATTCCTCTGTCCCGCAACGGGTGACGACACCGTCCGACAACAACCACGAGCTCGAGAAAACAGACCCGGCAACGCCACCGGAGGACGGCCCCCGCCACACCGACTCACCCCCCCGAGACGAGTAGGGACGACCCCGAGGAGGTCAGCGGTCGGTCCACACCGGCGCTCGTTTGGCCAGGAGCGCCGACATCCCCTCCTGCGCATTGCAGGTCATCGCGTTGGTGGGCATCGTCTCGGCCATGAGGTCATACGCCCGTGTGTCGGTTTCGTCGATTTGCGGATAGAAGCCACGTTTGCCGATCGCCAGGGTCGAAGCGCTCGACCCGGCAATGCGCAGCGCGAGTTCGTGGACCGCGTCCATTATCTCCACGCAGGTGTCGAAGACAGCGCGCTCGTCGTCGAGAGTGCGGTCGACGAGCTCGCATTGGTCATGTCCAGCCGAGAAACGCAGTGTCCGTCGACAACGGGTTGCGCCGCCACGGGCGGGTCGACGTCACGATCCCTGATGGCGCATCGACAACCACCTCGACCCGGCATCAGCATTTCCCGACGGCACCGCCGCGTCCCGTCCGTTGGGGCAAGTGGCGAGAGGTCAGTCGACGCAGGGAATGGTGCTTGTGTTGACCACGGCCGGGCCGCTGTCGGGCGCGGGCCCGGAGTTGTCGGCACTGGTGTTCTGCGCCCCGTCGGAGGAGTCGTCGGTGCTCGGGGTCGCCGCCGACCCGGACTCGGGCGACGCAGCGGACTCCGACGCACCGGATGAGGATGGCGCGGACGCGGTAACCGGCACCCCGAAGGCACGCTGGACCTCGGCGCGGATCGCAACCGGATCGATGATGTTGACGTCTTGATCGTCGACGGTCGCGTACCGCACGACGGGCAGGGTCTGGAAGCTGATCTTCTGATCGGGCACGCCGATCATGTCCTGGGCCCAGGACACCACATCCCACCCCTGGGAGAAGACCACGTCATCGTCGACGACGCTCATCAGCCGGTTCAGCTTGCCGACGTCGGTGAGCGTTCCGGCGCTCTGCACCTGATGCAGGGCGGAGAGCAGGAATGCCTGCTGACGGTGGGTGCGGTCGAGGTCGCCGCGGGTCAGCCCGTGACGCTGACGCACGAAGGCCAATGCCTGCGACGCCGATAGCCGATGCATGCCCGAACTGAAATTCGCGCCCGAATAGTCGTCGGACACTGCGTGATTGAGGCAAACCTCGACGCCGCCGAGCGCCTTGGCGACGTCGTAGAAGCCGATCAGGCTGACCTCGGCGAATCGGTCGATCGGCACTCCGGTGAGGGTGCGCACCGCCTTGATCGTTGCGGTGCGGCCGGCGTCGCGGCCCTTCGCCTCGAGCGTGGCCGGATCGCTGATGCCCCCCTTGGCCAGTTGGTCCTCGGTGGCCGCCTTGGTGCGGCCGTACACCTCTTTGATCTTGGCCTGGGACACGTCCAGGTCGGGCGTCTCGACGAGGTCGTCGCGCGGAATCGAGTAGGCGACGATGTTCTTCCGGTCGGCCGGGATGTGCATCAGGATCAGAGTATTCGTGTTGTAGCCACCCGAGTCGCCGTCACCGGCATGCAGCTGTCGCATCACATCGGCGGGAAGATCGTTGCCGTTCTTGTCCTTTCGGGTGTCGAGTCCGATCAGCAGGATGTTCTGGGTGCCATCGGTCGACCGCGGCGCGCCCTGCAGCACGTTGGAGTAACCGAGCCCGCCATGAAAAGTGCTGACCCCCATCCACATCGCCCCACAGACGACGAAGGCGACAACCGAGCACACCAGGACCGCCGCTCGGGCCAGTCCGATCGCCCTGCGGCGCCCACGCGAGGCACGCACTGTTTCCGACGCCGTTCGTCGTGGTGCGCGACGCCGCACGCGATCGCGGTCTGCCGCGCTACCCCGTGCGGTGCCGCCGCGGACAGGGATGGTCCGGAATACGCCACTATTGGCCCCCACCGTGCCGTCGTCCTGGGTCGACGCGGCCGTCTCCGGCAGTTGCGGACTCGGGTGACGATCCGATCTCGGAGTCGTCGGAATGGGCCGAGTCGGGTCCTCGGAGCCCGAACGCCGGGTCGGCCGCGGTTCGGTGGGCCCGGCGCCGGGGCGATCAGCGTGATCGGAGACGTCCGGTGCCGCGGTAACCCCCCCGACGGGCGTCCAGACCGAGGTGTCCTCGTCGGCTCGGCGCTGCGCCGCCCGGCGATACACCTCGCCCGCAGTCAGCCGATGGGGCCGCCCGGCGCGATGATGCCCGGAGGACGCCCGCGACCGACGTCGATCGAACTCGCTGGCCATCCGTTCTCCACTCGTCGTCAGGGCGCCGTCGCCCGCCGCATCGTCCCCAGAAGACGGCAACGTCGGCACGTAAACCGCGCAAGGCTAACCCTCCGGACTGTGAAGGGACTGAGCACGCGCGCGCTCACCCGATCCGACCTAGACGACGAATCACGCATTCCGCCAGCAACTTTCGACATCAATTGCGCGAAACGGACAGCGCTTCAGCCACAAGCGCGTGACACGAGCCACACCGCCGCTGTGCGTTTGGTCACAAAGCAGGGCGCCGCCAACCCTGCGTCGAGGTGTGCGACACGCCGTAATGCGCAGGCGTTTCCCGGCGACTTCACAGCTTTATCTCACCGTGATGACTTTCCCCCAGGTCGCAAGCGCCGGCGTGACCTGACCGTTACCGAGCCGTAGGGTCGCCTCCGGTCCGAGAATCACCCGCCTACCACCGGGCGGATGAGGGAGGAATGGATGACGACCACCATGAAGAAGCTTGCTGCGCGCGCCGGAGTGATCGGCGCCCTGACACTGGCCCCGCTCGGCGTGGCAGCCGCGACCGCATCAGCAGATACCGGCCACAACTGGGACGCCGTCGCGCAATGTGAGAGCGGCGGCAACTGGGGCATCAGCACCGGTAACGGCTACTACGGCGGACTGCAGTTCACCCAGTCCACCTGGGAAGCCAACGGCGGCACCGGCAACCCTGCGTACGCCTCGCGCGAAGAGCAGATCCGCGTCGCCGAGAACGTGCTGGCCACCCAGGGACCGGGCGCCTGGCCGGTCTGCGGTCAGTACCTCTGATCGATAACGACGCAGCACGGATCCGGTATGTCCCGGGTCCGGCGCAGGGGACGATCCACTCCGTGGGTCGTCCCCTTGCTCGTCTCGCCAAGTTGCTCGTCTGACGGATGCCGAGGCGCGTCCCACCGCATCACGATGCCGCGGATGGCGCCGTGGTGTCCTTACGAGCGATCAACCTAGCTGCCAGGGGGAACACCAGCACCGTCGTGGCGCCCGCGGCGACGAGCGTGGAGGCCAGCGTCGGTGACATCAGATCACTGCTTGTCGCGACCTGGGTGACGGCAACGATGATCGGCAGGCCGGTGGCCGCATACAGCGCCAGCGAGACGCGTTCACGTCCGACTCGCAGGCTCGCGTCGTGGGTCACCATCCGCTCGCCCACCCACACCGGGACACCGCGGGCCACACCGATGCCGACGACCAGGATCACCCATAGCATCGGCGCCGACGCCACCGCCGACGGATCGATGTTCATGCCCGAGGTCACGAAGAAGACCGGGATGAGCAGTCCGAAGCCGATGACTTCGAGGCTCTCGACCACCCGGGTGTGCTCGGGGAGCAGGCGCCGGAGGGCGATGCCGGCGGCGAAGGCACCGAGCACCACGTCGAGATCGAAGACCGCGGCCACCGCCATGAACGCCGCGAGCAGCACCACGACGACACGGACGGGCAACTGGAAGGTGCCGCCCTCCATTTCGACGAGCGCGGCGCGCAGGGCGGGACTCCGGCCGACCCGCCGCGGTAGCGCGAACAGGATCAGGGCCGCGATGGCGAACAAGGCGAGCACGATCGCCGCACCGCCGATGTTGCGGCTGGTCAACAGCAACGACATCGCCAGGATCGGACCGAGTTCACCGACCGCCCCGTGGGCCATCACCGCGCGTCCCAACGGTTGCTCGAGCAGCCCATCGGCCTTGACGATCGGCAGCAAGGTTCCCAATGCCGTCGAGGTCATCGCGATCCCGATCGCCACGTGTGCGGTGAAATCGCCCGGCGCCACCAGCAACGCCACCGCGATCGTCGCGATGAGCAGACTCAGCAACCAGATCCCGCCCGCGAGCACGCCGGGTCTGCCCCGCAAGATCGTCGGATCGAGTTCGAATCCGGCGAGCAGGAAGAGCATGCCGAGGCCGAGCTGGCTCACCGCGGCCACCGAGTCCGGATCACTCATGGCGAGGACGTGCGGCCCGAACACCATGCCGAGAATCAGCAGCACCACCACCTCGGGGACGTAGCGGCGGGTGAGTCGGGCGACCAGCGGCGCGGCCACCGCCGCCACCGCAATCCAGAACAGGGTCACCGCGGTGGTTCGATCGGGATTCGAGGCCGCCTCGGCAAGCATGCTCACCCACGTCATCCTGCCGCATCGCTCGCGACGTGCCTATCAAGACGCGACCACCTCGCCCGCCACATCACATCATGGGCACCGGACCCGATCGCGAGGAGCGCCCCGATGATCGGTAGAGGGTCAGCTCTGCGCGGACTCCCCTGCCGCATCGCCACGATTCTCGTCCTCGCTGCCACCGTCACCGGCGGCGATCGCCGATCCGCCGAGAGCGCTGACCGCGATGCCATAGGGCAAGAATCGCACCCGGCGTCGGGGGTCGGTGTTGTGCTGATTGGCTCGCAGGGCATCGATTTCGGTGGCGAAGACCTGCTCCACTCGGGCATCGCCGCGATCATCGACGTCGAACACCGCCCAGACGCCTGCCCCGACCTCGCCCGCGGTGGTCGGTTCCGGCTTGGTGCGGCGGCTCGATGCCGCCGGTTCGGAAACGAAGCGCCCGAGGACCTGGCGCAAGCCGTCGGCGGCCTCCCGCGCGAAGCGATCGAAGTCCTCGGGGTCGAATCCGAAGTTCTCGTTGCGACCAGCCATCGTTGGGCCTTCCGTCGTTGCCTGTCGTCGGCGTCAGGCGTTGTGGTCTCCAGTGTGGCGAGCGGGACCCGACTTCGCCACCGCGATCGGTTCGATGACCGCGATGGATTCGATCACCGCGCCCGCAGCAATCCCTTATCGAGTGCGCAGAGCACCTCGAGGGCGGTCCGCAGGCTGGTCGAGCTGGATCGGCTGCGCACGGCCGACGTCTGCGTCTCCAGGGCCCCAGAAATCATGTGTGCCCAGAACTCGTGGAGTCGGGCGATGCTGTCGGGAGCGAGGTCGGCCGGATACAGCCGCACCGAGCGGACATCGCCGGGATCGGGTTCCCGGACGATCATCGCCTTGACCTCCAGAGATCGCATGACAACGCTGAAGTTGCTGCGCTGCAATCTCGTTGCGGTGGCATCCTGAGCCGGGGTGCCGCCAAGGTGACGATGCACCCACCGCATCACCGCGGCCTCGCTGCGGTTGAGAGGCACCACGCCGGATGGACCCGTGTGGTCCGCGGGGCTTGATCTCGCGACCGGACGCGCAGCATTCTCGCCGATGATGATCGTCGGCGGGGTGGCGCCGGTACTCGCGCCGCTGCTCGGCGGGTTCCTCGTCGATCCGATCGGGTGGCGCGGAATCCTCGGCGTGGTTCTCGCGATCTCGGTCATCACGCTCGTCTCGATCGCCTGCGTCATCACCGAGACCCCTGCCCCGAGATCGCCGGCTCGCACGCCGCCGCGCCGACCACCCGGGATCGACCCGCGAGCTGCGCGGGCCCGGACTTCTCCGATACAGCGGCACTTTCGCGTTCTCCTTCGCGGTGATGATGGCCCATCTCTCGACGTCGCCGTTCGTCTATCAGGACGTGATGGGGCTCTCCAGTGGCGTGTACGGGCTGGCGTTCGGGGTCAACGCAGCGGTCCTGCCGGCCGGCAGCGCACTGGCCGCGCGTGTGGTCGCCACCCGCGCGGTACGCGGGCTCGTCTCCGTCGGAATCACCGTGATGTCCACTGCCACCATCGGTTTCGCACTGCTGGTGGTGACCGACGCACCACTGCCCTGGCCATGTCGTCCGTCGGCGCCAACGCCGGCGCCGCATCGGCGGTACTGGCACCCTGCATTTCGGGCTCGGCGCACTGGTATCGCCCTTGGTGAGCGTCGCCGGACCCGACACTGCCGGCCCCCTGGCGATCGTCATGCTGGTCTGCGCGGCGATCGCGGTGTGGGCCTTCCTCGCCGCCGGCGCAGCGGCCGGGCCGCCGCGCATCGTCGAACAGACTGTGTGAGAAGAGGTTCAGACCAGACCCGCGCCGTGAACGGCGATCGCCACCTGCACACGATTGGCCGCACCAAGTTTACTGAAGATGTGCGAGATGTGCGCCTTGACGGTGGCCACACTCATGTAGAGCTCGGCGCCGATCTCGGCGTTTGACGCTCCCTTGGCCAACGCGATCGCCACCTCGCGTTCCCGCTCGGTCAGTCGCGCGATGCCGTCGCGCGCCACGACCGACCCCGATTGCTGCCCGGAGTCGACGACCTGTTTGATGAGCGCCGCGGTCACCGAGGGACTCAGCGCGGGTTGCCCGTCGAGGACGTTGCTGATGGCCGCCACGATCTGCTGCGGTGGTGTGTCCTTCAACAGGAATCCGTCGGCACCGACCGCCAATGCCCGTACCACATAGTCGTCGGCGTCGAAGGTCGTCAGCACGATGACTGCCGGCGCCGGTTCGGCAGCCTTCAGGGCGCTGGTGGCCGCGATCCCGTCCATCACCGGCATCCGCAGATCCATCAACACCAGATCGACCGGGTCGCTGCGGTGCGCGTCGAGCGCCGCACTGCCGTTGGGCGCCTCCGCGGCTATCGACAAGCCCGGTTCGGCGCCGAGCAGCAACTTCAGTCCCGACCGCACCAACGGGTCGTCGTCGACGATCATCACCCGTGCGACCACCAGCCACCTCCTCGAATCTCGGTCACCCTGATCATCCTGTTCTCGAGTCGTCTCTGCTCGTCACGGCCGACGGCAGCCAGACGTGCAGGATGAACATCCCGTCGTCGGTGCGGGTCGTCGAGGACCGGCCACCACTCAACTCCACACGTTCGCCCAACCCGATCAGCCCCAGACCCGACGCCGGCAGCGTCGGTGACCGGTCGCCGATCGGCAGCGGATTGGCCACCAGCAGGTCGATCCCACCCGAGCGTCCGGGTTCGATGCGCACGGTCACCGCCGACGCCGGTGCATGCTTACGCGCGTTGGTCAAACCCTCTTGCAGACAGCGATATAGAGTCCGTGCGGTGGTGGCCGCGACCGTCTGCAGGTCGTCGGTGCGTACATAGCTCACCCGCATACCCGCCGCCCGGCTCTGCTCGACGAGGTCGTCCACGTCGTCGCGGCCGGCCTGCGGCTGTTCCGGGTCGGCATCCCCGGGGCCCTCGCGCAGCACCCCGAGTACCTCTCGTAGTTCGGTGAGGGCCAGTCGCGAGTTCTCCTCGATCGTCGACGCGGTGTCGTGCACCTGCTCCGGGGTCAGGTCGGCACGGTAGGCCAACGCCCCGGCATACATGCTCACCGTCGAGATACGATGCGCCAGAACGTCATGCATCTCCCGTGCGATTCTCGCCCGTTCGACCGATCGCGCCTGTGCGACCTTCGCCTGCTGCTCCTGCTCGGCCAGCATGGCCCGCGAGCGCCAACTCGCCAGCAGCTCGCGCCGCGACCCGATGTACATGCCCCACGCCACCAGTACCGCGGTGATCGCGACGATGAACGAGTATCGCACCAGCGGTGATTCACTCGGATCGGGTCGATAGACGAACTCGTCGGCGACCGCGCTGCACACGACTACCAGCACGATCTGCGGCGCGATCTCACGCCACCGCCGTCGAGTGGACAACGAGACCATCGCCAGTGCCCCGGCTCCCGAGGAGCTGACCGACACCATCGCGGCCAGGTTGGTCAACGTACACACCAGGACCGGATGGGTTCGGCGCCACCAGATCGCGACGACGCACACCACACCGAGGGCCAGATCGAGGATCAGCCACCAGATCACCGGAGCACCCAGGTGATCGGTGCGTCCGATCAGCGCCACCGCGGAGATCGGAAGCATTAGCAGCAGACGCCACGTATGGCTCCACCAATTCAGCGGCGGCTGATAATCCTCGGGACGCACCCCCTCACCGTAGTGGGGGTGGTCCCCCAGCCGCCTGCACCCGACGGCCAGGCAGTATCAGACTTTCGTCGTAGATCGGGTCCATCCTCGTGCCCGATGTGCGCACCCGCCCGGCGCGGCAACGATGATCTCCATGATCACAGTGGAGAACCTCAGCAAGCGCTACGGCGAGTACGTCGCCGTCGACAACGTGTCGTTCACGTGCCGCCCGGGGCAGGTGACCGGTTTCCTCGGACCGAACGGGGCGGGCAAGTCCACCACCATGCGGGTGATGACCGGACTGACCCCGGCGACGTCGGGCTCGGCGAGGATCGACGGGCAGGCATATCGCGACATCCCCAATCCCGCCACCGAGGTCGGAGTACTCCTCGACGCGTCCGCACAGCACGCCGGACGCACCGGCGAGGAGATCCTGCGCCTGACCGCGATGACCATCGGAGTGCCCCGCACCAGGGTCGACGAGATGCTCGAACTGGTCGGCCTGACGCCGCAGGAAGCCGGCCGGCGGGTCGGCAACTATTCCCTCGGTATGCGGCAGCGACTCGGAATCGCCAACGCACTCATGGGCGATCCGCGGGTGTTGATCCTCGACGAACCCGCCAACGGCCTCGACCCGGCGGGCATCCACTGGATGCGCAGCCTGCTGCGCGGCTACGCCGATCGTGGCGGCACCGTTCTGCTCTCCTCCCATCTGCTGCACGAGATCGAGATCGTCGCCGACGACCTCGTCGTCATCGGTAACGGACGCATCGTCGCCCAGGGCACCAAGGCCGAGTTGCTCGCGGGCACCGGAACCACAGTGCGCTCTCTCGACGACCGGGCCCTCGCCGACGCGCTCGATGCCTCGGGCATCAGCGCGCAGCCGCAGTCCGGCGGCGGACTGTCCACCGACGCCGCCCCCGAGGAGGTGGGGCGAGTCGCCGCGGCGAACGCCATCGTGCTCACCGAATTGCGCGCCGGCGACGACGCCACACTCGAGGAGATGTTCCTCGAACTGACCGCCTCCACCCAACGCGAACAACCGATGACCGCAGGAGCATTCTGATGACCACCCTCACCGTTGCCCCATCCGCGCCCGCGCCGACGCGCACCACCGCCGGCATTCCGATGACCCGCCTGGTCCGGGTCGAACTCCGCAAACTCGTCGACACCCGAGCCGGATTCTGGTTGGCCGCATCCATCGGCGTGCTGTCGGTGGTCGTCGTGGTGGCAATGCTGATCGCCAACCGCAACACTCTGACCAACCTCACCTTCGGCCAGTTCTTCGGCATGATGAATATCCCGCTAAACATCATCCTGCCGGTGATGGCGATCCTGTTGGTCACCGGTGAATGGAGTCAGCGAACGGCGTTGACGACGTTCACGATGGAACCTCGTCGAGAACGGATCATCGTCGCGAAACTACTAACCGCACTGATCGCCTCGGTGATCGCCGTCGGCCTCGCCCTCGTGCTCGGGGCGGTCGGCAACGTGATCGCCGGTCTTGCCTTCGCCGATCCGGCCGGAGCCTGGTCGTTCACCGCCGCGGGGTTGGTCAATTCGTTTGTGCTGCAACTGTTCGGACTACTGCTGGGGTTCGGCTTCGCCGCGCTGATCCTGAACACTCCCGGCGCGATCGTCGCCTACTTCGTGCTGCCGACCGCGCTGACCCTCGTCAGTCAGCTGGTGCCGTGGTTCCACGACCATCTCGGAGCGTGGGTCGACACCGGATTGACCAGCGCGCCCTTGCAAACCGGGCAGTGGGCGAGCGGCGGCGAATGGGCCAAGCTCGTCGTCTCCGGAATCGTGTGGATCGGTGTCCCGCTGTTCTTCGGCGTGCTCCGCATCCTGCGCGGTGAGGTGAAGTAGCCGGGGCGACCACTACGTCGCAGTATCGCGTACATCGACACATCGAGGCGCACACCGGCAACGGTGGGCGCCTCGATGTGCGAATTGAGGGTCAATTCCACACAATCCTCTCGGATTGCTCTCAGTGATCGTGGGCAATGTGGTCTGGTGACCACAGATCGCCATCCCGACAATGATGTTCCGGGCGAAATCACTCCAGACGGAACGGAAATCTCGGGTAAACAGCAGGATTCGCGTCAATATCCGAGCGCCCCCGAGGCGCCGACCACGCCGCTGAGCCCACCGCCCCCGACCACCGGTGACACGCACCCGTACGGCCAGCACGCCGGAGGGTGGGGCCCGACCCCCGGCTACACCCCGCCTCTGTCCGGCCAGTACTCGACTGGAGGATACGAGCCTTCTGGGTACCACCCGGGTGGCCACTACCCGAGCCCCTCCACCGCGTCGATACCCGCCGGCGTCGGCGCCATGCGCCGGCCGTCGATGAAACCGATCATCGCCACCGCACTCATCGCCGGCCTGATCGGTGGCGCGGTCGCGCTCGGCGGCAATGCGCTGGTCGAGCACACCACGGCAACTGTGCCCCAGCTCACGGCTCCGCCCGCGACCACCGCAGCCGATGTGCGCCCCGGGTCGGTCACCTACGCCGCACAAACCGCGTCGAAGTTCACCGCCGACATCGAGGTGGCCGGGTCCCAGGGCACGGCAGTCGGGAGCGGGATCGTACTGTCCCCCGACGGCTACGTTCTGACGAACAATCACGTGGTGTCCGGCGTCGGAAACACTTCGGCAATCCAGGTCACCACCTCCGACCAGAAGACCTATAAGGCCTCAGTGGTTGGGACGTCGCCCTCCTACGATCTCGCCGTGATCAAGCTGCAGAATGCCGGCGGACTGACACCGGCGTCCCTGGGCAATTCCGACGGACTTCAGGTTGGCCAACAGGTCGTCGCGGTCGGCAGCCCAGAAAGCCTGTCGAACACGGTCACTTCGGGCATCATCAGCAATCTCTCGCGCACGGTCACCGCCGGAGACGAACAGGGCTCTTCGGTCGCTGTCTACAACGGGCTGCAGACCGACACCCCCATCAATCCCGGCAACTCCGGCGGTCCGCTGGTCAACCTCTCCGGGCAGGTGATCGGGGTGAATTCGGCGGTCGACACCGGCCAGGCCGCGCAGGGCGGTGTGCAGGCGTACGGTTTGGGCTTTGCCATCCCGGTCAACACCGCGCGCCGAGTCGCCAACGAGTTGCTCACCGACGGCCATGCAACCAAACCCGTTCTAGGAGTGACGGGTTCGCTATCACAATCGGCCACCTCCGACGTCGAGGGTGCGCAGATCACCAAAGTCGCGGGTGACGGAGCAGCCGCGGCCGCGGGCATCAAGTCCGGTGACGTGATCACCAAGGTGGGCGATCAACGTGTGACCAGCTACGCCGACCTGATGGCCCAGATCCTCACTCATGAACCCGGCTCGACGGTACCCATCACCGTCTCCCGCGGCGGCCAGGAGCGCGCGGTCACCGTGAAACTCGGCAGCGCCATGGACAATGCGCAGACCACAGTGCCCAGCAACGGAAACAGCAACGGCAACGGCGGCACGGGAGGCCTACCCTTCCCCTGATATCCCCACGTCCGATTCGACGGCCTGCCGTGCACCACGGTCGGTCCGGGCAATCAGACGGTCGGCATGAACATCAGTGCCACCGCGGACTTGGCCGGCCACCGAGATCGCCGCTCTGGCCGCCGGCGCCTCACCCGCCCGATCCAGTGGTCGTCGAGAGACCGTGCGACTCGTCGTCACCGCCACGCACGTCACCGCCACGCACGTCACCGCCAGGCGAGCGCTGCTGCGGCGCAGCGTGAACGCGGTGTCGATGGCCGGCCTCGCACCGGTGCGTGCGATGCTGCTTTGCAGCTCGTCGAGGACGGCGACACTCTCAGAGAAGTAGCCGGCACATGTGCCCGGCACCGACCCCGTGCATGGCCGGGCCGAGGTCGAGGCCGAGTTCGCTCAGGCCCTGGCGAGTTTCTCGATCCTCGCCAGATGAGCGTCCGCTGAACCGAATTCGTATTCGATGACGGACAGTCGCCGGAAGTAGTGTCCGATCGCGAGTTCCTCGGTCATCCCCATCCCGCCGTGCAGTTGCACCGAGCTCTGGCCGATGAATCGTGCGGCCCGGCTGATCGTGGCCTTGGCCGCCGACACCGCCGCAGCCCGCTCGGCGGGTTCGGCGCCGAGCGACAGGATCGCCAGATACTGTGCGGCAACCGCCTGTTCGAGTTCGATGTACATGTCGACCATGCGGTGCGCCAATGCCTGAAAGCCGGCGAGCGGACGTCCGAACTGCTGACGCTGGGTGGTGTAGGCAACGGTGTCGGCCAGCACCTTGCGCATCAGGCCGACCGCTTCGGAGACCACCGCGGCGGTGGCGGTGTCCCATGCGCGTTCGAGTAGTGCGAGCGCGTCGGCACCGCGGGCGATCACTGCGTCGCCGCCCACCTGCACACCGTCGAGGGTGAGGTCCGCGGCACGGCGGTCGTCGACGGTGCGGAACCCGTGCCGGGTCAGCCCGGCCGGCGTCGCGTCGCCAAGCGGGATGAGGAACAGGCCGATGCCGTCGCGGTCGTCGACGTCGCCGGAAATCCGTGCGGTGAGGATCAGCTGATCGGCGATCGGGGCGGTGGTGACAACAGCCTTGGCGCCGCGAAGAACCCAGCCGCCGTCGGACTCCTCGGCGCGGGTGGTCACATGGTGCAGCCGTCCGCCCGAGGTGTCCTCGAGCGCGGCGGTGGCCACGAGAGTCTCACCCGCGGTCACCGACCGCGCGACCTCGAGTGCACCGTCGTGTCCGGTACGCGCAAGCAGACCGGCGCCGAGGACCACCGTGTCGACGAACGGTTCGACCACGAGGGCGCGGCCGAGCGCCTCGGTGACGACCATCAGCTCCTCGGGGCCGCCGTCGTCACCGCCGACCGTCGAGGGCAAGCAGGCACCGATGACGCCTAGTTCGTCGGCAAAGGCGCGCCAGATCTGTGGTTGCCATCCGTCACCGACCTTGGCGACCGTGCGGCTCTCGGTGAGGTCGTATCGGGATTCGAGAAAGCGGGTGAGCCCGTCGGAGAGCAGTTGCTGTTCAGCGGTGAGATCGAAATCCATAGTGGGCGAAACCTTTCCGGTCAGTACTGGGGCAGGCCCAGAGCAGCCTTGGCGAGGATGTTGCGCTGGATCTCGTTACTGCCCGCGTAGATCGAGCCGGCACGGTCGTTGAGGTAGAGCAGCGGCGCCACAGCCTGCCACGGCTGCCCACTGACATATCCGTCCGCCGGCGCCACGAAATCGGCGATCGGCCCACCCGGAGCGGCGGCGTGCGGCTGATACACCCGTCCGCGGGGACCCGCCGCCTCGACGCCGAGGGTGGTGATCTGCTGACTCAGCTCGGTCGAGAGGATCTTGAGCATCGACGAGATCGCACCCGGGTTGCGTCCAGCACTCATCTCCGCGAGCGCGCGATATTCGAGAACCTCGAGAACCTTTGCGCGCATGCGCAGATCGGCGAGCTTGGCGGCGAACGTCGGCTCGTCGGCCAGCGGCACCCCCGACGGCCCGGTGACCGTCGAGGCATGATCGGTGAGGTTCTCCACCATCACCTGCAGTGCCGGCGCTGCCGCGCCGCCGCCGCGCTCGAACACCAGCAGATACTTCGCGACCGTCCAGCCGTCGTCGATCGCGCCGAGCACGTTCTTCTTGGGCACCCGCACCTCGTCGAAGAACACCTGCGCCTGCACCTGCTCACCCGAGGCCATTACCAGCGGCTGCACCTCGATGCCCGGGGAGCTCATGTCGATCAGGAGGAAGGTGATGCCCTCCTGTTTCTTCCCGGTCCGTGAGGTACGGACCAGGCAGAACATCCAATTGGCCTCGGCGGCATGGGTTGTCCAGATCTTGCTGCCGGTGCACACGAGATCGTCTCCGTCGGAGACCGCCGACATCGACAGCGAGGCGAGGTCGCTGCCGGATTCCGGTTCGGAGTAGCCCTGACAGAAGAAGACGTCGCCGGTGAGGATGCCCGGCAGGTAGAACGCCTTCTGTTCAGGGGTGCCGAAGGCGATGATCGCGTGGGCGACCATGCGGATGCCCATGGGCGACAGTGCGGGCGCACCGGCCAGCACCGACTCGCGGCTGAAGATGTAGTGCTGGGTCAGCGACCAGTCGCAGCCGCCGTGTTCGACCGGCCATGCCGGCGCGGCCCATCCACGTGTGTGCAGGATCGCCTGCCACTGCATCGAGGCCGCGTGATCGGTGTACACGCTGGTGCGCAGTCGACCGGCGGCGCGCAACTCCGGCGTCAGTTCGGCGTCGAGGAACTCACGCACCTCGTCGCGAAAGGCGATGTCGTCATCCGACCAGGTCATGTCCATACGCCGTACACCTCTGTCTATATCAAATATATAATCGGCTTCACCATACGACAGAGGTCACCGTGACCACGCAGCAGGTGCTCCGATCACGCCCGCGGCGCCGTCGACGTTCGTCGCATGCGCGGCTTTCCGACGGTCGCATGGAGGTCACACTGCCCCGGCGTGCCGGCCGGTCTCAGCGCATGAGACGCCGGTGATGGCCTACCCTGATCGTCGTGCCCGCCAACCGCACCCGTGCCCGCCGCTACGCGAAACGTCGTCGGCGCCGAATGGACGCGGTCACCGATGACCTCACCCCCGAGCAATGGGAGCAGTTGATCTCACTGTGGGGTGGATGCGCCTACTGCGAGGCTGATGGCGTTGCGCTACAGAAGGATTGCGTTCTCGCCATTTCCCGGGGCGGCCGGTACACCGCCGGTAACGTGGTGCCGAGTTGCCGGTCGTGCAACGCGGGTAAGTGCAATACCGAGGTCACCTCGTGGATGCGCCGCAAACGTCTCGACGAGAAGCGCTTTCTGCTGCGCTACGCCGAGATCTGCGCTCTGATCACCACCGACCCCGACTCGAGGTGACGAGCCAGCGACGGATCAGTGCCGTCGTCGCGTTGCTGGCCGCGGCCGGACTCCTCGTGGCGATTCTGGTGTTCCTGGTCAACAGCGGTCTGCACTTCGTGCTCGGCGTGGCGGGTCTGGCCGTCGCCGCACTCGGCGCGTGGTGGGCGATCACCGAACGCGGGGTACGACGCGGTGTCGGTATCGGCGTCGGGATGCTCGGGGTCGCAGCGCTCATCAGTGCGTTGGTGCTGGCCGTCGTTGATTCCGGCGCTTTTGTCGTGCACCTGTTCGTCGCCGTCGCGCTCGGGGTGATCGCGGTCGCCTCGGCCCGTTACGCTTTGACGCCGCATCTGCACGAGCTGGATCTGATGCACGCGCCGTGGCGGCCCCGGCATCCGGTTCTGATCTGCAACCCGAAATCCGGTGGCGGCAAGGTCGATAGGTTTGAACTCGTCGAGGCAGCACACCGGATCGGTGTCGAGACCGTCGTCCTGGGACCCGACGACGACCTCGAGCAACTCGCACGTGACGCGGTGGCGCGTGGTGCGGACTGTCTGGGGATGGCCGGCGGTGACGGTTCGCAGGCGCTCGTCGCCGCCATCGCGATCGAGCACGACCTGCCGTTCGTCTGCGTCGGCGCGGGCACCCGCAACCATTTCGCCCTGGATCTCGGGCTCGATCGGTCCGACCCACGGCGCAACGTCCATGCCTTCTCCGACGGCGTGATCCGCCGCGTCGATTACGCCACCGTCAACGGACGCCTGTTCGTCAACAACGTCTCGCTCGGCGTGTATGCAACGATCGTGCAGCAGGACTCCTACCGTGACGACAAGGCTCACACCACCACGGCGCTGCTGCCCGAACTTCTCGGCAACACCGCAGAACCGTTCGACCTGCACTTCACGTCGGCCGACGGCACTACGGTCGACGGCGCATTCCTGATCTTGGTGTCCAACAACCCCTATTCCGGCGCCCCTCTCGACGCCGGTGAGCGACGACGGATGGATACCGGCCTCCTCGGCCTCGTCGCCGTGTCGCCGCGCACCGGCGCCGAAGCGGCCACACTGGTCGCCCTGTCGGCCGTCGGCCTGCGCAAGACCAGTCCACACTGGCACGAGTTCACCACCCCAACCTTCGAGGTCTCCTCGGCTGGTGGCACCACCTACGCGGGCGTCGATGGGGAGGCCGTCGAACTCACCACCCCGCTGCGATTCCGCAGCCACCACAAGGGTTTGCGTCTACTCGTGCCCTCCGACAATCCGCTCGCCGAATCCCGCCGCCGCGCCCGCGACGTCAGTGTCCGGGCGCTGGTGCAGATCGCTGCGGGCCGACCGCCAGGCTGATCACCGCCCGTCGATCAATCAACCGCTGCGGTTCTCCTCGATCTGACGCAGCCGGTTGATCTCGGTGCTGAGGGCCGATCTCAACTCGGGGTGCGCAGCCGACAGGGCGTTGTCGGGTTCATGCCAGCACTCCTGCGGATGGCTTCACATCGGCATCCCCACCCGGTCCGCGGGCTCCCAGGTGTAGCGCGGCCGGATGTGAGCGTGCAGGATCGGGTGTGTGTTGGCGAGGATCTCTGTGTTCATGCGCCGAAACCCGGATCATGTGCCGCGCATACGGTCTCGACGGCGGTGGCGATCAGATTCACGTCGGCTAGGAATCGAAGGCGCTCGGCTCGAGGAAGTGCGGAGAGTCCTTCGACCCCAGGAGACTTCGTCAACGCCAGCGAGTATCCCGGCAGGAACTGTACGTCCCCGATGACCGCGAATGCCGCATCGAGTTCGGCTAGCACGGTCGGGTTCCGCCCGGTGGTCGAGGCGCCCTTTCCCCCGATGGTCGAGGTGTGAGGCGCGTGCGCCGATTCTCGAGATCTCTTGCACCACAGCTCGTTCCACGCCACAGGAGAGAGACCGTCACCGCGGATAGGTGACGATCACCTGCCCCGTCCGTCGGTTCCGCCACTCCACCCGCCGATCCAGAAGGAGCGTCGGCAGCCACTCCCCAAGATGTTTGCGCTGATGATCGGCCCGGCACAGTGGGATGAGGTCACCGAGTACTGTCCAGCCTCCGGCTTCGGGGTCGGTGTGGTTGAAGGGTCGCCAGTGGTCGAGGTCGCACAGGTGTGAGGGCATGCCGCAGTACGGGTATCGGCACCAGGCGTCGTTGGCCAGCACCTCAGCGCGCAGTGTGGCGCTGGGTGCATAGGTCAATGCCCCAGGTGGTGGCACGGTGTGGCCACCGTGTCCGGTGGGATCCTCGGGCGGGGCCTGTGCGCGGTTGGATATCTGGGGGATCAACGGTCCAGCCGTGCGTACGGATTCGGGGTAGTGGATGGTTTTCGCTATCTCGGCGAGGGTGGCCGCGTAGTCGCGGTCGATCGGCCCGTATCCCTGCAACCGGGGGACGAGAATCCCGTCCGGGTCCTTCAACACGGTCAGTACGGGTGCACCGGGTACCACCAGGGCCCGCCCGAAGGCCATCGGAACCTCATCCGGGGTGGGCTCATCCATCGGGTCGGCGATGTCGGGTTCGACGACGGGCTCCTCCGCATCGACAACCTCCTGCGCAGCGCGGGGCTCCGGCGCGACGGAAGGTTCGACTCTTCGATTTCAGGCGCATCCGCGTCAGCGGGTTCGGGGAGCACGTCGTCCCACGCTGCCGCGTCCTCGGCATCAGCGGGTGTTTCGGCCGACCCGTTGCTGTCGGTGCCGCCACCTCGTTTTGGGCAATCATCTTGTCCGCATTCGCAGTC
>NZ_RKMH01000007.1 GCF_003797185.1 Gordonia oryzae
CACGCCCACCACCCAAACGAAGGTGCTCAACACCATTCACCACGCTCCAGAAGGCCGGATCGGTGGATCGAGGCTAAAGCGTCGGGCATACGGACGCCCACGGCCAGCTCCGGGATCACGCCGACCGCCGGGGCAGCGCCGGCGCCCACGCCGACCCGTGCCGTCACGACGATCGCCGGGATACGCGCCACGAGTGCGGGCAGGGCCGGCAGCCAGTTCCGGACGAACAGCGGCGGGCGGGCGCTGCCGGGAGCCACCCTCTGACCCCGAGTCCATCCTCACCGCACCCGAACGCCGAACGATTCGGCGGCTCAGCCGCCGAGCTGACGCGCCAACGCCGCCAACACGTCCGGGTCCTCGATGGTCGAGGGCACCGTGTAGTCCTCGTGATCGGCGATCTGACGCATCGTCTTTCGCAGGATCTTGCCCGAGCGGGTCTTCGGTAGCGCCGGCACCGCGGTGACGTCACGGAAGGACGCGACGGCCCCGATCTCGTTGCGCACCATGGCGACCAGCTCGGCGCGCAGGGTGTCGGGCTCGATCTCCGCCCCCGACTTGAGCACCACGTACCCGCTGGGTCGCTGCCCCTTGAGGTCGTCGTGGATGCCGATCACCGCACATTCGGCCACCGCCGGATGCGCGGCGACGACCGCCTCGATCCTGCCGGTGGACAACCGGTGTCCGGCGACGTTGATGACGTCGTCGGAGCGGCCGAGGACGAACACATAGCCGTCGGCGTCGACGTATCCGGAGTCGCCGGTCAGGTAGTACCCGGGGAAGGCCGTGAGATAGGAACTGCGGTAACGCTCGTCGTCTTGCCACAATCCGGCGAGGGTTCCCGGCGGCAGCGGGAGTTCGATGACGATGTTGCCTTCGGTACCGGGCGCGACCACGGCGCCCTCGGCGTCGACGACGCCGACGCGGTACCCCGGCACCGGCACGGTCGGCGAGCCGGCCTTGATCGGCATGGGTGCCAGCCCACGGAGATTGGCTGCGATCGCCCAGCCGGTCTCGGTCTGCCACCAGTGGTCGACGACCGGGATCCCGAGGATCTGCCCCACCCACTCAAAGGTGTCGGGGTCGAGGCGCTCGCCGGCGGCGAACAGGGCCTCGAGCGAGGAGACGTCATATTGGGCGAGCAGCGCGGCGTCGGGATCGGCCTTACGGATGGCGCGGATCGCGGTCGGTGCGGTGAACAGCGCCTTGGTGCGGTGTTCGGAGATGACGCGCCAGAACGCACCGGCGTCGGGGGTGCCGACGGGCTTGCCCTCGTACATGATCGTCGTCGCGCCGGTCAGCAGCGGACCGTAGACGATGTAGGAGTGGCCGACGACCCACCCGACGTCGGACGCGGTCCACCAGACGTCGCCGGGATGGATGTCGTAGATGTTGGGCATCGACCAGGCCAGCGCGACGGCATGGCCACCGTTGTCGCGGACGACGCCCTTGGGTTTCCCGGTGGTCCCCGAGGTATAGAGGATGTAGAGCGGATCGGTGGCCGCGACCATCACCGGCGCCACCGGGGCGGCATCGGCGATCGCGTCGTCCCAGTCGAGCCAGCCATCGTGGTCGGCGGCTGAGCCGGGCACCTCGTCGCGGTCCTTGACGATGACCGCGGTCGGTGGCTTGGCAGCGAGTTCGAGCGCGTTGTGCACCATCGGCAGATACTCCACGACGCGGCCGGGTTCGAGACCTCCGGAAGCGGTGACGATCGCTACCGGCTCGGCGTCGTCGATCCGGGCCGCGAGTTCGGGCGCGGCGAAACCGCCGAAGACCACCGAGTGGACGGCGCCGATACGGGCGCACGCCAACATCGCGATCGCGGCCTCGGGAATCATCGGCAGGTAGATGACGACGCGGTCACCCACCGCGACGCCTGCCGCGCCGAGTACCCCGGCGAAGCGTGACACCTCGTCGAGGAGTTCGGCATAGGTGTAGCGCCGCACCTCACCGACCATCGCCGAATCCCAGATGAGCGCCAGCCGATCGCCGTGACCGGCGGTGACGTGGCGATCGAGCGCGTTGACGCACGTGTTCAGGATGCCGTCGGGAAACCAGCGATAGATCGGTGCGTGTGAGTCGTCGAGCGCCACAGTGGGCGGCACCGACCACTCAATCTCTGCGGCGGCGGTGAGCCAGAACGACTCCCGGTTCTCGACGCTGTCGCGAAATGCGTTGTCGTAGCTGTCCGAGCCGAAGGTGCGCGCGTCGCTGTTGCTGGCCACTGCCGTCCTCACGTCGATCGATGTCGCGGCAGAGAAGTTTGGGCGACCTGCCACGCTGCCGATTCGAGGGTAACCAGCCTCACACCTCGGTGCGAGTAGTTGACAACACGTGCGCAGATCAGTCGGCAGATGCGCCAACGAACTGTCCGATCGGGCAGGTCAGGTCCGATCGGGCAGGTCAGGTCCGATCGGATGGGTTCGCCGGGCGTCGGTGTCGGCGATGGGGATTCGGCGACGTGTGCGATGTCGCGTGCGATCTGGGCGCGAAGTCAGTTCTCGACGACGTCGGCTTAACGGCACGACATTGTCGCCGGGACTCTGCACGGCATGTCGGCGTGCCTGAAGTTGCCGCAGTAGATCCCAGCATTGATCGAGGTCCACCTCGAGTGCGCGCAGTCGCGGATTCTCTTCACGATTGCTGATATCTCCGCGACCGAGTCGCTCGCGCAACTCGCGCTCCTCCCCGATCAGCTCGGCGATGTGGCTGGATGGACCTGTCGGTATTTGGAAGGTGGTCAACCATGCGGCGACATTACGCATCCGGCACATCGAGCGCAGGAACGAGTCTCGACCCTCAGTTGGCGGCCTGGTACGCCTCGATGATCTCCGTTGCGATACGTCCGCGATCACTGATGTCATAGCCGTTGACCCGCGCCCAGTCGCGCACGGCCTTCAGATCGCGAGACGAACGTGCACTTCGGGCCGCCTTCGACCGGCGGCTACCGGCCGAGCGGGAGGCCGACACATACTGCTCGAGATCCTGCCGGAATTGCTTGGCGTGCGCCGGCGACGTATCGAATTCATAGGCTTTGTTGTCGACACTGAAAGTGATTGTGACGGCTTCCTTCAGTTCTTTTCCGTCGAGATCATCAACGAATGTAACCACGGTTCGACGTGCCATCGGATAGAGCCCCCTCATAGTACTGCACTGCTGAATACAAAACGCACAATAGCACCGTGCGGCATTAATGGTCCGTACCCGGACGCCTGACCAGGCGGTTTTCGGCGAGCATCAATAGATAAATGTCACATGTAAAGAAAACCGAGATTTTTCCATCTGGGAATAACACGTCGACGATATTATGCGCCTATTCGGAGTTTTATGGCGTCTGAATTGTGCGACACGGAGAACACCCCTCTCAGCACCCGACCCGCAGCGGGCCACGGAACCGCGGGTCGGCCCGCCGGCCTCACCGTGCGGGTCAGAGCTTCAGAAGCGAGGTAAGTTCGGTGGCGAGGTCGTCAAGGCGTGCCTGCGCCGTCGCCCGTGCCACCCGCACCCCTGCGGTACGCACATCGTCGGCCGGAATGACCACCTCGAGATAGCACTTGAGCTTCGGTTCAGTACCCGACGGCCGGATAATGACCCGATCGTCGGCGGCGGTGCGGAATAGCAGGGCGTCGGTCGGCGGGAGGTCATCCCCACCACGTGCGAGATCGCGGAACTCAACGATCGCCTCCCCGGCGAATCGGTCCACCCGGGCCGACCGCAGCCTGGTCATCGTGGCCTCGATCACCGCGGGGTGCTCGACGCGCACGCTGAGGGCCGAGGTGCTGTGGAGCCCGTGCACATGAGCCAGGTGGTCGAGCTGGTCCTCCAGGCCCGCACCGGTCGCCGCGAGATCCTCTACCAGGGTGATTATGCGGACGGCGGCGGCGATACCGTCCTTGTCGTGCACGGCGTCGGGATCGGTGCAGTAACCGATGGCCTCCTCGTAGCCGAATCGCAGACCGGGTGTGCGCGCTATCCACTTGAATCCGGTGAGGGTCTGCGTGAATCGCAGACCGTGGGCGGCGGCGATGCGGCCCAGCAGCCTGCTGGACACGATCGAACACGCGAGGGTATCGCCGGGCCGGGAAGCGTCGGCGGCGGCCTGCTCGCCGAGCAGGGCACCGATCTCGTCGCCGGAGAGCTGCCGCCAGAGTCCGTCGCGGCTCGTCGCGACCGAACAGCGGTCGGCGTCGGGATCGAGCGCGATGACGACGTCGGCATCGACATCCTGAGCGTGGGCGATCGCGAGATCGATGGCGCCGGGTTCCTCCGGGTTCGGGAACGCCACGGTCGGAAAGTCCGGGTCCGGTAGGAACTGCGCCGGCACGGGGTGGACGTCGGCGATGCCGGCGGCCCGCAGGACCCGCATCGCCGTAGTACCGCCGACGCCGTGCATCGCGGTCAGCACCACGCGCACCGGTGACGGCTCAGTACGCCCGCGAAGACTGGCCGTGCGGGCGACGTAGCCGTGCACCAGATCAGGATCGGCGTCGGTGATCCGGTCGTCGGAGCGCGGTACCTCGTCAGCCGCCGGACTGTCGGCAATCCGCGACGCGATCTCGGTGTCCGCGGGCGGCACGATCTGCACCCCCGCTCCATCGGTGTCGGTCGCCCGTCCACCCAGGTACACCTTGTATCCGTTGTCGGCGGGCGGATTGTGGGAAGCAGTGATCATGATCCCGGCGTCGGCGCCGAGCGCGCGCACCGCATACGCCGTGATCGGTGTGGGCAACTGCGCGGGCAGGGCGATAGCGCGCAGGCCGGCGCCGGACAGTACCTGCAACGCGGCTATCCGGAATCGCGAAGAACCATGCCGCGCATCACAACCGACGACCACCACGGCGTCGGGTCCGACGACATCGAGCAGATAGCGGGCCAGCCCGGCGGTGGCCCGGATGACGACGGCGGAGTTCATCCGGGATTCGCCCGCGCCCACCGCTGCCCGCAGGCCCGCAGTGCCGAACTCGAGCGGACCGGCACACCGCGAGCGCAACTCGTCGAGTGCCTCCGCATCCTGTGATCTCGCGCCGGCGAGGAGACCGGCGAGTTCGGCGCGGGTGGCCGCATCAGGATCGTGTGCGCACCACAGCGCGGCCCGGGCGATCAGTTCGCCGTCGGTGACCACACCCTCGCTCACGCCACTGCCCGCATCCCTCTTGTTCGTCTGTGCGAAACCGAACGTATCAAGACCCGCCGTCATCGGTGGGTCTTGACCTCGATCCACCGATTCGTATGTTCCCGCCCGTTGTGGGATAGACGAAATGCCCTGTCCAAGTGGCAGAATGGGACTTACTTAGGTTTCCATCCGTACACGAAGGAGGGCATCTCGTAGATGCGATTGTCTCACAATCTTCCGGTCCAGTCTGCATCGTGTGATGATCCGAATCTGCTCGGGGCGGCCGGGCTGGTACCGGTGACGGCGCTGGCCGAACAGGCTGGCCTGTCCGAGCTCGCCTGCGAGCATCTGAGCGTGCCCACCGACAAGGGTTCCCACCCGGATCGGAAAGTGTTCTCGTTGGTCGCCGGGATGGTGGCCGGCGCTGACAGCATCGACGACACGGGCTTGTTGCGGCACGGGGCGATGGGTCGGGTGTTTGATCACCCCTATGCGCCGTCGACGCTGGGATCGTTTCTGCGTGAGTTCCGGTTCGGGCATGTCCGCCAGTTGGATGCCGTCGCCGCGCGCATGTTGGCCGGACTGCACGCTCACACCCCGGTGCTGGCCGGTATCGACGGGCCGGTGATGGTCGACATCGACGACTCGATCATCGAGGTCCACGGCCACGCCAAGCAGGGTGCCGGGTTCGGCTACACGAAGGTGCGCGGGTTGAACTCGGCGATCACCACCCTGACCTGCAGGCGGGGCACGCCGGTGATCGCCGCGCAACGCCTCCGCCGGGGGTCCTGCGGTTCGTCGCGCGGAGCGCACCGGTTGATCGCTGACACCCTGGCCACCCTGACCAGGCTCCGGTCTCGGGATGCGTCCGGACCTGTGTTGTTGCGGGCGGATTCGGCGTTTTACGGTCATCGCGCGATCAACACCGCGATCCGTGCCGGGGCGCAGGTGTCGGTCACCGTGCGTCAGGACGCGCGGATACGGGCAGCGATCAGCGAGATCGGCGCTGATGCGTGGACGCCGATCGAGTACACCGACGCCGTGTTCGACGAGGACAGCGGGCAGTGGGTGTCGCGGGCCGAGGTCGCCGAGATCGAGTTCACCGCGTTCACCTCGAAAGCCACAGCCCTGCAGGTTCCCGGCCGGCTGGTGGTGCGGCGTATCCCTGATCTCGCCCCCGCCGGCGAGGGGTTGTTCGATGTGTGGCGGTTTCACGCGTTTTTCACCACCAGCACTCTCGACACCGTGACCGCGGACAAGGTTCATCGTGGGCACGCGATCATCGAGCAGATCCACGCCGACCTGAAAGCCTCCGCGCTGGCGCATCTGCCATCGGGGACGTTCACCGCGAACGCCGCGCGGCTGGTGTGTGCGGTGATCGCGTTCAACCTCACTCGCGCCGCAGCGACCCTGGCCGGGCAGCGCCTGGCCACAGCCACCACCCCGACTGTTCGCCGCACCCTGATCTGGATCCCCGCGCGTATCGCGTCCTCCGCGCGGCGTCTCACGATGCACCTACCCGCCCGCTGGCCCTGGGAAGAAGAGTGGAACCTGTTGTTCACCAACACCATCGGCCGAAAACAGGCGGCGTGACCCGCCTAACCATCCCGGCCCAGCGGCCCCGACCCGAAACCCAGTGAAACAAGCCGACATCAGAGATCGGCGACTCTCACACGCCCACAGCCAAACCGAACGCGCGCAACACAATTCACCACACCCCACGAACCCGATCGGTGGATCGAGGCTAAGTCGAAAGGAGGTCCTCTATCAACCCAAACAATCACGCGCGCCCTACCGCACTCACTTACTTGCGAGTGAGCACCGCCCGACAACTGCGCACCGACCTTGGGCCGGAGGGACTTTCCATCCCAGCCCAACGACAGGCTTGCCGGCGCACTGCCGACCAGCAAGGCCTGATCATTGCCGACGAGTACGTTGAACTCGGCCGTTCGGCTACTAGCATTACTGGCCGCCCAGCACTTCAGCTACTCCTCCAGCGAATCGCAGCAGACCGGAACATCACGCACATCATCATGTACGACCTCTCCCGCCTGGCACGCAATCGAATCGACGACGTCACGATCGCCACCCAACTAGCCGGACATCAAGTCACCCTGCTCTCAGCCACCGAGAACGTCGATAACACCCCGGTCGGCCAACTCACCCATGGCCTGCTGACCGCGGTCAACGAATACCGTTCCGCCCGCGACGGTGCCGACATCTCCCGCAAAATGCAACGCAAGATCGAAGCCGGAGGTACAGTGGGCCGAGCACCGATTGGCTACATCAATACCCTCGAACGACGCGACGGACGCGACCTCCACGGAGTAGCACCCGATCCCGATCACGCTCCCCTGATTGGCAGGTCCTGCCAGTTGTGCTTCGATCATGGGTTCAGTCTAGGGATGAAAACTCAGGGTCCAATAGATTCTACCTTTATGGCTCGCCAACAGTCACCACTTATTCGACGGCCCAATACCTTTCCAGCTGGCGATCTGATATCTGATAGCTCAAAGAAGGTCGGCAATGTACTCGAGCCCGATGGCCCTGCGGGTGGCGGCGATCATTGACTCGGTTATGTCCTCAGCGCGCTCGCCGATCTGGATGAGAACACCCGATCGGAAGCGGTCGATTGACACATACGACGGCAGATCACGGGTGTGCGGGTCGACCGGGTAGTACGACTCATCGAGATACGTCAACCACCCGAGAAGCGTCCGCCAACGAACACCCGCAGCGCGTCGACGGCCCTCCAGATCGGTGATCGCGGGCAACACCACTTGTGGGACAACCACCGATTGGTCGACAAGTTCGTGCAACACCCAGTCATATCGCCAGGCCTCAGCCAGCATTCTCACAATCACCCGTCGCTGTTCAGACGTCAGACAGTCCCCTTGAATGACCTCGTACTTCATGCTATCGACTTGCAGGTTCAACGTAAGGCTTCCAGTGGCATAAGTCCCCACATGCCCAGTGAGCGAAAACACCGGCAACCCCTGCGAATCCAACCGAACGTAGGGCTGCCAGTCAACCTCAGGCCCGTCCGGATCTTCACGCATCATCCGGCGACACACCAGCGCGGCAACCTCGTCGTCGCCGAGATCAAGAGACTCCAGTTCCCCTCGGCCCCGAGTCAATGAGTACCAGCCGATATCGTTCCACGTGCGGGGAAACACCTCAGGGGCGGCACGGTACAGCTCACGCGCAGTCCCCGCCAGTCTGGACCCCATGACCGCCACATCAGCATCCGGATAGGACCGCTGAGCCTTGGCTAGAAACCGTTCTGCCTTCACCGTAAGCCACTCCTTCAGGTGTCCTTGCGTCGTGCGTCATAGGCAGTCCTAGTCATACTGTCACGCCCCACACCTGCTTGAGGTACTCGCCGAACGTGAGATTTGCATATGGCGGCAATGCTGAACCAGCCGATCGCAGCAGATCGAAATACTCACTCGGGCTAAGAACTAGAAGGTCACCATTCCGGACTGCGCCCGCGAGGTCGCTGCGTAGAACGCAGCGAAGTAGCTATCAGGTGTGATGACAGCGAGGCCAGCGTTCGGGCCGAAGTTTGACGGCACGGCCATGAGTTGTCTCTCGATACTCGCAACGAGGTCCGGGTAGATCACGCGCTCCTGGAACGGCGTCGGCGCTCCGCCGCGTGCGGGTGGGAGGTTCTGTAGTCCTTTGATCTCGATCGGCAGGTTGAGGCCGGGGTTGTAATCGTCAAGTTTCAGGACAGGGAGCTGGGCGCCGGAAGGCGCCTGCGGCTTAACCATGTGGGGCACTTAGCTGCGAGGGCCGCCGAGCCACGTTTCAAATGCGCGGTTGAGATCGACCTTGCCGGTGGTGCCGACAATTACGTTACCTTCGCCGGGTCGGTGAGCAGTACGACTACTTTTACTGCCTCGGCCGTCAAAACAGAAAGAACGGCTGCACCTTCCGTGCCATGCAGTCGTACCAGGTCGAGAAAGCGGTCATCGCCCACTGGGCCACCGTTCGACGCACCGACGAGCAGCTCGCCCGCATCCGCGCCGACATCATCGAGCACATCGACGCCATGCTCCCCAAACGCGACGCCGCACGTACCGAAGCTGTCCGCAAGCTCACCCTCGTCACCGATCAATCCCAGAAGCTCCTCGAAGCGCACTACGCCGACGCCATCAGTATCGAAGACCTCAAACGCGAACAAGACCGCCTCGCCATCGAGCGCGCAGCCGCCGAGCGCGTCCTCGCACAATCCACCATGGGTCGCGACAGCCTCATCACTATCCTCGACCGCTGCCTGCTCATCCTGCGGGATGCACAGGAGCAATACCGGCAAGCCACCGACGCAGGTAGGCGAGAACTCAACGAAGCCTTCTTCGAACGGCTCTACGTCCACGACGATGACATCATCGCCAGCGACTACCAACCCGAGTTCGCCAAACTCAACGACCCAGACCTTGCTCATGCCCTGAGGCCCGAACGGAAACACCCCTTGGATGACCTAATGAGAACCAGTGTCCTCAGCACCGCCCAGAGGTCAGTCAAATCCGTCACAGAGGTCACAGAAACACCCGAATCGGACACAAACCGTCCAAAAGATCTGCCGACCCATGCCCGCCGAAACGACCGTTCGACCGGGCGGCCTGCCATCTGGGCCATCGAACGCCCCAGAGGTCGCCTACCGTGGGAAAAAGAAAGAACCACGGCCCCTCAGGACCGTGGTTCTAACAATCTAACTTTGGTAGCGGGGACAGGATTTGAACCTGCGACCTCTGGGTTATGAGCCCAGCGAGCTACCGAGCTGCTCCACCCCGCGTTGGTGAACACCACGTTACAGGGTGGCTCGGCGCGGATGCAAATCGCCTCCATCCCGATACCTGCAGGTCGGAAATACGTGTGACCACAACCACATTCACGCTCTCCACGTCAGTTACCGCCACCGAGGGACTCGTATTGCGCAACTGCCTTGTTGAGCTGATCGAGCGCCTGACCGTACGCGGTGAAGTCGCCGCTGGACTGTGCTTGACGCAGCTTGTCGATCGCAGAGCTGATGGCCCGCGCAGCGGCATCACGCTTGGCGTCGTCAGTCGATGGCGCCCCGCCCGGCTGCGCGGAGCCCTGCTGGGCCGGCTCGGTCACCGCTGGCGTATCGGCGTCCGGCTGCCCCTGGGGCACCGGAACATCGGCGCTACCGGGATTGATACCCACCTGCTGTAGCGCCTGCGCTGTCGTCGGGGCGTAGCCGACGCGCCCCTCGTACCGGGTGATCACCCGGAAAAGGCGCGGATAGGTGGCGTCAGCCCCCTTTGCCTCGGCATACATCGGCACCACATACAGCAGTCCATTCTTACCGACCGGTAGGGTCAGAAGATTGCCGAAGGTGACATTGGCGTTGTTCTCCAAACTCTTTCGCGAGTCGGCAACCCGCGAGTCGGTCTGCATCGGATTGAACGCCTGCTCCGGGCCATCGCGCTGAATATTGGGCGGAAGCTCATTGACAGTGATGCGGCCGTAAGTGGATGGGTCGCTCGACACCGTCATGTAGGCCGCCAGGATCGGTCGGTTCAGACGAGTCAACACTGACGTGAGCTGGAACGACGGCTGCCCGGTCTGAGGGCTCGCTGCGACGAAGTAATAGGGCGGCTGATCGAGCTTGTTTGTCTGCACGCTAGTGCTGGTGGGATCCGCCGGCACCGACCAGAAGTCGTTCGCCTGGAAGAAGGTCTCCGGCGAGCTCACATGGTATCGGGTCAGCAGGTTGCGCTGGATCTTGAACAGATCCTCCGGGTAACGCAGATGCGCCACCAGCGAGGGGTTCTTCATTAGTTCTGACTTCGGCGTCACCGTACCTGGGAACACCTTCATCCAGGTCTTGAGCACCGGATCCTTGTCGTCGAACTGATACAGCGTGACCTTGCCGGTATAGGCGTCGACGGTGGCCTTGACCGAGTTTCGGACATAAGAAACGCTTTGATCTGCCTGGACACGCCCGGTCTCACCCGGATTGGCGCTCTGTGCGTCGTCCGTGGCGTCCTGCAACGAGGTCTTCTGTGAATAGGGGAAGTTGTCCAGAGTCGTGTAGCCGTCAACAATCCACTTGATCGATCCATCGGCCATCACCGCGGGGTAGGTCTTGGTGTCCACCGTGAGCCAGGGCGCGACCTGCTTGACCCGATCGCGTGGATCTCGGTTGTACAGTATCCGCGACTGATCGTTGATCTCCTTGGACAACAAGAAGTTCCGCTCGGTGTACTTGACAGCGTAGAGACCGCGGACAAACCAATTGCTCAGCTGAACACCAGAATCAGCTCGATAGGTATAGCGGCTGTCGGCGGTGTCGTACTCCCGTGGTTGACCCGCCCCGCCGCCGACAATCGCATAGTCGGGATTGATTTTCGCAATCAACTCACCGAAGTAGACTCGCGGCTGAGACACCTTGATTGGCGCATTCGCCTTGTACTCGGGCGATTGGTAGTTGCTCAGGTCGCTGACGTAGAACAGCGGCTGTCCGCCGCCCTCGAAGTTCTCGTTATCCGCTGACGCCGCCTGAGCGACTGTGTTGGCAGGCGCCGCGACGAATCCGTTTCCGTGGGTATACACCAGGTGCTTGTTGAGCCAGTTCTGCTGATTCTCTCTGTACCCACGCGGATCGAGCTCGCGCAAAGCAACCACAAAGTCACGTGGCTGTCCGTCGACTGTGTAGCGGTCCACAGCGAGTTGCTGTGGGAATCCGTAGAAATTCTGACGCTGCTGGATCTGGATAAATGCCGGCGCGACGATGTTGGGGTCGAGGACACGAATATTCGACAGCGTCGCCGAATCATTGTTGACCGCGTTCTGGTCGACCGGATCGGCGGTCCAGTCCGGGTTCGTGGTGACCTTGTCAGGCCCTATCCCGTACGCCTGCCTGGTCGCCGCGATGTTGCGACTGATGTACTCGGCTTCCTTTTGCGCCGCATTCGGCTTGACCGAGAATTGCTCCATCATCAGCGGCCATCCGACACCCATGACCAACGCCGCGAGCAACATCAGCACCGTGGCAATAGCGGGGATACGCAAATCCTTGAGAACGACACCGGCGAAGAACGCCAGAGCGCAGATAACCGCGATCGCCATGAGGATCAGCTTCGACGGGAGCACCGCGTTGATGTCGGTGTAACTCGCACCGGAGAAAATGTCCTGCTTACGATCGCTGGAGAGCAGACTGTACCGATCGAACCAGTACGCAGTTGCCTTGAGCAACAAGAAAATCCCGGCCAGGGCAGCGAGCTGAATTCTGGCTGACCCGGTCAACGATCCGCTGCCGCCGCCAAGACGGATGCCGCCGAAGACGTAGTGGGTGATCAGGCTCGCCACGAAGGCGATGACGACGATGACGAACAGGAAGTTCAGGACGAAGGTGATGAACGGGAGTTTGAAGGCGTAGAAGCTGATGTCGATGCCGAACTGGGGATCGGTCTCCCCGAAATCGGTGCTATGCAAGAACGTCTGGACCGTCGACCACGCCCCCTGTGCGACCAGCCCGGAGAGCACACCCATGAGGACTGGGGGGATGATGGCGAACCAGCGAATCCGCCCCATCACCGCCGCACGATAGCGCGCGATCGGATCGCCGGGTCCCGACGTGGGCACGAACACCGGACGCGACCGATAGGCGAACGCGATCGCGGCGAAGACGATGCCGCCGACGATCGCAGCAGTGATCACGAACACCAGGATTCGAGTCCACAGAATAGTCGAGAAGACCTCCGAGTAGCCCAGATCGGAGAACCACAACCAGTCGGTAACGAGGCCGACGACGCGCGGCCCGACCAGCAGGATGACCAGTAACACCACCGCGATGCCGATGATGATCTTGCTCCTGCGTGACAGTGTCGGCAAACCTGCCGGCCCGCGAACGCCCACCTGACCCACTCTCCAAATTTCTCAATCCGGACATGCGCCCGGCGACCGTCTGTGCCGTCCCTCCGGCGTGGCCACCCACTGTACTGGGCGGTGCGGGGTTCGGGCAGCGGGGCGATCCAGTGCCGCAGTGTGGCTACTCCGGCGGTGCGGGCGCCGCGGCCGAAGACCGTCCGGGCATGATGGACACGATGTCCGACACGACTCGCCACTCCCCCGACGACCTCGGCCGTTCGCTACGCGACGCGCTCGACTTCCTCGTGCCGAACGGACCCGATCACCTGCCTGCGGTCTTCGCGCTGGTCCCGACCCCGATGCTGGCCCGGATGCACCCCGAACTCGTCGACCCCGACGACGACTCGAGGTTGAGTCTGCTCGCCGAGGAGCCGCTTGCCCGACACCCTGGCGACGACGGCGGAACCGACGTGGTCGAACCGTACGCAGCGCTCGAGGAGTTCCTCGCGACCGCGTCGTGGCCGGAAGCGGTGGTGGGGGCGGCGATCGTCCTCGAGATCGTCGTGCTGCCGCCGGAGGCCGGTCTCGATCTGCCCGAGGCCGTCACCGGCGCCGCGCCCGATGCACCCCGGTTGCGCTCGGCAGCACGTGATCACCCCGACGCGCGAGCGGCTCGACTGGCCGTCGGCGCGTTGCGCGACGGCGCGCGCCTGGCCCTGCTCGAGCTGGTACCCGATGATCCCGACGAGGCGCGCGAGTTGCGGACCCATCCGGATATGGCGGCAGATCTCCAGCAGGCGCTGGCCACGGCGCTCGACAGCTGACGCCCCCGGGGCCACTCCCGACAACTGGGGAAAGCTGGCCGCCAGGGGCCTCGCGGCCACCGCTGATCACCGGATCAGCAGTGCGGCACCGGCTTACCCGCGGCGAGGGCATCGAGCGAGTCGACAGCGGAATCCACCGACTCGACCTTGACCAATTGCAGTCCGTCGGGGGCGTCACCGGCGGCCTCGGCGCAGTTCTGGTCGGGAACGAGGAAGACCGTCGCCCCGGCATCGCGTGCAGCGCGGGTCTTGTGCGTGATGCCACCGATCGGCCCGACCTTGCCGTCGTCGGCGATGGTGCCGGTGCCGGCGATGAACTTGCCGTGGGTGAGTTGTTTGGTGCCGAGACGATCGATCACCGCGAGGGTCAGCATCAACCCGGCCGACGGTCCACCGATATCGCCGACGTTGAAGGTGATCTTGAGGTTGGGATCGGCGTTACGCACCTCCGGGGTGACGCCGATGTAGGCCACGTCCTGCTCTCCGGGACGCGCGGCGGCCTTGACGGTGACCGCCTGGGCGGCACCGCCGCGTCGGATCTCGACGGCGATCTCATCGCCCGGCTTGTGTGCCCGCACCGCCTTCTGCAGGTCTTCGGTGGTCATGACCGCGGTGCCGCCGACCTTGAGGATCACGTCGCCGGACCGAAGCACCGACGAGGCCGGACCGTCCGGGGTGACGAGTGCGGCCACGAGCTCGGTGGGCCGATCGAGGTATCGCAACGCAGCCGCTTGGGCGGTGCTCTCCGAGTTGCTCATGTCCTCGGCGTTCTGCTGGTTGGTCTGCTCGGTGGTCTGGTCCGGTGGGAACACGGTCTCGCGCGGCTGTACCGAATACGTTCCCGACAGCCACATCCCGATCGTCTGGAACAGCGACAGTCCGTCGGTCACCGACACCGTCGTCAGGTTCAGGTTGCCGTCGGTGCGCTGCGTCGGCGCTCCGCTGATGTCGACGACGGGCACCTCACGATTGTCGAGTTGGATGGTGCCCAGGGTGTTGACCGTGGGCCCAGGCCCGAGCGCGACGAACGGCACCTGAACGGTCGTCCCGACGACGACGAGTGCCAGCAGGATCAGCACGGTCACGGCCACGGTGACGATGCGCCGGGAGGTAGGCCCCTTCATTCCGACCACCCTAGGACATGGGTCCGATCCCCCGGCACCGCGCAGACCGATCCCGCGGACGGTCAACGCGCGGTCGAGGGCCGGGCGCTGCCGCCGACTCCCGCCACGCGCAGTCGACCTGCGCGAACTACGCTCAAGGCGAAATCACCGAGGGGGTCGCGACGACGCGCTGGCGGTACCGTGGAGGCATGAGTGATTTGCCCTTCGGTTTCTCGTCCTCCGGTGACGACAGCGGCAAGGACGACCGCCGCAAGGACGACGGTCCGACCGGCAACGACAGCCCCGGTGGCGCCCAGAACCCGTTCGGCGCCCAGAACCCGTTCGGGTTCGCCCTCGGCGGCGAGGGCCTCGACCCGTCAGCACTCGGCCAGATGTTCAGCCAGCTCGGCAGCATGCTGAGCGGGATGGGGTCGTCGATGACCGGTCCGTCGGCCGGCGGCCCGGTCAACTACCAGCTCGCCGTCAACCTCGCGCGTCAGCAGATCGGCAACTTCACCCCCGTCCTCGACAAGGAGACCTCGGCGGTCGCCGATGCGGTTCGCCTGGCCGAGGTGTGGCTCGATGACGTCACCACGCTGCCGGCCGGCATCAGCAGGCCGGTCGCATGGACGCCGGTGCAGTGGCTCGACGAGACGATGCCCACGTGGAAAGGCCTGTGCAATCCCGTTGCCGCGCAACTGGCCAAGACGTGGGAGCAAAACCTGCCCGCCGAGGCCGCGCAGTTCGCCGGACCGATGATGGGCATGATGACCCAGATGAGCGGAATGGCCTTCGGTACGCAGCTCGGGCAGGGCCTGGGGCAGTTGGCCAAGGAGGTGTTGACCTCCACCGACATCGGGTTACCCCTGGCGCCCGAAGGGGTTGGCGTGCTGTTGCCCGAGGCGATCGCAACCTTCGCCGACGGCCTCGACCTCCCGGCCCAGGAGATCATCGTGTTCCTGGCCGCGCGCGAGGCCGCGCACATGCGCCTGTTCACCCATGTGCCGTGGCTACGCCAGCGCCTGCTGGCGACCGTGGAGGAGTACGCGCGAGGAATCAGCATCGACTTCTCCGGCATCACTGACGCGACCGCGGGGATCGATCCCACCGAGCTGTTCTCCGATCCGTCCAAGCTGGAGGGACTGATCAGCTCCTCGACGTCGTTCGAACCGACCACCACCCCCGAACAGAAGGCCGCACTCGAACGCCTCGAGACACTGCTCGCCCTCATCGAGGGTTGGGTGGAAAGCGTTGTCACCCAAGCACTCTCCGATCGCATCCCTTCTACCGCCGCGCTGACCGAGACGATGCGCCGCAGGCGGGCCAGCGGTGGTCCGGCCGAGGAGACCTTCGCCACCCTCGTCGGCCTCGAACTGCGCCCCCGCAAGTTGCGCGAGGCCGCCGCGTTGTGGCGATCGCTTCTCGAGTCGTCTGACGTCGCCACCCGCGACAAGGTGTGGGAACACCCCGACCTGTTGCCCGATGGCACCGATCTCGATACTCCGGCGGCCTTCATCGACCGGGTGATCGGCGGCGACACCTCCGACATCGACTCGGCGATCGCCGAACTCGAGAAGTCCCTCGCCGCCGAGGCCGGACATGCAGAAGGCGCCAACGCAGACCCCGGGAACGACGGAGCCAACGACATCAAGCCTGACGACAAGACCGAAGGCGGCGACGACAAGTCCTGACCTCGCACCGATCCTGACAATCGGTCCGGGTCCCGCCGCCTGTGGATAACACCGTGGGTCTGCGGTGTCGTCGGTGGCATGGTGATCGACATGACAGCGGCCGCCTCGACACCTGATCCCACCAACCCCGATGCCGTAACACCCTGGCCGACGACCGGCTCGGGACCACCAACGGGCATGCCGGTCCTCGCCGACGGAACGGCGGTCCTGATCCGGCCCGGCAACCGGGTACACATCGGCGCGGACCCACACACCGCGTTGGTGCTCGAACTGCCCGGGCGGGTCTCGGGCCGGGCGGTGGCCGACCTGTTGTCGTCGCTGTCGGGTCCACGCAGCCGCGGCGAGGTGTTCTCCGACCTGGTCGACACCGGGCTCACCCGATTCGAGTTCGACGCGATCCTCGATCGCCTCGTCGCCGCAGGCAAGGCACTCCGTCCACCGTCGCGGCGACGCGTCGGTGCGCTGCGCATTCGTGTGCACGGGTCCGGGCCACTGAGCACGCTGTTGTCGGCGTCGCTGACCGACGCCGGCTACAGCGTCACGCGCAGTGTCCGCCGGCCCACCCCGATCGCACCGGGGTCCGCGCAGATGTCACCGATCTCGCTGCCCAATATGGTCGTCCTCACCGACCACGTCGTCCATGAGCCGTGGATGGTCGACCGTCTGATGCGCGTGGGCACCCCGCACCTGCAAGTCCGGTTGCGCGACGGTAGCGGTCTGCTCGGTCCACTGGTGCTGCCCGGCCTGTCGAGCTGCCTGAACTGCGCCGACCGTCACCGCGCTGGCCGCGATCCGGCATGGCCGTTGCTCGCGGCGCAACTCGCCGGAACGAGCGGACACGCCTCGGCGTCGATCGCCCGTGCGACCGCCGCGCTAGCCCACGAGCAGGTCGATCATCTCGCTGCGGCCCTAGCCCCGAGCCTCGACGCCGAGGGTCGCACCGCACCGCCCGATCCCCCGCACCTGGTGAACCGGATCCTGCAACTGCACCCGGCGCCGCTGCGCATCGAGAGCACCACCTGGCTACCGCATCCGCTGTGCGGTTGCCACGAGATCACCACGCTGAGGTGAGGCGCAGCCCCGGGAAGACCTCGCCGGTCCTCTATCCTGAAGAGGGAAAGGAAGCTATGACCGACATCACGCGGGGACAAGGTCGCCGTAACGCCAAACTCGTCTCGCTGCCCATCGGTATGGCCGGGCGCGCCGCTGCCGGGTTCGGCAAACGGATGGCCGGCCGGGACAAGGATGAGGTCAACCAGGAGCTGCTGGAAAAGTCCGCCGAGCAACTGTTCGCGGTTCTCGGGGAGCTCAAGGGTGGGGCCATGAAGGTCGGCCAGGCCATGTCCATCATGGAGGCGGCAATCCCCGACGAGTTCGGCGAACCGTTCCGCGAGGCCCTCACCAAGTTGCAGGCCGAGGCGCCGCCGCTGTCGGCGTCGAAGGTTCATCGGGTGCTCGATCAACAGCTCGGTACCAAGTGGCGATCGCGATTTCGGGAGTTCTCCGACGAGCCCGCGGCCGCGGCCAGCATTGGTCAGGTGCACCGCGCGGTATGGTCCGACGGGCGTGACGTGGCCGTCAAGATCCAATACCCGGGTGCCGACCACGCACTGAAGGCCGACCTGAAGACGTTGTCCCGGATGTCGGGTCTGATACAGAAGCTCTCCCCCGGCACCGACGTGAAATCGATGATGGACGAGCTCATCGACCGCACCGAGGCCGAACTCGACTACCTCGGTGAGGCCGACAACCAGCGCGCGTTCGCCAAGGCCTTCGACGGCGATCCGGACTTCGTGGTGCCCAAGGTCGTGGCGAGTTCACCCAAGGTCATCGTCTCCGAGTGGCTTAACGGCACACCACTATCGAAGATCATCACCCACGGCGAGAAGGCATCTCGCGACCATGCCGCGGCGCTGATGTCGAGCTTCGAGGTGTCCTCACCGTTCCGCGTGGGCCTGCTGCACGGCGATCCGCACCCCGGAAACTTCTTCATCACCGACGACGGACGTTTCGGGGCACTGGATTTCGGCGCGGTCGGCCACTACCCGAACGGTCTGCCACCGGAGACCGGCCCGATCCTGCGTCTCGCGCGCGAGAAGGAATACGACGAACTCAAAGAACACATGGTGGCGGCGGGATTCATCCTGCGCTCCCAGGTCGACAAAGTCTCGCCGACCGACCTGCAGGCCTACCTACGTCCATACGTGGACCCGCTGTACTCCGAGTCGTTCCATTTCACCCGAAAGTGGTTGCAGCGCGCGGCTGGTCACGCGACCGACGTACGCGGCGAGGTGTACAAGACGTCCCGGCACCTCAACGTCCCCAAGCACTATGTGATGGTGTTCCGTGTGCTCGCCGGATGCGTCGGCATTGCCGCACAGCTCGACGCCGAGGCCCCGTACCGGGCGATCATGGAGAAGTGGGTGCCGGGCCTGGCCTGATAACGAAACCGGCCGCCCCCGAACGATTTTCGTCGGAGACGGCCGGTTTTGCGTTCAGGCCGCATTCTTGCGCGGGCGGCCACGGGGACGCTTGCGCGCCACCACGACACCGCGATCGAAGATCTCGCCGCCCCACACGCCCCACGGTTCGGCACGCGCGAGAGCCGCGGCCAGGCAGGCATCCCGCAACGGGCACTCGACGCACTTCGCCTTGGCCCGCTCGAGATCTCGGGGATCCTCGGCGAACCACAGGTCGGCGTCGGTCACCTGACAGGGAAGGTCGGTCTGCCCGAGGGCTTGGGCAGACGCGATGCCGACCGCGTCGAAGCGATCGGCGGGCATACAGGACTCGAGAACGCAGTCGGTCGTCATTGTTGTCTCCACCTCTATTCGGATTCTTCGGATGTTCTCGACCCGAGCCGTTGGTGGAGCCCTGCCGCACATCAACGAGAGGGGCGGGAGGTCAACCAAAAAGGGCCACGGGTTCGCTTTCGCGATTCGCCCGTGGCCGCCGTTTCGACGCGCTCAGCGTCTGAATACGAGGTCCTGCACGGGGAACCGCTTGTCGGCTCGTGCTGCCGCTACCGCGGGAGCTGGAAATCCGACGGGCTGCGCCAGAGCGACGGCGTTGCCACGGTGATCGGTGGCATGGCCACATTCCTCGAGCCAGAAGCGGTCGCGACAGACGGGGGTCCCACTGGACATGGCAATGGCGTTGCCGAACAGGGCGATGCCTCTGCCGATCACCGTTGCCGACGCTGCTTGCGTCGACTCTCCGGCGCCGAAAATTACTGCGTTCACTGATCCGCTCCTTTCTGGTCTGGTGTAGCCACGCGCGTGGCAGGCGGTGCCGCGACGGCACACAGCCGTCCCCGTGCTGATGCGTTCACCAGCCTAAGGGCCGACGCATAGATCGCACAACCTATTTCTGACCTGCGGTTTTCACGATGTCGATGACGTCGGGACCGTACTTGTCGGCCTTGGTCGCGCCAATACCCGAGATCGACACCAGCGCTTGCTCGTCGGTGGGGTGCTGCTCGGCGATGGCGAGCAGGGTCTTGTCGGAGAACACCACGTAGGGCGGAACCGCGTCGTCCTTGGCGCGTTGCCTGCGCCAGTCCTTGAGCGCGACCAGCAGATCCTCGTCGAGATCGGACGGGCAGCTCTCGCATCTGCCGAGCAGCGTCGCCGTCGCATCGATCAGTGTGGACCCGCAGACCCGGCAGGTGGGGCCGCGTTTGGGTTTGCGTTCGGGCGCGATCCGCGACGCCGGCGAATCGTCGGGGATCAGGCCGGACAGGAACCGTGATCGCCGGCGGGAGCGGCCACCCTCGTTGCGCGCGGCCGCCCACGAGACCTGCAGATGCTCTCGAGCACGGGTGATCCCGACGTAGAACAGGCGCCGCTCCTCCTCGACCGCATCGGGAGAGCCCTTGATGGCCTGGCTGATCGGCAACGATCCCTCGGTCAGGCCGACCAAGAACACCGCATCCCACTCGAGTCCCTTGGCCGCATGCAGCGAGGACAGTGTCACGCCCTGCACGGTCGGTGGGTGCCGCGACTGCGCGCGCGTCCGCAGTTCCGCGGCGAGTTGGGGCAGCGTCAGGTCGGGGGTCTCCTGAACCATGTCGTCGGCGAGCTCCGCCAGCGCCCGCAGCGATTGCCACCGCGCCTTGGCCTGCGCTCCCGCGGGTTCGGTGTCGTCGAGGCCGAGTTCCCGCAGCACTGCGCTCACCGCGGTGGTCACGTCGACGTCTTCGCGCAGTCCACGTTCGGCGACGGTGTCGAGGCGACGCATCGCCTGCCGCACCTCAGTACGCGTGAAGAACGCCTCACCGCCGCGCACCTGGTACGGAATGCCTTGCTCGGTCAGCGCCTGTTCGTGATTCTCCGACTGCGCGTTGACGCGGTAAAGGATCGCGATCTCCGACGCCGCCACGCCATCGTTGATGAGCCGCTTAATCCGCTGGGCGACCGCGGCGGCCTCGGCCGGCTCGTCGGGGTAGTCGACGAAGCGAGGCGCCGGACCGCGCGCACGCTGACCGACGAGTTCGAGCCGGGTCCCGGCGATCCGTCCGTGCGCGGCGCCGATCACCCGATTGGCCAGACTCACCACCTCGGGGGTGGACCGGTAGTCGCGGACCAGGCGCACCATGGTCGCTTCCGGGAAACGCCGGGGAAAGTCAAGCAGGTAGTCGGCCTTGGCGCCGGTGAAGGTGTAGATGGTCTGGTTGGCGTCACCGACGACCGTCAGATCGTCGCGTTCACCGAGCCACGCGTCGAGCAGGCCCTGCTGAACGGGCGTGACGTCCTGGTACTCGTCGACAACGAAACACCGATATCGCGATCGGAACTCCTCGGCCACGGCGGCATCGACGTCAATCATCTGGGTCATGTAGATGAGCAGATCGTCGAAGTCGAGCAGGCGATCACCCTCCGGCGACACCTTGGCGTCCTCGTAGTCGGCGTAGACCTCGGCCACCTTCTCCGGCGCCGCCGGGGATTCGCGCATCAGCCGCGTTGCCGCGGCGACATAGCCTTCCGGCCCGATCACCGACGCCTTGGCCCACTCGATCTCCGAGAGCAGATCGCGCACCGTGTCGGTGGAGGTACCCAGGCCCGACCGCCGCGCCGCGCGGGCCATCAACGGGAACTTGTTGTCCAGCAATTCCCATGACGCGTTCCCGAACACCCGCGGCCAGAAGAATCGGAGCTGGCGCAACGAGGCAGCGTGAAAAGTCTGCGCCGACACCGACGGACCGGACGCACCGATTCCCAAGGAGCGCAATCGAGTACGCATCTCCCCTGCCGCGCGTGCGGTGAATGTGACGGCGAGTACCTGTGACGGATTGACCTGCCCGGTGTCGATGAGATGCGCGATGCGTCGGGTGATCGTGCGAGTCTTGCCGGTGCCCGCGCCCGCGAGCACGCATACCGGACCGCGCGGCGCGAGCACCGCCTCACGCTGTTCGGGATCAAGTCCGTCGAGGATGCCGCGATCGCGCGACGGGGATGTCCCCTTCTCCGGTCGGCCGGACATCTCGACCCCCTTCTGCGTGGAACGTTGCGGCACACCCTCCACTATGTCAGCCGGCCCTGACACCGTCGTGGGACGCTCCACAGGGATGCGGGGCGGGTGTTCAGACTCCCAGTTTGGCCCGCACCTCCGCGATGCTGGGATTAGTGGCGGTCGACCCGTCGGCGTAGAGCACGGTGGGGACGACGTGGTTCCCGCCGTTGACGCTGCCGACGAATTCGGCGGCCTCGGGGTGGGCCTCGATGTCGATCTCGTTCCACTCGATGCCGGCGCTGCGCAGGCCGGTCTTGAGCCGTGCACAGAAGCCGCACCAACTGGTGGTGTACATGGTCAGCTGTTCGGTCGGGGTTGCGGTTGCCTCACTCATGGCACTCATAACATCATCGGAGGGCACGCTGTTCCGCCCGGCGCGCGGTGATGCTCGCCACCACGCGTTGACGCCGGCGCATTCAGGGCGTTGCATGCGCCCAGGTCGTGATCAGTGCGTGGGCAATGGAGATCGACCCGGGCACCAGCAAACGCGGGCCGTCGGTGTCGGTTTCGGGGTCGTCGCGCTGCCATTCGTCACCGCGGGCGAGTGCCTCGAGCACCTCGTCCCGGTGGAACCACACCGCGTCACCGATCTCGCCGTCGAGGAAGCGCAACGGCTCGCTTGGGTCAGCGACAGCGGCGAAGCCGAGCATCAATGATCGCGGGAAAGGCCACGGCTGGCTGCCGAGGTACCGCGGATCGGTGACGGTGATCCCGACTTCCTCGTGCACCTCCCGGATCACGCACTGCTCCAACGATTCCCCGGGCTCGACGAAGCCTGCCAACGTGGAATACCAGCGCGCGGGCCACACGGCCTGACGGCCCAGCAGAATCTGGTCGGCACCGTCGTGCACCACAGTGATGATCGCCGGATCGGTCCGCGGGAACTCGTCCTCACCGGTCTCGACGTGGCGTCGGACCCAGCCACCGCGGGCAGGGCGGGTCGCACCGCCATCCACCGGCGAGAACTGTGCTCGCGCATGCCAATTGAGGATTCCCAATGCAGTTGCGAGTATGCCTGCCTCGTCGGCGGAGAGCCGGGCGGCCCCGCGCCGGGCGTCGGCGGTGCGTCCGTCGAGGGCCTCCACGCGCAGAGCCCACAGGTCGGTGTCGGTGTGGGCCAGGAAAACCGCATCCTGCGGCGGGGTGTCGGCGACCTCGGTGGCCGGGCGCCACCGCAGCGCGCGTTCCTCGGTCACCGGGTAGCGCCCGGCCTGGTCGATCGGGAGAACCCGGGCGGTGGACCACCCCGACGCCATCCGGGCCGGATCGTCACGGATCTCGTCGGCGCGGTCGAAGGTTCCGCGAGCCAGCAGCGGCGGCTGGTCGAAAACGAAGGCGCCCACGTCAGTCCGCCGGACCCTTGCGGACGTACAGCAATCGGTCGCCGGCCTCGATCTGCTCCACCTCACTGTCGTCGACCCGGTGTAAGACGCCACCGCGGACCACACCGAGCACGATGTCGCGGGTGTGTGCCGGAGAGCCGCCGGTCTCGGTCGGATCGACCTCACGCTCGGCGATGGCGTACCCGGCGTCGGGGGTCAGCAGATCCTCGATCACTTCCACCACCGACGGCGTCATGGTGGCGATACCGAGTAGCCGGCCCGCGGTCTCCGACGACACCACCACGGAGTTGGCGCCCGACTGGCGCATCAGGTGAGTGTTTTCCGATTCGCGGATGCTCGCGACGATCTTGGCCCGGGGATTGAGTTCGCGGGCGGTCAGCGTGGCAAGAACCGCCGTGTCGTCACGGTTGGTCGCGACGACGATGCTCGCGGCGTGTGCCACCCCGGCCAGCCGCAGGATGTCGGACTTGGTGGCGTCACCGCGCACGGTGACCAGACCATCGGATTCGGCGGCCTCGAGCACCGTCGAGTCGGCGTCGACGACGACGATGTCGGCGGGTTTGATGCCGTCGCCGATCATCGCGTCGACCGCGGTACGACCCTTGGTGCCGTAGCCGATGACCACAGAGTGATTGCGCACGTTGTTCCTCCAGCGCTGGATCTTGAGGGCCTGGCGTGAACGTTCGGTGAGCACCTCGAGTGTGGTGCCGATGAGCACGATCAGGAACAGCACCCGCAACGGGGTGATGATGAGCAGGTTGAGCAATCGCGCCGACGGTGTCAGCGGGGTGATGTCGCCGTAGCCGGTCGTCGACAGCGTCACCGCCGAGTAGTAGAGGGCGTCGAGAAACGACAGCGAGTTTTCCTGCACGTCGCGATATCCGTCGCGATCGAGGTAGACCAGAATGGCGGTGAAAAACAATGCGATGACCGCGAACACCACGCGTTTGCCGATGGCGCGGCCCGGGCTCTGCTGCAGTTCGGGAATGCGAACGACCCCGACCAAGGCGTAGTCGGGGCCCTCGGAGAGATCCCCGCCGCGAAACCGGCGCCGGAATCCGCGCGATTTCATCGCCGGCCCGGCCCGCTCGGATGGGTCGCTGCTGTCACAGTGTGGAATCTAGCTCATCGGGCCAGCAAAGCGGCGAGCGCCGCGGCATCGGGCAGGTCCCGGGGCGCGACGGTGCGCCCGGACCGGACATAGTGGAATGCGGCCGAGACCTTCTCCAGCGGCACCCCGGCCAACTGCGCCCACGCGATGCGGTAGGCCGCGAGCTGGATGAATACCGACGACGAGTCGGCGCTCGGCTCGGCTCCGGTCTTCCAGTCCATCACCACCCACGACCCGTCGGGTTCGGCGAAGATCGCATCGATGCGTCCGCGGATCACCGTATCGCCGATGACCGTCTCGAAGGGCACCTCGACCTCGCTGGGACTGCGGGTGGACCACGGCGAAGCCAGAAATGCCTCGCGCAGCGCGTCGAGGTCGGCGTCGGGGGCGGCACTCTCGTCGGCGGCGCCGGGCAACTCGTCGATGTCGAGCAGCCGGGTCGCGCCGAACCACCGCTCCACCCACGCGTGAAAGGCGGTGCCGCGCCGCGCGATCGGGTTGGGACGAAACGGCGTCGGGCGACGGAGCTTGCGCGCGAACTCCCGCTCGTCGGTGTCGAGGTCGACGAGTTGGCTGACCGACAAGTGGGCCGGCAGCGCCACATCCACCTCGGCCTGATTGGTGCGCTCCTGCTCGGCGAGGAGTACCTCCACCTCGGCGCGCCACACATCGATCTCGTCGGCCGGCGCTCCGGGGGTCGCCGTCGACTGTGGATCGCGCTCCGGATGGGTGGGCGCCCCGAACAACGCCGGCGCCTCCCGCCGCCGCAGTTCGTCGAGGACGAGATCGGCCGCGGCGGCCACCGCGTCGCGGCGCGCACCGAGCCGATCGGTCGGCCACATCCGGGCATCGACCCGCTGCGCCAACGGGTTGTCGGCGCCGTCGGGCGGATCGTCGGCGAGCACGTCGATGGTCAAACCCCGTGAATCCTCAGCAGATCCGTTCTCCACCGTCTCGGTCACGATGGCCAGCAACTCGTGGAAGAACGGCGAACCACCCCGGGGTTTCTCCCCGGTTTCCGACCAGTGATGCGCCGAGACCAACAGATCGTGACGGGCTCGGGTGATCGCGACGTAGAGCAACCGCCGGTCCTCGGAGAGCCGGCGTTCGGCGATGGCCTCCTTGTGTTCGGTCAGCGCGTCCTCGAGCTCCTTGCGGTCGCCCACCCGACTCAGATCGAGCACCGGGAATCCCTCGTCGGCGCCGGCCGGCCGCGCCGCCGCGAGCCTCGCGGCCGCGGGGCCCCGGGGTTCCGGTTCGGCGAGATCGCCACGCAACGGCCCCGGAAGTTCACGGGCACTGCGCATCCAGGTGGTCTCGCCCTTGGACGACGGGAAGATCCCCTGACACAAGTGGGGAATCGCGACGACGTCCCACTCGAGTCCTTTGGCGGCGTGCACGGTCAGTATCTGCACCCGCTGCTCGGCGACCTCCACCCGCCCGGGCTCGAGCCCCTTCTCGATGGTCTCGGCGGTATCGAGAAACGCCAGCAGACCCGCCAGGTTCGCGCCGGGCCGCTCGGCGTACCGGGTGACGTAGTCGGCGAAGGCATCAAGGTGTTCACGCCCGGTGATCGCGCCGCGCATCCGCCGTGCGCGGATCTGCGCCTCGACGGCCACCCCGATGGTGTTCTCGACGTCGGCGACCAACTCGGGCAACGGCTGACCCATTCGGCGCCGCAACGACTCCAGTTGCGCCCCGAACGCCCGGATACGCGCATAGCCGTCGGGGCTGTAGGCCTGCGGATCACCGGGATCGACGACGGCGTCGGCGATCCCGGCGCGGTCGACCACCTCGGTGGGCAGCACCGCATCGAGCGCCGAATCGAGTTCCTCGCGAGTGGTGACCACCCCGCCGGTGGCGATCTGAGCGGCGGCCAGCTCGGTGGCGCGGCGCCACAGGGCCGCCAGGTCGCGCGCACCGAGCTGCCATCGTGAACCGGTCAGCAGACGCATCGCCGCAGTTCCGGCCATCGGGTCGGCCATCAGGCGCAACGTCGCGACCACATCGGTGATCTCCGGAACATGCAACAGTCCGCCGATGCCGACGACCTCCGCGGGGATGCCCCGTGCCTCCAGCTCGGCCGCGATCGGTGCCGAATCCTCATTGCGGCGCACCAGGACCGCGACGGCCGGCGGTCCCGAGCCGTCGACATCGTGGTAGCGGGCCGCGATCTGCTCGGCGAGCCAGGCGCGTTCGTCGAGCACCGTCTCGGTCAACGCGAACGTCACCGTCCCGGCGTCGGCGCCCGGACGCGGACGCAGAACGCTCACCGGCACACCACGACGCCGCAGTTCCTCGGACGCCTCGTTTGCCAGGCGCAGCGTCTGCACCGGGTTGCGCCAACTCGTCAACAGTTCGCGACGGTGCGCGGGCGAGCCGTCGGCGCGGGGGAAATCGGTGGCGAAGCGCGGCAGATTGGCCGCCGACGCGCCCCGCCACCCGTAGATCGACTGGATCGGGTCGCCGACAGCGGTGACAGCTACCGGGTCGCTTGCCGCGGACGCCTGCCCACCGAAAAGCGCCGAGAGCAGTACGCGCTGGGAGTGACCGGTGTCCTGATACTCGTCGAGCAGCACCGCGCGGAATGATTGCCGCTGGGCGGCGACAACGTCGGGATTGCGGGCGACGAGTCGGGCCGCCAAAGACATCTGGCTGCCGAAGTCGAGGACGGCCTGCTCGCGCATGGTGCGCATCACAGTCGCGACGAGCGGCAACAGCTCTCGGCGCTCGTCGATCGCCTGCTGGACGGCGCGCAACGCCGCGTTCGGTCCGCCCCGCTGGCGCGGGGCCTTGGGCAGGTCGTCGACCATCCGGTAGAGTTCGTCACCCCACGCGGCGAGGGTGTCGAGGTCGACGAGGTGCTCCGACATCTCACCGAACAGCCGCAGGACCGCTTCGGTGACACTCGCCGGCACCTTCGTGGTGGTCAGCTCCCCGGTCCACGAGGACACGATACCGAAGGCCATCTGCCACAACTCGGTCTCCGACATCAGCGACGCGTGCGGCTCGACGGGCAGGAGCAGTCCGTAGTCGGCGATGAGTCGCCCGGCATAGGCGTGGTAGGTGCTGACCTCCGGATCACCGGCCCGCAGACGCGCGGCGAGTGCACCGTCGGGGTCCCACCTGCGCAGGGCCGGGGAGCCGGCGAGCATCGACAGCCGCCTGCGGATGCGGGCGCCGAGTTCGCTGGCCGCCTTGCGGGTAAAGGTGAGTCCGAGGATCTCGTCGGGCCCGACGATGCCGTTGGCCACCAACCACACCACGCGGGAGGCCATTGTCTCCGTCTTGCCCGCACCCGCACCGGCGACCACCAGCATCGGCTCGCAGGGCGCCTCGATCACCGCGACCTGTTCGGGGGTGGGCGGAGGCAACCCGAGGGCGGCGGCCAGCGAGGTCGCCGACACCCGGGGCCGCGTGGGCCCCGCCTCGGTGGTGGTGCTCCCGGGGGTGTCCTCAGTCATCGGTGACCGCCTTGCCACGTAGTTGGGCGGGGCAGCTGGTCACCAACGCACAGTGTGCGCAGCCGGGGTTGGGGGTCGCCTCGAAGACCGGGCCGATGCCCGAGCGCGCGGCACGGCGCACCACAGCACGCCACTCGTCGAGCAATTCCGGTGTGAGCGCGGGCTGTTCGCGTTCGGTGGCGCCGGTCGAACGGTGCGGCGCCGACACGTACACCAGCCGACCGCCGCCGGGCTCGACGTCGGTGCCCGGGAACTCCCGCGCCCCGCCGTGCGCGATGGCGACTTGGTAGGCGGCGAGCTGGGCGTGGTCGAGCGCGTCGGCCTTGGTGATCGCCGACTTGGCGGTCTTGACGTCGACGACGACCGGCCGGCCCTGCGCGTCGCGTTCGAGTCGGTCGACCCGTCCACGGAGTCGTACCGGCAGGTCCGAGCCGTCCTCGGCCGGTGCGGCGTTGGCTTCGCCGGAATCCGCGGCCGGTGCGATGACGGCGTCGATGACCGCCTCGACGCCCACCGTGGTGAGACCGTCACGTGACAGAGCAAGCCACTCACGGAAATTCGTGAGCATCGCCTCAGCACGTTCGAGTTCGTGCGCCGAGTACCAGACCGCCCCGGTGTCGACGCGCTCCCATATCTCGCGCAGCGCCGCGCTCACCTCGGCGGGCTCGATCTCCCCGGCGACGGCCTGCACCAACGTATGCACGAGCGAGCCGGTCAGCGCCTGGGCGCCGTCGCCGTCGCGGCCTCCGGCACGCTCGAGCATCGAACGCAGCGAACAGCGCGACAGTTGGTCGACGTTGGATGGTGAGAGCACCACGGGGCCGGCGTCGGGCGTCCACAGCGGCTCGTCGGAACTCGGCCGCGACAGTCCGAACCAGTCCCGCGGATGCGCTCCGGGAATATCCGAATCGGCAAGTTGGGCAAGCAATTGTGCAGCCGCTCGAGTACGTTCATCCGGTTCTTCGGCGTCGGCACCGGTCACCACGACCGCACGCAGCGCCGCCACCAGCGACGGCAGCGACAACACCCGGTCGACACCGGGGTCGATGGGCAACTCGTCCTCGGCGACGGTGTCGAGGGCGTCGGGATCGTCTCGCTGCTCGACGTCGCCGGACTCGCCCGCCCCGCCCCGCTGGGCATCGATCCGCAGCGCGTCGGAGATCTCGCCGATGAATCTTGACGGCGACGACTCTCCTCCGCCGTCCTCGACGGCGGTCACCAGTAGTCGTCGACGTGCGCGAGTGCACGCGACGAGCAACAGTCGACGTTCGTCGGCGAGCGCACCGGCGCCCCGCGCCACCCGATCGATCGCCGCGGGATCCATACCGTCGAGAAGGTCCACCAATTCGGCTGTGCCCAAGACAGTTCCGCGGCTTCGTAGCGACGGCCACAAGCCGTCGAGAACTCCGGCGACGGCGACGACCTCCCATTCACGGCCGGCGGCAGCGTGTGCGGAGAGTACCGACACCGCATCGGCTGCGGCGGCCGGGGTACGGCTGTCGCGCGGAATCTGCAGTTGCGAGAGATAGTGCACGAACGCTGCCGGTCCCGCCGCGGGCAAGGTGTCAGAGAAGTTCGCCGCCGCCTCGAACATCGCCATCATCGCGTCGAGGTCACGATCGGCCTGTTCGCCGCCGGGCCCGCCTCGAATCGCCGAGGAGACCCACCGCCGTTCCAGGCCGGTGGCCTGCCAGGATGCCCACAGGGTTTCTTCCAGACCACCTCCGGCGCGATGGGTGGTGATGCCGGCGGAGATCACGTCGAGCACGCGCGCCAGCGGTGCGCCCTCGTGGTCGGTCAGCGCTGCCAAGTACTCCGCACCAAGGTCCGGGTCGAGGAGCGCCAGACGCAACGACGACAGCGAATCACGGCCCGCGCGCTCGCCACCCGCCTGCTCGTCGCGACGACGCACACCGCGCCGCAGCCGGCGCAGCGCCCCCGGATCGGCCATCCCGACCGGGCCGGTGAACAGTGCCAGCGCGTCGTCGGCGGTGAAATCCCCGGCAGGCGAATCGTCATCGTCGGGGTTCTCGAAGACCTGCGGGTACTCGCCACCGGTATCCGCGGTGTGCACGACCCGCTCGCGGGCGGCCACCGCGCGCAGCACCACCATCAACGCGGCCACCGACCGCTGACGGTGCAGCGGCAGATCGGAGGTCGGGGTGGTCAGCGGCACGCCAGCCGAACGGAACGCCCGCCGCAGGGCAGGGAGCGCCCGATGCGCCGACCGCACGATGACCGCCATCTGCGACCACGCCACTCCCTCGAAGAGGTGCGCCCGTCGTAGGAGATCGGCCACCGCGGTCGCCTCCTTGGCCGCGGAGCTGTACACCCGTACCGATGCCCCGCCGGGCAGCGGCTCGGCGTCGGGGACCGCCGGGAAGCGATGCGGGCGCGCGCCGGGTAACCGTGCGGCGAGTGCACCACCAACCACCGCGATCTGGCGATGATGACGGAAGTCGGTCTCGAGCACGACGTCGCGGTCGGTACCGGACGCCGCCAGCGAATCGGCAAAGCGCGGACTGGCGCCACGGAATCCGAAGATCGACTGGTCGGTGTCGGCAGCGATGATCGTCGAATCCGTTCCGGTGCCGATCAACCGAACCAATTGGGCGGCTTGCGGATCGAGATGTTGGGCGTCGTCAACGATCAGGTGCCGGATACGCCGACGTTGCCCGGCGAGAAGGTCGGGGTCGGTGGCAAAGGCCGACAAGGCCGAGCCGACGAGTTCGGCGGCGTCGACTGCGGGGGCCGAGGCGCCCGGTGTCTGCGATCCGACTGTGCCGCGCAACAGGACGTTCTGCTCGTATTGGGCATAGGCGTGCGCCGCGGCGACCCACTCGGGACGCCGATGCCGGGAGCCGAGCTCGGCGAGTTCCTCGGGGCCGACTCCCCGTTCTGCGGCGCGCATCATCAGATCGCGCAGCGCCTGGGCAAATCCGTCGGTTCCCAGCGCAGGACGCAGATGTGCGGGCCAATACCCGGCACCGTCCTCGATGTCGCCGGCCAGCAGTTCGCGCAGCACGACGTCTTGTTCGGAGCCGGTGATCAACCGCGGCGGCGGGTTGCCGTGCGCCTGCGCCTGCAGTCGCAGGATCGCGAACGCGAACGAATGCACGGTGCGTACCAACGGCTCACGCAGCGCCCCACCGAGCGCGGGCGCGCCCGAGGACTGCGCCAACACCCGGCGGGTGATCTCCTCCCGCAACGCCACCGCGGCGCGACGGTTGGCGGTGAGTACGAGCACCGACTCCGGGTCGATGCCGGGCCGGGTGAGACGCGCGACGGCCGCGTCGACCATCAACGCCGTCTTGCCCGAGCCGGGCCCGCCGTGGACGCGGAAGGGCCCCCACGGGTCGGCGACCGTCCCGTCGGGCGTGTGCGCGTCGATGACCCGCATCACACTCGGCGGCCACTTGCGGGTGACGATGGGCCCGCCATCTGCGCCAACGAGGTGCGCGCGCAACGCGGTGCCGCCCCGGCCGGTCGAGCCGGCAGCCGTTCCCGGGCGCGCGAGCTTTGACCGCGACGAACCCCGCCCTGCGGGAGCGGACCGCTGCGGCGAGTTCGGCGCGGCCGTGGTCGAGGGACGCTTACGGGCCATACGTCCATGCAAACATGGTCCACCGACAATCGTCGGCGGGCCGTGCTCTCACGACCGAACCGCGCCGGCCGGTACGCATCCACGATGCGGCGCGTACGGCACAATCGTCGGCGTGACGGCACTTCACCACGTCGAGTTCGGCGATCGGCGCGCCCCGACGGTTCTGGCACTGCACGGCCTCACCGGACATGGGATGCGTTGGGCACCGTTGGCTCGCGAGCATCTCGCCGACCTGCACATCGTCGCGCCCGACCTCATCGGCCACGGCCGCTCGCCGTGGCGTCCGCCGTGGGCGATCGAGAATCATGTGCGCGCGCTCTCGGAGTTCATCGACATCGCCATCGATCCGGGGTCGCTGCCACTGGTGGTCCTCGGGCATTCCTTCGGTGGTGCGCTGGCGATCCATCTGGCGAAACAGAGGACAGAGGCGGTACGCGGCCTGGTCCTACTCGATCCCGCACAGGGCCTCGACCCGGAGTTCGCGCTGGGTGTCGCCACCGCCGGCCTCGAGAATTGGGACTATCACGACGCCGACGCGGCCCGCGCGGCCAAGCGCTCCGAAGGCTGGGCACAGGTACCCGCGGAGTTCCTCGAGGCCGAGATCGCCGAGCACCTCACCACCAGTGGTCGCGGGCGCGTCGGTTGGCGGGTCAGTGCGCCGATGGCCGCCGCGTCGTGGAGCGAGATGAGCCGGCCGCCAACGCTTCCGCCGCACGGGCTGCCCACCCATGTCGTCGTCGCCGATCGCGTCGACCCGCCGTTTGTGCGGCCCTCCTTCCTCGAGGCCTGCGCGAGCGAACGCGGCGATCAGGTGCAGGTTCACCACGCCGACTGCGATCACATGGTGCCGTTCCTCGAACCCGGGTTGACCGCCCGGTTGGTGCGTTCGCTGCTGTGAGTGCGGTCACCGGGGATGACGTCGAGCGGGTGCGAGCCCTGGTTGCCGCGATCCCGTCCGGCCGGGTCAGTACCTACGGCGATCTCGCCGCCGCAGCCGGATTGAGTTCCCCGCGGATCGTCGGGTGGATCATGCGCACCGACTCCGTGGACCTGCCGTGGCATCGGGTCATCTCGGCGAGCGGCACGCCCGCACCACATCTCGCCCAGCGGCAGCTCGACCGACTCCGCGACGAGGGGGTGTCGATCCGCGACGGAAAGGTACTGATGCGCGAATGTCGTTGGCAGATCGACGTACTCGACTGAGCGCTGTCGGCGGGAGGGCGGGCGCTGTCGGCGGGAGGGCGGGCGCTGTCGGCGGGAGGGCGGGCGCTGTCAGCGCAGCAGGACCGCGTCGGTGCGGTACGGACTGACCGCGGCACGCATCCGGGTGACGATGAGTTCGACGATCGCCGGATCGGCGCCGAGTGGTTCGGTCACGAGGTCGGCACCCACGGTGTGCAGGCGCTCGTGAAAGAGACCGGGGGCCAACAGGTATGCGGCGATGACGACACGGCACCCGCTGGTTCGAGCGGCGGCCACCGCGTCGGCAACGGTAGGCGCGGCGGTCGCGAGGAAGCCAACCTCGATGTGCCCACCGATTAGCCCCTCGAGCTGACGCGCGGCCAGATATACCTGGGCACAGGCGGAGTCGTCGGACGAGCCGGCGGCGGCGAGTACCACGGCGTCTCCGGGCCGCCAACCGGATTCGATCAAGCGCCGCCGCAGGACCGCGGCAATCCTCGGATCGGGGCCCAGGGCGCGGGTGACGATGGCATCTCCGACCCCGGACCTCCGGACGTGGTTCGGGATATCTTGGCGCACATGGTATCCCGATGCCAGGAAAGCAGGCACCAAGACCGCTGGACGATCCAGCCCGCCGAGCACCTCACTCGGGGTCGGACCGAGGACGTCGACGAACGCGGTGCGCGTCGGACCAACCATCGCGGCGATCCTCTCGGTGATCTCGGCGATCACGGCGACACCGCGAGGGTTGCGGGTGCCGTGTGCGACGAGCACGGGGCAGACCCCGCCCAACCGGTCACCCGCGGGGGTAGGAATGTCTTTGCGGATCCTCATGACTCGTCCTCGGTTTCGTCGTACTCGAGATCGACGGCAAGGCGGTATCCACGCTTGACCACCGTCTGAATCATCTTCGGGTCGCCGAGCGCGGCCCGCAGACGAGCAACAGCCACCTCGACCGCGTGGGTGTCGGCGCTGTCGCCGGGCAGTCCGTACAGCAACTCCTGGCGACCCACCACCCGCCCCGGCACCTGCGCGAGCATCTTGAGCAACAGATGTCCCGTCGCCGACAACTCACGCATCTGCCCGTCGACGACCACCGCCTGACCCCGTATTGCCGTGTCGTGTCCGGCAACCCGCAGCGTATGGCTGCGTCGGGGCAACTCGTCGGTGATCAACCGGGCCAGCGCACCGAGCCGGAAGCGGCGCGGATACACGGTCGGTATCTGTAACGCCTCGAGCGGGCCCGCGGTCACCGAACCCACGCAGAACACCGGTACCGCGGTTCGTAGTCCGTGGAGGAACGGCTGAAGTTTGCCGAGTTCCTTGGCGCGGGTGAGGATCGACGCCGCCGCGGGTGCGCTGGTGAAGGTGAGCGCGTCGAGGTCGGCACGCACGACCGACGCGATCATCGCGTCGATCCGCGCGACGTCGGGATGCATGTTCCAGCGGTACACGGGGATGGCCAGGACGTCGGCGCCCGCGGCGCGTAGCACCGCACAGAAGTCGGGAAGTGGCTCCCATTCGCTCGTCGCGCCGTGCAATTGCACCGCAATCCGCTTGCCCTCCACCCCTTCGTCGAGCAGACGGTCGAGGACCTCAGAGGAGGACTCGCTGTCCGGCGACCACTCCTCGCGAAGTCCGGCCGCACGGATCGCACCCTTGGCCTTGGGACCGCGGGCGATCAGCCGGCTCTCGCCGAGCGCACCGAGTAGTTGCTCGGCGTCCCCCCAGCCGTCAGCGGCCTCGACCCAGCCACGAAAGCCGATCCCGGTGGTGGCGACCATCAGGTCCGGCGGGTCGGCGATGATCCGCTCGGTGACCCGTTCGAGGTCGGTGTCGTCGACGAGCGGCAGGATGCGAATGGTCGGGGCCATGACGACCCCGGCGCCGCGGCGCACGAGGAGCGCCGCGAACTCGTCGGCGCGGCGGGCAGCGGTGATCCCGATGGTGAAACCGGTCAACGGCAGATCGCCGGGAGTCGAGGGTGTCGCTCCTGGACTCATCGGGGCCCGTCAGCAACAACACGTTGATCGGCGGTGCCGAACCAGATTTCGACGATGCCGTCGATCACGCGGGTCGCCAGCGAGGGCACCGACACCGACTCATCGTCGAGGCATACCCCGGTGCGTAGCGAGAAGACCTGTTTGCCCAGCGGACTGGCAACCGTGGGTTCACCGCCGTGGTCGCCGGTCAGCCCACGCGAAAGCACCGCGGCACGCCCGAACGGATCGATGTTGCCGATGGCGTAGATCCGCGAGCGCCCCACCGCCTCACGGTCGGTCTCGGCGGCAGGAATCCGGAAGAGCGCCGCCTGACGGCCCTCCGGGCCGAGCACTGCGACTCCGCGTCCCTCGACGAGCCGATCCAAGGGGCAGGCGCGCACCCACTGCCCTGCACCGGTCTGCCCTGAACGGGCCGCCCCTGCGCCGGTCGCCGTCTCGGCGGTCATGTGGCCACTCCTTCGCGTTCGGTCCTACGATCGGTGCTCGACTGCGGTCGCAACCGAGGCATGTCCAGCAGCACCGGCACCTTACGGTCGCCTGCGACCTCGCCGTCGCTGAACCGAACGGTCGGGTCGGGTACGTCCGGCGCGTTGACGAACGACACGAACCGCGCCAGCTTCTCCTCGTCGGCGAGTACCTCGGCCCACTCGTCACGGTATCCGGCGACGTGACGATCCATCGCCGCCTCCAGTTGTGCCGCCAGGCCGAGACTGTCCTCACACACCACGGCTCGCAAGTGATCGAGACCCCCGTCAAGCGACTCCAGCCACGAGGCCGTGCGCTGAAGCCGATCGGCGGTGCGGATGTAAAACATCAGATATCGATCAATGTAGGCGACGAGTGTCGTGTCATCCACTCCGCGGGCCAGCAGTTGGGCGTGTTTCGGGCTCTGCCCACCGTTGCCGGCTACGTAGAGATTCCAGCCGTTCTCGGTGGCGATCACGCCGACGTCCTTGCCGCGCGCCTCGGCGCATTCGCGTGCGCACCCCGAGACACCGAACTTCAGTTTGTGCGGCGATCGCAGACCGCGGTAGCGCTTCTCGAGCAACACCGCCATCCCGACCGAATCCTGCACGCCGTATCGGCACCAGGATTGCCCCACACAGCTCTTCACCGTCCGCAGACTCTTACCGTAGGCATGTCCCGATTCCATTCCGGCGTCGACCAGGCGCCGCCAGATCTGCGGCAACTGTTCGACGCGGGCACCGAACATGTCGATCCGCTGGCCACCGGTGATCTTGGTGTACAGGTCGAAGTCGCGGGCGATCTCGCCGATGACGATCAGTTGGTCGGCGGTGACCTCACCGCCGGGCATTCGGGGCACCACCGAATAACTGCCGTTCTTCTGCAGGTTCGCCAGAAAATGGTCGTTGGTGTCCTGCAGCGCGGCCTGCTCACCGTCGAGGATGTGATCGCTAGAGGTCGACGCGAGGATGGAGGCGACCGTCGGTTTGCACACCTCACAACCGGAGCCGGTTCCATACCGGGCGATCAGCTCGGAGAATGTCCGGATACCGGTCACCATCACCACTTCGAACAACTCCGACCGCGACTGGCTGAAGTGTTCACAGAGCGCCTTGCTCACCTCGACGCCGGAGGCGGCCAGCAGCGAGGCGATCACCGGCACGCAACCGCCACAGGTGGTGCCCGCCGAGGTGCACGCCTTCACCGCGGCAACGTCGCAGGCGCCCTCGGTGATGGCCGAACAGATCGCACCCTTGGACACCCCGTTACACGAACAGATCTCCGCGTCGTCAGGCAATGCGTCGAGACCGATGCCGGATTCCCCGGCCGCGGGGGCGATCAGTGCGGCGGGATCTCCTGGGATCTCGCGCCCTACCATGGGTTTGAGCGTGGCATAGGCCGAAGCGTCGCCGACCAGGATGCCGCCGAGCAGGGTCCGTGCGTCGTCAGAGAGCACAATCTTCGCGTAGCGGCCGGCGAGCGGGTCAGAATAGACGATCTCCAGCGCGTTGTCGGTCTCCCCCATGGCGTCACCGAAGCTCGCGACGTCAACGCCGAGCAGCTTCAACTTGGTCGACATGTCGGCACCGGCGAACCTAGCACTGCCACCGAGGAGTTGTTCGGCGACAACGTCGGCGGTGCTGAATCCGGGGGCGACCAGGCCGTAGCATCGTCCGTCAACCGCGGCAACCTCGCCGACGGCATAGATGTCCGGGTCGGCACTTCGGCACGCCGAGTCCACCAGCACACCGCCACGCTCCCCGACGGGAAGACCCGCCTCCCGGGCCACCGCGTCGCGGGGGCGCACACCGGCGGAGAACACGACGAGGGCGGCGTCGATCGTCGCCCCATCGCTCAGTGTCACCGTCAACGATTCCCCTTCCGGTCCGTCGGCTATCGATGACGTGCCCACGCCGGTGTGCACGTGCAAGCCCAGGTCGGAGACCAGGTTCTGCAACACCGCCGAGCCCCCGGCGTCGACCTGCATCGGCATGAGCCTCGGCGCGAATTCGACGACATGCGGCGTCATCCCCAGCAGCCGAAGAGCATTGGCGGCTTCGAGGCCGAGCAACCCGCCGCCCACCACCACACCGGCGGCGCCGGGCGTCGAAGCCTCCGCAGCGCGCCGGATGCCGTCGAGATCGTCGAGAGTGCGGTAAACGAAACACCGGTCGTGGTCGTGACCGGCCACCGGCGGCACGAAGGGATACGATCCGGTCGCGAACACCAGTGCGTCATAACCGATCTCGAACCCTCGATTGGTAACCACCCGTTTCCCGCCCCGGTCGATCGCGGTGACCGCCTCTCCCAGGCGCAGTTGCACCGCGTCGTCACCGGCATAATCGTTGCCGTGCAACGCCAGCGATGACCGGTCCCACGCACCGACGTAGGACGACAGTCCCACGCGGTCGTATGCGGCGTCGGCCTCCTCGGCGATCACCACCACGCGCCAGATCCCCGCTTGATCTCGCTCACGCAGCGACTGCACGAACCTATGCCCCACCATGCCGTGGCCGATCACCACGACGGTCCTCGGTTTCGGCTGGATATCCCTGCGGGAAGGCATCATCGGGCATCCACCGCCGGGGTGGCCTGAACGACGGGACCGGCGGGTGCGGTGTCGTCGACGCCGCCGGCTCCGGCGACCTCGATGTCACCGGTATGACGGAAGTGTGGATCGAGGACCACCTCACGCCGGGCGTAGAACCACCAGGTGATCACCCCGGCAACCACGTAGAACGCCATGAAGATCCAGAATGCCACCGTCGCCGAGTGATTGGCCTTGTAGCTGCTGCGCAGGACGAGATTGATCGCGACGCCTCCAAGTGCTCCGACGGCCCCGGCGATACCGATGAGAGCGCCCGACATCGACCGCGACCACAGCACAGCGGCACCTCCGCTGATACCCGGCAGGGTTCGCGACTTATGTTCGAAAATGGTTGGAATGATCTTGTACACCGAGCCGTTGGCGATGCCCGAAATCGCGAACAGCAGGATGAACCCGACGATGAATCCCGCCAGTTGCGCCGATTCGATCCGGTGGCCGGGATGTGAATCGGCGAAGGTTCCCGACACGACCAGGATCACCGAGGAGGCGACCATCGCGACGAAAGACCACAGGGTCACCCGTCCACCGCCGAAACGATCGGCGAACTTGCCACCCAGCGGTCGGAACAACGAGCCGAGCAGCGGACCGATCCACGCGATCTGCGCAGCGGAAAGAGAAGCGGCCGCGGCAGACTGGCCCGACGACTGGAAGCTGAGACTGAGCACCTGACTGAAGGCGAAGGAGAAACCGATGAACGAACCGAAGGTACCGATGTAGAGCACCGAGATCAGCCAGCTGTCGTAATGCTTGAGACAATCGATCATCGCCCGACCGCTGGCCGTCTGGTGATCGAGGTTGTCCATGAAGACCGCCGCACCGATGCCCGCGACGGCGAGCGCGACAAGGTATATCGCACAAAGGATCTCGGGTTGATCGGTGGCCAGCCAGATGACCAGCAGACCGATCAGCTGGACCACCGGGACCCCGATGTTGCCGCCGCCGGCGTTGAGTCCCAACGCCCACCCCTTGAGGCGCTGCGGATAGAACGCGTTGATGTTGGTCATCGATGAGGCGAAGTTGCCGCCGCCGAAGCCGGTGAGCGCGGCCACCGCGAGGAACCAACCAAATCCGAACTCTCCTGGGTTGATCATCAGCATCATCGTCAACCCGGTCGGGATCAGCAGGACCACGGCGGAGAAGACCGCCCAGTTGCGGCCGCCGAAGCGCGCGGTGGCCTGCGTGTAGGGCACTCGCAGGCACGCGCCGACGAACGTCGCCGTCGCCGCGATCACGAACTTCTGGTCGGCGTTGATGCCGTACTGCGGACCCATGAACAGCGCCATCACCGAGAACAGCGACCAGATCGAGAAACCGATGTGCTCGCAGATCACTGACCACAGCAGATTGCGGCGGGCGATCGCGGCGTTGCCTGAGTCCCAGGCGTGCCGGTCTTCCGGGTCCCAGTCGGTGATCGTGTGATCTCTGCGCAGGTCGTGCAGGAGGGTCGAGAATGCCATGTGGGTTCCCCTCGGTCTCGGGTGGGCTGATGCCGTGACCACCGACGACGGCGTCGGTCGTAGGAACCAAAACTACGAATCGAGTGTTGCGCCGATTGTCGGCGCAGTGACCTCGACGTCACGTTGTTCTCACATCTGTGCCCGTGGCCTGTGAGACGCGCCAACTCGGTCGCTGCTGGACCGAAACACCGGACCACGAATACCGGCCCCGAGACACCGGAAGATCCGGCCAGAATCGATGGAGTAGCCAGCGCCAGGGTGCGGCCGGTCGTGGCGGGCCTTGACGATCACGACAGAGATGGTGACCCACCCGATGGTCGAGGATTTCGAGTCTCCGTGGCCCCGACAGCCCTCGGCACAGGGGTTTCGAGGCCCTGGTGCCTGAGGCGCCAAGCACCTCGACCATCGGATGGGACCCTCGAAGGCGGCCGGCACAAACATCCATCAAGGGCGAGTCACGTCTCTCATGATCGAGGCGTGAGTCGCCTGTGGCGAGCATCGAGACCACCTGAGCCGACGCTGGTTTCACACCATCCTCGCCCGGAAGCCGATCGGTACAACAGGACGCGAGGCTCGACCACACCTCGACCACCGGTAGGAACGGAGAGGAGGGTTACGGCGCCCGCGCCCCCACGTGAACGAACTACACCATCAGCCGGACTATATCGACGACACGCTTGAGTCCCGGTAACGCACCGGCGGTCGACCGCGGGTGTAGGGCGTGGACCGCTAGGCGGAACATAGTGGCGCGCAACATCATCTGCGGCCACTCCGGCTCATCGGACCAGCGCTGGACGAGGTCGTCGTCGGCGCCACCCCAGGCCAGCGAGTCCACAACCACCACAGCCGCCGCCCACGACGCCGGCCGCCAGTAGGGCACGATGTCGGTGATCCCAGGTGCGGCCGCACCGGCGAAGAGCACCGTGCCGAACAGGTCACCGTGCACCACCTGACTCGGCAGGTCGACGTTCTTGCGCAGCGTGGCAAGGGTTTTGAGGATCTCGATACTCTCCTGGCCATCCGGTGAGGTCGGCTCAGCCATCCCGGCGGCACGCGCCGAGCGCATCGGGGTGTCCTCCCACGCGGCGCGATCAGCAGCGGCGAAGACGTCGACGTCGGTGTGCGGCGGCGCGGGCTGCTGAAGCAGAAATCGTGGTCGCTCGAGCCCGGCGATGGCTTCGTGCAGGCGTTCGGCCACCGACACGACCTCGTCGTGGCGGGGTTCGGGGACGCCGGCGATATAGGTGTCCGCACGCCATCCGGAGACGACGTAGCGACCGTCGGTGGCCCGGAACGGCCGCGCGACGCGCAAACCCTCGACGTAGAGGTTCTCGCGGACACTGGCCGACCACGCCGCACGCGCGTGGTCGGGTACCAACGACAGCACGACCTCTCCGACGCGCCACCCGCCGACCCAGCGCTCGCCCATGGCGATGGGCGGGTGGGCGGTCAGCCCGAACGTGTTGAGCACGTGCTCGGGTGGCTCCACAGTGTTCACGTCTGCAGAGATTACCGAGGTGGTCGCCCGAACCCGCGCAGCGACGCGGCTGCGAGGTACCGGATCAGTAGACGGGCAGTTGCTTGTCGACCTGATTCGCCCATGCCGTGATGCCGCCCTGCAAGTGCGTGGCGTCGGCGAATCCGGCCCGTTTGAGCGCGGCGAGCGCCTCCGCCGATCGGATGCCGGTCTTGCAGTACAGCACTGTCGGCCGGTCCTGCGGGATCTGGGCCAGAGCGGCACCGGACAGAATCTGGTCCTTGGGCACCAGGGTCGCGCCGTCGATGTGCACGATGTCCCACTCGACCGGCTCGCGCACATCGACCAGTGCCAGTTTCTCGCCCGCGTCGATCTTCTCCTTGAGTTCGACCGCGGTCAGTGTCGAGCCTGCCGCCGCCTGCGCGGCCTCATCGGAGACGACACCGCAGAACACCTCATAGTCGATCAGGCCGGCGATCTTCTCCCCGTCGGGATCCTTGCGAATCCGGATGGTGCGGTAGGTCATGTCGAGGGCGTCGTACACCATCAGCCTGCCCAGCAGCGGCTCGCCGATGCCGCAGATCAGCTTGATCGCCTCGGTGCCCATGATGGAACCGATCGAGGCGCACAGAATGCCGAGCACGCCGCCCTCAGCGCACGAGGGCACCATGCCCGGTGGCGGCGCCTGCGGGTAGAGATCGCGGTAGTTGATGCCGCGACCGTCGGGGGCGTCCTCCCAGAACACCGACGCCTGCCCCTCGAAGCGGTAGATCGATCCCCACACGTACGGCTTGTGGGCAAGCACTGCGGCGTCGTTCACCAGATATCGGGTGGCGAAGTTGTCGGTGCCGTCGAGAATGAGGTCGTATCCGGAAAACAACTCGATGGCGCCCTCGGGCTCGAGGCGCTGATCGTGGATGTTCACGGTGACGAACGGGTTGATCTCGAGGATCGAATCGCGGGCACTCTCGGCCTTGGGCCGAGAGACGTCGGACTGGCCGTGGATGATCTGACGCTGCAGGTTGGACTCATCGACGACGTCGAATTCGACGATGCCGATCGTGCCGACACCCGCGGCGGCGAGATAGAGCAGCGTCGGTGAGCCGAGTCCGCCGGCACCGATGACGAGCACTTTGGCGTTCTTGAGTCGTTTCTGCCCGTCCATCCCGACGTCGGGGATGATCAGGTGCCTGCTGTAGCGCGCGACCTCGTCGTTGGAGAGTTCGGCCGCTGGTTCCACCAGCGGGGGCAAGGATGGCACGGCAGGCCTCCCGGGTATGCGAGTCGGACGGGTGAACTGCGTCGAACAACGACCCGGCGCAGCTCGTCATTCCCGCGAGCGCAACGGCTCAGCCGACGCCCGCTCCTTCGGGGAACGGCCACGGGTTGGGTTTGCAGACCAGCGCCGAATTGGCGCGGATGTCCGGATCGAGCGCCATGATGTCCGAGTTGGAGACGCCGAAGGACTGCTGCATCATGATCGGCGCCGGCGCACCGTTGGCCGGACACGGGACGTGATGCTCATAACCGATGCCGTGACCGACCTCGTGGTTCACCAGGTATTGCCGGTAGGCGACGTCGTCGCCCTCATAGGGCTGCGCGCCGCGAATCCAGCGTGCCTCATTAAGAGTGACCCGTTCCTGTGGAGGATAGAAGCACGAGGTCTCCAGTTTGATCTGGTACCCGCAGAGTTCGCGCGTGGTGTTCGTCGATGTCAGGGACAGCCGCAGATCCGGGTTACCGCGATCGATCCGCCGGAACGACACCTTGCCGTCACCGATCCAGCTCTTGTCGTTGGCCAGCGTGGCGTCGACCATCTTCGCGAACGCCTGATCGCCGCCGTACTCCGCCGGGATCAAACCGTTCTCGACCTCGACGGTATAGGTGTACACCTGCCCACCACGACCGACCTGCGGGGTTGTACCCGGAACGACGTGAAAGGTCGTGCGCCCCACCGTGGTGAATCCACCCCCGCCCGGAAGCGCGCCCGCGGGCAGCTGCGCGGGCGCGATCGCCCCGGTGGGCGCACCGATCGGCCGGGTCTCCTTGGTGACCTCGGCGTTGCGGGCCGACGGGTCCGGGCCGACCGGCGCGCCCGTAGTGGTCGTGTTGTCGTCGCGGATCGTGTACACCAGCAGCACGATGGTCAGCACCACCAGAACCGGAATCGCATAGGCACGCCACCCGTAGGTGGCCACGAATCGACCAATCGCACTCTGCTTCTTACGCGGCGGGGCGCTGTCGCGGTCGGATCGTGGCCGGCCGTTGTCGTCGGTCGGGTCCCAGCGAGCGCGCAGCGGCTGATCCGGAAGAGGGCGCCTGCGAGTCGTCGTCGCAGACCGGGGCCCGGGGGACGACGGCCCGGAGGATGACGGGCCGGTCGGGGGCTGGGCTGTCGGGGGCCCGGCGGTGCCGACCGGAGGCTGATTCGTACTGTGCTCGCCCGTCCTCGTTGGGGTCTGGGCTGCCCCATACGATCCACCGGGCGCAGACGATCCACCGGGCGCAGACAATCCACCGGGCCCATACGATCCGGGGGGCGCGAACAATCCACCGGGTGTCTGGTCACCGGCGCGTGGCGCCCGCGGACCGACCTCGGGCGCACGGGGCCGCCCCGTCCGGCGCTCCGCGCTCCCCGTTCCCGACGCATCATCTGTGCGGCTCACGGTTCACACCCTCTCACAGAACCGGCTCATACCACGTGCGACATCACACGACCTCACCGAAGGCTGTGAATTCACTTGTCCGATCCACGCGATTCGTGGGTCAGTAGTCCGAGTACCCTCTAACCATGTCAACGGCGGCTAACGTCTCCTCCGGGCGCAACGGCACTCGGCTTCCGCGGAGTGCACGGCGCTTGCAGTTACTTGAGGCCGCGAGCGAGATTTTTGTCGAACGCGGCTATCACTCGGCGGGCATGGACGAGATCGCAATCCACGCGGGCGTCAGCAAACCGGTGCTCTACCAACACTTCCCGTCGAAACTCGATCTCTACATCGCGGTCGTCGATTCACACGCAGAAAAGCTGGTCGTCGATGTGAACAACGCATTGCTCACCACCACCGACAATCATCAGCGCGTACAGGCGGCGGTGCAGGCGTTTTTCGACTTCATCGACTCCGACAACTCCGGATATCGGTTGATCTTCGCCTCCGACGTGATGGACCCGGCGGTCATCCGCCGCACCGAGGGTGCCACCGAGGCCTGTGTGGACGCGGTCTACGGGCTGGTCATGCACGATTCCGGACTCGACCCCTACCGCTCACGCATGCTGGCCGCCGGGCTCGTCGGAGCGAGTCAGGTCAACGCTCGCTACTGGCTCGAGGCCCGTCGTCCGATCGACAAACAGACCGCGGTGGACACGACAGTCGCCCTGCTCTGGGGCGGTCTGTCCCATGTACCGCGCCAGGTTGAGATCGATGCCGCGGCGTCGGCCGACGCCGCCGCAGGCCCGGATCTGAAGTCGACCGCCGACAACATGGAGCAGTCGGCCGGTTGAGACGAAAGAACGCACCGAGCCAACCTGCTCGATGCGTTCTTCTCGGGTTGTGCCGGCAACCGGTCAGGACCCGAAGCCGACCCGTCGGTTCTCCGCGGCGCCGACCTCGACATAGGCGATCTTGGCAGCCGGCACAAGGTAGCGCGCACCACGCTCGTCGGTGAGCGAGAGCAGCGGCTCCTTGCCGGTCAGCACGGCCTCGACGGCCGCGAACGCCTTGTCACTCTCCAGCGGAGACTGGATCGACAGTTCGCGAGGGCTGTCGGTGATACCGATCTTCACTTCAATGGTCATGGCCACCCTTCTGTGTGGAAACCTCGTGCGTCCACGCCGACGGACGAGACGCCGAGTGCCTGCCGCACAAGGCTAGTCCAGCGATCGCGGTGACCCGTACTGGCTCCGCTCACAGCGAAAAGCGCCGATCTCCGCCCCAGGCCCGATCAGCCCAAACCCATGTCGGACATTCGCTCGGCGTGCCGTGCGGTGATCGAGTCGAAGAAGTCGGCGACACCGTTGAGAGAAGCGGCCCCCGAGAACAGCAGGTCGGTCACGCCCTCCTCAGCCGCGAGGACCCACTGAGCGTGCGTGACCGCCTCACCGAGCAGACGTCGGCCCCACAGCGTCAACGGCGAGCGCAGCGCCGGATCGGCGGCGATCGCGGCCGTGACCTGCTCCCGAGCGAACTGGGAGTTCCCGGTCTCGGCCATCACCGCGGCAACCACCCGCTGGGCGACCGGCGGCATCATCTCGGAGAGCTCGGTGTAGAAGTCGGCGGCCAGTCCGTCGCCGACATATGCCTTCACCAGTGCCTCGAGCCAAGTCCGTGGGGTGGTCGCGCGGTGGTACTGGTCGAAGACGGCGCGATAACGCTCGACCGAGTCGGCGGGATCGAGCCCGCGGCGCGACACCTGCTCGGCGAGCAATTCGAAGTGCGCAATCTCCGAGGCCGCCATCCGCGCGATGGCGATCCCGCTGGGAATGTCGGGGGCCATCGAGGATTCGTCTATCAGCCGGTAGAACGCGGCGTACTCGCCGGCGAGGAGCACCGCGAAGAGCTTGCCGACGGCCCGGTCCTCCTCGTCGTCGGGGCTTGCCGGGAGGGGTTCGGGCGAGGCGGTGGGCGACGACATGCCCCGATGGTAACGGTCGCACGTGCAGGCGGCCGATGAGCACCACGTACACTCGTGGACGGTGTGGTCGGCGAACGCCGGTCGTCCATCCACGTGAAGGCAGCCTTCCGGCGCCCTCCGCGAGTGCGACGCCGGGGGGTTCTCACACTCGGAGCCCGTCGGAATACACCGACTCCTCGCAGACCACCCGGACATTGCGCGCGCACTGCCGAGCCCACCCGCTCGCCCGACGCGACCCTGGCGGTCGCGCGGCGAACGCGAACCACCGGGGAGTTCCGAGAACCACTCGACCCGGTGCCACTCGCAGGATTCGTGGAGCCTTTCGTGCGCGCTCGAGCGATACACGAAAGGCACACGCACCACCCATGAGCACTCCCGAACTCCAGACCGATGAGGTCCAGACGACCATCGTCGACGAAGAGCACACCTCCCCGACCTTCGCCGACCTCGGCGTGGACGAGCACATCGTGTCGGCACTCGCCGACGACGGCAAGGCCCGCACCTTCGCCATCCAGGAACTGACGCTGCCACTTGCCCTCGGCGGCAGCGATCTGATCGGTCAGGCCCGTACCGGTATGGGCAAGACCCTTGGTTTCGGCGTTCCCCTTCTGCATCGTCTCGTCCATCCCGAGCAGTCAGGGATGCGACCACTGGACAACACCCCGCGCGCGCTGGTGATCGTGCCGACCCGCGAGTTGTGCCTGCAGGTGACCGGCGATCTGGAGGTGGCCGCCAAGAAACTGGTCGTCACCCTGCCGAGCCCGGATCCACTCGAGGGCGACGACACACCCGCCCCGAAGCGCCAGCGTCGCCCACTGAAAATCACCTCGATCTACGGTGGACGCCCCTACGAGTCGCAGATCGCGGATCTCCGTGCGGGCGTCGACGTGGTCGTCGGCACCCCGGGGCGTCTGCTCGACCTCGCCCAGCAGGGTCACCTCATCCTGGGCAAGGTCGCGGTACTCGTACTCGACGAGGCCGACGAGATGCTCGATCTCGGCTTCTTGCCCGACATCGAACGCATCATGGCCACGCTGCCCGACCAGAAGCAGACCATGTTGTTCTCGGCGACGATGCCTGGGCCGATCGTCACCCTCGCACGCACCTTCCTCAAGCAGCCCACCCACATCCGCGCCGAACACGCCAACGACTCGGCCGTCCACGAGCGAACCACCCAGTACGTCTACCGGGCGCACGCACTGGACAAGGCCGAACTCGTCGCACGCATCTTGCAGGCGGAGGGTCGCGGGGCGAGCATGATCTTCACGCGTACCAAGCGGACCGCGCAGAAGGTTGCCGACGATCTCGCTGAGCGAGGGTTCTCCGTCGGCGCGGTCCACGGTGACCTCGGCCAGGTGGCCCGCGAGAAGGCCCTGAAGAAGTTCCGCACCGGTGCGATCGACGTGCTCGTCGCCACCGACGTCGCCGCACGCGGCATCGACATCGATGACGTCACCCACGTCATCAACTACCAGTGCCCCGAGGACGACAAGACCTATGTGCACCGCATCGGCCGGACCGGCCGCGCCGGACGCACCGGGATCGCAGTCACCCTCGTCGACTGGGACGAACTGCACCGGTGGGAACTGATCAACACCGCCCTGCAACTCGGTGTGCCCGAACCGGCCGAGACCTACTCGACCTCCGAGCACCTGCGCAACGAACTGTCCATCCCGGAGTCGGCGACCGGACGGATCACCACTCCCCGACGCAGCTCGGCCGACGGCGAGGACGAACGCACCGAGCGCCGCGAGCGACCCGCCCGCAGTTCTCGCACGCGCCGCCGAACCCGCGGCGGTCAGGCGGTCGACGCGGACGGCAAGCCGAACACCAGTGTCGCTGCCGCGACGACGGCCGACACCGACGAAGTACCGGCCGACGGCAAGGGCTCAGCCGACCCGGAGCCGGCCACCGACGCCGGTGACGCTCCCCGCAAGCGGCGACGCCGCCGTGGCGGCACCCGGCGTCGCGGTGGGCAGAACGCGCCGGCCACCTCGGACACCGGCGCCTCGGAGTAGAGTCCACCGGACCTGCCGACGCGCAGCCGCGACGAGGAGTATTCGAGATCAGCACGTCGACCCCATCCCGGAAGCCGCCGGCGCGTCGGGTAACTCCGGAGCGACGCACCCGCGTCGACTTCGTGGTGAGCCTGGTCATCGTCGTCGCACTCGTGGTGACGGGGACCATCGTCTGGTGGATCAGTCCCGCCCGGACCACCAACAGCGTCACTGCAAGTACGACTCCCCCGACGATCACCCCGGCGACGAGCGTGCCCGAGGCCTTCGCCTCACGGTGGTCCGCAGAGTCCGGGGCCACCGACGTACCGGCAATCACCGCGTCGACCATCGTGACCGCCGACGGCGGGACGGTCGCCGGTCACGACCCCTCCTCCGGCCGGGTCGTATGGCGATACTCGCGTGACTCCGCGCTCTGCACCGCCGCGGCCGCGTGGCCCGGCAGCGTCAATGAGGTGCTTGCGGTGTATCGCAATTCGCGCGGCTGCTCGGAGGTGACCGCGCTCGACGGTTCGACCGGTGCCCGTAAGGGCGCGCGCACCAGCGATGCCGACGGCACCCTGCACCTGATCACCGATTCCGGCTACGTTCTGGCACAGGGGCCCGGCCGTCTGGAGACGTGGGGATCGAACATGGTGCGCGGCATCGAATACGGACGCGTGACCGCTCCGGTCAAACCTGGCGTGCAGCCCGGCCGCACCGACTGCCACCTGTATTCGTCGGCGATCTCGGGCGATCGGGTCGCGGTCATCGAACGATGCACGGGCGATGCCGGATACCGACTGACGGTGCTCGGTGCGCTACTCGACAGCAACGAGCAGCTGACCCAGTACGGGTCGTCACTCATCACCGATAGGGCGTCGGCCGACCCACCGGACCTGATCGCGATGAGCACCTCTGGGATCGCGGTCTACGACGGCGGCACCAACGGCAGCGGCCCCACGCCCGCCACCCCGAGAATCCGCCTGTTCACCGCCGACGGCGCCGCCGGCCCATCGAGCGAGGTCAAGGGATCACCGCAACCCCCGGCCGACAGCGTCGCCACGTTCTCCTCGGGGCTGATCACTTACTACACCGGCCAGGCCACCGTGGTCCTGGACGCGCAATCGCTGCGCCCGCGCTATCAGATCCCGGCCGCTCTCGGTCCCGGTGAGGTGATGGCCGGTCAGTTGTTGCTGCCGAGTCCATCGGGTATCACCGTCCGCGATCCCGCCGACGGCGCTCCCATCCGCACCATCGCCCTGCCGCGACACTCCGTGGCCAACGGTACGACGGTGATCCTGCGTGTCCTCGGCGATCTCGTGGTCGTGCAGCGCGGAGCGCAGCTGGAGGTCCTCGGGCCGCAGGTGTGATACCCCGACCTCAGCAACGACGGTTCAGGCAAGGTCGGCGGTAGGCACGTCGCCGCCACCGTCCCAGTACTTCCAGAGGTTCTCGGCGAGTTCGCGATATGCTGTGGCGCCCTTGTTCTTTCGGCCCCGCATCACCGACGCACCGGATGCCGACGCCTCGGCGAAACGCACCGTGCGCGGGATCGGCGGGTCAAGGACGGGCAGGCCGTAGCGGTCGGAGACATCCGAGAGCACATCTCGACTGTGGGTGGTGCGCGCGTCATAGAGAGTCGCCACGGCGCCCAGCATCGTCAGCCCCGGGTTGGTGATCTGCTGGACCTCGGTGACGGTGCGCATGAGTTGCCCGACGCCCCGGTGCGCTAGCGTCTCGCACTGCAGGGGCACGATCACCTCGTCGGCGGCGGTGAGCCCGTTGAGGGTCAGTACACCCAGCGACGGCGGGCAGTCGATAAGGATCACGTCGAAATCCTCGGCGACCTCGGCCAGCGCCCGTTTCAACGCGTACTCCCGGCCGGGGCGCATCAGCAACAGTGCCTCGGCCCCGGCAAGGTCGATCGTCGCGGGCAGCAGGGTGACGTTATCGCTCGTGTCGAGCAGAACGTCCGCGATCTCCTCGTCGCCGAGCAGCACGTCGTGCACCGACGACTGCAACTGATCCGGATCGTGACCGAGTGAAAACGTAAGACACCCTTGCGGATCCAGATCCACAACGAGCACCGACGAGTCCAGGTCCGCCAGCGCCGCCCCCAACGACGCGACCGTCGTGGTCTTGGCCACCCCACCCTTTTGGTTCGCAACCGCAAGCAAGCGCGTCATGGGTCCACTGTAAGGCGTTACCCGGGCAAATACCGTGCGCCGACACGTACCCCACCGTGGGCCGCCGCGACGCGAGGGGCCGCCGCGATGTGCGGTTACTGCTTGCGCCCTCGTTGGCCTCGCGTCGTGCGCTCGGCCGACGATGCGGGTGCAGGCGCGGGCTCCTCCATCTCCAGGTCGCCCGCCAGCCAGCGGATCGACGCCGGGGTGAACAAGCCCACCAACGTGATGAGTGCGAGAACGGCCAGGGGGACGGCGAACCACAGTTGATGGCTGGTGAACAGGTAGTAGGACACCGGTAACAGCAAGATCTGCGCCACCAGCGAGAGAGCACGTCCCCACCGGCGGCCGACGAGTAACGCCACCCCACCGGCGAGCACACCACCGAAGATGATCGCGAGCCACAACGCGGTACCGATGCCGTTGAACGCGTCGTGCCGGTCCTCGGTCAGACCGCGCACCACCAAGACGACGGCGATAATCAGGGCCACCACTCCCTCGAGGGTCGTCAGCGCCCCCGCCAGCCGAATGGCGGTCGGCGGCCGGTCGGTGTCCGCCGGATCGCGGTGGGACATCGACGCGTCCGACTCGCCCAGCTCAGTGACCCGTGGCTGGTCATCGCCAGATCGCCGGCCGCGCTGTCCGGCCCCCGGCTCACTGCGTTTGCTCACCCTCCCAGGGTAAACGGACCGACCGCGGGGCTCACAGCGACCGCCCGCCCGACCGCGACGGTCGTCGACCCCATATCCTCGGGTGTCGTGCGCGTCATGCTCATCGTCAATCCATTCGCCACCGCAACCAGCCCCGCGGGCCGCGACGCCCTCGTCAACACCCTGAGCGCACACTTCCCCGTCGACGTCGAGCACACCACCCACCGCGGACACGCAGGTGAACTCGGTGCGCGTGCGGTGGCGGAGAACTACGACGCGGTGATCGTGCACGGTGGCGACGGTTCGGTCAACGAGACGGTCAACGGACTGCTTGGTCCTCCCGGCCACACCCCGCCGGCCCACCTGCCCGCCCTGGCCGTGATTCCCGGTGGCAGCGCCAACGTGTTTTCCCGCACACTCGGCATAGATCCCGATCCGTTGCAGGCGACCCGTCAGATCATCGATCTACTCGACCGTGACAGTCACCGGCGAATCGGCCTCGGCCACTCGGCCGATCGATGGTTCCTGTTCAACGCAGGTATGGGGATGGACGCGATCATCGTGCACGCGATGGAGGACAAGCGGCACGCGGGCAAGCCCGCCACCCCCGGTCGCTACCTCTGGACGACCATCACCAGCTTCCTTCGAAATGCCAGTGGCACAGCCAGTTTCACGGTCACCGCAGCGGGTCATGATCCGAGGACCGGCGTGCGGTTCGCCTTCGTCTCCAACTCCAGCCCGTGGACCTACCTCGGCCGACGCGAGATCCGGATCAATCCGAGCACCGGCTTCGACACCCGCCTCGGCGTCTTCGCCGCGACGTCGACCGGCGTGCTGCGGAATCTGCCGCTGGCAACGCGTCTGCTCGCCCAACGCAATCCCAAGGCGCGCCATCTCTTCCGCGACGATGACGTGGCGTGGGTCACGTTCGCAGCGACCGAACCGGTGGATGTGCAAATGGACGGCGACTATATCGGCGCCTACACAGATATCCGATTCGATCATCAACGCGACGCGCTCGACGTGGTCGCACCCGCACCGTCCCCGGCGCCCTGACCCGGCATCTCCGACGCAACATCGCCGTCACCGTGTCAAGACCTGACCGCAGCACGGCGAGTACCCTTCACAGCGCGACCTCAGCCCTGCGACACACGGTGTTGCCGCAGCCAACCGGTGGAGCACGCCACCTCTACGTGAGACGAAGCAGACGATCAACAACGAGCCGACCTGGGAAAACGCGTGACATGGCGCGCGATCGGAGCGTAGACTAGATCATGAGAGTTCGAGTGGACACACGGGCCCCCTGCCGCCGAGGGGCAACCGAAGTGATAGTGCGACAACAGTGATATTGCCCACGTGTTAACTGATCACCATTGACTTCGGCTGGATTCGTGAAAGTATTCACAAGCAACAGCGCGGAAACAATCGGTGCCTCCGCGTGAACGATCGGTTACAGCCAATACGGACCAACCAACGGCTATCGAGTGGTGCCCTGCGCATCTGAAGGAGAAGGAATGGACTGGCGTCACAAGGCAATCTGTCGCGACGAGGATCCGGAGCTGTTCTTCCCGGTGGGAACCAGTGGTCCGGCAATCGCGCAGGTCGCTGATGCGAAGCTCGTCTGCGCACGGTGCCCGGTCACCGCGGAGTGCCTGTCGTGGGCTCTGGAATCGGGCCAGGACGCAGGCGTCTGGGGCGGCATGAGCGAGGACGAGCGTCGGGCACTCAAGCGACGGACCGCACGGACCCGTACCCGCAGCAGCGTGTAGCGAGCAGCGAATACGGCCGCCACTGTCCGGCGGCCGACAGGAGACCCGGCCTCGGCCGGGTTTTTTGTTGCTGCCGCCCGGCGAACCGCAGATCTCAGCGCACTTCCCGACGCAGCGGCACGACCACGACGACCTCGGTCCCCGGACCGTCGGGATTGGCCCCGGCGCGCACCTCACCGCCGAGTTCGATCGAGACCAGAGTCTGCACGATGCGCAGCCCCAGGCGTTCCGACGCCGCAAGGTCGAAGCCGTCGGGTAGCCCCGAACCGTTGTCGCGCACAGCGATTCGGAGCCGACGGACATCGCGGTCGGCGTGGATGTCGATGCGCGCGTCAGTGCGCGACGGCGCAAATCCGTGCTCAATCGCGTTCTGCACGAGTTCGGTGAGAACCATCACCAGCGGCATGGCGAGATCCGAGGCGAGCACGCCGAGTCGGTCGCGACGGCGCACCCTCACCGGCTGCTCCCCCGAGGCGACATCGACGAGGGTGGGCACGAGGCGATCGACGGCCTCGTCGAGGTCGACCTCTTCATCGACGCTGCCAGAGAGCAATTCGTGGACGAGCGCAATGGACGACACGCGGCGTACCGCCTCGGTGAGTGCGGTGCGTGCCTCGTCGTTGGGGGTGCGCCGCGCCTGCAGACGCAGCAGCGCCGATACCGACTGCAGATTGTTCTTGACGCGGTGGTGGATCTCCCGGATCGTCGCGTCCTTGCTGATCAGGGCGAGGTCGCGCCGTTTGACCTCGGTGACGTCGCGGATCAGGACCACCGCCCCGGAGCTGACCCCGCGCGGACGCAGGGCGACAGCACGAATGAGCACGGTGGCACTGGCGGCGTCGGCCTCCATCCGCATCCCGATATCGCGGTAGGGGCCCGCGGGGGGATCGCTGATCCCACAGGCGGCGTCGATCATCATCGCGGCATCCTGCGACTCGAACGGATCGGTCAGCAGTGTCGCGGTCACCTCCGAGAGCCGGGCCCCGTTGAGGTCGGAGGCCCAGCCCATGCGGTGAAACGCCGACAACGCGTTGGGACTGGAGTAGACGACCATGCCACGGGCGTCGATCCGCACGAAACCGTCGCCGGCACGCGGGGTTGACAGCCCCTGCGGATTACCCTCGTGCTGCGGGAATGTGCCGTCGGCGACCATGTGGCACAGGTCGTTGGCCGAATCCTGGTAGGCCAGTTCGAGCGGCGAAGGCAGCCGCGGATGCGTCAGGTCGACCGCACGGGTCAGCACCCCGACGATGCGCTCATCTCCGGCTGGGTCGACGAAGCGCACCGGCACCGTCTCGCGCCGGATGGCCATCGCGCCCAGCCATGTCGGGTCCTCGTCCCGCAGAATGCGCCCTTCGGCGAAGGCCCCGGCCACCTGCGGGTGTACCGCCGGATCGACCACGGTGCCCACCTCGTCGCTCGGGAGGACCGTCGAGGCGGTGTTGGGCCGGCATTGGGCCACGTTGACGATCTCGCCGGTATCGGTGCGCACCGACAGGACGAAGTCGGCGAACGACAGATCGGCGAGCAGTTGCCATTCGGCGACGAGCCGCTGGAGATGACCGGCGGCGCTGTCGGAAAGTGTGGTGTGCTCGGCGAGCAGATCGACCAGGGTGGACATCGGCGATCGGGTCTCACTACACCGGAACCGGTCCGGTCACGCTCGTTCGTAGACGGCAATGACGTCGCCGGCCTGAATGACATCGCCCACAGCGACCTTGATCTCGGCAAGGGTGCCCGCGTCCTCGGCGAGCACCGGGATCTCCATCTTCATCGACTCCAGGAGCACCAGGGTGTCGCCGACCTCGACGTGCGCACCCGCCTGGACCAGCACCTCCATCACGCTCGCCACGATCTCTGCCACGACGTCCTCAGCCATGCCCATGAATCTAGGGCATGGGCGAGCACCGGGCAGTAAGCGCCCGAGAACCGTAGCGGCCACGACACGAAAATGCCCGGGCGGGAGCCGATCATGTCGATCGGCGATCACCGCGCCGGGCGTTTCGCGTTCGCGCTCAGGCGTTGGGACGCTTGCCGTGATTGGCTGCGTTCTTCTTCCGTGCGCGCTTCTTGCGTCCGCGCTTACCCATGACGGGCCTCCTTCATCCAGATGTGCTCAGCGATTGTCCCACGTACGGCATCCGATTCGACAATCGCCCATCCGGATCGACCAGCTCGGCAGACCTAGTCTCCGGTTGAGTAGCGGGTCTCAGTGACGATGACGGACTTGCGGATCTCGATCCGCAGCCGGTCCCGCAGACCCGCCGGGGCCCTCTCGCCACCGCACTTGCGGTTGATGAGTGCTTTGAGTTCGCTCTCGATTCCGTAGTGCGCCAGACACGACGGGCAATTGTCGAGGTGCCCCTTGAGTCGGGCACGCGCGTCCGGATCGCATTCGTTGTCCAGTAACAACCAGACGTCGGCGATCACCGCCGAGCAGTCCAGCGAGCTGAATTCCGGGTCATCGGCCGACACCTGCGGTTGCTCACTCATCGGGCCACCTCGCTCGCCGCCGAGCGATTGAATCCGCGCTCGCGAGCAACGTCGGCCAGCAACTCACGGAGCTGGCGGCGTCCGCGGTGCAGGCGCGACATGACCGTTCCGATCGGTGTGTCCATGATCCCGGCGATCTCCTTGTATGGAAGTCCCTCGACGTCGGCGTAATACACCGCCATCCGGAAGTCCTCGGGCAACGCCTGCAGCGCCGCCTTGATCTCGTCGTCTGGGAGGGCGTCGAGGGCCTCGATCTCCGCCGACCGCAGCCCCGTCGAGGTGTGCTCGGCGTTCGCGGCCAGCTGCCAGTCGGTGATCTCGTCGGTCGGGTATTGCGCAGGCTGCCGCTGCTTCTTGCGGTAGCCGTTGATGTAGGTGTTGGTCAGAATCCGGTACAGCCATGCCTTGAGGTTGGTGCCCTCGCGGAACGACGCGAATGCCGAGAACGCCTTCACGTAAGTCTCCTGAACGAGATCCTCAGCATCGGCGGGGTTGCGCGCCATCCGCAGGGCTGCGCCGTACATCTGATCGAGAAGCGGCAGTGCGTCGCGCTCGAAGCGCTCGGTGAGGTCCTGCGCGGACTCGCCCGGGTCTGCGCGCCGCGGAGCCGCCGAACCGGGGCCGTCAGACGCTCCGGTCATGGGGCTCGAAACTTCCAAGTGGCTCGATCCTGCTGCCGGGCTCGACACTTCCGGACTGGCCCCCGTGGAGCTCTCGCGGCCGTCTGAATCGGGTTCGGTCACTGCGATCCCTTCGGTGGTGACGCCGGTGGACACCGTTGCCGGTGGACCGATGATCTCGATCAAGTCTACCGATCCCGGGTCGGCCACCGGCGTCGGAGGTTCACTCGATCGGTGTCGATCGAGCAGCATGTCCGCGCTCACCTACCCACCTGCCCTTCTGCGCTGTCGAACCACCGACACCGGCGTTTCCGGGAGCGAGCTGTGGTTCACCCGCATTCCCGGCACGCGCGTCCGGCTCGTTCGTCTGTCGTGGGGCGAGCGCCAGATCGACCATCGCGTTGATGGCATTGCGTCCGCCCCGGCCACTGCACTCAACAGGACCGACACCACAATTGTTCCGGCAGCATCGCCGCACACCCGCGTCCGGCGGCGCCGTCGGCAAACTACCCAGACGTGCGAGAGGACGGCGTGCGTCGGGTCAGTTCGGTCCGCCGTCGGCTGGTCCCCACCGGCCCCGGCGGACACCGAGTCAGAACCACCGGCTCGGTCCCGGCGTTGCGCAACTCGGCGGGTGTCATGCGGTACCGCTCCCGCAAGGGTGGCGACGTGGTGACACACAGCCGAATCCGCATACCTCGACGACCATGTCCAGACTCGGGTACACCCGGCGGAGCGGGGGTCTCACGGGCACGCACGAGCCGTCGCTCGGTGATCATGGTCGCGTGCTCTCCTCGCCGTCGGCGGAGTGCCGATACAGCCCATGCGGGGCGATTTGGCTATGGTCTTCGCGCAGAAACTCGGGGGATCCGAGCGCGAAGGGGCGCCTAGCGATCATGACACCCCAACACTGTGTGGTCAGGGCCGAGACCAGTAACACCCCATACCTCACCCGGAGCCGCTGCGGCTGAACCACTCTCGAAAGGGGAACTCATCAATGATGGAAGTGAGAACCGGTTCCCTCGCGTGGCATCGGCGACTCCAGCCGATCCAGGAACGCGACCTCACTCTCCAGATCGGTCAGCAACGCCGTCGCCAGATCGTGACTCAACCCCGCACGCACCACGATCCGCTGCAGGGTCCAGTCAGCCAATCCATCGGCCATCGGATACGCCGGCACAAGCCATCCCTTGAGCCGCAACCGATCCGACAGGTCATACAGCGACCACTTGTCGGTGTATCCGTCCTTCAGTTTCCACGCGAACACCGGAATCGTGTCACCATGGCTGACCAGCTCGAACGGCCCCAATTCGGCGATCGCCGACGACAGATAGGTGGCCACATCGATGGATCCCTGCTGGATCAACCGATATCCTTCCCGTCCCAGCCGCAGAAAGTTGTAGTACTGCAACAACACCTGCGCGCCCGGACGTGAGAAGTTCAGTGCCAGCGTCGGCATGTCGCCACCTAGGTAGCTGCAATGGAACACCATGCTCTCCGGCAATGCCTCGGTGTCACGCCACACTATCCATCCCAGGCCCGGATACACTAGCCCGTATTTGTGACCCGAGGTGTTGATCGACACCACACGCGAGACCCGGAAATCCCATTCCAGGTCGGGCTGACAGAACGGTGCCACCATCGCACCCGATGCACCGTCGACGTGGATCTTGACGTCGAGGCCGGTGTCCTTCTCGATCTCGTCGAGCTTTGCCGAGATCTGTTGTACCGGTTCGTACAAGCCGTTGTAGGTCACGCCGAGGATCGCGACGACCCCGATGGTGTTCTCGTCGACGTACTTCTCCAGCTCGTGCCCATCGAAGACGACGTGCTCCTGCGAGACCGGCACCCAGCGCGGTTCGACCTCGAAATAGTTGAGAAACTTCTCCCAGCACACCTGCACCGCCGTCGACAACACCAGATTCGGCTTCTCGGTCGACTTCCCCTCCGCCCTGCGCCGAGCCTGCCAGTGACGCTTGAGCGCGAGCCCGCCGAGCATCGCAGCCTCCGATGACCCGATCGTCGAGGTTCCGATGGACTTGTCGATATCCGGCACGTGCCAGAGATCGGCGATGATCTTCCAACACCGATCCTCGATCGCCGCGGTCTGCGGGTACTCGTCCTTGTCGATCATGTTCTTGTCGTAGGTCTCCGCATACAACCTGCGGGCCTCGTCCTCCATCCAGGTCGAGACGAACGTCGCCAGATTCAACCGCGCGTTCCCATCGAGCATCGCCTCGTCATGAACGATCTGATAGGCCGTCTCGGGCAGACTCATGCCCTCGGGAATGGCGAACTTCGGATATTCGGTGGCCTCCCCGGGACGAACGAACACCGGGCTCACCGACAACGAATCGTTGAGATTGGTAGTGGCACGCGCATTGGTGTGCTTTCGCGTGGTCATGGCTGATGTCCTTTCGACGGGACGACGTGGGCGGTGATGAGTGCACAAATGATGGGGTTGGGGGTCGGCGCCTCGTGAGGACCACACCTCCACCGGCGGATACAGCCGGTGGAGGTGTCGTGCCTGTTGCGGCGCACGGCCAGGGTCGAGACCGCTGGCAAGTTCGCGGTCAGCACGAGTATGACCGCCAGGAGCACCCCATATCTGTCGTCCACGTTCTCAGCGACGGCGAGTTACCTCAGGCCCGCCACCGTGTGGGTGATGGAATCGACCCTTGGAGGTATGGGGAGGGTCTGGTCGTGGTCGCTACCGGACGGATCCCCCGGAATCACCTCACCGGACTTCCGACACAGACGGGGCGATTCATTCCTATCCTTGGCACTCCTCGAACAACCCGAAAACACCCAGGGCGCAAGCGCCACCACATCCTGAGCCCCCCGGCAAGCGACATCGGCTCGCTACGATTTGCCTTGACAGCGGCGTCCACGACATCGTGGACGCCACCGAAATGTTGCAGCGAGAGGACATCGGTGTGGCCGCCACCCCTGCCATCGCCGCGCTCACCGCGCGGTCGACACCGCATCGCGTGCACCGCTACCGCCACGACCCGCGAACCACCGCCTACGGCGCCGAGGCCGTCGACGTGCTCGGAGCGGCCTTCGGGGTGAATGCCGAGCAGATCCTCAAAACGTTGGTGATCGAGTTATCCGGCACGCGCTCGGGTCTCGCCGTGGCCGTCGTGCCGGTGCCGCGCTCGTTGTCGCTGAAAGCCGCGGCCACCGCGCTCGACGCCGGACGCGCGGTGATGGCCGACGCCAAGGCGGTCACCCGGAGCACGGGGTATGTCCTCGGCGGGGTCTCCCCCATCGGCCAGCGCACCACCCTGCCGACCGTCGTCGACGAGTCGGTTCTGCGGTGGCCGCACGTGTGGTGCAGTGCCGGACGCCGGGGGCTCGAGGTGGAGATGGCCCCCGCGGATCTGATCGCGATCACCTCGGCGACGACCGCCGACATCTGCGCCACCCTCTGACGGTCGCTGCCGCCCGAGCCCCGGCTCACTGCGGTAGACATGACGTCATGTGCGGACGTTATGCGGTGACCACGGACCCCGCGAAGCTCGCTGCCGAGATCGACGCGGTGAACGAGGTGCCGGTTCCGTTGGACGGCACGGCGGGCATACCGGGGTCACCGGGGCCCAATTACAACGTCGCGCCGACCACGACGGTGATGACCGTCGTCACACGTCACGACCACGACAATCCCGACGACGACCCGCGACTGCGTGTGCGGGCCATGCGGTGGGGGCTCGTCCCCGCGTGGGCCAAGGAGGTCGGCAAGGGTCCGCTACTGTTCAATGCCCGCGCCGAAACGGCCGGGGAGAAGAGTTCGTTCCGGGCGTCGGTGACGTCGCGACGCTGCCTGATCCCGATGGACGGTTGGTACGAGTGGAAGAAGGGCCCACCCGACTCCAAGGGCAAGCCGACGAAGGTGCCCTTCTTCATGTCACCGGTCGACGGAACCCGGTTGTTCGTGGCCGGCCTCTGGTCCGTGTGGCACGACCGTACCAAGGAGGCGTCGCCGCCGCTGTTGAGCTGTTCGATCCTGACCACCGACGCCGTCGGCGATCTGCGCCAAGTGCATGATCGGATGCCGCTGATCATGCCCTACGACAACTGGGACGCGTGGCTCGATCCCGACCACCGTGCGCCGGATACGCTCTTCGCGCCGCCGAGTGCAGGCGTCGCGGCCGCGATCACGATTCGTGAAGTGTCACCGCTGGTGAACCGGGTGGCCAACAATTCTCCTGACCTCGTGAACCCGGTGTGAGGCCGCGGCCGCGCCCGATGGGTCGGTTGTCGGGGACCAGTACTGCCGAGCCGTCGAAGGATCCGGCCTTCAGGTCGGCGAGGTCCGCGTCGGCCCGCGACAGCGGGCGGGTGGGGGCGGTGGCGGTGATCCCGTACTCCTCGACCAGCCGCAGGAATTCGCGACCGCCGGCTGTCACCGAGCGGATCTCCCTCTCGTAGAGCAGCTCTCGATCGTAGTCGAGAGCGCGGATGCCGCCGTGGTGACGACTACCGGCGATGGAGATCATCGCGCCGAGGTCGAGGGCCAGCATCGCCACCGGCACGAGTTCACCCACGGGTCGAAGGTGATCGCGGCGGGCAGTTCGAGCGGCTCGGGCGGGGGCGTCGTCGGCACCCGCGCACCCTGCGCGATGGCGATCTGCGCGGCGAGCTGTGCCTTGCCACCGCACCCGTAGAGCCCCATCCGACCTCCAGGCGGCAGGGACGTCCCGATCAACGAGCGGCAGACGATGATTCCGGCACGCAGCAGCAGGCGAAGGCACGTCGTCGATGCCGCCGGGCAGGCGATAGGCGAAATCGGCCGATGCGATAGCGAAATCGGCGAGGCCGCCGTCGATGCCACAGCCGGTGAAGGTCTCATTCGGGCAGAGCTTCTCTGGGCGCCGCGCGCACGGTGGCCGCAGGTGCTGTCGGTGTGGTGAATCCAGGCGACGCACACGCGGTCGCCGACCGCGTATCCCGTTGCGCCGGCGTCGAGTCCGACGGCCCCGCCGACCACCTCGTGAACCGAGGTCCCCCCGGACCCGCTGGACCGCCAGACCGCCCTCACAGATATGCAGGTCGATGCGACACACCCGCACGCATGCTCAGGCAGTAGGCGCCATCCGGTACTCGTAGTCGTCGAGCGGGAATCTCCCCATCTCTCGCAGGGTGGTCAACGTCGAGGTGGGGCGCAGCAGCGCCGCCTCGCCCTGGTGATTGAAGTAGTAGCTGCGCGCACTCGCGCAGTCGCCGCGGTAGAAGACCGACGAATCGAGTTTGTCGGTGACCTCGTCGAGGAACTGCGCATTTGCCTGCTCGGTGACCTCGAAGGTCGTCGCCCCGCGTCGTTTGAGCTCGCCGAAGAGCCGCCCGATGTGGATCATCTGGCCTTCGATGGTGGTGAAGTACGACAACCCGCTGTAGGAGTAGGGACTGTTGAGCGACAACAGATTCGGAAATTTCGGCATCGTCAGCCCCTGGTAGGCCTGGAACCGGTGGGTCCGCCACCAGAGCCCGAGTTCCACACCATCGCGCCCCAGAACCGGGAAGGCGGGAAAGTTGCTGTCCCACAGATCGAATCCGGTGGCGAGGACGATGGTGTCGATCTCGATGCGCCGACCGTCACCCGCGACGATTGCGTCGGGTTCCAGGTGGCCGATCCCAGTCGTCTCGAGGGTGACATTGTCGCGAACGAACGACCGGAAGTAGCTGTTGGAGAACGTCGGTCGCTTGCATCCGAAGTCGTAGTCGGGGGTCAGCGCCCGGCGCAACGCCGCGTCGGGGACCTGCGCACGCAGATGCGCCCGCGCCAGCAAAGCGGCACCCTTATTGCCCAGTTTGGCCTGGCGGAAGTGCAGCACACCGACCACCATGAGCAGTTCCAGCACTGCCGTGTTCACCAGGCGCGCCACGCGCTGGATCAGGGGCACTCGGGCGAACAACTGCTGTACCGGCTTCGGAATCGCCATGTCGAGCTTGGGCACCACCCAGATGGCAGTGCGCTGAAAGACCGTCAGGTGGCGTGCGACGCGCGCCACCTCGGGAATCAATTGCACCGCGGTCGCACCGGTTCCGATCACCGCGATGCGCTTGTCGGTGAGGTCGGCGGAGTCGTCCCAGTCGGCGGTGTGCAGGACCGTGCCCTCAAAGGAGCCGATGCCCGGGAAGTCGGGTATGTGAGGTTGGGAGAGAAAGCCGGTGGCGGTCACCAGATAGCGGCATGTGCGCACCGTGCCGTCACCGGTATGCACCACCCAGAACTGTTGCCACTCATCCCATTCGGCGGACTCGACACTCACACCGAACTCCATGTGCCGCGTGAGATCGTAAGTGTCGGCGACGCGGGCCGCGTAGCGTTTGAGTTCGGACCCCGGCGCGAACAATCGCGACCAGTAGGGGTTCGGCGCGAACGAGTACGAGTAGGTCACCGAGGCGATGTCGACGGCCAGGCCCGGGTAGTGGTTCACATGCCAGGTACCACCGAGGTCGTCCTCGCGTTCGAGGATTGCGAGGTCGTCAATGCCGAGACGCCGCAATTCGATGGCCGCCCCGAGCCCGCCGAATCCGGCGCCCACGATGATCACCTCGTGATCCAATCGCATGCGTCCTCCTTCGAGAGGTCACGAGTCCGAGGAAGCCACGCGACCACTACCTGTTACCAGATTTCACAGTAACCCACATCACCACGGGAGCAGTCGGGCGATCGGCGACCCGTCGTAGAGCACGTCGAAGAACTGGGTGGCCACCAGGGTCTCGCCCTTGACCCGATGGATGCCGAGCTGCTTGCGATACGCCAGCACATGCTGCAGCGACAACACCGAATACAGCAGCGGCAGATGATCTTTGCGCTGCTCATACACGCCCTTCGCGCCGCGCGAGGCGCGCAGGTCCGCACGGGCACGAGTCGGGTGCAGGAGGGCATCACGGATGACTGCGGCCCGGATCATCGTCTTGCGGCCCTCGGGCACGACGACCAGCTCACCGGGATCGAACAGCGCGGTGTCGAACTCCTCGGCGGTGGCCAGCGTGCACCCGGCGGTCGGGCGCGGGTTGCATTCGACCATGTGGTGCACCCCGTCGTCGGTCATCAGGTAGTCGAAACTCAGTTGTCCGTGCCAATTCAGTTCGCGCGCAATGCGTTGCGCGGTCTCCAGCGACTGCGGCGAATCCACCGACCGAAACACCACACCCCCGCGGTTGTCGATCGCGAGCGGGTGTTCATAACAGGAGTGCAAGACGACCTCGCCGTGGTGGACCACACTCCAGCTACAGCGGTCGACGCCGGACAGGAATTCCTGGACCAGCCAGGGATTCTCGGGGGTGGGCGTGATGTCGTCAAGTTCGGTCTCGTCGGCAAGCGGTCCGGTGTTGGTGGCGATGTCGAGACCGCCGCGCCCGAAGGCCGCCCGAGCGAACCAGTGATCCCAGCGGCCGGCCGCGGCGCGCAGTTGTGCCGGACTCGTCGCGGTGATCGTCTCGGCGACGGGTAGGCCCAGCCGTGCGCACAGCTCGAAGAAGCCGACCTTGTCGTGCACCATGCGCAGGGTGTCGAAGTCGGGGAAGAACAATTCGACGTCCCGGCCGTCGGCGAGTTGATCGCGATGCTTGGCGAGATAGAAGACCTCCTCGAACATCGGCAGCAGCCAGTTGATCCGCTCGGAGCCGATCATCCCCGCGATGGCGTCGACATAGGCCTGGGTTTCCTGGGTGGGGGCAGGCACCACCCTGTGTGTGCTCGCGCCACGCGAATGACTACCCGGGGCCGATCGGAAGGTGTCGGTCGCGACGACGAACCGGCCTGTCTCCCCCAGTTTGTGGATCTCGTCGACGGCGAAGGGCATCCGGGAGGTGGTGACGAGGATTCTGGGATCGACGGGCGCCATGCCACGACGGTAGTGCACCGATGGTTCGCCCAGCCGATACTCCGGTCCGCCGGCCGCCGCGCATCACGCCGGTGTGCGCACGCCATCGGGGATACGCTGTGGATCGTCATGGCTTCCCACACACCGACTCCCGGTCGCGGCGGAGGAGATCCACGTCTCCCGACGCGCCGCACACTCGGAGCTGGGTCGGCGTTCGCGGCCGCCGTCGCCGCGTTCGCGACGGTGATGATGGGCACCACGCTGCCGACGCCGCTCTATGCGATCTATGGCGCCGAACTGAGCTTCGGCGTCACGACCACGACGGTGATCTTCGCCGTCTACGCGGCCGGGGTCAGTGCGGCGCTCATTGTGTTCGGCCGCTGGTCTGACGTCATCGGCCGACGGCCGCTGTTACTCGGGGGCGTCGTCATCTCCGCGATCAGTGCCGTTGTCTTCGTGACTTCGGGCGGGCTCGCCGAACTCCTGGCCGGGCGCGTCATCTCGGGGCTCTCGGCGGGTATCTACACCGGCACCGCCACGGCAGCGGTGATCGAACTGGCCCCGCGATCCTGGCAGTCACGCGCTCCGGCGATCGCCACCGCCGCGAACATGGGCGGGCTGGGACTCGGCCCACTGGTGGCGGGCATTCTCGCGCAGTACGTCCCCGCGCCCCTGCACACCGTCTTCCTGGTCGACCTGGTGGCACTCGCCGTGGTCGGGGTGGCGATCTGGTTCGTCGCCGAACCCGCACATCTGCGGCCAGGGGCTCGGCTGAGCGTGCAACGGCTATCGGTGCCACCGCAGGTGCGCGAGGTGTTCACCGGGCCGGCGATCGCCGCCTTCGCCGGGTTCGCGGTCCTGGGCACCTTCACCGCGGTGGCGCCGTCATTTCTGGCCACGGTGATCGGCATCGACAACCATGCCGCGGCTGGGGCACTCGTCGCGGTCCTGCTCGCGTCGTCGGCGACCATCCAGATCCTCGGGCGCCACGCGCCTACCGCCACGGCATTGATCGCCGGGTGCGCAACGCTCGTCGTCGGAGTGGCTGTCCTGGCCTGGTCACTGGCGGCGGCGTCGCTGACCCTGATGATCGTCGGCGCGGTGATAGCCGGGGCCGGACAAGGCATCTCGTTCAGCAAGGGAATGGCGGCGGTGGTCGCGGCGAGCCCAGCCGACCGGCGCGCGGAGGTGACGTCCACCTATTTCGTCGTCGCCTACATCGCACTGTCGGTCCCGATCATCGGGCAGGGCATCGCCGCGGCGCACTGGGGTCTGGTGACCGCCGGGATCGCCTTCGACATCGGAGTCGGGGTGTTGTGTGCGGTCGCGATGGTCCTCATCGCCGTCGCGTTGCGCCGGGGCCGATCGGCCGGTGGGGACTCGGCGACGTCCTAGTCTGACTCCGGGACACACCTTCATCGCAGGCAGTCGTCGTCCTCACGAGACCCGCCCCCGACACCCGCGTCCTCGAGGGCGGCTACCAGCGCGGCGAACCGCGCGTTCGACGGCAGGTCCTCGACGAGCACCGGACGAAGCTCGTCGTCGGCGAGGGGGATACACCAGTTCGGGTACTGATGGCCGTCGGTACCGGGCTGGTTCTGGATGCGCCGCTCGCCGACAGCGTCCACCAGCGACACCCCCAGCAGTATCGATGGACTCGCCGCGATCAGTTGGTAGAGCGCGTTGATCGTCCGCGGATCGGTCAGCGGGATGTGCGGTGACCACAGGCCACGCTCGATCGCCAGCGCGAGGATCGCGTCGCGGTCGCGTTCTTCACGGGCACGGTCGTCGTCTTCGCTCTCGGTGAGCAATCCGAGTTCGGCCCGCAACGTGATGTGGTCGCCGGCGAGGTAGCCGACCGTCGGCGGCAGATCGTGGGTGGTGACCGAGGTCAGACACAGCTCTCGATACTCCTCCGGCGGGATGGGCGCGTACTCGCCGTGCTCGAACCACAGGATCGAGCAGCCGAGGATGCCCCGCGCGGCCAGCGTGTCCTGCACCGTGTTCTCGAACACGCCGAGGTCTTCACCGATGACCACCGCACCGGCGCGTTGTGCCTCCAGCGCGAGGATCCCGATCAACGCGTCGTGGTCGTAGCGCACGTAGGTGCCCTCGTCCGCGGATCGTCCCTCGGGTATCCACCACAGCCGGAACAGACCGAGAATGTGGTCGACACGCAGACCACCGGCGTGGCGCAGGACGGTCCGCAGCATGTCGCGATAGGCCGCATATCCCGACTCGGCGAGTCGCCGCGGATGCCACGGTGGCTGATTCCAGTTCTGGCCTTGCTGGTTGAATCCGTCCGGCGGTGCGCCGACCGTCGCGCCAGTGGCGAGAACCTCGCCGAGCGACCACACGTCGGCACTGTCGCGACCCACTCCGACGGCGAGGTCGGCGATGATGCCGATGCGCATTCCCGCCGCCAGCGCGGCGTGCTGGGCCCGGGCGAGCTGTTCGTCGCAGATCCATTGCAGCCACATGTGGAACTCGATACGTCCGGCCAGTCGGCGCCGCTCGGTCTCGACAAAGGCCGGATCACCGAGTTTGTCGGCCCACGCCGGACTGTTGCGGCCGTAGGCCTCGACCAGCGCGCACCACGTGGCGAAATCGCGCAGGCCGGCGCCCTCACGACGACGGAATTGCCTATATGTTGCGGCCCGCGCCGCTCGCAGCGGGACCGCGTGAATCAGCTCCAACGCGGCCAGCTTTGCGCGGAAGGCCTTGTTGCGCTTGATCTTCTTCGTCGAGACGTCGTCGGCGACGAAGCTCTTGGCGAGCGCGTCGACACGTTTGCGATCGGCCTTGGGCAGGTCGACGTACTCCGCGATGTGGGTGATCGCGATGTAGAGAGGATTGATGAATCGGCGGGTCACCGGCAGATACGGCGAGTTCTCGATCGGCGGCTGCGGCTGCGCCGCGTGCAGCGGGTTCACCTGGACGAAGTCGGCACCATAGGTGCTGGCCGTCTCGGCCGCGATCTCGGCGAGGTCGGCGAAGTCGCCGACTCCCCAGGACCGTGCGGAGCGCACCGAATACAGCTGCAGCGCCGTCCCCCACCGCTGTTCACCGCGCAGCGCGTCGGCGGTTCCCAGGCGCCGGGGAGTCACGATCAATGGCGCCGACGCCGTGGCGGCCCTGATCTCGTCGGTGACCGAAATCATGTGATATCCCGGCGAGAGTTCTTCCGGGACTGCGAAACTCGCCCGTCCGGTGAGCACTCCGTCGACGGGGCGCGGTTCCCACCACACGTCGAGTTGTACTGGGCGCAGCCGGTCTCCGGCTTCGGTGGTGACCTCGACATCCACCGGATTGCCGTGGGGAACATGGACCCAGAACACCGCCGCGTCACCCTCGGTGACCACGGTGACCGGCGGGACCAACGCGCGCCAGTCGGCGATCTCGGCGTCGGCGAGGGCGGCGTCGATCTCCACATCGGTCTCAGCGGCGATACCCATCGCCGCCAGCACAGCGCGAAGGGTCGCCGCACTCACCTCGTGCTCGGCGGAGTCCCATCCCACATAGCTGGTCGCCACCCCGGCGCGGTGCGCCAGCTCGGCCAATCGTTGCCCTACCGAATCGGTCACGACTGCATCGTCTCATCGTCGGGGTCGTGGCGCTCGGAATGCCGAGGACGGCACCGAGGACGTGAATCGACCGTGGCGTAGCCCACCTGAGCAATTCGCGGGCAGCATGTACTGCCGGGAGTGCGCAATCCCATGTCCGACACACGCACCCTCGATCCCGCCACCACCGCTTTCCTCCTCATCGGGGTTCCGAAGGAGTTCACCTCCGACGGCGGTGTGCTGCACGACGCGGTCGCCGAGGTGATGGACAAGACCAGCATGCGCACCAACACCACCTCGCCGACGCCTGCTGGCCGGGGTGACGATCATGCACGACCCGGTCACCTTCGCTCCCGGCTGCGGCGAACTCACGCCACACCCGTACAGCCTCGTCAAGGGCGCCGTCGGCGGCAACGCTGTCGGGAAGGGCACCTGGGTGCACAGATTGTCCACGATGTGGCACCCGCCAACGGCGACATCTTCATCGAGGGCAAGCACGGACTCAACACCTGCGCCTCCACAGACGCCGATTTCATTCGGCGCAGCAAGGGAATCGAGACGGCAACCCTCGCCGGACTCCGCGACAACCACTGTGCGGAATCGACAATGCGCTCGGCGTACGACCACGGATATCGGATGATCACGCTCACCGACTGCTCTGCGGCGACCTCGGTCGCCGAACACGACAACGCGATCTCCTTCGACTACCCGACGCACTCGCATCCGGGCGCCGCGGCTGACGTGCGAGCGGCATTGTGAGCCGCCTGACTCCTCAGAGGTGCAGGTCGCGCTGCCAGATCGCCGCCGTCGCGGCACCGCCGATCAGTCCGGTGGCCACCAGGTAGCCCGCCGAACCCCACCACCAGCCGCCACCGCGGTCGGGGTGGCACTCACGAGTGCTCCACGGTAGGGATGGTGCTCCGCACGACCAGGGTCACGATCACCGTGATCGTCTTGTGACGTGGTCGTCAGACGCGGCTCCATTCAGCCGAAGAGCACTCCGGGATTGAGCAACCCCTGCGGATCGAGGGCGTCCTTGACGACGCGCATCGTAGCCAGGTCGATCGGCGAACGACCGAGTCGGGTCCACGCCGTCTTCGCCCGGCCAATCCCGTGTTCGGCGCTGATGCTGCCGTCAAGCCTGTCGACGACGCCGAAGACCGCTTCGGTGACGGTGTCGGCCGCCTCGGCCGGGACATCGAGGAGGTTCACGTGGATGTTGCCGTCGCCGACATGCCCGAAGAGGATGGGGCGGCAGGCGACGTCGAGATGACCAGGCAAGTCCTGCAATTCGGCGATGGCGTGCGGGAGGGACCGGATCGGGAACGACACGTCGAGTTTGACGACCGGGGTCGTGGTGGCCCGCGCGATGGCCTCGGTGTGGCCTTCCCGGATCTTCCACAGCGCCCGTGCGGGTCCAGGCTCGAGCACCGCGTCGACGATGCCCTCGGCGTCGTCGAGGAGGTCGACGACGGCGGTCTCGGTGTCACCGGCACCGGAGACCTCAAGCAGCAGATGGTAGGGAGCGGGGGCGCAGACCGGACGTCGGCTGCCGTGTTCGGCGACGAGGTCGACACCCTCATGGGTCATGAACTCGGCCGCTTCGATCGCCAGACCTGCCTCGCGGGCCCGCCCGATCAGGGCGAGCGCATCGGCCACCCGCTCGAGGGCGGCGACGACGACAACGGTGGCCAACGGCGGGCTGACCAACCGGAACAACACTCTGGTGATGATGGCCAGAGTGCCCTCACTCCCGGCGAGAAGTCCCGGAATGTCATATCCCACATTGTCTTTCACGAGCGGTGACCAGCGCCGCAAGATGTCGCCATTGGCACGGACGGCCTCGATGCCGAGTATCGCCGCTCGAGTGTTGCCGTGCCGGATCATGCGGATGCCACCGGCGTTGGTGGCGACGACACCGCCCGCGGTGGCGCTGTCCCGGGAGGCGAGGTCAACCGGGAACATCAGTCCGTGGACCGCGGCATGCGCGTCGATGGCGGCGATCGTCGCTCCGGCCTGCGCGCCGACACATCGTCCAATCGGGTCGACCGCGTCGAGATCGGTCATCCGCGCCGTGCTGAGCACGATGCGTCGGCGCCCCTCTGCGGTCGCCGGTGGCACCGACCCGCCGACGAGGCCGGTGTTGCCACCCTGAATGCAGATCTGAATCTTCGCAGCGGCAGCGACTTTCACCACAGCAGCCACCTCGCCGACGGTGCGCGGCCGGACCACCGCGTCGGCGATACCGCTATAGCGGCCCATCCAGTCAACGAGGTATCCGGACATGGCGTCGCCGTCGGTCAGCACGTTGCGCTCACCGACGATCTCCACCAGAGCCGACTCGACACCGCTCATGTCAGTACATTTCGCTCAGGCCAGCGCGTTCTCGATCGGGACGTCACCGTCGTTGAACTCGATGACCCGCTTCGCGGTGGCCGGATCGGCGATCACCGCCGCAGCGACCGCGGCGACATTGTCGCGGCTGACCTCGCGCTTGGATGTCGGGCTCCCCGATGTTGCGGACCCTGATGTTGCGGACCCTGATGTTCCGGACCCCGCGGAGGTGTCCAATTCCCCGACCTCGATGCGGCCGGAACCCGGGTCGTCGGTGAGTCGGCTTGGACCGAGAATCGTCCAGGATAGATCCGTGCTCGTAAGATGGCGGTCAGCCGCAGCCTTGGCCTCGGCATAGGCGAAGAACGAATCTCCCTGGGGGACACCGTGATCGGTCCCGGCACCGAAATATGAGACCATGATGTAGCGCGGCACACCGGCCGCCCTTGCGGCGTCGATGGAGCGAATCGCGGCATCGCGGTCGACCGCGAAGGTGCGCTCGGGGTCGCCGCCACCCGCACCTGCCGACCACACGACGACGTCGGCTCCGGCGAGCACCTCGGCGATGGCCCCGGTGTCGAGGTGCTCCACGTCGGCGAGGACGGGCACGGCTCCGGTCGCGATGATGTCGCCTCTGTGCGCCTGGTTGCGTATTACCGAGCTGACCGCGTCACCTCGTGCGGTGAGCAGCCGCGCCAGTCGCAGCGCGATCTTCCCATGCCCCCCGATGATGATCACTCGTGCCACGGTGCACCTCGTTTTCGTGTTGGGTTGTCATTCGTCTTGGGTTCATCGGGTGCGATCCGTCGCCATCCTGCCCCGCCCCACCGTAAGCACACGGGCCCGACGGGAAATTCCCATAGCACATCCGAGTCCGCCCGACGTGCACATCGAAGCATCCAGACTTTACCATTCGCTTACTTAGCACTAAGCAACTATATTCGGGGCATACGTCTCGAAAGGAGCCTGCCGATGTCGCCGCGAGCACCGAACACCACAACCATCGTCGAAACGACCATCGCGCCGGTCACGCCCGCCACAGACACGCCTGACGTGGCGATTCTCTATCACCATCTGGTCCGGATCACCCGCTCGCTGCGCTCCGGCGGCCAGGGTGTGCTCAGCGCGGGCGTGGCCTCGGCATTGTGGACGATCATCAATCATGGTCCGCTGCGCCTGTCCGAACTCGCCGATCGCGAATCGGTGACGATGCCGACGATGTCACGCATCGTCGCCTCCCTGGAGCAGCAGGGATTCGTCGAGCGGGCGCCGGACCCCGATGACGGGCGGGCGCGACTACTCGTAGCGACCGTGGCAGGCACGGAGCACATCAACCACGCCCGGTCGACGAAGGCCCAGATCCTCGGTACCGCGATGGAACGCCTTGACCCGCAAACGCGCTCGCATCTGACCGAAGGAGTGGTGGCCCTCGCCGCTGCCCTAACCGACACCGCCCCAACCGACACCGCCCCAACCGACACCGCGCTGTCTCATACCAAGCGCTCCGGCGACGAACTCGCCGATACCCCCGAGAGCTCGGTTCCACCCCGATGACGGCGCCGCGAGCCGCTCATCCCCGCTCACAGCGCACCCCGACCATCCACCACCGGTATCGCAGGAGACGACAGTGACCGCCCCCATCCCGACCGCCGACCCGGCTCCGACCGCACGTTTCGGCCCCCACTACAAATGGATTGCGTTGTCCAACACCACGTTGGGAATGCTCATTGCCACCATCAACTCCTCGATCGTGCTCATCGCACTGCCCGACATCTTCAAGGGCATCAACGTCAACCCCCTCAACAGCAGCAACACCAGCTACCTGCTGTGGATGATGATGGGCTTCCTGGTCGTCACCGCCGTCCTCGTCGTCAGCTTCGGCCGCCTCGGCGACATGTTCGGCCGAGCCCGCATGTACAACATGGGCTTCGCCATCTTCGCCATCTCCTCGATCTTCCTCGCCATCACCTGGTTCGACGGCAGCAAAGCAGCACTCTGGCTGATCTTCTGGCGCATCGTCCAAGGCATCGGCGGCGCCTTCATCATGGCCAACTCCTCGGCCATCCTCACCGACGCCTTCCCCGCCAACCAACGCGGACTGGCGATGGGCATCAACGGTGTCGCCGCCATCGCCGGGTCCTTCCTCGGCCTCCTCATCGGCGGCATCCTCGCCCCCATCCAGTGGCATTTCATCTTCCTCGTCTCCGTGCCCTTCAGCGTCATCGGCACCATCTGGGCCTACCTCAAGCTGCACGACCTCGGTGAGCGCAAGACCGCCACAATGGACTGGTGGGGCAACCTCACTTTCGCCATCGGCCTGATCGCGATCCTGATCGCCATCACCTACGGCATCCAGCCCTACAAGACCCACGCCATGGGCTGGACCAACCCCTGGGTGCTGGCCGGATTGATCGGCGGCGTGATCGTGTTGGCCGCCTTCGTATTCATCGAAACCAAGGTCGAGAGCCCCCTGTTCGAACTCAGCCTGTTCAAGAACCGGTCATTTACCTTCGGCAACCTCGCCAACCTCGCCGGCTCCATCGGCCGAGGCGGCCTTCAGTTCATCCTCATCATCTGGCTGCAAGGCATCTGGCTACCCCAACACGGCTACGACTACTCCCGCACCCCGCTGTGGGCCGGTATCTACATGATCCCCATGACCATCGGTTTCCTCATCAGCGCACCGGTCTCGGGAGCACTCTCGGACCGGTTGGGCACCAAATGGTTCACCACCCTGGGCATGCTCATTACCGCAGGCACCTTCGGCGCGCTCATCGCCATGCCCGTGAACTTCACCTATTGGGTGTTCGCGCTCGTCCTCCTCATCAACGGCATCGGCATGGGTTTGTTCGCCTCCCCCAACCGCGCCGAAGTCATGAACTCCCTACCGGTCACCTCCCGTGGCTCCGGCGCCGGCATGATGACCACCTTCCAAAACTCCGCCATGGTCTTGTCCATCGGCCTGTTCTTCTCACTGATGATTGCCGGACTCTCCACCCACCTACCCGACGCCATGTACTCCGGCCTCACCGCCAACGGCATGCCGGCACCCGCCGCCGACGGCATCGCCCACATCCCCACCGTCGGTATCTTGTTCGCCGCATTCCTCGGCTACAACCCCATCCGTGAAGTCGCCGGCCAAGCGCTTCAAGGGCTCCCCCAAACCAGCACCGATCACCTCACCGGCCTCAACTTCTTCCCCCATCTGATCAGCGACCCCTTCTCCGACGGCCTCACCGCAGCATTCACCTTCGCACTCATCTGCTGCGTCCTCGGCGCCATCGCCTCACTGTTCACCGGCGCCAAGCCCACGACCGTTGACACCGCTGATGCAACAGACACATCGGAGCCACGTCTGTCGGTGGGTGAGGAACTCGCCTCGGTCGCCGGCGAGGCATCGGGCTCAAGCCCGTCGGAACTGGTCAGCAGCACTGCGGCGCGTGCGCATCTCAGGTCGTGACCGCCGAGAGCATCTCCAGTGTCTCGCGGCTCTCGCCTCCGAGTATCGCGGTGTACACGAGCAGGGCGTGCGCGGTCCGGTTCGAGGCGCGTCCGATATGCACCTCGATCGAGCCCAGGTCGGGGCGCAGGAGTCGCTTGACGTCGTCTGAGGCTCGCGTGCCGACGTCGTGCTCGCGCCACAACTCGACGAGCTGCGTACTCCGCGAACGTCATCCGTCAGCCACCCGCGCCGCACATCAGCACGGCCCGGCATCGTCGCCAGTGTGCGCGGGCTTGGTGTGCGCGGGCTTGGTGTGCGCGGGCTTGGTGTGCGCTCATGAGTGATGGTCGTGAGCGGCCTCGTCGAAACCGTGCTCGGGTCGCCTCGTCGGTAACCCATCGGTCGGTGGTGCTGCGGCGATATCCAGCAGCGCGGCCCGTATCCGTCGGCCCATATGACCTTCCCCGCGCATCCGGTGAATTCCGATCGGCCGGCCGGAATAGGTGGTCCCGTTCATTGAGCCGCGAGTGAGCCGGCTGTCATAGTCGGTCGACATCCGGCCACGTGCGCCAACTCCTCGCGACGCAGTCCGTGTGTACGTCGGCGGGCAGTCCGGCGTCAGCCGGTTGCGGTGTCTCGCCCCGAGGAATTCCTCGACGAGGTGCTCAGCGACGAGGTGCTCAGTGCGCTTGCTAACCAGACCGAACCAGATCGTCCTCGAGCGGGTCAAGCCGCTGCGGCATTCGAAGGCAGCGGGCATTCCGGGGAGTGAACTCATCGACCAGCTGGACCGGCTGAGCTGATCGATGCGTCCGCCGAACCGGCGAGGGTCCCGCTATCCGCCGAGTTTGGCCAACGCCTCGGTCATGACCACACGCGTGAGCGCCTCGAACTGCTCATAGTGGCCGTGATGGCCGTATTTGGCGCGCAGTGTGGGCCACGGCTCGAACGCGGCGGCCGCACCAACAACGTTGCCCTCGTGGAGATAAGCGGGTAGCACGTTCTGGATGGTGGTGTCACGACGCAGCCGCTTCACCGTGGCCTGGTGCAGCGCCGACGACGGCCGGTACTTACTGATCACGACTCCGAGCTCACGGATGTCGCGTCCGATCTCGCTGGCAAAGTCGCCGACATGGCGTTGCACGTGCGGAATGGCGTAGGTGGACAAGACATCCGGAATGGTCGGAATAAGGAAGCCGTCGGCGCAGGCGAGCCCGTTGAGGGTGAAGGGTCCCATGGTGGGTGGGCAGTCGATCAGGATGAAGTCGTAGTCGTCGGCGACGGGTGCGATGGCGCGGCGAAGGATCTCCACGGCGGCGGTGTGGTCGTCGGCCAGTACCCGCCGCGCACTCAACTCTTCGGCGAGCTCGATCAGATCCAGCGATGCCGGCAGCAGGTCCACACCGGTAACCCCCGCCACCGACGACACCCCACGCTGCAGTACGGCCTCACGATCGAAATACGCAGTCCCGTCGAGGGCGTCGGAGAACAGCGTGGCGAGGGTCCGCCCCCGATCGTTGAGTTCGAGCCAACGCTCGGGGCCGATCATGACCGCCGTCAGGCTGGTCTGGGCGTCAAGATCGATCAAGAGCACCCGTTTACCGAATACACCGGACAAGAATTCGGCGACCCCGGCGGTTACCGTCGTCTTGCCCACCCCGCCCTTCAGACTGATGGTGGCGATCACCCTCGGCATGAGGGGAGAGTAACCGCAGTGGGGTCATCGTCGCAGGTCGACGCGGCATCTCCATGCGCGCTTCGACCGGTCTGCTGCGGCTCGCCGTCTGCGGGATCAGAAGCCGGGAGATGTGGGTCCACCGGTGTTGCGCGAGGCTCGAACCAGCATGATCCCGCCGTAGAGGGCCAGACCGATCAGACCAATCCAGAACAGCCCCTTGAGAATCGGTCCGAGGATCGCCAGTGCGATGAGGACGATCGCGATGATGCCCAGGACCTTCCAGAAGTTCGGGCCGGTGCGGCGAGCGCTGCCGTCGTGAGTGGTGGTGGTGTCTGTTGTGGTGTTCATGACTCCACCATGCGCCCGCGGACACCAGAATTCACTGGTCAGCGGGATTTCCGGGGGAAAGATCAGGGGTCTCCCCCATCCGAGCCGCGCCCTGCGGCGCGGGCCCGGGGGTCGGGATCGCCGGTGGTGTAGTGGCAACCAAGGACTGCGGGACCACTGATCGCCCGGCGGTCCCGGAACCAGGCGACGCACACGTCCGCGACGCAGCCGCGTGAGCGGGTGAGCAGATATCCGTGCGTGCAATCACGGAACCGATCCTCGTAGTTCCAGCGGTCGAGCATCGCGCGCGGTACCGCGTATCCGGCAACCGACGGGACGTCCATCAGCGTCGTCGAGAGCCTGACCATCATCGTCTGATCACGAAGTACCAGGATCTGCGCGCCCGGAACGTCACCGGCGGCGTCGGAGTCGCCGTACTCGGCGGGACCCAGGTCGAGGACGCCGCCGGCAGGTATGCCCGCGACGGAATCGGTGAGCCAGTCACGCATCGCCGTCCAGACCAGATCCGGATCGGGTTCGCCCGACTCGGATGTGCCGGGGCCGGGTGTGATCGGATTGGGAGCGTCGGGATTGGGAGCGTCGGGATCGGGAGCGTCGGGATCGGGAGCGTCGAAATCGGGGGTGAATGGGTCGAACACCGTGGCCTCCTCTACATCGGGATGGGCCCAGTGAATCACCGGGCACCGACAAGAAATCGAACGCGAGTGCGAACTGTGGATGTCGGGCGGCTCACCAGCGGCAATATGGACACGAGCACCGAGGCTGGCGGCGCGCCCGGCGGTGTTCGGATGCGGAAGGCAAGATCGTCATCATGACGATCCCCGAATTCATCCGTGATCTTCGTGCTCACGTCGGACACGCCCCCCTGTGGCTGTCAGGGGTCAGCGGGGTCGTCGTCGACGACTCCGGCCGCGTGTTGCTGACCCACCGTGCCGACACCGAGGAGTGGGCGGTGGTCTCGGGGGTTCTCGAGCCCGGGGAGGAACCCGCGGACGCGATCGTTCGGGAGATCGCCGAGGAAACCGGGATCACCGCGGCCGTCGACCGTCTGACGAGCATCGACGTGACACCGATGATCACCTATCCGAACGGGGATCAGACGCAGTATCTCGACGTGTGCTTCCTCGCGCGGCACGTCGACGGCGAACCGCGCGTCGGCGACGACGAGAACCTCGCGGTGGCCTGGTTTTCCACCGACGATCTGCCGGAGCCGCTCGCGGAGACCACCCGCCACCGGGTGGCCCGCGCGCTCGACGGCGACGAACGCGCCTGGTTTCGTCGCTGAGCCGATGTCGCTGAGCCGATGTCGCTGAGTCGATGTCGCTGAGTCGATGTCGCTGAGTCGATGTCGCTGAGTCGATGTCACCGTCGGAATATCGCGCGGCCGGGCGTCCTTGAACCGACCGTGACCGATTCCCCCAACGCCACCACCCCAGACGCCAACGACAACACCCTCGACATCGACTCCGCTACGGTGACCGCCCGTCAGGTCGTCGCCGTGCGGTACGGCGATCCCCTCGACGTCCTCGATGCCGTCAAGGTCGAGTTGCCGGTCCCCGGCCCGGGGCAGGCCGTGGTGGCAGTCGAGGCCATCGGCGTGAACCCGATCGACGCCAAGATCGTCCGGGGTTTGATGGGCACCGATGAGTCCGCCCTGCCGCGACCGGTCGGCAATGAGGTCGCAGGCACCGTTCGGGCGGTCGGACCCGGCACCGACGATCTCGCCGTCGGCGATCCGGTCATCGGTTATCCGGTATCCGGGGCGTATGCCGACCACATTGTGGTCGCGACCGACCGGCTCCATCGCCGGCCCGAGAGCCTCGACGTTCAGCGCGCCGCTGGCCTGTTGCTGGTGGGCGTGACCGCCGCTGATGCCGTCGCAACCGCACACGTCGCCGACGGCGATGTCATCGTGGTGCACGGCGGCGCGGGCGCGGTGGGGGTCGTCGCAGTCCAGCTCGCGGTGAAGGCCGGGGCGACGGTCATTGCCACCGCCGCGCAGAACAATCACGAGTATCTGCACGGACTTGGGGCGATCCCGGTCACCTATGGCGACGGGCTGATCGAACGCATCCGCGACGCGGCGCCGGGGACGGTCACCGCCGCCATCGACACGGTCGGCACGGACGAGGCGATCGATGTCTCGCTGGAACTGCTGGCCGATCGCTCACGCATCGTGAGCATCGTCGCCTTCGGCCGCGCCGAGGACGGAATCACGTTGCTCGACGGATCGAGCAGCGACAGCAAACGTCATCGGGCCGAGGCCGTCGAGCCGCTGATCGCCGCAGCCGCCGACGGGTCACTGGTGACCGAGGTCGCCGCGACGTACCCTCTGGACAGCGCCGGTCAGGCGTTGGCCGACCTGTCCGGGCGCCACCCTCGGGGCAAGTTCGTCCTCCTTCCGTGAGGCACTCTCCTGCGCACACCTGGCGGGCACACCCTTCACCACCACAGTGAAAGGCGCTTTATCACAGTCACTTTCACAATACTCAACAACGGCGACGAGATTCCTCAGCACAATTTCGGCGTCTTCCGGATCAAGCCCGAGGACACCGTCGAGGCCTGCCCCTCGGCCCTCGGCCCTCGGCCCTCGAAGTAACCTATCGTCACATCGAGGGCCGCGCAGATGCACGAGAACAAGCCGAAGCCGTTGCGGCAGTGCGTAAGTCTGCGTATAACCAGCGATGAGTTCTTCATACCAAGCCCAACAACAGCTTTCACGCCTTCGACGACGCCCTCGCCGACGAATCCCCGGAACAGCCCCGTGTCGCGCACGTCGACCTGCATCTGATCCATTGGCCGCTGCCCGACGTCGGCGATGTCGTCGAGCCCTCGAGGGCGATGGAGCGGCCTACGCCGATGGTAGGGCCCGCGCGATCGGCGTCTCCTATTTCCAGAAGCATCACCTCGAGCGCCTGTTCGCCGAGACCGAGGTCGCGCCCGCGGCCAACCAGCTCGAGGTGCGCCCCTACCGCGACCAAAACCGCTGCGCACCTTGAATTTCCGAACACAACATCGCCACCGAGGCATGGTCGCCGATTGTGCGGAGCGACGTCCTCGATGATCCGGTGCTGAGGAATGTTACCGAGGAGAAGGGCCGCACGGAGGCACAAGTGGTGTTGCGACGGCACATTCGGCGCGGCGACATCATCCTTCCACGAGCCGGTGACGCGCTCGCGTGTCCAGGAGAACTTCGCGCTCATCGACATCGATCTGTCCGAGTCCTGACCCACCGTTGACCTGACCGGCCCACCCACCGACCCCTCCGGTGCGCGCCGTTGAGCAGAATGGGTCCATGCACATCTCGCGGCGCGCGCACCGGGTGGCACCCTTCTACGCGATGGAGTTCGCCAAGAAGGCCGCGGCCGTGGAGGCAGCCGGACACCGCGTCATCCGACTCAACATCGGCGAGCCGGATTTCGGGCCGCCCCCGCAGTTCCTCGCCGCCGCGCGCGACGCCGCCGATGGCCGGCCGATGGCCTACACCGAGGCGCTCGGCACCGTCGAGCTGCGCGAGGCGATCGCCGGGTTCTACGCGACACACTTTCGCGCCGAGGTTGATCCGCGTCGGGTCGCCGTCACCACCGGCGCCTCGGCAGCGTTGCTGCTGACCTGCGCTGCACTGATCGACGACGGCGACGGCGTCCTCATCGGCGACCCCTCCTATCCGTGCAATCGGCAGTTTGCCGAGAGCTTCGGAGCGCGGGTCTCATTGATTCCCACGACACCGGACAACCACTACCAACTGACACCGGATCTCGTCACACGGTCGTGGGAAGAGACGACGCGCGGGGTCATCGTGGCCTCGCCGTCGAATCCGACGGGTACCTCAATTCCCCACGACGACCTGCGTCGGATGTGTCGCGAGGTCGGCGATCGCGGTGGGTGGAGCATCGTCGACGAGATCTATCTGGGTCTCGCCGATCCCGACGCCGACGGTCATCCGCCGCGCAGTGCGCTCGCCGACCCGACCGCCACCGCGTCGACCGTCGTCATCAACAGCTTCTCCAAGTACTTCGGCATGACCGGATGGCGGCTGGGATGGGCGATCCTGCCCGACGTCCTCGTCGACGTCGTCGAGCGGCTCGCGCAGAACTACTACGTCAGTCCGCCGACCCCTGCGCAGCACGCGGCCTTGAGTTGTTTCACCCCGCAGTCACTCGGTGTCGCCGAGGATCGTCGACGGGAGTTCGTCGGTCGCCGTCGCCTCGTCCTCGACGGTCTCGAGCGCATCGGCCTGCCCGTCCCGGTCCCGCCGGACGGCGCGTTTTACGTCTACATCGACGTCTCGCCGACGGGCCTGGGGTCGGCGGAGTTCTGCGACCGTGCTCTGCGCGAGGCGCACGTCGCACTCACCCCGGGCAAGGATTTCGGCGTCGCCACCGCAGACGACCGCATCCGGCTGTCGTATGCGGCCTCGACCGCCGATCTCACCGACGCACTCGAGCGCCTGGAGCGCTTCGTCGGCGGCCTGGCAGGGTAGTCGCCATGGCGACACCCACTCCGCAGCCCGCGACCGACCGCATCGCCGCCGCTGCCGACGACTGGTTGATTTCCACCGACAATTCGGCTCTGCCGGGCGTCGTCACCGGGGTGAGCACCGCCGAGCAGACGGTCCACCTTGGTTCGGTCGGACCGATCGCCACCGACTCGGTACTGGCCCTCTATTCGGTCACCAAGGCGCTCACCGCAACCCTCGCTCTGCAACTCGCCGACGATGGAGCCCTCGACCTCGACGCCCCGGCCGCCGAGTACGAACCCCGACTGGCCGGACTCACCGTGCTCGACGGATTCGACGACGACGGCACGCCGCGCCTGCGGGAACCGGCAAGCATCCCGACCACCCGTCAACTCCTCACCCACACAGCGGGTTTCGCCTACGCCTTCTTCAACGCGGACTACACCCGGGTAACCCGTGCACAGGATCTGCCCGACGTGGCCGCCGGGACCGTCGAATCGTTGGGGACGACATTGATGTTCGATCCCGGCACCCGCTGGGAGTACGGAACCAACCTCGACTGGGCCGGATTGGTGATCGAGGGCATCACCGGCCACCGCCTCGGTGACACCATGACCCAGCGATTGTTGACGCCTCTGGGTATGTCCGACACCACCTTTGCGCGCGACGCTGCCGCGCTGGCCCGCACCGCCCGACTGCACGCCCGTCTGCCCGACGGATCCCTCAAAGCGCTGCGCACTCCGACTGCGCCGGACGAACCACTGGTCGATATGGGCGGGCAGGGCCTCTACTCCACGATTGCCGACGTCCTTCGGTTCCTGCGGCTGTGGCTGTGCGGCGGGTACACCGACGACGGCGAGCAACTCCTGCGACCGGAGACGGTCGCCGCTGCCACCGCCGATCAGCTCGGCCACCTGAAGGTCACCGCACTGCCCGGCGTCGACCCGCGGCGCACCCGCGACGCGGAATTCTTCCCGGGCATCGCCAAGGGCTGGAACCTTCTCGCGATGACCAACGAGGCCGACGCCCCCACCGGGCGCCGCAGCGGCTCCTACGGATGGGCCGGACTGGCCAATGTATATTTCTGGATCGATCCGTCGAGCGGGATCGCCGGCGCTTGGGGGACCCAGCTCTTCCCGTTCGCGGACCCGACGGCGATGCGCGCAGCGCTGGGCTTCGAGGCCGCGGTGTACCAAGCGCTGGACGGGACGCCGCCAGGCCGATGAGTTTCTGCGGCGCTCCCGGTCGATACGGATACGAGCACACCGACGGGTCGTCCGTCGGCCGCACCGACAAGGAGTTCACCGCGATGGGAAAGATCCACGTTCACGAGTTCGTCAGCCTCGACGGCCGATTCGAGGACCCGGCATTCACCGCGCCCTATGGGTTCACCGATGCCATGGGTGCCACCCTGGGTGAGATCATGTCGTCGTCGACAGCGATCCTGCTGGGCCACAACACCTTCGACATGTTCGCCCCGGCCTGGTCGACCCGAACGGCCGATGACGATCCCGGCGCGCCGTTCTTCAACGACACACCTAAGTACGTCGTGTCCTCGACGCTGACCGATGCCGAGGCGCAAGAGGCCTGGCGCAATTCGTCGGCATTCGGCCCGTACTCCGCCCGCAACGTCGCCGATCTCAAGGCGCGTACCGATGGCGGCATCTACATCAGCGGCAGTGGACAACTGGTGCGGGCGCTGCTGGCCGACGGATTGGTCGACGAGCTGCATCTGCTCGTCTACCCGGTGGTCCTGGGAACCGGCGCGCGTCTGTTCGACGACCTCGGAGACACCCGGCTGCGTGTCGTCGGCCACGACGTCTTCGACAACGGGGTCGTGCATCTGTCCTACGGACCAGAGGCGCAGTAACCCCGCCCAAATCTGTGTCGACTTCGCCTTTGTGTGTCCTGCAGGACACACAACGCCGAAGTCGACACATATTCACGGCAGGTCAGGCCGCCATCAGCGCGAGGTGGACCAGCCAGTGACGCACCTTCGCGACCACCGTGCCGCGGCGCAGATCGTCCCAGACCCAGCGGATCACCATGATGCCCATCGCGCGGAGCGCGTCTTCGCGGGCCTTCTCGTGCAGTACGACCTCGGTGACGTCTTCTCCGGGCCGCAGTAGCTTCTGGTACTTGACCTTGCCGTCGAACTCCCCGACGAGCAGACCGTCCCAGTCGAAATCGGTCCGGGCGACGAAGATGCCGTGCTTGTCGTAGAACTCGTGCTGCAGCCGAGCCGGACGCAGCCCGGCCTCGATCAGTTGGGCGCGACTCCACGACTCCCCTGGGCTCTCGGCTTTTCCGTCGGCGAAGCGCAGTGCATGCCGGGCCCGCCCGACCCCGCGACGAGAGCCGGCCAGCATCATGGCCATCACCTCACGATCGGCACCCCGCCGGAGCGCGGCGTCGAAGACGGCCAGCGCCCTCGCGAAACCGTCGGCGCCGCAGGCGACATCGACGGCGGTCCGTTCGAGCGAGGTCACCGACACGCCGTCGATCACGACGGTGTGCGCCTCGGATACCTCACCGACGTGACGGTGCAGCGTCGTGGTTCGAAAGCCCGTCGGCGCGGTGCGGTGGACGCGACGGAAGTTGGGTTCGAGCATGGCGAGGCCGAGGACCGCGGCCGCGCTCTGGTGACTCAACGGCGCGTCGGAGGTCCCGGTGAGCACCGTTGCGATCGCGGTCAGTCGGTGGAGTTCCTCGGGCTCTCGGCGCACCGCCTCGGCGTAGACCCCGCGGACGATCCGCACGATCTGCTTGGTGCGTACCGCTCGGGCGAGATCCTCGTCGGTCAATCCGACGGCGATCACCGCCGTTCGATGTATGAGGCCGTGGGTATCGGTGGGAAAGGTCATCATGCCGAGTTGGACGCGGCACGCCTTGCCGCAGTTCCGCCCGACGTCAGATCTTCCGCAGATGTGTGCCGACTTCGGGTTTGTGCGCCCTGCAGGACACGCAAAGGCGAAGTCGACACACATCTGCGCTGGTCAGCCGGTTTCAGACCCTCCGCAACCGCAGATCCACGCCAATGGATATGTGGCCAGTCTCACAGTGAGACGGGTGTGAGACACATCACGCGGTTGTATCAGTAGCGCTTCAGCCCGCAGGCCGACACCGCGTCGGCTCTTCTACAGGAGGCGCACATTGAGCAGGCAGAGCTTGACCAAGGCCCATGCGAAGATCACCGAGCTGTCGTGGGAGCCCACCTTCGCCACCCCGGCAACCCGGTTCGGAACCGACTACACGTTCGAGAAAGCACCAAAAAAGGATCCGCTCAAGCAGATCATGCGGTCGTACTTCCCGATGGAAGAGGAGAAGGACAACCGCGTTTACGGCGCCATGGACGGCGCTATCCGCGGCAACATGTTCCGTCAGGTCCAGGAACGCTGGCTCGAATGGCAGAAGCTGTTCTTGTCGATCATTCCGTTCCCCGAGATCTCGGCGGCCCGCGCGATGCCGATGGCCATCGACGCCGTCCCCAATCCGGAGATCCACAACGGACTCGCGGTACAGATGATCGACGAGGTTCGTCATTCGACGATCCAGATGAACCTCAAGAAGCTGTACATGAACAACTACATCGACCCGGCCGGCTTCGACATCACCGAGAAGGCCTTCGCCAACAACTACGCGGGCACGATCGGCCGTCAGTTCGGCGAGGGATTCATCACCGGTGACGCCATCACCGCTGCGAACATCTACCTGACGGTGGTCGCGGAGACGGCCTTCACCAACACCTTGTTCGTGGCGATGCCCGACGAGGCCGCGGCCAACGGCGACTACCTGCTGCCGACGGTCTTCCACTCGGTACAGTCCGATGAGTCCCGCCACATCTCCAACGGCTATTCCATCTTGCTGATGGCGCTGGCCGACGAGCGCAATCGTCCGCTGCTCGAACGGGATCTGCGCTACGCGTGGTGGAACAACCACTGCGTCGTCGACGCTGCGATCGGTACGTTCATCGAGTACGGCACCAAGGACCGCCGCAAGGACCGGGAGTCCTACGCCGAGATGTGGCGTCGGTGGATCTACGACGACTACTACCGCAGTTACCTTCTGCCCCTGGAGAAGTACGGGTTGACCATCCCGCACGATCTGGTCGAGGAGGCATGGAACCGCATCGTCGACAAGCACTATGTGCACGAGGTCGCCCGCTTCTTCGCCACCGGCTGGCCGGTCAACTACTGGCGGATCGACGCCATGACCGACACCGACTTCGAGTGGTTCGAGGAGAAGTACCCCGGCTGGTACAACAAGTTCGGCAAGTGGTGGGAGAACTACAACCGTCTGGCCTACCCCGGCAAGAACAAGCCGATCGCCTTCGAGGACGTCGACTACCAGTACCCGCACCGCTGCTGGACCTGTATGGTGCCGTGCCTCATCCGCGAGGACATGGTCACCGACAAGGTCGACGGCCAATGGCGCACCTACTGCTCGGAGACCTGCGCCTGGACCGACAAGGTCGCGTTCCGTCCCGAGTACGAGGGTCGCCCGACACCGAACATGGGTCGTCTCACCGGTTTCCGCGAATGGGAGACTCTGCATCACGGCAAAGATCTCGCCGACATCATCACTGATCTCGGCTACGTCCGCGATGACGGCAAAACCCTGATCCCGCAACCGCATCTGGATCTCGACCCCAAGAAGATGTGGACGCTCGACGATGTGCGCGGCATCCCGTTCGGCAGCCCCAACGTGGCACTCAACGAGATGAGCGATGACGAGCGTGAAGCCCACATCGCCGCCTACATGGCCAACAAGAACGGGGCCGTCACGGTCTGATCCGTGGCGCCCTGGTCCGCAACGCCGGGCGCCCCTGGCGAGGGCGTATCGAGGCCCACCACGCGCGACCTCGATACGCCCTGGCCGTTCCGGCTACACCCGCATACCGCTCTGCGCCCCAGGAGACTTCATGGCCGACACGCACAAGATCAGCTTCGAACCCGTCGACATCGAGATGGAGGTCGGCGAGGACGAAACCATCCTCGACGCCGCATTCCGGCAAGGAATCCACCTCATGCACGGCTGCCGCGAGGGCCGTTGCTCGGCCTGCAAGTCGTACATGCTCGGAGGCGACGTCCAGATGGACGACTACTCCACCTTCGCCTGCAATGACGCCGAAGAGGCCGAGGGTTACGTACTTCTCTGCCGCACTTACGCTTACAGCGACTGCGAGATCGAGCTCCTCAACTTCGACGAGGACGAACTCCTCGGCGGTGCACCCATCCAGGATGTCACCACGAAAGTCGCTGCCATCGAGCCAATGACCCCCGACATCGTCTCCCTCACACTCGATGTCGTCGAACCGGAGTCCGTGGAGTTCAAGTCAGGACAGTATTTCGACCTGTTCATCCCGGGCACCGAGGACAAACGCTCGTTCTCGATTGCCAGCACCCAGGCCACCCCGGATCGGCTCGAGTTCCTGATCAAGAAGTATCCCGGTGGACTGTTCGCCGGGATGCTCACCGACGGCCTGTCGGTGGGTCAGGAGATCACGCTGAACGGTCCGTACGGGTCGTGCACCCTGCGCAACGGGCACGTCTTGCCCATCGTGGCAATCGGCGGCGGCGCGGGGATGGCACCGCTCCTGTCTCTCCTGAGACACATCAGCGAGACCGGCCTGAACCGTCCTATTCGGTTCTATTACGGCGCACGGACCGCCGCCGATCTCTTCCTACTCGACGAAATCGCCACTCTCGGTGAGAAGATCGAGAACTTCTCCTTCACCGCATGTCTGTCGGAGAGCACCGACGGCGCACCCGAGGGCGTCACGGTCATCAGCGGGAACGTCACCGACATCGTCAACGACAACGAAGCGGACCTCGCCCGAACGGAGGTGTATTTCTGCGGTCCCCCACCCATGGTCGATGCAGCTCTCGCGCTGGCGGAACAGCATTCGGTTCCTCACGACCAGATCTTCTACGACAAGTTCACCAGCCCGGCATTCGACTCCTGATCACGACCACCGCGGTCGAGTCAGCCTGAACGAGAAGGAACGAAAGGTATGTCCGCACCAGCGCAACCCCGGGAACGCAGCTTCCCATCCATCGAATTCACCGACGCCGAGGCCGGCGCACGGGAATTCCCGAGCAGCCGCAGCCGCAAGTACAACTACTATCAGCCCTCCAAGAAGCGCGCCACGATCTACGAGGACGTCACCGTCGACGTCCAGCCGGATCCCGAACGCCACCTCACCCAGGGCTGGATCTACGGCTTCGGCGACGGTCCCGGCGGATACCCGAAGGAATGGACCTCGGCGCAGTCGAGCAATTGGCATGAGTTCCTCGACCCCAACGAGGAGTGGGAACAGTCGATCTACCGCAACAACTCTGCGGTCGTGCATCAGGTCGATCTGTGCCTGCAGAACGCCAAGCGCGCACGGGCCTACGACGGCTGGAACTCCGCGTGGCTCAAGTTCATCGAGCGCAACCTCGGTGCCTGGATGCACGCCGAGAGCGGCATGGGTCTGCACGTGTTCACCTCGATTCAGCGGTCCGCGCCGACCAACATGATCAACAACGCGGTCTGCGTCAACGCCGCCCATAAGCTGCGTTTCGCGCAGGATCTGGCGCTGTTCAATCTGGACCTCTCCGAGGCCGAGGAGTCGTTCGACGGGTCGGCGCACAAGGAGGTCTGGCAGTCGGCTCCCGAGTGGCAGCCCACCCGGGAGGCGGTCGAGCGCCTGACCGCGATCGGCGACTGGGCCGAATTGTTGTTCTGCTCCAACATCGTCTTCGAGCAACTGGTGGGCTCGCTGTTCCGGTCCGAGCTGGTGATGCAGGTCGCCGCCCGCAACGGCGACTACATCACCCCGACGATCGTCGGCACCGGCGAGTACGACTATGACCGGGACCTGAACTACTCGCGTGCCCTGTTCCAGATGCTCGCCCGCGACGAGAAGCACGGCATCGACAATCGCAAGCTGTTCTCGCGGTGGATGTCCGAATGGGTTCCCCGGTGCCTCGACGCCGCCCGCGGATTGCAGCCAATCTGGTCGCAGCCGGCGGACAAGTCCGTCACGTTCTCATCCAGCCTCGACCACGCGAAGACCAAGTTCGCCGATGTCCTGGCAGCCATCGATGTCGATATCCCAGAGGAGTTGAACAAGTGAGCACCATGCAATTCGGAGCCGATACCGAGTTCTCCAACATGTGCGGTGTGACGCTCATGAACACACCGATCGGGCGCATCGTCGCCGACGTGATGGGCGCCAAGGACGGTGTCGAACTCACCGAATACCCCTCGATGATCCGCGTCGACGGGGTCAACCGTCTCGATTTCGACTATGACGAACTGACCGACGCCCTCGGCCAGGACTTCGACGGATCGATCTTCGAGGAGATCAGTTCGACCCACTACGGACGGATGGTTCACCTCGACGACAAGACCATCTTGTTCGCCAGTCCCGAGGACGCCGCCGAGTTCATCGGCTTCGATCTGACCGCCTCCTAGGGGAGGTCGCACAGAACTTCGCCGCCGGGGTCGTCACGCCCCCGCAAGCAGGCCCCGGCGGCGAATTCCACTACCCGACACGTCACCACAGCATCAGTTTTCAGCCCACACAGCCCCGTCAACGCCACGAGAGAGCGAGTGATAGCGATGTACGAGAAGAATGGCGACAAGTATTTCATTGTCGATGCCCACGTCCACCTATGGGACGGCCGCGAATCCAACCAGCGCAACATCCACGGCAAACAGTTCATCGACTGCTTCTACGACTACCACCGCAATCTCAGTCCCGCCGAACAGCTGTGGGACTACGACACCTACTGCTACTACGGCCCCGATCGCCTCATGCGGGATCTCTTCGAGGAAGGGCCGGCCGATCATGCGATCTTCCAGGCCACCATCCTGCGGGACTTCTACGTCAACGGCTTCGCCCAGGTCGACGACGCACTGAAACTCTGCCAGGACAATCCCGGCAAACTCACCTACAACCACGCCTATGATCCGCGCGACGGCGAGGACGGCCTCGAGCAGCTCCGCCGAGACGCCGAGACGATGGATCTCAAGGGCGTAAAGCTCTACACGGCCGAATGGCATGGCGAATCAAGGGGATACAAGCTCGACGACCACTGGTCGCGCAGGTATCTCGAAGAGTGCATCAAGCTGGGCATCAAGAACGTGCACGTACACAAGGGCCCCACCATCCGGCCGCTCGACCGCGATGCCTTCGATGTCGCCGACGTCGACAAGGTCGCCACCGACTATCTCGACCTGAACTTCATCATCGAGCACGTCGGGCTCCCCCGCCTCGAGGACTTCTGCTGGATCGCCACCCAGGAGTCGAATGTCTACGGCGGCCTGGCCGTGGCGATTCCGTTCATCCACACGCGGCCGCGGTACTTCGCACAGATCATCGGCGAGCTCCTGTATTGGATCGGCGAGGACAAGATCCTCTTCGCCAGCGACTATGCGCTGTGGACACCACAGTGGCTGGTGGAGCGTTTCGTCGACTTCCAGATCCCTGAGGACATGACCGAGTACGCCCCGATCACCACCGATCAGAAGCGAAAGATCCTCGGCCTCAACGCCGCCGCGCTGTACCCGCACATCGAGGTGCCCGCCGAACTGCGTATTCCCACCGACGCCGCCGACCCGGGAGCCGAGGTGGCCGCGGGCGCAAAGGATGCGGTCGCATCATGACGGCACTGTCGGAGCCGCCCGATACCGATGTGAGGGTCGTCGACGCGGTGCTCGAGGCACTGGGTACCGTGCTCGATCCCGAACTCGACCAACCGATCACCGAGTTGAACTTCGTCCGATCGATCTTCATCGACGACGACGGGGTCGCCGTTCACCTACGGCTGCCCACGTCGTTCTGCTCGCCCAACTTCGCGTATCTGATGGCTTCCGATGCCCTCGACGCACTCGAGGACATCGACGGCATCGGGAACGTGCGGGTCATGCTCGACGACCACCACGACTCGGACAAGATCAACGCCGGGCTCGCCGCGCATGCCGGCTACAAGGGCACCTTCGGTGTGGAGGCCGAACAAGACCTCGAGGAGCTGCGGCTGACGTTCCTGCGCAAGGCGCACACCGCGGCGATGGAACGCGCTGTGGCCAAGCTCATCTCGTCCGGTCGCGTCAGCGTCGACAACTGTGAACAGCTGTTGCTGCGCGATCTGCCCGACGATTCAGCCAAGTGGGCACTGCTGCGCCGCCGCGTGCAGCTCGGGCTGGGTGTGTGCCCCAACTGCCGGGTCGTCGTGGGCGAGGACGGCACCACCCTGCCGCCCGAGCAGATCCCGATGCGCTTGCGCTTCGCGCGATCGGTGCGGATCTCGATGGAGGGCAACAGCCATTTCTGCCGCGGTCTGCTGGCCACCCGTTACGCCGACGACGGCGAGTGTGACGGCGTCAGCGGCCCGGTGATCACCAATCTGCGCACCAGCGGGGGCGCAATCGACGAGAAGAGGCCGGCATGAGAGCGGTACAGGTGGTCGGGTACCACGACAAATTGCAACTCAACGAGATTCCGGATCCGCAAGTCACCGGGCCACTCGATGTGATCGTGCGCATCGGCGGTGCCGGCGTGTGCCGGACGGATTTGCACATCCTTGAGGGCCAGTGGGAAGCCAAGAGCGGTGTGGCCCTTCCCTACACGATCGGCCACGAGAACGCCGGCTGGGTCGAGGCGATCGGTGATGCCGTCACCAACGTCGCCGTGGGCGACAAGGTCATCCTGCACCCGCTGATCACCTGCGGACTGTGCCGGGCGTGCCGCGACGGTGACGACGTGCATTGCGAGAACAGCAAGTTTCCCGGAATCGATACCGACGGCGGCTACGCCGACTATCTGAAGACGACCGCCCGCAGTGTGGTGCGCATCGACGACTCACTCGAACCCGCCGCGGTGGCCGCACTCGCCGACGCCGGATTGACCGCCTACCACGCGGCCGCCAAGGTCGCGCGGATGACCCGACCCGGTGACACGTGCGTGGTGATCGGCGCGGGCGGATTGGGCCACATCGGGATTCAGGTGCTCTCGGCGATCTCCGGGGTCACCATCGTGGTGCTCGACCGCAACCCCGACGCGGTGGCACTCGCCGTCGAGGTCGGTGCGCACGAGGGAATCGTCGCCGACGGCAACCACATCGAGAAGGTTTTGGCGTTGACCAACGGCAAGGGCGCCGAGGCAGTGCTCGACTTCGTCGGCGAGGGCGGCGCGACGGCCGAGGGTGTCGCGATGCTGCGGCAGGCCGGCAACTACTTCGTCGTCGGATACGGCGAAAACATCAATGTCCCCACCATCGACATCATCTCGACCGAGATCAACTTCATCGGCAATCTCGTCGGTTCCTACAACGACCTCACCGAGCTGATGACGCTGGCTGCCCAAGGCAAGGTCACACTGCACACCGCGACCTATCCGCTCGCCGATTTCCAGCAGGCCCTCGACGATCTCGATGCGGGCAAGGTCAGGGGGCGCGCCATCCTGATCCCCTGATCCACACCCGAGAACTCCACATACACCCGAAAAGATCTACCCCGCACGATATTCGAGAAAGGCTGGACAACATGGCCAAGGAGTTGCGCTACAACGCCGAAGCGCGGCTGCGGCTGGAACGGGGCGTCAATGCCCTCGCCGACGCGGTCAAGGTGACGTTGGGACCCAAGGGTCGCAACGCCGTCCTGGAGAAGCTCACCGGACCCCCGACGATCACCAACGACGGTGTGACCATCGCCCGCGAGATCCAGCTCCGAGACCCGTTCGCCAACATGGGCGCCCAGCTGGTCAAGGAAGTCGCCATGAAGACCAACGGGGTCGTCGGCGACGGCACCACCACCGCGACGGTTCTGGCCCAGGCCATGGTCCGCGAGGGCCTGCGAGCGGTCGAACAGGGCGCCAATCCGATGCGCGTGCGGCGGGGTATCGAACGCGCCGTCGCCGCCGTCCTGGGCTCGCTGACCGAACAGGCCGTGCAGGTCGGCGGTCGCAGTGACCTCGAACGCATCGCATCGCTGGCCGCCAGCGACGACGAGGTGATCGGTGAGGTCATCGCCGCCGCCGTCGAACACGTCGGTAAGAACGGCGTCATCACCACCGAGGAGACCGACACCCTCGGGCTGTCGGTGGACGTCGTCGACGGCATCGAATTCGATCACGGGTACATCTCCGGGTACATGGTGACCAATCCCGAGCGCATGGAGGCGGTGCTCGACAACCCGGTCGTGCTGCTCACCAACAAGAAGATCACCTCGGTGCAGGAGATCATGCCTGCCATCGAGGTCGCCAAGCGCGCCGATCGGCCACTGCTGGTGCTGGCCGAGGACGTCGACGGACCGGCCCTGCAATTGCTCGTCGGCGGCAACATGCACAACACGATGCGGTCGGTGGTGGTCCGCGCACCGGGTTTCGGTCATCGCCGAATCGCCGAACTCGAGGATCTCTCGGTCGCCCTGGGCGGCCATGTGATCGCCAAGGACACCGGGATCGAACTCTCCGAGGTCAGCATCGAGCACCTCGGCACCTGCGACCGGGTGACCGTCACCGAAAACGAGACGACCATCGTCGGCGCGCACGGCGCGCAGGAACTCATCGACGCCCGGGTGCACCATCTCGAGGCCCAGCTCGAGCGGGCACGAATCGACGCCGACCGCGACGCCCTGGAACTGCGGATCGCTCGGATGACCGGCCGGGTCGCGGTGATCCGGGTCGGCGGTGTCACCAGTGTCGAGCTCAAGGAACGCATGCTGCGTGTCGAGGACGCCCTGGCCGCGACCCGGGCGGCGGTCGAGGCCGGGATCGTCTCCGGTGGCGGCACGGCGCTCGCCCAGTCCCACCGCGCCCTGGAGTCGCTGGATACCTCCGGCGATGAGGGCGCCGGCGTGCAGGTGGTACGCAACTCGCTGGCCGAACCGCTGTTCTGGATCGCAACCAACGCCGGCTACGACGGCGAAGAGGTGGTCAAGGTGGTGACCGGGCTGCCCCTCGGACACGGGTTCAACGCCCTGAGCGGCTCCTATGGCGACATGTTCGACGAGGGCGTCATCGATCCATGCAAGGTGACCCGCGCGGCATTGGAGAGCGCCGCGTCGATCGCGGCGTTGCTGATCACCACCGAGACAGCGGTGGTCGAGGAGGTGCTCGGCAACCCCGGCGCCATCCCCGCGCCCGGCTTCGGCGATCTCGCCGAGGGCATGGTCCGTCCGTCCAACATCTACTGAGTCGGGTGTGTGCCGGGTCGACGGGCCCGGAGCACACCGCCCGAGAATGATCCGACGCCGAATCATTCGCACCCAGGACTGGGCCGGCCGCGATCCGGACGATCTGATTCGTTCGCGGCGTTGATCGCGGCCGGTCCTCCCCAGGGGGTACACTCACAGCAGGTGAGACCCAGATCACAGCGGAGCACCCGATCACAGAGGAGCCTTTTGCTCGGTGATTCCACAGCCCACACCACCAGCAGCCATGTCCACCGCAGCGATCGCCCGAGCCCGGGAGAAATTCCTGAGCAACGACGCGCTCGATGATGCCGTCCGCGACTCGATTTCGACGTCGTGGAAGCGTTCGCGTGCGTTCAACGTCCACGCGGATCGTCTCGAGCTGCCGTTCGTCCGCGAACCGAACCTCGAGGGCCCGCTGGTCAGTGCGGCCCGGCCGATCCTGAGCCAGCTCGCCGACGATCTGTCCACCGAGCCGGTCTCGATCATCCTGACCTCCGCCGACGGGGTCGTGCTCTCGCGCACCACCGCCAGTCGCCGCCTGCAGCAGATGCTCGACGATGTCAGTCTCGCCCCGGGGTACAGCTACAGCGAGGAGCACGCCGGCACCAACGGCATCGGGACCGCACTCGAAACGCGACAGCCCACCCTGGTCCGCGGATCCGAGCACTACGCCGGATGTCTTGGCCCGCTGTCGTGCGCTGGGGTGCCGATCGTGCACCCCATCTCCGGGGCGGTCGTCGGAGCGCTCGACCTCACCTGTCCGTCCGACGACGAACACCCTTCGACGCTACTGCTGTCCCTGGCCAAATCCGCCACCTCGCAGATCGTGCACCGCATGGTCTCGCAGGCCAGCGAACGGGAATCCCGGCTGCTCAACGCCTACCTCGCCACCTGTCGGCGCGCCCCGCAGGCGATGGTGCTCGCCATCTCCGGCGACGTGGTCCTGATGAACCGTCGACTGCGCCACAGCATCGATCCCGGCGACCAACTCGCAATCCTCGAACACGCCGTCGACCAGTCGCCGGACCGGATGTCGGCGAATCGCGTCAGCACATTGCCCAGCGGTCGGGTCGCTCGATTATCACCGGTCGATGAGCACGACGACTCCGACACCGCGATCGCGGTGTTCCGGGTCCATCTCCTCGATTCCGCGCCCACACCTGCCGCCTCCACCCCGCTGCGCCCCGTCGCCTCGTTGCCCGGTGTGGTCGGGCGCAGCTCGTCGTGGCGGCAGTGCTGCGCACGAGTCTCCGGGCACGTCCAGGCTGGTCAGTGGATCGCCGTGTCCGGCGAAAGCGGTTCCGGCCGTACGGCTTTGCTGCGCGCTGCGGCAGAACGCTACCAACCGTCGACAACGCGGATCTTTACCGCCGACGATTTCGACGCCGACCCCGATTCCGGGTCGGACACCGACGAGACCCTCGACGCCCTCGCCACCGAACTCGACCGCGAAGGGTTCTGCATCATCCTGTGTGACCTCGACCGGGTGCCCGCCCATACCCAAGCCGCAATCGCCGACCTGCTGCCCGGGCGGGAGTACGCCGGCTGGCTCGGCGTCACCACCGCCCTGCATTCGGCCGACGCCGCGTCCATGTTGTTGCCGTTCTTCGGCCATACCGTCGAGTTGCCGCCGTTGCGGCACCGCATCGAGGACCTCCACGATCTCGTACCTGCCCTGCTGCGCCAACTCACCCGTGGGCGGGAGCTCACTGTGGCCTCCGACGCCATGACCCAGCTCAGCAAGTACGGGTGGCCCGGCAACGTGGCCGAATTGCGCCAGACGCTACGAGAGGTGGTCACCCATCAGCGTTCCGGGGTGATCGGCGTCGGCCAACTCCCGCCACGATGCCGGACCACAAGTCGGCACACCCTCACCCGCATCGAGGCGCTCGAACGTGATGCGATCGTGCGCAGTCTGGAGGAGAACGACAACAGCAAAGCGGCTGCGGCACATGCGCTCGGCATCTCCCGCGCCACGATCTACCGCAAGATCAAGGAGTTCGGGATCGTCACCTGACGCCCGGCCGACATTCACCGACCTCAGCGCGCAACGGGATGGCCGCGCCTGCCCCCCGTCTGCAACTGCCTCACATCCCTGCCATGAACTGCACAAAGGCGCTACCGTCAAGGAGTGGACATCGACGATCAGCGCGCATACCTCTGCGCGGCGGCCCACCAACTCGCCTCGGCGGGCCACGCGATCGGCACCGGTGGCAACCTCTCGGCTCGCCTCGGCGACCAGGTACTGGTCACCCCGTCGGGCTGCCGACTCGATTCGGTGTCGCCCGAGCAGCTGGTAGTGGTCGATCTCGACGGGACCGTCGCCGTTCCCACGCCGTACCGCCCGACCTCCGAACTGCGGATCCACCTCGATATCTACCGCACTTCGTCAACCGCCGCTGTCGCCCACGCACACCCGATCGCATCGGTCGCCGTCGGCAACATCGTCGACGAACTCCCGGCGATCCACTACACCGCGGCCATGCTCGGCGGTTCGGTGCGCGTGGCGCCGTACGCGGTCTTCGGCAGCCCCGAACTGAGCACGGGTATCAACGAGGCCCTCTTCGAGCGCACCGCCGCACTCATGCGCAATCACGGTGCCATCGCCGTCGGCAGCAACATCGAAACCGCATGCGAGCACATCGAACTACTCGAGTGGCTCTGCGAGGTCTACCTGCGATCGGTCAGCGCGGGCACCCCCGCGGTACTCGACAAGGCCCAGCTCATCGAGGTAGTGGCGACTGCGGCACGCCGCCACTACACCCCGTTCCCCGGCCGCGAGCGGTGATCGGAAGTCTCGTCGGCCTGCACCATCCGTGCGGCCATCCGCGCGTAGGCCACACCGAGTTGCACCGGATCGCGGTGAGTACGGCTGGGAAACCACCGACACACGTCGACGCACAGCGACGAGATCGCGAGTATTACGTCGTCGGCGTCGTCGGCGAGGAACTCACCCGCCTGAACCCCTGCGGCAATGATCGTCGTCAGCATCGCCGTCGTTTGGTGCCGTAGCTCGGCGATCGCACGAAAGTGCTCAGGCCGCAACGCCCGCATCTCATACTGGACCACCTTGGCCAGTTGGTGATGACGCGCCTGCCATTCGGCGAAGGCCGCGACGACCGAACGTAACCGGTCCGAGTACGGCGCGGTCGGTTCGTCGGCCGCCCGGATCGCGTCGTTGACCGCCCGATGGCCCTCGAGCGCGATCGAGTACAGCAACTCCTCCTTGGACCGGAAGTGCGGGTACATCGCCGCCGCGCTCATCCCGAGTCGCGCGGTGATCTGCCGGGTCGAGGTCCCCGCATAGCCGAACTCGGCGAACGACGCGATGGCGGCAGCACGGATACGCTGCGCCGCAGCCGATTCGGTGGCATACACCGACGCCATCACCTCACCTCCCGGTTCTCAGGGCCCGCCGATGTTGACGGCGAACCGCCACACCAGGCAGTATAAGCAAGTGCTCACAAAATGAGCGAGTGCTTGGCTGCACACCGGACGAAATGGAGCGTCATGGCCGAACCGCTGTCCCGTCGCGACCTGGAGTTCTTGCTCTACGAATGGCTCGACGTCGTAAAGCTCACCGAACGTCGGCGTTTCGCCGAGCACTCGCGGGAGACCTTCGACGCGGTCCTCGAACTCTCCGCCGACATCGCAACCCGGCGCTACGCGCCCCACAACGCACTCGGCGACGCCCACGAGCCCTACGTCGGTGACGACGGCACCGTGGTCCTGCCCGACGAGATCACCTCGGGCATCAACGAATTCCTCAAGGCCGGGCTCGTCGCGGGCTCCTTCGACGAAGAACTCGGCGGGATGGCACTGCCGACGGTGGTGAACCGGGCCAGCGCCGCATGGTTCCAGGCAGCCAACGCCGCGATGTCGTCCTACACCTTCCTCAGCGTCGGCAACGCCAACCTGATCGCCGAATACGGCACACCCGAACAGATCGACACCTGGGTCCGACCCATCGTCGAGGGCCGCTTCTTCGGAACCATGTGCCTGTCCGAACCGCAGGCCGGCTCCTCGCTCGCCGACATCACCACCAAGGCGATCCCCGCGGCCGACGGCACCTACCGCGTCACCGGCACCAAGATGTGGATCTCGGCCGGCGACCACGAACTCGGCGAGAACATCGTCCACCTCGTGCTGGCCAAGACCCCCGGCGGCGGCCCCGGCGTCAAGGGCATCTCCCTGTTCATCGTGCCCAAATATCTCCCCGACGGCACCCGCAACGACGTCGCACTCGTCGGGCTGAATCACAAGATGGGCAACCGGGCGACCACCAACTGCCTGCTCAACTTCGGCGACGGCACCCACTCCCCCGACCCCGCTCCGGGAGCAGTTGCGTACCTGGTGGGCGAGGAGCACAAGGGCCTGTCCTACATGTTCCACATGATGAACGAGGCACGCATCGGCGTCGGATTCCTCGCCACCTCACTGGGATACGCCGGTTACCTCGCATCCCTGGAATACGCCAAGGTACGCACGCAGGGACGTCCGGTCGACCAGAAGGACCCCACCGCCAAGCCCGTCCCCATCGTCGAACACGCCGACGTGAAGCGGATGTTGTTGGCGCAGAAGTCCTATGTCGAGGGATCGCTCGCGCTGGGACTGTACTGCTCCAAGCTCGTCGACCTCCAGCAGACCGGCGACGACGCCGAGCAGGCCCGCGCCGGACTGCTTCTCGACGTGCTGACCCCGATCGCCAAATCCTGGCCGTCGCAATGGTGTCTCGAGGCCAACTCCCTGGCCATCCAGGTCCTCGGCGGTTACGGCTACACCCGCGAATTCCCGGTCGAGCAGTACTACCGCGACAATCGACTGAACCCGATCCACGAGGGCGCCCACGGCATCCACGGCCTGGACCTGTTGGGACGCAAGGTCGTCATGCGTGACGGCGCGGGACTGACCCTGCTCGCCGAGACCATCGGCGACACCATCGCCCGAGCCGAGGCCGATCCGGCGCTCGCCGAGTACGCCGCCGCACTGCGCACCCGACTCGACACACTCGTCGCGACCACAGTCGCCGTGTGGTCGGCAGGCGACGTGGCTGTCTCCCTGGCCAACGCGACCGCCTACCTCGAGGCCACCGGGCACATCGTCATCGCCTGGATGTGGCTCGAGCAGCTACTTGCGGTCGGCACCTCGACCGGCGACTTCTACGACGGCAAACGAGCTGCGGCACAATACTTCTACCGGTACGAACTGCCGAAGACCGGGCCGGCATTCGAGCTGCTGACCGCACTCGACCGCACCACCCTCGACACCGATCCAGCCTGGCTGTAACCGGCCATCGATCACCGCACAGACCGACCACCACAAAGGAGCTCCGAACGTGTCCGTCCTCGATATGTTCTCCCTGACCGACAAGGTCGTCGTCGTCACCGGCGCCTCGTCGGGCCTCGGCGTCTCGTTCGCCATCGCCTTCGCCGAGGCCGGCGCCGACGTCGTCCTGGCCGCGCGCCGCACCGACCGCCTGGCCGACACGGCGGCCAAGGTCGAGGCCACCGGACGCAAGGCTCTGTCGGTGACCGCCGATGTCGCCGACCCGCAGTCGTGCCAGAACGTGATCGACGCCGCGATCGAGGCTTTCGGCCACATTGATGTGCTCATCAATAACGCAGGCATCGGCACCGCGGTGCCGGCGACACGGGAGACACCCGAGGAGTTTCGCAACGTCATCGACGTCAATCTCAGCGGCTCGTACTGGATGGCGCAGGCGGCCGGCCGAGTCATGCAGCCGGGCAGCTCGATCATCAACATCTCGTCCATCCTGGGCATCACCACCGCCTCGCTCCCGCAGGCCGCGTATGCAGCGAGCAAGGCCGGAATCCTGGGCCTTACCCGCGATCTCGCCCAACAGTGGGGCTCCCGCAAGGGTATTCGCGTCAACGCTCTGGCCCCCGGATTCTTCAAGTCCGAGATGACCGACGGCTACAAGGGCGGCTACCTCGACTCACAAATGCCGCGCGTCGTGCTGGGCCGCACCGGTGATCCGGCGGAGCTCGCCGCGACGGCGGTCTGGCTGGCCTCCCCGGCCGGCGGCTACGTCACCGGCCAGACTCTCGCGGTCGACGGCGGCATCACCGTCACGTAGGTCCGCGTACCCATGACGCCCGGTGCGCCATGACCCGAACGAGTGAAAGGTCAAAGCAGGCAGTGCGGTAGGCGACGGTCGGTGCACGTTTCACCGAAGGAGTCGGCGACGAACCCGATGGCCCCACATCCCGCGCGGGGGACCGACCTGTACCGTCACCCGTCGCCGACGATGATCACCTCTGAACGGCGGGGCAACGACAGGACCGCGTCGACCTGATCGGTGACGATGGGCTCGAGGAGCCGGGCGCGCACGGCTGGTGGTGTTGTCGATCCCGCCGTGCGGCGCAAGCCCTCGGCTACGCGCCGGATGGGTGGCATCTCAACGCGATCGGCCACCGCCGCGCCGCCACACTGATCCGTCGGCGGCCTCGGGGTGCCGACTCCGCTCGTCCCGGACCGCAACCGCGTCCTGCGCGCGTCGCCGCCGAGGCCGGATGCGCGCGCGAGCACTTGTGCGGGTGGGTGGTGCGCCGTCTTCGTCAGCATTCCTCCGGCGACGACCGAACCGCCGCGTATCCGGATCGGGTACTCGCCTCGACCCGACGGCATCGGTCGAGGAGAGTACCGATCACACCATCGACGAATCCCGGCTCGCGTCCGGCGACCACGCTTCATCGAGTGCCGCCGCACGGAAGTCCCGGGAGAAATCGATTCCCCGCATCTGCGCGAGGTATTGCGCGGCAAACCCCGGATACATGGTGGCGTTGAACCCGTCTTCGGTGAGATACCAACTCCGGCAACCGGAATTCCAGGTGGTGCTCTCCAGCCGTTTCTGGATCGACCGGTTGTAGGCATCCTGGGCGGGTCGGTGCACGTCGAGCAACCGCAATCCGCGGTCGACGATCAGCGAGATGGCGGTGACGATCGCATCGATCTGTGCCTCCATGTACACCAGCGCCGAATTGTGCCCCGGGCCGGAGTTCGGACCGAAGGTGAAATAGAGATTCGGATAACCGGACACCGCGATCGACTTGTACGCATATGCGCCACCGGACCATTCGTCGGCGAGCACCCGACCGTCACGGCCGCGGATCGGAATCGGAGATCCCTGCTTGGACACCTCGAATCCGGTCGCGAAGACCAGCGCATCGAACCGTCGCTCGATCCCCTCCACGGTCCGCACGCCGTGTTCGCAGATCCGTGCGATCGGCCACGTCACCAGGGTGCAGTTGTCGGCTTGCAGCGCAGGATAGTAGTCACTGGTCATCAGCAACCGCTTACAACCGGCCCGGAAGTCCGGGGTGAGCTGTCGCCGCATCCACGGATCACGCACCTGGGCAAAGAGATTGATTTTCGACACGCCCTCGATGACCCGGGTGAACGGCGTGTTCCACACGGCGCCGAGCGCGACGGACTCGTGCCCGAGGTACCAGAGTTGACGTGCCACCGTCTGTGAGTACGGCACCGTCCGATACACCCGCCTGGTCAACGAGGAGATCCGTCGGTCGGCTCGCGGCAGCACCCACCCGGGAGTGCGTTGGAACACCGTGACGTCGGCGCCGGCACGCACCAACTCCGGGATCAGCTGCACCGCACTGGCACCGGTGCCGATCACCCCGACCTTCTTGCCGGCGAACTCGTAGTCGTGGTCCCACGCCGCCGAGTGCATCCGGTGACCGGTGTACTCGTCGATACCCGGGATCGAGGGATAGCCGGGAGTGGAGAGCGGGCCGGACGCGACGACCACCGCGCGTGCGCGAAGCGACTCCCGATCGGCCAGGTCCACGCGCCACGTGCCGGACTCCTCATCGAATTCCAGCCCGGTCACCAGATGCGAATACCGGATGAACCGTTCGAGATTGTGGTCGGCGATCATCCGGGCGATGTACGCCAGGATCTCCTCACTTCCCGAATAGGTGTGTGACCAGTCGGGATTGGGCGCGAAGGAATACGAGTAGAGCCGCGACGGGATGTCGCAGGCCGCCCCGGGGTAGACGTTGTCACGCCACGTTCCGCCTGGTCGGACGTCGCGTTCACAGATGATGAAATCATCGCGCCCCTGCTGCAGGAGCCGGATCGCGGTGCCGATCCCGGCGAAACCGGCCCCGATGATGACGGTGGTGGCATCGAGACCGGCGGCATCGGGAGCAGGCGTGTGCGGGTCCTGGTGAACGGCGCTCATGCGATCGGCTCGTAGGTCAGTTCCTTCGACCAACTCGGCTGCGACCGCAGGAGAAAGCGCGGATAGATGTCGGTCAGCGTGACCATCGCGTCGGCGAAGTAGTGATATGGACTGTCACGGTTGATGACCCAGCCGGCGTGGTACTTGAGCACCTGGTAGGTCAGCAGCCGGGTGCCGCGGCCCCGGTCGCCGTTCTTGCGGAACCGTTTGATCGCTTCGTAGAGCCGATCCTCCGAGAGTCCCATGTCGACGATATTGTCGCGCATCTTGTTCAGCAGGGGCACGTAGGTCAGGGCACCGATGATGAGTCCCGGCGAGGCCACCGTGCCTACGGTGTGGACCAGCAGGCTGCGCAAGCGTGCGTTGCCGATCATATCGAGTGCGTGGAAGTCGACGGCGAGATGTCGCGACTCGTCGGCGTTGATCTTCCGGAACGCGGCATGACAAATCGGATCATCGACCTCCTCGAGCAAGAACTTCAGTAGCGCTCCGTCGAGGGCGACCTCCAACATCGGGATGACCGTGCCCAGCACCGACAATGACATGCGGTCGGCGAAGGTGTCGAGCCATTCGATGGCCAGCCGGATGTTGATGTTCGGCTCGGGGACCTCGTCGTCCTCGAGCATCCCCCACCGCCGCATCAGCGCGAGCTCGGCGTTGGCGTGCTTCTGTTCCTCGGCGTGAAAGTACCGGTAGATCTCCGCGAGCGTCTCGTCGGGCGCCTTCTTCGCCAACGCCGCGAACCCGCGGGCGCCCACATTCTCGATCCACACCAGATCGGCCATGAACGCCTTGAGCTTTGGCTTCTGCTCCTCGGTGATCAACTCGGCACCGGGAGCGTCCCAGTCGATGTCAGCCAGGGCCCACTGGCGATCCTTGATGGTCTCCAGCATGTCCTCAAGAACAATCGGCATGTCACACTCCTTCTACGATTCGTGTTGGTGCAGAGTCGATTTCCGCATCAGATGCCAGGCTGTTGTGCTCCGGCGCCCCGGGTTCGAGCACCTGCGGCTCGAGTGTCGCGGGGTCCACGGCAGCGATCGCCGGGGCCAGACGATGCAGCAGACCCGCTCCGAAGGTGTAGGTCCGCGGAAACAGTCGCTTCATCAGCCAGAGGGCTCGGGCGTCGAGTTGAGGTACCACATACAGCCGTCCGCGGTCGTTGGCGTCGAGGGTCGCGCGCGCGACCTGCTCCGCCGACCGCCCGGAATACCGCATCAGGGTTTGCGCGAGTTTCATCGCGTCGCCGGTGATCCGACCATCCACGGCGACATTGGTTTTCACGAATGTCGGGCACAGCACGGTGACCGCGAGGTCCGTTCCCGACAACTCCGCAGCAATGGTCTCCGAGAGTGCCAGTACCCCCGCTTTTCCGACGTTGTAGGCACCCATCCCGGGCGCCGCGGAGAACGCTGCGGCCGAGGCGACATTGATAAGACCACCGCGGCCAGCCGAGCGTAGTTGGGGCAGAAAGAGTTCCGACCCGAGCACCATTCCACGCAGGTTGATGTCGAGGGCCCAGGTCCAGTCATCGAGGCCGATACTGCCGACGCAGCGCCCGCCAATGCCGACGCCGGCGTTGTTGATCATCAACGTGGTCGGGCCGCCGAGCAGATCCGGTGCGCGGCCGGCAAGGGTGCGCATGTCGTCGATCTCGGCGACGTCGCACAACAGCGCAATGCCCGATCCGCGCCCGTCTGCGTCGATCATGGCAACCGTCTCCTCGGCCCGATCGATGTCGATGTCGGCACAGACGATGCGGCCACCTCGGCGCGCGAGTTCGAGAGCGAAAGCGCGCCCGATGCCGCTACCGGCCCCGGTGACGACGGCACGGGCACCCTGTGATCGTCGAGATGTCATGTCGTGGCATACCTTTCCATATCAGCGTGTTCGGTGGCACTGTTCATCGGCGCAGCATTGCCGCGAGGTTCCGAACACTCCGTGATGAACCGTGCGGCGGCCGCCAAGGCTGGGCCCGCTTCGGGGATCATCGTCGGCAGCGCCTGGAAGACGTGCATCTGGCCGGGCCAGATCTGCAGTTCGCTGTCCCCACCGGCGTCGGAGACCATTCGGTGCGCGGCCCGTGCATCGCCGAGGAGCATCTCTGCCCCGCCGACCTGGATCAGTGTCCGCGGCAGATCGTCCGCGCGATCGAGTGCCAACGCGAGGCGAGGCATGTCGGCCGGATGGCCGGTGGTGTAGTGATCGACCAGACGCTGCGCGGCGGCAGCCGATATCAATGGATCGGGTCCGGCCTCGCGTTCCTGCCGGCGGGCCAGTTCGAGCGTGAGATCGACCAGCGGCGACATCAGGACCATCGCCCGCGGCTGCGCACGCCGGTGTCGCACATTCTCGGCGAGCAGATCGAGAAGGAGGTGACCGCCTGCCGAATCACCTGCGACGGTAATGTTCTCGGGTCGATAGCCGATGTTCTGCAGCCAAGCGTAGGCGGCCTCGACGTCGTCGGCGGCAGCAGGGAAAGTGTGTTGGGGTGCAAGTCGGTAATCGACGCTGAACACCGGCATCCCGGTGAGATGCGCGAGCCGGGCAACGAGTCCGCGGTGCGTGCGCGCCGAGCAGATCGAATACGCACTGCCGTGGACGTAGAGGATGACGCGCCGGGACGTCTGCGACCCTGGGGCATAGACCCACTCTCCGCGGAAGCTGCCGGTGGACAGGGCATCGACGCGGACCCGATAGGGCGGCGGTGACCCGAGCAGCATGGCCGTGGCGACAATGGCACGGGAGACATGTACTGCGAGGACGCCGCGGGGCAGGGCGTCGGCGAACGGCCGCAATGTGCGTCGAGTCAGCCACGCGGCACATTGCGACTGTCGTGAGGTGTGAATCACGCAAGAGATGGGATCACTCATTATGCCATTTGTCAATGGCACATTGATCAATGTAGAACATTCGTCCATTGCTGCCACCCAACCGATCCCCGGGTCGGCGTGTGTCCACTCGCCGAGAGCCCGCGCTCGACGTAGACTCAAGCTTCCCGGCAATCGTTTCCATTAATTGGGCAACTCATCGAGTTGGCCGCGAAAGGATCGAGATGGCACTACACGGCTTCCTGACCAAAGCCGGATCGACGGTCGCGACCGGCCTCGTCGGCGCGGTCGCATACGACGTCGCCCGCAAGGCCATCGCCAAGGCGCCCCTGCGGCAGGGCGCCGTGGTGGTCACCTCCTGGGGCCTGTTGGGTACCCGGAGAGCTGAGGCTATCGCCGAGGACGCGCGCCTGCGGACCGCCGACATCGTGGCCGAGGCAAAGGACCGTATCGGCGAGGAAGCGAGTCCCCCGGGAATGGCCGAGCCCCACAACCACGATCACTGACCGCCGTGCAACAGAATGTGCGGTCCGACGCCGCGGGCCGTCTGCGCCTGGTCGTCGATGCCCTGCGCGGAACCTCGGCCATACGCGCGGTCGCCGTAGAGGATGCGGTGATCGCAGTGGCTGGGGTTCGCGCCGTGCACATGTATCCACGCACCGGCTCGGTCGTCGTCTGGTATCGCCGCGACACCGACCGTGGCGCCATCGATCGCGCGATCGCCGCCGGGCGGGACACCGATCTGACGTCGATTACCCGTGCCACGCCGCATTCGGCCGACGTCACCAATTCCGACATCCTGCGGATGAGCATCGGCGCGGGAGCCTTGATCCTTCTGGGGTTGCGGCGCTACGGATTCCGCCAACCTCCGATGCTCGGTCCCGCGTCGCGCACGGTCGCCACCGCAATCACCGTCTTCTCCGGCTATCCATTCCTCAGGGGCGCTTTGCGGTCATTGCGCGGAGGACGGGCAGGTACCGATGCGCTGGTGTCGGCGGCAACCGTGGCAAGTCTGTTGTTGCGGGAGAACGTCGTCGCGCTGACCGTCCTGTGGTTACTCAACATCGGTGAATTTCTCCAGGATCTGACGTTGCGTCGCACTCGGCGCGCGATCTCGGATCTGTTGCGCGGCAACGCCGACACGGCATGGCTGCGGCTCGAGGACAGCACCGAGGTGTCGGTGCCCGTCGATTCGTTGGCGGTCGGTGACGTCATCGTCGTCCACGATCATGTCGCCGTCCCCGTCGACGGGACGGTACTCGAGGGCGAGGCAGTGATCGACCAGTCCGCGCTGACCGGTGAGAATCTGCCCGTCATCGCGCAGGTCGGTGCCACTGTGCAAGCCGGATCAGTCGTTGTCAGCGGACGGTTGGTGATCGCCACCTCTGCGGTCGGTACCGACACCGCCATCGGTCGGATCATCGCCCGGGTCGAGGAGGCCCAGCACGATCGGGCGCCCATCCAGACTGTCGGCGAACAGTTCTCGGGCCGCTTCGTCCCGGCCTCGTTCCTGCTGTCGGCGGCCACCCTGCTCGTCACACGCGATCTACGCCGCGCCATGACCATGCTGCTCGTCGCGTGTCCCTGCGCGGTCGGGTTGTCGACGCCCACCGCGATCAGCGGCGCCATCGGCAACGGCGCCCGCCGCGGAATACTGATCAAGGGCGGCTCTCATCTTGAGGCGGCCGGCCGCATCACCGCCATGGTCTTCGACAAGACCGGCACGCTGACGACCGGCCGTCCGGTGGTGACCAACGTCATTTCCTTCCACCCAGACTTCTCACCCGAGGACGTCCTGGCCCATGCGGCGAGTTCGGAAATGCACTCGCGACATCCCTTGGCGCAAGCGGTGATACGGTCGACGACCGAGCGTCGGATCGAGATCCCCACCCACGCCGAGTGTGAGGTCATCGTCGGACTCGGCATGCGAACCTTCGCCGCTGACGGTCGCGTCCTGTTACTCGGCAGCCCCACCCTGTTCGCTCGCCACGAGGTTGCACTGTCCACCGACGCGATCGAGTGGGTGAACAAGCTCCGCAGCGAGTGCGAGACACCACTGTTGCTCGCCGTCGACAGCACCCTCGTCGGCCTGGTGAGTCTGCGCGACGAGGTCCGCCCCGAGGCGCGCGAGGTGCTCAGCGGTTTGCGGGACAAGGGAATAGAGCGGATCGCCATGCTCACCGGCGATCACCCGGCGACCGCTGCGGCGATCGCCGTCGAACTCGGTATCGACGACTGGCGGGCAGAGGTACTTCCGGAGGACAAACTCGCCGCGGTCCGCGAGTTGCAATCCGAAGGTCATCTGGTGGCGATGATCGGTGACGGGGTCAACGACGCACCCGCACTGGCCGCCGCCGACATCGGCATCGCAATGGGCTTGGCCGGCACCGACGTAGCCGTTGAAACCGCCGACATCGCCTTGGCCGCAGACGATTTGCGCATGCTGTTGGCGGTGGGCGAGCTGGGCGAGCACACCCTGCAGGTGATCAAGCAGAACTACGCGATGTCGATCGCCGTCAACGCGATCGGGCTGATCGTCGGTGCCGGCGGCGCGCTGTCCCCGGTGCTGGCGGCCATCCTGCACAATGCGTCGTCGGTAGCCGTGGTGGCCAACAGTTCTCGGCTCATCCGCTATCAGGTGGACCAGTCGGGTGCGGAGAAATCCGACACCGCGTTGCCGCGTTGACAGGCGGCGCGCCGACCGGGCGGGCGACGGTCAAGGTTTCGGCGAGAGGTGCTCGAGTAACCGGTCGATGAAGGCGACCTGCGCCGGATTGAGCTTGCGGCGCGCGTCGTCGGGTGACAACCATTCGGCGCGGTCGATCTCCGGGAAGGACTGGGTCTTCCCGGACCGCGGCGGCCAGGGCATCTCGAAGGTGTTGCTGGTGACGACGGAAACGTCCAGGTCACCGCCGATCGCGAAGGCGACGAGTCGTTTACCGCTCTTGAGCCGGACCTGACCGAGTTCGATGACCTCACCGCCGGGTGCCGTCTGACCGATCTCCTCGGCGAATTCGCGACGGGCGGCGACAAGGAGTTCCTCGCCGCCCTCGACGAGCCCCTTCGGAATCGACCACGCTCCGTCGTCCTTGCGCGACCACAACGGTCCACCCGGATGGGCGAGAAGGACCTCGACGCCGAGTGCGGTGTTCCGATGGATCAGTAACCCGGCGCTGAGCTGCGGAGTCTGTGCTGCCATATCAATATATTCTGCCGGAAACACCGTCGACACACGATCGCGTCGAATCAGAAATCTCAGACTCGTAGACAGTCTTCATGACAGTTCTTGACACCATCACACGCGGCCGCGACGCCGACCATCCGGTCGACGACATCCCGCCGCTGACCAAGCTCTTCCCGCTTGGACTGCAACATGTCATGGCGATGTATGCCGGTGCCGTGGCGGTGCCGCTCATCGTCGGCGGCGCGATGGCCGGCGCCGGTCAGATGCGTTCGGACGAGATCGTCCACCTGATCACCGCCGACCTGTTCGTCGCCGGCATCGCCACATTGCTACAGGCAGTCGGGTTCTGGCGGTTCGGGGTGCGCCTGCCCCTGATGCAGGGCGTCACGTTTGCTTCGGTCGGGCCGATGATCACGATCGGGCTCAACCACGGCATCACCGCGATCTACGGTTCGGTGATCGCCTGCGGCGTGTTCATGATCGTGGTGGCGCCGATCGTGGGTCGGCTGATCAGGTTCTTTCCACCACTGGTCACCGGCACGATCATCCTCATCATCGGGGTGTCGCTGATGAGCGTGGCCGCCGGATGGTTCGGCGGCGGCACCAGCAAAGGCGAGGACTTCGGCGCACCCAAATCGATCGCCTTCGGATTCGGCACCCTGCTGTTGATCATCCTGCTCGAACGGTTCGCGCCGGCAGCGATCAAGCGGGTGTCGGTGCTCGTGGGACTCGTCCTCGGCACCCTGATCTCGATCCCCTTCGGCTTGACCGATTGGAGTGGTGTCGCGAAGAGTTCGTGGATCGCTGTACCGCAGCCGTTCTATTTCGGCGTGCCGAGCTTCGACGTCAGCTCCGTCATCGCGATGATCATCGTCGCCCTGGTGATCATGACCGAGACCACCGGCGACATCGTGGCCGTCGGCGAGATCGTCGACAAGAAGATCACACCGCGCAAACTCGCCGACGGCATGCGGGCCGACGGCGTGGGCAGCGTCCTGGGCGGGATCTTCAACACCTTCCCCTACACCGCTTTCGCGCAGAACGTCGGCCTGGTGGCGATCACGGGCGTCAAGACCCGACATGTCGCGACATGTGCGGGCGCGATCCTGGTGGTCCTCGGCCTGCTCCCCAAAATGGCTGCGATCATCGAGGGCATCCCCCAGCCCGTCCTCGGCGGCGCGGGTGTCGCCCTGTTCGGCATGGTTGCCGCAAGTGGTGTCCGCACGCTGTCCCGGGTGAAGTTCAACAACACCAACATTCTGGTGGTCGCCATCTCGGTGGGCGTCGCGATGCTGAGCGAGGCGAGCCTGTCGTACACCAACGACAACAAAGTGACCGTGTCGCTCGACCTGTATCACCAGTTCCCGGACTGGTTCCAGACGATCTTCCACTCCGGGATCTCCGCGGGCGCCATCACCGCAATCCTGTTGAACCTCTTACTCAATTGGCGCAGCACCTCACCCGATCCGGTGGATTATCACAACACCGGTGAAATCGAGGTGGTCGAGGCCAACGGACTCTCCGGCTCCGACGCACCGCGGTACGGCGCCTTCGATCCGCGGGATGCGCTCGCCGCCGCCGACCCCGACACCGACCCGGCGGCGCTGCGTGTTCTCGCCGAGCACGACGCCGGTCTCCACCGGTTCATCGTCACCAACCCCTCTGCGCCACAGGACTTGTGCGAGTGGATTCGCGCCCAAGGCGACCCGAAGGTCACCGCACTACTGGACCGATGGGACGACAAGACGGGCGGGATGTTCTCCACGCGGAGCTAGGGTGTTTCTCCCAATTCTCCTGCGAGGGATTGGCGCGAACGATTGCGTTCTGGCAAGGCGGAGGAGGAAGCATAGCGGCAGCTATCGTGACCGACGACAACGCTGCCAGGGCGCAATCGGGCCGCCAAGACCCGCAAAGGGAATTGGGCGACACACCCTAGGAGACCACTACGCTGATCCGGCCTCGGGAGGGCTCCTACGATGAGTCGTGCCCTCCGGAGGTGACTCTCGCCGCGAGCGCTGGACTAGAAACTGTCCGCACCCGAGGGGCATAGTCGTCAGAGTGAGTTACAACTTGGCGTTCTGGGTGGGCGGGGACAACCTCGATCCCGCTGACGTGTACGCACGACTGTGCGACCAACAACCGGTCAACGAGGTCGCCGCAGTGGATCGGGAACGAGTCGTACGCGCGGTCGCCGACGCCCTTCCCGGCTGGGCCTGGGATGGACATATACTGCAGCCCCCCGAAGCCGAACCCGACGCGGCGCCGGCGTTCGATGCAGGTATCGGCAGTCAGATGGTCGAGTTCATCGGCTACGGATTCGAGAACGAGCATGCAAACGCCATTATCGACGTTATGCATTCGCTCGGCTATCGACTCTTCGATCCGCAGACCGGCGAGCGGTTCGCGTAGGCGCCGGCGACCGAGACAGCGGTGATCGCTGTTGTCGGTTCGTATCCGGGTAAGCCTGTCGTGGTGCGTCGCAGGACCCAGGCGGGCCGCCACGTCGTTCGACCACAGGCCACCGAGTTTGCCGCGAACCAACATTGCTTGCGTGACGACTGAGGAAGGTCGCCCGCAGATGTCCATCGCATCGGCTGTGATCGATGGCGTGGGTTTTCTACCGCGGGCCGTTGTGGATGTGTTCGCCCTCGTGGAAGCAGCGTTGTCCGCCGGATTGGTGCCGCTCACGCGCCTCTGGGCGGTCTGTAGCGGGCGCAGCGTCGCGGTACTGATGCAGCCGGCAGGCCTCGCCGTCACCGTCATCGCCGTGGTGATCGGGACGTGGGTGGGGGGCGCCCGCACGATGAACGATCTCGTCGTCGACGGTCCGCCAGAACCCGCGAGCGGCACTCCAGCGACGGCGCCAGACCACAGCCGTATCGTTGTCCCATGAACAGCCCGCAGCCCGAAGAAATCGACGACCCGGACTTCCCGCACGAGTACCCGCACGAATCCGCCTTCGCCTTCGGAGACGCCGAGCCGATCGGTGAGACCGATCGCATCGCCCGGGAGAAGGCGATCTACGAAGCAGCCCGCCATGGCCGCGACCTCAACCGCGGCCACGCGATCGGCGGGTCGGGCGGCACCACCGAAGGCCAATGATTCCCACCGCCCCTGCCCCGGGCGACGCGCCGGCCATATTGTCCGGTAAGACCGATCGGTAGCGGTGTAGACACAAGCCATGGAGGTCCTCAGCAGCCGCGTCCTGCTCCGTTCACCAGACCCGGAATCGTTACAGCACTTCTACCGTCATCAACTGCGCCTCGCCGTAGCCCGAGAGTACCCGGGAGGCATCGTGTTCTACGCCGGTCACGGCCTGATCGAAGTCCCCGGGCACATGAGTTCCGATCTCGACACCACCATCGAACCGCCGGGCGCACTGTGGCTGCAAGTACGTGACGTCTGGGCCGCCGAACGTGAGCTGCGGTCGGCGCACGTCACCATCGAGCGCGGACCGCTCACCGAGCCGTGGGGCCTGATCGAGATGCATGTGCGCGACACCGACGGTCGGCTACTGATCATCGTCGAGGTCCCGCCGACGCACCCCCTGCGTCTGGACAACCGCTGACCGGGACGGGATCGGACGTGGCAGGCCCCATGACAGACTGGACCGCATGAGCACGTGGAATGCGCCCGTCGTGTCGGGGCCGGTGAACGCGACCGTCGACCTGCCCGGGTCCAAGTCGATCACCAATCGAGCGTTGCTGCTCGCCGCGCTCGCCGACGGCCCGTCGACCCTCACCGGCACGCTACGAAGCCGCGACACCAACCTCATGCTCGCCGCTCTGACCAGTCTGGGTATCGGCATCCGGGTCGACGCCGCCGAGCCGACAACAATCGCCATCGAACCGCGACCCATGCATGGCGCCGACCTCTATTGCGGGCTCGCGGGCACCGTCATGCGATTCGTCCCGCCGATGGCCGCATTGGCCTCTGGGCCCGTCGACTTCGACGGCGACCCGCAAGCACGTCAGCGACCGCTCACGACGATCCTCGACGCCCTGCGTGACCTCGGTGTCGCCGTCGAGGGTGACTCCCTGCCGTTCGCGGTGGTGGGCACCGGATCGGCTCGCGGCGGCGAGGTCACGATCGATGCGTCGGGATCGTCGCAGTTCGTGTCCGGGTTGCTGCTGACCGGCGCACGATTCGACGAGGGGCTGACCGTCCGGCACGTCGGAGGTCCGGTTCCGTCGATGCCCCACATCGAGATGACCATTGCGATGCTCGCGAGCGCCGGTGTGAAAGTCGTTGTCGACGAACCGAATACCTGGCACATCGATCCGTCGCCGATCCGTGCGGTGGACTGGGCGATCGAACCCGATCTCTCCAACGCGGCTGCCTTCCTCGCCGCGGGCGCCGCGACCGGCGGCGCGGTCAGTGTGCCACGCTGGCCTGCCATCACCACCCAGCCCGGCGCCCAGATCGCCGAGATCCTCGCCGAGATGGGTTGCAAAGTTGAACTTCTCGACGGTGCGCTTACCGTGCGCGGACCGCTTCGACTGACCGGCATCGACCGCGATCTGCGCGAGGTCGGCGAACTGACACCGACGATCGCGGCACTGGCCGCTCTCGCCGAGAGCGAGTCCCGGCTGACCGGCATCGCCCATCTGCGCGGCCACGAAACCGATCGCCTGTCCGCACTGGCCACCGAGATCGGGCGCCTTGGCGGCGATGTCACCGAGACCGACGACGGCCTGATCATCCGGCCGGCCCGGTTGCACGGCGGGCACTGGGAGTCCTACGCCGACCACCGGATGGCCACCGCGGGCGCGATCATTGGCCTGCGCGTGCCCGCGGTCACCGTCGACGACATCGAGACCACCTCGAAGACCTTGCCGGACTTTCCAGGTATGTGGCAGAAGATGATCGGGCATCCGTGAGCCGTCGCGCGGACAGTTACGACGAGTCCGATGTCCGGGTCCGCCCCGGCAAGGGTAGTCGTCCGCGCACCAAAACCCGTCCGGCACATGATGATGCGGAGTCGGCGATGGTGGTCTCGGTCGATCGGGGCCGCTGGGGTTGCGTACTCGATGGCGATCCGGATCGTCGTGTGGTGGCCATGCGCGCACGTGAACTCGGCCGCACCCCGATCGTGGTCGGCGACGACGTCGGGGTGGTCGGCGACCTGACCGGGAAGCCTGATTCACTGGCTCGCATCGTGCGAGTCGACGAGCGGCGAACGGTCCTGCGGCGCACCGCCGATGACACCGACCCGTACGAGCGCATCGTCGCCGCCAACGCCGATCGCCTCCTGATCGTCACAGCGATGGCCGATCCGCCACCCCGGACCGGATTCGTCGAACGCGCCCTCGCTGCGGCGTATGTCGGTGGGCTCGAACCCATCTTGTGTCTCACCAAGTCCGATCTGGCCGACCCCACCGAGTTCACCAGTGCCTTCGACGGACTCGACCTGATCATCGTGCGCGCCGGTCGTGACGATCCACTCGACGACGTCCTGCGCTTGCTGCGCGGGCACCTCACCGCATTGATCGGACACTCCGGCGTGGGCAAGTCCACCCTGGTCAACCGCCTTGTACCCGAAGCCGAACGGGCCACCGGTGTGGTCTCGGGAGTGGGTAAGGGGCGACACACCTCCACCGCGTCGGTGGCGTTGGTGTTGCCACCACATCCCGATGACGCACGAGGTCCCGAGAACCAAGGCCGACGGTCGTGGGTCATCGACACCCCCGGCATCCGCTCGTTCGGTCTCGCCCACGTCGACGCCGACGACATCGTCGACGCCTTCGACGATCTGCGCGATGCCATCGAGAACTGTCCGCGCGGCTGCACCCACCTCGGTCCACCCGCAGATCCGGAATGCGCGCTCGACGACCTCGTCGGAGCGTCGCATCGGCGGGCGATGGCGGTGCGGCGCCTGCTGGTCGCGGTCGGCGGCGGCGCGACCGACCCGGAACAGGAGTCGGCGACCGCCGAGTCGGACTAGCGCTGCGGGGCCGGTGGGGATCGGTAATGCCGAGACCGGCCTTGGCGCAAGCGGTCTCGCACCTCACACCTCACACCTCACACCTCACACCTCACACCTCGACCATCGGGGTTGGAACCATCGGGACCAACAACCTCGCGACCCGCCTGAGCGATCGATGCCGGTCGTTTCGACGACGCACACACAGCGCCTCAGTCGGTCCGTGTCGTCATCTCCCGGACGATGTCGAGCACCGCCCGGGCAGCCGTCGATGGCGAGCGCACCGAGGAGTGAGCGATCGAGACAACCCAGTCGAGATCACGGTCGGTGCAGGGCACCCCAACCGCACCAGCATGGTCATGGGCGACGCTCCAGGGCACCAAGGTCACACCGAAATCGTTGAGCGCCAATCGGATACCGAAGTTCTGATCGGCCACCTCGATCACCGACCGCCGGTGCGGAAGCCACTTGTCGGTCACCGCACGGGTACCCCAGCCGGGCGGATAGTCGATGGTGCGTTCGGCCGCAAGATCCGCGGCAGTAAAGGCGCCGGCCCGAATCAACCGGTGGTCGGGGTGAGCCACGAGCACCATGGGCTCCCGCGCCAGTCGGTACCCGGTGATGCCAGGAATCTCGCGATCCGGACCACCGAGCAGCGCCAGATCCAGCGTTCCATCCCGCAGCCCGCGGATGTTGCCCTGACTACCTTGCGGATTCTGCCGCATCGCGATCGCAATGCCCGGATGCCGCCGATGCACCGCCCCGAACGCCTCCGCGAGATCAATGGTGACGATGTTGACCAGGGCGCCCACCGCGACATCGCCACGGATGTTGCCACGCAGCGCCGCGAGGGCGTCGACGATCTCCGCGCGCGCCCGGACCGCGGCGCGAGCGGGTTCGACGACTGCGTGCCCGGCTTCGGTCAGCACCAGCGAGGTCGGGGTGCGATCAAAGAGTGGCGCGCCGAGTTCACGCTCGAGTTTGGCCACCGACGTCGACACCGCCGACTGTACGACCTGCATCGACCGTGCCGCAGCGGTGAAAGTGCCGTGTTCACAGCACGCCAGGAAATAGTCGAGTTGTCGTAGCTCCATCGTGATCGCCCTCTCACTCACCACCATCGACCTGCCCATCATCTCTGATGTAGATGCCGCGATCAGAATCTATCGCTGTTCTTCACGACGTCCGCACCGCACCATGGGTACATGACCTCGACGACCTCCTCCCCCACCACCCGACTCAGCCGGGTGATCGTGCTGTTGTTCGCGGTGACGGCGGGATCCTCGGCGGGCTGTCTCTACTACCTGCAACCCTTGCTGCACGAGGTCGGCGGCGACCTCCACGTCTCGACGACAGCCGCGGGCCTGATCATCTCGGTGACCCAGCTCGGCTACCTGATCGGTCTGGCGCTGGTTGTACCGCTGGGCGACTTCCTGGATCGGCGGCGACTCGTCGGCGGGTTGCTCGTCGTGTCGTGCATCGGAATGGCGATCGCCGCGGCCGCACCCACCTACGCGGTCCTGATGTTCATGGTGTTCGCCGTCGGGGTGTCGGCGTCGGCAGCGCAAGTGGTCGTGCCGTGGGCCGCGGCGGTGGCCGGGCCGAGTGAACGCGGCGCCGTCGTCGGCACGGTGATGAGCGGACTACTCGTCGGCATCCTGTTCTCTCGCGTGCTGTCTGGTCTCATCGCGCAGGCGGGCGGCTGGCGCACCGTGCTCGTCGTCGCCGCGGCCATGCAAGTGGTGATGGCCGCGACCGTGTGGTGGCGGGCGCCACATTCCGCGGTCGAGCGCTCCAGGAGCACCTCGTATCCGCGAGTACTCGCCTCGATCGTGACATTGATCCGCTCGGAGAGCGTCCTGCGCCACCGGATGGTTCTCGGCGGGCTGAACATGGCCTCGTTCTCGGCGATGTGGACGGCAATCGCGTTCCTGCTCGCCGGAGCACACGGCTCGTCGTATCACTTCTCCGACGCCGAAATCGGGCTGTTCGGACTGGCCGGGATCGCCGGTGCGCTGGCCGCACCGCGGGTCGGCAGACTCGCCGACCGCGGCTACCTGCGACACACCCAGTACGGCGTGTGGGTCGTCCAGCTTCTCAGCTGGGCTCTGTTGTGGGCGGGTGCGCATCAGGTGGTGGTGCTGATGCTCGCGCTGCTCGTCTTCGATTTCGGCGTGCAAGGCCTACAGATCGCCAACCAGGCCGCGGTCTACTCGCTCGACGGCGAGGCGCGCTCTCGGCTGACGACCGCCTACATGGTGGCCTACTTCGCCGGCGGGGTCGCGGGTTCAGCGCTCGGCGGGTGGGCGTATCAGGTCGGCGGCTGGAACCTGGTGTGCGCTACGGGTGCGGCCACCGCAGTACTTGGCATCGCACTGTGGGCGGTGTTCGCGATCGGTGAGCGCGAGCACTCGGTGCAAGGAGTCGCCGCGCAGCGGCGGCTGCGCGGCGACGTCGGGGTGGTCTAGCGCGCGCGGCGGCGCAACCGCCGCCTGCGCCGGGCCTCGGCGATGGCCGAGCGCAGACCGAGCGCCTTGTCGATCCCCGCGAAGCGGCGTTCCGACGCTGTCTCGGGTGCGTCGTCGGCGGTGTCGCGCAGGAACCGGTCCGGCAACGCGAGTTTGTTGATGGTGCGCAGCGTCTTGCCGTATTGGATCCACAGCGAGCCGGTCGTGTAGGGCAGGTCGTATTTCTCACACAGTTCGCGTACCCGCACCGAGATGTCGGCGAGCCGATTACTCGGCAGGTCGGGATAGAGATGGTGCTCGATCTGGTAGCACAGATTCCCCGACATGAACGCCATGGCCGGGCCGGCATGAAAGTTGGCGCTGCCGAGCATCTGCCGGAGATACCACTGCCCCTGGGTCTCGTCCTCGAGGGTGTCGACGGTGAACTTCTCCGCGCCGTCCGGGAAATGACCGCAGAAGATGACCACATAAGCCCAGAGGTTGCGAATCAGATTAGCCGTCAGATTCGCGGTCAGGGTGTGCCGGAAATTAGGCCCGGTCAACGCCGGGAACAACACGTAGTCCTTGGCGACCTGCTTGCCGATCTTGCGACCGAACTCCTTGATCTGCGGGATCGCGACCTCTGCGGGTTTCTCGCCCTGGATGACCTCTTTGAGCGCGAGGTCGTGCAGGCCGATGCCCCATTCGAAGGTGGCCGCCAGGATGACGTTGAACAGCGGCTGTAGCGCGCGTCGTGGTTCCCACGGCTCGTCGCGGGTGACCCGCAGAATCTTGTAGCCGACGTCGTGGTCCATGCCGACGACGTTGGTGTACTTGTGATGGATGTAGTTGTGGGAGTGCTTCCAGTGCGGCGACGCGCACACCATGTCCCATTCCCACGTCGTCGAGTGGATCTCGGGATCGTTCATCCAATCCCACTGCCCGTGCATCACGTTGTGCCCGAGTTCCATGTTCTCGATGATCTTGGCCACTGCGAGCGCGCCGGTACCCAGCAGCCACCACGACCGCCGATGGCTGCCGATCAGCGCGAGACGCCCGGCGACCTCGAGGACCCGGTGAGCGAGAATCGTGCGCCGCAGGTAGGTGACGTCGCGCACCCCACGGTCGGCCTCGATCTCGCGACGCAGCGCGTCGAGTTCGGCCCCGAGCGCGTCCACGTCGGAGTCGGTCAGGTGGGCGTACTCATTGATGTCGGTGATTGCCATCGGCGTCCATTATGCGCTTGCAGCGCTGAGACGGGGAGCCCGCCTCATGCCGCGCGACGCTCGACTACCTGGGACGCTCGTCCCACTCGGGTCCGCCGACGCTCGCGCAGGGACGCGATCGCCGAGCGCAGTCCGCGGCGCCGCCCGGTCAACGGGTCGACGGTCGCGTGCAATCGGGTGCCCTCGGGCAGATTTTGCTTGAACCGCCGTTCGGACGCGGTCTCGGGTGCGTCGTCGGCGGTCGCCGAGAGGTATTTGTCCGGCAGCGACAGCTTGGCGATGGTCCGCCACGACTTCGCGTACTGCAGCGGGAACGAACCGGTGGTGTAGGGCAGGTCGTACTTCTCGCACAGCGCGCGGACCCGCACCGCGATCTCGGCGAGCCGATTGCTCGGCAGATCCGGAAAGATGTGATGCTCGATCTGATAGGAGAGGTTGCCACTCATGAATGCCAGCACCGGTCCGCACCGGAAGTTGGCGCTGCCCAACATCTGTCGCAGATACCACTGCGCCTGCGTCTCGGAGTCGACGTCCTGCTTGGTGAACTTCTCGGCGCCGTCGGGGAAGTGTCCGCAGAAGATGACCGCGTTGGTCCACAGGTTGCGGATGACGTTGGCCATCGCGTCGGCGGTCGCCGCCTTGCGGAAAGCCATTGCGGCATCCGACTTGTCGCCACCCAACGCCACCGCCGCCGCTGCAACCAGGGCCGGCTGCACGGCGTAGTCCTTGGCGAGCTGTCTACCCACCTTGCGGCCCACGTCCGCCAGATCCCGGCGGAACTGTTCCTTGGCCTCGGGGGTACGGCGTTTCTTGCCGAGCTCGAGATGCTGTGCGGCGACGCCGAATTCGAACAACAGCGCCAGCAAGGTGTTGTACACCAGGTTGCCCAGGTAGAACGGCCGCCACCGCTGATCGCGCGTCACGCGCAGCAACCCGTAACCCACGTCGTCGTCCATGCCGAGCACGTTGGTGTACTTGTGATGGATGTAGTTGTGGGTGTGCTTCCAATGCGTCGAAGGGTCGGTGTTGTCCCACTCCCACGTCGTCGAGTGCACCTCGGGATCGTTCATCCAATCCCACTGCCCGTGCATCACGTTGTGCCCGAGCTCCATGTTCTCCACGATCTTGGCAACGCCAAGGGTGGCCGCTCCAGCCCACCACAACCCACGATTGCGCGAGCCGGCGATCATCGTCCGACCGGCAAGCTCGAGTCCGCGTTGGAAGCGGATCGTGTTGCGGATGTAGCGGGCGTCACGCTCACCGCGGGCCGCCTCGATGTCGGCCCGGATGGCATCGAGTTCGGCGCCGAGAGCCTCGACGTCGGACTCCGACAGGTGGGCGTATTCGGGAATGTCGGTGATCGCCATGAGTTCCTCTCACCTCACGCCGCGGTCGGGACGATCCGCTCCGGCCCACGGCTACGTCTCCGTAACTTACGATAGCGTAGGTTACGGGGTGCGGGGTGTCCAGCGTGGGTGGCATAGACCTCGGCGCGACGCGAGTCGGGACCGCTCAGAGTGTGCAGTTCTCCCGCAGGAGCTCGTACCCGACGAGGTCCTCGATATGGCCGTCGGAACTCGCGGCCAAGGGCTGGGTGCCAAACTCGGCGAAACCGGCGTTACGGGCGAGCGCCCGGCTGCCCGCGTTGGAGGCGGCGGCGAACATGGTCAGCCGACGGATGTCGAGGACGTCGAAGATGTGGCGTACCGCCGCCGGGAAAGCTTCTCCCAGAACACCTTTACCGCGCGACGCCGGATGGGTGTAGAAGCCGATCTCGGCGCCGGTCACGTCGTCGATCGCGAAGATCGAGATATCGCCCATGTAGTCGTCGGTGGCCTGATCGGCGACCGCCCAGGTGCAGGTGGTGCCGCACGCAGCGGTCCACCACTTGCGGGTGCGTTCGCGTGCTGCGTCTTCGACCGACAGCGGATCGGGTCGCTCGAAGAGGTATTTGCGCGAGATCGGGTCGTCGAGCGTCTCGCGGATCCGCTCGTCGTCCTTCTCCGCCAGAGGACGCAACCGGAATCGCTCGGTGTCGAAGGTGGTGGCATGCCACCGCGATGTCGGTGCGAAGTCGTCGCCGGCATGCCACCGGCCACACCACGCGTCAACGACGCGGCTGTTCATCTCGAGCCAGCCCGGTAGACGCGCGAGCAGGGTGAAGCCGGCTGCGTGGGCGACCCGAAGGCTCGCCAGATTGCCTTCAGCGGCATGGAACCGCACGACCTCCACGTCTCGCTCGGCGGCCGCGTAAGTCATCGCGAGCACCACGGCCCGACGCGCGAGACCCGCTCCCCGGGCGTCGGGGTGTAGGCCGAATCCGGCCTCGACAATCCGCCCCGGCCCCCGCAGTTCGACGCTCCCGACACACCGACCCTCGTGCTCGATCGCCCAGGTCATGGCGTCACCGTCAACCCACCCCCGCAGGGCACCGTCAATGAATCGCTCGGCGTCGGAGCGCCCGTAGGGCGAGGGCATGCTCGTCCAGCGCTTGGTCAGCGGGTCGGTGGCATAGCCGACCACACGATCGATGTCGTCGCTCCGGTGTGCCCGCAGGGTGACCACCCCGTCGGAGCAGACCGGAACCTCGGTCGTTCCGGATAGTCGGGACCCTTCGGCTCGCACGCGGATCTCCTCCGTGGTCGACAGCAGCCGTAATCGAGCCTAACGGGTCTGCGGCGACGGGGCGATGTCCACGCCCGGTCGATCCGGCCCGGAGCGGCGGCGGGGCGTCGCAGGCGCGGTGTCAGACGTCGAGGGTGCAGTCCCCGGCCGCCGCGCTGACACAGGTCTGGATGCGTTCACCCGCGACGTGTTCGACGCCCGACCGCAGGTCGCGAACGCATCCGCGGTCGAGCATCACCACACAGCTCTGACAGATACCCATGCGGCACCCGAATGGCATGAGGACACCCGCCGACTCCCCCGCCTCGAGCAGTGTGGTGGCGCCATCGACATCCTCCGTACGCCCGGACCGACCGAACGTCACCGTCCCGCCGACCGCGCCCACCACGCCTCGCTCGAGGGCGAACCGCTCGATGTGCAGCAGATCGGCATGGCCGTCGGCGAACACACCGGAGACCATGTCGAGGAAGGCGCCTGGTCCGCACGCCCACGTCTGCCGCTGCGACCAATCCGGGCACAGCGCGGACAGCGAGTCCGGGGTCACCTTTCCGTCGATCCGGGTGTATTGGATGTGCAGATCGATAACGCCGTCGGCGTGCAAACGGGCCAGCTCGTCACCGAAGAGCAGATCGTTGGGCGTCGGGGTGGAATGGATCAACCGGATGTCGGTGCGCTGGCCGCGGTGAGCCATGGTGCGCAGCATCGAGATGATCGGCGTGACGCCACTGCCGGCCGTGACGAACAGGATCTTGTCCGGAAGTGGCTGTGGGAGCACGAATTCACCTTGCGGGGCGGCCAACCGCACGACGGTGCCCGGCGTCAGCCCGTTGACCAGATGCGAGGACAGAAAGCCCTCCGGCATCGCCTTGACGGTGATGGCGATGGTCCCCTCATCACGCGTCGCGTCGGGAACCGACGTCAGCGAGTAGGAGCGCCAGGTCCACCGACCGTCGATGAGCACGCCGATGCCGACGTACTGACCGGGCACGTAGTCGAAGGAGAATCCCCATCCCGGGCGGATACGAATAGTCGCCGAGTCCTCGGTCTCGGCGGTCACCGATATGATCTTGCCGCGCAGTTCGCGCGCCGACCACAGCGGATTGGCCAGATGCAAATAGTCGTCGGGAAGCAGCGGAGTGGTCACCCGGGCAACCGCAGCCCGAATCCACTGCCCACCCTTGGTTCGGGCGGCGATCCCCGACACCGGCTCCTCGAAGCGCTCCCGGACGTCCCGAATGCTGATTCCCCCAACCCTGATCTTCATGGCGTCCATCCTCGAACTCGTCGATCCGCTCACCGAACCACCGTAACCTACGGAAGCGTAGGTTAGCGCGTCGGCGATCCGCCGTCGGCAGTCGTCACCAGTGCGGCACGTCGTCTCAGAGCAGTTCGAGGAGGAACGGCAGCTCCTGGGTGGCATACCACCCCAGATAGTGATCCTCGACGTCGCCAACAGCGAGTTCGGCGTCCTCGTCACCGAGATCGGCGGCGTCGATGACGACGACGGCGTTGCGCACCGCCGCTTCGGCATCGGCCCCGTCGACGAGCACCGACGCGACGGCCGAGCGCGGGATCGGACCGGCGACTCGGACCACGGCGTCGTCGAGTTCGGGATGCAGAGTGGGGTTCTCGACGTCTGCTGCGACGACCGCCCGACGTGGTGGCAGCTTCGGGGTGACTCCAGGCTTGCTACCCACCGCGTCGGCGGCGAGTTCGGCATCGGCGTTGGCGTCGCCGGGGGCAGGCGCCTCGCCGGCGAGCAGTCGCAACGACGCCCGCGCGGCCTCACGCATCGCAACCTCGGCGAGTTCCTCGTCGTCGCCGGACAGGTACGCTTCGCGCAGGGCCGGGGTCAGCGCGAATCCAGTTCCGCCGACCGGCCGGAACTCACCCGACTCGTCGAGTTCCATCAACATCGTCAATGTCGCCGGAAAGTACACCCTCATTGATGAGTCCCTCGCTTCTGCACGCGCTCACCTTACTGGCCGGCGGCGGTGGCGTTACCACACGATCGCGTCCCACTCATCAGGTCCCCAGCAACTCCTCGAACGACTCGGCGACATAACCCGCGAGCGCGGGCAGTTCACCGATCACGCCACGGTCGGCGGTGAACGCGAAGTTCAACCGGTCGAGATATTCCACGACCCCGATCGACAACGCATGTCCGGCAATCAGGCCCGGCACCGCATGCAGGGCGCTCACCCTGTGCCCCAGGACATATCGACCCGGCACCGGCGAGCTGGTGATGGACACGGGGATGTTGTAGCTCCGGGTACCCAACGACCGGAAGGCCCACGAGCTGAATTCCGGGAACGGAACCACCCCGAGATCGGGAAGCAGCGGGCGAGGACCGAGCGTGACCCGCCGCGACGATTGGGCGTACCGATCGGCGAGCGCGGCGACCTGCGAGAGCCGCACCTTCGGATTGTCTTCTCCCACCGGCAGATCCGTCACAAAGCCCGGGGTTCCCACATCGATCCACGTGGCATCGCGCCCGGCGGCCGCTGTCACTCCCGGATCCCGGGTCGACAGCGGGATCTCGACGCGGACGGTATCGGTGATGGGTGCGGCGACGTCGAAGGACAAAAGCCATCGGCGCATCACGCCGCTGACGATCGCGAGCACCACATCGTTGACGGTGCAGCGGTGGTGCTCGGCGATCTTGGCGCAGTCACGACGGGGCACCGAGGACACCGCGAACATCTGCGAGGAACTGCCCGGCGAATTCAGCGGACTCTGCGGCGCCGAGTCGGTCATCTCCCCGATCAGATCGCCGATGCGACGTACCGTGGAGTCGACGACCGTGCGAACACCACCGACGACGCCGTTGCCCGTGACGACCGAGTCGATGAACTCCCCCGGCCGCGACACCGCCTCGGCGAGTGCACCGATCGCCAGCGACGTCGCACCGGGCGGGTGCCCCGGCATCCACAGGTCGGGCTCGTACTGGACGATGTCAGTGGTCTCGTCGGTGATCACCTGACTGATCTCGGGTCCGGCGAAGTCGTCGACCAGACACCGATGGCTCTTGGTGAGCACCGCACACCCGTTACCTTCAAGTCCTTCGATCAGATACATCTCCCACAGCGGCCGGGACCGGTCCAGCGGGCGCGACATCACGCGGGCGATCAGATCGCCGAGCTCGGCCAGGGTGCCCGGGCGGGCCAACCCGGAGCGGCGGATGTGGAAGTTGATGTCGAAGTCGTGATCGTCGACCCACACCGGCCGCGCCAGACCCATCGTCACCGGCAGGACGAGCTGCCGGTAGCGCGGCGCGAGCTGTAACCGGTTCTCCACCAACGACACCAGCGAGGGGTAGTCGAGAACGCGCTTGGCCCCGTCTGTTGCGACCCCGTCGGTTGCGACCCCGGCATCGTCGAAGATCAGTAGCGCCCCTAGATGGCTGGTCGCGCCCGACGGATCCAGGAAGTAGTACATCGCCTCGCGCGGGGACAACCGATTGGCCACATCGACGATCGTAAGGCCTCGGCTGCAACCCCTCGGCAACTGTTGCCCGACCCGGGCGCCCGGTTCGTCACTCGATGCCAGAGTGCCCGGCGAGGAGCCGACGACCACAACGGTCCGCCGACACCGCAGAAGAACGGAGTTGATGATGGTGCGCACAGCACGTCTATGACGACAGCGGGGACATCCGGAGCGCGGACATCGACGAGTTCACCGTCGAACCCGCAACGGTTGTCATCGAGGTGGCGTGGTGTGGGATCTGCGGCACCGATCTGCACGAGTACGCCGACGGACCCACCCTGATCCCGATGCCGGGGCTTGCGCAGCCGATCAGCGCAGAGAGCGCGGCGATCACGCGGGGACACGTGGTGCCGAGCGCGGTGTCGGCGATCTGGGGTCGGGGGTCGGCGGTCGGCGATCTGGGGTCGGCGGTCGGCGGTCGGCGACGGTGTCGAGGACCTCGCACCGGGCGATCACGTCGTCGTGGGGCGCTACATCAACGCCGACGGCGTCGACCCCGGACAGCCACAACAACGATTACCTCCTGGCCGATATGAAATGTCATCGGGCTCGATGATCTCGGCGGTGCGCTCGGCGAGAAGATCGCCGTCGAGCGAGACTGAGTCCACAAGGTGTCCAGGGGAATTCCTCTCGACCAGGCGGCAGTGATCCCCGTGTCGGCAGGTTTCGAGGCGGCGCAACGCAGTGACGCAGGTGCCGGGGGACGTCACGTAGATCACCGGAGCCGGCCCGATCGGTCTGCTCACCGCGGCGGTGTGCAAGGCCGAGGGCGCCACCAACGATCGTCAGCGAACCGCGTCGACTGCGTCGGGCGAAGGCCAGCGACACCGGCGTCGACCACATCGTCGGCGCAGGACGGGACACCGGCCGACTGTGACCTCACCGCCGGTCGCGGTGCCGACGTCGGCGTCGAATGCACCTCGGTGCAGCCTGCCCGCGACACCCTCTCCGAGGCACTCACGCCGACGGAAGTCCTTGCGATGGTGTCGATCTGGGGTTATCCCAAAATGCTCGGCGTGCAGAAGCTGGTGCTAAGAAGATCGCGATGCGCGACACCATCGCCTCCGTCAACAGTCATCCGGCGACCATTCGGCTCCTCGAGGAGGGCAGGGTCGATCTCATCCCCTCCATCACCGGGCGCATCGGACTCGCCCAGCTTCTCGACGGACGCTTCGACACGTTGGTGCGCCACAACGACACCGCGGTGACGATCCTGGTGGCAGCGTCCGGTGCGGGAATGAGCGGAGCCCCGACTCAGTTCATCTCCAACGTCGCCAGCCGCCACCGGTATTCGACCCGAACCGGAAGGCTCGATCGGACCCGCCCGGCCTGGCGTACCCGGACCGGGACGCGTTCGATGCGTCCGGCGAACGCGCGAACCCGGCGACCCCGCTCGACACTGCCGAAGATCTCCGCCGTCGACGGATCACACATCTGGATGTGGATTCGTCGGATGCGGGCGCTCACGCCCACGGCCCGGTTCTCGGGCCTGGCGATGTCGGGGCGCAGCACGGTGACGATGTGTTCGTAGAGCTGTGGGGCGACCGCGGTTTCCAGGTGTACCGCCGGACGCCGCCGATCGAGGACCTCGAGCACTGCAGCGATGGTCCGCGCGGCAACGCGTCGTGCCTCGACCGTCCCCACCGGTACCGCCACCGGCTCGGGTCGCCGCACCGGCCGCGTGCCGAGCGGCGCGGTCACCAGCGGCCCGTCGGTTGCCCGGCTCGGCTCTCCGACCGGCTCGTACACGGGTGCGGCAACGACGCGCACATGATCGACGGGGGCATCAGCCACTGCACGAACGGGGGCATCAGCCCCAGCACGAACGGGAGCATCGGCGGGAACAGTGACGGTGAGGGTTGTGGTCATGGAAATCGGACGCACCGCAGGGCGCTCCGGTTCCACTTTGTCCGAAGTTTTTCGCCCGACCGCCTACCGACGCTTCTTCTTGGCCTTCGGCGGTCGGGAGGTCTTGGTCTGTGCGCGCGCCGCGGCGCGGCGTTCACGCCGGGACGCCGACGTCACCGCCGGATCCTCAAGCTCCTCGGCCTCGCTGTGGCTGACCTCGCCACCGCCTTCGTCGGGGCCGGAGAACGTCATCTCCGAGGCATCCGGACCACCGTCGGGGGTGCGGTCACCGACCGCCCGCAGTGCGGGCGGCGCCTGACTCGACCCACCGGCCGCGGCACCGGCCAACGCGGGTGCCGGCTGTCGCAGTGAGGCCGCGGCGGGCGCGGGAACCGGCGGGGACTCGGTCTGGACCTGCACGTTGAACAGGAACTGCAGAGTCTCTTCCTTCAGGCCCTCGAGCATGCCGCTGAACATGTCGAAGCCCTCGCGCTGGTACTCCACGACAGGGTCACGCTGGGCCATCGACCGCAGGTGAATGCCCTCACGCAGATAGTCCATCTCGTAGAGGTGGTCGCGCCACTTGCGGTCGAGCACCGACAACAGGATCGTCCGCTCAAGCTGACGCATCGCGCCCTCGCCAGCTACCTCGGTGATCTGCGCCTCGCGCTTTTCGTAGGCGGCCTGCGCGTCGGCGATGAGGATCTCCTTGAGCTCCTCGGCGGAAATGTCGTCACGCTCGCCGTACTCGTTCTCGCCGACGACTTCCTTGGGATCGAGCTCGATCGGGTAAAGCGCACGGCACGCCGACCACAGTTCGTCGAGGTCCCAGTCTTCGGCATAACCCTCAGAGGTCGCTCCCTCGACATATGCGCCCACGACCTCGGCAACCATCTCCAGGATCTGTTCCCGATGGTCGGAGCCCTCGAGAATGGTACGGCGCTCGGCGTAAATGACCTTGCGCTGCTCGTTCATCACCTCGTCGTACTTGAGGACATTCTTGCGGACCTCGAAGTTCTGCTGCTCGACCTGTGTCTGCGCGCTGCGGATGGCCTTGGTGACCATCTTCGCCTCGATCGGCACGTCGTCGGGCAGGTTCACCCGGTTCATGATCGACTCGAGCGCGGCGCCGTTGAATCGGCGCATCAGCTCATCGCCGAGCGAGAGATAGAACCGGGACTCGCCCGGATCGCCCTGGCGACCGGAACGGCCGCGCAGCTGGTTGTCGATACGACGCGACTCGTGGCGCTCGGTGCCGAGCACGTACAGACCGCCGGCCTCGCGGACCTGCTCGGCCTCCGCAGCCGCTGCCGCCCGTGCGCTCTCGATCGCCTCTTCCCACGCGGCCTCGTACTCGTCGGGAGTCGACACTGGGTCGAGGCCCGCCTTGCGCAGTCGCGTGTCGGCGATGATGTCAGGGTTGCCGCCGAGTACGACGTCGGTGCCACGCCCGGCCATGTTCGTGGCAACGGTGACCGCGCCGATACGTCCGGCCTCGGCGACGATCTGGGCTTCCTGCTCATGGAACTTCGCGTTCAGCACGGTGTGCGGGATGTCGCGTTTGGCGAGTTGGCGCGAGAGGTACTCCGAGCGCTCGACGCTGGTGGTACCGATCAACACCGGCTGGCCGATCTCGTGGCGTTCGGTGATGTCGTCGACCACCGCGGAGAACTTGGCCTCCTCAGTCTTGTAGATCAGGTCGCCTTGGTCCTTGCGGATCATCGGCTTGTTGGTCGGGATCGGCAGCACACCCAGCTTGTAGATCTGGTCGAACTCGGCGGCCTCGGTCTCAGCGGTACCCGTCATGCCGGCGAGCTTGTCGTACATGCGGAAGTAGTTCTGTAGCGTGATCGTGGCCAGCGTCTGGTTCTCGGCCTTGATCTCGACGCCTTCCTTGGCCTCGATCGCCTGGTGCAGCCCCTCGTTGAACCGGCGTCCGTCGAGCACGCGACCGGTGAACTCGTCGACGATGAGGACCTCACCATTGCGGACGATGTAGTCCTTGTCGCGGTGGAACAGTTCTTTGACCTTGATGGCGTTGTTGAGGTAACTCACCAACGGCGAGTTGGCGGCCTCGTAGAGATTGTCGATCCCGAGCTGGTTCTCGACGAACTCCACGCCGGCCTCATGCACGCCGATGGTCTTCTTCTTGATGTCGACCTCGTAGTGCTCGTCACGCTCGAGAAGCGGTGCGATGCGGGCGAATTCGACGTACCACTTACTCGATCCCTCGGTCGGGCCGGAGATGATCAGGGGGGTTCGCGCCTCGTCGATGAGGATCGAGTCGACTTCGTCGACGATCGCGAAGTTGTGGCCACGCTGCACCAACTCCTCGAGGGAGTGCGCCATGTTGTCGCGCAGATAGTCGAAGCCGAACTCGTTGTTGGTGCCGTAGGTGATGTCGGCGGCGTAGGCTTCGCGGCGCTGATCCGGCGACATCCCGGTCAGGATGACCGCGGTCTCGAGGCCGAGGAACCGGTGCACCCGGCCCATCCACTCGGCGTCGCGCTTGGCGAGGTAGTCGTTGACGGTGACGACGTGGACGCCGTCACCGGAGATCGCATTGAGGTAGGCCGGCAGAACACAAGTAAGGGTCTTGCCCTCACCGGTCTTCATCTCGGCGATGTTGCCGTAATGCAGCGCCGCGCCGCCCATGATCTGGACGTGGAAGTGTTTCTGGTCGAGCACGCGCCAGGCGGCCTCGCGGGCCACCGCGAACGCCTCGGGCAGCAGTTCTTCGAGCGTCTCGCCCTCGGCGAAGCGCTCCTTGAACTCGTCGGTCTTGGCCCGCAGATCGTCGTCGCCGAGCGCCTCGAACTCGTCGGACAATGTCTCGACGTGCGATGCGATGGCATCGAGTCGCTTGACCATCCGGCCTTCGCCGATGCGCAGCAGCTTGTTCAGCACCGTTGATCGAGTCCCTTACTCATGTCGACATCCCGCCACGACCCATGCAGCGCGCACAGGCCGCCGCCCATCGTACCGAGGCCGCCTGAAGAAGAACTGATCGGCCGCGTCGGGGGTCCGGGGATCGATGCGCCTACCGATGCGCGGCGGGGCGGTACGGACGCCATGTCCACACCGCCCCGCCGACATGCGCGACCGGTTCTCCGATCAGGCGAGTCGGATCAGCCCGTAGTCAAAGGCGTGTCGCCGGTAGACCACCGACGGCTTGTCGGTCTCCTTGTCGTGGAACAGGAAGAAGTCATGCCCGACGAGTTCCATCTCATAGAGCGCGTCGTCAACGGTCATCGGCACCGCGGGGTGCTCCTTGACGCGGACCACCTGACCGGGCATATGTTCGGCGACACCGTCATCCCACCGCTGTTCGGCCAAGTGTTCGGCACCCTCGGGCGACGGGCCGGCATCAACCGAGAGCTGGTTGTCACGCAGGCGCGGCGCCCCGACCTCGGTGGCCTGCGCCACCGACAGCGGTCGGCGGTTGCCGTAGTGCACCTTGCGGCGGTCCTTGACCCGACGAAGTCGCGACTCGATCTTGTCCAGTGCCGACTCGAGTGCCGAGTAGAAGTTCTCGCCACTCGCCTGTGCGCGAACCACCGGGCCCTTGCCCATCGCGGTGAGTTCCACCTGCTGACAGACCTTGGACTGGCGGCGGTTGCGTTCGTGGTTCAGCTCGACGTCGAAGCGGAAAATGGTCGGATCGTAGCGTTCGAGTCGGGCGAGCTTGTCGCCGACGAAGATCCGGTAATGCTCGGGTATTTCGACGTTGCGGCCACTGAACGCCACCTTCGCGGTGGGCTCGGCGGGTTCGTCGGACTCCACCGTTCCCGGTGGGATGACGAACGCGGACTGGTTGTCGATGTCGTCGACCGCGGCGACCTTGGATTCGCGCTGGCCCTTACGGTGGATGACAGATGACATGGAACTACCTCCTGGAAAGTGCTATTCGACCTCGAGGTGCCGAGCACGGGTCCACCAATCACACGCGCCCAAGAGGACTGTCGAATACGTTGGCGCTCAATGATTTCGGGTGGATCCTTCGATGTCGACTCAAGAGTCGCAGAGCAGGAACCGAGTCAGTACCGACCGACGGTCGGCACCCATATGCACTGGCCTCACCTCCCGGCGCGGAGCGGTGTGTGCTCCTCCGCGATGACCACTCAACCTCTTGTACCTCTGACCGTAGTCGGATGTTCGCAGCGCGGCCACGTTTCTGATCAGTGCGTCACGTCGTGGTCACCGACGTCGGGACCGATGGCCCACCATGTCAGCGCAACAACCGGCGATGCACAGACCCGGACCGGTCCACGGCAGTGACGCCCGCACGCTTGCGCGGCCGGATATCGCCGGCGTCTGCTGTCACGCTCGTCGGGTGACCTCATCCTCGCCGCGCTGCTTTGGCTCTGTCATGTCGGTCCTCGCCGTGGGGATGAGACGGGTCGGCGTCGAGGGCGCCGACCTCGTCCTGCCCCGCACATGCGGTGGATGCGGTCGCCCTGGGTGCGACTGGTGTCCCGACTGTGCGGCGAGGATCGCCGACGCACCCATCGAACTGCATCCTCGGGTGGCGATCGGTATACCGGTGTGGTCGGTGGGACGCTATCGGGGACCGTTGCGCGCCTCGATCATCGCGATGAAGGAACAGGGAAGACGGGACCTCGTCACCCCTCTCGGACGGGCGCTGGCCGACTCGCTGATCACGCTGGCCCGCTGGGGCGAGATGCCCGATGCCGCGCGGCTGCATCTGATCCCGGCGCCGACCCGCCCGCTCGCGGCCCGGCGTCGTGGCGGCGACCCGGTGACGGCAATCGCCGGCGTCGCGGCCGGACGACTGGGTACACGGGCCCGGGTGCGGCCCCTGTTGACCACGGCCATGACCACCCGCGACTCGTCGGGTCTCGACGCGCGCGAACGGCGCGCGAACCTGCGTGGCAGCGTCCGTATCCGAGCCGGCGCACGCTGTCCTCCGGGTGCGGCGATCCTCGTCGACGACGTACTCACCACCGGCGCGACAGCTGCCGAATCGGTCCAGGTATGCCGCAGGCACGGCATCGGGATCGGTGCGGTCGTCGTCCTCGCTGGGGCCTGAATTGCCCGGCGCCACACCGGGATCTCGTCAAGGGATGACCGGGATGGTCCCCGGTGTCATCGCCGGTTCGACCTCGGTCCAGTACTCGTCGGCCTGACCGTTGGTGCTGCCGAGACGCAACACACCACGCTGGTCGGAGATGTAGACGGCGGTCGGGTTGGCGACGACCGCGGTGACCGGGGGCGAGACGTTGCCACTGAGCAGGCCGACGGCCGGGGTGCCGCTGATCGAGACCTGCACCACCGGCGAGTCGGTGGCATCACGGGCGACCATCACGGTGGTCGGAGACGCCCAGTCCAGCGACACCGCGCGGTTGCCGATGTTGTAGGCGGCGATCAGCGGCCGTGCGAGCGTGAGTTGCCCGTCCGCGTTGGTCGCGAGCACCGCGAACACCACCTGGCCGGACACGATCATCGCGACCCGCACGCCGTCGGGGGCGACCTGCAACTCGGTGATCGGACCGCGCACCAGCGCGGCGACCGCTCCGGCATCGATCTCGGCGACGCGGGCACCGCCGGGGTCGTTGCCGATCCACTCGACGGGCCGGCCGTCGACGACGGCCCAGACCAGCTCGTTCTCGGGGCCGAAGGACGGGCGGGTGATCGACATACCGGAGGTGATCGTCGTCGGCGACCCGCCGTAGTCGCCGACAGCCAGGTTCAGCCGGGGGTCGGGGCCACTGGCGGCGAGAACGGCGGCCACCCGCGATCCGTCCGGAGAGATCGACGCCGAGCGTAGCGAGGTCGGAGCGCCGAGCGAACCCGATACCGGCGCGGTGCCGTTGTCGATGACCTTGGCCATTGCTCCATTGCGAATGATGTTGAGCCCCACGGCCGATGTCGGCGGCACATTCGGGTCGAAGGCCCGCACGTCGGTCGTCTGCCAGCCCGCGGCCCGGTCGCCGACCAGCGGCGCACCGTCGGCGTTGATGACGTACGGACCTCCGATGTCGGCTCCACTGAGCGTCCAGCTGACCTGCGCGGCGAGCAGTGTGCGATCCCGGGTCGAGAGGCTACCGATTCCGGTCAATTCGACCCGCACCCCGCCGCCGGCCACCGGCGTGACCGGACCCCGCAACGCGGCCCCAGTCGGAAATGCGGAATCGACCGCGGTGGCCAGATCGTCGGCTGGTCCGTCGATCACCGTGTTCACCAGCGTTGTCGGGTCCGAATCCATTCCACCGTAGAGCCACCGCGGGTCCGGCACGAGGTGCGAGCGCGTCCGGTCGGTGAAGTACACCAAGACCGACCGGTAGCTGACCTCGAACTGGTTGCGGTCGATCATCGTGCGATCGGGCAGGGTTCCGTCGATGCGCCACTGATTGCCGACCCGCGCCAACGTCAGGGTGGTCTCTACCTGTCCGGTCGCCGGCAGCAGCTGACCGTCGGGTTTGAGGACGCCCACGTTGTTGCCGACGAGACGCATCCGAACGGCGGTCGGGCTGCGTTGATCCACGTAGGTGTTGATGTCGTCGAGGATGATCGCGTCACCACGTTCGTCCCATTGCGCCGCGGTGACCGGGGCGAGGAACTTGCGGGCCGCGGCGTGCGCGTCGGTGGGTGCTGCGGTGGCCTTGAGGTACGCACGGACCAGCGCCTCGGGGTCCATATCCGGCTGTGGCGCCGGCACCGCATTCGTCGGGCCCTTACGGGCGAAGGAGCTGATCGGTTGCGGCAGCGAATCGTCGGGAATACCGCCGCAGGCCGCGACCATCACCGCGAGGACACACAACAGTGGCACCAGCAGGCGCCATCTCGCCCCGATCGACCTCGTCGCGACCGGCCGAAGATCACTCGCCACCGACAGCTCCCTCGACGCGGGCGGGTGTGGTGACGCTCTTGACCTTGCTCGCGCCGACCGGTTTGAGCGGTAGCGGAGAGCCGAGTACCTTGTGTCCGCGGACCAGGGGCAGGGTCAGCCGGAAGCAGGCACCGTGTCCGGGTTCGCCCCACGCCTCCAGACGGCCCTGGTGCAACCGGGCGTCCTCGATACTGATCGCCAGGCCCAGCCCGGTGCCGCCGGATCTGCGGAACCTCGACGGATCGGAGCGCCAGAAGCGGTTGAACACCAGCTTCTCCTCTCCCGGACGAAGGCCGATGCCCTGATCGCGGACGGTGATCGCCACGGCATCGCCGTCGGAGCGCATCGACAACGTCACCGGTTTGCGTTCACCGTGGTCGATCGCATTGGCCAGCAGGTTGCGCAGGATTCGCTCGACCCGGCGCGGGTCGATCTCGGCAAGGACCGGTTCGGCCGGGAGATCGAGAATCAATTCGGTACCGGTCTCCTCGGCCAGGCGGGACACCGTCGAGAGCGCAGCGTCAATCGGGATCGCCATGTCCATCCGTTCGGCCGCCAGCTCAGCCATACCCGCATCGTGTCGGGAAATCTCCAGCAGCTCGTTGAGCAGCGTCTCGAACCGGTCGAGTTCCTTGTCCAACAATTCCACGGATCGGCGGCGCACCGGGTCGAGCTCGTCGCGGCCGTCGTAGAGCACATCGCTGGCCATGCGGACGGTGGTCAGCGGTGTCCGCAACTCGTGACTGACGTCGGAGGTGAATTGCCGTTGCAGCCCACCGAACTCCTCGAGATGGGTGATCTGCTTGGACAGGCTCTCGGCCATGTCGTTGAATGACATGGCCAACCGTGCCATGTCGTCCTCACCGCGGACCGGCATGCGTTCCTTGAGTCTGCCGTCGGCAAATCGGACGGCGATCCTCGATGCCGACCGCACCGGGATGACCACTTGCCTCGACACCAGCCAGGCGATTGCCGCCAGGAGACCGAGCAACACCACACCTCCGGTCAGCAGCGTGCCCCGGACGAGGTCGACGGTGCTGTTCTCGGTGGTCAACGGGAAGACGAGATACAACTCCAGCCCAGGCACCGAGGCGTTGGTGGGAGAGCCGATGATAAGTCCGGGTTCTTGACCGCCGGCCGAGTTGACCACCGAGGAATATTGGTAGGCGATCTGTCCGCCCTGCACCATGTCGCGCAGGTTCCGTGGGATCTCCGACACCGGTCCGACGCCGGTGGCACTGCCGTCGGCCCCGGTACCGGGTACCAGTAGCACCGTGTCGAACGTGCCGACGTTGCCCGACGACTGTCCGCTGTCGATGTCCCGGTCGGTGAGCAACGACCGGGTTTGGCGCAGCCTGTTCTGCACCGACATGTTGCCGTCACCGCTGGCGAGATCGCGTTCCACCGACACCCGCGCGCGCTCGATCTCCTCGGTCGCCGCAGTGAGTTTGACGTCGAGCAACCGGTCGGTGATCTGACTCATCAGGACAAACCCGAGGATCAGCAGAACGACAAAAGACAGCACCAACGTCGAGAAGATGACCCGCAACTGCAGTGAGCGTCGCCAGATCCGGCCGAAGACCGAGGCGATCGCGCTCGCCGTGCGGGTGAGCCGTCCGAAGGTGCTGTTGACGCGCCGTCTGTTGCGACCGATCACGGCGGGCCGGCCTTGTAGCCGACCCCCCTCACCGTCAGAACGACCTCCGGATTCTCCGGGTCGGTCTCGACCTTCGCGCGTAACCGCTGAACGTGCACGTTGACGAGTCTAGTGTCGGCCGGATGCCGATAGCCCCATACCTGTTCGAGCAGGACGTCGCGGGTGAACACCTGGCGGGGCTTACGGGCCAACGCGACGAGCAGGTCGAATTCGAGCGGCGTCAGGGAGATCGGGACGCCGTCGCGAGTCACCTTGTGCGCGGGAACGTCGATCTCCACCGGCCCTATCGACAGCAGTTCCGCCGGCTCCTCGTCGGTGCGGCGCAGCCGTGCGCGGACCCGGGCGACGAGCTCCTTGGGCTTGAACGGTTTGACCATGTAGTCGTCGGCACCTGACTCCAGGCCGAGTACCACATCGACGGTATCGGACTTGGCGGTCAGCATCACGATCGGCACCCCGGAGTCGGCTCGCAGCACGCGGCAGACGTCGATACCGTTCATTCCCGGCAGCATCAGATCGAGCAACACCAGATCGGGGCGGATCTCGCGGACAGCGGTCAGTGCCTGGGTCCCATCACCCACCACGAACGGCTCAAACCCCTCGCCGCGCAGCACAATCGTGAGCATCTCGGCGAGCGCGGCATCGTCATCGACGACGAGGATCCGTGGCTTCATGCTGACAATGGTGACACTGTTGTGATCATCCGGCCGTGATTGACGCGCCGCGCATTCGTGACGCCCGGACGCCGGTGGCCGCCGCCCGCCGGGCAGAGTGGTCACGCGGACACACTGCGCAGGCAACCGGGCAAGGACACAGGAGCATATGGTGGGTCGACTCATCGCCGTCGAGGGACTCGACGGCGCCGGTAAGAACACGCTGGTCAACGGCCTGGTTCAGCGATGGCGCGAGCGAGGTGCGGCCGTGGCGACGGTCACTTTCCCTCGCTATCGCCAGTCACTGTTCGCCGACATCGCGGCCGAGTCACTTCATGGCGAGCACGGGGATCTGCGCGAGAGCGTGTATGCGATGGCCCTGTTGTTCGCGCTCGACCGATCGGCGGCGGCCCCGGAGATCCGGACCGCGCTCAAGAGCAACGACGTCGTCGTCGCCGACCGTTATGTCGCGTCGAACGCCGCCTACAGTGCCGCGCGTCTCGCGCAACCCGCCGACGGAGAGGTCGTCCGATGGGTGCACGACCTGGAATTCGGGCGGCTGGATCTCCCCCGTCCCGATCACACCCTGTTCCTCGCCGTGGCAGCGGAGGTCGCGATGAGTCGCGCGCAGGCGCGATCGGCCGGGGACCCCACACGACCCCGCGATCACTACGAGCGCGACGCGGATCTACAACGCCGTGTCGACGCGACGTATCGCGAGCTGGCACGGTCCGGGTGGGCCTCACCGTGGACGGAGGTGGCCGACGCGACCCCGGAGACACTGATCGACCTGCTCGGCGCTGGGGTCGACGACCCGAATGACGCGCGCTGACGCCGCCGCACGCGGTCCGATAGCCTGGCTGGACCCACGTCGCGAGGAAGACTTATGACCTATCCGCCGCCCCACGGTGGCGATGCACCGCGGGAGCCCGCACAGCCGGCACCCACACCCGAGGAGGTTGCCGGCACGGCGCCCCCCGGTGCGGGACCGACCCCGACGCCCGCGCAGATGCCGACCCGCACGATGACGACCTGGAGTACCGGCGGACAGGCTCCGCCACCGCAGGTGCCCCTGCAGCAGCCTCCGGCGCCCGGCACTGCCGCCGTACCACCACCGGCACAGGTAGCGCAACCCGCTGCCGCGCAACCCTTTTCATCGTCCGTTCCGCCCCCGTACCAGCCGCCTGCACCCCGGTCGTTCGATCCGCAGGTGGCTCGTGGATTCCCTGGGGGCGGCACGCCGGGTGGTGGATTCGGGCCGGGTGTGCCCGGTGGAGGAATGCCCGGAGACCGATACCGTCCACCGGGGGGCCCGCGAAACACCGGCGCGCTCGTCGCCATCGGCGCCGGCGTGCTCACGGTCGTCGTGATCGTGGCACTCGCGGTGACGTTGATCGCGGTCAACACCGGCGGCAGCACCGACACCACGGTTGCCACCGGCGCGCCGTCGACCGCTCCGTCCACACCCGGCGGTGGGGGCGCGAGCACCGCGCCCGACACCGACACCCCAACCCAGACGGCCCCGGACACCGACGGCACGTCCGCGGTCGATCCGACGACCGCGTATGCCATCGCCGATGCGATGCAGCGCTACATCGTCGCGGCCAACGCCCGCGACGTCGCCGGGATGCAGGCCGCGGTCTGCAGCGCGGCGCGATCGTCGGTGCAGGCGCCGACACAGCAGGGCAATCTGGTGCTCGAGCAACTCCGGGTCAACTCGGTCGATGGTGACACGGCACAGTCGACGATCCAGACCCACGTCGAGGTCGGATCGCAACGCAGCAGCAGTCAGCAGGCCTCGGCGAGTTTCGAACGCGAGAACTCAACCTGGTATTACTGCCCGGGCGCCGAGCCCGCCATCACTGCCTGAGGGGCACCGAGAACCCGGCACTGACAAACCCGAAACGCTGCCCGGCTCGATGTGTCGAGCGGGGCAGCGTTTCGTCGGATGGATGCGCCTCAGTAGCGGTAGTGCTCGGGCTTGTAGGGCCCCTCGACGTCGACGTTGATGTACTCAGCCTGCTCCTTGGTCAGCTTGGTCAGGGAGCCGCCGAGCGCCTCGACGTGGATCTTGGCGACCTTCTCATCGAGATGCTTGGGCAGCCGGTAGACCTCGTTGTCGTACTCGTCGTTCTTGGTCCACAGTTCGATCTGCGCGATGACCTGGTTGGAGAAGCTGTTGCTCATCACGAACGACGGATGACCGGTCGCATTGCCGAGATTGAGCAGCCGGCCCTCGCTGAGCACGATGATCGAGTGACCGTCGTCGAAGATCCACTGATCGACCTGCGGCTTGACGTTGATCCGCTTGGCGCCGGAACGCTCGAGGCCCGCCATGTCGATCTCGTTGTCGAAGTGCCCGATGTTGCCCAGGATCGCCTGGTTCTTCATCTGCTTCATGTGCTCGAGCAGGATGATGTCCTTGTTACCGGTCGAGGTGATGACGATGTCGGCCCCGGAGATCGCATCCTCGACGGTGACCACATCGAATCCGTCCATCAGAGCCTGCAGGGCGTTGATCGGATCGATCTCGGTGACCTGCACACGTGCGCCCTGACCGGCCAGCGATTCCGCACAGCCCTTGCCAACGTCACCGTATCCACAGATCAGGACCTTCTTGCCGCCGATGAGGACGTCGGTGCCGCGGTTGATGCCGTCGATGAGCGAGTGGCGGGTGCCGTATTTGTTGTCGAACTTGGACTTGGTGACGGAATCGTTGACGTTGATGGCGGGGAATGCCAGGTCGCCGGCGGCGGCGAACTGATAGAGCCGCAGCACACCGGTGGTCGTCTCCTCGGTGACGCCCTTGACCGAGTCGGCGACCTTTGACCACTTGGTCTTGTCCGCCTCAAAGCTCGACCGCAGCAGGTCCAGGAAGACCCTGTACTCGGCGGAGTCGTTCTCGTCGGCGGGCGGAACGACTCCGGCCTTCTCGAACTCGGCGCCGCGCAGCACCAGCATGGTGGCATCGCCGCCGTCGTCGAGGATCATGTTGGCGGGCTCGTCGGGGTTGGGCCAGGTGAGCATCTGCTCGGCGGCCCACCAGTACTCCTCGAGCGTTTCGCCCTTCCACGCGAACACCGGGATGCCCTTGGGGTCGTCGGGCGTGCCGTGCGGGCCGACCACGATGGCGGCGGCGGCGTGATCCTGGGTGGAAAAGATGTTGCACGAGGCCCATCGGACCTGCGCACCGAGCGACACGAGTGTCTCGATGAGCACCGCGGTCTGGATGGTCATGTGCAGCGAACCAGAGATCCGTGCGCCCTTGAGTGGGGCGACCTCGGCGTACTCGCGCCGCAGCGACATCAGGCCGGGCATCTCGTGTTCGGCGAGTTCGATCTCCTTGCGGCCGAAGTCGGCCAGCGAGAGATCGGCAACCTTGAAGTCGATGCCGTTGATGGAGTCTGCCTGCGGTGCGTCGTTCTGCACCATGGTCATCTGGTCCCCTTCGGAGTCGGTGTGGCTCGTCGCGTGTCCTGGGTGTGCGCGGATGCGACCCCCGGGGACACGACGAACAGATCTGAGGACCAGGCTATCCGACGCTGTCAGCGGGATGCCGGGCGTGGGCGCGGAGAGTCATGCCACCGGGCGCCTCGTCGGCGGGCGGCTCACTTCTTGGACGCGCCGGGCCCTCCGGATGCAGCGGCACCCCGGCCGACGGTGTCGACGCCCTCGATCTCCCCTCGCTCACGCCTGCCGACCATCGAGTGGCGCATGCCATAGAGGAAGTAGACGGCGACACCGATCACCATCCAGATGACGAAGCGAATCCAGGTCAGCGCCGACAGATTGAGCATCAGCCAGATGCAAGCCAGGATGGCCAGGACCGGGATGATCGGTCCGCCGGGAACGGTGAAGCCGCGGTCGAGATCCGGTCGGGTGCGGCGCAGGATCATCACACCCGCAGCGACGACGACGAACGCGAAAAGCGTACCGACGTTGACCATCTCTTCCAGCTTGTCGATCGGGAAGAAGCCCGCGACGATGAACACCACGACCCCGATCAGCACAGTGAGGCGGGCCGGAGTACCGAAACGCGGATGCGTCTTGGCCAGACCTCGTGGCAGCAGCCCGTCGCGGCACATCGCGAACAGCACCCGCGACTGGCCGAGCATCAGGACCATCACGACGGTCGTCAGACCGGCGAGGGCACCGATGGCAATGGTCTTCTCCGCCCAGGTGACCCCGTTCAGCGCGAACGCCGTCGCCAGGTTCTTGGGTTTGCCGTCACCGGCACTGGTGGCGAGCTGGGTGTAGCTGACCATTCCGGTCACCACGATGGTCACCAAAATGTAAAGGACGGTGACGATCGCCAGCGATCCGAGGATTCCGCGGGGAACGTCGCGGCGGGGGTTACGGGTTTCCTCCGCGGTGGTGGCGACCACGTCGAACCCTATGAACGCGAAGAAGACAATCGACGCCGCCGCCAATACCCCATACCAGCCATAGGAGCTCTCGCCGCCGCCGGTGATCAACGAGAACAGCGACGAGTCGACCGACTTCTCGGCGCCGGCGCCACTTTCTGAGGGCGGGATGAAGGGCCTGAAGTTGGCGGACTTGACGTAGAAGAACCCGACGACGATCACCAGCAGCACCACGGCCACCTTGATGGCCGTGATGACGGCACTGACCCGCGAGGAGAGTTTGGTGCCGAAAACCAGCAGTGTGGTCACCACGGCAACGATGACCATCGCCCCCCAGTCGATCGTCACCGATCCCACATCGACTGTGCCGCCAGAGAATCCGAACACACTGCCGAGATAAGACGACCACCCCTTGGACACCACCGAGGCGCCCACAGCGAACTCCAGGATCAGATCCCACCCGAGGATCCACGCGAGGAACTCGCCAAAGGTTGCGTAACCAAAGGTGTACGCCGATCCCGCGACCGGCACGGTCGAGGCGAATTCGGCGTAACACAGCGCGGCCAGGGCACAGGCGATCGCGGCCATCATGAACGACAGTGAGATGGCCGGACCGGCCTTGTTACCCGCGGTGGTCACGGTGATGGTGAAAATGCCTGCGCCGATGACCACCGACACCCCGAAGACCATCAGATCCCACGAGGTCAGGTTCTTACGAAGTTGGTGTCCGGGCTCATCGGTGTCGGCCATCGATTGCTCGACGGACTTGACCCGGGTCAGCGGGTTGGCCATTCGCCTCGACCTCTCTCGTTGGTACAGCCATGTGCGGTTCCAGCCGATCAGCCAGAACGCCCACCACAGCGCCGACTGGTTGCCGTGGGCTAGACGCTAATCGACGCGATCACGACTTACCCGGATTTCGGTGCAGAGCGGACGGATCGCTGCGGTCGATGTCGGGTTCGAGGTAGATGATGCGGGCCTGCGGCACCGCCGCACGCACCCTGGACTCGGCGGCGTCGATGGTTCGGGCCACGGTCTGCAGGTCGACGTTCGGTGGCAGCGCGATCTTCGCGGCCACCAGCATCTCCTCGGGGCCGAGATACTGGGTCTTGATGTGGATGACGCGGTCGACGCCGTCGCTGGCGAGCGCTGTCATGATCGCGGCCTCCTCGGTCTCGGTCGCGCCCTCACCGATCAATAGGCTCTTCATCTCCACGATCAGCACGATCGCGATGACCCCCAGCAACACTCCGATGCAGACCGTACCGATGCCGTCCCAGATCGCATCGCCGGTCGCCATCGTCAAGCCCACACCGCCGAGGGCGAGGACGAGACCGATGAGGGCTCCGCTGTCCTCGAGCAGGACGACGGGCAGTTCGGGGTTGCGCGAGTTGCGGATGAACCGCCACCAGCTCGCCGACCCCTTCAACGGCCGCGACTCACGGAATGCGGTGACGAAGCTGTAGCTCTCCAGGCAGATCGCGACGAGCAGGATGACGACCGCGACGAGCGGCGACTCAAGCCCGTGGTCGTGGGCGTGCATGATCTTCTCGACGCCCTCGTAGATCGCGAAAAGCGAACCGAGAGCGAAGATCACGAGTGCGACGATGAACGAGTAGAAATACCGGGCACGCCCATACCCAAAAGGATGCAGCCGATCGGCGCGGCGGGCCGCGCGTTGTTGCCCGAGCAGCAATAGACCCTGGTTGGCAGTATCGGCGACCGAGTGCACGCCCTCGGCAAGCATCGACGACGAGCCGGTGACAGCGAACCCGACGAACTTGGCAATCGCGATACCGGCATTGGCGGTCAGGGCGGCGACGATCGCCTTCTTGGAGCCTTCGGCGGACACGAGCTGATCCTCCCATTCGCCGGGAACCCGGCATGACAGCGCAACATCGCGAACTCTAGGCCATCACCGCTCATCGCGACACCACCACCCGAACCGCCGGCGACCACCGTCGCCGAGCCCTAGCCGGCGGATCGGGCGCCGAGCCGATGCCCACGCCTTTGGTGCCGGAGCCCCGGCGGCAGCAAAGGTGTGGGCCGGGCCCGGTGCTGCGGCGGGTCTAGACGAGCCCGCCGAAGCCGCGTGCGATCGAGGTATCGGTCTCGTTCATCACCGTCCGCGCATTGGTCACGCCGCGCTGGATGCCGAGCAACTGCTCGCGGGCCTGCATGAACACGCGGTCCCAGTTCTGCTGGGCGGCGTCGTAAGCCTGCTTCGCGCCGGGTGAGCGCCAATTGCCGTCGAGTGCGGCGACTTGCGATTTCAGCTGCGACGCCAGGTCTTCGAGGCGGCCGAACTGGGCGTTCAGCCCCCCTTCGAGGTCGCCGAGGGCGGCGAAGTCGTACTTGATTCTTCCGGACATGGGAAGTCCTTTCGGTCAGATGTGGTCGTGATCAGATGTGCCGGGCCCGGTCGTGGTCGGTCCCGGTAGTGGTCGGCCGCGGTGGTGGTCGGGCCCGGTAGTGGTCGGCCGCGGTGGTGGTCGATGGTAGGTGCGCCTGCGCGAGGGCTTACAGACGCAGCGGCCCCTCGGCGCCAAAGCCGCCCGCGGCCTGCGAATCCTGGTCGTCGTAGCCGCTGAAACCAGCGGTCAGCTGGTTTCGGATATCGTCGAGGGCGGCATTGAGCGCCGTCGCCGACGAGTTCCAGTCGGTGTGGGTGTTGTCGAATGCGTTGGACGCGCGGCCGTTCCAGCTGGACACGCCCGTCGAGGCCGCAGTGGCGATCTGGCGGATCACCGCCTGCATATCGTCGACGATCTGCGAGACCGATTGCGCTGTGGCCAAGCCTGATTCGACGTCGACGTCAACTGCTCCATCGAGATTCATGGTGCTTCTCCTCATAGATGTCGGCACCGTCGTCGCGATGCCCCCGAAGCGCTGTCCGTGCGGACAGGCGCTGATGTCCCCCGGCGAAGATCTCGATGGGGAAGTCCCGTCGACTCATGGGAACCACCGTCGTCCGGGCAGGGTGTCGATCAGCCGGTCCACGGCCGCACCGATCCGATGACCCGTCCCCGGGGTGATGGTGGTCCACAATCTGTCGTCGGGTGATCTGCTGAGGCCCATCAGAATTCGACCCGCACGCGAGTCGATGATCCCGATGGCCCCAGAAGTCTGGGTCAAGACGCCGTCGGCACGTGTGGTGGCCACGATCTCCCACCGCACATCGCAGGACAGCAACGCGTCAGCCACGCGGATCGCATGGGCGTCCGCGGCGCCCCATGCGCGCAGTGCCGCACCAACATCGAGGGTGTCGGCACAGTGACCGAACCTTTCGGTCAGTTCGCGGGTGGGGACGCTGGTCTCGGCGAAGTCCAGTGCGTCGTGCGGGCCACACGTCGCGCGAACGGCGCCGGCCAAGGCGTTGATGTCAGGCACGGGGATGAGGGCGAGGTCGATGTGATCACCTCGCCGCACCGCGAGAACGTGGTCGTGACCGCGACGGGCCACGCAGGCGCGGACCGTCGACTCGGCGGCGAAACCCCGAATCTCGAGTTCCCGGTCGGGGTGGGCGAGCACCCCGACCACCAGCTCGGCCCAGAGCGTGGGGCCGCTGCTGTCGGACAGTCCTGCCTCCGTGATGGCACGGTCCAAAGTGGCATCGTCGTGATCGGCACGGTCGCGGGCGTCGGCTCTTGCCTCGCCGAGCGCACCGTCTGTCTCGCCGAGCGCACCGTCGGCCGCCGGCGTCCAGAGGTCGAGCACCACCGGCCAGGTGGTCACCCCACATCGTTGTCCGAGTCGGCGCAATGCCGCGATCTCGATGCGGCGGGAATCGGTCGACGTCACGATCACTGTGCCCTCCCCGTGTCCAGGGTGAGGGTCTGCTCGACGTATCGGGGGTCGAGCGCCACGCTCGCCTGTGCGGCGACCTCGGCCCAGGTTTCCGGAGGGCGGGGGGATGCCTCGGCCTGCCCGATCTCGGCCTGTGCTCGGGTGTCGACGCGGACGACGCGATCGCTCATCGATGCCGTCGAAGTCGTCGACGCCATGGGCGGCGGTACCGCGGGCGACGCTCCGGGTGTCTCCGACCCTGCCGCAGCTGCGCCCGCGCCGGTGGTCGGCGTGGGTGATGCTGCGGGCGCTGAGGCCACCATCGTCGGTGTGTACGCGCCCCGAGGAGGCGGCGCCGAGAGGATCATCGGCGCAACGATTCCCGTGGGCGAGCCGGACCCCTGACCCGAGTGGTCGGAGACAACCGGCGTCTGCGGTGATCGGCCGGGCGTGGTCGCCGGCGGGGTGCCGGGCACCAGTTGTGGTGCGGCGTGGGCAGCTCGCCACGGCTGTGCCAGCGGCTCGGCGGCCGATTCGTAGGCCTCCATCACCCGCGCCGCGCGCATCCGTTGCTCGTGGACCGCGCGCTCGGCGTGCGCGGACGCCCCGGTGGCGATCGGCGCGAGGAACGCGACGACTGCCGCACCGTGCGCAAGCGTGGCGGCCAGATCAACCTCTGCGACGCTCGGCATCGCCAGTCGCGCTACCGACACGGCGAGTGACTGCGCCTCGGTCAGCGCCGCAGCCTCGGCGGCTTGCACTGCCATGTCGGTCAGCCATCCGAGGAGACCGGCGAGACGGTCGAGGACGTCGGCGGCTGGGCCGGACTCCCAGTCGGCCCGCAGTCGCGCGAGGACAGCCCCGTATTCGGCTGCTGCACCGGTGAACTCACCGGCGAGTGCGCCCCACGCGATTGCGGCGTCGGCAAACGCCGAAGCTCCTGGCCCCTCGACGAGGTCGCTCGCGAGTCGGCGGCTGGAACGCGCGTCCCAGAGGACTCCGGTGAATCCGGTCATGCCCACTCCTCTCGGCTTGTCGGTGGGTCGGTCGGGATGACTGTCTACGGACGGGGATGTCCGGAGGTCATGCGGTTGTCGGGCCCTGAGGCGGCCGTCAGGCCCGCAGTCCGGTCGCGGCGTGATCGTCGGCGTCAGCGAGGCCACCGGCGTGCGACTGCAGCATCGCCGCGATATCGCGCAGCTGTTGGATGCCGGAGGTCGCGTCCTCGGCGAAGCGATCGGCCACTGCGGTGGCCGAGGCAGCCGTGGTCACCGATACCTCGTCTCGACCGGGCGCGGCGACCGCGGCCTCCGGAGTGAGTCGTCCGACCGCTGCTTCCAAGGACAACGCCAGACGTTCGAGATCGGCGCAGGCCCTGGACAACTCATGCGGATCGACGTCGAGACCGTCGGTGGTTGGTGGCGGTGTCACAGGCTGACCTTTCTGATGGTGACGAGCAGTGGACTCATCGGGCTGAGACCGGCCCGGCCGGACCGAGTCGTAATTCGATGTCGGGCGCTGTCTCTGGGTCGGCGTCGGCGCCGAGCACTGCGGGAGCGACGTCCGCGACCCCGCCGACCATCTGCTTTCCGTTGTTCTCGGTCACCAGATAGTCGGGGACCTCGTGGGTGTCGTCGGACGCCCCGGCACCGCGAGCGGCACCGGCGGCAGCCATCGGGGCCATCGATGCCGGCATCGGTGTAGCGGTCCCGGTCGCCACACGCGCCGGGGAGGCCGGGGCGTAGCTCGCCGGTTCGGTGGCGCCGACGACAGTCATCCCGGAGCGGGCCGCTCCCAGCGGCGCGGTGATCGCCGTACCACCGGCCCCACTACCGCCGCGGCCGGCACCGCCGGCGCCCATCGGCATCGCGCCAAGACCGGCCAGGCGACCGCCGGGCCCGGCAGGCCCACCGGCGCCGTCTTCCGGCGCGACATATGCCGCCGGCCGGACCGCAGTATCGTCGGCGGCCAGCGCCTGCTGCAGTGGTGCGGTGAGCAAGGAGGGGATCTCGGTGGCCGTGGAGACGACCGGGGACACCGCGTCGAGGATCGCGCCGGCCAGCGCGAACGGTGACTGCGTAGCGCCGCCGGCTCTGGTGGGCGCGTTGGTGACCGGCACTGGCGCTCCGTTCACGGCCATGTGGGTTGTGGGAGCCAGCAATTGGGCCCGCGTGGCAGCGACGGCGGCGGTTGCTTCGGAGAGGCCTAGGCCGGCCAGGCTCACTGCGAGTGGCAGGGCCGCCGGCCCGGTCAACGAGACGGCCGCGGTGATCTTGGCGATGGTCGCGGCCAGGATGGCCTGAAGGGTTGCGATACCGGCGGCGACGATGCCTGCGGCGGCCTCGATGTCGAACGACATGCCGCTGCCCTGCGCTGCGAGCTGCCCACTGTTGACGCTCGCCTCCCCGGTTTTCGCAGCCGCCGACACCGCGCTCTGACCACCCCACACCTCGTCGGCGATCTTCATGGCGGCCTGCGCCATCGACATCGACGACTCGAGCATCGTGGACAGCCCCTGGAAGATGACCGTTGGATCGAAGTCGGCCGCCGATAGATCGCCGGTCCCGAAGCTGCCGAGCAGATCGGTGATCGGTTTGACGAGCAGACCGACGTCGATGGCCGGTAGCGGCGGCAGTCCCGGAAGCGGTGGCAGCGGCGGGAACTCGGGTAGTGGCGGGAGTCCCAACCCTGCCAGCACGTCGCCTACCGGCCGGTCGAGGATCGGTCCGAGCGGTGTCGCCGCGATCATGTCGTTGACCGACATCTCGGTGAGCGCCGGGAACGCGTGCGGCCCGGAGGTGGGCTGCCCGGAGGTGGACTGTTGACTCACAGCACCGACCGCAGAGTGGCAGCGGAGGCGTCATCGACGGCCTCGAACTCGGCGAGCCCACCGAGTGCGCTCGCCGCAGTCGCCGCGTGGACGGCGGCCAAATTGCCCACCGCGACCAGGTGATTGCTTTGTGCGGCAATGAATGCCGCGAGGAATTCTTGCCCGATCAGTCCGAACACGGGGATCATGACCGCCGTGTTCGCGGCGGCATTGACCGACCCGGCCGCGGCCACCGCGGTACCGATCGCGGCATTGGTCGCCGCGAAGCCCTCGAGTACCTCCGGCGTTACCGTCACATGATTCATGCTCTCCCCCTTGCCATGTCATCTACTGCCATGTCATCTACTGCCGTCGCGCTCGTCGATGTCACCCGCGCGTCGGTCATCGCGACCCGTCCGGCCGCGATTGCACCAACTCCGCGAATGATGCGGTGAAGTCCTCGGTCATCGCGGCTCGGCGGGCGAATGCTCGCTGGGCGGCGAGCATGGCCGTCGCCACGATTGCGGAGCCGAGTCGGGCACCACCGAGTTCGCCCGCCCCATCGGCGAGCCACAGCCCGGTCATCGCCCCGGATCCATCGACCTCCACGGTGATCAGATCGTCTGCGGAGCTCTCCCGGACCCGGATCCGCGCCAGCTCGTCCGAGAAGTCGTGTAGACGGCCCAATTGGGTCGTTGCGCGGGATTGGAGTTCGTCCATTGCCCAGTTCATCGCACTCACACCGATCTGAGCCAGGACGCGGGTGCGTCGGCCTCGTCGTCGTCGCGCAGTTCGGCGCCGGCCAAATCGTCGGGCCTGGGCAGACCGAGCGACTCGACCACCTCCGTCGGCGTCCCGGCATCGAGTAGCCTGGCGCGCAGCCGGATCGCCGACGCCATCGCCGACTGCTGACACAATCGAAGGACGTCGGCGGCCACAGCCTGAGGGTGTTTGCGCAACTGGGTGTCGTCGATACGCACCGCAAGCGGCAGGCCCGCCGGTGTCGTGATCACCGAGATCGCCCCGTCCCGCGATCGCGCCGAGGATGTTTCCTCGACTCCATCACTGAGATCCTCGCCGATCATTGGCCCTCCCCCACGTCAGTTACTTCCTGTACCGCAGCGGCATTCGCTCCGCCGCTGAAATGCGATGTCCTGATTGGACGCAGCGGGACTGGTTCGGGTTCCACTCGATCGGATCAATGTTGGCCGTTGCCGATGACCTCCGCTGACGGTGTTGAGATAATGCCACAAATCACATGCCGTGTCCGGTTTGCGCGAGATGTCTGGGGATAACCCCGGAGTCCTCGGCAGTCCTCTCGCCGTGGCGGGCCTCGTCCGTCGCTCCCGTCGTCTCCGACCCCGACCCCGCATCGCTGCTCGGTGTGACGCTCACCATTCACGATCCGACACCCATAGGTACACTGCCCAGCGTGGTGACGTCCGTCCCGCGGAGCTGGCGGACTCAGGTCACCGGAATCACCTTGCAGGGGGAATTGATGACGCACGAGAACAACGGATACCCGGCGGCGATGATGCCTGAAACCCCACCATGGTTGCAGTTCGCACCTCCCGAGGACGCAACGCCGCCCGATAATGCACCGTCCGAACCTGCACATGGAACCGAAGCACCGGGCGAGGCCCGTGCCGGCTTCGGCGCCGACCGACAGCCGATTCCCTCGTCGCCGACCGAATCCGCGGCGCCGGGCACACCGACCGACGGAGCGCCTACCAGCGCGTCACCTCCCGGGCCGGCCCCCACCGATGCGGCACCGGAGCACCCGGCACCGTCGCACTTCTCCACTCCGGCGGCGCCACCACCGCCGCACCAGGCACCGTTTCCTCCGGCAAACCGATACCACCAGACTCCCCTGTACGAGGCACATCAGCCCCCTCAGCACAACCAACCCGCACCGGGATACCCTTACGCGCCCAACGGGTTCGACCCGTCGGTGCATGGGTACGCACCCGGCCCCATGCCAACCGGACCCACCCCTCCCGGACCCGTGCCCTCGGGTCCGACCCCCGGCGCGCCGACTCCCCCTCACATGCCGCCCCCGCACATGCCGCCCACTCCCGCCGGCTATGGACCACCACCGGACAACGGCTACGCCCAGCCGATGGGATTCGGGTCGACGTCGCCGCAACAGGGACCGGCTCTCGACGAGGTCGCCCTGCTGCGCAAGGCTCGTCGAGCCCCCGCCCGCGGGTGGCGGCGGGCGGTGCACACGATCTCGGCCGGCACCATCAATCCCGGCGACTCCGCCTCCGAGATTCGGTACCAGCAACTTCTCGAGCGGTTACGCCGACCGGTTCGCGGTGATTACCGCATCGCGGTGCTCTCCCTGAAGGGCGGCGTCGGAAAGACCACCACGACAGTCGGTTTGGGCTCGACCTTCGCCTCCCTGCGCGGCGACCGCGTGATCGCCGTCGACGCCAACCCCGACCTGGGAACACTGGCTCAGCGAGTCCCGCAGCAAACGGCGTCAACCGTGCGTAATCTGCTCTCCGACGACAACGTCTACCGCTACAGCGATGTGCGCGCCCATACCTCACAAGCACCGTCGCGTCTGGAAGTACTTGCTTCCGAACGGGACCCGGCGATGGCTGAAGCATTCAGCGAGGACGAGTACCGCGGCGTTGTGACCATCCTCCAACGCTTCTACAACATCATCATCACCGACTGTGGAACCGGCTTGAGCCACTCGGCGATGAACGGCGTGCTCGACCTGGCGAACGCCATCATCTTGGTCTCGTCGCCTGCGCTGGACGGCGCCCGGAGCGCGTCGGCCACACTCGATTGGCTCGAAGCTCATGGGTACGGTCACCTGGTGTCGCGCGCGGTCGTCGTCCTCAGCTCGTCCCGCCCGGGGTCATCGACCATCGACACCGATCAATTGGCGCAGCATTTCCTGACGCGATGCCGCGCGGTGCAGACGATTCCGTTCGACGACCATCTCGCCGAGGGCGCCGATGTCGATCTCGAGCTCGTCGGCAAACCCACCCGATTGGCGTTCGTCGAGCTCGCCGCGACCATCGCCGACGAGTTCACGCCCGCGGTTCACCGCGAGGAACCGTTCTACGACTGAACAGGGTCGGCCCACGAGGACTGCGGCGGTCAGTCGGTGTCGGGGTCACCGGCGGCGAGCGCCTCTGTCCGCTCGCGGCGAAGCGCCAGCCAGCGTCGAGTGAAACCGACGGTCATCGGGATTACGACGGTGATCATCGAGGCGATGATGAACACCTCGAGGTGGTCGCGAATCCACGGCACCTGCCCGAGGAAGTAGCCCAGCAGGATCAGTCCGGACGCCCACACAACGCTACCGAGAAGTGAGAACAGCGTGAAGACCCGGTGCGGCATGCCGCTGAATCCGGCGACCAACGGCGTCAGCGTCCGAACCACTCCGATGAATCGGCCGAAGAACACGGTCAGCGGGCCGTAGCGCTGAAAATAGCGATGGGTGCGCTCGACGTACTCGGGTCCCACCGCTCGCATCATCCGACCCTCGACCACCGACCGGCCCAGACGCCGACCGAGGACGTAGCCACATTGATCACCGGCTGCCGCCGCCAGCGGCACCACAAGGCATAGCCACCACAGCTTCGCGAACGGATTCGGCTGCGCAGCAAGCACTCCCGCAGTGAACAATACCGAATCGCCGGGGAAGAGAAACCCGATCAGAATACCGGTTTCGACGAACATGAGGACGCACAGGCCGATCACGCCGCCGGTGGCGAGGAACGAGTCGACATCGAAGGGGTTCATCACAGTCCACCCTAGGTGCTGCGAGCAACACCGGCCCAGGCTCGCCGGGGTGCCGATGCCCACGTTAACTCGATGCAACATGCTGGGCAGAGTGTGCCCTCGTGGGGTTTACTCGGTCGTAAACATGCCGCGCGCATCCACCGCGCACCACCCCAGCCCGCCGACCCTCACGACGACGTGATCTCAAGGAGCCGACCGTGTCCAGCACCCAGCCTCCCCCGACCTCCGGCCGGATGAAGACAGCGGGTTCGTCCACGCCGAATCTGCGGCCCGTCTCCGACACCGAGGTCCGGATCTCTTACCACACGATCCACGGCTATCGCCGCGCGTATCGCATCGCCGGAAGCGGTCCGGCGCTTCTGCTGATCCACGGCATCGGGGACAACTCCGCGACCTGGGACGAGGTCATCCCGATGCTCGCCCAGCACTACACCGTCATCGCTCCCGATCTCCTCGGCCACGGCCGCTCAGACAAACCCCGCGCGGATTATTCGGTACCGGCGTTCGCCAACGGGATGCGCGATCTACTCGTAGTCCTCGGCGTCACGAGGGTGACCGTCGTTGGCCATTCCCTCGGTGGCGGCGTCGCGATGCAGTTCTGCTACCAGTTCCCCCGGTTCGTCGAGCGCCTGGTGTTGGTGGCCGCCGGCGGCGTGACCCGCGAGGTCAATCCGGCGTTGCGACTGGTCACACTTCCGGTGGTCAACGAGGTCCTGACGCTCCTGCGGATACCCGGGGTGATGCCCGCGCTGCAGGGCGCGGCCAAGGCCCTGGTCAGCCTGCCCCACCTTCCCGGTGTACCGCAGGAGTTCTCACCGCGCCGGGCCCTCAACGACCACGAGGATCTCTTGCGCGTACTCGGCGATCTCGCCGATCCCCACGCGCAGGCGGCGTTCCTGCGCACCCTACGCGCGGTGGTCGACTGGCGTGGTCAGGCGGTGACGATGCTCGACCGCTGCTACCTGACCGAACGCCTTCCGGTGCTGTTCGTCTGGGGCGAACTCGACACCGTCATCCCCTACGAGCATGCACTGATCGGGCATTCGGCGATACCGCATTCGGAATTGGCCACATTTTCCCGCGCCGGTCATTTCCCTTTCCACGACGACCCCGAGCGCTTTGTGCAGGTGATCACCAACTTCCTCGAACGCACACAGCCGGTGGACTTCGATCCGCAGAACTGGCGACATCTGATGTCCACCGGCGGTGCTCGGCCGGAGGAGTTCGTCGGCGACGAGGACACCGTCGAGGCCGTGCTCGATGCCATCGAGAACGAGCGCAGCGCAACCTGACCTGCGCGCGGGGGACGATTGTGTCGACCGGGTGACCTACGCTCGACTCCCCTGGCGCCGACGCCCATGAGAGCATGGTCGTCATGAGCTATCAGCAGTATCCGGGTCACAGCGGTCAGGGTCAGTCATACGGCGCAGGCCAGCCAGGCTATGGTTCGCAGCCGTACGGCGTTCCACCCGGCCAGTCCCCGTACCTCGGCTATGGTGGGGTACCCGGATACGGCGACTTCAACGTCGACCCGGTGACCGGTGAACCGTTGTCAGACAAGAGCAAGTTGGCTGCGGGCCTTCTGCAGCTGTTCCTCGGGGGCTTCGCCGCCGGTCGTTTCTACATCGGCGACATGAAGTTGGCTGTGATCCAGTTGGGCGGCCACCTCGCCGGCTGGCTCCTGGTGATCGTGGGTTTCATCGTCGTTGCCGCCGGGGCCAACAGCAATTCCAGCGGCGGAGCGGCATTCGGCGGGATCATGCTGCTCGTCGGCTCGCTGGTGATCCTCGGCTTCGGCATCTGGGTTCTCGTTGACGCCATCATGATGCTCGCCGGTAGTGTCCGCGACCCGCAGGGACGCAAGCTCCGCAGCTGAGCAGCGAGCACACACCCGCCACTGGCCGGGTCAGGCGTCGAAGGCGAGCGCCGCGGCCACCCGCACCGGCGAGTTGACCTCCCCGTACCCCCGGTATCCCCCGCGACGGCAGACCACCTCGAAGAACAGGTCGTCGGCGATGGTCGGGGTGAAGAAGTGGAAAAACTCTCCGCCGATCTCGTCGGCGTCGTAGAGGATGTCGTAGCGACGTAGCGCATCGATCCGATCGGCACCGAGGTCGAAGCGCGCCCGCAGGTCGTCGTAGTAGTTCTCCGGGATCGGCAGTGTGATCAGCCCTCGGGAGCGGCATGCGCGGGCGGTGGCGACGATGTCGTCGCAGGCAAAAGCCGCATGAGTCAGTCCGCCGCGCCGGCGCAGCGGGCCGTGACCGTCGAGTCGCGACGGCACCAGGGACGCGACGAGTCGGATCGGCTCACCGCTCTCGGTTGCCGATGTCAGCGCCTGCGAGCGCATCGTTCCGACCGCGTCGGGCACATCAAGTCCCTCCTCGACCGACATGCCGAATACCGAGCGCAGCAACAACATTGCCGCCTCCCAGTCGGCGGGGCCCATACCGATGCCGATGTGGTCGACCCCGGTGTAGAGCGAGGCGACCGCGGCGGGCTCGCGCGGCACCAGATCGAAATGGCGCTGCCAGCTCCCCGCCGACAAGGCGGGACGCAGGTCGATGGCGAGGGAGTCGGTGACGTCGAGTCGCACGACCTCCACCGCCGCCTCGGGCCTCGACGAGGGCCCCGGTGCCGCGATCGATGCAACCGGCACGTCGAACTTCGCGGCACGCGCCGCCCACGCCCCCGGCTCCGCACTGCGCAAACCGATTTGCGCGATGGTCGGCATGTCGGTCGGCGCTCCCGGCGACGTCCAGACGGTACCGACGGTCGGATCGACGACGACGGCCAACTCGGCATCACGGTAGAGCTGCAGGCCGGTGGAACTGTCGACGCCGCTCAGATCGAAGCCGAGGGGGCCGAGGACCTCGCCGAGTTGGGGCGCCGAGGTCGGGCCGGCTGCGACCCGGATCGATACGACACCGCCGGTGACGGGCCGCCGTTCCTCGCCGCTCGCCCCAACCCCTTGGGACACAGCGGTTTCGGATGATTCGGGATGGCCGGCGCCGACGAGTTCGGCGAGATATCGTAGCGAGCGGTGCGCATCGCTTGCGGTGCGCACCGGATCCGCATGGCGGAAGACGTCGCTGAACACCTCCAACGACCACGGACCCCGGTAGCCCGCCGCAAGTACGTGGTCGGTGAATGATACGAGATCGAAGTTGCCCTGCCCCGGCAGGCATCGATGATGGCGACTCCACTGCAGCAGGTCCATCGCCATCCGTGGGGCATCGGCAAGCTGCAGGAAGAAGATCGAGTCGCCGGGCAGGTCGGCGATACCGGACGGGTCAGCGCCCCGCGAGAGGATGTGGAAACTGTCCAGGCAGGTACCGAGTGCCGGATTATCCACAGCGGCAACGATGGCGGCTGCGTGACGATAGTCGTTGACGTGATGCCCCCAGGCGAGCGCCTCATAGGCCAGTCGCTTGCCACGCGCCGCAGCGAGCTGCGCCGCGGTCGCGAGTTGTTCGGTGAGCAGTCCGTCATCGCACGCTGCCGACGCCAGCGGCGATGAGCACACCAGCAGTAGGTCGCACCCCAAGTCATCCATCACACTGAACTTGCGCTCGAGTCGAATGAGGTTGCGCCGGAATCGGTCCGGATCCTGGGAGTCGAGATCACGGAACGGCTGGTAGAGGTCGATGCTCAGTCCGCGATCGGCCGTGGCGCGCGCCAGCTCGGCGGGCCGACCGGGGGCGGCTATCAGATCGGGTTCGAAGATCTCCACCCCGTCGAAGCCGGCGTAGGCGATGGCGTCGAGCTTGTCACCGAGAGTTCCCGACAGACATACCGTCGCAATTGACGTTCGGGCGCCGAGCGGCAGCGCCGACCCACCGGCGCCCACAGTGATCTGCGTGGTGCGGGTCAGCGACATGAGAGGGCCTCCTGTGATCCGGGACACTAGGTGCAGAATGTACCAGAAAGTTCATTAGAGCGCCTGTATATGCTCCCCTGAGGAAAGTCCTGCAACACTTTCACCAGCGTATATTGGCATCTTTATGAACGATCTGGTTAGTTGTCTTGACCGGGACAGCGGTCCTTTGTATCGTCAGTCACACGCTCGACACGATGTGTTGGCTAGCACACCCTGGAGGACCCGATGACCGCACCCACTTCCACTCCGCCGGCAGCCCAGCCGCGCAAGGCCGCGTTGGCCAGCTTCATGGGCAGCCTGGTGGAGTACTACGACTTCTTCATCTTCGGCACCGCATCAGCGCTGGTGTTCAACAAGATCTTCTTCCCCGACGTCAGCCCCACGGCAGGTACCCTGGCCAGCTTCGCCACATTCGGCGTCGCCTACATTGCCCGCCCGATCGGCGCGGTGGTCCTCGGCCACTTCGGCGATCGCGTCGGCCGTCAGCGGGTCCTGGTATTCACCCTCATCCTGATGGGCCTGGCCACCTTCGCGATCGGATGCGTACCCGACTACCACTCGATCGGCATGGCCGCACCTATTACCCTCGTCGTTCTTCGCCTGCTGCAAGGACTTTCGGCGGCAGGTGAGCAGTCGGGCGCGAGTTCGCTCACGGTCGAACACGCCGACCAAGGTAAGCGCGCCTTCTACGCCAGCTGGACGCTCAACGGCACCCAGGCCGGACTGCTCGTCGGCACCCTCGCCTTCATTCCGGTCGCCGCGCTCCCCGAGGACACCCTGCTCAGCTGGGGCTGGCGTGTCCCGTTCTGGTTCAGCGCCGTAGTCATGTTCGTCGCATACCTGATCCGCCGCACGATGCCCGAGACCCCCGTCTTCGAGAAGATCAAAGACTCGACCGAGGGCGTCTCCGACGTCCCGCTACTGGTGCTGCTGCGCTTCCACTGGCGGGCCCTGGTCCGGGTGATCGCCTGCGCGACGATCTCGGTCATGAGCACCCTGTTCTCGACCTTCGCGCTCAAATACGCGACCAACGACTTCGCCGTCTCGAAAAGTTCGATGTTGCTCGTCAGCGTCATCGCCAACCTTGTCATGCTGCTCAGCCAGCCGCTGTGGGGCATGGCCGCCGACCGCATCGGGCGCAAGCCGATCTTTATCGGCGGAGCGCTGGGCTGCGCAGTGCTGGCATTCCCGTACCTGCTGATCATCACCACTGGCTCCTTCTGGGCGATTCTGGTGGCCACCCTGATCATCCAGACCGTCGTCTACGCGGCCGCCAACGCGGTCTGGCCGTCGTTCTACTCCGAGATGTTCCCGGCCCAGGTCCGGTACTCGGGCGTGGCTATCGGCACCCAGATCGGCTTCATGGCCAGCGGTTTCCTGCCCTTGATCGCCGCCGCAATCCTCGGTGAGGGCCGAATGGGTTGGGTCCCGGTCGCTGCGGTCGTTGCCGCCTTCGCCGTGGTTGCCGCACTCGCTGCCGCCACTGCGGTCGAGACACACAAGACCGACACAATGCAACTCGGCGAGAATCCTGCCAAAGGAGCCAACACCGTGACCGCGTCGGCACCGGCCTCGACGTCGATGGCCTGACACCTTCGCCCACACCTGGCACCGGGGCGATTCCCGGCCCGATCATCAAAGGACACACCCATGTTCGACATCGAATTCGCCACCGCAGCCCGCCGCGCATCCGGCGGCGCCGTGGTCGCCGCCCTGATCGGGCAGGGGATCACCCGGTCCCTCACACCTGCCATGCATGAGCGCGAGGCCGCCCACCACGGGCTGGACTACACCTATCTGACCCTCGACGTCCCGGCGTCGGTCACCGCCACCGTCGACCTCGGGGCGCTGCTGGTCCGTGCCGCCGACGCCGGGCTCGTCGGGCTCAACGTCACCCATCCGTTCAAGCAACGGATACTGGCCCATCTCGACGATCTCTCGCCCGACGCGGCCCGTCTCGGGGCGGTCAACACCGTCGTCTTCGACGGCGCTCGCGCGATCGGACACAACACCGACTGGTCGGGATTCGCGCGCAGCTTCGACCGAGGCCTCGGCGCGGGTCTCGGCGCAGCGGCCGCACCTCGGGAGTCGGTGGTGCAGATCGGCGCCGGCGGAGCAGGTGCTGCCGTCGCCTATGCCGTACTCACCACCGGGGTCACGCACTTTCACCTCGTCGACACCGACACCACCCGTGCCGCCGGACTCGCCGCCACCCTGCGCGCCATGTTCGACGCCGAGATCACCTCCGGTGGAGTCGATTCCGTTGCTGCCGTGCTGGTCGACGCGGATGGCCTGGTGCACGCCACCCCGATCGGGATGGCCCATCACCCCGGTATCGCGGTGGACCCGGCGTTGCTGCGCGCCGACCTCTGGGTCGCCGACGTCGTCTATCGCCCGGCCGTCACCGAGCTGATCGCGGCGGCCCGCGCGGTCGGCGCACGCACCCTGCCGGGCGACGGGATGGCTGTCGGGCAGGCCGTCGACTCGCTGCGGCTGTTCACCGGCATCGAGCCGGACGCCGACCGGATGGCCGCGCACATCGCCGAACTCATTGCCGCGGAGGACCGAGCCGAGCGCCGGACCGCCTGAGGGCGCCCCTCACCCCGCCGACAGCGCCCGCCAATTCACCGACAGCGCCGGGGAGCGCGCCGTCGGCGCAGTGGCGAGCGCTGTCGGGGTTCTGGCGAGCGCCGTCGGCGTTCTGTGAACGAACGATAGAGTTCATGACGTGACCGAAACCGCACCCCGACGCCGCGACAGCGAACGGACCAAGGCCGACATCGTGAAGGTGGCGACGAAGGAGTTCGCCGACAAGGGTTTTGCGGGTGCGCGGGTCGATGAGATCGCGGCCAAGACGCACACCACCAAGCGGATGATCTACTACTACTACGGCGACAAGGACGGTCTGTACCAGGCCGTTCTCGAGGCGTCCTACGGACGTATCCGGCGCCTCGAGCAGAAGGTCACCCACATCGCCGACGATCCGGTTGCCGCGTTGCGCCACGTCGCCGAGATCACCTTCGACCATCACGACCGCAACCCCGACTTCATCCGCATCGTCGCGGGTGAGAACATCCTGCGGGCGTCGCATCTCAAACATGCCGCAGGCGTTGGGCGGCTGGGTAATCCGGCGCTCGATGTGCTGTCGCGGATCCTCGAGTCCGGTCGTGAGAAGGGGGTGTTCCGCACCGACGTCGATGCCCTCGACGTCCATCTCGCGATCAGCAGCTTCTGCTTCTTTCGGGTGGCCAACCGGTTCTCGTGGAAGACCCTCTTCGACCGCGATCTCGCCGCTACCGACCAGCGCATCCATCAACGACGCATGATCGGCAACATGATCGTCGCCTATCTCACCGACACGTCCACCCTGGACTGAACCGACTCAATCCCCGCAGCACCCGCCGGTAGGCGACCCCACCGCATCACGGACATCACGGGTGACAGCGTTGCGTGCGGACAACTCGTCGGTTGCCGGGTAGTCGACACCCACCAGACAGAGACCACGCGCCTGGGCGACCGGGACCTGACTGCTGCGCGCGCGCAGCGCCAACAGGCCACGGCACCACTCGACGTCGCGACGGCCGTCGCCGACACAGGCAACCGCACCGACGAGCGAGCGCACCATCGACCAGCAGAACGCATCAGCACTCACCTCGCCGATCAGTACGCCCTCGTCGTCACGGCGCCAGGCGAAGCGTTGAAGATCGCGGACCGTGGTGGCGCCTTCCCGGCGACGGCAGAAGGCCGCGAAGTCGTTGAGCCCCAGCAACGTCGAGGACGCTGCGTTCATCGCCTCGACGTCGAGGGTTCGGCGCCATGTCGCGGTGGCCCGGGCCTGAGTCGGTTCGGCACCGAAGGCCGCATCGGTGAGCCGATACCGGTAGTGGCGACGCAGGGCCGAGAATCGGGCATCGAAGTGTTCGCTCACCGGGGTGACGGCCTTGACGCGCACATCGTCGGGCAGCATTCTGGCCAGCCGACCGACGAGCAACCCAGTCCCGCCGGCAAGACTGCGCGTGCGCAGCGCCGAGGCCGGGATGTCGGCGTGACAGACCTGACCGATCGCGTGCACGCCCGCGTCAGTGCGTCCGGCGACGGTCAGGCGGATCGGTACGCGCAGAACCGTGGCGAGGGTGTCCTCGAGTAGCCCACACACGCTGCGCTGCTCGACCTGACGCGCCCAGCCGGCGAAATCGGTTCCGTCGTAACCGATGTCGAAGCGCAGACGGACGAACCCGCCGTCCCCGGAATCGGTGGCGGCGGGTTCGTGCGGCACTGGCTTGCTCAGTCGTCCGACTTCTTCTCGGCCGAACCTTCGACGTCGGCGCCCTGCGCGTCGGCCTCGACGACGTTGTCGCCTGCAGGCTCGGCTACCGCGGCCTCGGTCTCGGTCTCGGCCTCGTCGAGCTTGGCCTCGGCGGCCTTACGGGACGCGGCGACGCGGGTGGCGCGGTCGGCCTCGCTGGACGCGGTCGATTCGGTGACGAGTTCGATCACGGCCATCGGGGCGTTGTCCCCCTTGCGCGGCAGCGTCTTGATGATGCGGGTGTAGCCGCCGTTGCGATCGGCAAAGCTCGGGCCGATCTCGTCGAACAGGACATGCACGATGTCCTTGTCGCGGATCACCTTGAGCACCTCACGCCGGTTGGCCAGCTTGCCGGCCTTGGCGTGGGTGATCAGCTTCTCCGCGTACGGCCGCAGGCGCTTGGCCTTGGCCTCGGTGGTGGTGATGCGGCCGTGCTCGAAGAGCGAGGTGGCGAGGTTCGCCAGGATCGCCTTCTGGTGGCTCGCCGACCCGCCGAGGCGGGCACCCTTGGTGGGCTTGGGCATTGTCTTCTCCTAGACGGACTCCCCCATCGCTGAATGGGAGAAGTCAGGGTTGGCGTGCAGCGGCTACAGCTGCTCGGTCTCTGCGAAATCCTCACCGGAGTCACCGTCGAACGACACGTCGTCCGACCACGTTCCGGTCGCCGGGTCGTAACCGGCCACCTGCGACGGATCGAAGCTCGCCGGGCTGTCCTTGAGAGCCAGACCCAGGGCGTGCAGCTTCACCTTCACCTCGTCGATCGACTTCTGCCCGAAGTTGCGGATGTCGAGCAGATCCGACTCGGTCCGTGCAACCAGCTCGCCGACGGTGTGCACACCCTCGCGCTTGAGGCAGTTGTAGGACCGGACGGTCAGGTCGAGATCCTCGATCGGCAGGCTGAACGACGCGATGTGGTCGGCCTCGGCCGGGCTCGGCCCGATCTCGATGCCCTCGGCCTCGACGTTGAGCTCCCGGGCGAGCCCGAACAGCTCCACCAGGGTCTTACCCGCCGACGCCAACGCATCACGCGCGCTGATCGAGTTCTTGGTCTCCACATCGAGCACGAGCCGATCGAAGTCGGTGCGCTGCTCGACACGAGTGGCCTCGACCTTGTAGGTGACCTTGAGCACCGGCGAGTAGATCGAGTCGACCGGGATCCGGCCGATCTCGGCGCCCGATGCCTTGTTCTGCACGGCCGGAACGTATCCGCGGCCCCGCTCGACGACGAGCTCGATCTCGAGCTTGCCCTTGTCGTTCAGGGTGGCGATGTGCAGATCGGGGTTGTGCACGGTGACACCGGCCGGGGGGACGATGTCGGCGCCGGTGACGGTGCCCGGACCCTGCTTACGCACGTACATGGTGACCGGCTCGTCCTCTTCGGAGCTGACCACGAGACCCTTGAGGTTCAGGATGATGTCGGTGACGTCTTCCTTCACCCCAGGAACGGTGGTGAACTCGTGGAGCACACCGTCGATGCGGATGCTGGTGATCGCAGCACCCGGGATCGAGCTGAGCAGGGTACGACGCAGCGAGTTGCCGAGGGTGTAGCCGAAGCCGGGCTCGAGCGGTTCGATGACGAACTTCGACCGGTTGTCGGCGAGGATCTCCTCGGTCAGGGTGGGTCGCTGTGAGATGAGCATTCTGAGATTTCCCCTTGTGGCCGACCGCTATATGACGGCCTAGAAGCGAACCGAACAGCTTGTGCTGCTTGGCAATTACTGATTCGACGAACTACTTGCTGTAGAACTCGACGATGAGCTGTTCCTGCAGCGGGACCTCGATCTGGGCGCGCTCGGGCACGTTGTGCACGAGGATGCGCAGGGTCGAGGGAACCACCTGCAGCCAACCCGGGACCGGACGATCGCCGACGAGCTCCTTGGCGATCTGGAACGGAGTGGTCTGCAGCGACTTCGGCCGGACGTCGATGATGTCGTACTGGCTGACGCGGTAGCTGGGCACGTCGACCTTCACACCGTTGACGGTGAAGTGGCCGTGGCTGACCATCTGCCGGGCCTGACGACGCGTGCGGGCGATGCCGGCACGGTAGACGACGTTGTCCAGGCGAGTCTCGAGGAGCTTGAGCAACTCGTCACCGGTCTTACCGGTGCGACGGTTGGCTTCCTCGTAGTAGCGACGGAACTGCTTCTCGAGCACGCCGTAGGTGAAGCGAGCCTTCTGCTTCTCCTGCAGCTGCAGCAGATATTCGCTCTCCTTGATCCGCGAACGGCCGTGCTGGCCGGGCGGGTAGGGACGACGCTCGAACGCCTGGTCGCCTCCGATGAGGTCGACGCGAAGACGACGGGACTTCTTTGTGGCGGGGCCGGTATAACGAGCCATTGTCTATTCTTTCCTTTCCCGCTAGACCCGACGCCGCTTGGGCGGACGGCAACCGTTGTGCGGCTGCGGGGTGACATCGGAGATGGTGCCGACCTCGAGGCCGGCGGCCTGCAGCGACCGGATCGCGGTCTCGCGACCCGAACCCGGTCCCTTGACGAACACGTCGACCTTCTTGACGCCGTGCTCCTGGGCCTTGCGCGCGGCGTTCTCGGCCGCGAGCTGAGCCGCGAACGGAGTGCTCTTGCGCGAGCCCTTGAACCCGACGTGGCCCGACGACGCCCAGCTGATGACGTTGCCGTTGGGATCGGTGATCGACACGATGGTGTTGTTGAACGTCGACTTGATGTGTGCGTTGCCGTGCGGGACGTTCTTCTTATCGCGACGGCGTGCGCCCTTCTTCGGGCCTGCGCTTCGTGACTTAGGAGGCATTACTTCTTCTTCCCGGCGATGGTCTTCTTCGGGCCCTTGCGAGTACGGGCATTGGTCTTGGTGCGCTGTCCACGGACGGGCAGGCCACGACGGTGACGCAGACCCTGGTAGCAGCCGATCTCGATCTTGCGACGGATGTCGGCCTGGACCTCGCGGCGCAGGTCACCCTCGACCTTCACCGAGGCTTCGATGTATTCACGCAGCTTCGCGACGTCTGCGTCGGTGAGATCCTTGGCGCGCAGGTCCGGGCTGAGCCCGGTTCCGGCCAGGATCTCCTTGGAGGTGGTACGCCCAACTCCATAGATGTAGGTCAGTGCGATCTCCAGCCGCTTCTCGCGGGGGAGATCCACACCAGCAACACGTGCCATGTGGCGGGATTCCTTCACTTCTCAGAGGTCTGCTCCTGGTCCGTCCCGGGCTCTTGCCGGGCTCCGGCCTCTGAACCGGAGGTGGGCGCCGACCCATGTGTCAACGCTGGTGCCAAGAGGGCTTCACAAAAATCTGTTCAGCTCTTCTGGTGTATTCAGTTATCTCTCAAGCGACCCGGAGGGTGGCGAGTGATGATCAGCCCTGACGCTGCTTGTGACGCAGGTTCTCGCAGATCACCATGACCCGACCGTTACGACGGATCACCTTGCACTTCTCACAGATCGGCTTGACGCTCGGCTGAACCTTCACGTCAGTCTCTCCTGTTACTCGCCCGCCGGGCACGGCCGATGGCCGCACCGATGGCGGGTGTGGTTACCCCGGGCCGCACCGGCCCGGGAGGTCTTACTTGTAGCGGTAGACGATGCGCCCACGACCGAGGTCGTAGGGCGAAAGTTCCACGACGACCCGGTCCTCGGGCAGGATGCGGATGTAGTGCTGCCGCATCTTGCCGCTGATGTGGGCGAGCACCTTGTGACCGTTCTCCAGCTCGATGCGAAACATCGCATTCGGCAGGGGTTCGATCACCCGACCCTCGACCTCGATGGCCCCGTCCTTCTTCGCCATGTCCTCCGCGATCCTGTCGCGCACCCTCATCAGGCGCGTAACCCGGTTGAATTCGTTCCGATCCGTTACTGTGTGGGCACCCTGGAGCATCGTCACCAGGTGCCCGTTCCGGTGCTGACCGGAACTCGATACTCACGCCCCGGCCCGCGCACACCTGCGGGGATCCGACGGTGGACACACTAATGCCGGCACGCTGTGCGCACCGCCGTCCTATGCTACGCGAACTGCAAGAACACTCCAAACCGTCGAGAAACCCGGCACCACGACCGCACGACATCCGGCATCATTCGCCGACGATGGCACACTATCTGCCATGCGTGCCTTCTTGATCCAGAGCGCTCTGAGCGGCGTGGCCCTGTGGGTGGCGACACTGATCGTTCCCGGCCTGGACTTCATGTTCCCCGACAACGCGGGCTTCGCCGTCAAAGTGGGAATCGTCGTGTTGGTCGCGCTCGTCTTCGGTGTGATCAACGCGTTCATCAAACCGATCGTGCAGATCTTTGCGATCCCGCTCTACATCCTCACCCTCGGCCTGATCCATATCGTGATCAACGCGTTCATGCTCGAACTCACCTCATGGTTCACCCACAACGCCACCACGTGGGGCCTGCAGGTAAATCACTTCTTCTGGTCGGCGGTATTCGGCGCACTCGTCATCTCGGTGGTGAGCTGGCTGATCTCAATGGTGCTCAAGGAGCCCGTTCGATGAATCGAAGCAGCGGGCTGTGTCGGCCGTCACCCTCGGTGCACTACCGATGCGTGACGCATCGCGTGGCAGTTGCCTCTCAGGGTCGCCCCTGAGCGACGTCAGACCCCGGCAGAGATGATCGCCGCCAACTGGTCGATCGGCGAACCATCGCCGAGCACCTGGATGGCGACGTGGTCGGCACCGGCGGTGCGGTGCGCCTCGACCCGCTCGCGGATCGAGGCGGCATCGCCGTGGACGACCAGCGCGTCGATCAACGCGTCGGAGCCGCCGTTGGCAATGTCGTCGTCGGTCCACCCGAGTCGCTTCAGATTCGACGTGTAGTTGCGCAGGTGCAGGTAAGGCTGATCGACCGGCGGGCGTCCGACGGCTCGCGCTGCCTCTGCATCGGTGCCGAGAACCACCTTGTGCTCCGGAGCCAGCAACACACCCTCACCCAGGGTGTCGCGGGCGATCGCGGTGTGCGCGGGAGTCGTCAGATACGGGTGCGCACCCAGCGCGCGGTCGGCGGACAGGCGCAACATCTTCGGCCCCAGGGCAGCCAGCACACGCCGCTCGCGGGGCACCTCCTTCTCGTCGAGGACGTCGAGATACTGCCCGACCGCCTCGTACGGCTTCGTGTATTCGGCTGTCGCCTCCGGGTGGCCGGCACCAATACCGAGATAGAAGCGGCCCGGGAAGTCTTGGTCGAGTTCGTGAAATTCGTCGGCGATCGCGGCGGCGTCGGTGTTCCAGATGTTGACGATGCCGGTGGCCACCGTGATGTTCTCGGTCGCGTCGAGAACCTTGCGGATCGGACCGAGATGGCGGGGCGAACCACCGAGCCAGATAGTGCCGTACCCGAGTTCCTCGATCTGCCGGGACTCCTCGGGCGAGAACCGTCCGAACCACCCCCACACCCCGTACCGTCCGAATCGCTGGATGTGTGCCGCCTTCGCCGAGTCAGTCATGTCCTGGCCAACAGGAAGCGGCGAGTGCCTATTCCGGCTTCCGCGCCTGGCATCCGCGGCGAGTTACGATCCGCGTACTCATTAGAAACGAGTTCCCTGGTGAAGAGCTTCTGGTGTGGGGCCGTCATTGCCGACTGCGATGCGCGGTTCATCGGCAGAGACGAAAACGACGTGCCCAGGCACGTGGCCGACCACCTGCCGGCCGTCACCGTCGACCGGGTCCACCGGTGGATCTCCGACGTCTCCGAGTGATCGGGCGACGCGGACAGACCAGCGGACGCCGAAAGCGAGTGGTGGGATGCACCACCCTGCCAGGAGCGAACCGGTCGACGAGCTGGATGCAGCGCACCGCGAGTGGTCTATCAGCCCATCGTCGACATCGCACGCCATCGCACGCCATCGCACGCCATCGCGTCGGCGAATACCAGGCACCCAGCCGTTTTCCGGGTTCCCTGCAGACGAGCCCGGACCAGTGGTTCGGTGCGGCGGTGCGCGTCGATCAGGCCATCGATCCGGAGGCGATGGTCGTCGAGACGGCTCGCCGCACGAGTGCACCGCGCGACTCCCCCGACGACACATTGCGCACCGCGCTCTTAGACGACTCGACTCTTCCACTGGTCATTGCGCCCGACTCCGGTAGTGGCACAGCAGAACTGGCGCAACAGAGCGACCCGACGACCCGACCCCACGACGCGACCCGACGACGATCGAGCGGCGCGACGTGCTGCGGATCCTCGACTCCACCGACCAGCCAGAAACGTTGCGGCGTGCGATGACACGACCGCGGCCAGCCCGGTTCGATCCGCTCGCATGCTGCGACATATCCGGCGCGTTCCTCGGCGTCGAGTCAATCGAACGGCTCATCGAATCGCAGATCGTGGACTGGGTGGTGCCTCGGCGAGATCTGCGCACCGGCAGAGGAGTTGCTACGTGCCGATGAGCGCGTTGTCGCGCCGCTTGATGATCGACGCCCGCATCTGAGAGGTCAGCAGCGTCGGGGTGCCCAGTGCCATCATGTGGCCGCTGTCGTGCGGATTCACGCCGTTGGCCCGGAGGAACGGCTCGGCCCGTTGCGACACACTGCCTTTCACGCCGAACCAGTCGAGAAACTCGGCAACGGTCGTCGTCATGAGGCCCCCCCCCAGGGTGTCGTTGGCGCGCCCGACGATCCAACCGATGGCGGCCGCTGCCCGATCGGTCGACGCTTTCCGACGAAAGATCGCAGGATCGCGGCGCGCCGCCCGGGCCAGCAATCGCCGCATGGCCGTGCGGTGTTCGACGTCGAAGAAGACCTCTGCGCTCGCATCGCAGCGCTGCCGGATCACCTCGACCACGGGCAGGATGTCCTCGGCAATCCCCGTGACATCAAACTGTTCGTCGGGCAGCGGCTCGGCGTCGAGGCTCAGCAGCGTCGGGCGTCCGCCGACCCGTTGGTCCAACTCCCGCAGAATGAACTCTTCGAGGGATGACCCCCGAGAATCGAAACCCGGCGGATAATCGGACAACCCGTCGAGAATCGAGGCGTCCTCCCCGAGCGCCGTCGCCCGCGCGAGCTGCGCCAGCAGTACGGCGTTGGACGGACGGTCACGCCGGATCTCCTCCCGGAACTTTGCTTCCCATTCGTCGATCGCGGCGAGGGTGTCGGCGGTGGCGGCCCTGCTGATCCCACGCTCACCGTGACAGTAACGGACGAAGCGGCGCATTAGCTCCGGGTACCGCTGAAGCGATTCGACATCGTCGATGATCTTGCGCGGAATCCGATCGAGCAACATGATCTCGACGACCACCGGACTCCACCGCATGGGATCGGGCGCAGCCATCCACATCAACGGTTCGAGAGCGCTGCGGTGCTCAGCATCGTCGAGTGGCCGACCGTGGGGCGAGGCGAAGAACGCGTCGGCAAGCTGGGAATACTCGGCGTCGGTCCACTCCCGCGGTGACGGCGCCGCACCGGCCTCGGGTAAGAGCCGCAGCGCCCACTCGACCAGCGGGCGGCACATCGGCCACGAGTCGGATTCGACCGGCGGAAAGGTCATCCGGCCCATCTTCATCGCCGCCTCGATGGTCGCGCGAGCGGTACTCGCGTCGACGCGATCGGACACCACCGTGGTCCTCGACGAGGATGCACTCTCCCGGAAGTGCGCGAGTAAGTCCTCCACCGGCGCCGGAACGACAAAGGCATCCTTCACAATCGAGCCCAGGTTGTGGTCGACGTACACCAGGAATGAGAGCTCATGCGCCGGCGGCCACCCGATCGTGAAGAGGTACGATTCGCCGTCACTCAGTTCGTCGCCGAGGACATGGACCTCAGAGACCACTCGCGCCTCGCCGAATGTGTCGAGCCACGCCGGCATGGGCTGGCGACGACCGGCCAGCGTGCGAGTGATGCGCGCCGCGAGGAGCTCGTCGGCCTTGAGGTCATCGGCAAGTAGTTCCCGGAAAATCGTCAGTGCGGCCGTCGTCTCGGCGAAGGACGTCTCCACGAACGACTCGATCAGTGACTCGCGCGTGGCCCGATTCTCGTGATCGGCGAGCGGATGCGGTTCGGGATCGGTGGCCTCCAGCAGGCCGCCAATCGTGACCAACAGGTCGATCGGTTCACCGGTCCGCAGCGCGAGCCGGATGCTCTGGATGAGCGGCTGCTCGTCCGCCCCTGGCCTCGGTCCACCGCCGCCGCCCGTCGCCGATCGCACCGGCTGCAGATGCCTGCGCTTGGGATCCTTCTTGCCTCGTGATCGCTTACCCATCACGGGCAGCGTACTGGCAAGCGGTGGGCGTCGTCAGGTTCTGGTGGCGCGGTGTTGGCCGGGGAACAGTCAACCGGGGAACATCGGCGATGGCAGGCTGATCCCATGCGTGCAGTCATACAGCGGGTCACCGAGGCCTCGGTCGTCGTCGACGGGGACGTCGTGGGAGAACTCGACATCACACCCGGCGGCCACGGTCTGGTGGCCCTGATCGGGGTCACCCACGCCGACACCGAGGCCGACGCCACCACGTTGGCCGACAAGATCTGGCGTCTGCGGATCCTCGACGGCGAGGCCACCGGTGGATCACCGGCAGAGGTGTCGGCTGCCGACATCGATGCACCGATTCTGGTGATCAGCCAGTTCACGCTGTACGCCACCACCGACAAGGGCCGACGCCCGTCATGGAACGCGGCGGCGCCCAAAGCGGTCGCCGAACCACTCGTCGAGTCGGTCATCGAGGCCCTGCGAGCGGCCGGGGCGACGGTGGCCACCGGGCGGTTCGGCGCGCACATGAGCGTGCGCCTGGTCAACGACGGCCCGGTCACGATCGCTCTGGAGACCTGACACCGGTAGCTTCGAGGTCATGGGACGTATCACCGCACGTCGCCGGGTGATCCGCGTACGGCATGGCGAATCCTCCGCCCGAGCCGACGTGCTGGCCGTCGAGGAACCACTGGAGATCCGAATCGGTGGGCGGGCACTGGTCGTCACCATGCGCACGCCCGGCCACGACGTCGAGCTCGCGACCGGCTTCCTGGTGTCAGAGGGGCTGATCGCCCGCGCCGAGGACGTGATCTCGGCCCGCTACTGTGCGGGCGCGCGGGCCCCCGGCGAACCCAACAGCTACAACATTCTCGACGTCGCCCTGGCCGACGGAATCGGTGCGCCCGGAGCCGCGCCCGGCAGGCGGTTCACGATTAACAGTGCCTGCGGGGTATGCGGCAAGGACAGCATCGACGCGGTGACCACGGCGTCGCGCTTCCTTGTCAACGACGACCCGCTGGCCCTCGACGCCGGCACCGTTCTCGCACTCCCCGACCGTCTTCGTGAGGGGCAGAAGGCCTTCGACCGGACCGGCGGCATCCACGCCGCAGGCCTGTTCGACGGCACCACCGGGGAGACACTGGTGATCCGAGAAGACGTCGGCCGCCACAACGCCGTCGACAAGGTCGTGGGCTGGGCTCTGGCCCAGGATCGACTTCCCCTGCGCTGCACCGTGCTCCAAGTGTCGGGGCGGGCCAGCTTCGAGCTGGTGCAAAAGGCGGCGATGGCCGGCATTCCGATGCTCTCGGCGGTGTCCGCGCCATCCTCCCTTGCCGCGGATCTCGCCGAACAGCAGGGGATGACACTGGCGGGTTTCGTGCGCGGCGACTCCCTGGTGCTCTACAGCCGGCCCGACCGAGTCCTGGGCACACCGGCCCGGTGAGCCATCGGCGACTCCACCTGCGCCACCGCCGCTGTCACACCCGCTTCCCCGTCTGCCCGTCGAACCATTGGACCTCGTCGGCGACGGGCATCAGACCGATCTCGTCTCCGACGGTGAACATCTGCCGGTGATCGGCACGCACCACCACTCGTCCGTCGCGCACCGGCAGATCGGTTGCACTGTAGACGAATTGCTCGGCACCGAGTTCCTCGACCAGTTCGACCCGTGCAGTCACCGACCCCGGCGCCCCGGCCATGACCAACTGCCAGGATTCGGCGCGCATCCCCGCCACCGCCTTTCCCGGCACCGCCCGCGGCGCCGGCAGGTCGGCGCCACCGAGATCGACGTGCCCGTCGGAAACCTCAACGTCGATCAGACACATCTGCGGAGTGCCCATGAATCCGGCGACGAAAACGTTGGCCGGGTGCCGATAGATCTCCCGCGGCGTTCCGACCTGTTGCAGCACACCGCGATCGAGGACTGCCACCCGATCGCCCATGGTCATCGCCTCGACCTGATCATGGGTGACGTAGAGCGTGGTGGTCTCCAGCCTGCGCTGCAGCGCAGCGATCTGTGCACGCGTGCTCACACGCAGCTTCGCGTCAAGATTCGACAGCGGCTCGTCCATGCAGAACACCTTGGGATCCCGAACGATCGCCCGCCCCATTGCCACCCGTTGACGTTGCCCACCAGACAGTTTCGCGGGTTTTCGGTCAAGCAGCTCGTCGAGTTCGAGCATCGCCGCCACCCCGTTGACCCGGGCGGCGGCGTCGGCCTTACTCATCCCGGCGTTGCGCAGCGCGAATCCCATATTCTCGGCGACCGTCATGTTCGGGTACAGCGCGTAATTCTGGAACACCATCGCCACATCCCGTGACTTCGGCGGCAGACCGACGACATCGACGTCGTCGATGAGAATCGTTCCCGATTCCACAGACTCGAGGCCGGCGACCATCCGCAGACTCGTCGACTTGCCACAACCCGACGGACCGACGAGCACCATGAACTCGCCGTCGGCGATCTCGAGGTCGAGGGCATCGACGGCCGGCGAGCCGTCGCCGAATCGCTTGGTGACCTTGGCGTAGGTGACTGAGGCCATTACTTGGGCAGCTTCGGCTGGATCTGGGTGGTGTAGATCTGCTCGATCTGCTTCTGCATATCGGCCATCGTCGCGGTGACGTCGGCGTTCTGCAGACCGATCTTCTCGAAACCGGTGCCGATGATCTTGTCCCCACCGGGAATGAACACCCGAGCGTAGTTCTGCGGCTTGGTCTTCGGCAGTTGTTCGATCGCTGTCCGGAAGTTCGGGTTCTTGTCCAGGAAGGCGGTCATCGACGGCGCGGTCACCGCGGCCTTGCGCACCGGCATGTAACCGACGTTCTGCGAGAAGTAGGCGGTGTTGTCGGTGTTGGTGATGAAGTCGATGAACTTCAGCGCGTTGACCTTGCGCTCGTCGGAATTGCGGGCCGGGATGGCCAGTCCCGCACCACCGGTCGGGCAACCAATCGTGCCGTCCGGGGCCGGTAGGAACGCCGTCGAGAACCGGAATTTCGCATCCGAGGTGATACCCGAGAGGTCACCGGTGGAGGCGACCGTGGAGGCGAGGAGTCCCGCGCTGAAATCACCGGCGATGTCGTTGGAGATCTTCGCGTAGCGGCCCTTGTTGATTGTGTCGCTCAGATACTGGCCAGCAGCAACGGTTTTCGGGTCGGTGAACGTCATCGTCCAGTCGTCGGAGTAGGCGCCGCCGAAGGTCCAGGTCGGTCCTTGGAAGGTCCAGCCCAGGTAGTCCACGGCGTTGCCCCATCCGTGCGCCGATTTGCCCGAGCCCACCACCGACTGGATGCGCGGACCCCACTCGGCGAACTCCTGCCAGGACGCGGGACCACGGGCGGGCAGCCCGGCCTGGCTCCACACATCGGCGTTGTAGTAGAACAGCGGGGTCGACCGCGCGTACGGCAGGGCCCACGTCTTGTTGTTCCACTTGTAGTCGCCGACAAGGGAATCGACGTACCCCGACGGATCGACGCCGGCCTTGCCGAAGAGGTCGTCGAGCGGTGCGATCGCACCGATCAGGGCGAAATTGAACCACCACACATCGCTGAGAATGATGATGTCGGGCAGCGCGCCTCCCGACAGTGCGGCGTTGAACTTCTGCGCCGCCTCCTCGTAGTTCTTACCCGCATCGATCAACTGCACCTTGATGCCCGGGTTGGCCGCCTCGAACCGCTTGATCAGTTCCTTCTCGACATCGGTCGACTTGCCGGGATGGTTCGACCAGAAGGTCAGGTTGTTGGGATCACCGTTGTTGCTCGAGCCGCCACCCGAGCCGGCACATGCAGCGAGGGCGGCCGCAGCGGCCACAGTCAGTCCGGCACCGAGGAAGCCACGGCGGGTCAGGTCGGTCATGCGCATTCTCCTGGATGTGTGCTGAGTGATGAGACTGGGTCGGGATGGTCAAACAGGTGGGGCTACAACGGCGTGCGCGATCACCCCTTGACCGCACCGGAGGTCAGGCCCTTGATCATGTGGCGTTGGAGTGCGAGAAAGACGATCAGCATCGGCAGCATCGCCAGGACCGTCGCGGCCATCACCGGCCCCCAGTTGGTGACGCCGTCGTTGTTCTGCAGCTGCGTCAGTCCCACCGGCAGTGTCGCCACGCTGTAGTCGTCGGCCATCAAGAACGGCCACAGGTACTCATTCCATTCGTTGACGAGGGTGATGAGGGCGAACGCCACCATCGTCGGAATCGACAACGGCAACACCACACGCACGAGCAACCGGATGTGCCCGGCGCCGTCCATCCGGGCGGCCTCGATGATCTCCGGTGGGATCGACAGAAAGTGGTTGCGCATCAAGAAGGTTCCGAACGCGACCCCGGCCAGCGGCACGATGATCCCGGCGAAGGTGTTGCGGAAACCGAGTTGGGCGACCAGCGAGTAGTTGGTGATGACGGTGATCTGATTGGGCACCATCAGCGCCGCGATGATCACCAGGAACACGAGGTTCTTGCCGGGGAATCGCAGGAAGACCAGACCGTAGGCACTGAGCACGCCGAGCACGAACTTGATGACACCGAGGATCAGCGTGACGATCAGTGAGTTGCGCAGGAACTGCCAGAACGGCACCGCCGTGGTGGCCTCCCGATAGTTCTCGGGATGCCACGTCGAGGGCCACCACACCGCCGGCTGGACGTAGATCTCGGATCGATCCTTGAAGGAAGTCAACACGATCCACGCCAGGGGCACCACCACGACGACCAACGCGACGAGCATCGCGAGATAGCCAAGTACCTGCACCGTTCGCCGGCGCCTGCGCGCACGCACGGCGATCCGTTCGCGCTCGTCGGATACGATCACCTCACCGCGTCGGTGCGCATCTGGGACTGGTGTGTTCGTGGTCGAGGTCATCGTCCGCCTCGATCCATCAGACGTACCTGGGCGACGGTGACCACGAGCAGGATCAGGAACATGATGGTGGCAACGGTCGCACCGTACCCGGCGCGGAAGTTGCGGAAGGTCTCCTCGTAGACCTGGTAGACCATTGTCGTCGTGCCGTTACCGAGGGGACCACCGCGGGTCATTACGTTGATGATGTCGAAAACCTGTAATGAATTGAGCAACACAGTAATCGACAGAAAGAAGGTCGTCGGACGCAGCTGCGGCAGGAGCACCTTGCGGAAATGGGTCCACCCCGAGGCACCGTCGACCGCGGCCGCCTCGTCGAGATCTGCCCGTTTACCCTGTAGCGCAGCGAGATAGATCACGAACGCGTATCCCAGGTTCTTCCAGACGTAGGTCACGGTGATCATGAACAGCGCCCAGTGTGGTTGCTGATAGAAGTCCGGCGCCGACCCCAGGCCGAGCCTATGCATCAAGTCGTTGATCAGACCGAAATTCGGGTCGAACACGAACTGGAAAGCGATGCCGACCGCCGCGCCGGACAGCACGAATGGAGCAAAGACCACCGACCGCACCAGGTTTCGGCCCTTGAGCGCCCGATCGAGGAGCAACGCCAGCGCCAGACCGAGGGCCATGCTGCCGGCGACCGCGACGACAGTGAAGACAACCGTGTTCACGACGATGGTCGCGGTGTCCTCACGGGTGAACCACTCGCGATAGTTGGCCGCGCCGATGAACGTCGACCCAGGCGAGGAGATGTTCCAGTCGTAGAACGACATCCGAATGTTCTCGATCAGCGGCCGGTAGGTGAACACCGCCAGCAGCACGAGATTGGGGCCCACGACGGCAAGGAACAGGGCATAGGACTTCCACGGCCGACGCCGGCCCGCGTGGGGCAGCACATGTTCGTTCGCCGATGGCACGCGCCGAGTATTCAGCCGACACCTGACCGGATGCGAACGGCGGCGTTGAGCGCCGGTGAGCGATACGTGTCCGGTAAGTGTCGCTGACTGAATCGGATGCGGCGTGCGACTGCGGTCAGCTCGTCCGGAAGGTCAGGACGGTCGGTTGGTGAGGATGCGTGGGCCGTCGGCGGTGACGGCCACGGTGTGCTCCCAGTGCGCGGCGCGCGAGCCGTCGTCGGTGACGACCGTCCAGTCGTCGTCGAGAACGCTGGTCTCGGTGGTGCCCAGGGTGAGCATCGGCTCGATCGCGAGGGTCGACCCGACGACGAGCAGCGGGCCCGAGCCGGGCGCACCCTCGTTGGCCAGGAAAGGTTCCATGTGCATCTCACGGCCGATACCGTGACCGCCATAGCCGTCGACGATCCCAAAGGCACGATCGAACTTTCGCTCGGCGTCATGGGTACCGGTCTCGATGGCGTGCGAGATGTCGGTGAGGCGTGCGCCGTCGATCATGGCGGCAATCCCGGCCTCCATCGACAGCCGAGTCGCCTCGGAGAGTTCGGCATCGGCCTTCGATAGTGCACCGATCCCGAAGGTCCAGGCCGAATCCCCGTGCCAGCCGTCGAGAATGGCACCGCAGTCGATCGAGACCAAATCACCCTCGGCGAGAATGACAGTGCTCGAAGGGATTCCGTGCACCACAACGTCGTTGACCGACGAGCAGATCGATCCCGAGAATCCGTGGTAGCCCTTGAACGACGGCACCGCCCCGGACTGACGGATCACGGTCTCGGCGACCTCGTCGAGTTCGAGGGTGCTCACCCCGGGTGCCGCCGCCGCGCGGACGGCGACGAGCGCGGCGCCCACGACGGCACCGGCGGCTTCCATCGCGTCGAGTTCCCCGGCGCTGCGGAACGGCACGCGCTTGCGTTTACGGAATCCCATCACCACTCCTCATCCGATCATCTCGGCTGGAAGACAAGGCGCCGGGCCACACCGATAGTGCGGTGTGGCCCGGCGCCGGAAAATACCTGTGCCGGTGGACGTCAGGACACGCCGGCACCGAGCGCGCTCAGCACCCGCTGGTGCACATCCTGAATGTCGCCGACCGCGTCGATCGTCTTCACCTGATCGCCGTAGTAGTCGAGCAGCGGCGCGGTCTCATTCTGATACACCGACATCCGGTTACGGATGACCTCTTCGGTGTCATCGGCACGGCCACGGGCCAGCATGCGTTCGACGACGACGTCGGGGTCGACCACGAACGACAGCACCGCATCCAGCGAGGACCCGAGACCGTCGAGGATCTCGGCGAGAGCGTCGGCCTGCTCGGTCGACCGGGGGAATCCGTCGAGGATGAATCCCTTCGACGCATCAGGCTCGCCGACCCGGGCGCGCACCATGTCGACGGTGATCTCCGACGGCACGAGGTCACCGGCGTCGAGATACCGCTTGGCCTCGACGCCCACGGCAGTGCCCTGTGAAATGTTGGCACGGAACAGATCACCGGTGGAGATATGCGGGATGCCGAGTGATTCGCTCAACAGTTCCGCCTGGGTACCTTTGCCTGCTCCGGGGGGGCCGAGAATGACAAGTCTCACTTCAGGAATCCTTCGTACTTACGTTGCATCAATTGACTGTTGACCTGCTTCATCGTGTCCAATCCCACGCCGACCATGATCAGCACGGCCGTGCCCCCAAATGGCAGGTTCTGAACACCACCACTGTTCCCGATCTCCAGGAACAGGTTCGGCAGTACCGCGATGATACCCAGGTAGATCGAACCCGGCAGGGTGATGCGGCTGAGCACATAACCGAGGTAGTCCGCGGTCGGTTGCCCCGGGCGGATGCCCGGGATGAAGCCGCCGTACTTCTTCATGTCATCGGCACGTTCCTCAGGATTGAAGGTCACCGCCACGTAAAAGTACGTGAAGAAGATGATCATCAGGAAGTACACGATGATGTAGACGTAGTTGCTCTGGTCGGCGAGATATGTGCTGACCCACCGCTGCCAACCCGACGGCGCGCCCGACGAGCTTTGGGTGAGCTGCACGATGAGCTGCGGCAGATACAGCAGTGACGAGGCGAAGATGACCGGGATGACGCCGGCCTGGTTGACTTTGAGCGGCAGATAGGTCGACGACCCGCCATACATCTTGCGGCCCACCATGCGCTTGGCGTACTGCACCGGGATGCGCCGCTGGCCCTGCTCGATGAAGACCACACCGGCGACGATGATGAGGACCGCGACCACGACGAGCCCGAAGACCAGCCCACCTCGGCTGGTGAGAATCGTGCGACCCTCGGCCGGGATGCGGGCGGCGATGCCCGCGAAGATCAGCAGCGACATGCCATTGCCGATGCCGCGTTCGGTGATCAGCTCACCGAACCACATCACCAGGCACGCGCCCGCGGTCATCACCAGGACGATGATCGTCAGACCCAGGATCGACTTGTCGTTGAGGATGTTGTCGCCGCAACTCGCGGGCAGCAGGTTGCCGCGCACGGCTAGTGCGACGATGCCGGTGGACTGCAGCAACGCCAGCGCGACCGTCAGGTAGCGGGTGTACTGAGTCATCTTGGCCTGACCCGACTGGCCCTCCTTGCGGAGCTGCTCGAAGCGCGGGATGACCACCGTCAGCAACTGCACGATGATGCTGGCCGTGATGTAGGGCATGATGCCGATCGCGAACACCGACAGCTGCAGCAGTGCGCCGCCGGAGAACAAGTTGATCAGCGAATAGACCTGATTACCGCCACCACTGTTAATGGTGTCGATGCACTTGTGCACCTGGACGTAGTTCACGCCTGGTGAGGGAACCGTCGCCCCCAGCCGATACAGCACGATGATGCCGATGACGAAGAGGATCTTCTTCCTCAGATCGGGCGTCCTGAAGGCCGCGATGAGGGGGGAGAGCACTAATTCCTCCTAGAACGACCACGCGTCATCTCGCACCGGATGTCCGGCTCGCGTGCTCGGCAATCGACATTGATCAGTGGTTGCGGGGCAACAACGGTGAAACTCTAACAGCCGCTCGCGCCCGGCCGTCCAACGTCTGGTGTGACCTGGCACGGGCCGGCGCGGCCGTTGCGGCCGCCGCATTCCGGTGGCGGCCGACGCTCGGACGTCATCCCCCCAGGCGCCGGTCACCACAATAGACGTCGTGGACGGCCGGGTGCCCCGACGCCGAGGTCCGCAGCGGCGGCGACGCGGTGTCGCATCCGCTACGGACCTCGGCTACCTGCATTCTTTCTTACTGCTCGGTCACGCTGCCACCGGCAGCGGCGATCTTCTCCTTGGCCGATGCGGTGAATTTGTCGGCGGTCACATTGACCGCCACACCGAGTTCACCGTCGCCGAGGACCTTGACGAGCTTGTTCTTGCGGACGGCTCCGGCGGCGACGAGCTCGTCGACGCCGATGGTGCCGCCCTGCGGGAACAGACGGGCGATGTCTCCGACGTTGACGACCTGGTACTCGATCCGGTTGCGGTTGGTGAAGCCCTTGAGCTTCGGCAGCCGCATGTGGATCGGCATCTGGCCACCCTCGAAGGCGGCGGGCACGTTCTTGCGTGCTTTGGTGCCCTTGGTGCCGCGGCCAGCGGTCTTACCCTTGGAACCCTCGCCGCGACCCACACGGGTCTTTTCGGTCTTCGCGCCCGGAGCGGGGCGAAGATGGTGGAGCTTGATGGTCATGACTTAACCTCTTCGACTGTCACGAGGTGGGAAACCACGTTGATCAGACCGCGGTTGATCGGGGTGTCCTCGCGGGTGACCGACTTGCGGATGCCTCTGAGGCCCAGCGTCCGCAGGCTGTCACGCTGGTTCTTCTTGGTACCGATGGTGCCCTTGACCTGAGTGATCTTCAGCTGTGCCATCTCTCTCACACTCCCTGGCCGGCACGGGCGCGGAGCATACCGGCCGGTGCCACGTCTTCGATGGGGAGACCACGACGAGCCGCGACCTCTTCGGGACGCTGCAGCATCTTCAAGGCGGCCACGGTCGCGTGCACAACGTTGATCGCATTGTCCGAGCCGAGGCTCTTGGCGAGTACGTCGTGGACGCCCGCGCACTCGAGTACGGCACGCACCGCGCCACCGGCGATCACACCGGTACCGGGGCTGGCCGGACGCAGCATCACCACACCGGCGGCGGCTTCACCCTGAACCGGGTGGGTCACGGTGCCACCGATCAGCGGAACGCGGAAGAAGTTCTTGCGAGCCTCTTCGACACCCTTCTGGATCGCGGCCGGGACTTCCTTGGCCTTGCCGTAGCCGACGCCGACCATGCCCTGGCCGTCGCCGACCACCACGAGAGCGGTGAAGGAGAACCGGCGGCCACCCTTGACCACCTTGGATACACGATTGATCGCGACGACCCGCTCGAGCTGATTGCGCTCGTTGTCGCGTCCACCGCGGTCACCGCCGCGACGGTCGCGGCCGCCCCGGCGATCGTTGCGGTCTCCGCTTGCGTTGTTGTTGTCGTTTCCGGCGGGTCCGTTTCCGCCGTCACGCTGACGTCCGGGCATCAGAGGATCCCTCCGGTCTTGGTTTGGGTACGTGTGGTCATCATCAGAACTGCAGGCCTCCCTCGCGGGCGGCGTCGGCGAGCGCGGCGATCCGGCCGTGGTAGTCCTTGCCACCACGGTCGAACACCACGGCGTCGATACCGGCGGCCTTGGCGCGCTCGGCGATCAGCTCGCCGACCTTGCGGGCCTGGGCGGACTTGTCGCCACCGGCCGCGCGGACGTCGGCCTCGATGGTCGACGCCGCGGCCAGCGTGTGACCGGCGAGATCGTCGATCAGCTGCACGTGGATGTGGCGGCTGCTGCGCTTGACCGCGAGTCGCGGCCGCACCGGCGTGCCGGAAACCTTCTTGCGCAGGCGGAAGTGACGACGGTTGGTCGCGGTGCGACGGCGGGTCGATACATCCTTGCCGAGGGGCTTGCGGACTGTCTTGGCTGCTGTATCACTCATGGCTTACTTACCCGTCTTTCCGACCTTGCGACGGATCTGCTCACCTTCGTAGCGAATGCCCTTGCCCTTGTACGGGTCCGGGCGACGCAGGCGGCGGATGTTCGCCGAGATCTGGCCGACTTTCTGCTTGTCGATACCCGACACCGAGAACTTGGTGGGCGACTCGACGGCAAAGGTGATGCCCTCGGGAGCCTCGATCGGCACGGGATGGCTGTAACCGAGCGCGAACTCGAGGTCCTTGCCCTTGGCCTGGACGCGGTAGCCGACACCGAAGATTTCCATCTTGTTGGTGTAGCCCTTGGTCACACCCTCCACGAGGTTGGCGACCAGCGAGCGGTTCAGGCCGTGCAGGGCACGGTTGCGGCGCTCGTCATTGGGGCGGGTGACCACGATGGTGGCGTCTTCCTGCGCAACGGTGATCGGCGCGGTGACGGTGTGGCTGAGTTCGCCCTTGGGTCCCTTGACGGTGATGGTCTGGCCGTCGATGGAGACGGTGACGCCCGCGGGGATCTCGATCGGGTTCTTACCGATACGTGACATGTTTGTGTACCTCCCCTTACCAGACGTAGGCGAGGACTTCGCCGCCCACGCCTTGGTTGGCTGCCTGGCGATCGGTGAGGAGACCGGACGACGTGGAGATGATGGCCACGCCGAGGCCACCCAGGACCTTGGGCAGGTTGGTGGATTTGGCATACACCCGCAGACCCGGCTTGGACACGCGACGCAGACCGGCAATGCTGCGCTCCCGCGAGGGGCCGTATTTGAGGGCGACGACGAGGTTCTTACCGACCTCCGCATCTTCGGTGCGGTAGTCGGTGATGTAGCCCTCACGTTTGAGGATCTCGGCGATGTTCACCTTGATCTTCGACGAGGGAAGAGTCACCTCGTCGTGGAACGCCGAATTGGCGTTACGCAGACGTGTCAAGAAGTCTGCGATCGGGTCAGTCATGGTCATGGTTGACCGTCAACCTTTCTCGTAGCGGTTCCCATTCAGCGCCGGTCAACGATGCGACTGACGAGGATTGCTCCCCTGACCTGCGGTGGGCCTTCCACGAAGTGGATAGTTGTTATCTTGTTCTCGTCGCCGATGCCCTTGGCTTTTCACCAGCACCGGAGACTGTTCAGTTATGGTCCACACGCGTACGTGTAGCGAGTCCCTGGCACCTGAGGTGCACAGGCAACCGGTCTAGTGTAGAGAATTCCCTGGCCAGACCCAAATCGCCGCCGACAGCGCTCTTCCCGACCGCGACAGCGCCCTGTCCACCGCCGACAGCGCTCTTCCCGACCGCGACAGCGCTCAGGGCGTGAGTGGGAAGTCGTGTCGCGAGGTCGGCTCGACGTCGAGTTCCCCCTCGGCGCCGAAGCGCGCGACGCCGGCCAGGATGGCGGTCAGCCGACGCCGCAGTTCTTCGTCGTCACCAGCGCTGCCATAGAACGCGCGGGGATCGGAGATGGCCGCCTGTGTGTGCTCATCGAGCCAGATCCGTAGCCATTTGTCATGGGCGAGTTCCTGTTGCCGTCGAAGGAAGGCGATAGTGGCCAGAGCGTCGACGCGCGTGCCGTCGGCGGTCGGCGGAGGGTCGAGCGGCGCACGGGTCTGAACCTCGCGCCGCGAAGCTGTCCACAATTGCGTCGATGCTCTCGATCGCTGCGGCGGCATCAGGGGTCCACAGGATATCACCGCGTCGATCGGCGGGTGGAATGTGGAGATCTACATCGCCCCCCATACCGCGTCGTGGGAGATGGTGATCTGCAGACCTCGTTCTCCTGCGTACGCACCATGTCGGGGTCAGAAGCTGCCCGCTCCCCCAGACCGACACCACCACCTTTCGATCCCCTAAGCGCCGGCTCATGCCGGTGTCGGTAGCGGCGTCAGAGGATCGAGATCGGCTTGACCGACCGGATGACCATCGGCCCCTGCGGCAGGTTCGGCGCTAGTATGCCGAGGTGAACTGGGATGTGTTGTCATGCGGCCTGCGCGGTCACGAGACCTATCGCCCCAACGAGTCCGAACTCGCCGATCGCCTGCACGTCGCCACCGCCGCGGGTCAGGCCTGGCGGTGCCTGCGGTGCGGCGACTTCGCCGTCGGTGAGCCCCGACGCCGCGGTGCTGCCGACCACGCGCCCGAGGTCCCGCGCGGCGCGCTGCTGCGCGACCTGATCATCATGCGGGTGCTGGCGGTCGAGCGGCTGCTCCGCGGCCTGTTCCTGGTGCTCGCAGGGGTTTTCGTCATCGAGCTACGCCACAGCCAGCAGACACTACAGGAGAAGTTCGACGCCGAGCTGCCATTGCTGCGGCCGATCGCCGACCAGATCGGCTGGAACATCGACGATTCCAAGGTCGTCAGCTGGATCGAGAAGGTGACGACGCTCTCGAGCACGACGATCGTGCTCGTCGGATGCGCTCTGCTCGCTTATGGCGCAAGCCAATTCGTCGAAGCTTTCGGTTTGTGGTTCGCCAAACGGTGGGGCGAGTACTTCGCGGTGATCGTCACCAGCATCTTCATCCCGCTCGAGATCTACGAACTCGTCGAGCACGTGGCGCTGTTCAAGGTGCTGCTGCTCGCGGTCAATGTGGCTGCGGTGGTGTGGCTGATCTGGAGCAAACGACTGTTCGGGGTGCGTGGGGGCGGAGAGGCCTATCACGCCCAACACAGCGCCGAGAGTCTACTGACGGTCGAGCGTGCAGCCGTCGCCGACGGGCGCTGATCCACAGCCGACGGGTCCTGATCCACAGCCACCGAAAGGCACGATCCACAGTTCCCTCGCGGTTGGTTCCCAACCGGGCCGCCGGCCGCAGGAGTGAAGGAATGGACACCAGCCACCTGACCTCGCTCGTCGACCAACTGATCGGGACCGCCCACCGCAGCCGCAGCGGCCGGACTGCGCTGACCCTGCACGGCGATTCCTCCCATCGGCTTCGGCACACCGTTATCGCCCCGGTGGCCGGGCGTGAACTGGCCTAACACGAAAGCCCCGCGGAGTTCAGGTGCTCCACGGCCGGGTGACCATCACCGCGGGCGAGGACGTCTGGAAGGGCCGCAGAGGCGATCTGGTGATGCTGCCCGACGCGCGGCACAGCCTGTCTGCACAACAGGATTCGGCGATTCTGCTAACGGTGATCCCGGCGTAGGAGGCGACACCTATCGGCGTCGGAGGGCGGTGCCGACTGCCGCGCAAGCGCGAACTCGGCACTCGGCAGTCGTCGGTGTGTCCGGCTATATTCGACAGCGATGGACGAGGGCGTGACTACCGAGGTCGAGGCCGCTCTCCGCCCCGGTCATGTCCTCCGAGCAGAGGACATCACCGGCACTGCGATCGACGATCTCGTGGATGAGATCTCGCCCCGATTGCCCGTCTTCCTGGACCATCGTGGACCCGATGAGCGAACGGCGCGCAGCGTCACCACCGAGGTACTCGACGCCCTCGAACAAATCCTGCTCGACCTCTTTCCAACCTGGCTCGACGGCGAACCCGGGCAGCTGCTCGATGTCGATGAGGCGGTGTACGCAGCCCGCGAACTATGCCATCGAGAAGGTCTGGTGACCGGCGTCGTACTCGATCTCGCCCGTGCCGCCGCCTCCCGATCAGCTCCGCGCCGAACACAGGCACCCGAGCTTCGGGCAGCAGGCCTGATGGGGCTCGTGCGTCACGCGTACCGCCGCTCCGCGGTCGTGCTGGCGGTTCGCGCCAGTGCCGAGATGTCAACGGCCTCACAGCGAGCGGCCGCCGCGGCGTATGAATGGTTGGCAGAGCACGGTCATGTCACTGTCTGGCTCACGTCCGATGCCCTGCCGCTGATCGATCGGATACCAATTGTCCGCCTCGGCCTGGGCATCACGGATCGGGCCGGCGAAGAGCCTGGCGGGCGGGCTGCGGCGTCGGACCAACCCGTTCTTCTGGTGTCTCGACCGGTCGGCGCACCATGCCCGAACAGCCGCGCCGAACAGGCTCTCGAAGCAGCACTCGCCCGTCGTGGTTGGGCGCGGGACCGCATCTGGAACCGTCGTCCGGCCGACCTCGACCCGCTCGCACCTGCGGTCGTCGTCGATCTCCTATGGACCGCTCAACGTGTGATCGTCGAGGTCGACGGCGCCGACCATCGTCGTGCGGACAAGTACGCAAGCGACCGCGCCCGCGACAACATGCTTCAGCGGCACGCCTACATGATCCTGCGGTACACCAACGAGCAAGTTCTCACCGATGCCGATCTCGTCGCCGACGAGCTGCGTGACATCCTGGCAGCACGATCGGCATCGGCTTCCGCGCACAGACCGACACAACTCGAGGAGAACACGTGGACCACCCGAAGCTGACACCGAGCCAGAGCGCGGTGCTCTTCGTTTTGATGTCCGAGGGCAAGGAGCTCTCGACACCTCAGTTGCGTGTGCTCGGCCCCAACCTCGACAAACCCGGACGTGAAGTACTGCAGCGCCACGGACTGATCGAGTCCCACAAGGGTGCTCGAGGCGCTCTGTTCCACTCACTCACCGATCGTGGATGGGCTTGGTGCGCAACCGAATTGCAGGACGGACCGCCTGATCGGTCGCTACCTCCGATCCGAGCACTGTATGCGGTGCTGGCGGGAATCGGCCGGTACCTCGATGCCGAAGACCTGCGGCTGCACGAGGTCTTCGGGCGTCCGCGTCGTGACGACGAGGCAACACCGGAACCGCCGCCACACCGGTCCGCACCAGAGGTACCGGAGAGCACGGCCGATGTGGGCACCCGAATCATCGAGGCCTACCACCGCATCGCCGCCATCCCGGGAGCGCTTGTGGGGCTGGCCGCGCTTCGCGCGACACTCGCCTCGATTTCGCGCGAAGACTTCGACGCGGCGCTCCTGACCCTGCAGGAGCGCCGCGGCATCAATGTGATCCCGCAGGACGATCGCGCACGGCTGACTGAAGCAGATCGCGCCGCATCCGTGATGATCGGCACCCAGCCGAGTCATCTGCTGGTCATCGAGGAGGCGTGATGGATCAGCCCACTCGACAAGCTCTCGAATCCATCCGACTGGACTGGGCAGACACTCCCGACGACGTCTGGGGTGCGGTGAGTCCCTACCACGTCGACGGACTTCACGAGCAGATCATCGACGAGACTCTACGCAGCTTCGAGGATGCGCAGCGCTCGGATTCGGCAAGCCCCATCGGCGTGGTCATCCGCGGTGTCGCCGGCTCCGGGAAGACGCACCTGCTCGGCCAGATTCGTCGACGCGTCCAGGATGAGGGCGGATACTTCTTCTTGGTTCGACTGTTAGACGGTTCCAACTTTTGGAAGTCGATCACGGTGGCCATGCTCGAGTCGCTGAGTCGTCCCGGCCATGGCCATCCCACGCAGTTGGCACAACTGCTCAATCAATTGGCGCGGGAGGCCGAAGTAGCCGAGCCGACAAGGCAAGCCGTGGTCGGCGAATCGCCGCTGACCCTAGAGGCGCTCGAGGAGTTCGTCACCGGCGTCTACCGCAACCACGCTCATCGACGCAGATCCCAGCACATTCTGCGCGCCATGGTCCTCACCGCGTCGCAGGACAACGACGCCAAGGATCTCGGGGAGGCCTTCCTCCATCTCGACGTCGATGACGCCGACGAATTGGCCGCGTGGGGTATCCGCAATGCCAAGCTCGGCTATCAGGAAATCGTTCAGAACGTCTCTCGGATCATCGCCTTCGACGGCGCGTCTGTGCTGGCGATCGACCAGATCGACACCCTGATCGAGGCGGGGAAAGCGACCGCTCCGGGTGAGGAAACCATCGTCGAGCAGGTAGCGCACGGCCTGATGGCTTTGCGCGAGAACATGAGTCGTACATCCACCGTCGTATCGAGCATCACCGCAGCGTGGGAATACCTGGAAAGCCACGCGATGCGGTCCGCGGTCGAGCGCTTCCGCAAAACACCGATGCTCAAGCGCATGGAGTCGACCGACTTCAGTCGGGAGTTGCTGGCCAAACGCTTTGCCCCGGGCTTCGCGCGAATCGGTTTCGCGCCGCCGTATCCCACCTGGCCCGTGTCCCCCGCCGCACTGGCGAATACCAAGCTATTGACCCCGCGCGAATTGATGATCGACGCGGATCGACAGATCGTGGGCATGCTGCGTTCGGGATCGTTCACCGAGATCAGCTCGATCAGCGATGAGAATTCGGGCGCCACAGCAAGATACGGAGGGCGCGACGCCGCGCCGGGCGCCACGACAGGTACAGCGGCCGAGGAGCCCGGACAGCTTGCCGCGCCGGCCAAACCTGCAGAGTTGTCTCCGGAGCTCGCACGGATCGAGAACCGTTACCAGGAGCTGATTGCCGGCGCCGATCCCCTACCTGCTCTCATCTCCGACACCGAGGACCGAGTCGTTCCGACCCTCCTACAGGCCGGACTCGGTGCGTGGATCGAGGCACTCGCCGGCCGTGCCGGGGAATGGCGTCACGACCCGAAGCCAGGCGCCAAGGCAGTCCTGCACGGCCGGATCAAGCACGTCATCGACCCTCATCGCGAGATCGATGAGTCATGGAGCTTCCGCGCGATCTCGGCAACGAATGCGCGCGCCGTCCAGACCAGGCTCGCGAACGCAACGACGGCCTCAGGCCTGAGTTTGGGTGCGGTCGAACGAATTCTCGTCGTGCTGCGTCGTGACGATTGGCCCAGTGGACCCAAGACCGAACAGATGGTTGCCGAACTGTACTCCCGCGGCGGCAAGGTCATCGCGTGGTCTGAGGACGACATCCGCCGTCTGGTCGCGTTGGCCAAACTCCGCTCCGAACGCCCTCTGCGGCTTCATGAGTGGATCGTCGAGCGTAATCCCGCAGCCGAGATCGGCTTCCTTGCCGAGGCCTTGGGGCCGGCCGTGGCGAAAGCAACCACCCATGTCGGCGCCGGGCCAATCGGCAATGAGGCAGAGCCCGCGGCGACCACTTCGACACCGACCCCTCGAGACGATCATCCAGTGACGCACCATGCGATGGAGACCGACGCCGCGGGTGCACGGTCACCGAAGAACTTGCCCGCATCGCCGACCCGACCAACCGCCACGCCCACTCCTGTCGCCACCGTCTCATCGCCGACGGATCCGACCGCCGCGGGTGCCGCCACGACGGCCACCCTCGTCCGCCCAGCCGGCGTTCTCACACTCGGACGGGGATCGACCAGTGGCGATCCGGTATCGGTACCCCTGGTCGCGTTACGCAAACATGTCGCGATCTTCGCCGGTTCGGGGTCGGGCAAGACCGTCCTCATCCGCCGGATCGTCGAAGAGGCCGCATTGCACGGTGTTTCGTCGATCGTGCTCGATATCAACAACGACCTCGCCCGGCTGGGTACGCCCTGGCCCGCGACAGACCCCCGGCCGTGGAATCCGGAGGATCGGGCGCTCGCCGACCGCTACTTCGCCGACACCGAGGTGATCGTGTTCACCCCTGGCCGCAAGGCCGGGCGCCCGCTGAGTTTCCGGCCGCTCCCGGACTTCGCGGCCCTTCACGGTGAGTCCGACGAGTTCGCTGCCGCGGTCGACTCCGCCGTGGGAGCACTGCTCCCGCGCGCCCGGTCGAGTGAGCGCGGCGCCAAGGCATCGAGATACGAGGCCGTGCTGCGGCAGGCCATGGTGTTTTTCGGCCGTCGCGGTGGCGGAAGCCTGCTCTCGTTCGTGGCGCTGCTCTCCGAGCTCCCCGACGGAGTGAGCACTCTGGCCGATGCCGGGCGACTCGCGATCGATCTCAGTGAGAACCTGAAGGCGTCGATGGCCAACGACCCGCTCCTCGACGGCGACGCCGCACCGGCAGATCCTGGGTACCTCCTGACGCCGTCGTCTGGCAAACGGGCGCGGATCTCGGTCATCAATCTGGCGGGGCTCGGTGGCGAGGATCGTGTGGCGAACTTCGTGGGGCAATTACAGATGTCACTGTTCGCCTGGATCAAGCGCCATCCTGCAGCCGATAAACCTCTCGGCGGCGTCCTGGTGATGGACGAAGCGCAGAATTACGCACCCTCGCAAGGCACCACGAGCGCCACCCAAAGTACCCTCGCACTCGCCTCACAGGCTCGTAAGTACGGACTGGGATTGATCTTCGCGACGCAGGCGCCGAAGGGGATCCACGGGCGCGTGAGTGGGAACGCATCAACGCAAGTGTTCGGCAAACTCAACCATCCCAACCAGATCGAGGCCGCGAGGGAACTCGCCGCGAGCAAGGGCAGCCCCATCCCTGACGTCGGCCGCCTGTCCGCGGGCACCTTCTACACAGCAGTCGACGGCGGTCGGTTCGTCAAGGTGGATACTCCACTGTGTCTCAGCTACCACCCACAGAGCCCGCCGACCGAGGACGAGGTCATCGAAATCGCCCGGCGAGGACGCTGACCTGCGATTTGTTCACAACCGGGACGGCCTCCCGAACTTGTCGTACCCCCGTGATGTCATGAACGCACCCTCGAACAAAGGAGCGACATGGCCGATCACGCCGCAGCAATCCGGGGTATCCCGCGCTGGCATCCCGATACCCTCGTCCGTGAGACGCTGTCCACCATTCGCCGGTTCGGCTGGGCGGTGACGGCGGTCGGCGACGGGTGTTCGTGCGGGGATTCTCGGTGCGCGCCGCCGGACTGCGCGTTCGCATACACGACGGGACTCGCGTTGCACTCGATCCCGGATCTGGTGGTCTTCGGTCTCGACGCACGCACCGCTTGTGAGTTGCTCAACGAACTCGGTGAGTTGTTCCACCGGGTCGACTGGCGATCGGTGGTCGACGGTCGGACCGAACTCGAGGTGCATGCGCTCGAGATGCGGGTCCGGGTGATCGAGCTCGTCGACAAATCCGACATGCTCATCACCAACGAGCTGTTCCCGAACCATCCTGCGCTGCAAGCGATCTGGGCCGATGAACTGGGAACCTTCCCGTGGCAGACGGGCTATGTGCTGCAACCGATTCACCAGCCGGTCAAGGGCGTCCCCGACACGGGCAGGGCTCACGCCGGTGGCCCACGGGTGGTGAGCGCATCGGTCGGCGGCGGTCGGGTCGAGTCTTGCCGTGCGCGGCGGCGCGGCCCTCGCGAATAGAGCAGACGCCGCGCGGGGCGCGCCGTTGGCTCGCCCCGCGCGACGTACATGAGGACCGTGGATTCAGATCGGTCACCGGCACATATCGGGCACAATGGAAATCATGCGGCACCTCGCCCCGGGACAGAACACCGCGCTGCCATCGGTGGCAGTGACGGTGTCCGTGCGTTCGGTGACACCGGTGAACACCTCGGCGGTGTTGCTGACGTCGGCTCATCGGGTTCGGTCCGACGCCGACTTCGTCTTTTACAACCAGCCGACCGGCCCCGGGATCTCCTACCGCACTGACGGCGGTGCCGACGTGCTCGACATCGACACGACTCGACTACCCGCCGATATCGTCACCGTGGCCATCACGGCCAGCCTCGACGGAACCGGCCCCGTCTCGTTCGCGACCGCGGGACGCCTGGAGGTGACCATCGCACCCGCCGACGCAGGGGCAGCCGCCGAGGGGACGATCGCCTTCTCGCCGGACGGTCTCACCAGCGAGGCGGCCGTGGTCTGTGTTGAGATCTATCGACGCGGTGATGCCTGGAAGGTACGCGCCGTCGGACAGGGATATGACGCCGGATTGGCGGGTCTGGCAACCGCTTTCGGCATCGATGTCGAGGACGACGCACCCGTGCCCGAGTCGCCTCCGGTACGCGACCCCCAACCGTGGCCACCCGACGCATCACACCACCCCGCCGCCAGTCCGCCTCCGCCCCGACCGCAGCCCGAGGGAGCCCCCATGCACAGCGATCTGTTCAACCCCGATCATTCCGAGGTTTCCGGACTGGGCATCCAGAAGCAGGGCAGCAAGATGTGTCGCATCGGCCTGTCGGGTGAGGTGATGGCGCGGGCCGGGTCGATGGTCGCCTATCAGGGCGATCTGAGCTTCGAGGCTCTCGGCTCCGGCGGCATCGGACGCATGATGCGACAGGCACTCTCGGGCGAAGGCGTGCCGCTGATGAAGGTGAGCGGCCGCGGCGATCTGTTCCTGGCCAACGCCGCCGCCGACGTCCACCTCATCGATCTCGACGGAACCGACGGCCTGACCATCAACGGCGCCAACGTGCTCGCCTTCGACTCCACGCTGCACTACGACATCGCGCGCGTGCAGGGGGCCGGCGCGCTCAGCAACGCCGGAATGTTCAACTGTGTCTTCACCGGTCGTGGGCGCATCGCGATCACCACCGACGGCACCCCGGTGGTGCTCACCGTCGACGCGGCCACCTACGCCGACCCCAACGCCGCGGTCGCATGGTCGTCGAGCCTACGCACCTCGATCAAGTCCAACGATTCGTTCAACCTCGGAACCCTGATGGGGCGCAGCACCGGCGAACGACTCACCCTGGCGTTTGCCGGGCAGGGCTTTGTGGTGGTTCAGCCCTCGGAGTTGCCGCCGGGTGGATTCGTCGGCGGCACGGGCGACGGCGGACAGGCCGGCGTCGGTGGCATGCTCGGCGGGTTCCTCGGGCGCTGAACGCTTTTGGGCCCTTCATCGTCGGCAGGTCACACGGGATCCACGATCACTACTTTTGATCAGTAAAGAGCGGACACTTTGACATCGGAGTACACACGTACTCTTACTGCGTGGTAACTTACGTTCTCGTCACACCATGACGAACGACACCCGGCAGCGCCGCCACAGGGGGCGGGCGCTTGTGGGAAGGGGAATCGCAGTGCCGCATCATCGATTTTCACGACGGGCGTGGACCCGCAGAATCGCCACCACTGTTGCCGCCGTGGCCACAGGCGTCGGGGTGGCCATGTCACTCGCCGGCCCGGCCGCCGCGGCCGACCAGCAACAGCAGCTCGCCGACTTCATCGCGGCTGGCGCCAAGAAACCTGTTGTCGCAGAGACGATTCTGGCGGGACGCAGCTCATGGTTCACCCCGACCGGCAACGGTCCCCGTCAAGAGGGCTTCCTCCCGGCCTTCGGGTACGGGCTGACCAATCCGAACATCGCGCCGCCCGGGGCCAACGATTGGTCTTGCAAACCGAAACAGGGTCAGGACCCGGTTGTCCTCGTCCACGGCACGTGGGAGAACGCGTACAACAACTGGGCAATGCTGTCGCCGGCCCTGAAATCCGCGGGCTACTGCGTCTACGCGCTGAACTACGGCATCCTGCCGACCCTGCAAGGCGGCGGGCTGGGCGCTCTGCTACCCGGCGCCTTCGGCACTGGTGACATCGCGCAATCCGGCGCGCAGCTCGGCGATTTCGTCACCAAGGTGCTCTCGACCACCGGCGCCTCGAAGGTGAACCTGGTCGGCCATTCTCAGGGCGGCATCACTGCGCGTCAGTACATCCGCTACGACGGCGGCGCCTCCAAGGTCGCCAACCTCGTCACCTTGGGCGCCACCAACAACGGCACCTCACTGGACGGAATCGGCACCCTGGGGCGCACCATCAACAACCTCGGCATCGACGTGCTCGGTCCGATCGCACTGGGCGTCGGCGCTTCGGGCATCCAGCAGGTCTACGACTCCCCCTTCATCAAGAATCTCAACAAGGGCGGCGTGTACGCCGTCGGCGATGTGAAGTACACGATCGTCGGCAGCCGGTACGACGAGATCACCACGCCGTACCAGTCGACCTTCTTCCCCGCGGGCACCAAGAACACACGAAATATCGTGCTGCAGAACGGGTGCGAACAGGACACCTCGGACCATCTGTCGTTGAGCTATTCACCGCGCGCGGTGTCGATCGTCCTCAACGCCTTCGATCCAGCGGTTCCGATCGTGTGCGCGCCCAACGCTTGGCTCCTCGGCTGACAGCGAGACTCCGCGTCCCGGCGAGGTGATGCCGCTCCCCCACGGCGGGAGCGGCATTGCCGTCTGCTCACCACACCTCAGAAATTCGGGTTCTCGTCGCCGGTCCTCAGCGGGTGCTGTCGCCCTCAGCGGTCACCGGACGCAGATTGGCCAGATGCGAAGGGCTGAGCAGTCGTTCGAGTTCGCCGCGCTCGAGGAGGCCCTCCTCGAGAGAACCAACTCGAGGACGGTACGCCCACTGCGCAACGCCTCCTGAGCGATTGCGGTCGAGGCGACGTAGCCCAGCGACGGACTCAGCGCCGTGACCAGACCGATCGAGTTCTCGACCCGATGCCGCAGCGTCTCCTCGTTGGCGGTGATGCCGTCGACACACCTGGCGGCGAGTGTCCGGCATGCCGCGCTCAGGTGGGTCATCCCGTCCGACATCAGGTCACGATGATCGGCTCGAAGGCGTTGAGCTGCAACTGGCCCGATTCGGCGGCCACCGTGATGGTGACGTCGTTGCCGATCACCTCATACTCGACCTGCGAGACCACCTCGGGTATCACCGGGTTCACCTTGCCGGGCATGATCGACGATCCCGCCTGGACCGGCGGCGGGTTGATCTCGCCGAGTCCGGCCCGCGGCCCCGACGACAGCAATCGCAGATCGTTGCAGATCTTCGACAGCTTCACCGCGACACGTTTGAGAACCCCCGACAGGTGCACGAACTGGCCAACATCCTGCGTGGCCTCGACGAGGTGGTGCTGCACTCACCAGATCCAGACCGGTCTTGTCGCAGAGATAGCCGACAGCCTTGTCCGCGTAGCCGATCGGGGCATTGAGACCCGTGCCGATCGCGGTGGCACCGAGATTGATCTCGTGGACCAGGGTCGCCCGCTCCCGGAGACGTTGACGATCCTCGTCGATCATCACCGCGAACGCCCCGAACTCCTGACGGCAGGGTCATCGGCACCGCATCCTGCAACTGGGTGCGTCCCATCTTTGCGACCGAGGCGAACTCCGCGGCCTTGCGCGCAAAAGCCTGCTGCAGCACCGACATCGCCTCGTCGAGTTCACCGACTGCCCGGATTTTCGCCACGTTGACCGCGGTCGGGTAGACATCGTTGGTGGATTGCCCGGCGTTGACGTGCTCGTTGGGGTGCAGGTGCCGGTACTCACCGCGACCGTGTCCGAGGATCTCCAACGCCCGGTTCGCGATGACCTCACTGGCGTTCATAGTGGTCGAGGTACCCGCGCCGCCGTGAATGACGTCGACGACGAACTGATCATGCAAGCCGCCGTCGAGGATCTCGTCGCAGGCCACGCAGATCGCCCTCGCCCGCTCCTCGTCGAGGATACCGAGGTCGGCGTTTGCGCGGGCCGCCGACCACTTCACCGTGACCAGCGCTCGGACGAGATGGGCGTTGGAGCCGATCGTCCGTCCGGTGACCGGGAAGTTCTCGACCGCTCGCAGTGTGTGGATATCCCAATACGCCTCCGCTGGTACCTCACGCCGCCCGAGAAGATTCGGTCTCCACTCGCTCCTGAACCATCGTCACGATGCTCAGCTATCTTGCTGTCGGGCTGTCCGACAGCACTGATGTCGTACATGACTGAGCTATCGCCAACACGTAGGGCAGTGCGCACACCAGATCGAAGACGGAGGACCATCCCGATGACCAGCAGTTGAGCCGCCAACCCGTCACGACTCGGATCAGCGCGGCCGAAGCGGTGTTCACCGACCTGCGCCAAGCCATCGACAGTGGCGACCTACCCGTCGGCGAGCGCCTCCCGTCCGAGGCCGAGCTCGGCGAGCGCTACGCGGTGAGTCGATCGGTCGTCCGGGAGGCATTGCGCTCCTGCACCGCGCTCGGACTCACCGAAAACCGCACCGGCCGAGGAACATTCGTGGTCAGTAGCACGGTATCCCACGACCTGAAGGTCGGCGAGTACACGGCGCGGGAGCTCATGGAGGCACGGCCACGCATCGAGATCCCGGCCGCCGGATAGGCCGCCGAGCGGCGCTCCACCGAGGACCTGCGTCAACTCATTGAATTGACGCAGGCCATGGCGGTGGAGTCGAATCAGACCGACTGGGTCGCTCTCGACGGACAGTTCCACCTGACGATCGCACGAGCGAGCGGAAACCGCGTCTTCCAGGAAGCGCTCGTCGATATCGGCAATTCTTTGACTGCCCAGTCGGCCACACTCAATCTGGCGACCGGACGCATGCGCCGGTCGAACGGGGAACACGCGCGCATCGTCGAGGCCATCAGCTCCGGCGACCGGCACGCCGCCGAGCAGGCCATGGCCGATCATCTCGACGCCGTGCGGGAGGCGGCGCGCTCGCTCACCCACTGATCTTCCCGGAAAGCTTCTGCTGCAGCAGTTCTCAGAACTTGTTGCAAGTGCGCAAGGCCTTGGCCATGGCGTCCCGGGTCATCGTGCGCTGTTGCGCGCCGATACCGTGATCACGCAGGAACGCCATCACCGTCGAGCGGACCGGGTGCGCGTGACGATTCTTCTCCCGCAGCGCTTTCCGCTGCGCAGGCGACAGCACGATCGTCTCCTCGAAGTGCCGCTTGGCCCGCGGACGCGAGTTGATCTGCTGCCACAGCGCCGGATCCTCGACGGCGAGCGCCCGTTCGACCTGCATCACCGAACACATCGTTCCGAAGGCCTTCGGCGGCGACGGGGGTGTCGGTGCGGCTCCGGCGATACCGGCTCCGCCTGCCCCGACCACTCCCGCAATACCGATCCCCGTGACCGCCACAGCCACTCGACGTCGCGTCGTTGCCAACCCCATCGACATTCTCCAGCCCCTTCCTCAGCACCGTGCCGACCAATAACAGCCGAAGCACACCCAATCGCGAAGACCTTTGCCGAAGCTGAGGACAAGCCGTGAGAACACCCCAGTAAGTCTGGGTGCAAGTGACGGTCAAGAGCAGGTCAACGATGTTTGCGATGTTCGTCCGATCAGGTGAAGATCGCGACGGTCTGGGTACCGGTCATCACCAGTTGCCCGTCGGCGTCCCAAGCTTCCATCGTCTGGTAGGAGTAACCGCCGCGCGATACCGCACTCGTCGACCGCAGCAAGAACCAGCCGGTGGGGTCGACGGCCTCGTCGGCGCAGATGTCGATCGACCACATCACGGTACTGATGGGCGCCCAGTCGGAGAATGCCGTCATCGCGGCAGGCGGCAGGCTGTCACCGAGCGCGACGAGAGCCACGGCCGGATCAACACCCTGCGCATCACGGTGACGCATCCACCAAAGCACTTCAGGCTCCACGGCTTTCGTCACCGGTATTGCACCGCCGGCAATGCGTCGCTCGAAGTGGTCGGTGAAGGTCGGCTGCGCCCCGGGCCGTGCGCCGACGCTCGGGCAGTCCAGCGGGCCGGCGACGTCGGGGCGAGCGATCAGCGTGTGCTCGACAGAGCTGTCACGCGCTCCGGCGAAGACCAGAGTCGATTGTGCCGCAACGGAATCGCCGCTGCGCGTTTCCACGGCAACGCTTGTCACCGATCGGCCTTCGCGGAGTCGTCGTGCCTGCACGGTCATCGTCTCAGTGGCCGGCGCGGTGAACGCGAACTGCGCGGCCCGCAGGGCGGGCAACGGCGCGCCGTCGGTCTGTTGGGCGGCCACGACGGCGAGTGCTGCGGTCAAGCCGCCGTACGCGGTGCGGCCCTGGGTCCAGCCGGCCGGGATCGCGAACTCCTGTGCCGGGTCGAACGCGCGAAGCACCTCGGACAGAGACGTGCTGCGGGACTCGTTGTCGGTGACCGTCATGCGGCCATTCTATGCAGGAGTGCATAGTGACGTTGAGTGGGGTTCGATGTGGCCGAGGAGGGGCGCCCCGTGTCTGGTGCGCGTCGGAACGAAACCAGCATCGGCGCAAGAGGTCTCGAGGTTCGGCGCTGGCGCCTCGCACCTCGACCACCGATCAAAGGGGCGCCGTCAGCGACCGAGAGAGCGCCGTCAGCGAGGGAGAGGGCGCCGTCAGCGACCGAGAGAGCGCCGTCAGCGACCGAGAGAGCGCCGTCAGCGACGGAGAGAGCGCCGTCGGCGAGAGCACGACGACCCCGCCTCCCGAGTGAGGGAGACGGGGTCGCTGTGAGGTGTTATGCAGCCGGTGACATCACCGGCGGGAGGTCACCAGCTCGACTTCTGCACACCGGGCAGCTCGCCGGCGTGAGCCATCTCGCGCAGGCACACCCGGCACAGGCCGAACTTGCGGTACACCGAGTGCGGTCGACCGCACTTGTTGCAGCGGGTGTAGGCGCGCACGGCGAACTTGGGCTTCTTGTTGGCCTTGTTGATCAGAGCCTTCTTGGCCATCTCAGTTGTCCTTCGCGTTGTTGTCCTTGAACGGGAAGCCCAGCGCGCGAAGCAGTGCGCGGCCTTCGTCGTCCGTGGTGGCCGAGGTGACGACGGTGATGTCCATACCGCGCGGCCGGTCGATGTTGTCGATGTTGATCTCGTGGAACATCGACTGCTCGTTGAGACCGAAGGTGTAGTTGCCGTTGCCGTCGAACTGACGGTCGCTCAGACCACGGAAGTCGCGGATACGGGGCAGTGCGATCGACACGAGACGGTCGAGGAACTCCCACATCCGGTCGCCGCGCAGGGTGACGCGGGCACCGATCGGCATGCCCTCGCGCAGCTTGAACTGTGCGATGGACTTGCGGGCGCGGCGGATCTCCGGCTTCTGGCCGGTGATCAGCGCGAGGTCGGCGACCGCGCCGTTGATGAGCTTGGCGTCGCGGGCGGCGTCGCCGACACCCATGTTCACCACGACCTTGACCACGCCTGGGATCTGCATGACATTGGCGTAGTCGAATTCCTGGTTCAGCGCGTCCTTGATCTCGGTACGGTAGCGCTGCTTCAGCCGAGGCTGGACCTTTTCAGTGGTGGTCATCTCAGATGTCCTTCCCGGTCTTACGCGAGATCCGGACCTTCTTGCCGGTCTCCTCGTCGACGCGATAGCCGACGCGGGTCGGGTTGCCGTCGGAGTCCACGACCATCACGTTCGACACGTGGATCGGGGCTTCCTGCGTGACGATGCCGCCCGAGGCAGCACCACGCTCGTTCGCCGAGGCAGCGGTGTGCTTCTTGATGCGGTTCACGCCCTCGACGAGGACGCGCTCACGCTGCGGGTAGGCCTCGATGACCTTGCCCTTGGCGCCCTTGTCCTTGCCCGAGATGACGATCACCGTGTCACCCTTGTGCACCTTCATGTCAGATCACCTCCGGTGCCAGCGACACGATCTTCATGAACTTCTTCTCACGCAGCTCGCGGCCGACCGGGCCGAAGATGCGGGTACCGCGGGGATCGCTCTCACCCTTGAGGATGACGGCGGCGTTCTCGTCGAAACGGATGTAGCTTCCGTCCGGACGGCGGCGCTCCTTGGTGGTGCGCACGATGACCGCCTTGACGACCTCGCCCTTCTTGATATTGCCACCGGGGATGGCGTCCTTGACAGTGGCGACGATGGTGTCGCCAATGCCGGCGTAGCGCCGCGACGAGCCGCCCAGCACGCGGATGCACAAGATTTCCTTGGCTCCCGTGTTATCGGCGACCCGCAGGCGAGACTCCTGCTGAATCACTTCGATTCTCTCCTTGACCTGGATGTCGTCGACACGCCGAGTCCACTGGTGCGGATCTGGCGTATCTGTGCGCCGAATTTCCGACCCGACGCACACGGCCTGTTGCCATCGGACACGCGCCTGCCTGGGCTTTTCCGCCGTCAGCGGGCCTTCCCAGTGGGTTCACGAGCCGATTCGCGGCGCTCACACACCACAGGCAACCCGTCAAGTCTAGGCGAAACCGCAGGTCGGAACAAAATCCGCGCAACAACACGACTGCGGACCGAGAGCCGAGGGGTTCGTCGGCCGCACACGGGGGACTGCCTGGCGCGGGCTCGTCGGGATACGGACCCTCGGAAGTGACACAGAACCCACGTTCACTCATCGGCCGAGGGCAACCTCCTCGACGTGCCGCCGACACACCACGCGGTGTTTCGGTCGTCTCCACTGGCCGACGACCATCAGGCGATGTCGGTGGTCTCGTCGCGGACCCAGCGCAGGGCCGTGGGCGGTCCCGGGAGATCAGCGCACACGCTGCGCCCGAATCGCACCTATCGGCAGTGGCTGGTCGGTGGCGCCAGCGCGCAGCCGGCATCGCCGGATCTCGTTGCGGGCTCCGAGACGACCGATCTCCGACTGTTCGAGCGCATCGACAAGTCTCGGGGTCTGACTGTGACGGTCGAGGTGTAGTGATCCCCGCCCCCGGCGACCGGACATTCTCGCGCGCACCTCACGTGTGATTCCCGGCCGCCACGACGTTCCACGCAATTGACCATGACGACCCCGGACGCCAGGGGCGCGGGGGTCGACAGCGGTCGGCGGTAGCCGCATTCAGGGTGTGCCGGGGTTCACCACTCCTCGAGGCGGGTAATGCCATCCTGCAGCGCGCGTGCGAGTAGATGCGTCTTCGTCGGTGCGGGACGGCCGACAGCCGCATATTTCGCCCGGATTCGCGCCAGGTGAGTGCTCACGGTCGATGCCGCGATGAACAGCTGCTCGGCGGCCTCGCCCTTCGACTCGCTCTCCAACCAGGCGAGAAGGACCTCAACCTCGCGCGGCGAGAGCACCGGACGCCGGATCGGTGCGGGTGCGGGCGCGGCGCTCGGCATGGCCGGGCGCATCGGCGGCCGGACCGGTGCGAGCGGACGCATCCGCTGATGCGATCCCGGGGCGGTCGAGGGCCGATAGTCGGCGAAACGGGCCACCGGGGCTCCGCGATCGCGGGGGTGAGCAACCGAACGCCCGTGGGCCGGGAGGGGCGTGCTGTCAAAAAAATCGGAATGCGCGGTCGTCACCGATCGTCCTCGTCTACTGTCGGGTACTGACGGTTCACGCTCAATAATCACGCTCGCCATTCGTACTGAGCATCAACTTCTTCACAGGGAACATTAAGGCCGCGTTCACCAACCGAACAGTCCCAAGATGGGGGACGTTGTTTGCAGATGCGAAGATTGAGCGATTCGTCAATCCGTGATCTCGGTCCCTGCTCACGGTGTCGAGCGGGCAGCGTGCCCATCCACTGGGCGACCACGAGATCACCGACGAAAGGCGCTCTCTCGGCCCTGTCGCGGCACGCGCTCATGACGGACGTCGATGATCAGCCTTGCCATGACCTTCGACGACGCCGAGGTCATCTGAGTGACTACGGTGAGCGTGGCGGGCACGCGATCCGGCGAGCCGGCGATCCGGCGGAAACGAATCCGTAGGCTGAACGGGTCGTCCCACCCCCGGTCGCCGAATGCCGCGACCGTCCCCAGCCAGTCAGGCGGTGTCGCACGTGAGCAATCTCGAAGCCCAGCCGACGGAAGTCGAATGCCGAACCGTCGCCCAGAACTCGCCAGAGGAGAAAAGCCGTCGATTGCGGGCCGAGGTCCTCACCGCCCGTGACGTCCCCCTCGGCGGTCCACGCGCGATGACGGTCCACCGAACCGTGCCCCAGCGCAGCCGATCGTTGATCGGTGCATGGTGTTTCGCCGACCACTACGGCCCCGACGACGTCTCGGTCACCGGCGGAATGGACGTGCCACCCCATCCGCACACCGGATTGCAAACGGCGAGTTGGTTGTTCACCGGCGAGATCGAACACCGGGACACCATGGGCAACCATGCGATGGTCCGGCCGGGTGAACTCAACCTGATGACCGCGGGGCACGGCATCGCCCACACCGAGGTGTCCACCCCCGACACCACGGTGCTCCACGGCGTGCAACTGTGGATCGCCCTGCCCGCCGACGCCGTCGACACGCCACGGGATTTCGCGCACTACGCGCCACCGCTGATCGCTGTCGGTGAGGCCACCGCACGTGTCTTCCTCGGGGAGCTGCTCGGCAGCACCTCCCCCGTGCACACCTTCACACCGCTTCTCGGTGCCGAACTCCACCTACCGGCAGGGGCCGAGATCAGCCTCGACGTCCGAGACGACTTCGAACACGGATTCCTCGTCGACACCGGCCGTGTCGAGATCGTGGGCTCCACCGCCCCCATCCTCGAACGCACCGAACTCGGGTACGTCGGACTCGGCGCGAACACCCTCACTCTGCGAAACCACGCCGAACACACCGCACGCATCGTGGTGCTCGGCGGCACACCCCTGAACGAGGACATCGTGATGTGGTGGAACTTCATCGGGCGCAGCCACGACGACATCGTCGTCTTCCGCGAGGAGTGGATGGCACACGGTGAGCGCTTCGGTCAGGTGCAGGGGTACACCGGTGAGATCGCGCACCTGCCCGCCCCCACGCTCCCCGGTACGCGCCTGCGGGCGCGGGAGAACGTGCCGGGGCGGGCGCAGGAGAAGTGAGCGCAGGAGAGGTGAACGCGGGAGGGGTGAGCGCTCAGGTGCCGAGCAGCCGCGCGAAGTTCGCGATGCCTGCGGACTCGGCGGCGGTGTCGCTGTGGTTGTCGTTGTCGGACAACGCATCCGCGACTGCCCGGGTCTGCTGTTTGCTGCCTTCGAGCAGCGCCGCGAGTTCCCGTGCGGCGCGGTCGATCCGATCACCGAGGGTGGTGGTGTCACCGGAGCCGCCCGCCCAATCCTCGGCGGCGGCATAGACACCCGTGGGTACCACGATCATGCGCAGGTAGCCGAACAATGGGCGCAGCGCGTGGTCGAGCACCATCGAATGCCGTGGGCTTCCACCGGTCGCGGCGATCAGGACCGGCGTGGCCGCCATCTCGTCGACGTCCACGAGATCGAAGAATGTCTTGAACAGGCCCGAGTAGGACGCGTTGAAGACCGGGGTGGCGACGATCAAGGCGTCGGCACCCTGCACGGCGTCGATGGCTGCGCGGGCGGCACCGGTGGCAAAGCCCGCGGCCATCGACCGGCCGAGGTCGACGGCGAGATCGCGGAGATCGATGGTCGTTGTCTCCACGCGGTTCTCACCCAGCACACCGGTCACCGCCGAGGTGAGCCGGTCGATGAGCATCCTCGTCGACGACGGCTCGCCGAGGCCGGCATTGACCGCGACCAGTCGGATCATGCCTGCACCTCGTGTTCCACGGGCTCCTGTGCGGTATCACGCGCCGCCACCAGCGAGGCATGTGTCGGTGCATCCGGAACCTCGGCGGGACGTCCCTCGGCGAATCCCTTGCGCAACTCCGGCAGGACCGCGCCGAGTTCGTCGAGTTGTTCGAGGACGGTCTTCAGCGGCAGACCCGCGTGGTCGATGAGGAACAGCTGGCGCTGGTAGTCACCGAAGGTGTTACGGAAAGACAATGTGCGGTCGACGAATTCGGCCGGGCTACCCACCGTCAATGGGGTTTCCCGACTGAAATCCTCCAACGACGGACCGTGCCCGTAGACCGGTGCGTTGTCGAAGTACGGCCGGAATTCGCGGACCGCGTCCTGGGAGTTCTTGCGGATGAAGAACTGTCCGCCCAGCCCGACGATCGCCTGGTTGGCGTTGCCGTGCCCGTAGTGCTCGTAGCGTTCGCGATAGAAGTCGATCAGACGCTGGAAATGCTCTGCGGGCCAGAAGATGTGGTTCGCGAAGAAGCCGTCACCGTAGTAGGCGGCCTGCTCGGCGATCTCCGGGCTGCGAATCGACCCGTGCCACACGAACGGCGCGACGCCGTCGAGGGGTCGGGGCGTCGAGGTGAACGAGGTCAGCGGGGTGCGGAACTTGCCCTCCCAATCGAGCACCTCCTCGGTCCAGAGCCGGTGCAGCAGATGATAATTCTCGATCGCGAGCGGAATGCCCTGCCGGATGTCCTTGCCGAACCACGGATAGACCGGGCCGGTGTTGCCGCGGCCGAGCATCAGGTCCACCCGCCCGTCGGCGAGATGCTGCAGCATCGCGAAATCCTCGGCGATCTTCACCGGATCGTTGGTGGTGATCAAGGTGGTGGCCGTCGACAGATTCAGCGTCGAGGTCTGTGCGGCGATGTAGGCCAGCGTCGTCGTCGGCGACGACGAGAAGAACGGCGGGTTGTGGTGCTCACCGAGTGCGAAGACATCGAGTCCGATGTCCTCGGCCTTCTTGGCGATCTCGACGATGGCCTTGATGCGCTCGTGCTCGGTGGGAGCAACTCCCGTGGTCGGGTCCACCGTGATGTCGCTGACGCTGAAGAGTCCGAATTGCATGTCGCGCCTCCTGGGATTTCGGGACTGTCATCCAGCTTAACCGGACCATGGTCCGGTTAATTCCGGACACCGGATGACCCGTCTTCCGGGCACGCCGACCTGGGTGAGTTAGTGTGGGCTTACCCGATCCTCGATGGGAGTCAGAATCATGAAGCTTCGGAAGTCCGTTGCCGCGGCCGCCCTGGCCGGTGCGGCCATCTTCACCGTTGCCGCCTGCTCGAGCAGCGACGACAACGCCTCCACCACGACCGCGAGCACCTCGGCGGCCACGAGCGCCGAGTCCAGCGCCGCAGCATCCTCCGGCACCGACGCACCCGCGCCCGCAGATCTCGACAACGCAGCGGCTCAGGCCATCCTGGACAAGGCACTGAACCCCGACACCTCCAGTGCCGATCTCGACGCCGTCGTCGACACCAGCAGCCCGCTGACCAAGCCCGCGATCCAGGCCTTCGCCAAGGGCTCCAAGCAGATGGGCTACACCTACAAGGTGACCAAGGTCAGCGGCGACGGCAACGATGCCGCACTGGTGACCTTCAATGTCGGCGGCGCACACTCGGCCAGCGGACTGCAGATGAAGTTCGTCAAGGTCGACCGAAGCTGGAAGCTCTCCGGTGACGCGGTGACGTTCCTGCAGTCGATGGCCGGCGGTCACTGACCACCGACGACGTACTCGGCGAGCGCCGCACCGGAAGCCTCCGGTGCGGCGCTCGTGCATCTGCGACCGGTGTGGCTGTAACCGATGCGGCTGGGACCGATCACGCTGGGACCGATCACGCTGGGACCGGATTGCCCGACGCGAGCGCCGGTAGCATGGCAGGACCCGGTTACGGCCGGGACATCGATGCCGAGGGAGGCGCTGTGCGAACCGATCAGGTCACCCGTCCGATTGCGCCCGCGGTGACCGATCGTCATGCGCGCTGGCCTCAGGTGAACGATCTGGTCGATGAACCCGTGGAACCCGAGACCCCGCTCTCCGAGATCCCCAGCGCCCGGAGCGATGTCGTGGACGGGCCGCTGCCTCCGATCGGCGACCTGTGGGGTAGGGCCGAACTCGGTCCGATCCCCGAGCTCCGAACATCGGGCGTCGAACCTGTCGCCTATCCGCGCGGACGCACCGCTCCGGCGGCAACCGCAGCGGTGGTATGCGGCGTCGCCTCGGTGCCGCTGACCCTGGCACTCGGCATCGGCGGGCTACTGGGCATACTGGCGATCATCATGGGAGTGACTGCGGTGCGCACCATTCGGAGAACACCGGGCATGCGTGGCACCCCTCGCGCGCTGGCGTCGATCGTGATCGGCACGGGCAGCGCCCTGGTCGGGCTACCGATTCTCGCGCTCGCCCTGATGGTCGGCTCGCTGCTGTAGAGTCTGCCGCCGAGAGCCGGCCGAGCGGGGCGCGATCCCGCGCACATCTCTCGAACCGGAGCGATCAGCCGGCGACGCGCAGGTGTCCGACAGTGTGCTCGAGATGTCGGGCCAGCCATGCGACCACCTGGTCGAGGTTGCGGCCCTGTTCGTCAGGATCGGGGATCTCGGCCAACTGCGGAACCGAGTGGAGCACCGCCGCGTAGAACGCCGCCTCGCGCGACATACCGTGTTGCGCCATAACCGCCTCGAAGGAGTCGAGCGCCTGGCCGAGTTCGCCGTAGGTCACCATCTGCCCACCGAAGCGCACCGCCGGCAACGATGGCGTGATGTCCGCCCTGTCGCGGATGTCCTGCAGAAGTTCCTTCATGTGACGCTCCCCCACCCGGCTGACTTGATTCATGGTCATCACCCTTCGATCAACCTCCCCGTTGACCGAGGGCGCTTCTTGCAATCAAGAATCGATTGCCGCGTAACGATATGGGTACCTTACCGCGTGACAGGTAGCGGAATACACACCGAAACTGGTAATGCCCACAACAACTACGGTATAACCGTCAACAGAAACGATAGAACGTGTGACACTTTTGGTCTACGTGAATTCCGTGTTTGATGTTGAACGGACACGTCGCCGTGACCACTCGGGTCCCGGCGACGTGTCGTGATACCTCGTCTGCGTTCGACGGCTCAGCCGTTCTCCCGGGCTGCCTTATCTGCCTCCATCGCGTCGATGAGGCTCTTGGGCCGCAGATCGGTCCAGTTCTTCTCCACGTACTCCAGGCACGCGGCACGTGAGTCCTCCCCGAACACCTTGGTCCAGCCGGCCGGGATGTCGGCGAACGTCGGCCACAGCGAGTGCTGGTTCTCATCGTTCACCAGCACGTAAAAGCGGCCGTTCTCGTCGTCGAATGGGTTCGTCATCTCTACTCGACTCCTTCAGTCAATCGTCGTTGCCCTCGATGCGGTTAGGTAATCCTCAGTCGTGTTTCACCGTACCGTCCTCGACCTCGTTATCGGCACTCCGCCCCGGTCTCCTGCCCTCCTCCACTACGGAATCGAGCGCCCTCAGTTCGGCGTCGAGCACAGGGCCGATGAGGGCGAGCGATGCCGCGTCGGCCATCCCGAGATGGTGCGTGGCGACGTCGACGTTGCGGATCTTCCCGGACACGTAGGCGCGCCACCCCTCGGCGATGGTGCTCGGGTCGTCCTTGTCCTCGGTCGCGGTGAACACCTGCAGATCGCCGAGGAAGACCGCGGGCACGAAATCCAGGACCACCTGCGGCGCCACCTCGAAGCTCGTCATGATCCGGTCGACTTGATCGGCACCGAGCAATCCCATGCCCTCGATCTGGGCCCGGATGATCGCGGTGACCTCCTCCGGTGTCGACGCCTGCACGTCGTCGCCGAGATCGAACAGGTCGCGCCAGCCACCGAGGACATCGACGACGACCGAACCGTCCTGCTCGGCGCCGGGTCGTGCGGTCGCCTCGGGCGCCGGCTCGACGGTCTGCTTCCTCGCTCCCTGGTCCTCCGGCACGGAGTCCATGACGCCGAGGAAGTCGACGGTCTCGCCCTCGTTCTGCAGACGTGTGGCCATCGCATGCGCGATCACACCACCGACCGACCAGCCCAGGATGCGATACGGGCCACGCGGTGCGACCTCGCGCATCCTCGCGACATACCGCTGCGCGAGCGCGTGGGCATCGGTGATCGAGGGTTCGCCGCCGACCACATGCGGGTCCTGTAGGCCGTAGATCGGCCGGTCCGCCAGATACGGCGCCAGACCGCCGTAGAACCAGGCCAGCCCACCGGCGGGGTGAACGCAGAACAGCGGTGGCTGCGAACCCTCCGCGCGCAGGGTGATCAGCACGTCGGCAGTCGCGGCGTCGGCCCCGGTGATGCGTTGCGCCAGTCCGCGCACCGTCGCATCCGAGAACAGCCAGGCCAGTTCGATCTCGAGCTGATGCTCGCCGCGCAGATACGCCGCGACCCGCGCCGCCGACAGCGAATTGCCACCCAGATCGAAGAAGCCGTCGCCGGCGCCGACCTCATCGACCCCGAGCACCTCGACGTACGCGGCGGCGACGGCACGCTCGACGTCGTTGCGCAGCGGCTCGAGCGCACGCTCGCTGATCTGCGGCGCGGGCAATGCCCGCTTGTCGAGCTTGCCGACCGGGGTAAGCGGCAGGTGCGCGAGCACTGTCATCGACGCAGGCACCATGTGTGCCGGGAGCCGCCGGATCAGATGCGCCCGAAGATCGGCGATCAAAGTCGTCTGATCGGCGGCGTGGTCGGTCGGCACCACGTAGGCGGCGAGGGCCGAGACCACCGATTCCCCAACTCCGTCAGCACCGACCCCGTCAGCACCGACCCCGATGACGACGGCCGCATCGACGAGGTGGTGCCGGCCGAGTTCGGCCTCGATCTCGCCGAGTTCGATCCGCAGTCCGCGCAACTTGACCTGATCGTCACTACGCCCCACGTATTCGATGACGTGGCGTCCGTCGGGACCGCGACGCCGGCGTGCGAGATCGCCGGTGCGATACATCCGTGTACCGGGCGCACCGAACGTCGCGGCGACGAAGCGTTCGGCGGTCAGACCCGCGCGGTCGAGGTAGCCGCGCGACAGCGCGCACCCGGCGATGTAGAAGTCGCCGACGACACCCTCGGGCACGGGATGCAGCCGGGCATCGAGGACGACCTGCTGCACTCCGTGCAGCGGCGCACCGATCCGCACCGGCGCCCCCGGAGTCGCGATCTCGCCGATGTTGGTGAGGATCGTCGTCTCGGTGGGACCGTAGGCGTTCTGTATCCGCACGTGTGCCGACCAGTGATCCTGCAGCGCCTGCGGCACGGCCTCACCGCCGACGGCGATGCACTCCACCGCCGGCAAGCGGGCCGGGTCGAGGGTCGACAGGGTCGTCGGGGTGAGGAACGTATGTGTCACCTCGCGGTCGATCATGAACTCCTGCAACACCTCCCCACCCACGGCGTCGACCGGTCGATAGGCCAGGGTGCCGTTGTTGGCCACGGCGAGGAGGTATTCGAGGACCGAGGCATCGAAGCTCGGTGAGGCATAGCCCAGCACGATCGGCCCGTCGCCGACGCCGAGTCGCGCGGATTCGGCGCGTGCGAAGTTCCACAGTCCGGTGTGCGACACCGCGACGCCCTTGGGCCTGCCGGTCGAGCCCGAGGTGTAGATGACGTAGGCCACGTTGTCCGGCCGCACCTCCCGCAGCCGCTCCTCGGCGCCGATCGATGCGTCGCCCATCGCCGCGATCTCGGCTGCGGTCGACTCGTGATCGGTTGCCACCCAGTCGAAGTCCTCACCCGGAAGCTCACCCACGGAGACGATCGACAAGCCGAGGACGGCCCCGGAATCCTCGATCATGGCCGAAACGCGCTCGGCCGGATAGCCGGGGTCGATCGGTACGTAGCCGCCACCGGTCTTGGCAACCGCCCAGATCGCCACGAAAAGATCGGACGACCGCGGGATCGCCAGCGCCACCAGTGATTCGGCGCCGACTCCGCGGGCGATGAGCCATCGCGCGAGCCGATTCGAGCGGGCATCGACGTCGCGGTAGGACAGCGTCGCGCCGGAGGGGTCGACGACCGCGGTACGTCTGCGCTGGCCGGCGACCGCCGCGGCGAAGATGTCGGCGAGCACCATGGGCGCCGCCTCGGGTCCGCCGGACACCGGGACCAGCTCATCGATCTGTTGGGCCGGCAGCAGCGGTGCGTCACCGACCGCGGTGCCCGGCTCGGCGGTCAGCCGATCCAACAGTCCAACCAGGCTCGCGGCCATCGCCTCCACGCGGTGCGCATCGAAGAGATCGGTGGCGTACTGCACGGCGCCGGCCCAGGAGTGGCCTGCCGCCGCCGGTGTCACCGAGAACAGCAAGTCGACCTTGGCCGGGATCTCCCCGATCGACAGCGGACGAACCTGCAGACCGGCCACCTCACCGCCGGCGACCGACTCGCCGGCGAGTTCGGCGATCACGGACTGTTCGAGGGTGAGCAGGACCTGGGTCAGTGGCGCAAACGCTTCCGAGCGCACCGGATTGAGGTGGTCCACCAGCGTCTCGAACGGAATGTCGGCGTGGGCGTACGCGTCGAGATCGATGCCCCGGATGCGTTCGAGCAGGCCATGGAAGGACTCCTGAGCCCGATAGTCCGACCGCAGGACCAGGGTGTTGACGAACATGCCGATCAGCGGGTCGAGTTCGGGTCGGCCACGGCCGGCGACAGGAGTGCCGACCGCGATGTCGTCGCTCGCCGAGAGCCGGGCGAGCAGTACCGACAGCGCGGCGTGGATCACCATGAACGGAGTGGCCCGATACTCCTGAGCGAGTGCGGTGATCCGCTCGGCGATCAGGCCGTCGATCTCGAAAGGTGTTGTCGCCCCGCGGGTGGACGCGACTGCCGGACGCACACGATCCGTCGGCAGGTCGAGCACACTGGGCAACCCCGCGAGCTGGTGTGACCAGTAGCCCCACTGCGCGTGCAGGATCGAGCCCGGCTCGTCGACCGACCCGAGGTGCCGGTGCTGCCACACCGCGACGTCGGCGAATTGCAGTGCGAGCGGCTCGAACCGCGGTGGCGTTCCGGCCACCCGTGCGTGGTACGCGGTCACCAGATCGGCGACGAGCGGCGCCAGCGACTCGCCGTCGGCGGCGATGTGGTGCAGCACCAACACGAAGACGTGCTCCTCGGGGTTCGCCGACCACAACCGGGCGCGCAGCGGGAAATCGACGGTGACGTCGAATCCCGTTGTCGCCGCCGCCCCGAGGTCGTCGCGGCTCCCGGCGATCTGCCAGTCGACCGGCGCGGATACCGGGTGGACGAGTTGCTCGGGCACACCGGCGTTCTCGGGGAAGGTGGTGCGCAGGATCTCGTGGCGGGCGACGACGTCGAGGACCGCGGCGTGCAAGGCCTCGACGTCCAACGCGCCGTGCAGGGCCAGCGCCGCAGGCACGTTGTAGGCCGGTGAGGTGGGGTCGAACCGGTTGATGAACCACATGCGTTGCTGCGCAAGGGACAGCGGCACGCGGTCGGGTCGTGGCGCAGGTGGCACCATCGCCGGACCCGATACGCCCCGGCCGCCGGCGAGGGCGGCGAGTTCCCGGATGCTCGGCGCCTCGAAGACATCACGGACCGAGATCTCGCGTCCCAGCGCCTCACCGGCGCGCGCCGCCACCCGCATCGCCGACAGCGAGTTGCCGCCCGCATCGAAGAACGATTCGGTCACACTGACCTGCTCGACGCCGAGCACACCGGCAAAGACTTCGGCGAGCACCTGTTCGGCCTGGGTGGACGGTGCCACGACTTCCCGCGACTCCTGTTGCGGTGCAGGTAGTTCTCGGCGCGAGATCTTGCCAGCGGCATTGAGCGGCATCTGGTCAATCAGCACCCAGATGGTCGGCCGCATGAACTCCGGCAGCGTTCGGGTCACGGTGGCCTTGACGGCATCGAGGTCGAGGGTGTCGGGTGCGAGATAACCCACCAGCGATTCGCCGGCAGGTGTGGCGACGACCGTCGCGGCGGCATGCACGACCCCTGGGGCGGAGGTGAGCACGGCCTCGATCTCACCGAGTTCGATGCGTTGTCCGCGCAGCTTGGTCTGGAAATCGGTGCGGCCCAGGTACTCCAGCTCGCCCTCGGTGTTCCATCGCACCTGGTCGCCGGTGCGATAGAGCCGAGCGCCGGCCGGTCCATAGGGGTCGGCGACGAACCGTTCGGCGGTCAAGGTGGGTTGGCCGGCGTAGCCGCGTGCCACGAGATCCCCGCCGACGTACAACTCACCGGGCAGTCCCGGCGGCACCGGACGCAGACGCGCGTCGAGGACGAGCGCGGTGGTGTTCCATAGCGGCGTGCCGATCGGCACGGTGTGGCCGTCGCGCCGGATGTGCTGTACCGCGGCATAGATCGTCGCCTCGGTGGGGCCGTACTGGTTGTGCAGTTCCGTGGCGGGCAGCAGTCTCCCGATCGCGTCGGCCACCGGGCGGGTGAGCGCCTCACCACCGGTGTGCAGCAGCCGCAACGCCGTGAGTTCGGCCAGGTCGGAGTCGTCGACGATCTCGGCCATCGCCCCGAGCACCGAGGGCACCAGCGTCGCCGAGGTGACGCCGTGATCGATCATGCGGCGCGTCACCAGCACCGGGTCGCGGTGCTCTCCCGGGTGGAGCAGGACGAGCCGACCGCCGCACCCCACCGGGCGGACGATTTCGATGATCGCGGGGTCGAAGGTGTACTCGAGTTGTTGCAGCACAACATCGTCCGGGCCGAACCCGTAGTAGTCGCGGTCGAAGGCCAGGTGCGTGCTCAGCGCCCGGCGTGAGACAGTGACACCCTTGGGTCGACCGGTGGACCCGGAGGTGAAGATGGTGTAGGCCGCGTGCTCGGGACGAACCGTCGCGAGGCGTTCGCCTGCGGTGACCGCGATGCCGCCGGAGTCGACGGCACCGGGATACACGGCGGTGACGGCGTCGACCGTCAGGGTCTGCACATCGGGCAGTGCGGCGATCCCGTCGGGGATCGGGCCGGGTCCGACGAGGACGAGTGCCGCGCCGGCAACGTCGGTCATGTAGCGCACCCGATCTGCCGGTGCACCGGTGTCGATCGGCACGAATTGCCCGCCGGCAACCCACACGGCGTGGATCGCCACGATCATCTCCACCGAACGCGGGATGCACACGGCCACAGCCGTATCCGGCCCCACTCCCGACGCGATCAGTTCACGGGCGAGGATGTTCACGCGGGTCGATAGTTCGGCGTAGTCGACTACCCGCTCATCGGCGATCACCGCGATGGCCCCGGGGGTGTCAGCGGCCCGGCAGGCCAGCAGATCGGTGACCGCATCGCCGTCGACCGGTACCACCGCACCGTGCGACCAGTCGTCGAGTAGCGTCGCGGTGGCCGAATCCACCAGCGGCACTTCGGCGATCGGGGTGTCCGGTGCGTCGACGAAGGTCTGCAGGATTCGGGTGAGTGCGATGGCGAAGATCATCATCTGCGCCTCGTCGAATGCCGCGGGCAGATACGCGAATCGCAGGTGGAGCCGATCCCCGCGCACCGAGGTCGCCAGATTCAGCGGGTAGTGGGTGGAGTCGCTGACGTCCACGCCACGCACCTGTAGTCCCCCGACCGCAGTCGGCGACGCCGACGACAGGGAGGCGGTGTCCACCGGGTACGACTCGTGCACGGTCAGGGTGTCGAAGGCGATGGGAACGCCGCTATGCGCGATGATCTCGGGCAGACCGAGATGCTGGTGGTCGAGGACCGCGGTCTTGTCGTCGTGCAGGGCGCTCGCCAGGGCCGCCAGAGTGGCGTCGGGATCGACGTCGACGACCACCGGCAGCGTATTGATGAACAAGCCGACCATGTTCTCCACGCCGGGTAGATCAGCGGGACGGCCCGACACAGTCTCCCCGAAGGTGACCACACGCGACTCCGAGAGCCGCGAGATCAGCAGCGCCCAGGCGACCTGCAGCACGGTGGCCAGGGTGGTGCCGTGTCGCCGCACCGAATCCTCCAGTGCGGCAGTGAGTTCAGCCGGAACGGTAACGATGTGTTCGGCGGGTCGGTGTGCGACGGTGGCCTCAACACCTGGCGCGACGAGGGTCGGCCCCTGCGCACGAGCCAGTCGTCGTGCCCACGCCTGCAGCCCCGCGCGATCGTCGATGCGGCCGATGTGATGTAGGAAGTCGCGGAAGTCTCCCCCGGAGCCGTCGCCGGTGTAGGCCGATCCGGTGGCATACAGCGCCATCAGGTCGGCCAGGACCAGTGGCCCCGACCAGCCGTCGAACAAGATGTGGTGGTTGGTGATCACCACATCGGTCTGATCGCCGTGACCGATCACCACCACCCGGAGCAGCGGCGGCGACGCGAGGTCGAACGGCTCGTTGCGTTCCTGCCGCGCGATCTCGGCCACCCGATTCGGTGCCGCGGCGTCGTCGGCGAGGCGCACGACCCGCCACCCGGCCCGTGCGTCGGGCGGGATCACCGCGAGGACCGCACCACTGCGGGCCCGCACGAACCCGGAGGCGAGCACCCGGTGTCGGAGCAGCAACTCGTCGGCGGCCGTGCGCAGCCGGTCGAGGTCGACGTTCCCGCCGAGCCGGAGCACCGCCTGGGTGACGTACGCATCGACGACGTCGGCTGCGGTGTCCGCAGTGCCACCCGAGGCAACCGTGGCCGGGCCGGTACCAGCGAGCACCGACTGAAAGTAGAGGCCGCGTTGCAACGGCGACAGCGGCCAGATCGCCGCTCCCGGATACCGCGCCGCCACCTCGTCGAGGTCGTCCTGGGTGGCGTGGCTGCCGGGGACGTCCGACGGTGAGAGACCCACCGGCACACCGGCGTCGACGGCTTCGGTGAGTTCGGCCAGTTCTCGCCGCCACCGCTCGGCGATGTCGGTGGCGTCGGCCTCGGAGAGCACGGCCTCGGCGAATCGCAGATCGGCGGCCAGTACCGGACCGTTGGCACCGGTGGTGACGGCGGCATTGATGGTCAGCGGCGCCATCACCGGCATCGCCCCCGACACCGAGGACGGCAGGAACGGGGCCTCGGGTGCGGGCAGGAAGTCGGAGCCGACGCTGACCTCTCCCCCGCCGTCGGCGGCGGCCCGGTTGCCGAGGTAGTTCAGGGCGATCGTCGGCAGCGGTCGCTGCGCCAGAGGCGAATTCGCCACCGAACGCAGGTCGGCGAATCCGATGCCGTGATCGGGGATCGTCAGTCGTTGTTCCTTGGCCGACTTGACCGCGTGCACGGCGTCGGCACCCGGATCGACAAGCATCGGGATCAGGGTGGTGAACCATCCGACGGTGCGCGAGAGGTCGGCGCGACGCGGGTCCGGGCCGGACTCGAGGATGTCCTCGTGTCGGCCGTGGCCCTCGACGAGGATCGTCACCGCCTGATCGTCGGCGATACCGCGCTGCTGCTGCCAGGACCGGATCGCGCGCGACAGGGTACCGGCGAGAACGTCGTTGACGCTGCCGCCGAATGCTTGCGGCACGGCCGTGAGCAGTGGCCCGGTGGTCGGCGCGTCGACCCGGGCGATCACCGAGCCGACCGTGCGCAGGCGGTCCCGCTGCGGATCGGGGTCGACGCCCAGCCGGGTGGGTGTCTCCGGGATACGCGAGAGCCACAGCGCCAGTTCGGATTCCCGCGACTCGCGCCGATCGGCCAGCGCCAGTTGCCAGGCACGCATCGACGTCGGCTCGCAGCGCACGGTCGGCGGGGTGCCGGCCGACACCGCAGCCGCAGCGGTGAGCAGGTCCTCGATGATGATCGGCCACGACACGGCGTCGACGGCCAGATGGTGGATCACCAGGACCAACCGGGCGGTGTCGGCGCCGACCACCAGCGCGGCCCGCATCACGTGCCCCGCGGCTGGATCCAGTAGCGCTGCCGCGCGGGCATGAGCGGCGCGCAGAGCACCGTCGAAATCTTCTGTGCCGGGGGCACTGTCGGTGATCACACGGTCGATGGCAGCATGCGCGTCGAACGGCTCGCCGGTCGTCAGCGCCCACCCGGATGCGCCGCGGACCAATCGCGCCGTGAGCATCGGATGTGCCGCGCAGACCGCCGCCAACATGATCGCGAGATCGTCGACCGACAGTTCTCTCGGTGCCGCCAGCACCATCGACTGGTTGAAGTCGGCGAAGTCCTCAGGTGCGGGCGAGGTGTCGACCATCCACGAGATGATCGCGCCGAGTTCGGTCGGCCCGGTGGGTCCGCCGGGTGGGTCGGCGAGTACCGGCAGGGCGGTGGCACCGTCGGTGGCCGCGCGGGCCATCGCGCGAACGGTCTTGTGTTCGAAGATGTCTCGCGGGGTGAGCGTCAGTCCGGCGGCCTTGGCTGCCGAGGCGAGCTGGATGGACATGATGGAGTCGCCGCCGAGGGCGAAGAACGATTCGGTCACGCCGACCTCGTCACGACCGAGGAGGCCGGCCACGATCGCGGCGAGAGCGGTCTCGGCGGCGGTGGCCGGCGACACGCGATCGGCGGCCTCGAACACCGGCTCCGGCGCGGGCAGCGCGGCCCGGTCGAGTTTGCCACCCGGGGTGAGCGGCAACTCGGCGAGGACGACCACCTGATGCGGGATCATGTGACCGGCGAGCCGTGCACCGGCGGCGCTCACGATGCGCGCGGGGTCGATGGTGGCGCCATCGTCGGGAACCAGGTAGGCCACCAGTCGCGATCGCCCGGAATCGTCGGCGACACCGAGGACCACCGCCGAGGCCACGTCCGACAGGTCGGTGAGAACGGACTCGATCTCGCCGAGTTCGATGCGTTGTCCGTTGATCTTGACCTGATGGTCGGCGCGCCCGGCGAATTCGATCTGCCCGTCGCGGCGCATGCGTACCAGGTCGCCGGTGGCGTACATCCGCTGCCCGGGGACTCCGGTGAACGGATCGGCGACGAAGGACGTCGCCGTCAGGCCCGGCCGTCCCAGATAGCCGCGAGCCAACGACTCGCCGGTCCCCAGATACAACTCGCCCACCACCCCGCGCGGCACCGGGTGCAGTCGCGCGTCGAGGACGTAGGCGGTGAATCCGCGGACCGGGTGACCGATCGTCACCGGTCGGCCCACTTCGGAGCGGCCGGTGCTCGACCAGACCGTCGCCTCCGACGGGCCGTAGAAGTTGTACATGCGGCGGCCGGGGGCTCCGCGTCGGTCGGCACCGCATCCGTCAGCCCACCGCGCCACCAGTTCCGGTGGGCAGGCCTCGCCACCGGTGACCAGGTTGCGGATCGTGCGACCACGCTCGGCCGGGACCGTCGAGAGCACCGTCGGGGTGATCAAGGCGTCGGTCACCCGATCACGGCTCAGGATGGCACCGAGTGCATCCCCGGCGTAGGCGGCCGGGGGCGCCACCACGAGGGTGTGTCCGAGCGCAACGGACCACATCATCTCCAGTACGGAGGCGTCGAAACTCGGTGAGGCAACGTGCAGGACGCGGGTGTCGGGCGCCTGTTCGGGGGTGCCGGTGATCTCCCGGAGGGCGTCGACGAGACTCGCGATACCCCGGTTGCCGACGCCGACGGCCTTGGGGCGGCCGGTGGAGCCGGAGGTGTAGACGAGGTAGGCCAGGGTGTCCGGGCCGATCTCACCGGCACGGTCGGCCGCGGCCACCGGCGCTGCCGGAAGGGCAGGATCGGTGGCGATCGCGACATCGATCCAGTCGCAGCCACCGGTACCCAGGCGGTGTCGGGTAGCCGCATTGGTGACGCCCAGGCGCACACCGGAATCAGCGATCATGTAGTCGATGCGGTCCTCGGGGTAGGCCGGATCGATGGGCACGTAGGCGGCCCCGGAACGAATCACGCCGAACACCGCCACGACGGAATCGACGGAGCGCTCGAGGCCGACGGCGACCACGTCGTCGGGACGCACGCCGCGGGCGATGAGCTCACGCGCCAACCGGTGGGTGCGCTCGTCGAACTCGGTGTGCGAGAGCACCTCGCCGTCGCAGATCACCGCATCACCGGCCGAATCGAGCACCCGCGCGTCGAGGATGTCGACGAGTGGTCGGGGTGTACTGATGCCGCCGTCGGCGGCGGGCTCAAGGACGCCGGTGGAATTGCGGCTGGGACGCATCGCCGAGAGCGCGGCGTCGTCGACGACGTCGATGTCGCCGACCGCGCGCCGGGGGTCGGCGACCATGGTGGTGACCACCTGCAGCCAGGTCTGCGCACACCGGACGACGGTGTCCTCATCGAACAGCGATGTGGCATAGAGGAAGTCCGCACGCATCGGATGATCGGCGGAACGGTCGGCGACGGCGACCGTCAGATCGAACTTGGCCACCGCGTTCAGCGGTCCGAGCGGGCGTGCGGCCAATCCCGCCACCTGAACCTCAGCCTCGGCGTTTGCGTGGGCGCCGGCGGATTCATGGGTGAACGCGATCTGCACCAGCGGCGGGTAGGCGGTCGAGCGCTCGGGGGCGAGTTCGTCGATGAGGTCGTCGAATTGCACGTCGGCGTGGGCGAAGGCATCGAGGTCGGTCGAACGCACCGCCGCCACGAAGTCACCGATTGGCACTGCCGGATCGACGTCGGTGCGTAGCACGAGGGTGTTGACGAACATACCCACCAGATCGGCGAGCGCGGCGTCGGTGCGCCCGGCGATCGGCGCGCCGATCACCACGTCGGAGGTGGCGGCCAGGCGTGCCACGGTGATGGCGAGCGCCGCATGCGAGAGCATGAATGCCGTCACATCATGTTCGCGGGCAAAGGATTCGAACTTCGCCGCCACTGCGTCGTCGACTTCGACGGAGACGACGCCCGCCGTCGTGTCGAGCACCGCGGGGCGCGGGCGGTCCATCGGCAGGTCGGTGACCGCGGGCAGCCCCGCGAGGTGGGCACGCCAGTAGGCCATCGCTGCGGCGGCCGGCGACCCGGGATCGGCGACGTCGCCGACGACCTCACGCTGCCACAGCGCGAAGTCGGCGTACTGCACCGGCAGCGGCACCGGCGCGTCGATCCCCGCACCGGTGCGGCGCAGATAGGCATTGAGCAGATCCCCGACGAACACCGGCGAGGACTCACCGTCGAAAGCGATGTGGTGCACCGTGATCACCACATCGGAATGCGCGGCGCAATCCTTTGCAGGGCGGTCCTCGCTCCGGTCGGTGCGCACCCGCACCCGGATCGGCAGTCGGCTCGACACGTCGAACCCACCGACGGCGCTCGCGGCGAGTGCGGCCTCGTCGTCGGTGACCGCGAAGTCGAGTTCTCCTGCCGCCGCATCGATCTCGAGTATCCGCTGGTATGGACCGGCATCGTCGGACGGGTAGACGGTGCGCAGCACCTCGTGTCGTTCGAGGACGTCGAGGACGGCCAGCCGCAGGGCGTTGGTGTCGACCGCACCCTCCACCCGCAGGCCCATCGGGATGTTGTAGGCCGACGAGTCGGTGTCGAACTGGTTGATGAACCACATCCGAGACTGCGCGGTCGACAGCGGAAGTCGTTGCGGCCGTGGTCGTGCCGTGAGCTGTGCCCGGGTCCGCCGGCGTCCGGTCAGAGCGGCGGCGAGTCCGCGGACCGTCGGCGTGTCGAACAGATCGCGAACGGTGACGTCCGCGTCGAGCGCCTGCGCCACCCGGGCGGCGACGCGGGTCGCGGCCAGGGAGTTGCCCCCGAGGTCGAAGAACGACTCGGTCACGCTCACCCGATCGAGTCCCAGCACGTCGGCGTAGATCGCGGCGATCTCGGTCTCGGGTCCGGTCTCGGGCGCGACGATCTCACGGACCTCGATCTCCGGCCGGGGCAGCGCGCGACGGGCAACCTTGCCCGCACTGTTGCGGGGCATGACCGCCATCGGCACCCACAGGGTGGGGCGCATGTATTCCGGCAGGGCCCGCGTCAGGGTCGCCCGGACGGCGTCGAGGTCGACGTCGTCGGGACTCACATAACCGACGAGCTGCGCTCCCGCGGGAAGGTCGACGACGGCGGCGGCGGCGTGCACGACACCGGGGGCCGATGCGAGTACCGCCTCCACCTCGCCGAGTTCCATCCGCTGACCACGCAGTTTGACCTGAAAGTCGGTGCGGCCCAAGTACTCGATCTCGCCGGCAGAATTCCAGCGCACCAGGTCGCCGGTGCGATAGAGGCGTGTGCCGGGCGGCCCGAACGGATCGGCGACGAAGCGCTCGGCGGTGAGGGCCGAGGCACCGGCGTAGCCGCGCGCGATCTGGATTCCGCCGAGGTAGAGCTCACCGGGCACGCCGACCGGTACGAGTTGCAGCCGCGCGTCGAGCACGAACGTGGTGGTGCTCGGCACCGGGACGCCGATGGGCACGGTGGCCTCGCCGGGCAGGACGTGGTGGGCAGTGACGTCGACGGCCACCTCGGTGGGGCCGTACAGGTTGTGCAGCTCCAGCGCGGGAAGCTCGGCGAGGACGGCTTGCGCGGTGGCCGCCGCGAGCGCTTCCCCGGAGGTGAACATCGCTCGCAGCGAACACAATTCGGACATGCGCGAGCCGAGGACGTCGACGAAGGTGGCCAGCATCGACGGCACGAAGTGGATGACCGTGACGTTCTCGGCGGTGATCAGCTCGACGAGGTGTTCGGGGTCGCCGTGCCGATCCGGCTCGGCCAGCACGAGGGTCGCGCCGACGGCGGCGGGCAGGAACAACTCCCACACCGATACGTCGAAGGTGATCGGCGTCTTCTGCAGCACGACGTCGGAGTCCTTGAAGCCGTACCACTCCCGCATCCACTCGAGCCGGTTGACGATCGCCGAGTGGGAGACCGTCACCCCCTTGGGCCGCCCGGTGGAACCGGAGGTGAACAGCGTGTAGGCGGCATCGTCGGGCCGGATCGGTGCAAGCCGTTCGGCGTCGGCGATCGGCGGGGTCGCCGGGTCGATCGGTACCGACGTGTCGACGCCGATCACCCGGATCGCTTCGGGTAGGTCGGCGATCGCCGCGGGGGACGCGCCGTCGACGACGAGGACGATCCGGGCGTCGGCGGTGTCGAGCATGTATCGCACCCGGTCAAGCGGTGCGTCGACGTCGAGGGGGACGTAGTGGCCGCCGGCCTCGACGATCGCGTGGATCGCGACGAGCATCTCCACCGAGCGTGGCATCGCCACGCCCACCGCCACATCGGGGCCGACGCCCGCGGCGATCAGCCATCGGGCGAGATCGTTGACGCGCGCCGCGAACTCCGCGTAGGTAACCCGTCGGTCACCGCACACCACGGCCACGCCGGGCGACGCGGCACTCATCCGGACGACCTCGGTCACGCGTTGTCTCCCTCTCTGTGCCGGTTGTCCCCGTGCGGGCCGCCCCCGTGCCACCGTGTACTCGCGTCGTCGGTGCGGGGTTGCGCCCCCTCCGACATCAGTGTCGACAGCGTGCTCGCGGGACGGCGCCCCGGGGTGCCCGACGACCACTGCACCAGCGTGTCACGTTCGGCCGGGCCGACGATCGGGGCGGCACCGACCGCAGCGTCGGGCGTCTCGGTCACCGCGTCGAGCACAGCGAGGAAACGCGCCACCAACGTGGCGATACCGGCCTCGTCGAAGAGGTCGGTGGCGTACACCACCGACGACCGCCACGGTCGGTGAGCGCTCGCGCCGATGCTGATCGACAGGTCGAGCTGCGCACCGACCACCGGCGGGGTCATCGGCGTGATGACGATGCCGGAGTCGTCGACGACGGCGTCGGCGTCGGTCGGTGTCGGCTGCGCCATCGTCAGCAGCACCTGCGCCAGCGGTGAGAATGCTTGTGACCGTACCGGATCGACGGCGTCGACGACGGTCTCGAACGGGATGTCGGCGTGCGCGAACGCTTCGAGGTCCACACCCCGGACCTCGTCGAGCAACTCCGCGAATCCTGCCGCGGGATCGACGACGGTCCGCAGGACAAGCGTGTTGACGAACATGCCGATCAGTCCGTCGAGTTCGGCCTGGCCACGACCGGCGATCGGGGTGGCGATCGCGATGTCATCGGTCGCCGAGAGCCGTGCGAGAAGCACCGCGAGTGCCGCGTGGATCACCATGAACGGGGTGACGCCACTCTCGCGCGCCAGACCCGACACCCGGTCGGCGATCGGGCCGGGGATCTCGAACTCGACGAGCGCACCGGCCTGCGAAGCGACCGCGGGCCGCGGATTCTTCGCGGGCAGGTCGAGAACATCGGGGAGCCCGCGCAACTGCTCTCGCCAGTAGGTGAGCTGACGTCCGACGACGGTCTGCGGATCGTCGGTGGAGCCGAGTTCGCGGTGTTGCCACAGTGCGTAGTCGGCGAATTGCACCGGCAGTGGCGCGAATTCGGGGTTCTCGCGGGCCACCCGTGCCCGGTAGGCGGTGATCATGTCCGCGATCAAGGGCCGCATCGATTCGCCATCGCCGACGATGTGGTGGATGACCGCGAGCAGGACCCACTCGTCGTCGCCGGCGTGCCACAGCCGCACCCGGAACGGGGGTCGCGCGGTGACGTCGAAGCCGGTGGCCGCGGCCTCGTACATCTGCGTCTCGTCGTCGACCACCACCCAGTCGAGGCGGGCAAGCACGTCGTCGGGGCCGTGTACCCACTGCACGGGTTCGCCGTCGATCGTCGGGAATGTGGTTCGCAGGATCTCGTGGCGCGCAACGACATCGCGCACCGCGAGCGCCAGTGCATCGGGATCCAGGGGCCCGCTCAGGCGCAACCCGACCGGGATGTTGTAGGCGACCGACTCCGGCTGCAGGCGGTTCAAGAACCACACGCGGCTCTGTGCGAAGGACAGCGGTACGGGCTCGGGTCGCGGGACGACGGCCCGGACCGGCGCGAGTGCACCGGCGCGGCCGGCGGCCACCCGGGCCAGTGCGCGCGGCGTCGACGCCTCGAACACGTCGCGCACACCGAGATCGGCGTCGAGCGCATCACCGACGCGTGCCGCGAGTCGGGTGGCGCTGAGCGAATTGCCGCCCAGGGCAAAGAAATCCGCGGTGACCGACACGGTGGTCACGCCGAGGATCTCGGCGAAGCACGCCACCACCGCGGCCTCGGCGGCCGATGCGGGGCCGACGTGCTCACCGGCGTCGAGCACGGGTTCGGGGAGTGCACGTTTGTCAACCTTGCCCGCAGGCGTGAGCGGCAGGTGGTCGAGGACGGTGACAGCCGCGGGCACCATGTGCGCCGGCAGTCGCCCGCCGAGGAACTCCATGAGGTCGGCCGGTGTCACCGATTCGGCTTCGGCGCCGCCGTCACCCGAGGTCACGACGTAGGCGGCGAGTGCGGTCGCGACCGATCCGCCGACCCCGATCACGACGGCGGCGTCGATCGCGGGATGCGCCGTCAGTGCCGTCTCGATCTCGCCGAGTTCGATACGCAGGCCACGCAACTTGATCTGGTCGTCACTGCGTCCGACGTACTCGATCACCGGCCGTCCGGTATCGGACGAGCCGGTGTCGAACGGGCCGGTGCCGGGGGGTCCGGACCTGGCAACTACCCACCGGACGACGTCGCCGGTGCGATACATCCTCTCGCCCGGCGCGTACGGGTTGGCGATGAACCGTTCGGCGGTCAGCCCGGGGCGACGCAGATAGCCACGGGCGAGCGGGGTTCCGGTCACGTACAGCTCGCCTGGCACACCGATCGGGACCGGGTGCAGACGGTCGTCGAGTACCAGGAGTCCGGCGCCGGCGATGGGTCCGCCGATGTGGACCGGCGCAGCGGGATCGAGTGCATCGCTGATCGCCACCGCCACCGATGCCTCGGTCGGCCCGTACGCGTTGTGGAAGGCCACCCGGCCCGACCAGCCCGTCACGAGCGCCTGCGAGACCGCCTCGCCACCGGCGATCAGGACGCGCAGATCCGGCAGGTCGGCGTCGGGATCGACGGTCGCGAGGACCGCTGGGGTCAGGAACACGTGCGAAAGCTGTTGCACGCGAAGGAACTCAGCCAGCTGCGCGCCGCCGAGCACGTCGTCGGGTCGATAGACCAGAGTCGCACCCGCGACCGACGCGAGCAGCCATTCCAGCACGGAGGCGTCGAAACTGGCCGACGCGAAGCCCAGCACCCGGTCGCCGGTGGTGACGCCCAAACGCTCGACCTCGGCGACGGCGAAGTTGTGCGCGCCGCGGTAGGTGACCGACACGCCCTTGGGCACGCCGGTCGAGCCGGAGGTGTAGATGACGTAGGCGACGGCGTCGAGGTTGTCCGCGCCACCGGGAACGTCGAGGCCCATGTCCGGTTCGCCGGTCCCTGGTTCGACGGTCCCGAGTTCACGCGAGCCTGCGACGAGGTCGTCGACGGTCAGCCAGTCGAGTCCGCCCGGTGCGGGGAGTTCCTCGCCAGGAGAGCAGATACCCACGAGCACAGCCGAATCGGTGATCATGTGCGCGATGCGGTCGGCCGGGTATCCGGGGTCGATGGACAGGTAGGCGGCACCGAGTCGGGTAATCGCCCACAGTACCGCCAAACGGTCGACGCGGCGCCCGAGCGCCACAGCGACGATCGTGTCGGTCCCGATGCCGCGAGCCCGCAGTCCGCGGGCTATCGCGGCCGAGCGGGTGTCGAGATCACGGTAGGTCAGCGATCGACCGTCGGCGTCGGTCACCGCGGGGGTATCCGGGTGCGCGGCGGCGACCTCGGCGAAGACCTCACGCAGATGACGTGGCGTGGCGGCCTCTCCGCCGCTGACCGGGGTCAGCGACCGGCGGGTCTCGACGGGTACCAATTGCAGGTCTCCGCAGGCGATGTCGGGCGCACTGGCGATCGTTGCGAGGATCGTGCGTACCGCGGCGGCGAATCGTTCGATCTGCGCGGCGTCGAAGACGGCGGGCAGGTACTTGAGCGTGATAGCCACACCCTGGGCCGAGGGTGTCGCCGACAGGTTGAGCGGATAGTGCGTCGAGTCGCCGGCGTCGATGCCGAGGATCTGCAGACCGCCGGTCAGGGCGGCGTCGGCGGTCGACAGCGACTCGCTCGCGACCGGGAACGACTCGTACACGGTCAGCGTGTCGAACAGCACGGGGAGCCCGGTGGTCGCGGTGATCTCCGGTAGGCCGAGGTGCTGGTGATCGAGCACGGTGATCTTGTCCTGTTGCAGGCGCCGCAGCACCTCGGCCGCCGACGAGCCGGGATCGACATCGACGACGACGGGCAGCGTGTTGATGAACAGCCCCACCATCGATTCGACGCCGTCGAGATCGGCCGGCCGACCGGACACGGTTTCACCGAATCCGACGACCCGGTTGCCGGTCAGGCGCGAGAGCAGCACCGACCACGCGAACTGCAGCACCGTGCTCACGGTGACCCCGAGATCGCGGGCGAGTGCGTCGAGCGCGGTGGACAATTCGGCGCCGAGATGTTCGGTGTGATCGCGCGGCGGGGTGGAGATGTCGTCGTCGTTCTGCGGCGCCACCAGTGTCGGCTCGGTGAGCGGGGCGAGCACTCGGCGCCAGGTGTCCAGACCTGTCGAGTCGTCGCGCGCGGCGAGCCGGCGGACGTGCGTACCGAAGTCGGCCGCCACTGCACCGCCGCTCGGTTCGGCATCCGGATCCCGGTGCGCGAGCGCGGAGGTGAATGTGGTGCGCCCGGCGTAGAGCGCGAGGAGGTCGGCCAGGACGAGCGGCCCCGACCAGCCGTCGAGCAGGATGTGGTGGTTGGTGACGATCAACGATGCCGTCTCGCCGTGGCGGATCAGCACGAACCGGATCAACGGTGGGGCGTCGAGGGCAAACGGCGCGAGCTTCTCGGCCGCGGCGATCTCGGAGACGGACTCGGCGGCCTCGTGCGACCCTCCGCACAGATCGAGTTCACGCCACGGGATATCGACAGCCTCGGGCACGACGGCGACGACCGCACCGGCATCGGTGCGGACATATCCGCTGCGCAGCACCCGATGGTGCGCGAGCAGCGCGGCGGCCGCGGCATGTAGCCGTTCCACGTCGATCTCGCCGCCGAGCTCGAGAATCGCCTGTGTCACATAGACATCGACGCCGTCGCCCCCGGTGGCCATCTCCGACTGGAAGTACAGGCCCTGTTGCAGTGGCGTGAGCGGCCACACGTCGGCGCCGGGGAAACGCACGGCGAGCGTGTCGAGTTCGTCCTGGCTGATGGTGGTGCCGGGAATGTCGGACGGGCTCGCTCCGATCGGTGCACCGCCGGCCACGACCCCGGCGAGCGTCCGGAGTTCGGCGCTGAAACGCGCTCCGAGATCTGCGACGGCGGCGGCGGTGAAGAGCGCCGACGGGTAGGTCAGCGAGGTGACCAGTTCCCGTCCGCGCGTACCGGTCCGGGTGGCCACGGTGACACTGAGTGCGTTGAGCGCCACCATCGCACCGGTCGCCGACGCGGCGAAACCGGGTGCGTCCCCGGCGGGGGTAAACGGTATCTCCTGTGGCGCAACGGCGTCGGTGCCACCGGTGCCACCGGCTGCGCGGCCGGCGCCAAAGAAGTTGAATCCGATACTCGGCAGCGGGCGGGTGGTGAGCTCACTGCGGGGATCGGGGTTCGCGTACCGCAGCAGCCCGAAGCCGATGCCTGCGTCGGGGATCGACAGGCGTTCTTCCTTGGCCGCCTTGACCGCGTGGATCGCGTCGACCGACGGGTCGAGGCGCACGGGCGCGATCGTCGTGAACCATCCGACGGTGCGTGACAGGTCGCTGCCGTACGGGTGCGGTCCCGATGCGACGATGTCCTCGTTGCGTCCGTGACCCTCCACGAGCACCGACACCGGACCTCGGTCGTCGATGCCGCGTGCGTGCTGCCATCCGCGCACGGCGCGGGCGAGCGCTCCGAGCAGGACATCGCCCGCGCCCCCACCGAAGGCGTGCGGTACGGAGGTCAGGACGGCCTCCGAGGTCGACGGGTCGAGGATCTCGGTGACCGACACCTCGGTGGCGAACCGGTCGCGGCCGGGGTCGACCTCGGCGCCGAGATCGGTGGCGCGGGCAGGCAGCCGATCGAGCCAGTAGCCCTCCTCCGACATTCGGCGTTCAGCTTGGGCGGCAACCGCATCCGCCCACGTACGTGCCGAGGTGACCTCCGGTCGCAGCGCGAGCCCGGTGGCGCCGGACTGGGCCTGTCCCCAGGCGGTGACGAGATCTTCCAGCAGGATCGGCCACGACACCGCATCGACGCCGAGATGATGGATCACCAGGACGAGGCGGGCCGCTCCGGCCGGGTCGACGACGAGTTCGGCGGCGACGAGTGCACCGGTGGTGGGGTCGAGGCGCGCTGATGCGTCGGCGAACGCGGTGTGCAGATCGGTGGTGAATCCGTCGGTGCCGACCGCAGAGCCGGATCGCCGGGCGCCGACCGCGGCTGCGATGTCGACGTCCGCACCGGCGGTGAGCGTCCAGCCGTCGTCGGTGGGCACCAGTGCGGCCGTGAGCATCGGGTGGGTGTCCACCACCCGCGCGAGCAGAGCCGCGACCGACGACGCAGTGGCGTCGGCGGGCACGTACAGCACCCGCGACTGCGAGAAGTCACGGAAATCCGAAGGCTGCGTGGAATGTTCGATCATCCACGACACCACCGCCGGTGGTGCGACGGGGCCGCGGGCACCGGTCTCGGGCAGCATCGGCAGCGTGGTCGCGCTGTCGAGCGCGGCCCGCGCCATCGCGCGCACGGTGCGGTGTTCGAAGATGTCACGTGGCGAGAGCGACAGGCCCGTCGCGCGGACCGCCGACGCGAGCCGGATCGACATGATCGAGTCGCCGCCCAGGGTGAAGAACGAGTCGGTGACCGACACCCGCGGAAGTCCGAGGAGACCGGCGACGATCGCGGCGAGGGTTTCCTCGACCGCATTCGCCGGCGCCACGTACTGTGCTGTCGCGAACTCGAAATCGGGCGCGGGCAGGGCCTTGCGGTCGAGCTTACCTGCGCTGCCCAGCACGACGTCGTCGAGTGGCATCCACACCGTGGGTCGCATGTACTCGGGCAGTGCGGCGGCCACGGCGGCCCGAGCGGCATCGAGATCCACCGTCGACGGCGAGACGTATGCCACCAGATGTGCGCCGCCGGTGTCGGATTCGGCGACGGTGGCCGCGGTGTGGACAACCCCGGGCACCGTCGCGATGACCGATTCGATCTCGCCGAGTTCGATGCGCTGGCCCCGCAACTTCACCTGGAAGTCGGTGCGGCCCAGGTATTCGATCTCCCCGGAGGTGTTCCAGCGCACCAGGTCTCCGGTTCGGTACACGCGGGCGCCGGGCGCCCCGAAGGGGTCGGCAACGAAGCGTTCGGCGGTCAGCACGGGAGCGCCGGCATAGCCGCGGGCGACCTGGGTGCCGCCGAGATACAGCTCGCCGGGCACGCCGACGGGTACCGGGCGCAGCCGGGCGTCGAGCACGAGTGTGGTGGTGTTCCACACCGGCACCCCGATGGGCACGATCCGATCGGCATGGGTGACATCGGCGTAGGCCACCTCGACCGCCGCCTCCGTCGGGCCGAACAGGTTGACGATCGCGACGTCGGGCAGCAACTGATGGGCTCGTACGGTCACCGCGGGCGGCAGTGCCTCACCGGAGGCGAACAGCCAGCGCAGCGAGGTCAGCTCCGAGAACTGTTCGGGCGGGACCACATCGAGGAACACCGCGAGCATCGACGGCACGAAGTGCACCGAGGTGGCGCGCGTCGCAGCGATCAGATCGGCGATATAGAGAGGATCGGCGTGACCGCCGGCGTCGGCGATCACCATCTGCGCGCCGGCGATGACCGGTCCGAACAACTCCGGCACCGAGACGTCGAAGGTGTACGGGGTTTTCTGGATGATGCGGTCGCCGACGGTCCACGGATATTCCGACAAGCCCCAACGCAGCCGGTTGAGCACCGACGCGTGGGAGACGGTGACACCCTTGGGACGTCCGGTGGAGCCGGAGGTGAACAGTGTGTAGAGCGCATCGTCACCGCGGATCGGGCGGAGGCGCTCGGCATCGGTGAACGGTGCGGTCGACTCGTCGACCGCGACGGTGGTGTCCACCACCATCGACGTGACGACACCGGCGAGGGCGTCGAGATCGGCGGTCACCGGACGCGGGCCGGTGAGCAGCACACGGACACCGGCGGTATCGACCATGTGGCGCAGGCGTTCGGCCGGCGCGGCGGTGTCGATCGGGACGTACTGGCCGCCGGCGGCGACGACGGCATGGATCGCGACGACCATCTCGATCGAGCGATCGATGCACACACCGACCGCCACCTCGGGGCCCACGTCCGCTGCGCGCAATGTCCGTGCCAGCGACGCCACCCGCGCGCCGAACTCGCCGAAGGTCACCGTTCGGTCGCGCAGCGACAGCGCCACATCGTCGGGTGCGGCACTGACGCCCGCGGCGACCGCATCGGCAACCGAGCCGGCCGGGATGCGCACCGACGCACCGGTCGCGCGCGCCAGCAGCGCGTCGGTCTCGGCGGCGGCCAGGATCGGTGCGTCGGCGACGGCGATGGCAGGGTCGGCGGTCAGCGAGTCCAGTAGCGCGACAAAGGCGTCGAGCATTGCGTCGATGCGCGCATCGTCGAAGAGGTCACGGGCGAAGACGGCCTCGATCGGCCAGTCGGCGCCGTGATCGGCCACCGAGACACTCACGGTCAGATCGAGTTTGGCCGGTGGATCGGCCGGGCTGACCGGGGTGATGGTCAGGTCGGCGATGCCGGTAGCGGTCGGCGCGGCCGCGAACTCGGGCAGCGTCGACTGATCGAGTGTCAGCATGACCTGCGCGAGCGGCGCGAAGGCTTCCGAACGGACGGGGCTGACCGCGTCGACGATCATCTCGAAGGGCACGTCGGCATGGGCGAACGCCTCGAGGTCGGATTCGCGGACCTGATCGAGCAGCTCGGCGAAAGCCATGTCGGGTGTCACCCGCGCCCGGAGCACCAGCGTGTTGACGAACATACCGACGAGCGGGTCGAGTGCACGCTGGCCGCGGCCGGCGATCGGTGTGGCGACGGTGATGTCGTCACCGGCCGACAACCGCGACAACAACACCGAGAGTGCGGCGTGGACCACCATGAACGGGGTGAGTCCACGCTCGGCGGCGAGCGTGCGGATTCGGTCCCCGACCGCCGCGGGCACCGCACCGGTGACGCGTCCGCCACGTTGCGTGGCCGCCATCGGGCGGGGTCGATCGGCGGGCAGGTCGATGACGTCGGGTACCTCGGCCAAGGCGTCGGTCCAGTACGCGAGCTGGCGGCCGACCACCGACGTCAAATCGTTGCGGTCGCCGAGTTCGCGATGCTGCCACAGGGCGAAATCGGCGAATTGCACCTCCAGCGGCTCGAAATCCGGTGCGCCACCGCGACCGCGGGCCAGATATGCCGTCATGAGGTCGCCGACCAACGGCTGCATGGACTCCCCGTCGGCGGCGATGTGATGCACGACGAGCGCCACGATGTGCTCGTCATCGCCGGTGCGCAGTACCCGGCCACGGATCGGGAGTTCGGCCGCGACGTCGAAGCCGGTGGTGACCGCGGCCTCGATCTCGTCGACGGAATCGACCACCGCCCAGTCCACTTCGTCGTCGATCGCGCCAGCGGGGTGGATGAGCGCCGAGGCACTCTCGCCGTCGGCGACGAAGGTGGTGCGCAGCACCTCGTGGCGGGTAACCACATCGGCCAGCGCCGCACGCAATGCCGCGACGTCGAGCTGGCCGGTCACACGGAACACAGCCGGAATGTTGTAGGTGGGCAGTGCCGGATCGAACTGGTTGATAAACCACATCCGCTGCTGCGCGAAAGAGAGCGGGATGCGTTCGGGGCGTGGGACGGTCGCGGTCACCGGCGGCAGTCCCGACGCCCGGCCGGCCACCGCGGCGGCGAGGGTGCGCACCGTCGGCGTGTCGAACAGATCGCGGATCGACGTCTCTACCCCCAGTGCTTCACCGACCCGGGCGACCAGCCGTGCCGCCGACAACGAATTCCCGCCGAGGTCGAAGAAGGACTCGACGACGCTGATCTCGTCGATCCCGAGGATCTCGGAGAACACGTCGGCGACAGCACGCTCCGCCGCGGATGCCGGTGCGACGATCTCGACCGTCTCGAGCACCGGCTCCGGTAGCGCGGCCTTGTCCAGTTTGCCGACCGGCGTCAGCGGGAGAGCATCGAGGAAGGTCATTGTGGCAGGCACCATGTGCGCCGGGAGTGACCGCGCGACATGCGTTTTCAGATCGGCGGCGCTCACGGACCCGGGGTCGGCGACGACGTAGCCGGCCAGTGCGGTGGCCACCGAACCGCCGACGCCGACGACGACCGCCGAATGCACCGCGGGGTGCGTGGAGAGCGCCGACTCGATCTCGCCGAGCTCGATGCGCAGCCCGCGCAGTTTGACCTGATCGTCGCTGCGCCCGGAGTATTCGAGCACCGGTGCGCCGGTGGCATCGGCCCGCCAGCGGACGACATCGCCGGTGCGGTACATCCGATCACCCGGCCGCCCATGCGGATTGGCGACGAAGCGGTCGGCGGTCAGGCCGGGACGGTCGAGGTAGCCGCGGGAGAGCGGCAGTCCGCAGACGTACGCCTCGCCCGGCACACCGATCGGAACCGGGCGCAGGTGGGCGTCGAGCACCATCAGTCCGGCCCCGGCGAGCGGGCCGCCGAGGGTGACCGGTTCACCGACCGACATCGGCGCGCTGATCGTCACGCCGATGGTGGTTTCGGTGGGCCCGTACAGATTCTGGATACGACGCAGCGGCGCCCACGCGTCCTTCAACGCCGTCGGGACCGCCTCGCCGCCGGCGTAGACCACGCGCAACGCGGGCACCGAGTGCGGGTCGACGGTGGCGAGCACCGTCGGGGTGAGGAAGGTGTGCGTGATCGCCTGACGCATCAGGAGATCCTGCAGCGCCGGACCGCCGACGGCCTCGGCCGGACGGTAGATGAGCACCCCACCGGATACCGCGGCCAACAGATATTCGAGCACCGAGGCATCGAAGCTCGGCGACGCGAATCCCAGCACCCGCGAGTACTCGTCGGCGTTCGATCGGCGGATCTCCTCGGCGGCGAAATTCGCGAGACCCGAATGGGTCACCGCGACACCCTTGGGCCTGCCGGTGGATCCGGAGGTGTAGATGACGTAGGCGACGTTGTCGACCCGGACCTCACCGAGCAACTCCGCGGCAGTGACCGCGGCACCCTCAGCGGCCGCGATCACCTCGGCGACCGCCGGGTCGTCGAGGCGGACCCAGTCGAATGCCGCACCGGGCAGTACCTCGGTGGCGACCGCGGAGAGGCCGAGGATCGCACCGGAGTCCTCCACCATGTTCGCGACGCGCTCGGCGGGATAGTCCGGGTCGATCGGCACGTAGCCGCCGCCGGTCTTGGCGACCGCCCAGATGGAGACAAGCAGATCCACCGAGCGCCCGATCGCCAGTGCCACGAGTTTCTCGGGTCCGATGCCACGGGCGATCAGCCAGCGCGCCAACCGATTCGAACGTTCGTCGAGTTCGCGGTAGGTCAACGAGACGTTGTCGGCGTCGACCACGGCCTGGCGTGGCCCCCAGGTCGCGGCAGCATCAATGACGATGTCGCGCAGAAGTTTCGGTGCGGTACCCGCTCCCCCGGTCACCACGGCGTCGGAGTCTGCGATCGCCACCGGTTCGGGTGCGGACACACGCGCCGCCTCGGCAGTCCGGGCCAGCTCGGCCACCGACGGTTCGCGGCCGACCGCGATGCGACCGACAGGTGCGGCGGGATCACTCAGCGCCTCGTCGAGGACGTCGACGAGACGCCCGGTGAACGCGGAGACCGTCGACTCGTCGAACAGATCGGTGGCGTAGAGCACCGAGCCCGGCCAGTCGGCCCCGGCCGTATCCCCTGCTGTCGGGGAGACGCTCACCAGGAGATCCACCCGGGCGGGAACGACGTCGGTGGCAATCGGTTCGACACGCAGACCGGCGATCTCACCGACAGACAGGTCGGCGCCCGCCAATTCCGGCAGGGCGGTCTGATCGAAGGTGAACCACACCTGGGTGAACGGCGCGAACGCCTCGGACCGCACCGCGTCGGAGGCGTCGACGACCGCCTCGAACGGGGCGTCGGCGTGCGCGAAGGCCTCCAGATCGGTGTCCTTGATCGCGGCCAGCAGGTCGGCGAATCCGTGGTCGGCGTCGACCCGGGTGCGCAGCACCAAGGTGTTGACGAACATGCCGACGAGCGGATCGAGCACGGCCTGTCCGCGTCCGGCGATCGGGGTGCCGATGGCGATGTCGTCGCTGCCCGAGAGGCGGGACAACAACAACGACAGCCCGGCGTGAACCACCATGAACGGCGTGGTGCCGTACTCGACGGCGGCCGCGCGGACCTTGTCCCCGGTCGCGGCCGGCAGTGTGAACGGCACCCGCGCACCGCGGCCGCTCGCACGGGGCGGGCGGGGCCGATCGGTGGGGATGTCGAGGACGTCGGACAGTCCGGCGAGCTTGGCCCTCCAGTAGGCTATCTGTTGCCCGACAACAGATTCGGGATCATCCGGCGATCCCAGCACGTCGTGCTGCCAGAGCGCGACATCGGCGAACTGCACCTCGAGGTCGGCGAACTGTGGATCGGTGTCCGCGGTCTCGGCGAGGTATGCGGTCACCAGATCGGAGACCAGCGGTGCCACCGACTCGCCGTCGGAGGCGATGTGGTGGGTGACGACGGCGAGGACGTGCTCGTCGATACCGATCCGTGCGACGCGTACCCGGATCGGCCACTGCGTGGCGACGTCGAAGCCCTCGGCCACCGCGGCCTGGACGTCGGCGACCGAATCCACCTGTGCCCAGTCGAGTTTCGCCGCCACGGCGGACGGACGGCCGATCTTCTGGTACGGCACACCGGATTCGGCCGGGAAGGTGGTTCGCAGCACCTCGTGACGGGTGACCACGTCGACGACGGCGGCATGCAGCGCGTCGACGTCGAGCAGACCGGTCAAGCGCAACACGATCGGGATGTTGTACGCCGCAGAGGTGGTGTCGAGTTGATTGACATACCACATGCGCTGCTGCGCGAATGCCAGCGGAACGCGTTCCGGGCGAGGCGATACCGCGGTGATCGGCGGGCGAGTGTCACCGTTGCCCGCGGTGGCCGCGACGAGCGCGCGCACCGAGGGCGCATCGAAGAGATCGCGGACGCCGACGTCGGTGCCCAGTGCGTCGGCGGCCCGGGCTGCCAGGCGCATCGCCGACAGCGAGTTGCCGCCGAGGTCGAAAAAGCTGTCGGTGACACTGATCTGCTCGACTCCGAGAATGTCGGCGAACACCTCGGCGACGCGAGTCTCCGCCACACCGACGGGTGCCACGTAGTCACCGGCCTCGAATACCGGTTCCGGCAGGGCTCGCCGGTCGATCTTGCCAGCGGTGTTGAGGGCGATGTCGGCGACCGGCATCCACACGGTCGGCCGCATGTACTCCGGGAGCGACTCGGCGACCACGGCGCGCACCGCATCGAGGTCGACGGTCTCGCCGGGGGTTGCGGAGACATAGCCGACGAGATGCTCACCACCGCCGGGAGCGGAAGCGACTGTTGCAGCCGCGTGCACCACACCCGGGGCCGCGGCGATGACCGACTCGATCTCGCCGAGCTCGATGCGCTGCCCGCGGAGCTTCACCTGGAAGTCGGTGCGGCCCAGGTACTCCAACACTCCATCCGGACGGCGTCGCACCAGGTCACCGGTGCGATAGAGACGGGCTCCCGGCGCGCCGTACGGATCGGCGACAAAGCGCTCGGCAGACAGATCCGGCCGGGCCGCATACCCGCGCGCAAGTTGCACGCCGCCGAGATACAGCTCGCCGGGCACACCGTCGGGAACGCGATGCAACCGCGAATCGAGGACCACCGCCGACGAATTCCACACCGGCACACCGATCGGGACGGTCGGGTCGTCGGCGGCGACGTCGCCGATCTGCTCGTAGGTGATCTCGACGGCGGCCTCGGTGGGACCGTACAGGTTGAAGAACAACGCCTCGGGCCACAACGCACGAGCCTGCGCCGCGACGGCCGGCGGCAAGGCCTCACCGGTCGCCGAGACGATCCGCACCGAATCGAGGCCGGCGAGCCGCTCCTCGCGGTGTGGGCCGGAGCCGAGGATCTCGAGGAACACCGAGAGCATCGACGGCACGAAGTGCACCATGGTGGCGCGGGTGCGGCGGATCTCGTCGGCCACGTACCCGGGGTCGAGATGCCCGCCGTCGGCCAGCACGACCAGGGTGGCACCGATCATCAACGGCGCGAACAGTTCCGGGACCGAGCAGTCGAAGGTGTAGGGCGTCTTCTGTAGCACCACGTCACCGGCGTCGATCGGGAGGGTGTCCAGGCCCCACCACAACCGGTTGAGCACCGCGGTGTGCGAGAGCGTGACCCCCTTGGGGCGACCGGTGGAGCCGGAGGTGAACAGGGTGTAGGCGGCGGCGTCACCGAGGAGTACCGTCGGGCGGTCGGCGTCGGTGACCGGTTGCGCCGCTGCCGAGTTCACGTCGACGTCGGTGCTCGAGTCTACCCGGAGGATGCGAACACCGGCGTCGACCGCGGCTCCGACCGCGGCTGCTGCGGCTTTGGTGTCGGCGACGAGCAGGGCCGCGGCACCGGCGGTGTCGAGCATGTACCGCACCCGATCGGCGGGCGCATTGACGTCGATCGGCACATACTGTGCACCGGCGGTCACCACCGCGTGGATGGCCACCATCATCTCCACCGAACGCGGGATGCACAGCCCCACCGCCACATCCGGAGCGACTCCGGTCGCGATCAGCTCACGGGCGAGCGTGTTGACGCGCGCACCGAACTCGGCGTAGGTGACCTCGCGCGCACCGAAGACCAGGGCGCGGGCGGCCGGGGTTCGGCTCACCTGTGCGGCGAGGGCGTCGGGCACGGTTGCCGGCGCCGGCAGGTCGACTCGCGCCCCCCATTCGCCATCGGCGATGCGGGCGGTCTGCGCGGGGTCGAGCAGCGCGGCGTCTCCGACGGCCACGGACGGCGTGGTGCAGAGTTGCTGCAGCAGTGCGATGAACCGCGCCGCGAGCGCGTCGATCCTCGACTCGTCGAACAGGTCGGTCGCATACGTGACCGACAGACCCCACTCCTGCCCGTCCGGACGGGAGGCGACGGTGACGTAGAGGTCGGTCTGGGCCGCCACGCTCACATCGTCGACGGCAGTGACCGTCAGACCACCCGCATCACCGAGCGCGTCGGTGGCCGAGGCTGCTGGATCGAACGAGAAGATGACCTGGGTGAGAGGCGAGAAAGCCTCGGAACGCACCGGATTCAGCTCGTCGACCAAGGTCTCGAACGGGATGTCGGCGTGCGCGAAGGCATCGAGGTCGGTGGTGCGCACCGTCGCGAGCAGGTCATCGAAGCCCTGCGCGGGATCGATGCGGGTACGCAGCACCAGCGTGTTGACGAACATGCCGACCAGTGGGTCGAGCACCGCTTGGCCACGCCCGGCGATCGGCGTGCCGACCGCGATGTCATCGGTTCCCGACAGTCGTGAGAGCAACACCGCCAGCGCGGCGTGCACCACCATGAACGGCGTGACCCCGTGACGCTGTGCGACCGCGGAGATCGCGGAGCCCAGTTCGGCGGGCATCGGGTGTGCCACGTGGCCGCCGCGCCCGGAGGCGACCGCAGGGCGTGGCCGGTCGGCGGGAAGCTCGAGAACGTCCGGGAGTCCGGCGAGTTGTTCAGCCCAGTACGCCAATTGCCGCCCGACCACCGACTCGGGGTCATCGGTGGAACCGAGCACGGTGTGCTGCCAGAGCGCAAAATCGGCGAACTGGACTTGCAGCGGCGCGAATTCGGGTTCGGTGTGCGCCGAGCGTGCGACGTATGCGGTCACCAGGTCGGAGACGAAGGGTGCCAGCGATTCTCCGTCGGCACCGATGTGGTGGAAGACGATTGCGAGGATGTGCTCGGTTGCCGAGACGGGCCACAGCCGGACCCGGATCGGCCAGTCGACGGTGACGTCGAAGCCCGCGGTGACCGCGGCCGCAACACTGCCCTGCGAGTCCACCACCTGCCAGTCCAGACGATCGACCACCGAGTCGGCCGGATCGATCTGTTGTGCGGGCACTCCGTCGACATCGGGGAATCGCGTGTGCAGCACCTCATGTCGGGTGACCACATCCACCACTGCCTCATGCAGCGCCGCCGCATCGAGATCGCCGGAGAGCCGCAAGACCGCCGGGATGTTGTGCATCGCGGACCCCGGGTCGAATCGGTTGATGAACCAGATCCGTTGCTGAGCAAAGGACAGCGGGACCATTTCCGGCCGTTCAGTAACCGCGGTGACCGGCGGAAGACCTGCGGAGCGACCCGAGATCAGCTGCACGAGTTCGCGAACCGACGGGGCATCGAAGATGTCGCGGACCGAGATCTCCACGTCCATGGCGAGCCCGACCCGCGCGGCCAGACGGGTGGCCGAGAGCGAGTTGCCACCGAGATCGAAGAATCCGGTGGTGACCCCGATCTGGTCGGCGCCGAGGACCTCCGCGAACACCGCGGCGACTCGGGCCTCGGCGGCCGTCGCAGGCGCCACCATCGTCTGCTCCTGCGCGTGCTCGTCGGGCCGGGGTAGTGCGCGGCGGTCGAGTTTGCCGGCCGAGTTGAGGACAACGCGCTCCAGCGGAATCCATATCGACGGACGCATGTACGCCGGCAGGGCATTCCGGACCGCCGCGTCGACCGCGTCGAGATCCACCGACTCGGGCGCGAGATAGGCGACCAACTGCTGCTCACCGGCGATCTCGACCACTGTGGCCGCAGCGTGTACCACACCGGGAACCGCGGCGACGACCGCTTCGATCTCGCCGAGTTCGAGGCGCTGGCCACGGAGTTTGACCTGGAAGTCGGTGCGCCCCAGATAGTCGATCTCACCTCGGGTATTCCATCGGACGAGATCGCCGGTCCGGTAGAGCCTGCTTCCCGGCACACCGAGAGGATCGGCAACGAAACGTTCGGCGGTGAGGTCGGGACGCGCAGCGTATCCGCGGGCGACCTGGATCCCGCCGAGATAGAGTTCACCGGGAAGCCCCGGGGGCAGTGGCCGCAGCCGTGCGTCGAGCACGTGAGCGGTGGTGTTCCACACCGGTGTGCCGATGGCTACGGTCTGTTCGTTCGGCATCACCTCGTGCGCGGTCACGTCCACCGCAGCCTCGGTCGGACCGTAGAGGTTGTGCACCGCGACACCTGGGAGCAGCCGGAGCAGGGAGTGTGCGGTCGCGCCCGCAAGCGCCTCTCCGGAGGTGAAAACGGCACGAAGCGACGTCAACTCCGCAATGTCTGCGCCCAGGACATCGATGAACGCCGACAACATCGACGGCACGAAGTGCATGACCGTGGCTCGATGGCGGCGCACCACCTCGGCCACATACCGCGGATCCCCATGTCGTCCGGCCTCGGCCAGCACCATGGTCGCGCCGGTCAGCGCCGGCAGGAACAACTCCCACACTGACACGTCAAAGGTGTTGGGAGTCTTGTGGATCACCACATCGCGAGGGCCGACATCGTAGGCGGCTGCCATCCAGTCCAGGCGGTTGAGGATGGCCCGATGACCGACGGTGACCCCCTTGGGTCGACCGGTGGAGCCCGATGTGAACAGTGTGTAGGCAGCGTTGTCAGCTCGCAACGGACCGAGTCGCTCCGAGTCGCTGACCGGGGGTGTCGCGGTGTCGATCGGATCGAGTGCGTCGACGGTGATGACCGAGGCCAGGCCGCCGAGGCGATGCGCCGCGTGCTCTTCTGCTGCGCCCGATCTATCCGGCGCCACCAGCGCCACCTCTAACCCGGCGGTCTCGACCATGTAGCGCACGCGTTCGTCCGGGGCATCGGGATCGATCGGTACGTAGTGTCCGCCGGCGGCGACGACGGCGTGAATCGCGATCACCATCTCGGCACTCCGGGGCAGGCACACGGCAACAGGTGTGTCGGGTCCGACACCCTGGGCGATCAGGCGCCGGGCCAGCGCCCAGACCCGAGTGCCGAACTCGGCGTTGGAGATCTTTCGGTCGCCCTCGACGATCGCGACCCTATCCGGATATGCCGACAGCGCATCGGCCACCCGACCCGCGAGGTCGGTGCTGCTGGAAACCCTGGTTGCGGTGACCACCGGCCCGCAGGCCCGGCCAAGGACCTCGCGTCGGCGATCCGCACTCATGATCGGGATGTCGGCGAGCAACGCATCCGGCCGATCGACCACGGATTCCAGGATCTCGCCTAGCATCTCGGCGAACACCTCGACGTGTGCGGCGTCGAACGCCGCCGGAAGGTAGGACAGGCGTATCCGCATCTGCTCGCCGTCGGGCATGGTCGCCAGAGTGAGCGGGTAATGCGTCGAGTCGCGGCTGTCGATGGCCCGCAGATCCAGTTCACCGATGGCTTCGCCACGCGATGTCGATTCCAACGACGCGGTGTCGATCGGGTAGGACTCGTGCACGGTAAGGGTGTCGAACAAAGCACCCGACAGTCCGGTGAGGGCCACCAGATCGGGTAGCCCCACGTGCTGATGATCGAGCACGGAGACCTTGGCGGCCTGCAGCCGCGACAAGACATCACCGATGGTCGCATCGGGATCGACGTCGACAACGGCGGGCAGCGTGTTGATGAACAACCCGACCATCGTTTCCACACCGTCGAGGTCGGCCGGACGACCCGAGACCGTCTCACCGAAAGTGACCACGCGTTGCCCGGTCAGCCGCGAGAGCAGTACCGCCCAGGCGAACTGCATGACCGTGGAGATCGTCACACCGCGCGAGCGGACGAGATCTTCGAGTGCGGTGGTGGAATCGTCGTCCAGCCTGACCGAATGTGTGTGCGGCGCAGCCGCTGCGGTCGCCTCGATACCCGGGGCCACCAGGGTGGCGCCCTCCACCGGTGCCAGCACAGCACGCCAGGCCTCGAGGCCCTCCCCGACGTCGGCGCGCGCCACACGCATCAGGTGTGCCGCGAAATCGGTATCGCCGCTGCGTGTTCGACCGGTGTACGAGGTGCCGGTGGCGTACAGCGCGAGTAGGTCGGCCAGGACCAGTGGGCCCGACCAGCCATCGAGAAGTAGATGATGGTTGGTGATGATCACCTCGGCGCCGTCGCGGTGACGGACGACCGTGAAGCGCACCAGAGGCGGCGACGAGAGGTCGAACCGGGCGATGCGTTCGGCGTCCGCGAGCGCGCGCACCTCGGTGGCCACGCCGTCGGCGGAACCGTCGAGATCGACCACGTGCCAAGGAACCTCGACCGTCGCCGGGACGACCGCCACGACCGCACCGCTCGCCGTGCGGACATAACCGCTGCGCAATACGCGATGTTCGTCGAACAGGCGTTGCGCCGCCCGGCGGAGCCCCACGAGGTCGACCACGCCGAGCGACACCACGGCCTGGGTGAGGTAGACATCGATGGTGTCGGCTCCGCTGCCGGCCCGCTCGGACTCGAAGTACAGCCCTCGTTGCAGCGGCGTCAGCGGCCACACGTCCGCACCGGGGTACCGATGTGCCAGGGCGTCGAGATCGTGCTGGGTGACCCCGGATCCGGGGACGTCCGACGGGCTGTGACCCAGATCGTCACCGCGGGTGACCGTCTCGACCAGCGCGGCGAGCTCGGAGCGCCACCGACCGGCGAGATCGTCGATGTCGGCGGCGTCGAACATACCCGCCGGGAAGGCGATGTCGGCGACCAGGTTCCGTCCCTGCGGCGTCGACTGGGTCCCCACGTTGACGGCAAGTGCGTTGAGCACCACCATCGCTCCCGACGCCGACGATCCCAGCCCGCGCACGTCGGCGGTGGGCGCGAATGGTGCGGCCGTGCCGCCAGAGTCGTCGGCGCGGCCGCCGGCGCCGAAGTAGTTGAAGCCGATCGCCGGCAGCGGCCGACGAGCGAGCTCGGTATCGGTTCGGGTGCCGTAGGGGCCATAACGCAACCACCCGAATCCGGCTCCCGAATCCGGTTGTCCGAGACGCTCTTCCTTCGCCGCCTTTACCGCGTGCACGACGTCGTCGGCGGGGTCGAGTGCCAGCGGGGAGATCGTGGTGAACCAGCCGACGGTCCGTGACAGGTCCGCTCGGCGTGGGTCGGCACCGGAGGCCGCCAGTTCTTCCTGACGTCCGTGGCCCTCGACGAGAACGGTGACCGGCTGCTTGTCGAGGATCCCACGTGCTACCTGCCATGAGCGCACCGCACGTGCGAGCGCACCGAGCAGGACGTCGTTGACGTTGCCCCGCAACGCCGCCGGGACCTCGGTCACGAGCGGCTCGGTGAGCGAGGCGTCGAGGGCCAGGGTGACCGATACGGTGGTACCAGCCCGATCACGCGAACGGTCGATGCTCGCGCCGAGCGACGTGGTCGCCCGTCCGAGCCGCTGCAGCCAATGGTCGAGTTCGTCGGCGCGGTCGGCCGATGACTGCGCCAGACGGTGGTACCACCCGCGTTCGGAGGTGGCCTCGGCGCGCAGTTCGACGGGCCGCCGGCCGGTGCGTTGAGACCATGCGGTGACCAGATCCTCGATCAGGATCGGCCACGAGACGGCGTCGACCGAAAGGTGGTGCAGCACCAGCACGATGCGGGCATTGCCGTCACGATCGTGGACCAGTCGGGCGGCCAGCGTGACACCGGCACCTGGGTCCAGGGACGCCGAGGCACTCGCGTGCGCCTCGCGGAGCGCGGTCGCGTACTCGTCGCTGCCGACGGCCCAGGGTACCGAGGTCTCGGTGACTGTCGTGCGCAGGTCCACCTCGACCCCGACCGTCATCCGCGCACCGCCGTCGGCGACGTCGAGGCGCGTCGCCAGCGCCGGGTGGACGGCCACGAGTTCGGCGAGGAGTTCAGCCAGGTCGTCGACGGTCAGACCGGCAGGCGCGGCGAGCACCATCGCCTGCGAGAAGTCGGCGAAATCGTCAGGAGTGTCGGACAGTTCGAGCATCCATGACACGACCGGCGGGATCGGCACCTCACCGCGATTGCCACCGGCGGGGTCGGTGAGGTCGGGCAGGGCGGTGCGCTGCGCCGTCAGGGCCCGGGCCATCTCGCGCACGGTTCGATGCTCGAAGATATCGCGTGGGCTCAACCTGAGCCCACCGGCGCGTGCCGCCGAGGCCAGCTGGATCGACATGATCGAGTCACCGCCGAGGGCGAAGAACGACTCGGTCACGCTGATTCGCTCAACACCGAGCAGTGCCCCGATGACAGCGGCGAGTTGCTCCTCGACCGGCCCTTCGGGCGCGACGTACTCGTTCTCGGTGCCACCGAAGTCCGGCGTCGGCAGGGCCCGACGGTCGAGCTTGCCCGCGCTGTTGAGAGCGAGCTCGTCGACGGTCATCCAGACCGTGGGCCGCATGTATTCCGGTAGCGCCGCAGCGATGCCCGCACGCACGTCGCCGATGTCGACCGATGCCGGCGACAGATAGGCCACCAGGTGCTGCGCACCGGTCGGCGCGACGGCGACCGTGGCCGCGGCATGCACGACACCGGGAGCCGACACGAGCACCGACTCGATCTCGCCGAGCTCGATGCGTTGGCCGCGCAACTTGACCTGAAAGTCGGTGCGGCCGAGATACTCGATCGCACCGGAGGCGTTGCGGCGCACGAGATCACCCGTACGATACAGCCGTGCGCCCGCGGCGCCGTAGGGGTCGGCGACAAAGCGTTCGGCGGTGAGCACCGCGGCACGTGCGTAGCCGTCGGCGATCTGCACGCCACCGAGATACAGTTCGCCCGGGACGCCCGCCGGTACCGGGCGCAGACGTCCGTCGAGCACGAGGGCGGTGGTGTTCGGCACAGGTGTGCCAATGGTGATGACATCGGGCGCGGCGGTGACGTCGGCCCCGGTCACCTCGACCGCGGCTTCGGTCGGGCCGAACAGATTGTGGATCTCCACCCACGGCATGGCCCGGTGCAGCCGGGCCACGGTCGCGGCGGGCAGCGCCTCACCAGAGGCGAACACCCACCGCAGGCTGGTCAGCCGGGCCAGTTGCGATTCGTCGACGACGTCGAGGAATACCGACAGCATCGACGGCACGAAGTGCACGGAAGTCACCGCGGCCGACTCGATCAGATCCGCGATGTATATGGGGTCGGCGTGTCCGCCCGGCTCGGCGAGGACCACCGTCGCCCCGGACATCAACGGCGCGAACAGTTCGGGCACCGAGACGTCGAAGGTGTAGGGCGTCTTCTGGAGGATTCGATCGCCGGCCGACCATGCGAAGTGGTCGAGTCCCCAGCGCAGCCGGTTGTACACCGCACGGTGCGAGACGGTCACACCCTTGGGACGCCCGGTCGATCCGGAGGTGAACAGGGTGTAGAGAGCGTCGTCGGTGCGCAGGGGTCGCAGTCGCTCGGCGTCGGTGATCGCAGTGAAGGTCGCGTCCGGATCGAGCATGGTGGCGGTATCGACGACAATCGTCGATACCTCGTCGCCGAGCGCAACCACCGCGGGCGGAACCTGCGCTCCGACGAGAATCAGTGCCACACGAGCCGTATCGACCATGCGGGCGACGCGCTCGGCAGGGGCCGCGGTGTCGATCGGCACGTACTGTGCGCCTGCGGCGACGACCGCGTGGATGGCCACGAGCATCTCGACCGACCGGTCGGTCGCGATGCCCACGGCCACACCCTGTCCGACGCCCCTGGCGATAAGCCGGCGAGCCAACTCGCTGACCCGAATACCGAACTCGCCGTAGGTAATCGACCGATCCCCCATCTGTACCGCGACGATGGTGGGGGTGGCGATGATCTGGGCGACGATCGCATCGGCGACGGTCCGGGCCTCGTACGCCACAACCGGGCCCGCCGAGAGTGCCAGCGCGTGGGCGACCTCATCGCCGCCAATCCAGTCCGCATCCGCGATGGGCAGCGACGGATCAGCGGTCAGGGCGTCGAGGAGGCGGACGAACCGCTCGGCGAAGCGGACCATCGTGGCCTCGTCGAACAGATCGGTGGCATAGATCAGCGTACCCGCCCAGGCACGGCCGGGCTGATCGGTGGACAACCCGACGGTGAGGTCCAGCTTGGCCGGAACCACTTCGGGAACAACAGATTCCACCAGGAGGTCGCCGGTCCCGGCGACCGATGCCGCGGCGAGTTCGGGGACCGCTCCCCCATCGAGGGTCACCATCACCTGGGCCAGCGGCGCGAACGCTTCCGACCGGGTCGGCGCGAGCTCTTCGACGACGGCCTCGAAGGGCACGTCAGCGTGGGCGAAGGCGTCGAGGTCGGTACTGCGCACCTGCTCGAGGAGATCGGCCAAAGCGGTGTGCACGTCGACCCGCGTGCGCAGGATCAGGGTGTTGACGAACATCCCGACGAGATCGTCGAGCAGACGGTCACCGCGACCGGCGATGGGGGTGGCCACCGCGATGTCGTCGGTCGCGGTCAGTCGCGCCATGAGTGCGGCGAGCGTGGCGTGCACCACCATGAATGCGGTGGCGTTGTGACGCTGCGCGACTGCGGCGATCCGTTCGGCCACCGGCGCCGGGACCTCGAAGCCCAGGCGTGCGCCACGCCGGCTCGCGATCGCCGGACGCGCACGATCGGCGGGCAGGTCGAGTACCTCGGGTAGGCCTGCGAGGTGCTCGGACCAGTAGGCCAGTTGGCGTCCGAGTACCGAACTGGGGTCGTCGACCGCGCCCAGTGCGTCGCGTTGCCAGAGGGCGACATCGGCAAACTGCACCGGCAGCGTGGGACGTCGTGCCCCGACGGCGGAGCCGTCACGATCATGCTCAGCGGCGGAGCCGTCACGATCATGCTCAGCGGCCGAGCCGTCCCTGTTGATCGCGTAGGCCGTGATCAGGTCACCAAGCAAGGGCGACAACGATTCTCCGTCGGCCGCGATGTGGTGGAGAACCAGTGCCATGACGTGTTCGTCGGGGCCGGTGGCGGCGATCCGTACCCGGATCGGCCACTGCCGGGTCACGTCGAACCCGGACCGCACCGCGTCCTCGAGGTGCGCGGCCGCGCCGACCACGGCGAAGTCGAGAGTGTGTGCCACCGACTCCGCCGGATGGATGATCTGCTCCGGCGCACCCCCGGAAACGGAGTCGAAGGTGGTGCGCAGAATCTCGTGGCGGATCACGACATCGACGACGGCTGCGCGCAGCGCCGTGACGTCGAGCGGACCGGACAGGCGCAGGACGACCGGGATGTTGTAGGCGGGTGAGGTGACGTCGTACTGGTTGATGAACCAGATGCGTTGCTGCGCGAACGACAGCGGAATCGTTGCCGGGCGGGGTGTCACCGGGCGGAGCGTCGACAGTCCGGCCGGCCGATCACTGAGAGCCGCAACGAGATCACCGAGGACCGGGGTGTCGAAGACGTCGCGGACCGACACCTCGACCCCCAGTGCCTCACCGAGGCGCGCCGCCACCCGCATTGCTGCCAGCGAGTTGCCGCCGACGTCGAAGAAGGAGTCGGCCAGGCCGACGCGCTCGACGCCGAGGACATCGGCGAATACCTGCGCCGCGACCATCTCGCGGTCAGAGGTGGGTGCGACGTACTCGGCGGTCTGCGCCTGTGGCTGCGGCAGCGCGCGACGATCGACCTTGCCCGCACTCCCGAGCGGCATCTGTTCGAGCACCATCCAGGTGGTGGGCCGCATGTACTCGGGCAGGGCGGCACCTACCGCGGACTGCGCTGCGGCGAGATCGGCGTTCCCGGGTGCAAGATAGGCGACGAGTTGTTCACCGGCGGCGGTGTGCGCCACCGTGACTGCGGCATGGACAATGCCCGGTACGCCGGCGAGGACAGCCTCGATCTCGCCGAGTTCGAGGCGCTGGCCGCGCAGTTTGACCTGGAAGTCGGTGCGGCCCAGGTATTCGAGTTCGCCATCGGCGTTCCATCTCACCCGGTCACCGGTGCGATAAAGCCGCGAGCCTGCCGCTCCGAACGGGTCGGCGATGAATCGTTCCGCGCTCAGGTCCGCCCGTCCTGCGTAACCCCTGGCGACTTGTACGCCACCGAGATAGAGCTCTCCGACAACGTTGTATGGGACCGGACACATGCGGTCGTCGAGCACATGTGTGGTGGTGTTGGCGACCGCACGGCCGATGGGGATCACAGTGTCGGACAAACGAACCCGATGCTCGGTGACGTCGACGGCGGCCTCGGTCGGCCCGTAGAGATTGTGGAGTTCGACGTGGCCGAGAAGCCTGAGCAGATCGTGTGCGGGCGCCACGGGAAGCGCTTCGCCCGAGGTAAACACCAGCCGCAGCGACGTCAAGTACCCGATGCTGCTCCCCAGGGAATCGAGGAAGGCGGCCAGCATCGACGGCACGAAGTGCATCACCGACACCGAGTGCTCGGTGATCAGCGAATGCAGGTGTTCGGCGTCGCCGTGCCGCCCGGGCTCGGCGAGCACCAACGATGCCCCGTGAATCAACGGCCACACGAGCTCCCACACCGACACGTCGAAGGTGTACGGGGTCTTCTGCAACACAACATCGTCCGACGTCAGTCGATAGTGTTCCTGCATCCATGCGATTCGGTTCTCGATCGCATCATGCGACACCGTGACCCCCTTGGGAGTGCCGGTGGAGCCGGAGGTGAACAGGGTGTAAGCCGCGTTGGCACCCCGCAGTGCTCCCCGCCGTTCGCTATCGGTGACAGCAGAATAATCAGCGCCGAAGGCGGTGTCGGCGTCCACGACGACCATGGTGAGTCCGAGACCGGTGCCCGCCTGCGCCACGGTGGTCGCCCCCGAATCGGAGATGATCGCAACCGTGATGTGAGCCGTCTCCACCATCGCCGCCACACGCGCGAGAGGCGTCTCCACGTCGACGGGTACGTAGTGCGCACCGGCCGCGAGTACGGCATGGATCGCGATCATCATCTCCATCGAGCGCGGAACACTCACCGCCACAGCGGTATCCGGTCCGACGCCGAGGTCGATGAGACCCAGCGCGAGTTCGCGAACCCGGGCCCCGAACTCGCCGTAGGTCATCCGACGACGTCCGAAGACCAGCGCCACGGCATCAGGAGTTCGGGCCACCGCGTGGCCCACCTGCGCCACGATCGACGTGGCCGACGGTTCGATCTGCTCACCGTCCGACCAATCCGCGACCCGAGCTGCGCGCGCCGGCCCCATTAGTGATACACGACCGACCGGATTGTCCGGTGCCGCGGTCAGCTCTGTGAGCACTCGAACGAACATGTCGGCGACCGCGTCAATGGTGGATTCGTTGAACAGGTCGGTGGCGTAGAGCAGGGAGCCCGTCCATGCACGTCCCGCACCGACGGCCTGCACGGAGACGGTGAGGTCGACCTGCGCGGGCACTGAAGGCGAGGCCATCGGCGCGACCATCAGACCGGCCACCTGGGCTCGGGTCAATGCATCACCGGCAGTGCCCGCGACAGTGGTCTGGTCAAAGGTGAGCATCACCTGTGCGAGCGGGGCGAACGCCGCGGAGCGGATCGGGTCGAGTACCTCGACGAGCGTTTCGAACGGCAGGTCGCTGTGTGCGAATGCGTCCAGGTCGGTTGTCCGAACATCATCGAGAAGGCGCCGAAAGTCCCCAAAGCCGTCGATATGGGTCCGCAACACCAGCGTATTGACGAACATGCCGACCAGGCGATCGAGGTCGCGGCTACCCCGTCCGGCGACCGGAGTGGCGATAACGATGTCGGTGGTGGCCGCAAGGCGCGACAAGAGCACCGCGAGCGCTGCGTGCACGATCATGAACGGAGTGGCACTCGACGAGGTGGCGAGTGTGGCGATCTCGGCCGTAACCGTCGCCGGGATCTCGAAATCGACACGGGAGCCCAGGTGGGAGGCGACAGCCGGTCGCGGCCGGTCGAGGGGAAGTTCGAGAACCGGCGCGAGGCCGCTCAGTTGCGTGGTCCAGTAGTCGAGCTGGCTACCCATGATCGAGTCCGCGTCGGTCGTGGCGCCGAGAACACGATGCTGCCAGAGTGCCACGTCGGCGAATTGAACCGGTAGCGGCTCGAAGCCCGGAACCGTCCCGTTCATCCGCGCCGTATACGCGGCAAGCAGATCAGCCACCAAGGGCGCCAGCGACTCTCCGTCAGCGGCCACGTGATGCAGAACCAACGCCACAATCGCGCTGGCGCCGTCCGCGTCGCGGCCGAGCACATCACCCGGCGGTTCGTGGAAGACCCTGCCTCGGATCGGCCATACCCGGGTGAGGTCGAATCCTGCTGTCGCAGCGGCTTCGAGACCGTCGTAGGTTTGCACGACGGCCCAATCGAGCGTGTCGTCGATGGCCTCCACCGGATGGATGAGTTGATACGGAGTTCCCCCCTCATCCGGGAAAGTCGTGCGCAGTATCTCGTGCCGTGCAACCACATCTCCGACTGCAGCGCGCAATACGTCATGATCGAGTGGCCCGGTCACCCGTAGAAACAGCGGGATGTTGTACGTGGCCGCATCGGGTTCAAATCGGTTGATGAACCAGATCCGTCGCTGGGCAAAAGACAACGGGATCCGTTGCGGCCTGGGCGACACCGCGGTCACCGGCGGCAACGCCGCCGCATGCCCCCGCGTACGCGCGAGAAGCTCACGCACCGAAGGGGCATCGAAGACGTCACGCACCGACACCGACACACCCAACGCACCTGACACCCGCGCCGCCAACCGCGTCGCCGACAACGAATTACCACCCACATCAAAGAAGCTCGCCGTCACCCCCACCTCATCGACGCCAAGGACCTCAGCGAACACCGCAGCCACCCGAGCCTCATCCACCGTCGCCGGCGCCACCACCTCACCGACCGACACCCCGGCATCCGGCAACGGCAACGCCCCACGATCCAACTTGCCGTTCGCCGTCAACGGCAACCCCGCTACCTCAACCACCAAGTCCGGCACCATATAACCCGGCACCACCCGCGCCACCCCGGCACGCACCTGCGACGCCTCGACCACCGAACCCGGCTCACCCACCACATACCCGACGAGCTGCTCACCACGACCCGGCAACTCCACCACCCGAGCCGCCGCAGCACCCACACCCGGCACCGACAACAACGCCGACTCGATCTCGCCGAACTCGATCCGATAGCCACGCAACTGCACCTGTGCGTCACCACGGCCCACGTACTCGATATCCCCGGCGGTCCGTCGCGCCAGATCACCCGTGCGGTACATCCGCGCACCCGCCGGACCGAACGGCGAGGCCACGAATCGCGTCGAGGTCAATCCCGAGCGCCGCAGATAGCCCTGCGCCAGCTGACCACCCACCACATACATCTCGCCCACCACGCCCTCGGGCACCGGACGCAACCGCTCATCGAGAACATGAATACCCAACGACGCCAACGGGCGACCGATGAACGACGCATCGCCCGCCGACACCACCGCACGATCCAACGGCCGGAAACTCACATGCACCGTCGTCTCGGTGATGCCGTACATGTTCACCAGCCGCGCACCATCGCCAGGATTATCATCAAACCACCGACGCACCTGCTCGAAACTCAACGCCTCACCGCCGAACACGATGTAGCGCAACGCCGACGAGAACTCCGGCACCCGTCGGCGGGCCTGCGCCACTTGATAAAACGCCGACGGCGTCAAACTCAACACCGTGACCCGCTCCGCGGCAAGCAACCGTAGGAACTCCTCAGGAACCCGCGCCACCTCACGATCCACCACCACCAGACGGCCACCAGTCAGCAGCGGCCCCCACAACTCCCACACCGAAAAATCAAACGCATACGAATGGAACATCGTCCACACATCATCAGCCCGGAACTCGAAATCACCCGCAGCCGAATCCATCAACGTCACCACATCACGATGAGTGACCTCCACCCCCTTCGGCCGACCCGTCGACCCCGACGTATAAATCACATACGCACGCGAATCCGGATGCACCACAACATCATCAACACCACCCGCACCCGACGCGGCCAGCGACTCCACCGTCACCACATCCACGCCGGCACCCAGCTCGGCCCACAACCGAAGTCCCGACGACACCTCATCGGTCACCACCACCCGCGGCGCGGCATCTGCGACGATGAACCGCAACCGATCCACCGGATTACTCACGTCCAATGGCAGATACCCTGCACCCACGCGCAACACACCCACGATCGCGGCCACCAGGTCCACCGACCGCGACGGTGCCACCGCAACCAGATCACCCTCGCGCACACCACGGGCCCGCAACCCCGCGGCCACCGCCCCCGAGCGTTCGCCAAGCTCTGCGTACGACAACGACACCGACCCAGCCGTCACCGACCCACGCTCACCGAAACGCCGCACCGAACCCGCGAACAACTCCACCAACGAACGCCCCGAGTTCGCGGTCACCGTCGCCGGTGCCACCAGCGACCGACGGTAGCTGTCCTCGTCCACCAACGGCACCGATGACACCGGAGCACCCGGATCCGCCACCAACGCGCGCAACACCCGAACAAGAATGTCGGCGAACACATTTACCTGGCCCGCGTCGAATGCGGCAGGAAGATACTTGAGTTTGAGCTCTATCTGATCGCCGATGACACCACTGACGAGGTTGAGCGGGTACTGGGTGGCATCGGAGGCGCTCAGATCCTTGATCCCAATTCCACCGACAGCACTTGCGCCGGTGAGTGATTCGGCATTCACCGGATAGGACTCGTGCACGGTGAGGGTATCGAAGAGCGGCCCCTTGCCGACCAGCGCGGCCAGGTCTGGCAGACCGATGTGCTGGTGGTCGAGGACCGCGATCTTGCTCGACGCGATCGTGTCGAGAATATCCGCCATGGCGGCGCCGGGATCAACGTCGACCACAGCGGGCAGGGTGTTGATGAACAAGCCGACCATGGTCTCGACGCCGTCGAGATCGGCGGGGCGGCCCGACACGGTCTCACCGAACGTCACCACCTGATCTCCGGTGATGCGCGAGAGCAACGACGCCCACGCGAACTGCATCACCGTCGAGACGGTGACACCCCGCGTCCGGGTGAGTTCTTCTATGCCCGTGGTCAATTCCGCGTCGAGAAGAACACTGTGGTCACGCGGGCGCAGGTCGGTGGTGGCCTCGAGCCGTGGCGCGAGCAGGGTCGGTTCGACGACGGCATCGAGGACCGATCGCCAGGCGCGCAAACCTGCATCGGTATCGACGTTCGCGATGTGGCGCAGATAATCCGCATAATCCCCGGCGCCGGTCGACCTGGACGCCGTGTAGGCGTGGCCGGTGGCGTAGAACGCGAAGAGATCAGCGAGGATGAGCGGCGATGACCAACCGTCGATGAGGATGTGGTGGCTGGTCACGATGAGGACGGACTCCGTGCCGTTGCGCACGAAGACGAATCGCATCAACGGTGCCGATTCAAGATCGAATGGGCGGGAACGTTCGGACTCGGCGAGCGTCTCGATGGCCTCGGCATCGGCCGATTCGACGAGTTGCCACGGTACCTTGACCGTCTCGCGGACGACGGCAACGACCTCACCGCTGCCCACACGTATGTAGGACGAGCGCAGCACCCGGTGCTCGTCGAACAGGGCTTGCACCGAGCTGCGCAGGCGTTCGGCGTCGATTTCGCCGTCGAGTGCGACCACGGCCTGGGCAACGTAGACATCGACGGCGCCGTGCGCGTGCCCCGCAGCAGCAAGTTCGGACTGGAAGTGCAGACCGCGTTGCAGCGGCGACAACGGCCAGATCTCGGCGCGGGGGAATCGTCGTGCGAGGTCGTCGAGATCATCCTGGGTGACCTGCGCGCCAACGACATCCGAGGGCGATCGCCCCGGATCGCCGACCGCTGCGACGTACTCGACGATCGCAGCGAGCTCGACTTCCCAGCGGCGGGCGAGATCGGCGACGTCGCCACCATTCATCGCCCCCGCCGGGAATCCGAATCCGGCCTGTAATGCTCGGCCCTCGGTCGTGACGATGGTTCCGGCGGTGATGGTGATCAGAGCAGTGACCGTCATCGCACCGCGGACCGTGCCAGGTAGACGAAGAGCATTCGGATCGGGTAGCAAAGGCCCAGCGACGCCTTCGGTCACCACGCCACCACTGACATTGCCGAGATAATTGAAGGCGATGGTCGGCAATGGCGCCGACGACAGTGCGCCGCCACGATCGAACCGCAGCAGCCCGAAGCCCACTCCGTGATCTGGCTGTCCGAGCCGCTCTTCCTTGGCCGCCTTGACGGTGCGCGCGGCCCCGCCGACGGGATCGACCGCGATAGGGGCGACGGTGGTGAACCATCCCACCGTGCGCGACAGGTCGACCGCACGGGGACTCTCGTCGGCCAGTAGCACTTCCTCGTAGCGGCCGTGCCCCTCGACGAGCATCGTGATCGGCGCCTCGTCGGCGATCCCCCGATCACGCTGCCACGAGCGGACCGCTCGCGCCAGCGCGGCGACGAGCGCGTCATTGACGTTGCCGCGGAAAGCTTCCGGTATCGAGGTGAGCAGCGGCTCGGCGAGATGCGGCTCGATGGTGTGCACGATCTCGGAGACGGTGGACATGCGATCACGAGTGCGATCGATCGCGACGCCGAGATCGGTGGCCCGGCTACGCGCGGCCCAATAGCCGAGTTCCTGCCGGCGCGAATCGCGTTGGGAAGCGACGGCACCGATGAAGGCGCGCGCCGAGGTGGACTCGGGTCGCAGCGCGTATGCAAGTCCCCCGAGATGTTGCCCCCACGCGGTCACCAGGTCCTCGATGATCGCGCGCCAGGACACCGCGTCGACACCGAGGTGGTGGATGACGACGACGACACGCCGCTGCTCACCGGTTCCGACGAGGACAGCCGATACCAGTTGTCCGAGTGCTGGATCGAGTCTCGCCGACGCCGCACCGAACGCGGCGACGATTGCTGCCGAAGCACCGCCGTCGGGGATGTCGGAGTGTTCGGTGACCGCGGTGTTCGCGTCGAACCGACCTGCCCCCGACTGCAGATGCCACCGCCCGTCGAGTTCGGTCAACGTGGCCGTGAGCATCGGATGGTTGTCGACGACCACCTCGAGCAGCGCACGAAGTACCGGAAGCGTGAGCTCGTCGGGGGCGTGCAGCACCATCGACTGGGAGAAGTCGGCGAAGTCGGCGGCGGAGTCGGCGTGCTCGAGCAGCCACGAGACGACCGGTGGCATCGACATCGGCCCCGTGGCGCCGCCACTGGGCTCCTCGAGTACCGCAACGGCCGCGCCTCTCCGCTCGACGGCGCGGGCAATGGCGCGAATGGTCTTGTGCTCGAATATATCTCGAGGAGAAATTTCAATCCCGACCGCGCGCGCCGCCGACGCCAGCTGGATCGACATGATCGAGTCACCGCCGATGGCGAAGAACGACTCGGTGACGCCGACACGCTCGACTCCGAGGAGACCGGCGACGATGCCTGCGAGGTGGTGTTCGACGAGGTTCTCCGGTGCAATGTGCTCGACATCGACGACGAGGACCGGCTCAGGTAGCGCGCGGCGGTCGAGCTTGCCCACCGGGGTGAGCGGAAGGGCGTCCAGAACGACAATGGTCGCCGGCACCATGTACAACGGAAGCTGCTGTGCCACATGATCACTCAAGACCTGTAGCTCGACGGGTTCGCTGGCCACGACGTATCCGGCCAGCGATGCGACCACCGATTCGCCACTGCCTGCAATTGCGCCGTCGGGTCGGACTCCGACCACAATGGCAGTGTCGACGGCCGGATGGGCCGACAGCACCGACTCGATCTCGCCCAGCTCGATCCGCAGACCGCGCAACTTGACCTGATCGTCGCTGCGACCTCCGTAGGCAAGAGACAGACCATTGTCGGTGGCCACCCACCGGACGACGTCGCCGGTGCGGTACATCCTCTCTCCTCGATCGGAGAATGGTTGCGCAACAAATCTTTGCGCGGTCAGTCCGGGCCGATCGAGATATCCTCGGGACAGACCGGACCCGACGATGTACAACTCGCCGAGCACACCGATCGGCACCGGGCGCAGACGACCGTCGAGCACCAGTAGACCGACGCCGTCGATCGGGGGGCCGGTCAGCACGGGGCTCTCTGCCGACATCGGCGGTCCGATCGTGACGCCGATGGTGGTCTCGGTCGGACCGTAGAGGTTCTGGAAACGAACCCACGTACTCCAGTGATCGCGCAGCGACTCCGGGACCGCCTCGCCACCGGCGAAGACGGTGTGTAGGGACGGGAGTTCGGCGGGATCCAGTGAGGCGAGCACGGTGGGGGTCAAGAAGGTGTGGGTCAGCCGCTCGGACCGGATGAACTCCTGCAGCGGCGCACCGGCCACCGCGTCCGCCGGGCGATAGACGAGTGTGGCCCCTGCGGTGAAGGCCAGGAGATACTCCAGCACCGACGCGTCGAAGCTCGGCGACGCAAAACCCAGGACCCGGGCGTCCTCGGAGATGTCACCACGTCGAGCCTCCTGCACGCCGAAGTTGTGTAACCCGCGGTGGGTCACACTGACCCCCTTGGGGCGGCCCGTGGAACCGGAGGTGTAAATGACGTAAGCGGTGCTGTCGATGCGCGCCCGGCCGTGCAGCTCATCTGGACGGACAGGTTCGGCGGAGTGCTCGGCCGTGGCGTTGGCGAACTCCGCGGTATCGACCGACAACCACCTGATCGGCTTCTGGCCCGAAACGACCGGCAGGTCGTCTGCCTGTCCACACAACCCGAGCTCGGCACCGGAGTCCTCGATCATCGTGCGGACGCGTTGCGGAGGGTAGTCAGGATCTATCGGAACATAGGCTCCGCCGGTCTTCGCGACCGCCCAGATGGCGACCATCAACTCAACCGACCGCGGCAATGCCAGGGCTACAAGAACTTCCGGCCCGACACCGCACTCGAGGAGATACCTCGCCAGTCGATTCGACGCGACGTCGAGTTCGGCATAGGTCAGCGATCGGATCGGATCGCTGACCGCCACATGCCCGGGACGGCGGGCGGCAGCCTCGGCAAAGATCTCCGAGAGCAGGACCGCAGGGGCACCGGGCGCGGTTCCCACCGGTGTCAACGCGATCGCCTCGCCACGCGACAGCAGCGGCGCGTCGCCGACCGCCGTCTCGGGTCGGGCCACGAGGTGCCCGAGCAGGTCCACGAACCGGGACATCATGGTCTCGACAGTGGGCGCGTCGAAGAGGTCGGTGGCGTAGTTCGCCCGTCCGGTCCACGCCCCCGTGCGTCCGGCGCGCACACCGACCGTCAGATCGACCTTCGCGGAGGTCTCCTCGATCTCCACGACGCCGACGGCGAGGTCGTCGAGGTCGGCAACCATAGCCGCCGGGTCAACGGGATTCTGCTCCACCGTCAGCAAGACCTGCGTCAGTGGCGCGAAAGCTTCCGAGCGCGTCGGCGACACGGCGTCGACGACGGTCTCGAATGGCACGTCGGCATGGGCGAACGCGTCGAGGTCGGTCGTGCGGACCGCGTCGAGGAAGTCGGCGAAGGTGGCGGCACCGTCGACCGCGGTCCGCAGGACGAGGGTGTTGACGAACATGCCGACGAGCGAGTCGAGAGCCTGATCTCCCCGGCCCGAGATCGGGGTACCGATCGCGATGTCATCGGTGGCGGCCAGCCGTGACAACAGCACCGCCAGCGCGGCATGGATGACCATGAACTCGCTGATACCGCGGGTCGCGGCGAGCACGCGCACCGACTCCGCAGTGCCGGCAGGGATCTCGAAGCCGACCTCGGCGCCACGCATCGAGGCGACGGCCGGTCGTGGGTGCGTGGTCGGCAGGTTCAGCACATCCGGTAGACCCGCCAGCCGGTCGGTCCAATACGCCAATTGCGCCGACACCACCGACCCTGGGTCGGTGGCCGAGCCGAGCACCTCCCGCTGCCACAGTGCCACGTCGGCGAATTGCACTGCCAGTTCCGCGAATTGCGGTGTGCGACCACGTGAGCGGGCATGGTAGGCGGTCACCACATCGGTGACCAACGGGCGCATCGACTCGCCGTCGCCGGCAATGTGGTGCACCACGATGAGCACGATGTGTTCGAGATCCTCGACGCGGCGAATCCGGACCCGGATGGGATGGTGGGCGGTGACGTCGAATCCTGCTGCCGCAGCGGCGAACAGCTCGGACTCGTCGTCAACGACCGCCCAGTCCAGCAGCGAGCCCGTCAACGATCGGTCGGTCACGACCTGGCACGGCGCGCCCTCGACGGACCCGAAGGTGGTGCGCAACACCTCGTGGCGGTCGATCACGTCGACCATGGCCGCGCGCAGCGCCGACAGGTCGAGTTTGCCGGAAAGGCGCAGAGCGATCGGGATGTTGTAGGCACCCGAGTAAGTGTCGAACTGGTTGATGAACCAGATCCGCTGCTGCGCGTAGGACAGGGGGATGCGCTCCGGGCGTGGGTGATGCGCGCGCACCGGGGCAAGCCCGGCACCGCGGCCGACCACCCGGCGTGCGAGATCGGCGACCGTCGGTGCGTCGAAGAGATCGCGGACGGCGATCTCGACGCCCAGTGCCGCACCCGCACGGGCGGCGACGCGCATGGCGGCCAACGAATTTCCGCCGATGTCGAAGAACGAGTCGGTCACCGACACCTGGTCCACGCCGAGCACCTCGGCGACGACGGCGGCGATGGCCGACTCCGCGGGCGTGGACGGCGCGACGACCTCGGTATGCGTCGCTGGCGCCGGATCGGGCAGCGCTCGGCGGTCGATCTTGCCCGCACTGTTGCGGGGCATGGCCTCGAGTACCACCCAGACCGACGGGCGCAGGTGCGCGAGCAGCCGGTCGGCCACCGCCTCGGCGATGACCTCGGTGCGAAGCGTGTGGCCAGGGTGACCGACCACGTAGGCAACCAGTACGTCCCCGGCCACCGACGATCTGACGTCGGCTGCTGCGGCGATGACGCCGGGAACCGACGACACCACCGACTCGATCTCGCCGAGTTCGATCCGTTGCCCGTGTAGTTTGACCTGGAAATCGGCGCGCCCCAGGTACTCGATCTCACCATCGGTGGTCCATCGGGCCAGGTCCCCGGTGCGATAGAGGCGCTGTCCCGGCGCACCGGACAGGTCCGGACCGCAGGGATCGGCGATGAATCGTTCCGCGGTCAGCGCTGAGCTGCGGGCGTAACCACGGGCCATCTGGGGGCCGGCGAGATAGAGTTCGCCGGGCACGCCCGGCGGGACCGGACGCAGACGTCGGTCAAGGATTCGGGCCAGCACACCCAAGGCAGGCCGGCCGATAGTGACGGTCTCGCCCGGCTCGGTGAACGTCGCGATCGTCGTGTCGACCGTCATCTCGGTGGGCCCGTATTGGTTGATCATCGTCGCGTGCGGCGCCACGGCGAGCGTGTGCTGCGTCAACGCGGGAGTCAATGACTCACCACCGGTATAGATCCGGCGCACCGTCGACAGCGCCGCGGACGCATCCGAGACCTCGTCGAGGAATACCGAGAGCATCGACGGGACGAACTGCACCATCGTGATGTCGTACTCGGCGAGACTGCGGGCCAGAGCGGCGGGTTCGCGATGGTCGTCCACACCCGCCACGACGGCCTGTGCGCCGACGGTCAACGGCCAGAACAACTCCCACACCGATGCATCGAAGGTGAATGGGGTCTTGACGAGGACGCGCTCGCTCTGCGGTTCGGTGCCCGCGGGGGTGAACCAGGTGAGCAGAGCAAGGAGTGCCTCGTGGGAGACGGTGACGCCCTTGGGTTGTCCGGTCGACCCGGAGGTGAACAGCGTGTATGCGGCGTGACCGGGCCGCAGGGCAGCGAGCCGATCCCGGTCGGTCACCGGGCGGCCGTCCACGCGCTCGAGCTCGGTCAGATCGACGATGGTGACCGGCAGGCGATCAGCCGCGGCGTCGAAGACACCGGAGGCCTCGGAGACCGTCAGGGCCACCGCAACCCGCGCGGTATCGAGCACATGGGTGACCACCGAGGCCGGGGCCTGCGGATCCACCGGCACGTAGTGCCCTCCGGCGACGATCACCGCGTGCACGGCCACGAACATCTCCGGCGAACGCGGAATCCCGACGGCCACAGCAACATCAGGGCCGACGCCGAGGTCGATCAACCGCCGCGCGAGAGCGTTGACCAAAGCACCGAATTCGGCGTAGGTCCAGTGTGTCGGTCCCGCCGGACTCGAATGCTCAGCACGGTTCCCGGCGTCGACGACCGCGATCCGCTCGGCGTGGGCGAGGTGGGCCACACGGAGTGGGTCGGCAACGGTGACCGCGCCGGGTCGGACGGCGCCGCCGACAGTCCACCGTTGCAGCGCAGCAGCTTCCGGCGCGGAAAGAATCGTGGCGTCGCCGACCGGTCGAGCCGGATCCCTGGTGAGCCCATCGAGCACCCGGACGAACCGCTCGGCGAACACCTCGACGGTCTCCGAATCGTAGAGGTCGGTCGCGTACACGATCGATCCCTGCCATCGGTTCGACGAGTCGGCGATACCGACGGTCAGATCGACCTTGGACGAGATCTCGGGCGGCTCGGCGGCACTGACCCGCAGCCCGCCCGCAACGCCGAGGTCGATGCGCTGCGCGGCCAATTCGGTGATCGCAGACTGATCGAAGGACAACCACACCTGCGCCAACGGCGCATACGCCTGGGACCGGATGGGGTTCACCCGTTCGACGATCGCCTCGAACGGCAGATCGGCGTGGGCGAGCGCCTCGAGATCGATCCGTCGGGTCTGGGCCAGGAGGTCGTCGAAACTCATGTGCGGCTCGACGGTCGTCCGTAAGATCAGAGTGTTGACGAACATGCCGACCATCGGGTCGAGAACCGATTGGCCGCGGCCGGCGATCGGGGTGCCGACGGTGATGTCGTCGGTCGCCGAGAGTTGCGCGAGCACCACCGACAACGCGGCGTGGGCCACCATGAATGGAGTCAGGCCGCGTTCGCGCGCCAACACCGCCACTCGTTCGGACAGTTCGGTGGGCACGTCGAAATCGACTCGGGCGCCGCGCTGCGAGGCGATCGCCGGGCGCGGCCGATCGGTGGGTAGCTCGATCACGTCGGGGGCACCGTCGAGATGGGTTGCCCAATACGATAATTGCGCGCCGATCAGAGAATCCGGGTCGTCGGCGGCACCGAGGACCCGCTCCTGCCAGAGCGCGACATCGGCCATCTGGACCGGCAGCGGCGTGAATCGGGGTGCGTGGCCCTGTGAGCGCGCCTCGTACGCAGCGATCAGGTCGGCGACCAGCGGGGCCAACGACTCACCGTCGCAAGCGATGTGGTGCATCACGAGCACCATCGCCCAGGCGGTTGGCGCCACCTGGGTCAGCCGTACCCGGACGGGTAGCTCGTCGCGCAGGTCGAATCCGGCGAGAAGCGCTGCGCGCGCCTCAGATTCGTCGCCAATGCGCCAATCAAGTGCGGCTTCGGCCGCGGTGATGTCTGCGACGTGCTGGACCGCGGCGCCCTCGGTCTCGGGGTAGGTGGTGCGGAGCACCTCGTGCCGGCGCATGACGTCGAGCAGTGCCGCACGCAGGGCATCGGTGTCGATGACGCCGTCGAGTCGCAGCACCGCCGGGATGTTGTAGGCCGGCGACACCGGGTCGAAGCGGTTGATGAACCACATCCGTTGTTGGGCAAGGGACAACGGGATCCGCTCGGGTCGGGGCACGACGGCCTCGATGGCCGGCAGGCCCGGGCGGGTGGCCTCGGCGGTGACCGCGAGTTCGCGGACCGTGGGTGCCTCGAACAGATCCCGCACACTCAGGTCGACCCCCAGCGTCTCCGCGGCCCGGCCGACGATCCGCGCCGCGAGCAACGAATTGCCACCGACGTCGAAGACCGAGGTCGTCACACTGATGTCGTCGACCCCGAGTACCTCCACGACGATCGCCTTCAGCGCGGTCTCGGTGGCCGTCGTGGGCGCGACGATCTCGGTGTCGGCGGCCAGATTCGGGTGCGGGAGCGCCGCGCGATCGAGCTTCCCGTTGCCGGTCAGCGGCAACGAGCCCACCTCGACGACGACATCGGGCACCATGTAGTCCGGGACCGCCCGTCCCGCGATCCGTCGTACCTGCGTGACGTCGAGGCCACTGCCGTCACCGGCAGCGCCGTACTCGTCCTCCTCCGCGACGACGTATCCAACGAGGATCTCACCGCGCCCGGGGAGGTCGATCACGCGAGCGGCCGCGGCGCTGACCCTCTCGGCGCCCAGCAGGGCTGCTTCGATCTCGCCGTACTCGATGCGGAATCCGCGCAACTGCACCTGGTCGTCGCCACGTCCGAGGTACTCGATGTCCTCTCCGACGCGACGCGCGAGGTCACCGGTCCGGTACATCCGTGACCCGTCCGCAGCGAACGGGTTGGCGACGAAGCGGGTCGCACTCAACGACGGCCGCTTGCGGTACGCCTGAGCGAGTTGTGTTCCGGTGACGTACATTTCACCGACGACGCCCTCGGGCACCGGCCGCAGCCGGCCGTCCAGGATGTGGATGTCGAGCGAGGAGAGCGGGCGCCCGATGAAGGAAGCGTCATCGGCGGCGACGTCGTCGCGGTCCAGCGGCCGGTAGCTGACATGCACCGTCGTCTCGGTGATGCCGTACATGTTCACCAGTTGCGCGTGATCGGCGGGGTTGTCGTCGAACCACCGGCGGACCTGCTCGAAACTCAGTGCCTCGCCACCGAAGACGACATAGCGCAGCGACAGGTCCATCGGCGTGCGGCGACGCTGCGCAACCAGCTGGTAGAACGCCGACGGCGTCTGGTTGAGGACGGTGATCCGCTGCGCAGCCAGCAATTCGAGGAACTTTCCGGGGTCACGGGAGACGTCGCGGTCGACGATCACCAGCCGCGCTCCGGTGGTCAGGGGGCCCCAGATTTCCCACACCGAGAAATCGAACGCGTACGAGTGGAACAGCGTCCACACATCGTTGTGGTCGAAGGAGAAGTCGTCCGCGGCCGCCGCGAGCAGGGCCACCACCTGGCGGTGCGGCACCACCACTCCCTTGGGTTTTCCGGTCGACCCGGAGGTGTAGATCAGGTACGCGGGCAGGCGGTCGTCGATCGCCGCTGCGGCGTCCGGCGAACCGGCAATTTCGGCTGTCCTGTCGGCGAACCGACGCTCGATCTCCGCCGGGGAGAGCAGTGGCGCAGCGGCCTGCGCCCACCGGGCGGCGAGCCCATCGTCGACCAGCACCATGAGTGGTTCGGCATCGCCGATGATGGACACTGCACGCGCGGGCGGCTGGCCACTGTCGAGCGGCAGGTACGCCGCACCGGTGCGCAGAATCGCCACGAGCACAACAATCAGGTCGACGTCGCGGGGCAGCGCGACACCGATCAGTCGGCCCGGCCCGGCGCCCGCATGCCGCAATGCATCGGCGAGGTGCGCCGAACGCTCGTCGAGTTCACGGTAGGTCAGGTGGCGATGGGTGTCACTGACCGCGGTCCGGCCGCCGAAGCGCCCCACCGCCGATCTGAACAGTCCGACAAGCGATCCCAGATCGTGACTGCCGATGACGTCGAGCGCGCGGCTGCGCACCTGCTCGATGGCGTGCCGTGTCGCCTCGGCGAGATCCTGTGGGCTGTGCCCCGGCGACATCAGCGCCCGCGTGACACCCGCACCCACTGCTGCCTCGGTGTCGAGTCCCTGAGTGGCGAACACCTGAGCCGTCGCCGCGACCTGCGTGTGCAGGTCGGCGAAGGTCACCGGGCCGGCGGGCGCATCGATCGCAATCGCATTCGGCGCGGATCCGGCTGCGAAGGCGATCAGATGCAGAGTCGACGGGCGCGGACCCCAGGTCTTGGCTATCGCTGAGATGCTGGAATCGACACCTGTCACGGTGGAGTCATTCCCTTGTTCGTCACCCCGTTGGTCGAGGTCTCGTTGATCGCAGTGCTGTTCGTCGCATTCCCAGCGGCACATGCCGAATCACCCACGGCAAACAGCGAATTCGACCGCAGCTCACCGAGGACGTCCCCGAGTGCCTGCGGTCCGGAGACGGCGACGCCCGGGATCAGACTCATGAGCGCGGTCGTCAGCGCCGAGTCTGCGTCCGGTAGCGCGCTCGCCATCGTGTCGGTGATCGCCGAGAGCACCCCGAAGGTCACCTTGGTGCCGCTGTGACTCACCGCCACCGCATCCGGCGCGGCGTTCGCGGCCGCAGCGACGAGTTCGGGGATCGACAGCGAATGATATCCGTGGTCGGCCGCGTCGAGCGCGGCCTGCACCTCGGTGTCGGTGGCGATGGAGATGTCGTCGACGAGCACCTGCGGGTTCTCGGCGACTTCGGTGAGCACCCGCAGATACCGTTGCGCATGCAGCTCAACCGAACTGCGGTTATACAGATCCTTGGCGTAGATCAGTTGACCCTTCATCACATCGGAGTCCTTCGTGCCAGGTGTTGCGTGCGGATCGTCGGGGAAGAGTGTCAATTGCAGATCCACCTTCGCCGGAACCAATTGTTCGGACACCGGGGTGATGGTCAGGTCGGCCACATCCACTGTCGGGAAAGCGAAGTTCTGATACGCGAACATTACCTGATAGATCGGGTGATGGCTGGTCGCCGGCGCCGACACCACCGACGACACGATGGAGTCGAAGGGGATGTCGGCGTTGGCCATGTCCGTGAGGTCATCGTGGCGAACCCGTTGCAGCAGTTCGGCGAACTTCTCTTCCTCGCGGATCTGGGTACGCAGGGCCAGGGTGTTGACGAACATCCCGATCACGCCGTCGAGCTCGGCCTGTTCGCGACCTGCGAACGGCGTGCCGATGACGATGTCGCGCTGCGCCGTGAGGCGGCTGAGTAGCACCGCGAAGGCCGCGTGCATGACCATGAAGAGGGTGGCATTGTTCTGTCGGGCAACGGCATCGAGCCTGACGACGAGTTCAGCGGGAATCTCGAAGACGATCTCGTCGCCGGCGAACGTCGGTACACGCGGCCGCACCCGGTCGGTCGGCAACTCGAGCCTCGCCGGCGCACCGGCCAGCCGCCCGGTCCAGTAGTCCAGCTGGCGCGCCGCCTCGGTCCGGCCATCAGGGCCTTGTGCGTGAAGCCAATCATGGTGCCACACAGCATAATCTGCGTACTGTGCAGCGAGCGGTCCCCACGCCGGTGCAGTGCCGCTCACCCGCGCGGTGTATGCGGTCATGAAATCGGTGGCCAGTGGCATCATCGATGCGCCGTCGGCGGCGATGTGGTGCACCACGAAGACCAGGATGTGGTCGTCGGGGGCGACCGCCAGCAGCGCCAGCCGCAGTGGTGGCCCGGCCGTGACATCGAACCCGCGACCGGTGACCGTCGCGATCTCTGCATCGACATCATCTCGAATCTCACGCACCGACCGTTCGATGCGCGTCAGCGCGTCCTCGGGCTCGAGCACGAGTTGTACCGGCTCACCGTCGAACATCGGATACATCGTCCGCAACGTCTCGTGCCGGCTCACCAGGTCCGCGAAGGCATCATCGACGCCCGCCCGCTCGAGTGCTCCGAACAATCGGAGCGCGATCGCCACGTTGTACACCGGCGATGCGGGATCGGCACGATTGACCAGCCACATGCCGCGCTGGACGGCCGACAATGGCACACTCGCGCCGCGCTCGGCTGCGGCCAGCACCGGCCGATGATGTGGGGTATCCATTCCGCGCACATGCTGTGCGGCCTCGCGGACCGACGGCGCGTCGAACACCGCCGCCAGCGGGACCTTGATTCCGAGTTCAGCGGACAATCGCGCGGCAACCTTGGTGGCGCTGAGGGAGTTTCCGCCGAGATCGAAGAATGACTCGGTGACGCTGACCTTCTCGACACCGAGGACCTCGGCAAAGACCGACCCGATGATCCGTTCGGTTTCGGTGCTCGGGCCGACGAACGGAGCGGTGGCCAGAACCGGATCGGGCAGTGCACGACGATCGACCTTGCCCGCCGAGTTGAGCGGCATCTGCTCCATCGGCATCCAGATCGTCGGCACCATGAACTCCGGCAGGTGCTCGGCGAGGTGGGCCGCGACGGTGTCGGGCGCCACGGTGTCGGGCGAATAGTAGGCGACCAGGTTCTGACCGGCGGCCAACTCGATCACCGTTGCCGCAGCGTGCACGACACCGGCGACGTTGACCAGCGCGGCCTCGATCTCGCCAAGCTCGAGGCGCTGTCCGCGAAGCTTCACCTGGAAGTCGTTGCGCCCCAGATATTCGATGTCGCCCGCGGTGTTCCACCGCGCCAGGTCACCGGTGCGGTACAGACGCGATCCCGGAGGTCCGAACGGGTCCGCCACGAACCGCTCCGCCGTGAGCCTGCCCTGTGCGGCGTATCCACGGGCGAGCTGGACGCCACCGAGATACAACTCGCCGGGGACACCTACCGGGAGCGGTCGCAGCCGGCGATCGAGGATGAACGTGGTGGTGTTGGCGACGGGCCGCCCGATCGGGATCGCCGTATCGGTGGCGCCGACGTGATACTCGGTGACGTCGACCGCGGCCTCGGTGGGACCGTACAGGTTGTGTAATCCCAGGCCGGGCAGCGCGGAGCGCACCGACCGCGCGGTCGGCGCCGCAAGGGCCTCCCCCGAGGTGAACATCAGTCGCAGCGAACTCAATTCGGCCATCCGAGTCGGTCCGGTCACGTCGGCGAACGTCGACATCATCGACGGCACGAAGTGCACCGTGGTGACGCCCTCGGATTCGATCAGCGATGCCAGATACTCCGGGTCGCCATGACGTCCGGGTTCGGCGATGACCAGACCGGCACCGACCATGAACGGCCAGAAGAGCTCCCACACCGACACGTCGAAGGTAATGGGCGTCTTGTGCAACACCACATCGGACGTGCTCAGCGGGTAGTGCCGTTGCATCCATTCGAGCCGATTGACGATTGCCTGATGGGAGACGGTGACGCCCTTGGGTTTTCCGGTCGATCCGGAGGTGAAGATGGTGTAGGCGGCGTGATCGGGCAACAGCGGCGCGATCAGCTCGTCGGTCGTCACCGGGGCAACCGCGTGTTCGAGCGGCGCCGAAGCATCCACCGTGTGCACCCAGACGCGGTCGCCGAGGCCGGAGACGACGGTCGGGAGCGCACCGGGACCGACGAGCACCGTGCCCACGCCGGCCATCTCGACCATGTACTCACCGCGGTCGAGCGGGGCTTCGGGATCGAGCGGGACGTACTGTCCACCGGCCGTGATCACCGCATGTAGCGCGACCAACAGCTCGACCGACCTCGGGATGCACACGGCCACAGCCACGTCGGGGCCGACTCCGAGACCGATCAGCTCCCTGGCCACGCTGTTGACGCGGTCGGCGAATTCGCGGTACGACACTCGCCGACCGTCGTGGACGAGCGCCGTGGCGCGCCGCTCGGACGCCGAGACCGCCGGCAGCAGAGGCCGGGTGATCTTCTCGGAGTATCCCCTCGACCAGCCCGCGACGACGTCCACTTCCGAATCCGGGAACCAGAACAACTCGTCGAGCGGCCGCTCCTGCGTCTCCTCCAGCGTCGCGGCCATGCGGTCCAGGATGTCGTGCAAGTAGTGGCTGAAGCGCTCGATCGTGCTGTGGTCGAAGAGCTCTCGGGAGTAGCAGAAGGACAACGAGATTTGCTTGGAGTGGGCGGCAATCGGACCGAACTCGATCACGTTGAGCGAGAGGTCGTACTTGGCGAACGGCGGGCGGGCGTCGATCAACCCCAGTCCCGACTCCGCATCCAGCCGGCCCACCACCTGATCGTGCTGCATGACCAGTTCCACCTGGAACAGCGGCGAGTGCGACCGGGATCGCCGGGCCCCCACCGCATTCACCACCTGCTCGAAGGGGACGTCGCCATGACCGAGCGCCTGCGCGCGAGTGTGATGAGCCGAGGCGAGGAGGTCGGTGAGACCATCGGCGGGCTGCACTCGGGTGCGCAGCACCACGGTGTTGACGAACATCCCGACGAGATCCGCCAATTCCGGTTCGTCACGACCAGCGATGGCGGTGCCGATGGCGATGTCCTCGCCACCGCTGAGCCGCGACAGCAGCAGCGCGAGCGCCGAGTGGAAGACCGCGAACAAGGTAACACCGTGATGCGCGGCCAGGGCATGCAGCCGCTCGACGGTTTGTGCGTCGAGCATCGTGTCGACGTAGCCGCCGGCGCCCGTGGGACGCGTGGGCCGCCGGCGGTCGGTCGGCAGCCCGATGAGCTCCGGCATGCCCTGAAGTTCCTTGCGCCAGAAGGCGATCTGACGACCCATCACCGAGTCGGCATCGGCCTCCTCCCCCAGCACCGAACGCTGCCACACGGCGAAGTCGGCGAACTGCACCGGCAGCGACGGCCACTCGGGGGCCTGCCCCTGAACTCGGGCGGCGTACGCGGTCAACAGGTCGGTGATCAATGGCCCGAGGGAGGCGCCGTCGGCCGCAATGTGATGGACGACGACGACCAGCACGTGATCGACGATGCCACCGGCCGTCGCTCCAGCGGCACTGTCCGCAGAGTCGAATACCGCGAGCAACCGAATTCGCAGCGGCCAGTCCGTGGTGACGTCGAAACCGGTCACCGACAGGTCTGCGATCCGGGCGTCGACGGTACAAGCGTCGACCGTCTCCACCCCGAAAACACCTGTAGCAGTGACATCGTCGATCTCGCCGATGGACTGGAAGGTCTCGCCGTCGTCATCGGGGAAGATCGTCCGCAACGGCTCGTGGCGGGAGACAAGGTCACCGACGGCGGCGGCGAGGGCATCCGCGTCGACGTCGCTGCCGAGTCGCACCGCACCCGGGATGTTGTAGGCCCCCGAAGCCGGATCGAGCCGATTGATGAACCAGAGACGTTGCTGGCTCAGCGACAACGGGATAGCCACCGGCCGCTCGATCTGCCCACAGAGCGGGAGCGCAACGGCGTCCTGCGTCGGCACCGCTGCGGCGACGATCTCGGCGAGCGTGCCCGCTTCGAATAGGTCGGCCAACGACACCGACAGCCGCGCCACGCTGCGCAACCGCGAGACGATGCGAGCGGCGGTCAGCGAATCGGCGCCGAGTGCAAAGATGTTGTCGTGCATGCCGATGGGCGTCACATCCAGGACGTCACCGATGACCGAGGCGACGGCGATCTCCCGCGCGGTGGACGGTGCGACGAAGGCGACCCGCTCATCACGGGCAAACTGCGGCGTCGGCAGGGCGCGGCGATCGAGTTTCCCGTTGGCGGTGATCGGCAGTTCGTCGATCAGCACCACGAGGTCGGGGACCATATAGGTGGGCACCGCCGCCCGTACCGCATCGCGGATCGAGGACTCGTCGAGGCCCGCAGCGGGATCGGCCACCGCGTATCCGATCAGTTTGGTGCCACCGGGATTTCGGGCGTCGAGGACCACGGCGGCCGCAGCGGTGACGCCGCCGACGGACCGCAGAGCGGTCTCGACCTCACCGAGTTCCACCCGGAACCCACGCAATTGCACCTGAGTGTCGGCCCGGCCCAGATACTGGACGTCGTCACCGACGCGGCGGCCGAGATCGCCCGACCGGTACAGCCGAGCGCCACTGCCGTGGGGGTCGGCGACGAATCGGCTCGCGGTGAGCGCCGCACGATTGCGGTACCCCAGGGCCAATTGCTCACCGACCACGTAGATTTCACCGATTGCGCCCTCGGGAGTCGGTTGGAGACGGTTGTCGAGGATGCGCAGCCCCAACGTGGACAACGGTTGCCCGATCAAGCTGCCACTCTCGCCCCGCACCAACTCGGGATCGAGTCGACGGGATGTCACGTGCACAGTGGTCTCGGTGATCCCGTACATGTTGACCAGAGCGACGTCGTCACCGAAGTCGTCATACCAGCGCTCGACCTCGTCGAACCGAAGCTCCTCGCCACCGAAGACCATGTACCGCAACGACAACGGGGTCGGTGCGCGTCGACGCGCCTCGGCCAGGACGCCGAAAGCCGACGGCGTCAGCGAGACGACCGTGACGTTCTCGCGCGCGAGCACCTCCAGGAACTCGACGGGCGCACGCGCGACCTGACGATCCACGATCACCGCCCGCCCCCCGGTGAGGAGCGGACCGAACATCTCCCAGACGGAGAAGTCGAACGCATAGGAGTGGAACACCGACCACACATCGTCGGCACCGAAATCGAATTGCTCCAGCGCCGCGTCGAGCAGTGCGATCACGTTGCGGTGGGTGATCTCGACACCCTTGGGTCGGCCGGTCGAACCCGAGGTATAGATGACATAGGCGAGCGTGTCGTCGGATACCGCGGGCGGTACGGGCACGGCCGCGCCCTCGGAGATCAGCTGGTCGACCGAAACCACCGGGAACGTTCCACTCCAGTCCGGTCGCGAGTCGTCGTCGACGATGACACACACCGGAGCCGCGTCACCGACGATGAATGCGAGGCGGTCGACGGGGTTGCTGGTGTCCAGCGGCAGATATGCCGCACCATCGGTGAGCACCCCCAGAATGGCCGCGACCAGCGTCGCGTGGCGTGCCGTGGCCACGCCCACCAGATCGCCGGGCCCGACGCCGCGGGCCCTCAGGGCCGCAGCCACCGCGGCCGCTTGCGCCCCGAGTTCGCGATAGGTGACGGTGACCCCGCGCGCGTCGGTCACCGCAGGCCGATCCGGATGGCCTCGCGCAACCTCGTCGAATCGGGAGACGATCGTCGCCGGCTCGCCCGAGCCGTGGACTGCGGGTTCGGGCAAATCAGCCAGCATCGCCCGATCAGCGGGCGTCAACATCTCGATGGCGCCGACGGGCCGATCGAGGGACTCCGAGGCCAGGCAGTTGTCGAGGAAGTACAGGAAGCGAGCGTGATGGGCGTCGAGTTCAGCCTGGGTGTAGAGGCCCGGATTGCCGTGGAGGTCGACGACCAGCGGCGCTGTGGGCCCCGACTGATACATGTTGATCAGCAGATCCTCGAGAATTCCCGACGTCAGGATCCGATAGTCGGATTCGGTGCCGTCGATGGCGACCGGCTCATCGAAGAAGACCATGTTGATCGCCGGGCCGAAGGAGGTCGAACTGGCGTCGAGTCCGGCGTCGCGCCGGATGTCGTCGGACCGATATCGCTGGTGGCGCAGCGCTCCGGTCAGCTCGAGCTGGGTAATGGCGATGAGATCGCGGACCGACTTGCTCTGCGGATCGCGCAGTCGGATCGGCACGATGTTGGACACCATGCCGCCCGACCGCTTGATCTTGGCGTTGGTGCGCCCGGTGATCGGCAGGCTCATCACGATGTCGTCGTTGGCCGTCACCCGCGACAGGTAGGCGCCGAACGCGGCGGTGAGCAGCACGGCAATCGAGCTGTTGCACTCCGTGGCCAGGGCCTCCAGGCGGTGTTGCGAGGCGGGCTGGAGTTCTTGACTCGACACGACGTTGGCGAACGAGAGCGGCGCCACCGCCGCCGACCGCGTCGAGAGCGTAACCCTCTCGGGGAGGTCGACGACCCGCTCGAGCCAGTGCGCGCGATCGGTGTCGCGTCGGCTGCTGCTCTGGTAGCTCTGCTCGTACTCGACGATCTCGGCCATCGTGGCGAGCTGCTTGTCGTCAGGAACCCGGCCGCGCCGGATCGCGTTGTACCGATCGACGGTCCGTCGTACCCCGGTGAGCGCGGCGTAACCGTCCAGAACGATGTGGTGGGCACGGTTGTAGAAGAACGTTCGCCCGTCGCCGACCTGCAGAATTGCGGCAATGACGAACTGGTCGTTGAGCAGGTCGACCGGTCGCTGGTACTCCGCGCGCATCCACGCCAGTGCCGCATCGGCTGGGTCCGGTTCCGCGCGGAAGTCGAGGATGTCGACCTGCTGGTCGAAATCGAGGTCGACGAACTGCATCGGCACACCGTCGACCTCGGCGAGGCGCGTGTACGGCGACTCCAGGTGCTTACCGACGTGAATGGTGCACTCGGCGAGTAGCTCGATGTCGAGTCCCCCCGGAGGATGACGGATGTCGAGGTACTGGGCGATGTTGACCGAGTAGTCCGGTGCCAGCGACTCGGCGAACCACATGCCGCGCTGAGCCGCGGTCAGCGGCAGGTAGTGCAACGGGGTCTCCGCTGCGACCTGCGCTTTCGCACGATGCTCGGCGATTGCCACCTGTACCGACACCTCTCGTTTCCGACTATCACCCATCGGGCCGTGAGTCCCGACCTGAATTGCACGGACCATTTACATTTCCACGACACGGACTGAACCTCAAAACGAGCACTCGAGGACTATTGCGGCGGCTCGCGGAAGAGTAACCCGTGAGCGCGGGCCATTTTTTCAATCGCTGACAATTGGGCACGACGTTACGCGATATATCGCACTGGTCGGCGTACACCGAGCGGAATCGGACGTCACGAGTCGCACCCGGCATACCGTGGTGCATTCGCGACCTCGAATTTGACATGTCTCCTGTGACATCACTGTTCGCTTCACCGGCGAACTGTGGGTTTCCTGTCATCGGTCCCGCGCAGCTCGCCGATATCCGCGCAAAGCGGGAACAAGCGACACACCGATGATCACCACAACCCACACGGCCACCTTGAGGAGATTCTCGGTGAGCGCGCCACCCACAGCGAGTGCGCGCATCGCCTCGATGGCGGGGGTCATGGGTTGATTGGCGACCACCGGCTGCAGCCATGTGGGGTATGCGCTCACCGGCGAGAACCCAGAGTTGAAAAACATCAGCAAGCTCGATGCCAGTCCCAGGTAGGGCACGATCGGGGCACCTGGTCGGGCGTTGACCGCCAAGGCCAGCGTCATCATCGAGAAGGCGGCGCCGTAGGCCAGAGCGACCACGACCAGCCCGATCGCCGGGCCGAGACCTTGCGTGAAGCGGAAGCCGATGAGAAACCCGGCCCCCAGCAGGATCACAGTCGTGATCAGGATGCGGATCAGCTCGGCGCCTACCCGCGATGACACGTCGGCCGCCCGGTTGATCGGGAGCACGTAGAGACGAGCGAGCAAGCCCGTGGCCCGTTCATGGTTCAGCCTGGTAGCCGACGCGATCGAACCAAACATCGCTCCGACCAGGATCACGAGCGGCACGGTGCCGTATGCGCTGTTCTGGCCGGTGGCCGACCCGATCGCATCGCCGAGGACGACCTTGAACATCAGCATGCTCAGGGCGGGGAAGATCAGCGCTTGCAGCAGAGTCGGAAAGTCCCGCACGAAGACGACGACCTGCCGGCCGGTGAGCGGCACACTTTGCGACCACCACGCCCGGATCGAGCTCTCGTCGGGGACGTGGAGTGCGGGAGGGGCGAAATCGTCGAGACCTCGCGAGCCTTCGGCGCTCATCCGCGGGACTTTCGGGCACCGAGGATCAACAACACCACCGCTGCGAAGAGCAGACCGACACACCACGCCAGCGAGGGCCGCACGAGCTCCCACGTCGCAGTGCCCGCATCGAGGGCACGCATCGAGTCGGCGAATTGCGAGATCGGCTGGTTGCGCACGAACGGCTGAATCCACTCGGGGAATTGGGCCAAGGGCACAAAACCGGTCGAGAGCATCCCCAGGATGAGGGTGGGCAGCGCCATCGCCTGACTGGTCGCCTCCGGTGTGCCTGCCAAGAGACCGATCCCGTCGGCCAGCAGGGAAAACAGAACACCGATGGTCGCTGCCAAGGCAAAGAGCCCAACAGTGCCCAGCACCCCCCCGTCCGCTCTCCAACCGATGATCAGGCACGCGACAGCCGCACACAGCAGGGACACCGCCAGCAGGACGAGATTCGTGGCGGTTCTCGCCAGCATGGGTATCGCCGCCGACATGGGCAGAACCCGAAACCGGGTGTTGATGCCCTCGGCACCATCATTGGCGGCCCGCATCGCCGCAGACGACGCAGCGAAGCCCACCGACTGCAGAACGATGATCGGCATGAGGAACTGGCCGTAATTCATTCCGGGCGCCTCGTTCATGATGCTGCGAAGCGGCAGATAAAAGCAGACCGCCAGGAACGCCGGCGAGATGAAGGCAAAGATCAGCTCACCGTTGCCGAAGACCTTCCAGACGCCCCGGCCGGTCAGCGCCCACCACTGCTGCAGCGACCGTGGGTGAGGGTCCAGCCTCACCCCGGCACCGCCCGGCGGGATCACCTCCGGCGATCCCGGTACACCCCCGGCCACCAGGGCCGAAACCTCGGAACCTGTGCTCATTGCACAGTTCCTCCCCGGCTCACGACGTCGTTCCCGATCGGTCACGACGCGGATCGGTCAACGCCAGGAAGACCTCGTCCAACGACGGTCGCCGCATTGCCACATCGGTGAGCTCGATGCCGGCCTCGGTGGTTCTGCGGATCACCTCGACGAGAGTTTCGGGACCGCGTGGTGCGGGAACCGCGACTACGCGGTCATCGCCGCCACCGCCACCATCGGGGATCAGATCGGCGAAGAGCCGTCGCAACCTGTCGAGATCTCGTGCGTGGGCCGGGGTCACCTCACAGTAGGCGGCGCCGATCGACAGTTTGAGCTCATCCGATGTGCCCTCTGCGATCACCCGCCCCTTGTCGATCACCACAATGCTGTCGGACAGCACGTCGGCTTCTTCGAGGTACTGCGTGGTGAGCAGAATCGTCACACCCGAATCCCGAAGTCGCTCGACGAGGGCCCACACCTCTTGTCTGCTGCGAGGATCCAACCCTGTCGTCGGCTCATCGAGGAACACCACCTTGGGCCGCGTCACGAGGCCACACGCAATATCGATCCGCCGACGCATTCCGCCGGAGTACTGACCCACCCGTTTTGCACCGGCGTCGGTCAACGAGAACATGTCGAGCAGTTCGTCGGCGCGGGCGCGCGCGACGGACTTCGATAGGCCCAACAGTCGCCCGAACAGAACGAGATTCTCGCGGCCGGTCAATGCCTCATCCAGCGCGGCGAACTGTCCGGTCAACATGATCGATCGGCGAACAGCTGAAGCTTGTGTGACCACATCGTGTCCGTACACGGTCGCCGTGCCCTTGTCGGGGGCCAGAAGAGTGCAGAGCATATTGACCGTCGTGGTCTTGCCTGCCCCATTGGGTCCGAGGATCGCGACGATCTGACCCTGCGGCACGGCGAAGCTCACATCCTCGACAGCAATGGTGTCCTTGAACCGTTTGTGCAGGCCGGATGCCACGATCGCATAGGGCTTTTCGCCCGCCTGCGAGATCCCATCGGCTGACCCGCCACCGACTGTTTTGCCACCGACCGCCGCCCTGCCATCGCCTTGATCGGCAGGGACCGGTCCGGGTGACCGGGGTATCGACGACCGAGACTCACCGAGGATCCCTCGGCCGTCGGGATCGCCCACCGGCAAAAGAGCGGGACGTCCCCCGAACGCCGCCGGTCGAGTCTCGTGAAAGGTCGGATTCGCTCGCGTCTGAGGTGCTCGATCGTCTTGCGGCGGGCTGTATTCGCCGCGCGGCGGAGCGGTCGGCGCACTTGCCGACGGCGCCGTCGATAGAACATCATCGGGATCGGTCCGGAGCGGCTGCGAACGCTGCGCGACTCCACCAACCAGGCCCGGACCGAGTGCGGTCGACTCAGTGACCGGGCGACGAACCGGTTGACCACCCTGCCATGTCGGCGGGTTACCGTTCGGCGAGGTCGATCCATTCGAGCCGAAATGCCCTTGTACCGACGCCACCGCACCTGCCGCGCGCTCGGCGCGCCAGCGGCGAAGCTGCTGCTCGACAGGGTCCGGCTCGTCGAAGGGATCGACCTCGCCGGCAGGCTGCACGCTCGCATGCCTACGATGCCTCGGCTCACGTGCCGAGACAGACTCCTGAGCTTCGGGCATTGCTTTCCTCTACGTTCGGTGACGCTTTCGGCAAACAGACGAGGAGTTCCGCGCGGTGTCGGTTCCGCGAGATCCGACGCCCCTCGGAGTGCGGTTCCACGATTCAAACTTACGCACAGATCCGCATCAACACGCTCATCCTCGCCCCCAAACCTATCCTCGAACGATTCATGAGAGTCGCCCCCCACTTCCAGTCGGCGCTTACCGTCATTCACGACGGTGATAGTTCACAGGTCCTATCACTGTCGAGCATTCGGCGACAGTTCGGTGCCCAATCAAATCCCACAGTTGAATTTAAGGCAACTCTAAGAATCGTGTACCTTGGCTAACGACGCGACGCCCAAACCATCAGATTTTCGGGAGATCATCGGTGAAGCTTTCCGTTGTTATTCCTGCATTCAACGAGGAATCGCAGTTGCCAGGCTGCCTCGACAGCCTCCTCGCCCAGACCAGAGCGATCGACGAGATCATCGTGGTCGACAACAACTCGACCGACCGAACGGCCTCGGTGGTGGCCGACTACGCAGCGCGCCATCCCGCGGTCCGTCACGAGTTCGAGCCGATCCGGGGCGTTCACGCGGCCCGACGACGCGGCCTCGACTCGGCGACCTCGGAGCTGATAGCCAAGGTCGATGCGGACACACGTGTCGGACCCGACTGGGCGGCACTGGGCGTGGAGTTCCTCGCGGGTCCCCGGGGTCGCGAGTTCTCCGCACTCACCGGGCCCGTCCTGTTGGCTGACGCCCCCTTCGTGGGGTTGCAGAAGCGGATGGCCGCGCGCAGCTACGGCAAGCTGGCCGAGGGCGGATCGATCGGGTCGGTCCACGGGCCTGCGTACATCCTCCGCCGTGCTGCCTGGCGTCAGATCCGCCACCGCCTACACACCGATGAGCACGTGTGGGAAGACCTCGACGTCGGTTTGTCCATGGCCGCCTGCGGAATGCGGGTGGCATTTGATCCACGACTACTGGCCGAGACATCGTGTCGTCGCCTACGAACGTCGCCGTGGCGCAACCGCCACTACATTCTCGGCGGTAGGCGGACGGCACGCGCACACGGGCACACCCGACTCGCCGCGGTGATGACACTCGACGCCGTCGTCAAGTTCGCGATGTTCACCTACTTCTGGTTGATCCTCCGACCCTGGGACCCGACCACCCGCACGTGGCGACCACATCGACCCCTCACGCCGCTCCCGGCGTAAGGCGAGCACCCGCACCTCGTTCGGCGCGATGATCGTCGGATCACAACCGACCGCTTTGTCCGCTCGACATTCCCAGCCCATCGCTACCCTCGACCACATGACCCTCGACAAGACCGGCGCAGAAGCAGACGTTTCCCAGATTGCCGACTCGCAGCGCTACCAGATCAGCGTCGATGAACAGATCGCCGGCTTCACCGCCTACCGCGAACGCGAGCACGATGGGGCGACCGAACGCATCTTCTTCCACACCGAGGTGGACGAGAAGTTTGGTGGACGCGGCCTGGCCACCATCCTGATCGAGCAGGCCCTCAACGACACGCGGGCGCAGGGCAAGGTCATCGTCGGCGTGTGCCCACTGGTCGCGGCGTTCCTCAAGAAGCACCACGAGTTCGACGGCGACACGCGTCCCGTGCGTGAGGAGACGATCAACTGGCTCCAACGTCAGATCAGTTGATCAACTTTTCACCGATGTGGGGCCCTAAGTCCCTGTCGGTCCCGGCGGCAGTCTCCTACTGTTGACCCTGTGAGCGGGGGTGGACGACCGCTCACCGCGACGGTTGGGCAGACCCTCCGGCCACCTCTCCGGGCGTGGCACCGCAACCGATCACCGGCCCGTCCGACGCTCCGCGTCGGACGGGCCGAGTCGCGTCCGGACCCTGCCGACGACCATCGGACATGTCGGACTCCTGGAGAACGTGGGTATGGCGCGGCGCGTGCTCTTGCATCGGGGCGTGGAGAGCCCTTCTGCTCTCGCCCACCTCGACCGACTCACCCACCTCGTCGTCGTTCGGGTTTAGACATCGCCGACGCCGAAGTATTGGCGATCCCGGCACTGAATTCGGCTCGATCAGCCGCAGTCGAAGGGGAGGGGCCTCCCATCAAGGTGCGCCCTGCGCTGCGCTGCGGAGCGGTGTCGGTGACGTCGCGTGCGGTGGGGATGGGTTTTCCATGAACCGCCCTCGACCATGTGGCCACCGCACTCTCACCGGGGCTCGGCACGGTCAGCGTCGGGTCGCCGTACTCCACCGGTGTATCCGCCGGTGGGAAACCCTTACCGAACCCGACCCTCTATGGTCGAGTTCGCCGGTGACACCCGAGCACGATTCCATCGACCTGACGGGGATCGAGAAGGTCAGGACGATCAGTACATCGTCTACCGCCGCAATGAGAATCCACTTACTGTGTCGGCAGAATCTCGACGGGCGGTTCAACTGTGGACGTCGCTCGAAGTGTCTGCACACCATGCTCGAGTTGCTCGTGACGCAGCGATATTGCACGACTCTGCCGAACCGGCCTTGCGCCGATCAGGTCAGGCGCATCCACGCTCTCGGGCGAACGATCCCACCTCCGACAGGTACGCGACGAGTGTCGCGCCGGGGAGCATCGACAATCCCAAACCCGAACGGGCCATCCGCATCTCGATCCGTCGCGGCCCCGCACTTCAGTATTTCCCCAATACCGATAGCACTCGCGGCTACTGCGACGACCAAGCGGCCCGATCCCCTGGGGGATCGGGCCGCTTGGCGTGAATCCTGTTGCGAGAACGCCTTACTTGGCCTTCTCCAGCACCTCGACGAGTCGCCAGTGCTTGGTCGCCGACAGCGGGCGGGTCTCCATGATCCGCACACGGTCGCCGACGCCGGCATCGCCGTTCTCGTCGTGCGCTTTGACCTTGCTCGTGGTCCGGATGATCTTGCCGTACAGCGCGTGACGCTTACGGTCTTCCAGCTCGACCACGATGGTCTTCTGCATCTTGTCGCTGACGACGTAACCGATCCGCTCCTTGCGGCGGTTACGCTCGGCGGTCGCCGATGCTTCCTGGGTTTCGGTCACCTTCGCATCCTCACTCATGCGTCATCACCATCCGGTCCCGACGCCAGACCGAGCTCGCGCTCCCGCATCACGGTGTAGATGCGCGCGATCTCGCGACGCACCGTCCGCAGACGCCGGTTGTTGTCGAGCTGACCGGTGGCCATCTGGAACCGAAGGTTGAAGAGCTCTTCCTTCGACTCTTTCAAGCGGTCGACCAGATCGGTGTCACTGAGGTCACGCAGCTCGGCTGCGGCAACTCCGAGTCCCATCAGAACTGCTCCTCTCTGGTCACGATTCGGGTCTTGATCGGGAGCTTGTGCTGCGCGCGGCGCAGTGCCTCGCGAGCGATCTCCTCGTTCGGGTAGGTCATCTCGAACAGCACGCGACCCGGCTTGACCGGGGCGACCCACCATTCGGGGGAGCCTTTACCCGAACCCATGCGGGTTTCGGCCGGCTTCTTGGTGAGCGGACGGTCCGGGAAGATGTTGATCCAGACCTTGCCGCCACGCTTGATGTGCCGGTTGATGGCAATACGAGCGGACTCGATCTGACGGTTGGTGATGTAGGCGCCTTCCAGAGCCTGGATGCCGAAATCACCGAACGTCACCTTGGTACCGCCCGATGCCTGGCCCTTCAGGCTCGGGTGATGCTGCTTGCGGTGCTTGACCCGCCGTGGGATCAACATTGCCTAGCCCTCCTGCTTCTGTGCACCGGCTGCTGCCGTCGCCTCAGCTGGGGCCTCGGCAGCGCGACCGGCGTCGGTGCTCGTGGCCGTGGTGCCCGAGGCACCGCTGCGGCGGGGACGGCTCGGCCGACGCGGACGACGGTCCTCGGCGGCCGGCGCGGCTGCGGACAGCTCACGCTTGCCACCGACGATGTCGCCCTTGTAGATCCACACCTTCACGCCGATCCGGCCGAAGGTGGTCTTGGCCTCGTGCAAGCCGTAGTCGATGTCGGCGCGCAGGGTGTGCAGGGGCACACGGCCTTCGCGGTAGAACTCGCTGCGGCTCATCTCCGCGCCGCCCAGGCGACCCGAGCACTGCACCCGGATGCCCTTGACGTTGGGCTGACGCATCGCCGACTGGATGGCCTTGCGCATCGCGCGACGGAACGCCACGCGGTTGCTCAGCTGCTCGGCGACCCCCTGGGCCACCAGCTGCGCCTCGGACTCAGGGTTTTTGACCTCAAGGATGTTCAGCTGGACCTGCTTGCCGGTCAGCTTCTCCAGCTCGCCGCGAATGCGATCGGCCTCGGCGCCGCGGCGACCGATGACGATGCCCGGGCGGGCGGTGTGGATGTCGACGCGAACCCGGTCGCGGGTGCGCTCGATCTCCACCTTGGCGATGCCGGCGCGCTCAAGCCCCTGCGAGAGGAGCTTGCGGATGGCGACATCCTCTTTCACGTACTCCGCGTACTGCTTGTCGGCGTACCACCGGCTGTTCCAGTCGGTGGTGATGCCCAGACGGAAGCCGTGCGGGTTGATTTTCTGGCCCACTACTAGGCTCCCTTCTTCTTCGGCTGACGCGAACGACCGCGACCGCCGGCGGCGGCCTTCTCCGGCAGGCTCTCCACGACCACGGTGATGTGGCTGGTGCGCTTGCGGATACGGAACGCGCGGCCCTGCGCGCGCGGCTGGAACCGCTTCATGGTCGGGCCCTCGTCGGCGTAAGCCGTGGCAACGACCAGGCTCCGGCGATCGAGATCCTGGTTGTTCTCGGCGTTGGCGACCGCGCTGGCGAGCACCTTGTACACGGGCTCCGACGCCGACTGCGGGGCGTACCGCAGGATGTCGAGGGCCTCGTCGACGTTCTTGCCGCGGATCAGATCGAGCACGCGGCGTGCCTTCATCGGCGTCACGCGCACGAACTTGGCCGTGGCCCGGGCTTCCGGATTTGCAGCGGTGGGACTAGTGGCTTTTGTAGTCATTACCGGCGCTTCGCTTTCCGGTCATCCTTGATGTGACCCTTGAAGGTACGGGTGGGGGCGAACTCGCCCAACTTGTGCCCGACCATGTTGTCCGAGACGAACACCGGGACATGCTTGCGACCGTCGTGGACGGCGAAGGTGTGCCCGATGAAGTCGGGGATGATGGTCGAACGGCGCGACCAGGTCTTGATGACCTGCTTGGTGCCCTTCTCGTTCTGTGCGTCGACCTTGGCAAGCAGGTGGTCGTCGACGAACGGGCCCTTCTTGAGGCTGCGTGGCATTCTCTAACTCCCTCCTGTGCTTATCGCTTGTTCTTGCCGGTACGACGGCGACGGACGATGAGCTTGTCGCTCGCCTTGTTCTTGCGGGTGCGGCCTTCCGGCTGACCCCACGGGCTGACCGGGTGACGACCACCGGAGGTCTTGCCCTCACCACCACCGTGCGGGTGGTCGACCGGGTTCATGACCACACCGCGGACGGTCGGGCGCTTGCCCTTCCACCGCATGCGGCCGGCCTTGCCCCAGTTGATGTTGCTCTGCTCGGCATTACCGACCTCGCCGACGGTGGCGCGGCAGCGCACGTCGACGCGACGGATCTCACCGGACGGCATACGCAGGGTCGCGTAGGCGCCCTCCTTGCCGAGCAGCTGGATCGACGCACCGGCCGAGCGGGCCATCTTCGCGCCGCCGCCCGGGCGCAGCTCGACGGCGTGCACCTGGGTACCGGTCGGGATGTTGCGCAGCGGCAGGTTGTTGCCGGGCTTGATGTCGGCGGTCGGACCGCTTTCCACCACGTCGCCCTGCTTGAGGTTCTTGGGCGCGATGATGTAGCGCTTCTCGCCGTCGACGTAGTGCAGCAACGCAATCCGCGCGGTGCGGTTCGGGTCGTACTCGATGTGTGCGACCTTGGCGTTGACGCCGTCCTTGTCGTTACGACGGAAGTCGATCAGACGGTAGGCACGCTTGTGACCGCCACCCTTGTGACGAGTGGTGATGCGACCGTGCGCGTTACGACCGCCGCGTCCGTGGAGCGGGCGGACCAACGACTTCTCCGGATGGTCACGGGTGATCTCGGCGAAATCCGAGCCGGACGACCCGCGACGACCGGGTGTCGTCGGCTTGTATTTACGAATAGCCATGTGAAAGTCCCTCTATTCCAAGAGTCCCGGTCAGCTGACCGAGCCTCCGAAGATCTCGATGGGCTTGCTGTCGGCGGTCAGCGTCACGAACGCGCGCTTGGTGGAGCGGCGCTGGCCGTAGCCGAAGCGGGTCCGCTTGCGCTTGCCCTGCCGGTTCGCGGTGTTGACGCTGTCGACGGTCACGTCGAAGATTTGCTCGACGGCGATCTTGATCTGCGTCTTGTTGGAGTCCGGGTGCACCAGGAAGGTGTACACGTTCTCCTCCATGAGCCCGTAGGACTTCTCCGAGATCACCGGCGCCAGGATGATGTCGCGCGGGTTGGCCTGGATAGCCATGCTCACGCCTCCTTCTGGTCGGTCTTGGATCCGTTGGCAGCGATGTACGCGTTGAGCGTCTCTACGCTGAACACCACCTCATCGGCGTCGAGGACGTCGTAGGTGTTGAGCTGATCGGCCGAGATCGGCAGCACGTTCTGCAGGTTCGCGACGCTCTTCCATGCGGTGAGGTCCTCACGGCCCAGCACCACCAAGAACTTGCGACGATCGCTCAGGCTCTCGAGGAACTGACGCGCGGTCTTGGTCGAGGGGACCTGACCGGGAACCAGCTCGGTGATCACATGGATGCGCTCGTTGCGAGCCCGATCGCTCAGCGCGCCGCGCAGGGCGGCCGCCTTCATCTTCTTCGGGGTGCGCTGGCTGTAGTCGCGCGGCTGCGGGCCGTGCACGGTGCCACCACCGGCGAACTGCGGCGCGCGGGTCGAACCCTGACGGGCGCGGCCGGTGCCCTTCTGCCGGTACGGCTTGGCGCCACCGCCGCGGACCTCGCCGCGGGTCTTGGTGGCGTGCGTGCCCTGGCGCGCGGCGGCCTGCTGGGCCACCACAACCTGGTGCATCAGCGCGATGTTGGCCGGCGCGTCGAACAGTTCGGCGGGCAGATCAACGGTGCCGTTGGTCGTGCCGTCGGCGTTGCGGACGTCCAGCGTCAATTTGACTGCGGTTTCGGCGCTCACTTGTCAGCACCACCCTTCACTGCGTCGCGAACCACCACGATGCCGCCCCGACGACCCGGGATCGCTCCCTTGATCAGCAGCAGGCCGGCCTCGGCGTCCACCTTGTGGACGGTGAGGTTCTGCGTGGTCACCTTGTCATTACCCATACGTCCGGCCATCCGCATTCCCTTGAACACGCGGCCCGGGGTGGCGCAGCCGCCGATGGAACCCGGCGCGCGGTGCACGCGGTGTGCACCGTGGCTGGCGCCCAGACCGGAGAAGCCGTGACGCTTCATCGGACCGGCGAAGCCCTTGCCCTTGGATGTGCCGGTGACGTCGACCAGCGCACCGTCGGTGAAGATCTCCGCGGTCAGTTCCTGACCGATCTCGAGCTCGCTGACGTCGGCCACGCGAATCTCGGCCAGGTGCCGGCGCGGGGTGACCCCGGCCTTGCTGAACTGACCGGCGACCGGCTTGGTGACCTTGCGCGGATCGATGGCGCCGTAGGCGAGCTGCACGGCGGTGTAGCCGTCACGCTCCGCGGTGCGCAGCTGGGTCACGACGTTCGGGCCCGCCGCGATGACGGTGACCGGGACGACGCGGTTGTTCTCGTCGAATACCTGGGTCATGCCGAGCTTGGTGCCCAGGATGCCCTTGGTTGAACTCTGGTTGCTCATGATTCTTCGCCCCCGCCCTACTGGATGTTGACGTCGACGCTGGCCGGCAGGTCGATGCGCATGAGCGCGTCGACCGTCTTCGGCGTCGGGTCGAGGATGTCGATGAGTCGCTTGTGGGTACGCATCTCGAAGTGTTCGCGGCTGTCCTTGTACTTGTGCGGCGAACGGATGACGCAGTACACGTTCTTCTCGGTGGGCAACGGCACCGGGCCGACCACGCGTGCCCCGGTACGGGTCACGGTTTCCACGATCTTGCGCGCCGAAGCGTCGATCGCCTCGTGGTCATAGGCCTTGAGCCTGATGCGGATCTTCTGTCCCGCCACGCTGTGTCCTCTTCCGTCAGTTGTTCTCGACAGACGAACACCGCGCACCTGGGCCGGCATCAATCGCCGGCGGGCACATAGATCACCGCGTGAGAGTCGGGATCGACGCTGTTCATCTGTCGTTGTACGTTGGTTCGCCCATCAGACGAACCGATTTGCTCCGGCACCCGCGGTCGGGCGTGTCGGGTCCGTGAACCGAAATCGGCGCACGCGTTACACGCCCAGTCCCCGATTTCCGGGCCTGGGAGTCATTCACCTGAGCGTAGCCGCAGAGATTCCCGCAACCTGCCGTCCAGGCAACCCGACAAGTATGCACCAGCTACGGGGTGGATTCAAATCGGCCCCTGATGCCATCCGACCTGCAATGACCGCTCGGTCAGCTGCGCGAACGACACGTCACCGGCTGTCGGGGCCGGGGTACTACAACCAAAGCCATGATGCACTCTGATCGAAGCGGCTCACCGTGGGGGCCGACCATGGTGACCCTCGCTGCGGCCGGGGTTGTAGTGGCGATTCTCTGCCTGTCTCATCGTGCGCAGCTCGAGAACGACTGGAACGCGCAGATGCTCGCGATCAGGTGTCATCCGGTCGCCGCGTTGCCAGACCTGCGTCCCATTTCCTGGGCGGCCACCTACGCGGCCGCACTCGGCGTGCTCGCCGGCGGCGCACTCGTTCTCAAGGTGGCGGTATGTGGCACACAGGTGCGTGCGGCGTGGGTACTCCTTGCGATTCTGCTGGCAATCGTCGGTGCCGTGATGTTCACGGTGTCGCTGGCCGAGGTACTCGACATCCCGTCGCACCTGATCGCAAGGTTCGGCACCGACGGAACCGGGCTGCCCTGTGGCGAGGGGTGAAGGGGTCGATCATCAGCAACGCAGCCCGCAGGTCCGCACACGTCGTCGGCCGTGACGGTAGGGGTCGTCGCCGATGCACCTACCAGCCGAAGCGGGGTGGACCGCCGACGGCGACGATCAGTACGACCAGCGCCGCGACGAGCACAATTCCACAGTCCGTAGCCAGCGTGTACGTCGGGGGGCCGGACCCACGAGCGCGGTGTTGTCGGCGGGACGCTTGCCATCGGCCAAGACCGCCGCACCGGGGTCGGAGAAAAAGTCCACACGCCTGGCGCTGCCGTGCTGTCGTCGGACGAGTCGCTGGAACCCTGTTCGCGTTCGAACTCCTGGGTGAACCATCCCTGGAACGCAGACGTCAACGACGAGACGTCAATGTCATTGCTCGTCGACACCGACCCGAGGCCGATCATTCGCGCATACCTCTGCCGAGGTTCGAACGCATCGAACTGTGGCCTCGGAACGGACATTCACCGCGCATGTCAATCATTCGGATCAGAAAGCCGCGTCGCCACCGCGACCTGTGGGCGGACACCGAGGCCCGCGGAGACGGCCGCTGAGGCGAGGCCCGCCCTTGCTCCGACGCCGGTGATGATGGCACCGGCGGCTACGACACCGGCCGCGGTGCGCTCGATGGTGATGCCCGAACGCTTGGCGGTCGCTGTTGTCATCGGAGTTTCCCTTTCGCGGATCGACAGACCGACGAGGCCGACAGTCCGCCGTGCACAGCCCCGGCGACGTCGCCATCGGTGTGATCGGGAGAGCCCAGCCACTCCCCGAGGCAACATTCGCTGCGTGTCTGAGCCGTTACCCCACAGACCTTTTCGGGTAATGGACGTCGCGCGTGCCGCGAGGTTTCTGCGTGGCTCATGGGGGGTTGGGTCGTATAGCCCGGTACAGCCGAAGCGTCCTGTCAGTACCTACGCAGATAGGCCCGCAGCGCCCACAGCCGATCGCCGGCGACCTCAGCTGAGCACGGCGCGCTCGTCCCGAACCGGTGAGCGGTTAGGGTCGGTTCCATGACGACCAAGCCCGCACGCACCGCCGATGCTCGACCATCGGCGATGACCGCGACCTACGCCCTGCGCCGGCGCTTACCCGACAACGTCCTCGGCCGCGCCCTGTTCTCACTCGGTATGGTCGCGCGCGTTCCCTACTTCGGCACCGTGCTGCCCCTGGTCGAGGAGATGCGTCCCGGGTTCTGCAAGGTGAGCGCGCCCAAGTGGATCGGCGTGTACAACCACATCGGCACCTTCCACGCGATCGCGGCCTGCAACCTTGCCGAGGCCGCGATGGGCATGCTGATGGAGGCCAGCCTGCCGCCGTCGCATCGCTGGCTACCCAAGGCCATGTCGACGCACTACCTGGCCAAGGCCACCACGCGATTGACCGCGGAGGCGACCCTGACCGGACCGATCGACGTCGAGGCGATCAGTATCGGAACCGACGTCGTCGTCTCCGTCCGCATCCTCGACACGTACGGCACCGAGGTGGTCCACGCCGACATCACCACCTGGGTGACGCCACGCGCGGGCGACGACTCACGCTGACGCACCGGGCCAGAACTCCTAGGCTGGGACGATGACGTCGCGTCTGCCGCGACATGGAGACGAAAGGTCGCTATTTCATGTGTGGAGTCTGCGGCGAGATCCGCTTCGATGGGTCCACACCCGACGTCTCTTCGGTCGGCGCGATGACCGCCGCGATGACCCGGCGGGGACCGGACGCCTGCGGGGTCTACATGAAAGGCAGTGTGGCCCTGGGGCATCGGCGCCTGAAGATCATCGACCTGTCCGAGCGGGGCGGTCAGCCGATGGTCGATCCCGAGTTGGGGCTGGCGTTGGTGTTCAACGGATGTATCTACAACTATCAGCAGTTGCGCCACGAACTCGAGGGCAAGGGCTACCGCTTCTTCTCCCACGCCGATTCCGAAGTCATTCTCAAGGCGTTTCATGCGTGGGGCGCCGACTGCGTCGACCGCCTGATCGGGATGTTCGCATTCGCCGTCGTCGACACCGATTCGGGCACGGTGACCCTGGCTCGTGATCGTCTGGGCATCAAGCCGTTGTATCTGGCGGAAACGCCCGGGCGGTTGCGGTTCGCGTCGTCGTTGCAGGCGCTGCTGCGGGCCGGGGACGTCGACACCTCCATCGACAGGGTCGCGCTGCACCACTACTTCAGCTTTCACGCAGTGGTTCCCGCACCGCGCACGATGTACAGCGGCATCGGCAAACTGCCACCGGCCACCGTCCGGACCATCACCCGCGATGGCCGCAGCACCGAACGCCGGTACTGGGAGCCGATGTTCGCTCCGCATGCCGATCGGACCGACTGGGACGAGAAGCGCTGGCAGCACGAGTTGATTGATTCGCTGCGCACTGCGGTGCGGCGTCGGATGGTCGCCGACGTCCCGGTCGGGGTGTTGCTGTCCGGGGGCATCGACTCGTCACTGGTGGTGGCGCTGCTGGCCGAGCAGGGCCAGACAGACCTCGCCACTTTCAGCATCGGGTTCGATTCCGCAGCAGGCGAATCGGGCGATGAATACGCCTACTCCGACCTCATCGCCGATACCTTCGGCACCGATCATCACAAGATCCACATCGGCACCGACCGGCTGCTGCCTGCCGTCGGCGACACGATCGCCGCAATGAGTGAGCCGATGGTCAGCCACGATTGCGTCGCGTTCTATCTCCTCTCGCAGGAGGTGAGCAAGTCCATCAAGGTGGTGCAGTCCGGGCAGGGTGCCGACGAGATCCTCGGCGGTTACTCCTGGTATCCGCCGCTGGCCGGTATCGCGCGCCCGGAGACGACGAAGGCCTACCGTGAGGTCTTCTTCGATCGGTCGCACGAGGAGATCGCCGCGATCCTCTCCGACGATTATCTGTTGGCCGAGCGCGATGTCGACCCGAGTTGGGAGTTCGCACTGGCCCATCAGTCGGCGCCGGGTGCGCACACCTCGGTCGACGCAGCGCTACGACTCGATACGACGGTCATGCTGGTCGACGACCCGGTCAAGCGGGTCGACACGATGACCATGGCCTGGGGACTCGAAGCACGCGTGCCCTTCCTCGACCACGAGTTCGTCGAGCTCGCCGCCACCTGCCCGCCGGATCTCAAACTGGCACATGGCGGCAAGGGCGTACTGAAGGAGGCCAGTCGCGCGATGCTGCCCTCGGCCGTCATCGACCGCACCAAGGGGTACTTTCCGGTGCCGGGTATCCGGCATCTTGAGGGCGAGGTGTTCGATCTCGTCGCCGATGTACTCAAGACGCGCTCAGCAACCGACCGCGGGCTGTACCGGCCGGCCGCGCTCGACCGACTGTTCGCAGATCCCAATGGGATTCGTACTCGCCTCGACGGCAACGAGCTGTGGCAGGTCGCGATGCTCGAGATGTGGTTGCAGACCATGGAAGGTCTCACCGCACCGTGACGCCGTCCGTTCCGCCCGGCGCGCAGGCGTCGACACCCGATTCCATCGCCGCCGGCGTCCCCGACCCGGCGTACTCGGTGCGCTTCGACGAGAACGGGTGGCACACGTACGGTCCGTCGGTCTCCCCGGACGGGTCGGCATTCGCCTACATCGTCGACGACGGGACCGGTTATCCGCGTGCGGCACAGCGGGTGCTGACGCCCGACGGGGTCGGCGAACTGCGGTGGGTGCGGGTGCCGGGGACCGGACCGGTGCGCAAGCTCGTGCATTCCAGCGACGGCCAGTGGCTCGCGGTGGAGCTGGCGCCCGGCGGCGGTGAGCACCACCAGGTGTGGGTCGTGACGACCGATCCCGACGACGACACCGCACATCGCGTCGCCGCCACCCGTCCCGACGGCAACCCCTACACCGCGGGCTCCGAGCGGTCTTTCGGTACGGTGACGCTCGTCGGTTGGGACACCGATTGGGTCCTGATCACCGCCACGGCGACCGACGGCACCGCGCACTCGCTGCGGATTCATCCGAGCACGGGCGCCACCCAGACCCTCGATGTGCGTGTTGGTGGCGCACTGATCGATTCGTGGAAGGGTGCAACGTTGCTACGTGTCGGCCCGCGCGGTTACCACGACATGCTGCTGTTGCGACGCCGGGAGCGTCAGGACGGCACGGGATCGGCCGGTCCGCTTGATCGTCACATTCGTCGTTCGGCGCGTCCGCTGCGTCCGGCACTCGCGGTCGGGGCCCGTGAGGACGAGCCGGAGGTCGAGATGAGCACGCTGTTGCCCAACGATCCGGGTTCGGTGACCGACGACGGGTACATTCTCGACCAGGGCTTCGACCACCCGTCGCTGGTGTTCGTCGGGCCGCCCGGTGACGCCGAGCGTGATCTCGACTCGGTACAAGCCGTGGTGCGCAGCGACTTCGACGCCAAGTATCCGCGCCTACTCGGTGTGGAGGTGACCCGCACCGGAACACGCTTCCGGGTGCTGGCACAGCGCGCGGGCTGCGGCCTCGACGCCTTCGCGGTCTCCCACGACCAATCAACGGTCGCGATGTTGTGGAACACCGACGGGCACAGCGAGTTACAGATCATGACGCTTCCCGATCAGACACTGCACGATCCGATTCCACTGCCGGGTGACGTGGCGTCGGAGTTGTCGATCAGTGCGGCGGGCACTCTCGTCGCGGTGACGGTGTCGAGTCCGCAGCGCTCGCCGCTGGTGCATCTGATCAACACCGCGAGCCGGGAGGTCACACCGGTCCGCGACGACATGGTGGCCGGCACCGGCCCGTCGCACACTCTGCGGCCCGAGCTGCACGCATTCTCCGCGCGCGACGGGATGCCGTTGTCGGGTTGGCTGTTTCGGCCAGCACAGCGCTCAGCCGACGCCGGCGACGCTCCGACCCCGTACCTGTTGTATTTTCACGGTGGCCCCGAGGCGCAGACGCGGCCCGACTATCACTTCCTTTTCGGCCCGCTCGTCGACGCCGGCATCGGGGTGTTCGCTCCCAACGTGCGCGGGTCCTCGGGGTACGGGCGCCTGTTCTCACACGCCGACGACCGCTACGGCCGGTACGCGGGGATCGACGACGCGGCCGATTGTGCCGAGTATCTCGTCGATGCCGGTATCGCCGATCCCGACGCGCTCTACGTTTCGGGGCGGTCCTATGGTGGCTATCTGACATTGGCGTGCTTGACTTTTCACCCCCATCTCTTCGCGGCCGGTATCGCTATCTGCGGTATGAGTGATCTCGAGTCGTTCTTCCGCAACACCGAGCCGTGGATCGCGGTGGCCGCCTACACCAAGTACGGTCATCCGGAGTCGGATCGCGAGCTGCTGCGTGACTTGTCCCCGATCCACCGGATAGACGAGGTGTGCGCTCCGTTGCTGGTGATACACGGCGCCCACGACACCAACGTTCCGGTCAGTGAATCCCAGCAGATCGTGCACGAATTGCGGTCGCGTGGTCGGGTGGCCGAGTTGCTGATGTTCGGTGATGAGGGCCACGAGATCGTCAAGCGCAACAATCAGCAACGACTGACCAACGCGGTTGCCGATTGGGTCTTGCGTCATCCCTCGGCCGCCGCCGCCCACGCCGAATCGCACCGGCTGGCCCGCGCCGCCGAATTCGGCTGGGATGCCGCGCATTCGGTGTCGGATCAGGCCCGGCTGTCGTGAACCGCCGTCGGCCCAATCTCCTGGTCGCGAAACTCGTCGAGGTCCGATCACATCACGAGCACGCGAACATCGAGGAGGAGTTGCGCCGACTGATCCTCTCCGGTGGCGCACCGCCGGGCACCGTCATTCCCCCGGGTGAGGTCGCCGACGCCTTTGGTGTGAGTCCGATCCCGGTGCGGGAGGCACTCAAGACTCTCGTCGGCGAGGGACTGGTTGTCCACCAGCGTAATTCCGGATATCGGGTGAGTTCGCTGTCGGCCGACGAACTCAAGGAGATCTACTTCGTTCGCGGCGTCCTCGAACAGGCCGCGCTCGCCCAGGCCGTCGACCGTGTCTCCGAGGCCGATATCGCAGCCGCACGTGGCTGCCACGAGCAACTGGTGACCGCCACCAAGTGGGGCGACGGCAAGTCGTTTCACGACGTGTCGAGGCAGTTCCACATGTGTCTGACCGCGCCGTGCGCGATGCCACGTTTGTTGTCGATGTTCGAGTCGACGTGGAATCTGACCGAGCCGTTCCAAATCATGCGCAGCGTGAGCTCGGCCACCCAGGAGCTCCTGAACGACGACCATGCGGCTCTGTTGGACGGATTCACCGCTCGCGACGTCAGCGCCGTACTCGACGTGGCTAATACTCACCACGCTCGCCTGGAGACTGCGATCCTGGAGACCGCGGGCCGTCTCGGCCTTACACCCGAGTGACGACCGCGCCGCCGATCGAATCAGCGCGCACCCGTCCGACGAACGCGGAGCACCCTGCCGGGAAGTCACTTCGTAATAGTCACCGGCCCAGTAACCTGGCCACCGCCTGCGCCGGCGGCTCACCCGACGACACCGGAAACACCCCACCATCATCAGCAACCAAAAAATATGTCCGATCCACACGTATCTGGCCAGGCCTATCCCGCACAAACACCCGCCACCCACCATCCACCCGAGACACCACCGCATCCTCCACCACAAACCCCGACACCGGACTCACCGCCACAAACGCCGCCACCCGATCCACCGCCGACCCACCATCAGCCACCACAATCGGCCGACCACACACCACCGACGGCTCCACCAAATCCCCGAACATGTCAATCGCCCGCGCCTTCACCTCACCCGCCGTGGCCATCGACGCCTCAAAATCCGCAGCCACATCACCACACACCACATGCACCACACCCCGCACCGGTTCCCGATCCACCACCACCACCAAAGCATCAAACAACCACAAAGGCACCGGAAACTCGCGGCGAAAGTCCCGCACAACCGTATTGAAATTTTCTAAATCTTCTATCGAAATCCCTACTGGCCGTCGTCTGATTCGCTCACCACCCACCCACGCCGCCTTCGTGAATACGCTGTGCCCCGGCTCGAAATGAGCAATGAACATGTACCGGTCCCACGGCCCCTCCCACAGGTCCCCGGTCGAATGCACCACAATATCCGCCAATTGAGAACCCAACCATCGCAAACCAGCCTCCGGTTCAGACATCAACGCTCACCCGCTTCCGCTTCCGCAACAACTGCCACGATCTGCTTCTTGTAATAACGCCGCTTGTACCGCTGCGACGAATCATTACCGAATTTGTGGCCAAGATCCACCTCTTCCAACAAGTTATTCGACCTCGCCGAGTACGCCTTCCCATCAACGGTCACCGTCTCCGGCCTCTCCCCCACGACCGGCGCATCCAGGTCGATCGTCGCCTCGACCCGCGCCCCGTACCGGGCGAAATCAGCCCACTCATTCTCCATCACCCGATACGGCGTCATATTGAAATACCCATCCTGAGCAAACATGTTGCGCAACCCCTGCGCCAACACAAACCGGAAACCGAACACATGCCCACCCTGATCGGTGTCGGCCACCGCCTGTACACCTTGCCCCCGCGCAGCCCACTTCTGCGCCGCCACCGCCGCACTCGGCCGATCCACCCGATCAAACACCTCACCAATCACCACCTTCCCGCTCACCGGCACCTCCAAACCGTTCACCCCGAACGCGGTGGTCAACGTCAGCTCGTTACCACCCACACCCGTGGTCGTCTCCATCACCCGATTCCCCGGATACACCGGATACGCACCCACCGGAAACTCCAACTCACACCCGCGACAAGCCACC